>JAWKRC010000012.1:0-173737 GCA_041389825.1 Polyangiales bacterium | reverse complement strand
GCGAGGGGGCGGGCTGGAGCTGCACGCAGTCGTACTCCAGCGGCTACTGCGGCCGGTGGAGCGTGGCCTCGAACGGCGCGACGTGGTCGTGCACGCAGTCGTACTCCAGCGGCTACTGCGGCCGATGGGCGAGGCCCGCGGCGCCGCCGCAGGCGTTCTCGCCCGTGCTCGCGCTGTAGCTCCATCGAGAGGACCACCGCGCGCCGCGCGGATCGACGCTCCCTCACCGCGCCCGCGGGAAGTGCGCCGCCCCCAGCTCGCGCTCCGACGCGGCGCGGTAGAACACCCACGCCCCCCCCGCGCCGTCGTCGCGCAGGTCGAAGGGGTACTGAAGGTCGGGCACGAGCTCTCCCACGAAGCCGCCGACGCCGAAGTCAGGGTCGGGGCGCCCGTCGCGCAGCACCCGGTACACGCGGTACCCCGGCGTGTCGCCCACCACCTCGCCGAGCACCAGCACGCTCTCGTCGGTGAAGGGCAGCAGGCCGCCATTGAGGGTCATCTCGAGGTTCCACGTCGTCGACGACGAGAAGTCGCGCGAGACGCCCTGGGTGCCCCAGGTCAGGTCGGGCTCGCGCCGCGCGGTGAAGCGCACGAGCTGGATCGGCACCACGCCCACCCCCGACGGCACCCCCGCGTCGAGGCCGGTCACGACGTGCGGGCCTGATCCCCCCGCGACGATGATCCCGCCGTCGGGCGAGCGCACCGCGGCGCGCACCACCATCCGCGTCGCGGCCGAGCTTGGGAACGCGACGAGGCCCGCGTCGCCGACGTCTGCGCGCGGGCGCCCGTCGGGGCCGAGGTAGAGGGCGAGCGGGCTGCCGTCGGTGATCGACTCCCCGAGGAGCGCGTAGCCGTCGGCGTCGTGCACCACCGCGTCGAAGCCCGCCACGCGCGGGTCGACGGCGACGCCGCCCGCGAAGGCCGCGTCGAGGGAGCCCTGCGCGTCGACCCTCGCGTACACGCCCGCCGCGGCGGGCAGGAGCGGGATCGTGTCGGCGCCCACGACCACCACCGCGCCGTCGTCCTCGACGAGCACCCCGCGCAGGATCACGTCGCGGTCGCCGCCCGGCGAAGGGACCACCGCGACGCCCGACGCGCCGAAGGAGGTGTCGAGGCTCCCGTCGGGGAGCCAGCGCGCGACCAGCCCGTAGCGACGTCCCGGCAGCAACCCGTTGCCCGCGGTGATCCACCGCCCGGCGCGGTCGCGCGCCATCGCCCGCGGCACGCTCTGCAACCTCGCGCCCTCGTAGCGCGCCACGGCGCGGGTGAAGCCGTCGTCGCCGGCCCCCGGCGTGAAGGCCTCTGCGCCCGCGGCGGTGAAGCGCGTGAGCGCGAGGTCGCGGAAGGTGCCGACGGCCGCGCCCGCCGAGACGAAGACGTGGCCGTCGCTGCCGAGCATCGCCGAGGTCGCGGTGGTGCTCTCGCCCCAGCGGTACCGCCAGCGCAGGTCGGGCTCCGCGGCGAGCCCCCCGCGGCTCACGGGCACCTCGGCGTCGGGCGGCATGCCCGTGATGCGCGTGCAGGCTGGCGCCAGCGCGGCGAGCGTCGACGACACGAGGAGCGCGGCGGAGGCCGAGCGGTCGAGGCGACGGCGCGTGAGGCTTGTGGGTGACATGGCGCGAGGGCCGCGACGTCTCCCGCGTCGCGCTGTCGTCTCGTACCGAAATCTTCGCGGTCGCACCAGGGCGAGGGCGCGCGTGGCTGCGCGCCGTCGTGTTACTCCCTCCCGCCTGAAGGGAGACCCCACACCCATGAACAAGCTCCGCACCCTCGCCGCCGGCGCTCCCACCTGGGACGCCTGGCAGCAGGTCGTCCGTACCCTCGACGGGCTCTCGCTCGACGAGCAACAGAGCGCCGCGCGCGCCTTCAACGAGGCCTCGGCGCACTGGCCCACGACGCTCAACCCCTGGGTCGGCTTCGACGGGCTGGAGGGCTCCGAGCTGCGCCGCTCGCCGGCGCACTGGGTGAAGGAGATCTACTCCGGGCAGCACGCGCCCAAGCACTCCGTGCTGCGCATCATCGACAGCCCGCGGAGGCCCATGGGCGCGCAGAAGCTCGAGAACCTCCTCGCGCCCGAGGCGCAGATCGAGAACGCGCGGCAGGTGGGCTTCGACCAGGCCAAGGTGACGAGCGGCTTCCTCAAGGCGATGAAGGGCGACGGCGCGTGGAGGCGGTGGACCGCGCTGCGCCTGTGGACCTGCGACATGAAGGCGTCGGGCTTGAAGCTCCTCGGCGCGGCGGACCTCAGCGCGCTGGAGATGCTCAACCTGGAGCAGAACCGCATGGGCGAAGAGGGCGTGAAGGGCCTCGCCAAGGCTCCTGGGTTGAAATCCCTCACCGCCGTCCACCTCGGCTCGAACCGGCTCGACGCGTCGGCCGCCGCGGCGCTCGGCGCGATGGACTGGGCGCAGCGGTTGACCTGGCTGAACCTCGCGGCGAACCAGCTCCACGACCCGGGCCTCGACCTGCTCACCCAAGGGGGGATGCCCGCGCTGCGCGAGCTCGACCTCAGCCACAACCACGTCGGTCAGAGCACCGACGCGTGGTCGCGGGGTCTGCCCGGCCTCACCGCGCTGCGGATGAACAACACCAACGTCACGGGCGAGGGCCTCGCGGCGATGCTGCCCAACCTCCCCGCGCTCGACACGCTCGTCCTCGACGCGACGACGGTGGGCGACCGCGGCGCCGAGGCCATCGCGGCGGCGCCCAACCGATGGAAGACCCTCCAGCTCCAGGACAGCGACATCACCCCCGCGGGGCTCGCGAAGGTGCTCGCGTCGCCGTCGGTGGAGGGCGTCGAGCGGCTGGTGCTGGGCTCGGGCTTCGACCTCGCGAACGCGCAGCGGCTCATCGACGGCGCCTGCCCCCGCCTGCGCTTCTTGTGGTGGAACGGACCCGAGCTCGGAGAGGGCGTGGAGAAGGCGCTCCGCGCGGACAAGCGCCTCGCGGCGACGCTGCCGTATTGAGCGTCAGGTCACCTGCTCGACGGTGAAGCGGTCGCCGAGGCGCTGCTTCAACGACCGCGTCAGCGCGAGGTAGGGGCTCGACGGCACGAAGTTCGAGCCGAGCTCGAGCGACTCGAGCACGTTCTCGCCGACGTGAAGGCGGGTGGCGGTGTTCCACCCGCCGCGGCTGCTCGGCACGCGGGTGGTGACCTCGCGCGCGTGGGTGAGGGCGCGGAGCGGCACCTCCCACAGGAGCGTCTCGGCCCCGCGCATCCCGAAGCGCACGCGGGCGCGGGTCACGCGCATCCCGCGGTCGTCGAGGGTGACGCGGAGCTCGGAGCCCATCGCGAAATACACCAGCACCACGAGCACCGCGATGATGATCGCGGGGACGGGCCCCTGACGGATCCCGGCGAAGCGCTCGAGCCCGGCGCTGATCGCCATCGCGGGCACGAAGAGGAAGACCGACATCATCGCGGGCCCGCCTCCGCCCTGGCGGTGCACGAACTCTTCGGGAGGGCTCATGAGGCGCGATGGTCGCCGCGCGTCGGGGCCCTCGCCAAGGGCCCGAACGGCGGGCGCGAGGGCGGGCATGACCGCGGTCGCCGTGCGGGGCGCGCGACGCTCCGCCCGACGCGCGCGGGGTCACGCTTGCCCCGCGTCGCGCGCACGGTGTAACCGCGAGGTGGGCCATGAACTCGCACGCGCACCCCTGGCCGCTCGCCCTCGTCGCGCTCGCGATGGCGGCGTGCGACTCGTCCCCTGCCATCCCGCCCGAGGCGCAAGACAGCGGCGCGGTCGTCAACGCGCCCGACGTCTCCGTCGTCGACGCGAGCCCCGACGCGACCCCTGACGTCCCCGACGCGCCCGACGTGCCCGAGGCGCGAGACACGCCGCCCGTGCCCGACGACGTCGCGTGCGTGCCCGTGACGCCCGGCACCGCGAGCGGGATCTCCTCGTGCGGCACGCCACCGCTCACCGACGACCGCCTGCCGTACTTCCAGTGCGCCGACGGGCCCATCTGCCCGCCCGACCGCTTCACCAACCGCGTGATGGCCCCGGGCTACCGCATCACGTACCTCAACGTGCGCGAGCCCGCCGCGCTCGCGAACCCGCTCCTCCTCGCCGTGGTCAACAGCGCCGTGAAGGAGGGCCGCTTCCTCTGGGGCATGGCCTTCGACCTCACGGCCGTCACCTTCCGCACCGGCGCGCTCAACCCCGACACCTCCACCTTCGGCAACGCGGGCCTCGGGCTCCTCGACGGCGCCTACCGCTTCTTCGACGGCGACGCCTCCAGCCTCGACGGCCCGCGCACCCGCTTCGACCCCGGCGCGGGCGCGGGCGTTCGCGCGGCCGACCGCTTCTCCACCACGCCCCTCGACGTCACGGTGCGCTTCCCGATCTACGCCAACGCCGCGCGCGACCGGCTGCTCACGCAGCTCCCGCTGGAGAACCTCCGCTTCACCAACGTGCAGCTCACGGCCGACCGCGGGTGCGTGGGCCTGGGCTCCCCCAACGCCGGTCGTTACACCGAGACCATCTCGAACTGGCTCACCAGCGACGGGTGCGAGCCCTACGGCGTGATGGAGGCCGACATCACCGTCGCCGACAGCCGCTCGATCATGGTGAACCTCGTCGCGGGCGGAGAGCCCACGCCCCTGTGCGACCTCCTCGCGGGCAACCCCTGCGCGACCACGCCGCGGCCGTGGATGCGCGAGCCCACCACGGGCACCGTGCGCGGCGCGAGCGTCGACGTGTACCACCTGCGCGCGGAGTTCGCGGCGGTGTCGGCGAACCTGCCGTAGAGGCGCTGGGGGTGATCGGTCTGCGGGTCGCGCTGCTGGTCGTCGGGCTGCTCACCGCGGCGACGTCGGCGCGCGCGCAGGACCGCGTGACGCGACCCGCGCGGGGGCTGCGCTACCTGCGGCGGGTGGTGCGCCTCGGGCCGCGGAGCACCACGGTGCACGCGCTCTACGTCGACCTGTGCGACCCCGCGATCGAGCTGCGCGCGACGGCGCCCGAGGAGCGAGGGCGAACGCCCGCGACGTGGGCGCGGAGGGTCGGCGCGACGGCGGCGATCAACGGAGACTATTTCGACATGGGTCGCGCGGCGCTCCCGACGGGGCCCGCGCGAGGGGCGGGGCGCGCGTGGCCCGCGGGACGTCGCGAGCACCACGACGCGGTCTTCGTCGCGGCCCCGGGCGGGCGCGTCGCGGTGCTCGACGCGCGCGAGGGGAGCGCCCCCGCGCTGTGGAGCGACGTCGACCGCGCGGTGCCGACGACGTGGACGGAGCTCGTCGCGGTGCGCGAGCGGGTGCTGGTGCACGGCGTGGTGCGAGAGAGCCCGGCGATCACCCGCCACGACGACCGCCACCCGAGGACGGCGCTCGGGCTCACGGCCGACGGGCACACGCTCATCCTCGTGGTGGTCGAGGGCCGGAGCGAGCGCGCGAGCGGCGCGACGGCGCGGGAGCTCGGGCAGATCCTCCTGGGCCTCGGCGCGTGGGAGGGCATGAAGCTCGACGGCGGAGGCTCCTCGGCGATGTACATCGCCCGCGCGGGCACCGTGAACCGACCGAGCGACGGCGCGCCCCGCGCGGTGGCGAGCCACCTCGGGGTGGTGGTGCGCGGCGACGTGCGTGCGCCGCCGCGGTGCGCGGTGCGCTGACGCGCGAAGCGCGTGCGCGTGTGACGCGGCCCCGCGGGGTGAGACGTCGCGCGGGTGAAGTGCTCTACGATCTCGCGCGATGGGCGAGCGAGGGCTCCACGCGAGGACGGTGTCGGCGCGCGCCGCCGCGCCGCGCCGCGCGACGGAGCTCGCCCTCCTCGACGCGCTCGCGACGCCGTTCGACCGCCTCCGCCGCGCGTGCCTCGGCGCGCTCGGGCCGCTCGCGAAGCGCGTGGTCGCGCCCCGCGAGGCGCGCGTGGCGACGGTGGCCACCGCGGGGATCACCGCGGCCCTCGCGCTCACCGCCGTCGCGCCGCTGTGGCTCCTCACGCTCGGGCCGCTCGCGTGGGGCGTCGCGCACCTCGTGGCCGACCTGCGCTACCTCGCGGTGCGCCCGGGCCTCCACCGACGCGCGGCCGCGTGGGTCGCGATCGGCCTCCCCGTCGCCGTCGCGGGACTCACCGACCTCGGCACGCGCGCCGGGCTCCTCGCCTCGCTCGGCGCCGTGGTGATCGCTCGCGGCGCGCCCGCGCCTCGACGCGCGCTCGCCCTCACCCTCGCGGCCTCGGCCTGGGCGCTCTCGCTGCGCTGGCCGCGCGCGGCCGACCTCGTCTTCGCGCACGCGCACAACCTCCTCGCGGTGGCCCTGTGGTGGGCGTGGCGCGCCCGCGCGGGACGTCACCACCTCGCTCCGCTCGCGCTCTTCGCGGCCGCGGTCGTGGCGATCCTCGCGGGCGCGCTCGACCCCCTCGTCGCCGCGGCCCACGGGTGGACGCCTCCCACGCCGCGGCTCCCGCTGGGCGCGTTCCTCCTCGCGCTCGCGCCGCTGCCCGAGCACCTCACCCTCGCGCGTCGCCTCGTGCTGCTCTTCGCCTTCGCCCAATCGGTGCACTACCTCGCCTGGGTCCGGCTGATCCCCGACGAGGCGCGGCCCTCTCCCTCGCCGCGCTCGTTCCGCCAGTCGGCGCGGGCGCTCTCTCGCGACCTCGGCGCGGCGCTCCCCGTCGCGGCCCTCGCCCTCGCGGCGGCGCTCGTCGCGTGGGCGACCTTCGACGTCGCCGCGGCGCGCGCGGCGTACCTGCGCGTCGCGCTCTTCCACGGCCACCTCGAGCTCGCCGCCGTCGCGCTCCTCGCGCTCGAAGGGAGGCGCCCGTGACCTACGCGTGGCTCTCGGCCTTCGCGTTCACGCAGGCCGTCGAGGTGCCGATCTACGCGCTCGCGCTCCGGCGCGCGGGCCGCGGCGCGTGGCCAGCGGCGCTCATCGCCTTCGGCGCGAGCGCGATCACCCACCCGGTCGTGTGGTGGCTCCTTCCTCGCGCGTGGGAGTCGCTCTACCTCGCCGTCGCTGCGCCCTCGCCGACCCTGCGCGTCGCGTCTCCGCTCGGCCGCTTCGTCGGTCGGCTGATCTTCTCCGAGGTCTTCGCGGTGGCCGTCGAGGCCGCGTACCTCCGCGCGTGGCGCGCCCCTCGCGCGCTCGCGTGGTCGACGCTCGCGAACGTCGCCTCGGTCTCGCTCGGGCTGCTCTCCCGCGCGCTCTTCTCCTGGCCCTGAACCCCCTCGCATCGACCGAAGGAGTGAACCCACGATGAAACGAAGCGTCTTCGCCTCCCTGTCCGCCGCCGTGATCCTCTCGGCGCTCGCCGCGCGCGCGGATGTCATCACGCCGCAGGAGTCGGCGTGCAACGGTCACGCGGCCGGCGACGCGTGCATCCTCCCCGCGGGCGGCGCCGGTCGCTGCGTGTCGCGCACGGTCACGGTCGGCAACCCGGCCTACGACGCCTCGCGCGTAGCGCTCTTCTGCGAGAGCCCGGGCGACGCGGGCCCCGCGGCGGACGCGGGCGCGTCGACGACGAACTCGTCGGGGTGCAGCGTGCGGGGCGTCGGGGTGGGCGCGTCGGGGTGGGCCTCGGCGCTGCTGGTCGGCGCGCTCGCGGCGACGCTGCGACGACGGCGTCGTTCACCGGGCCGGTGACGCTTCCCCTGCGATGAGGCCCTTGGGGCTCCCCACCCACGCACCGTGGGAGCCCGCACACACCGCGCCTCGCCGCGCCACACGCGAATTCCGCTGGGTTCGTGCGTGGCACGCGCCCTGGATTGCGCCTCCGCGCCCCTTCGCACCCGGAGGCCCACCATGACCCTTCGCTCCCTCGCCGTGCTCAGCGCGCTCACGCTCCTCCACTGCAACCACGACCTCTCGGCGCCGACGACTCCGGCGACGGTGACGTCCGCGCCCGCCGTGCTCACGCCCGTCGCGACGGAGCCCACCACCGCCGCCGTCGCGAACCCCGCCGCCGCGCCGTGGATGCTCGTCTCTCATGGCGGACGTCGCTTCGCGGTGCTCCGCGCGGACATCCCCTCCGAGGGCGTGGTCGGCCCCGCGACCATGATCGAGCGCGCGCCGCACGCCGGGCCCGTGGTCTTCTCGCAGCGACCCGCCCCCGCCGCGGTGCCCGCGGAGCTCGGTGACATCGAGGGCGCCGCGGTGCTCCTCCACCAGCGCGACGGCGCGGTGTGCCGCGCCACGCTGAGCGCGCCGACGGTGCTCACCCGCTACGACGCCGAAGACCCCGAAGACATGACCTGGGAGGGCGTCGACGAGGAGGGGCAGCGCACCGGCCCGCGCGCGACGGACGCGCAGGTGATCGAGCAGCTCCTCACGATGGTGGGAGAGAGCGACCGGCTGCTCGTCGCGGAGCTGTCGACCACGGGCTGCGCGAGCGCGCGGTGGGCGCACGACGAGCGGCGCGCGCCGGGGGTGTTCCGTCGCGAGGCGCTGGTCGGGAGCGACGCGGCGGTGGCGCTGGCGGCGTTCCGCGCGTCGAGCGCGTGGGCCGAGACGCAGTCGCAGTACCGAGAGTCGTACCGGGCCGAGAACGGGAGCGATCCCCCCGCCGCGCGCGCGCTGTGGGACGCGTCCGCCCGCGCGCCCGAGGTGTACCGCTGGACGCCCTCTCGCGAGGGCCACCGCTTCGTGACGGTGCGCGCCGAGATCCCCCACGAGGGCTGCGGGATGTTCTCCGCCGCGCAGTGGGCGGTCTTCGAAGAGACCGACCGCGGCCTGGTGCGCCGCACCTCCGCGAGCGAGGGCGCGGACTTCACCGCCGAGGAGGCCGCCGACCTCGACGGCGACGGCACGCCCGAGTTCATCTCCGACGACGGCGTGGCGCGCGCGGTCGCGTCAGGGATCGAGCGCACCGTGAGCACCACGGTCCCCTACCGCGGCTGCTCGTGCTGAGGGTGTTGGTGGTGAGGGCCTCCCTCGCGACGCTCGCGCTCGCCGCGGCCTGCGCAGCGACGTCGCGCGCGCCGTCACCCGCTCCCGCGCGCGCGTGCGCGCCTTGCCCGTCGTGCCCTGCGCCCACCACGCCCACCACGACGCGCGAGGAGCCTCCGCCCGCGCCTCCGCCCGCGCCCGTGGTGATCGCGACGGCCACGGCGGACTTCGACGGCGACGGCGCGGACGAGACGGTGCGCCTCGACGACCGCGGTGTGTTCTCCCTCGCGCGCAGCGACGGGAACGTCGCCCCGAACGTCGGCGACGTCTCGGACTTCAGCGGCCTCTCGATGGACTTCTACCGACCCGGCGCGGGCCCGCTCACGGTGATCGACCTCGACCGACGCGACCGACGCCGGGAGCTGCTGCTGTCGTCGATGCGGGGCGACGAGGACCCCGACCCCGAGCTCCGCGTGTTCTTCCTGCGCGGCGGGCGGCTGGTGTCGATGCTCGAGCGCACGGGCACGGGCGACCAGGGCGTGTACGTCCCGCACGGGACGCGGCCCACGGCGCGCGGCGACGGCGTGCTGCGCTTCCGCTACCGACGCTGCGTGCGCGACGGGCGAACGTCCGACGGGGTGGGCGGGGTGTGGTTGCAGACCGAGCTCTGGTACGTGCTCGCCGACCACGGCCTCGGGCCGGGGACGTCTCTCGTCGAGAACGTGCGGAACGCACACGTGCCAGGGCGCTGCGTCTTCTCGGGGTGACTCACGCCGCGGCGAAGACCTCGTCGGCGTTGCGCGCAGACGCGGCGCGCACGATCCACGCGTCGAGGGTGGCGGCCTCGTCGCAGCCGTCGACGCGCGCGGCGTGATCGGCGGCGAGGGTCAACCCCCTCGCAGAGAGCAGCGTGCGGAGCACCTCACGCCGCGCGCGCAGCGCTTCCTCGCGGCGACCGTCTCGACGGCCGGCGTCGCGCTGCGCGTCGAGCGCGGCGACGATCACGGGGTTGCCTCGCGCGAGGAGGGCGCGCGCCACGGTGTCGTCGGCGAGCACACGGTCGACCAACGCGCGCGCGGGCACCGGCACGCGGAAGCACCGGTCTTCGATCACGGCGCCCTCTTCGAGCTCGGTCCAGTCGTGGTGGTCGCGGTCCCACTCGTAGACCTTTCGGGCGGCGACGCGCACGGCGAAGAGCCTCCGCACGCCGCGCGCCGCGAGCTTCTCGACCTTGTCAGTCGTGTGGCTCATGCGCTCGGAGTCGAGCACCTCGACGGCGATCTCCTCGATCTGCCGCCCGCCGGTCTTCGGGTCCGGCGCGCTCGGGAACACGCTGAGGTCCGGCGCCGCGTCGGACTCCTCGTCGAGGCGGGTGAGCATGTCGACCGCGCCCGCGTAGCCGTCGGCGAGGGCTCCCGCGAAGACGTGCGTAGCCTCGAAGTGGCGCACGCCGTGGGGCTGGTTGGAGCCCATCGTGCGGTAGACGCGACCGTCGAGGATCTCCGCGTGCGACTCCGGCGCGACCAACCTGTCGTCGACCGCGGGGAGGCGTTCGGCGTGACCAGGCGCGTAGGTGGTCGAAGTGGAAGACCCTGGTGCGAGCAAACCCGGCGTCGAAGAGCGCGGATCCATCCCGCGACGATGCCACGCGGCGGACGAGCGCAGCAACGTACCGCTCACCCGCGCGCGGCGACCGCTCACCACGCGCGCGCTTGTGCGTCCCTCACGCGAGGCGCACTCCCACGGGCCATGCGACGACCCTGGATGCTCACGGGATGGGCGCTCACGCTGGTGACCGCCGCGTGGGCGCTCGAACACACCTCGATCGCTCCCGCGAGCGCGCTCGGGCGCTTGCTGCACGACGAGTCCACGCACCTCGTCGCGCACTCGATCCTCTACGGGACGCTCGCCGCGCTCCTCGCGTCGCGCTGGTTCCCCGCGAGCGCGCTCGATGGACCACGCGAGGCGCTCACCCGTCGCGCGGTGGGGGCCGCGCTCTCCTTCGCCTTCGTCGCGGGCGCGCAGGAGACGGTGCAGGCCCTCCACCGCGACCGCCTCCCGGGCGCCGAGGAGTACTTCGACCTCGCCGTCGACATCGCCGGCGCGTCGCTCGGGCTCATCGCGTGGACGGCCCTCGACCCTCGGCGTCGCTACCCCGTGGCGCGCGCGCTGGGTGTGCTCCTTCACCCGGCGCTCCTCGGCCCCGCGGGCGTGTACGCCGTGCTCCGCAGCGCGCTCGAAGACGGCGCCCTCGCGCTGCGATGGACCTCCCTCGCCGTCGCGTGCGCGCTCCCCGTGGCCGCGGTGTGGCGCTTGGGGCTCCTCCGCGGGTGGTTCCGCGACCGCGACCTCTCGGTGCGCGAGGAGCGACCGACCTTCCTCGCGGCCTCGCTCGCGTGCGCGGCGGCGCTCTACGGCGCGGCGGTCGCGCTCGACGCGCCCTCACCGATGCGCCACGTCGCGCTCGCGGGGGCGGTAGCCGCGGTGCTCTTCGCCGCGGTGACGGCGGCGGGGCTCAAGGTGAGCGGTCACGTCGCGGTGCCCGTGGGGACGGTGGTGCTGCTCCACGCGACCTCGTTCCGCGGGCCGTGGCCCTTCGCGCTCGCGGCGCTGGCCCTGAGCTGGGCCCGCGTGAAGGAGGGCCGCCACACCCCCGTCGAGGTGCTCGGCGCGTGGGGCCTCGCGGGCGCGTCGGGCGCGCTCACGCGCTGGGCGGGGTGATGTCGGTTGGTTGACGGAGCACTGAACGTTCGATCAGATGCCGTCGTGATCGAGCTCGTGGAACACCGCCTCGACGACCGGCACTCCTTCTTCGTGGGCGCGCTCCCCGACGCGCTCCGCTTCGACGCCGCGGCCTTCGACGCGCTGTGGAACCAGCACCCCGAGGACTTCCACCAGATCCGCATGGGCGGCCGTCTCGTGAAGACGCCGCGGTGGCAGCAGGCCTACGGCGCCGATTACCACTACACGGGTCGCGTGAACCGCGCGCTGCCCATGCTCGATGACCTGAAGCCCGTGCATCACTGGGCGCAGGCGGAGATCGACGCGCGGCTCAACGGAGTGCTCCTCAACTGGTACGCGCCCGACCGCGGCCACTACATCGGGAGGCACCGCGACAGCACCGTCGACATGGTGCGTGGATCGCCCATCGTGACGGTGTCGCTCGGCGGCGCGCGCACCTTCCGACTGCGGAAGTGGAGGGCAGAGGGCGTGAGGGATTTCGTCGCCGCCGACGGGGTGGTGTTCGTGCTCCCGTACGACACCAACCTCGCGTGGACGCACGAGGTCCCGACGAGCGCGAAGGACGTCGGGAGGCGCATCTCGATCACGCTGCGGGCGTTTCATGTGAGGTGAAGCCTTCGGGCGCGGAGCGAAGGCTCCGCGACCGGCGCGGTGCGTCCGATGACCTCCCTGCGCACAACGACACCGCTGTCATGGCGCGCTGCGGTTCCGCGAGCTGAAGCCCACTCGCGCGTGCAGCGCTGCGGAATCGCGGGCTGAAGGCCCAGTGGCGAGTGCACCGGTCCGGCACCGCGGGCTGAAGCCCACGGCACCGTACGCTCAAGCCCGCTCCGCGGCTCTTCGCTGGCGCTGTTCGCGCGAGGACACACCCATGGGGCCGTGTCGTGATCCATCGCGCGGGACCTCGATGGACTCGCCGTGGAGCACGATGGAACCGCGAGCAGCCCGCTCTGCGGGCGGGCGTACGGTGCCGTGGGCTTCAGCCCGCGGTGCCGCAGTGGCGCGCACCCTCGCGCGCTTCAGCCCGCGGTGCCGCAGCGCCACACCGGCGAGATCGCTTCAACCCGCGACGCCTTCGCAGTCCTACCGCGATCGAACTTCAGCCATCGCCCCGCACCTTCCCGCGCGTCTCGGCGGGTGCTACCGCTGCGGCCATGCTCCGCCCTCTCGTCGCGATGGCGCTCGTCACGGGCTGCGCCTCGTCGGTGAGCGCGACCGACGCAGGCGCCGACGCCGCCGACGTGTGCGGCCCCGCGCAGGCGGCGCTCGCGCAGACGCTCCTCGCCGAGCGAGGGGAGGTGAACTGCGCCGTGGTCGTGCGGCTCTCGCGGGCGACGCTGCGCCCCATCGCGTACCAGCCCTTCTGCGGACGTCCCGCGACGCTCACCGACGCGCAGGCTCGGCGCTCGCGGACGCGGCGATGGTTCCGTACGCGAACAACCTCGCGCCGCTCAATCCCCGATGCCCGACGACGCCTTCGTCTTCTGGCAGTCGCCGGGTGATTTCGGCGGCGTGGTGGCGGTGAGCGCGCGGCTCGGGGGTGACGGTCTTCGCGGCGTCGACGGTGTGGGCGGGGCGCGGAGACATCCTCGCGCCGACGACGTGGCGCGACGCGAGCGAGCTCCACGACGGGTGCGGGACGGGCGTCACGATCCCTCGCGCGCGCGGGTACACGTTGGGTGTTCCTGCGAGCGACGAGGCCGCGACGGTGGAGCGCGTGGTGAACGCGGTGCGGCGCACGGCGCTCCCGGGCGCGCTCGCGCGGCGGGGCACGGTGCTCGACGCGGTGGTGATCGGCTACACGCGCAGCGCGGGCGGCGCCGACGACGAGGGCGCCGAGTGGGTGGTGCTCGTCGACGCCGCGTGGACGGAGTAGCGCTCCCTCAGCGCGCGAGGCTCTCTCGCAGCAGCGCGAGCCCGAAGGCCCACTGGCCCTCCCGCGTGCCGAGGCGGAGCGCGCCCTCTCGCATGGCCTGGTAGAAGGCCGCGAGCGTCGGCACGTCGTCGATGGATTCGGTCCCTGTCGCGCCTGCGTGACCCATCTGTCGCGCGATGTGGAGCTGCATCGTCCCCGCGAGGGCCGCGACGAGGCGCGTCAGCGCGCGGAACCCCTCGGACACCGCGTCGACGGCTTCGCCCTCGTAGGCCGAGAGCAGGCGCAGCGCGTCGGCGTCGTCCATGCGCAGGAAGACCGCGAGCGTCGCGAGGTCGTAGCGCGGGTCCGCGGCTCCGGCCGTGGCCCAGTCGAGGACCAGGATCGACGCGCCGTCGTACACGAGGTTGCCGGGGTTGAGGTCGTTGTGCCCGAGCACGGCGCGCTCGCGAGGCGCGGCGCCGTCGAGCGCGCGCGTGATGGCCGCGTCGGCGAAGGCCGGGAACGCGAAATCCCCGAGCGGCCCGCCTCGCATCTGCGCGAGGAACTCCCAGGGGTCACGCTCCGCCGCGTCGGGCGGGAGCGGGAGCGCGTGGAGCCGGCGCACGGTTCCCCCGAGGAGCGCGAGCGCGTCGTCGTGGGTGCGCGGGTCGCGGAGGAAGTCCGCGAACGAACGGTCGACGACGAGCTCGGTGACCACGGCGCGCCGCGCCTCGTCGACGTGAACGATCCGGGGCGCGATCCCGGCGTCGGCGGCGAGGCGATGTATCGCGAGGGAGCGGCGCCAGTCGGCGTCTCCCTCGGCGTCGCTGGCGATCTTGAGCACGAAGGCCCCGTCGCGGGTGTCGACGCGGAACACGCCCGCGCCCGAGAGCCCCGCGACGAGCGGCGTGATCGTGGTGGCAGCGCCGCGGAGCCACGGCGGGAGACAGTCGTCAGCGGTCATGGCGGTGGACGCGGAGGATGACGTGCGTCGCGCCCTGAAGTCGACGGATGATCCGCGCGCCATGAGCACCACCGCCGACGTGACCGTGACCCTCGACCCGCGCCCTCGCGAGGTCATCGCTCCGGCCGCCGAGATCCCCGTCGCGGGCACGCTCGCGTTCACGACCGCCGGCGATCTCCTGGTGCTCGAACGTCGCTGGAGCGAAGGCTGCGTCGTCGTGCATGAGTACGCGCCCACGCAGGACGGAGCGTGGGAAGAGTCCCGCGCGTTGACGCTGAAGGGCGTGCGCGGAAGCCCGGTCGGCTGCGCGGTGAGCGACGACGGCGCCCTGCTCGCGGTAGGGCAGAAGTCCGCTCGGGTGTACGACCGCGCGTCGGGGGCCGTCGTCGCGAAGCTCCCTGCGGTGCGCTACCAGCTCCACTGCGCCTCGCTCGGGTTCTCGCCGAGCGGCGCGCGCGTGGCGGTGGCCGACGGCGGGTACGTCTCTCCGCGAAACCGCGCGGTGATGGTCTGCGACGCGAGCACCGGGGCGAAGCTCGCGACGATCAAGACCGGCGAGTGGAGCTTTCACCGGGCGGTGATGCCCGATGAGTCGACGGTGCTCACGCTGGGCCTCGCGCTCGATTGGCAGTACGGCGACGACGAGACGGAGGGCCAGCGTGCTCGGCTGCTACGACGTCGCGACCGGCGCCGCGCGGTGGCGGCGGGTGCTGCGCGCGGACCAGTACCCCACCGTCGACCGCGCGGCGGGTCGCGTCTGGGTGGCGAACGACGAGGGCCCGTACGTCACGAGCGGCCTGTTGTCGCTGTCGCTCGCGGACGGGAGCGATGCGCAACGGTGGGCTTCGGCGACGGCTGGCGCGCGGGCGACGCGCCGCCGGTCGCTCGACGACACGACCGTCGCGCTCGCGGTGAAGTCGTACCGGCAGAACGACGCTGCGGTGGTCGATGGAGCGCGGGGCCGTGGTCGCGGAGCTCGAGACGCGGGGAGCTGCGCGGAGGGGACCTCCCGCCCGTGGTCCACGTGGGGACGCGCCGGGTGGCCGCGACGGTGGGAGACCGCACCAGCGTGTGGCAGTTGCGGTAGCGAGGGCGAGCGGGAGGCGTGTCAGCCTCCGTCTTCGTCTTCGTCCGCGGGGAAGAGCGCGTCGAGGTCGACCTCGACTGCGTCGAAGGGCGCGGCCTTGGCGCGCTCCCCCGTGGAGAACACGTCGACGATCACGTAGCCCTCGTCGGCGCGGTGGAGCACGGTCAGCGAGCGCCGCTCGGGGTCGGCGATCCAGTACCACGCGACGCCCGCGCGGTGATACGCCTCGCGCTTGCGCCCGGTGTCGAGGTGCGCGGTGGTGGGCGAGAGCACCTCGCAGATCCAGTCGGGGACGTCGACCACCAGGCCGCGGTTGTCGGGTACGGGGAGGCGGGGGAAGCGATCTCGTCTCCAGCCCACCAGGTCGGGGCGGCAGCCGATGCCGCCGATCTCCATGTCGACCTCTTGGGAGAACCACCAGCCACCGGGGCGTTCCGTCGTCACCGCGGCGGCGGTCGAAGATAGCGGCGCGAGCGCGCTGAAGATGCTGCCTTGCGCGCGCCCGTGGGTCGGGGTCGATGGTCCCTGGAAGACGATGCGCCCGTCGATGGCCCGCGCGCCGCCCTCGGGATCGCGAGCCACTCCGCGACGGTGGCCCGACGGGGCGAGGTTGATGGGCGCGGTCCCGACAGGGCCGACGACATGGAGCGACGATGGAGCACGCCCGCGCGGCGCGCAAGCGGAGCCATCACCGCGACGCTCGGGGTGCAGGTCACCGTGCGCGACCTGCACCCTGGAGCGCTCGGGAGCGATCAGCCCTCGGAGGGCTTGTCGCTTCTCTTGGCCTCGGCCTTCTTGGCCTCGGCCTTCTTCGAGGCGTCGCGGGCGCGCTTCGCCTTGTCGCGGCCCTCGGCGATGCGTGCCGCGTGCGAGTCGTCGTAGCGCATCACGGCGGGCCAGCGGTCGATGATCCCCGGGTCGTCGATGGCGGCGTAGCGGATCGCGGCGGCGATGCGCTTCACCAGCGCGTGCCCGTCGGAGCGCGCGACCTCGAGCTGCCCCTTCGAGGCGACCTGGAGCGTCTCCGCCTTGCGGGTGGTCACCGTGAGGCCCTCGATGCGCCGCGCGAGGCCCGGGGCCGCCTTGGCCTTGGGGGCCACCGAGCAGAGCGGGCCAGTGAAGTCGCCCTCGTGCGCGTCGACCTCGTCGAGCGCGTTGATGAGCTGGGCCTGGACCTTGTCCGGCACCCAGGTGAGCTCCGTGCGCTTCTGGTCGATGTCGACCGGCACGACGCGCCCGGCGGCGGCTCGGGCACGTCCTCGGGCGGGATGTACGGCGCGGCGCGGATCGCGGCGAGGGTGCCGTTCTCCGGGGCCACGGCGACGTCGCGCGTCTCCACCTCCGGCTCCTGGTTCATGGTCGACGGAACAGACTTGATGGGCTTGTGCATGGTCGTTCTCCTCTCTGGAGTGGTGAGCCGCCACCGTGGCGCTCACAGTCTCCATCGCGTCAGGGGGTGGGTCCGGGCGACACGCACGACGTCGTTTTCGTCCACGAGGCCGTCGATCGCGGCGCCGTAGCGGCGACGGAGCGTCCAGGGCTTCGCGTTCGTGGCGGCGGCGAGCTCGGGGAAGCTGTACGCGTCGACGGCGTGGGCGATCACCAGCGCGCGGTCGTCGTCGGTGAGGCGGGCGAGGAGCTCGCGGCGAGGGCGTCGCGCTCGGGGTCGTCGGCGTCGGGGCGCAGGTCCACCGCGTCGGGGAGGTCGACGTCGTGCTGCGCGCGGGCGAGGACGGCACGGCGGGCGTCGCGGGCCTTGTAGACGGTCACCCCGCGGAGGAAGGACTCCAACGCGACGGGGTCGTCGCGGGGGCAAGGGTCGTTCGATCCAGGCGACGGAAGATGCCACCCAGTTGTCGTCGTCGATCACGATTGCGTGTCCGCGCGGAGGATGCAGAGCGCGATGGTGCGCCGCGCCCGCAGAGGGACGGCTCGATCTGGGTGAAGGCCGAGCGGCGGGCGGGAGGGGAGAGGCGAAGCGTCCATCGGGGCCTCGCGGCGCGCGCAGGTGGCGCCGTGTGGGGGCCTCATCGAGGGGGGTGTCGCGGAGGTTGCGGGTGACGTCGATTTCTGAAAACGGCTGTAGAACAGCGGTTTCACGAGGTCTCAATGGTGGGGGACGGTATGGGTGAGGGTGGGAGGACGGTACGAGAGACCTTCCCGGGAGGTAGGAGAGAGGGTGGGGGGACGGTACGCGCGGACCTTCGGTGAAGATCGGCGAGAGGTGGGAACGGTACGCGTGACTATCCGGGAAGGTAGCGGCTACCTTCGGCGAAGGTAGGAGAGAGGGTGGGGACGGTACGCGCTACCCAGGAGGTTGAGGACGGCCGAGACGGGGTACTCGGCGTGGGGGTACGTTGGCCGCGCCATGTCCGCGACGCTCGCCTGCTACGCCGATCGAACGCGCCGACGGCGTCGACGACCCGCGCCGTGGCCGCACTGGCAAGCGGCGCGCTCCCGAGCGAGGAGGAGCGCGCGGACTTCGTGGCGCCGACGAGCGAGACGCACCCGTTCCGGCGCGGTGAGTTCATGCGGCGGATCCGCCTGCACGGCGAGCTGGACGCGATGGAGGTCGGCACCTGCGATGGCCGAGGTCGCCCGGTACAACGGGGTGCTCCGGGGACGCGGACGATGACGGGCGCGTGGGCGAGGCGCTGACGCGCGACGCAGTGGCGCGGCTCTGCGAGAGCGAGGTGCTCATCGCACCGGGCGGCGTCGAGGTGGAGGTCGACGGCGAACTGGTGTTCTGGCCGCAGTGCTGCGCGGGCTGGAGCATTGGAGGGGGTGGATCGACTTCGCCGAGGGAGGCGCGCCGCCGTGGGGAGGGCACGGGAAGGAGCCCGTGATCGAGCGGCCTCCTGTCGGGGACGTTGCAGATCGGGCTGGAGGGCGGGGCCTGCGCGGAGGTGGAGGCGGTTGCGCTGCGCGACGCACTGCGCGCGGTGGAGCGGACCTCGCAGCCTTCGCGGAGTGCGTGGCGCGGTGGCAGAAGAGGTGGCGCCGGAGCGGGCTGAGGAGTTGGTGGCGAAGGTGGTGGGGACTTCGCGCTGGGTGCGGGGGTGATGAGGACGAGGGCGTGGCGTGGTGGTCGCGGTCAGGATCCACGCTTCGCTCGGACGACGCTTGCGAGGTGGAGAGGAGGGATATCGGGGAGGGGGCCGACACGTGGATGCCGCGCTTCTCCATCGCCACGCAGGCGAGAGATCAGAGCGCGCCTCCAAGTAGATCGACTGCGCCTCCCCGAACGATCGAGAGCGCCCAGAACGTCGCCAAGTCGGCTGAGGCCGATCGTCACATCGCGCAGTGCCCTCGGGGACCTCACCGCGTACCGTCAACAGGCGACGCCGAAGCGTGAGTGATTCTGCGAAGACTTTCTCGGCGTCCACGAGGTCTCCCCAAAGCCCTTCGCACATCACCCACCCGGTCGAGGCTGAGCGTTAGGTCGCGCAGCGTCCGGGGACCTCAACACGTACCGCGAGCAGGCGGCGTCGCAGCATGAGCGATTCTGAGAAGGCTTTCTTCGGCGCCTGCGAGGTCTCCCAAAGCCCTTCGCACATCACCCACCCGGTCGAGGCTGACGGACAGGTCGCGCTGCGCCCGGGGACCTCGCCACGTACCGCCAGCAGGCGGCGCGTCAGCGTGAGTAACTCTGAGGTAGCGGCTTTCGGCGCCTGCGAGGTCTCCCAGAGCCCTTCGCACATCACCCACCCGGTCGAGGCTGACGGACAGGTCGCGCAGTGTCTGGGACCACCGCGCACCTCCAATAGGGCGACGACGCAACGCGAGTGATTCTGCAAGACTTTCTCGGCGCCTGCGAGGTCTCCCAAGTCACCTCTCACATCACCCACCCGGTCGAGGCCGGACACAGGTCGCGGCAGCCCGGGGACTCACTGCGCACCATCAAAAGACGGCGGGCCAGACTGAGTAGCTCCGTAAAGGCTTGTTCGGCGCCCGTGAGGTCTCCCAAGGCCCTTCGCACGTTACCTCCACCTGGTCGAGGCTGACGGACAGGTCACGCAGTGTCCGGGACCTCACCGCGCACCTCCAATAGGCGACGACGCAACGTGAGTGATTCTGTGAAGACTTTCTCGGCGCCCGCGAGGTCTCCCAGAGCCTTTCGCACATCACCCACCCGGTCGAGGCTGACGGACAGGTCGCGCAGTGCCCTCGGGGACCTCACCGCGCACCATCAAAAGACGGCGGGCCAGACTGAAAGCAGCTCCGTAAAGGCTTGTTCGGCGCCCGTGAGGTCTCCCAAGGCCCTCGCACGTTACCCACCCGGTCGAGGCTGACGGACAGGTCACGCAGTGCCTCGGGGACCTCACCGCGCACCTCCAATAGGCGACGACGCAACGTGAGTGATTCTGTGAAGATTTCTTCTCAGCACCTGCGAGGTCTCCCAAGTCACTTCTCACATCACCTCCACCCGGTCGAGGCTGACGGACAGGTCGCGCAGCGACGGAATTCCGCGCCCTCCGTCAGCGCGTCGGAGGAGTTCAGCCTCTCCTGTTGCGACCGCCAACGCTCCTGGGTAGATCGAGTTGGCCCATTAACAGCCCAGTAAACCTCAGATGACCACGTTGGTGCGACGGATACATCTACTTCGCTGCAATCTCGGAGAGCATTTTGATAGTGGTCAATCGCTGCGGAAGCATCCCCTTGCCGCTGCTCGCACTCTGCCAGTCGCGCCCACGCCCTTGCCACCCAAGCACGCGGCGTCTGCTCAGTCCTCGCCAAGGCCATCAACCGGAGCAGAAGGACGCGCGCCGCGTCGATCCGCTCCGCCCTAATTGAATCGTTGACCGACTGCATCGTCCATTGATAGGCCGCCTCGAATCGCTCCCCACTCTCCGCTTTGTTCGGCGATTGACCTCCCTCCCGCTCCGGTCTCGCGTCGTCACCTTCGCCCGTGCTCGTCGGGGGCGGCGCCACGAGCTCCACCACGATGGAGCGGAACGCCCACAGGTCTGGTGAGCGCTCTTGAGCCAGCACCTTCGTCGCCCGCGGCGCCACGAGTACTAGGCCGCCCCGGTGATACCGCGCGAACACCTCGCGCCGCTCGTTGGCGCGCATCAGGAACTCCCCCCACGCCGGGCTGGCCTCCCGCGAGAGCGCCTCGACCCATAGACAGTCGTGCGTGCCCTCCTTCGCCGCCGAGACGAGCTCACTGAGCACCTCGTCCGGCTTCGTGCCGTCGAAGCGCCACTCGCGGAGCCGGTGCCCCTTGCCACGCAGCTTGCCGGCAGCCCTACCGGCCATCACCCGCGGCGCGGTCCACCCATCGGAGAAGAGGAAGCCCAGCCAGAACCCGT
This sequence comes from Polyangiales bacterium, assembly GCA_041389825.1. Classification (GTDB taxonomy): domain Bacteria; phylum Myxococcota_A; class Polyangia; order Polyangiales; genus JAEYZO01. The sequence continues at coordinate 152,950 of JAWKRC010000012.1, read as the reverse complement.
CGGCGAGGTCGAACTGGTCATGCAGCAACGCCCACTCGGCTTCGCTCGCGTCGTCGAGGAAGACCGAGGGGTCGTCGATCGCGGTCACGTCGCCTTCGCTTGCGCCTTGCGCGCCTTCACCGCGGCGGCCTGCTCCAGCACCGCCGCGCGGATGAGCGGGTGAACGTCGAACCACTCGTTCCCGTTGCGGTAGCAGAGCACCCGGTGGGTATCGAGGAAGCGTGCTAGCGAGGGGACCTTGTTCTCCGAAGGGAGACAGGTCGTGTGGCTACGCGCGATCTCCGCGAGCCACTCGGCGTCGTCGTCCGCGATGGGTAGGGCCTGGTTGCGGACGTGGTTCACCGCCGCGTCGAAGACCGCAGGCGTCGCAGGAAGATCACGGGTGCGACGGACGATCTCCGCGAGCAGGCGGATCAGGTCGCGCAGGTGGCCCCCCGAGGCGAGGATCAACGTGTCGAGCCGCTCTCGGCCTTCATCGCCTGAGCCCAGCAGGTGCCACCAGTCGCCGCGCTGCTCGACCACGCGAGCGATGGCGTCGAGGGCGTTCTTGCGAGGCGCTCCCAGCTCACCAGGCTTCGTGGGGTCGCCGCGCTCTCGCACCTTCAAGGTCGGGATGATCTGGAGACCGCCGAAGGGGAAGAAGTCGTCGATGTTCGCGTACTTGATCTTCAAGTACGGGTGCACCGTGTAGACCGTGTCGACGCCGGGAAAGTGCAGGAGGTCCGAGTGCACCGTGAACATCTTCTCGATCGACGCCTGCACCTTCGCGGCGTCGTCGAGCGTTCCTTGGATGTGCTCGATGGAGTCAATGATGATGACCACCCGGCGCTTCGGGTCCGAACCCTTGGTCAAGGTCGCCGCGAGCTCGCGGATGTACGCGTGGGCCTCGGCGGCGAGGCTGCCGAGAGAGCCCTTCCATCGGTCCCGCGCGCGCTCCTTGAAGGAGGGGTTGTCCTTCAGCACCAGCTTCAACCCGGCGGTGGCCTCGGCCTTCACCGCGCCGACGTCGCCCGTGGCCTTCACTCCCGCGGTGAGTTCCGGCGCCTCGACCTGGGTGCGCGTGAGGAAGTTCTTCAAGCGGGTGAGGTAGCCCTCACGCAACGGGTCGTCGCCGACGCTCTCCACCGCCGCGCCCGAGACCGCGAGCACGAAGGCGTAGAGGAAGTCGACCGGGTCGAGGGCCTGTCCCGTGTTGAGGTAGTCCTCGATGTCGCACAGCAGCACCGTGTGACCGGAGTCGCGGAGCACCTTGCGAAGACGTCGGAGCTCGGTGCTCTTGCCCGTTCCACGAAAGCCCGAGACGAGCTGCGCGGTGGGGGTAGGGTTCGTGTCGATGGCGAAGCGAAGGAGCTCGACGGGGTCGTCGTTGCGCAGCTCCTCAAGCTCGTAGAGCGGGACGTACTGCGGGTCGGTGGGCTCCAGCGGACCCAGCGTGAGCCGACGGAAGAAGGTCGTTCGAAACTCCGTGACTTCCGCGGGCGTCATCCTGCGCGGCGTACCACGCGCGCATTTTTCCGCCGCAAGAGAGCCCGGCCCCTCACCCCTCACCGCCCCGATCACCCGCGCGGCCTCTTTCACGCTGAGCCCCATCCACGTCGCGGCGACCTTCGCGTCCACCTCCCTCGGCGGCGCACACGCGCTCGATCACGTCGCAGCGCAGCGCCTTCCCCGCCACCACGGATACCCCATCGCCATCCACGCCTCGTGCGCCACGCCCGCCGTCGGGTCGAACGACACCGCGCCCGGTGACGGCGCGCGCGCCTTCGCCCCGTGCCGCAGCGCCACCAGCACCGCCCTCCGCGCCACCGCCTCCGGACGCAGCAGCCTCCGCGAGAACACCACCCGCGCGCCGAACACCACGCCCGTCGCCTCCAGCGCGGCCCGGTCCTCCGCGCTCAACGCCGCGATGGAGTCTTCGCACTCCGACCGCCACGCGCCCCGAGCCCGTGCTCCAGCCGGTACAGCAACCCCGCGTCGCGGCCGACGGGTCCTCCACCGCGCGCAGCGGAGCCAGCAGCTCTCCGCGATGTCCTCGCGTGCGCGACCAGACGACGCTCCAGCCGCGAGCGCGCGCCTCCGCCGAGGTCGTCAAAGCCCACCAACCGCGCCCCGGGCTGCGCGAGCGACGCCCCCGCCGTCAGCTTCGCCACGTCGCGCTCTCCTCTCGGATCACGCCGTCGTCGCTCAGCGTGAAGCGCGAGGCCGGCGCTTCGATCAACGCCTCCACCCACTGTCGCTCCGCCGGCAGCGGGACGTGGTCGATCTTCGGCGACAGCGCGTCTCGCATCGCCCGCAACTGCGCGAAGGGGTGGCGCGGGTCGACCACCACCTCCCGCGTCGGAGGCGTCACCCGTCGCGGCCTCGGCGACGACCGCGGCCTCGGCGCGCCTGGGACGTCCACGAAGCGCATCACCAGCCGCTCGTGCAGCGCGTCGCTCAGGCGGTCTTCGAGCGCGCGCGTGCGCTCCTGCCACTCGTGCGCGTGCTCCACCCACGCGGGGTGGTTGGCGACGTACGTCCACGTGCGCACCGACGCGAGGCGGCCCACCAGCGTCTCGACGTCGCCCTCGGTGTCGTCGAGCAGGCCGACCTCCGTGGCGAGGTCGCTGTCGAGGAGCCTCCCGTGGTCGCAGAGCGCGACGTACAGCCCTTCGAGCTGGTCGACGTGCGCCTCGAACAACAGCTTGCGGAAGTCCGGCACCTGGCAGACCGCCCACAACAGCGCCACCCGCTCGGGGCTCGTCGCGCGCGAGCGAACCGCGCTCCGCGTGGCGAGGGCCGCGAGGCACTGCTCGTCCTCGGCGTCTCCCACCCGTCGCAGCATCGGGCGCGGCGGAGGCGCGCGGAGCGACTCCATCAACGACTCCACGGTGGTCGTGTCGGGGGCGTGCGCGCGCCAGAAGACCTTTCGCAGCGGGGCGAAGCGGTGCTGTTCGATCATCGCGCGCACACCGATGTCCATCACCAGCGGAGACACCGTGGTGAAGGTGCCGTCGTCGATCCAGCGGCCGGCGCGTCCGGCGATCTGGCCGAGCTCCGCGGGGTCGAGCTCGCGCACGTCGCGGCCGTCGAACTTCCTCAGCGACGCGAAGGCGACGTGGCGCAGGTCGAGGTTGAGTCCCATCCCGATGGCGTCGGTGGCGACGAGGAAGTCCACCTCTCCCGCCTGGAACATCGCGACCTGCGCGTTGCGCGTGCGCGGAGAGAGCGCGCCGAGCACCACCGCGGTCCCTCCACGGAGCGCGCGGAGCTTCTCGGCGACCTCGTACACCTGCGTCATCGAGAACGCGACCACCGCGCTCCTCGGAGGGACCCTCGCCAATGTTGTTGGCTCGACCCAGCTCAATCGAGACAAGCGTGGGTGTGACTCGATGGTGGCCGCGGGCACGAGGGCTTCGACCACGGAGCGCGCGGTGTCGCTGCCCATGAAGCAGGTCTCGCGACGTCCGCGGGCGTGGAGGAGGCGGTCGGTGAAGACGTGTCCACGCTGGTCGTGGGCGGCGAGCTGGATCTCATCGACCGCGATGAAGTCGACCTCGCGGTCGAGGGGCATCGCCTCGACGGTGCACACCCAGTAATCGGGCCGCTTCGGGACGCGCTTCTCCTCCCCCGTGATGAGCGCGACGCGGGCCTCTCCGACGCGCGCCGTGACGCGGTCGTAGACCTCGCGCGCGAGGAGCCGCAGCGGCAGGCCGATCATCCCCGTCGGGTGATCGAGCATCCGCTCGATCGCGCGGTGCGTCTTGCCCGTGTTGGTGGGGCCGAGGAGGGCCGTCGAGCGCGAGGCGTCCATCAGCGGGAGGGGGCGTATCGAGAAGACGCGGGGGAACGGGTGTGGCCCTCACGGGTGGCCACTCTCGTGGAGGGAGGAGCGGGGCAGCGACCCTCACCCCCGGCCCCTCTCCCGTAAACGGGAGAGGGGGGCCAACTGCACCGAAAACTGCCCTGACCCTTATGGGTGGGGAAGCGGATGTGGTGCGCAGCTACGGCCGCTCCACTGCCCGCGAGAGAGAGGAGCGGCGAACACCGCGGATGTGAACTCATGGTTCGTTGGAGCGCCCGAGCAGACAGGAACACACGCCGACCCAACTCCAAGGGTCGTTGCAGTTTTCGGTGGACAGTTGGCCTCTCCCGCATACGGGAGAGGGGCCGGGGGTGAGGGTCGCCGCGCCGCTCCTCCCTCCACGAGAAGGGCCGGGGTGAGGGCGCCGCGCGTTGCTCGTCCACGAGAAGGGCCGGGGTGAGGGTCGCCGCCTCGCGCTCCGCGTGTGCTCGACGCTCGACCACCCCCTCGCCATCGCTCCATCCACCGCCCGTCACCGCGTCTTCGCGTAGCGCTGGCCCGCCTTGGTGAAGCGCGTCTTCGCGTCGCCCTTCGCGCGCGGTGAGGTCGTCGCGGCGCTGTCCGCCCCGCGGCGCGGTCGCGCCGCGCTGGCATCGTCGGCTGTGGGCATCCCCGACTCCAGCTCGCGCAGGCGGTCGCGGATCTCCGCCGCGCGCTCGAAGTCGAGCGCCTCCGCCGCTTCGAGCATCTCTCCGCGGAGCGACTCCACCATCGCCGCGAGCTCGGCGTCGTTCTTCGGCGCCGCCATCGGCTCGGACTTCTTCCGCCGCGACGACACCGTCACCCAGTCGTTGGTGCCCGCCGCCGGAGACAGGTCGGTGATCGCGCGCTTCGTCGAGGTCGGCGTGATCCCGTGCTCGCGGTTGTACTCCACCTGCTTCGCGCGGCGACGGTTCGTCTCGTCCATCGCGTTCTGCATCGATGGCGTCACGCTGTCGGCGTACATCAACACCTTGCCCTCGACGTTGCGCGCCGCGCGACCGATCGTCTGGATCAACGACCGCGGCGACCGGAGGAAGCCCTCCTTGTCGGCGTCGAGGATCGCCACCAGCGCCACCTCGGGCAGGTCCAACCCCTCTCGCAGGAGGTTGATGCCCACCAGCACGTCGAACTCCCCGCGGCGCAGGTCGCGCAGGATCTCGACGCGCTCCAGCGTGTCGATGTCGGAGTGCAGGTAGCGAACCTTCACGCCCACGTCCTGGTAGTACTCGGTGAGGTCCTCGGCCATGCGCTTGGTGAGCGTGGTGACCAGCACCCGCTGCTCGTTCTTCACCCGCGTGCGGATCTCTCCCAACAGGTCGTCGACCTGCGTCGCCACGGGCCTCACCTCGATCTCGGGGTCGATCAGGCCCGTCGGGCGGATGATCTGCTCGACGAACTTTCCGCCGCTCTTGCCGAGCTCGTAGTCGCCGGGCGTGGCCGAGATGTAGATCGCCCGCTTCACCCGCTCCTCGAACTCGTCGAACTTCAGCGGGCGGTTGTCGAGCGCCGACGGGAGGCGAAAGCCGTAGCCCACCAGCGTCTCCTTTCGCGCGCGGTCGCCTTTGTACATCGACCCCACCTGCGGGATCGTCTGGTGGCTCTCGTCGACCAGCAGTAGATAGTCGTGCGGGAAATAGTCGATGAGCGTAGGCGGCGGATCGCCTGGCCCGCGGTCGGAGAGGTGCCGCGAGTAGTTCTCGATCCCGTGGCAGAAGCCCACCTGCTCCAGCATCTCGAGGTCGAAGAGCGTGCGCTGCTCCAGCCGCTCGCGCTCGATGAGCTTGCCCTGCAGCTCCAGCTCGCGCAGGCGCTCCCTGAGCTCGTCGCGGATGTTGTTGATGGCCCGAGACATCCGCTGCTTGGGCGTGACGTAGTGCGAGCCGGGGAAGATCTCGACGCCGCGCACCTTGCGGAGGACCTTTCCTCGCAGGGGGTCGACCTCGGCGATCTCGTCGACGGTGTCTCCGAAGAACGACACGCGGATCGCGACGTCTTCTTCGTACGCGGGGAAGACCTCGACCACGTCTCCGCGCACGCGGAAGGCCCCGCGGTGGAAGTCGGTGTCGTTGCGCTCGTACTGCATCTCGACGAGGCGCCGCAGGAGGTGGTCGCGGGGATACTCCTCGTTGACGTTGAAGGCCGCGACCATGCCCGAGTACGACTCGCGGTCGCCGATGCCGTAGATGCACGACACCGAGGCCACGATGATCACGTCGCGCCGCGTGAGGATCGAGCGCGTCGCGCTGTGGCGCATGCGGTCGATGGCCTCGTTGATCATCGAGTCCTTCTCGATGAAGGTGTCGCTCGCGGGGATGTACGCCTCGGGCTGGTAGTAGTCGTAGTACGAGACGAAGTACTCCACCGCGTTGTGCGGGAAGAGCGCCTTCATCTCGCCGTAGAGCTGCGCCGCGAGGGTCTTGTTGGGCGCGAGGAGCAGCGTGGGCACGCCCACGGCCTCGATGACCTTGGCGGCGGAGAAGGTCTTTCCAGACCCCGTGACGCCGAGGAGGACCTGGTGCTTCTCGCCGGCGTTCAGGCCGTTGACGAGCGACTCGATGGCGCGCGGCTGGTCCCCTTGCGGCGCGTACTCGGTCACCATGGTGAAGGTGCCCATAGGCCGCGCAACCTCGCGCGCCGCCCGTAGCGCGTCAACCGTCCCTCGCGCCCCGCGCACGTTGGGACTACTCTCCGCGCTCCCTATGATCGACACCTTCGCTCCACTCTTCGCGTCGCTGCGGTGCACCGGGCAGCAGTGGTCGCTGCGCGTCGTCGACGAGCGCTCCGAGTCGCTCTCCGTGCGCAAGGACGTGACGCAGCCGCCGTCGATCCTCCGCGACCGCGGCGCGATGCTCACGGTCTACAAGAACGGCGGCGCGGGCTACGCGGCCACCAGCGACCTCTCGGCCGCGGGCCTGCAAGCGGCCCTCGACGAGGCCACCCGCTGGGCCGAGGCCACCGCGAAGGCGTCGGTGGTCGACTTCCGCGAGGCCACCATGCCGGATCACTCCGGCAAGTACAGCTCCCCCAGCTCCGCCATCTCCTGGAAGCGCTCCGACTGGTACGAGCTCCTCCGCAGCGAGTCGGCCACCGCGCGCGTCGACGACCGCGTCGTCGACTGGGACGTGAGCGTCGAGCTCCGCGACGCCGAGCACCTCTGGCTCTCCTCCACGGGAGGCCGCGTGCACCAGCGCTACCGCTTCGTGATGCCCAACGTGAGCGTCACCGCCAACGAGGGCCCGCGCACCCAGGTCCGCACGCTCAACGGCACCCGCGGCATCTGCCAGCAGGGGGGCGTCGAGATCCTCGAACGCTTCGGCCTGAGGGGCTCCGCGCGCCGCGTCGCCGACGAGGCCCTGGAGCTGCTCTCTGCGCCCAACTGCCCGAGCGGGCGCATGGCCGTGCTGCTCATGCCCGACCAGATGATGTTGCAGATCCACGAGTCGATCGGGCACCCGCTGGAGCTCGATCGCATCCTGGGCGACGAGCGCAACTTCGCGGGCACCAGCTTCGTCACGCCCGACATGTTCGGCTCCTACCGCTACGGCTCCGAGCTCCTCAACGTCACCTTCGACCCCACGCGCCCCGAGGAGCTCGCCTCCTACGCCTTCGACGACGAGGGCACCCCGGCAGAGCGCGTGCACGTCATCTGCAACGGCGTGCTCGAACGACCGCTGGGGGGGCGCCTCTCGCAGCGCCGCGCTGGGCTCCCGGGCACCGCGAACTCCCGCGCCGACAACTGGAACCGCCCGCCCATCGACCGCATGGCGAACCTGAACCTCGAGCCCGGCGACCGCTCGCTCTCGGCCCTCATCGAGGGCGTCGAGAGGGGGGTTCTCCTCGAGACCAACAGCTCGTGGTCCATCGACGACTCGCGCAACAAGTTCCAGTTCGGCTGCGAGCGAGGGAGGCTCATCGAAGACGGCAAGCTCGCCGGGGTCGTTCGCAACCCGAACTACCGCGGCGTGTCGGCCTCGTTCTGGCGCAACCTCGCGGCGGTGGGCGACGCGAGCACGATGCAGACCCTGGGTACGCCCTGGTGCGGAAAGGGCGAGCCGTCGCAGGTGATCCGCGTGGGCCACGCCTCCCCGGCGTGCGTCTTCACCGACGTCGAAGTGTTCGGGGGCGAGGGCTGACACCATGGAGTCACTGTTCAACCGCGTCGCCGACGACCTCACCGCGCTCACCCGCGCGAACGAGGTCAGCGCGCTCTGGTTCTCGGGCGAGCGCTCGGATTTCGTGCGCTTCAACCACGGCAAGGTCCGCCAGGCGGGGCGCGTCTCGCAGGTGTACGCGAGCCTCCACCTCATCGACGGAAAGCGCCACGCCGAGCTCTGCTCACGCTCTCGGGCGACGAGACCGCCGACCGCGCCGCGCTCGCGGGCGCCCTCGACGACCTGCGCGCCATCGTGGCCGAGCAGCCCGAAGACCCGCACCTCCTCTACGCCACCGAGGTCACCAACACCCGCGACGTGCGCGAGGGAAGGCTCCTGCACCCCGACGAGGCCGTGGCCGCGGTGACGGGCGCGGCGAAGGGCTCAGACCTCGTGGGCTTCTACGCCTCGGGCCCTGTGTTCAAGGGCTTCGCGAACTCCCTCGGTCAGCGCAACTGGCACTCCGTCGAGAGCTTCAACCTGGAGTGGAGCCTGTACCTGCGCGCCGACAAGGCCATCAAGCGCGCCTACGCGGGCTCGGAGTGGTCGGGCGACGCCTTCGCGACGTCGATGGCCGAGTCGCGACGTCAGTTCGAGGCCCTCTCGCGCGAGCCGCGCAAGCTCACGCCGGGGAAGTACCGGGCCTTCCTCACGCCCGCGGCGATGAACGAGCTCGTGGGGATGCTCTCCGTGGGGCGGCTTCAGCGGCCGCGCGCGCAAGACGAAGCAGAGCTGCTTGTCGAAGCTCGACACGGGCGAGCAGTCGATGGCGCCGTCGGTGACCTTCACCGAAGACACCGCGCGGGGCGTCGCGCCGGGCTTTCAGGGCGACGGCTTCATCAAGCCCGCGGCGGTGACGCTGGTGAAGGGCGGCAAGGCGGGCGACGCGCTGGTGTCTCCGCGCACCGCGCGCGAGTTCGACATCGCGCACAACGGCGCCAACGGCGGAGAGATGCCCGAGGCGCTCGACATGGCCGCGGGCGACATCCCGGTGAGCGAAGCGCTCGCGCGGCTGGGCACGGGGATCTACGTCGGGAACCTCTGGTACCTGAACTTCCCGACCGCGCGGCGCGTTTACCACGGGCATGACCCGCTTCGGGACCTTCTGGGTCGAGAACGGCGAGGTCGTCGCGCCCATGGACGTGATGCGCTTCGACGACACGATCTTCCGCGTGCTGGGCGATCGGCTTGAGGGGCTCACGCAGGAGCGCGAACTGATCCTGAACTCGCAGACCTACCGCGAGCGCGCGGTGGACTGCGCCCGCCTGCCCGGCGCGCTGGTGTCGGAGTCACGCTGACCCTGTGATCGAGTGGCTCTCGCTCGGGGCCTGTCGCGCTGGTGGTGTTCATCGCGTGGCGGGCCTCCCTCGCGCGGGAGCTGTTCTGCCTGTCGGTGCGCCGCGGCGAGGTGATCGTGGTGCGCGGCCGCGTGCTCGCGACGACCATGGAGGCGCTGCGCGACGTGCTCCCGCCCTCCCGTGGAGAGATTCGCGCGCGCGCTGCGCGAGGGCGACCGCGCGCGGCTGGTGATCGACGGAGACGTGAGCGAGGCGTAAGCCCAGCGGATGCGGAACGTCTTCGCGCTGGAGCCGCTGCGGAGGTTGTTGACCGCGCCGGGGATCAAGCGCCCGACGCTGGGGCAGCGGCTGGGGTGGCCGTGGCTCGCGTGGCGCGACCGCGACCGTGGGTGAGGGGACGCGGGTGTGTGTCTCGCGCGAGCGCCCTGTGTCCCCTGAGCCCCTTGAGTCCCAGGGCGCGGAGCGAATGCTCCGCGACCGGTGCAGTTCGACCTCCCACGTCCCAGTTCCCCGCTGGGTGCTCATTCAACGCGGGACTGGAGAGGTGCGGGATCGCACCGGCGCCCGTCGCGGAGCATTCGCTCCGCGCCCGCGTCGCGCGGCGGCACGGGTGGTGCGATACACCCGCGGTGATGCACGAGCCTTGGTGACGGTGGCGGGCGCGCCGCTCGCGGGCGTTGGGGCGCGACGCTCGCGCCTGCGGCGGAGAGCTCACGCCTCGGTACGTGAACGCGCGCAACCCCCGCGCTGCCCGTCGCGGGCTTCACGGGCGGCCACCTCGGGGTGATCCCGCAGGGGAGCTGGCGCCGAGGGTGGATGGTGGTCGCGTACCGCGTGCTCACCGACGAGCCCTTGAGCACGACGAGCGCGGCGCCTTCGCCGCCCGCTACGCCGCGAGCGTGTACCCGTACGTCGACCCCGCGGCGATCGCATCGACCCCTCGCTGTCGCGGCCGTCGCGGGCGCCGGGGCGTTCGCGCCCGACGACGAGCCGTGGCGCGCCGCGCGCGCCGAGGTGACCGAGAGCGAGGCCCGAACATCGTCAACGGCTGGGAGACCCGCTACGCGTGGACGCCCAACTGCTTCGACGACGCCTTCCGCACCGCGGCCGAGGCGCTGCGCGCGCGGGCCTCGCACTACGGCGCGACCAGCCCCGTGGTGCGCGCGTGGGTCGCCGCGCAGGATCAGGTCTTCGCCGCCTGCGGCCCGCAGCCCCCCAACGCGCCCGACGAGCTCGCGGAGCGCGCCGATCGAGCAGCGCCGCGATCAGGACTACCAGATCGCCGCGTCGCACTTTCTACGCCGGGGCGCTACGGACCTCGCCGAGCGGGCTTCCGCGCGATCGCCGCCGACGCGGGCTGCGGCGTGGGCGCCGATCTCGCGCTACCCGTGGTGCGCACCCTCGCGCGCGCCGCGCAGCGCGGGCGCGACACGCCCGACCGCGCCACCCTCGACCGCGCGTCGCGCGAGGCCGCGGCGGTGCTCTCCGACGACGCGCTCACCACGCTGCACGACCCGATGCGGCGCTACGTCGCGCTCGACGGCGTGCGCGACCCGGCGTCCCGCGCGCACGCTGGGCGTCGCCCTCGCCCGCGGAGGCGTCGGCGCGACCTTCGACGCCTGCTCCGCGACTACGACCTGATGCTCGACTCGCGCGCGGTCGACGCCTTCGCGCGGCAGCCCGGAGACCTCGACCGCCTCACCACACCTGGCTCGCCGTGGTGCGGAGAACCGACGGCAGCCTCGGGGCCGCGCCCCGAGGTCGCGCTCTCGCTCTACCAGTCGACGCGCGCGCGGGCGTGGCTCGTGGCGGCGCTGCTCTCCGACGGCGCGGCCGCCGACGCGCGGATCGAGCCCGCGTCACCGCTGCGGCGGCGTCACCCTCGACGACCCGGCCTACGCGACGGCGCAGTACCACCGGCTGCGGATCATGGCCGCGCGGGGCCGCCCCGTGTACGCCGAGGCCGCGCGCGCGCTCGCGGCGCTCCGGGCGAGGGGCGGAACGTACGAAACCTCTTTCATGAATTGATGGTCGCCCACGCGCCCGACATCGACCGTCTGATGCCGGTGGCCCACGGCCTCCTCGCGGGCGAGGACGAGGCGCAGGGGCTCATCCTCCCCCGGCGTGCCGGGGCGCGCGAGGTGGTTTTCCCGCGGCGGCGCACCTCCTGTCGCAGCGGGCGCCGCTCTCGGTGCTGCCCGCGCGGGCGCGTTCGGGGTGTGCCGCAGCCGATCGTCGACCAGGTGGCGGCGGTGGCGCCTGCGCGGGTGGCGCTCTCGACGACGACGGGGCCTTCCTCGCGGCGCTGGCGCTGGCGCGCAGGGCGTCGGCGGAGGCGCGTACGGCGCTGCGTCCTCGATGGAGGCGCCGAGGGCGGAGCGTACGCCGCGCTCCTGAAGCGCGTCGCCCGCGGTGAGCTTCGCGACGCCGGTGATCGACGGGGGCGACTCCACGGGCGACCTCTGGATGAACCGCTGCGACCGCGCGCCCGACGCGGTGCGGCCCGCGCCCTTCCTCACCGCGGCCGAGCGTACCGAGTGGACCCGCGAGCGCGCCCGGTGGACCGCGCTGGGAGACGGCCCGACGTGGACGGCCCGCGAGGCCGCGCGCGTCGCGAGGGAGCACCCCGCCACGCCGGGGATGGCCGCGGTGCTCGCCGCCGCGGTGCGCGCCACGCGCAACAACGGCTGCCCGCGCGGGGCGAGCGTGCACGCGGCGTCGCGGGCGGCGTTCCAGGCGCTGCACGGGCTGTATCCGCGCTCGCCCGAGGCGGCGGCGACGCGCTACTGGTACTGATGCGAACGATCGCGCGCTGGGGGCCTCACCCTCGACCGTTCTGCCTGGTGGTGCCGTGGTGAGGCGCTCCCTACCCCCGGCCGGTCTGCCGGGCGGTGTGGTGGTGAGGCGGCAGACCTCACTTCGGCCCCTCTCCCGCGTGCGGGAGAGGGAGCCGACTGCACCGAAAACTGCCCTGACCCTTCCGGGGCAGCGGGGTGGTTTGTTCACAGCTTCGGCGACGACGCAGGCCCTACGATCCGCGCGCTCAACGAGAAGGGGCGTTGCAGTTTTCGGTAGTTGGCCCCCCTCTCCCGCACGCGGGAGAGGGGCCGGGGTGAGGGTCTCCCGCCGTCCTCGCGCGCGTCGCCGCGCTCTCCGTTCTCCTCGCGTCCTCTACCGCGCTCGCCGACCCGCCGCCCGCGCGCGTGCTGTGGGCCTGGGAGCGGCCCGAGGACCTCCGCGCGATCCCCGACGGCGTGGGCGTGGCCTTCCTGCGCGCGACCGTCGACGTGAGCGACCGCGGCGTGCGCGTGTCCCCGCGGCGGCAACCCCTCCGCGTGCGCGAGGGCGCCTTCGTGATGCCCGTGGTGCGCGTCGAGGTCACGCGCGGACATCGTGAGCTCACCTCCATCGAGCGGTCGCGCGTCGTCGCGGAGCTCGTTCGCGCGGCGAACGGATCGCGCCACCGCGCGGTGCAGATCGACCTCGACGCGCCGCGCTCGCTGCGAGGGTCGTACGCGCTGCTGCTGAGAGAGGCCCGCGCCGCGCTCGGGCCGAGGGTGTGGCTCTCGATGACCGCGCTCGCGTCGTGGTGCGAGGGAGACCGATGGTTGGAGGCCGAACGACCCCCCGTCGACGAGGTCGTCCCGATGGTCTTCGACATGGGGACGGACTCCCGCGCGGTGCTCGACGCGCTGCGCTCGCGCGGGATGTTCCTCTCGACGGTGTGTCGCGGGAGCGTGGGGTGGGGCGAGGGGCAGCCGACGGTCCTGCTCCAGGGGGTGCGACGGCGCTACGTCTACAACCGCCGCGCGTGGACGCCCGACGCGATCACCCGCTGGGCGCGGTGGTAGCCTCGTCGGGCCATGACGAAGCCCAAGCTCGCACCGGGGCCCTTCCGCACCTGGCACCTGCACTCGGGAGACCCCTACGAGATCTCGGACGGCCACGCGGTGTACGCCGCGCCGACCGGGCACGACGGCACCGGGCCGAACCTCCGCGGCGGGCTCGTGCTCGACACCGACCCTCTCGCGCCCGCCGTCGGCGTCGACACCGGGATCGAGCTCGACGCGAAGAACCTCCGCGCGCCGGACCTCGCCGTGGGCCTCGGCCCGGAGCGCCCTGGCTGGGGGAGCACGGCGCCGCCCCTCGCCGTGGAGTACGCCTCCGTCGGTCAGGACGAGGCCGAGCTCGCGCAGAAGATCGTCGACCTCCAGGCCGCGGGGACGCGCTGGGTGTGGGTCGTGCGGCTCGTCGGCCCGCGCCGCGTCGAGGTGCACGAGGCGGGCAAGCCGGTGAGCGTCGTCGGCCCGGGGCAGTCGCTCACCGCGCCGGGTGTGCTCCGCAACCCCGTCGCCATCGAGCAGCTCTACGACCGGGAGGCCGCGCACGAGGCCGCGCTGCGAAACCTCCTCCAGCGACGCGGGTACGAGAGCCTCGACGCGCTGCGCTCCGAGGGCCGCGAGGAGGGCCGCGAGGAGGGCCGCGAGGAGGGCCGCGAGGAGGCGGCGAAGGCCCTGCTGCGCGCCACGGTCGCGGCGAAGGGGTGGGCGTTGAGCGAGGCGCAGTCGGCGCGCGTCGACGCGTGCCACGACCTCGCGCAGCTCACCGCGTGGGCCGTGCGGGTGGTGACCGTCGCGACCGTCGACGACGTGTTCGCCTGACCGCGCGTCACGCCGCCCTCGCCCACCTCCGCGCGCCGCACTTCCTCCGGAGGAAATGCGCCGCGTGCTCGCGCCGGTAGCACGTCACCAGCGCGCCCTCGTCGCCCAGCACCAGCACCCAGTCGCGGGCCTTCTGCACCATGGGGCTCCCGCGCATCTCGGGCGGAAGCGCCCGCTCCATCACCGTCACGTGCGTCGCCCCCGCGCCGTCGAAGCTCACCCCCCACCAGTAGATGAAGTCCCGCACCTCGGACCGTAGCCCGCGCTGACGCTCCCGCGCGCTCGCGTGCCACGTCCGCCTCCCGTACGTCGTCGCGCTCATGCTCCCCATGACGCCCACCGTCGCGCATCGCTGACACCCGCTCCAAGCCCTCTCCGCCGCGGCACGCGCGCCGCGCTGACCCGACGCTCCATCCCGCCCGTGCCCCGGCGGCGGACCTGTTACGATGCGCCGCGTCAATGGACCGCTCTCCCCCTTCAGACTCCCCGCGTTTCTCGCACCTCCCGCCGCGTCAGGGCCTCTACGACCCCGCCCACGAGCACGACGCCTGCGGCCTCGGCCTCGTCGCGCGCCTCGACCGACGCGCCACCCACGACACCGTCACCCAGGCCCTCGAGATCCTCGCGCGCCTCACCCACCGCGGCGCCGCGGGATGTGACCCCTGCACGGGCGACGGCGCCGGGATCCTCCTGCAGATCCCGCACGCCCTCTACGCCGACGACCTCGCGCGCCACGGGGTGACCCTCCCGGCCGAGGGCGACTACGCCGTGGCGATGTGCTTCCTCTCGCCCGACCCCGGTCGTCGCCGTCGCATGGAGGCCATCCTCGAGGCCGCCGTCGAGCACCACGGCCAGCGCGTGCTCGGGTGGCGTGACGTGCCCATCGACGAGTCGGCCATCGGCCCCGTGGCGCGCGACACGATGCCCGCGATCCGTCAGCTCTTCATCGGCCGCGTGGGCCCGCACTTCGACCGCACGCTCTTCATGGTGCGAAAGCGCGCGGGCCGCACCGCGAGCGTGCAACTGGGCGGAGACGACTTCTACGTCTGCTCCTGCTCCTCACGCACCGTGGTCTACAAGGGCCTCATGCTCGCGGAGCAATTGGGGGCCTTCTACCCCGACCTCCTCGACGCGCGCGCCGTCACGCGCCTCGCGGTGGTGCACTCGCGCTTCAGCACCAACACCTTCCCGAGCTGGGACCGCGCGCACCCGTTCCGCTACCTCGCGCACAACGGCGAGATCAACACCCTCAACGGAAACCGCGCATGGATGCGCGCCCGCGAGGCCCTCGTCGAGAGCCCGCACTTCGGCGAGGCCATCGAAGACTTCAAGCCCATCATCCGACCCGGCGGCTCCGACAGCGCGTCGCTCGACAACGTCGTCGACTTCCTCGTCGCGAGCGGGAGGAGCCTGCCGCACGTGATGATGATGCTCGTGCCCGAGGCCACGGGCGACGCGTCGATGCCCCCCGAGCGCCGCGCCTTCTACGACTACCACGCTTGCCTCATCGAGCCGTGGGACGGCCCCGCCGCCCTCGCCTTCACCGACGGCGACCTCGTGGGCGCGATGCTCGACCGCAACGGGCTGCGCCCCGCGAAGTGGGCCATCACCTCCGACGGGCGTGTGGTGCTCGCGAGCGAGTTCGGCGTGCTCCCGCTCGACCCCGCCACCGTCGTGCAGAAGGGGCGCGTGAAGCCGGGCACGATGTTCCTCATCGACACCCGAGAGGGGCGGGTGGTGCGCGACGACGAGATCAAGCACCGCGTCTCGACCCGGCAGCCCTACCGCGCGTGGTTGGATGAGAACCGCATCGACCTGAGCGAGCTCCCGCCCGCGCGCAGCGGATACGCGCTCTCCAGCGAAGACCTGCCCCGCTTGCATCAGGTCTTCGGCTACACCGAAGAGGACCTCTCCCGCGTCGTGGGCCCCACCGCCGCCAACGCCGAGGAACCCGTAGGCTCCATGGGCGTCGACGCGCCCCTCGCGGTGCTCTCGGCGCGGCCGCAGAGCTTCTTCCGCTACTTCAAGCAGCAGTTCGCGCAGGTCACCAACCCCCCCATCGACCCCATCCGAGAGGCCGTGGTCATGTCGATGACCTCGTCGGTGGGCGGCGAAGGGAACCTCCTCGACGAGACGCCGCGGCAGTGCCGCATGGTGCAGCTCCCGCACCCGGTGCTCACCAACGACGACGTCGCGCGGCTGCGCCGCAGCGTGCCGAGCGACTTTCGCACCTGCACCGTCGCGATGCGCTTCACGCGCCCCACCGCCGATGACCCGCGCCCGCTCGGAGAGCGCCTGCGCCTCGCCCTCGACGCCCTCTGCCGCGAGGCCCGCGCCGCCGTGAACGCGGGCGCCTCTCTCGTCATCCTCTCGGACCGCGACGTGGGCCCGGGGCACGTGCCGATCCCCTCGCTCCTCGCGCTGGGGGCGGTGCACCAGGACCTCATCCGCACGGGCCTTCGCATGAAGGTCGGGCTCGTAGTCGAGTCGGCGGAGCCCCGCGAGGTCTCGCACCTCGCCCTGCTCGTGGGCTTCGGCGCGGGCGCGGTGAACCCCTACCTCGCGCTCGAGACCGTGGCCGACCTCGCGCGCAGGGGCGCGCTCGACCTCGACCCCGCGGCCGCCATCAAGCGCTACGTGAAGGCGCAGGTGAAGGGGCTCCAGAAGGTGATGTCGAAGATGGGCATCAGCGCCGTGGGCTCGTACCAGGGCGCGCAGATCTTCGAGGCCGTGGGGATCGATCAGGGCGTGATCGATCGGTACTTCACCGGCGCCACCTCGCGGCTGCGGGGAGTGGGCCTCGAAGACATCGCGCGCGAGGCCCTCGCCCGACACGACCGCGCGTACGGGCCGCGCCCCAGCGAGCGGCTCGACGTGGGAGGCCTCATCCACCTGCGCACGCAAGGCGAGGCCCACCTCTGGACGGCGAGCACCGTGAGCACGCTCCAGCGCGCCGTGCGCGACGGTGATTCGGGGGCGTACGACCGCTGGGCCAACGAGATCAACGCCCAGGGCGACCGCCTGCTCACCCTGCGCGGCGCGTGGGACCTGGTTCCGCCGCCGAACCAGTCGGCCATCGACCTGAGCGAGGTCGAGCCCGCGGCCGAGATCGTGAAGCGCTTCGCCACCGGCGCCATGAGCTTCGGCTCCATCTCGAAGGAGGCCCACGAGACCCTCGCCGTCGCCATGAACCGCGTGGGCGCGCGCTCGAACACCGGCGAGGGCGGAGAGGACCCCGAGAGGTTCGTCCCGCTCGCGAACGGAGACTCGCGCCGCTCGTCGATCAAGCAGGTGGCCTCGGGGCGCTTCGGCGTCACGGCGCACTACCTCGTCAACGCCGACGAGATCCAGATCAAGATGGCCCAGGGCGCCAAGCCCGGAGAGGGCGGCCAGCTCCCCGGCCACAAGGTCGACGCGGTGATCGCGCGGGTGCGCCACTCGACGCCGGGCGTGACGCTGATCTCTCCGCCGCCGCACCACGACATCTACTCCATCGAAGACCTCGCCCAGTTGATCTTCGACCTGCGCAGCGTGAACCCCCGCGCGCGCATCTCGGTGAAGCTCGTCTCCGAGGCGGGCGTGGGCACCGTGGCCGCGGGCGTGGCGAAGGCCCTCGCCGACGTGATCCTCATCTCGGGTCACGACGGCGGGACGGGCGCGGCGCCGCTCACCTCGATCCACCACGCGGGCACGCCGTGGGAGCTCGGGCTCGCAGAAGCGCAACAAGTGCTCGTGCTGAACAACCTGCGCGGGAGGGTGAAGCTCCAGGTCGACGGGCAGCTCCGCACGGGGCGCGACGTGGTGGTGGGCGCGCTCCTCGGCGCCGAGGAGTTCGGCTTCAGCACCGCGCCTCTGGTCGCCATGGGCTGCCTGATGATGCGCAAGTGCCACCTCAACACCTGCCCGGTGGGCATCGCCACGCAAGACCCCGAGCTGCGACGGCGGTTCATGGGCGCGCCGGAGCACGTCATCCGCTACCTCTTCTTCGTCGCCGACGAGGTGCGGGCGACCCTCGCGTCGCTGGGCTTCCGCACGTTGGATGAAGCCGTGGGGCGCACTGACTGCATCGCGCCGAAGCGCCCCGAGGGCGAGGTGAGCGGGGCGTGGGCGAAGGCGCGTCGGCTCGACTACAGCGAGGTGCTCTACCGCCCGCGCGAGGCCGCGGTGAACGCGGTGCGCTGCGTGGAGCCCGTGGCGCGCGAGCTCGACGCCGTGCTCGACCGCGCGTTGATGGGCGAGGCCGCGCCCGCGCTGGAGCGCGGCGAGCGGGTGGTGATCGAGACGGAGATCCACAACCGCGACCGGGCCTTCGGCGCGACGCTCTCGGGGGAGGTAGCGCGACGACACGGCGCCGCGGGCCTCGCCGACGACACGCTCGCGATCACGGCGCGGGGGAGCGCGGGGCAGTCGTTCGGGGCCTTCGGCGCGGCGGGCGTGACGCTCACGCTCTGGGGCGACGCGAACGACTACGTGGGCAAGGGGCTCTCGGGCGCGGTGGTGGCGGTGCGGCCTCCGGCGGGGTCTCCCTTCGCGCCCGAGGGGCAGGTGATCGTGGGGAACACCGTGCTCTACGGCGCGACCAGCGGCAGGGCCTTCTTCAACGGCCGCGCGGGCGAGCGCTTCGCGGTGCGCAACAGCGGCGCGTCGGCGGTGGTCGAGGGCGTGGGCGACCACGGCTGCGAGTACATGACCGGCGGCGTGGTGGTGGTGCTCGGCGACACGGGGAGGAACTTCGCCGCGGGGATGTCGGGCGGCGTGGCCTACGTCTTCGACGAGGGCGACGGCTTCGAGGCGAAGTGCAACCTCGACACGGTGGAGGTCGAGGGCCTCGACGACGACGACCGCGAGGTCTTGCGCGCGCTGGTGGAGGAGCACGCGCGGCGCACCGGGAGCCCGAGGGCGAAGTCTCTCTTGTCGCGGTGGGGCGAGGCCGCGGGGGTGTTCGTGAAGGTGTCTCCGCGGGAGCTGAAGCAGGCGCTCGCCGAGGCGCGCAAGGTCGAGGGCGCGATGGCCGCCCCCGAGGCGAGGGCGTGATGGGTCGCGCGAGGGGCTTCATCGAGGTGCGCAGGGCGAAGGGCGAGGCGCGGCCCGTGGCGGAGCGGGTGCTCGACTGGCGCGAGCACGACCTGCCCATGCAGCCGTCGACGCTCACCGAGCAGGCCGCGCGGTGCATGGACTGCGGCGTTCCGTTCTGCATGGGCTCGACGCGGCTCGCGACGGGGTGCCCGTTGGGCAACCTCATCCCGGACTTCAACGACCTGGTGATGAAGGGCCGTTGGGTCGAGGCCGCGGCGGCGCTGCACGAGACGAACACCCTGCCCGAGGTGACGGGGCGGGTGTGCCCCGCGCCCTGCGAAGGGAGCTGCGTGCTGGCGCTGGAGAGCGTCCCGGGCGAGGGGAGGCGGGTCGCTCCGGGGGCGGTGACGATCAAGAGCATCGAGCGGGAGATCGCCGATCGGGCGCTCGCGCGCGGGCTCACCCGCGGCCCGCGACGGTGCGCTCAGGGAAGAGCGTCGGGGTCATCGGCTCGGGCCCCGCGGGCCTCGCGTGCGCGCAGGAGCTCGCCCGCGCGGGCCACGACGTGACGGTGTACGAGCGCGACGACCGGATCGGGGGACTGCTCCGGTACGGCATCCCGGACTTCAAGCTGGAGAAGTCGGTGCTCGACGCGCGCCTCGCGCAGATGGAGGCCGAGGGCGTGCGCTTTCGCGCGGGGGTGAACGCGGGGGTCGACCTCACGGGGGAGCAACTGCGCGCGACCCACGACGCGCTGGTGCTGTGCGGCGGCGCGGTGGTGCCGCGGCGCTTGCCGGTGCCTGGGGCCGAGGGCGAGGGCGTGGTGCCGGCGATGGTGTTCCTCACGCAGCAGAACCGGCGCGTGGCGGGGGAGGTGATCGACGACCGCGAGGCGGTGCTGGCGACGGGGCGCCGCGTGGTGGTGCTCGGCGGCGGAGACACGGGCTCCGACTGCGTGGGGACGTCGCTGCGTCAGGGCGCGCGGAGCGTCACGTCTCTGGAGCTGATGGCGCGCCCGCCTGAGCTGAGGGGTGAGGGGAACCCCTGGCCCGAGTGGCCGATGGTGTTCCGCACGTCGAGCTCGCACGAGGAGGGAGGGGCGCGCGAGTACGGCGTGCTCACGAAGCGCGTGCGGCGCGGCGCGGCGGGAGAGGTCGAGGCGCTCGAAGTGGTGGAGGTCGTGCGCGGCCCCGACGGGCGCTTCGCCGAGGTCGAGGGCACGGAGCGGGAGATCCCCTGCGAGCTGGTGCTCCTCGCGATGGGCTTCACGGGCTCGTCGCGCGAGGGGTTGCTGGCGCAGCTCGGCGTCGCGCTCGACGCGAGGGACAACGTGGTGAGCGACGACTACGCGACCACGGTCGAGGGCGTCTTCGCCGCGGGCGACATGCGGCGGGGGCAGTCGCTGGTGGTGTGGGCCATCGCCGAGGGCCGCGCGGCGGCGGCGCGGGTCGACCGCTGGCTGATGGAGCGGGGCGCTACGGGGCGTCGCTGACGAAGTCCTTCCAGCGGCGGAGGTACTCGACGAAGCGCGGGGAGACGTCGCGCGCGGCGAACTCCGCGGGCGTGAGCGGGGGGCGGCGCGGCGCCCAGGTCGGGTCGGCGGCGCGCGTGGGCCAGTCGGGGTTCACGATGCCCGAGCGGCCGAGGGCCACGAGGTCGGCGCCGAGCCCGAGGAGGTGCTCGGCGTCGTCGCGCGTCCACACGTGACCCGCGGCGACGATGGGGACGTCTGAAGGGATGGCCTCGCGGAACATCGGCACGGCGTGCCGGTCGGGGTAGCGCCGGGTGTTCTTGCGCGCGTCCCAGAGCGAGAGGTGGATGAAGTCGGCGCCGTCGTCGCAGAGCCACGTCGCGACGGTGACCACCTCGTCGAGGTCGAGCCCGCGGGCGAAGCCGTAGTCCTCGGGCGAGAGCCGCACGCCCACGACGAACTCGGGCCGCGTGGCCGACCGCACCGCGCGCATGCACTCGCGGATCAGGCGCGCGCGGCCTTCGAGGTCTCCGCCCCACCCGTCGTCGCGCGGGTTCATCGTGCGGCTCAAGAACTGACACAAGAGGTACCCGTGCGCGCCGTGCAGCTCCACGCCGTGAAAGCCCGCGGCCTGCGCCCGCACCGCGGCCTCGCGGAAGGCCGTGACGAAGCCGTGGATCTCGTCGACGGTGGCCGCGCGCGGGGCCTCGAAGCCGGGGGTGTCTTCGTCCCAGCTCGACGCGCTCACGGGCTGCCGGCCCGTGGTCTTCGAGGTCGCGCGCACGCCGCCGTGAAAGAGCTGCACCAGCCCGATCGCGCCGCGCTCTCCGAGGGCGTGCCCGAGCCGGGTCAACCCCGGGAGGCGCGCGTCGTCGTCGATGCCGAGCTCGCCCTCCCACGCGCGGCCGCCGCGGTCGACGAAGGCCGCGCAGGTCTCGACCACGCCGAAGCCGCCCGCGGCGCGGCGGTCGAGCCAGCGGAACTCCTCGTCGGAGAGCGAGCCGTCGTCGTGGCTCTGGAGGTTGGTGAGCGGCGCGAGGGCCACGCGGTTGCGCGCCTCGACGCCGTTGCGAAAGCGCGCGGGGGAGAGCAGGTCAGGTCGCGGCATGGTGCGCCGCGAGCCATAGCCCAGAGCCCGTCAGCGCGTCGAGAAGGTCTCGCCGCGGTCGCCCGACACGGCCACCGTGCGAAAGCCCCGCACCGTGGTGGTCCATTGGACCTGCGGCTGGCCGTTGGTCTCGTCGGTGGCCGGTCGGCGCACGGCCACGCGGTCGGTGAGCGTGCCCTCGAGCACCAGCATCGCGTCGTCGCCCTCGCTCGCGAGCGCCACGCGGGTGAAGGCCCGCCGCGCGCGACGTCCCGGCGTGAGCGAGGCCACGAAGGCCGCGGGCGCCCACGGGGTCTCTTCGGTCCACCGCCACGCGCGCAGGGTGGTGGCGTCTTGCACGAGGGCCAGCACGGCGCCGTCGACGAGGCCGAGGTCCCACACGCGCGCCTCGCCCCAGATCGGGGCGGGGGCGATCCGGTTCGCGGCGCTGACCCCGTCGGGAGAGGCGCTCGCGAGGAGCAGGCTCGCGGGCGCGTTGGCCTCTCCGCGCGCGAAGAGCAGCGCGCGCTGACCGTCGCAGCGGAGCGACAAGGGCCGCGCCGGCGTGGGCGAGGGGTCGGGCCCCTGCATCGCCGTCACCGACGCGCCCTCGACGCGGAAGAAGGTCACCGGCTCGCCCACCACGGCGATCCAGCGCACGGGGCCCGCCGCGCAGGTGAGCGCCTCGCGCGCGTCGCTCGCGGCCACCATGCGGTGCACGCCGAGGTCCTCGACGGCCATCGCCTGCCGCGGGTCGTCGCCCGCGCGGAGCCGGTAGGCCTCGAGCACGAGGTCCGTCGCCCGCGGTCGGAGCGTGGTCACCCGCGGGCCCTCGGGCTCGGCGCTCACCGTCGCGGCCAGCACGCTCTCGGCGTGGCCGACCTCCACGGGGGGCGTCCATGAGACCGGGCCGTCGAGGGGCGCGCTCGCCGCGCGCAGGGTGCCGCCGTCGAGGCCCACGAAGACCGCGCGGCCGTTGGCGCGGGTCACGTCCCACCCGTAGCCCGCGAGGGCGTCGCCGCGCGTCGGGACCACCGCCGTCGGCAGCGGGATCGCCCGGGCGACGGGCCCCGGCGTCACCAGGGCCGGGCCACGTCGGTCTCGGCCCGCGAGAAGCCCTCGCGCGCGGGCTCGTCGCGGGGCACCGCGGGGCCCGCCACCTCGTCGCGCCACGCGTTGTCGTCGTGCACGAGCCGGTGGGTCATCCCGTCGAGCGACGAGCGCCACACCAGCGCAGCCGGCGCTCGCGAGCACCACCCGGTCGGCCCCGCGGGGAAAGCTCCGGTGGAACCTCGGCTTCTCGGGCAGCCGCGGCGCGGGCCAGCGGCCCGTCACCGGGATCACGGGCTGCCAACGGTCTTGCGTGCCGAGCGAGAGCGAGCGCACGTCGGCCAGCGCCGTCGCGAGGCTCGACGGCAGGGAGTTGTCGTCGCTCACCCGCGCGAGCTCCGCCCCCGGGCCGTCGACGCGCTCGAGGATCGACCGCAACTGCGACAGCGCCGCGTAGGTCTGCGGCCGGGCGGTGCGCGTGCGGCGCAGGCGCGTCTCGAGGCCGTCGATGAGCGGCACGCAGCGGCCCGGCCACCCCGCGGGCTGCCGCGCCGCCGACGCCGCGCGGAGCCACTCGCCGATGCGGAAGGTCCACTCGTCAGCGACGGGCTCCTGCGCGTCGTCGGGGAGCAGGGCGTTCACGTCGGGGCCCAGGAGGCACAGCGCGAGGTTCTGCGCGGCCTGCGCGGCGGGCCCGTCGCGGCGGATCACCGTGGCCTCGTGTCGGCGCCACGCGCGCGAGCCCAGGGCCGCCAGGGTCACCAGCGTGAAGAAGGCCCACGACCCCCGCGAGGGGCGCACCGAGATCAAGGCCATCGAAGCTCCACGAACGCCACGCGCTGTCTCCGTCTGCCGCTCACCCTACCTCGCCGGGAGCCATCGCGCGCCGCCGTCTTCGGATCGAAGCAGGTGGAGCGCGCCGTTGCCCCCCACCGCGAGCAGCACCGCGCCGCCGAGGGAGTAGACCTCCGCCCCCTGCGCCACGGCCCCGCGCTCGGTCGCCGCGGCGTCGAAGACCACCCGCTCGTCGCTCCAACGGTCGGAGCCCGGGTCGAGTCGCGCGACCGACACCACCGATCCCGCCGTGCGCGCGGCCACCATCGCCCCGCGCGACAGGGCCGCCACCGACAAGGGCCACTCGGCGTGGGTGCGCGCCCTCCCCGTCGCGTCGCGGGTCACCCACGAGGGCATCGCCGAGGGCTCGGGCGAGGGCACCGCGGGCAGCGCGCGGCAGCCCTGCGCGCGGGTGCACCACACCATCGGGCTCACCCGCGGCCGGTCGGCCCCGTAGGCGAGCGCGCCGTGCGGCTCGCAGCGCGCCGTCACCCTGAGGTCGTAGCGATCGCCCCCGGACCTGGCCGCGGCGAAGCGCTCGCGGGCGCCCGACGCGGTGAGCTCGGCCACGCGCCACCCGTCGTGCGAGGCCGCCACGAGCCACAGGGCGCCGTCGGCGGCGCAGAGGGTGAGGCCCACGTCTCCAGGGAGCGTCCACGGGCCGTCGGCGAAGGGGACGGGGCGCACCGCGGCGCGCGCTCCGCCCGAGGCGCGCACGAGCTCGACGCGGGTGCCCTCGGGGCCGTGGCGGGTGTAGGCCGCGAAGACCGATCCCCCCGACGCGCCCACGGCGATGTCTTCTTCGGGCGGCGGCCCGGACTCCAACGCGGCGACGGTACCCAGGCGCACCGCGGTCGCGGCCGAGGGACGGTCGGTGGGCAGGCGGGCCAGCACCGGCGCGCTCCCGGGGATGGCCTCTCCGAGCCAGAGCACGCCGTCGCGGGCCGTCGCCGAGAGGGCCACCGTCGCGGGGTCGACGCCGAGGGGAGGCCCCGCCACGCGCGCCGCCGCGGGCGCCCCGTCGAAGGGAGACACCCGCACGGGAGAGAGCCCGTCGCGCCGCCCGTCGCGCGGGTCGAGGCGCACGACGCCATCGGGCAGCACCCGCCACGCGACGGCGCCCAGCGGGTCGACGGCCACGGCGCGCGGGCCCTCGGGGGTGAGCGACACGCGGGCCACCGCGGGGAGGGGCGCGCCGACGAAGAACCCCCGCGGGCCTCCGACGGGGAGGGGCACCGCGCCGGGCAGGTCGAGCCGCGTCTCTCGCGTCGGGGTGGGGACCTCGGCCACGGGGCTGTCGTCGCGGTCGCGCGGCGGCGCGCCGCCCGCGAGGTCGATCTCGGTGGCCGTGCGCGCGAGGAGCTCGGCGATGTGCTCGAGGTCGGCGTCGGGGTCCCCCGCGCGCACCTGCCACACGAGGCCCACGCGAGAGACGCCCAGGGCGAGGTCGCGGGCGCGGCGCGCGACGCGGGTGTCGGCCCGCTGCACCTCGCGGGTCACGTCGACCTCGGCGCCGTGCACGGCCAGCTCGCGGGCGAGGGGCACGCAGCGGTCGATCCACGTGGGGGCGGGGTCGAGGGGCGTGGCCATCGCGAGGGCGCGGAGCCGCGCGCGGGCGAGGTCGGTGCGGTACACGAGGCTCGGCCCGTCGGGCCCGAGGAGGCAGCGCGCGAGGTCGTGAAAGCGCTGCCGCTCGCCGCGGGTGGCGCGGGACGAGGCGCGGGCGCGCCAGTGCTCGACGCCCCAGGCGAAGACCCCGACGGTGAGCACCGCGAGCCACGTCGCGGCGGCCCCGGGGGGCGTGCGGCCGCGTCGTGATCGCTGGAACGTCGAAGCCATGCGAAGGGCGGTGACTGTAGCGCGATCCGCGCGGGCGTCGCTGAGGCGGGGCGCGCCGTCACGACGACGGCGTTGTTTCGCCCCGCGAGGATCGCGTACAAGCCCGAGGCATGAGCGTGTCGACGGTCGCGCGCGCCACGCTGGCCACGGCCCTGTGCCTCGCGGCCTCGCAGGGCTGCCACCGACGGCGACACCGACGGAGCGCCCGCGCCGCGGTGAGCGCGCGGGTCACGCCGCTGGCCGACAGCCGCCACGCGCCGCACGCCGACGGCCGCGCGGGCGACCTGGTGATCGAGACCGACCGCGACCTCAGGGTGACCGTGGCCGCGCAGCCCGACGTCGAGGGCCACCGGCCGATGCGCGGCGCGGTGGTCGACGTGGCGCGCGGCGAGGGAGACGTCTCGGACCCGCTCTTGTGGTGGAGGCCCGTGTGGGTCGGGCGCGGGGCCGTGGCGCACCCCTTCGTGGCCGAGCGGGTGAGCGCGCACCGCTGCGCGCGCGGGGCCGCGGGCGTGCGCGCCGAGGGCAGCACCGACGGCGTGCGCTTCACCGTCGACGTGTGCGCGACGCGCGGCGGGGTGGAGACGCGGGTGCAGACCGAGGGGCTCCCGCCCGACGCGGCGCTCTTCGACGAGCTGAACCCCGGCAGCGCGACGGTGCTCATCGACGGGCAGGGAGAGGGCTGGGAGGGGACCTTCCCCACGCGGTCGGTGGTGCTGGCCGAGCGGGGGCTCGCGCTGCGCTTCGCGTCGGAGTCGCCCGCGCCCGCGACGCGGCAGCGGGTGCACATCGCGGGAGAGACCTTCCCGGCGGCGGTGCGGTGGCAGGCGGCGGGCGCGGGCTACACGCACACGGTGACGGTGTTGCGCGGAGACGCCCTCGACGCGCTCGCGCTCGACCTCCCTGCGCGCGAGGCGCGGGTCTTCGACGTGGTCGCGCCCGAGTCGACCCTGCCCGCGACGCTCACCCTCCTCGACGCTCACGGAGACCCCCTCTTCGCGGGAGAGATGCGCGAGGCCCGCCGCCGCGTGACGCTCCCCGCGGGCTACGGCGCGGGGCTGCGCTTCACCGACGCGCGCGGCGTCCCGATGTCCGCGTGGGTCTTGTCCGAGCGCACGCCCGCGGCCGAGGTGCTGCGCGCGACGGCGCCCTCCACGGGGCGCGTGACCTTCGCCATCACCGAGGGAGAGCCCGCGCGACCGCTCCCTGTGCACGCGCTCTTCCGCGGCGTCGAGGGCACCGCCGACCCGACCCCTCGCTTGATCGACGGCGCGGGGCACTCCGCGGGCCGCTCGGTGTACCTCACCGCGGGCCGCGGCGCGGTGGCGCTCGCGCCGGGGCGCTACCGGGTGACCGTCACGCGCGGCCCGGGCTACACGATCCAGTCGGGGGAGTTCACCGTCGCGGCGGGCGACGACACCCTCGTCGAGGCCACGCTCACCCGCGTCGCGCCCGAGGGCTACACCGCGGCGGACCTGCACCTGCACATGGCGCCTTCGCCCGACTCGCGCGTGTCGCTCGCCGAGCGCGCGGCCTCCCTCGCGTGCAACGGCGTCGCCTTCGCCGCCGCGACGGACCACAACCGCGTGACCGACCTCGCGCCCGCCGTCCACGAGGCGGGGCTCGACCCGTGGCTCACGGTGGTGCCCGGCGTCGAGGTGACCAGCGCGGGCACCGACCTCTGGGGGCATTTCAACGCCTTCCCGATGGCCGCGCCCGACGCCGACGCGGCGCCCGAAGAGGTCACGCCGCCCTACTACGCCCTCGCCCCGCGGGAGATCTTCGAGGGCGTGCGCGCCTCGGGGGCTGACATCCTCCAGGTGAACCACGCGCGCATGGCGCCGCGCATCGGGTACTTCGACCTCGCGCGCTTCGACGCCGCGACGGGCGAGGCGGGCGAGCGCTTCGTCGACGGCTTCGAGGCCCTCGAGGTCTTCAACGGCCTGTGGCTGGAGTCTCCCGCGCGGGTGCGCGAGGGCCTCACCGACCTCATCGGCCTCGGTCGCCGCGGGCAGCGCGTGACGGCCACGGGCAACAGCGACTCGCACCGGCTGCTCTACGAAGAGGCGGGCTGGCCCGTGACCTGGGTCCACACGCCGACGGAGCCTCGGGCGACGCTCGCGGCGCGCGTGGTCGAGGCGCTGCGCTCCGGCGCGGCGACGGTGGGATCGGGGCCCTTCGTCGAGATCACCGTGAACGACGTCTCGCCGGGGGCCGTGCTCACCGCGCCGCGGAGGACGCACGGGGTGATCCTCCGGGCGCACGTGCGGGTGACGGCGCCGGCGTGGGTGCCCGTCGAGCGCGTGGAGGTGTGGCGCGACGACGAGGTCGTGCACGTCGTCCGCGTGACGGGTGAGCCCCGCGACGGCGTGCGCTGGGAGGGCGACCTCGCGGTGCCCGTCTACCACGACGCGGCCATCGGGGCGTGGGCCGAGGCGACGACGCCGCTGCCCGACGTGCTGCCCCTGCGAGACGCGCGGGCCGTGGGCTTCACCAACCCGGTGTGGGTGGACTTCGACGGTGACGGGGTGGTGAGGCTCCCGCGGCGGGGAGAGGCCGTGCCTCGATAGGCACTCCCACAGGGGTCGGGCGCCGTGTGATCCTCGCGCCGCGATGCCCACCTGGCTCTCGGAACTCCTCCCGATCCTGCTCCTCCTCGGCGCGATCTCGCTGGTGGTGACGCGCCTGCCGAAGGTCGACCTCGGCCACACGAGCGCCTTCCGCGCGCGGAGGTTCCGCAACTGGTTCCCGGTGGGGCTGACCTACGCGTTCTTGTACTTCGGCCGGTACAACCTGAACCGCGCGGCGGACTACCTCTTCGACAACGAGCAGTTCTCGAACATCTACGCCGTGGGGACGGTGGTGTACGGGATCTCGTTCGTCATCAACGGCCCGCTCTCGGACCGCTTCGGCGGCAAGAAGACCATCGTCGCGGCGGCCCTCGGTGCGCTCGTGGCGAACCTCGGGATGGGCGTGCTCGCGGCGGGCGCGCTGCCGCCGGGGGTGATCGCGCGGGCGGGGCACCCCCACGCCAGCGACTCGCTGGTGCACGGGTTCATGGCCCTCTACGCGCTCAACATGTACTTCCAGAGCTTCGGCGCGGTCTCGATCGTGAAGATCAACGCGGCGTGGTTCCACCTCAGGGAGCGCGGCACCTTCGGCGGGATCTTTGGTGTCTTGATCTCGCTAGGGCTCTACTTCGCCTTCGACTGGTCGAAGCTGATCGTGCGCAACGCGCCGGTGCCCTACGCGTTCTACGTGCCCGCGATGCTCCTCGGGCTCTTCACCATCATCAACGTCGCGCTGGTGAAGGACACCCCGGGCCTCGCGGGCCACGACGACTTCGACGTGGGCGACGCGTCGTCGGGCGACGACGGGGGCGAGCGGCTCTCGGTCTTCGCGGTGGCGATGACGATGTTCCGCAACCCGACCATCGTGACCATCGCGTGCATCGAGTTCTGCTCGGGCTACCTGCGCAACGCGATCATGCAGTACTACCCGAAGTTCATCCGCGGCATCGGCGCGACGGGGGTCTTCGTGAACGAGCACTGGGGGATGCTGCTCTGCGTGGCGGGCATCACCGGCGGCATGGTCGCGGGGGTGATCTCGGACAAGGTCTTCGAGTCGCGGCGCGGTCCCGTGAGCGCGGTGCTCTACGGGGTGATGATCGCGGGCTCCCTCGCGATGTTCGCGGCGCTGGGCACGGCGGCGCTCGGGTGGGTGGTGGTGCTGATGTCGCTCGCGATCATCGGCGTGCACGGGATGCTCTCGGGCACCGCGAGCATGGACTTCGGCGGCAAGCGCAACGTGGGCGTGGCCGTGGGGCTGATCGACGGCTTCGTGTACCTGGGCACGGCGCTCGAAGCGGTGGTGCTCGGGCAGGTGCTCCCCAGGGGCGACGCCGCGCGCGACCCGGCCCACTGGTGGACGTGGCCCGCGGCCATCGTCCCCGTGGCGGTGATCGGCTTCGTGCTCGCGCTGCGGGTGTGGAACGCCCGGGTGGCCCCCAAGGGAGCGCACTGACCCCCCCGGGGATATGTCCGACATATCCCCGACCCCCTCTGGAGGGTGCCCGGGATATGTCGGACATATCCCCGACCCCCTCACGGACCCCCCGAGGATATGTCGGACATATCCCCGACCCCCTCACGGACCCCTCGGGGATATGTCGGACATATCCCCGACCCCCTCACGGACCCCCCGGGGATATGTCGGACATATCCGCGGGGGCCTCGCTGCCATCTTGTCACCGCGGCCGTGGTCTCGCGGTGACACCGTGTCTCCGCGCGGCCACGGCGCTCGAGTGAGGATGGCGTTTTTCCCGCGAGTTGGCGGTGGCACCCGTCGTGCTCAGGCTGTGGGGACGGATGCGAAGGTTCCTGCCGCTGTTCCTCACGCTCACGCTGGCCCTCGGGGCCTGCAACGTGGGCGACCGCTCTCCCTCGGATGTCGGCGACGACCTCGAAGGCACGGTGTCGTCGGCGATGGTCGAGCGGCTCCTGCGCGACGTCGACCTCGCGCACACGCCGCTGGTGGTTCACGTCGGCAGCGACGAGCCGCATCGCTACGGCGGCGACGGCCAGCGTGCGCTGGAGGACTTCCTGCGTGAGAGCGAGGCGCAGCTCGACGGGGCGCGCGTCGAGGTGGTGCAGCGCGTGGTGGAGGAGAACGGCGCCGACGCGAGCGTCACGTTGACGCTGAAGGTGCAGCACCACGGCGAGACGAGGTTCGTGCCGGTGTTGCTGGAGGTGACCCGCTCGGGGCGCCGCCTCGCGATCACCCGCGCGCGGGTGATGACCGCGCGGTAGGGCCGCACCGCGGTTCGCGTCGCGAGCCCCGGTACGACCGACGACGCGGCGGGCGTCGGTACGACCGACGACGCCTCTACGGGCGAGGACGCGTCGCGACGGCGACGCGGCCGGTGTCGGTACGACCGATGACGCCCGTGCGGGCGCGCTGCCTACAGCCGCTCGATGTCGCGAAACATCTCGGGGACGAAGTGCGCCCTGTGTCGGATCAGCGACGGGCCGTCGTGGCGGCGCCGAGGGCGCACCGTGGCCTGGTCTGGGCGCACGAGGCTCGTCTGCACGAGCTGATCCGTGAAGGTGTACTCGGCGCTTCGGTCGGTGGCACGGACGGTGTTGTTCGGTTGGGCGGACGCGCTGGCGCTCACGCTGACGATGAGGCCTACGGCGGTGATGGCGGTGACGACGCGACGCATGACTCCTCCTCGCGCGGGCGCACCAACGCACCCGCGAAGAGCACTCTGACGGAGCGCCGCGCGCTTCGGTCTACGGCCTTCCCGCGAATCGCTTTGGTCGGGTCTCCCGCACGGGCGTCATCGGTCGTACCGACACCGACCGCGTCGCCGTCGCGACGCGTCCTCGCCCGTAGAGGCGTCATCGGTCGTATCGGCACCCGCCGCGTCGCCGTCGCGACGAGTCCTCGCCCCGTAGGGGCGTAGGCGTTCGTACCGCACCCCTCCGCGGCGGCGGAGCCGCCGCGTTCGCGACCCTCCGTTGCCCTCCATCGTTCACGGGTGTGTACTCCCATGAAGGAGGACGCCCATGGACGAGGCTCCTGACCCGTCGCCCGGTTGGAAGGCGCTGATGGCGGTCGACGCGCGACGCTTCGCGCTGCTCGTCCAGGTCACGGTCGGGCTCACCACGCTCACCGTGGTGCTCACGCTGCTCACCCTCGCCATCGGCCGCCCCGCGTGGACGGTCGTCACCGCGGTCGTCGCGGGGCTCACCGCGGCGGCGTGGGTCCCGCTCCTCCACGCGATGAGCCCGCGCAAGCGCGCGCTCCGCAAGCGATACGCAGAGTGGCTCGTCGCCGAGACGAAGGCCGAGGCCGCCGTCGCGCTCATCGACCTGCTCCAGGAACTGCCGCCCGGGGAGGTCGTCTTGATCGAGCGCTTCGTCCGAGACCTGACCCGCGCCGAGGGCGAACTCGCCGCGGGGCTCGTGCGCGCCCGCGTCGAGCGCATCAAGACCGAGCGGCTCACGGACCGCACCGTGACCCTTCGCGCCGAGGCGGAGTACGCGGAGGCGAAGCTCCGCCTCGAGGACGCCCAGGCCGAGCTGCGTCGGCGGGAGGATGAGCGCCGCATGGCGGCGCGCGCCGTGTCGTGGAGCGAGCGCTTTCCCCCGCCGGGAGAGCTCGGCCACCTCGCGACGCGCGACCCGACCCTGATGCGCATCGCCGAAGACGCGCGGAAGGAAGCCCACGATGGCGTGGTGTACGAGTCGCCCGCGGCGGCGGTGACCCTGAAGGAGTCGACGCGCTGGTCGGCCTACGCCAAGCCCTCGGGCATCACCGACGAGCTCCTCGCGCTCTTCGAGCCGGGCCGCGAGGGCGACCGCCCCGTCGAGCCCGCGGTCACGGTCGACCCCTCGAAGAAGCCCTCCCACTGACGCGCCGCCGAGGAGGATCGCCCGTGGCCAGAGCCAATGAACCGACCTCGGCGTGGCGCGACGCGATGGAGCGTCACCACAAGCGCTACGCGCGCCTGTGCGACCTCACCGCGGGGCTCACCGCGGCCGGCTTCGTGTGGGTCGCGCTCTCGCTCGCCACGGGCCACGCGTACCTCAACGTCGTCGCCACGGTCTTCGCGGGCGCGACCGCGGCGGCCTGGGTCGCGCTGCGCCGCGCGCAGACCCCGCGGCTTCGCGCGCAGCGCAGGGCCTTCGAGAAATGGCGCGAGTTCGAGTCGCGCTGGTCGGCCTGCGTCGCGCTCCTTGAGCTCATCGAGGAGCTTCCGCGCAGCGACCACGCCACCGTCGAGAGGGTGCTCCGAGAGACCACCGCCGACGACGAGCTCGCCGGAGAAGACCACTCGCCGCGATGCGCCATCGGCTCGAAGCCTTCGCGCTCGCCGCGGCGAAGCAGCGCGACGAGGTCGCCGCCGAGGCCGCCGAGCGCGAGCGCAAGAAGAACGACGTCGACGCGGCGCTGCTGGCCTCGATGGCCGTCTTGAAGGAGGTCGAGAACCGACTGGCGCTCGCGCGGGCCGAGGCTGACGCGATGGAGGTGCGACGCCGCGAGGCCGCGCTGTCCAACGCCCGCGCCGTGGCGTGGAGCGAGCGCTTTCCCCCGCCGGGAGCGCTCGGCCACCTCGCGACGCGCGACCCGACGATGGTGCGCATCGCCGACGAGGCCGAGAAGAACGCCCTCGACGGCGTGGTGTACGAGTCGCCCGCGGCGGCGGTGACGTTGAAAGACTCCACGCGCTGGTCGGCCTACGCCAAGCCCTCGGGCATCACCGAAGAGCTCCTCGCGCTCTTCGAGCCAGGGACCCGAGGAGACCGCCCCGTGGCGCCCCACGCCGCCGAGGAGGCCGAGGTCGCCGACGCGGAGAAGAAGGCCGCGCATTGACCCACCCGCCCGCGATGGGGTAGGGGCGACGCGCCATGAGCACCGCCGACGGGACCGACGCACACACGCCGCGGCGCACCTTCGCGATCATCTCGCACCCCGACGCGGGCAAGACCACGCTCACCGAGAAGCTGCTGCTGTACGGGGGCGCGATCCACCTCGCGGGCGCGGTGCGGGCGTCGAAGGCCCGCCGCCACGCGACCTCCGACTGGATGGAGCTGGAGAAGCAGCGCGGCATCTCGATCACGTCGAGCGTGATGCAGTTCCCCTATGGGGGGACGCGCTTCAACCTCCTCGACACGCCCGGCCACCAGGACTTCTCCGAAGACACCTACCGCACGCTCACCGCTGCCGACTGCGCGGTGATGCTCATCGACGCCGCGAAGGGCGTCGAGACGCAGACCCGAAAGCTCTTCCAGGTCTGCCGGATGCGGAACACGCCCATCGTGACGTGGATGAACAAGCTCGACCGGCCGGGTCGAGACCCCTTCGACCTGATGGGCGAGGTCGAGAAGCTCCTGGGGATTCACTGCGTCCCGCTCACCTGGCCCATCGGGATGGGCCCGACCTTCAAGGGCGTGTACGACCGTGAGACGAAGCGCGTGCTGCTCTTTCAGCGCGCGACGGACCACGGCGCGAGCGCCGTCGAGGCGAAGGAGATGGAGCTCGACGACCCCGCCCTCATCGAGGTGGTGGGCGAGGAGCTCTACCGAGAGTTCCGCGACGAGCTGGAGCTGGTCGAGGGCGCGGGCGAGGAGTTCGACCTCGAAGCGTTCCGCCGCGGAGAGCTCACCCCGGTGTTCTGGGGCAGCGCGATGACGAACTTCGGCGTCGAGCCCTTCCTCGCGAAGTTCAAGAAGATGGCGCCGGAGCCCGGGGAGCGCGCCTCGTCGAAGGGGATCGTCACCCCCGACGACAAGCAGTTCAGCGCCTTCGTCTTCAAGGTGCAGGCGAACATGGACCGCGCGCACCGCGACCGCATCGCGTTCCTGCGCGTGTGCTCGGGCCGCTACCAGAGCGGCATGTGGGTGCGCCACGTTCGGCTCGGAAAGGAAGTTCGCCTCTCGCGCCCGCAGCAGTTCTTCGCGCAGGAGCGCAGCGCCGTGGACGAAGCGTTTCCCGGCGACGTGCTGGGCATCTTCGACCCTGGGATGTTCCGCATCGGCGACACCCTGGTCACGGGCGAGGCCTTCACCTTCGACGCCGTGCCGCGCTTCTCTCCCGAGCACTTCGCGCGGCTGCGCGCGAAGGACCCGTCGCGCCGCAAGCAATTCGTCGCGGGCCTCTCGCAGCTCGTGGAAGAAGGCACGGTGCAGCAGTTCACCGTGCCGGGTCGCGAGCCCGTTCCGGTGCTGGGCGTGGTGGGTCAGCTCCAGTTCGAGGTGCTGATGCACCGGCTGCGCGACGAGTACAACGTCGAGTGCGAGCTGGAGTCTCTGCCCTACCAGCACGCGCGCTGGATCACGGGCGAGAAGGCCACCGTCGACGAGTTCGAGGGCAAGGGCTACGGCGCCTGCGTGCTCGATCAAGACGACCGCCTCGTGGTGCTCTTCAAGAGCGACTGGGCGCTGAGCGTCGCCGAGCGCGACCACCCCGACGTGGAGTTCGCCTCCACCGCGCCGCTGGCGTAGCCGCCGCTACATCATCGACCGCAGCGCGCGGGCGAGGCGCTCGTACTCCGCGTCGCGGTTGTAGAGCTGCGCCGACACGCGCAACAGCTTCCCCTCGCCCGAGGGCGACGGGTACACCGGGACCTCGATCGCGTGCTCGCGCAGGAGCCTCCACGCGAGCGGGTCCATCTCGGGCTCGCACGGATCGAAGGGCAGCGTGAGCGACGCGGGCAGGGGTACCGCCGCCATCGTCCCGATCATCGAGTCGGGCGCGGGCGCCTCCACCCCGAGCGCGTCGCACAGCACCTCGCGCGCCCGCAGCGCCGTCGCGCGGTTGCGCCGACGCACCGCCTCCCACCCGCCCGGGAGCATCCCTCCCACCTCGCGGATCGCCACCGGCGCCGCGAGGAAGGCCGTCGGGTCGTGCGTGCCCGTCCAGTCGAACTCCAGCCGAAAGCGCGATCGGTCGCTCCGCGTCGCGTTCGCCCCGTGGCTGATCGACAAGGGCCGCACGCCCCCCTGCAGGTCGCGCCGCACGTGGAGGAAGGCCGCCCCCTTCGGCGCGCACACCCACTTGTGCAGGTTGCCCGTGTAGTACCCCGCGCCGAGCGCGCTCACGTTCAGCGGGAGCATCCCCGGCGCGTGGGCGCCGTCGATGAACACCTCGACGCCACGCTCACGCAGCGGGCGCACCAGGATCTCCACGGGCAGCACCAGCGCCGTCGGGCTCGTGACGTGGTCGAGCAGCGCGAGCCGCGTGCGCGACGTCACCGCGCGCAAGACGGCCTCGAGCACCTCGCCCTGACCCGCGCCCGGGAACGGGACCTTCACCACCACCACCCGCGCACCCGCCTTCTCGGCCACGAAGCGCAGCGCGTTGAGGCAGGCGTTGTACCCGTGGTCGAGCGCGAGGAGCTCGTCGCCGGGAGAGAGCGCGAGCGAGCGCAGCACGGTGTTCACCGCGGCCGTCGCGTTGGGCACCGCGCACAGGTCGTCGGCGTCGCAGCCCACGAAGTCGCTCACCGCCGCGCGGGCCTCGTCGAGGAGGCGCTCGCCGTCGCGCACGAAGAAGGCCATGGGGTTGCGCTCCATGCGGTCGCGCAGGGCGCGCTGCGCGTCGAGCACGGCGGTGGGCGCCGCGCCGAAGGAGCCGTGGTTGAGGTGCGACACCGCGGGGTCGAGCGACCACCGCGAAGAGAGGTCTTCGGTCACGCCGCGAGGATCACACGGCGGGCGCGTGGAAGGGGCCCGTCACCTCGAAGGTGAACCCCGCGCCGGAGCCTCCTTCGACGCCGCGCTGCGAGCTGAAGTACAGCCGCGTGCCGCTCGGGTCGAAGGCCGGGCCCGTCACCTCGGAGCCCGTGTGCCCCACCACCTGCACCAGGGGCTTCGCCTCTCCGCTCGGGAGGATCGCCACCACTTGCATCGAGCCTCCGTCTTCGGCCACGAGCACGTCGCCGCAGCACGACACCGTGAGGTTGTCGACGCCCCGCAGCGGCGGAGACGTGAGCTCCCGCGCGTCGTAGATCACCCGCAGCCGCGCGCTCGCGATGTCGTACGCGAAGACCTGGTTCGTGCCCTTGGTGGTGAAATAGATCACCCCCGCGTGGTGCCAGATGCCCTCGCCGCCACGGAACGCGGTGCTCTCGGCGACCTGCGAGCGCGTGGGGGTCGCGCCCGTCCATCGAGGGTCGGGGAGCGCGCGCCAGGTCACCCCGCCCATCATGTCGACCACGGCGACCTCCAGCGCGCCCGCGCGCAGGTCGGGGTGGCCCCGCGGGGTGAGCCTCTCGGGCACGAAGCGGTAGAGCCTCCCGTCGGGCTCGTCTTCGGTGAGGTAGACGTGGCCGCGCATCGGGTCGACCGCCGCGGCCTCGTGCTTGAACACCCCGAGCGCGGGCCGCGCCACCGCGGTTCGCTCCCCGTAGGGGTCGCACTCGTACACCAGCCCGCGAGAGACCTCCTCGCACGAGAGCCACGTGCCCCAGGGCGTCTCTCCCCCCGCGCAGTTGCCGTTGGTGCGCTGCAGGATCGCGTACGCCGACGTCACCTCTCCCGCCGCGCTGAAGCGCAGCGCGCCCACGCCGCCCACGAAGACGATCTCGGAGTTCGAGACGTAGATCCACCCGCCGTCCTCCGTCGCGTAGGTCGCGCCCCCGTCGGGGAAGTTGTGCCAGCGGTACGAGGTCCCCGGCACCATCTGGTTGGTGCGCGCGACCACCCTCGACGTGAAGCCCGCAGGGAGGCGCACCCCGTTCGCGTCGGGCTCTCCGAGCGGACCGATCTCCGCGATGCGCGACCGCAGCGCGGGCCGCGCGGGCACCGTCCTCGGCGCGAAGGGCGAGTCGTCGACCCCCGCGTCCGTCGCGTCGGGGCCCACGTCTGCCGCGCCCGCGTCGACCGCGCCGACGTCCAGGTCGCCCGCGTCGACCACCCCCGCGTCGACGGCGCTCACGTCCGCCGCGCCCGCGTCGCCCGCGCCCATGGGCGTCGCGTCGTCGCCGCAGCCCGCGAGCGCGCGGGGCATCACCGCCGCCGCCAGCACGCCGAGGCCCGCCTGCAACACCGCGCGCCGCGGGACCCCGCTCGACCCGTCTCGTCCTGACATGGCCCGCACGGTACCGCGACCGGCGCCGGTCAGGGTCTTCCCTCACTGCGCCCGACCGAGGGAGCGGGTGTACCCTCGCCGCGCGCTCCCCATGCGACCTCCCCCCGCGACGCTCGCCGCCCTCGCGCTCCTCCTCCCCGCGCTCGCGCTCGCGCAGCCCGCGCCCGCGGAACACCCGACGTCGACGTCGTCCGTCGACCCGCTCGCCACGGCGAGGGAGGCGTTCCAGCAGGGCGTAGCCTTCACCCAGCAGCAGCGGTGGGGCGAGGCCGTCGAGGCCTTCCGCCGGTCGCGCGCGGCGGCCGACCGACCGCGCACGGTGTTCAACCTCGCCCTCGCGCTCCAGCACCTCGGGCGGATGCGCGAGGCCCGCCAGGCCCTGCACGAGTGCCTCGCGATGCCCGCCACGCAGTCCGACGCCTCGCTGGTGCGCGACGCCGAGACGCTCCTCGCGGCGGTGCGCGGCGCCGTCGCGACGCTGGAGCTGCAGGTCGCGCCGACGGAGTCCACCGTGCGCGCCGACGGAGAGCTGCGCACGGGCTCGGGCCGCGCGCGCCTCGTCGACCTCGACCCGGGCCGCCACGCCGTGAACGTCTCCGCTGAGGGGATGAACGCGCAGGATTTCTCCCTCACGCTCTCTCCCGGCGAGCGGGTGGTGCGCCGGGTCGACCTCGCGTCGCGGCCCGCCACGGTGGTGATCGTGCCCTCGGTCACCGACGCCACGGTGAGCGTCGACGGCGACGTCGTCGGCCGCGGCCGCGTCGAGTGGACGGGCCCCGCGGGCGCCCACGCCGTGCGCGTCGAGGCCGCGGGCCACGTCACCTCGCGGCGGAGGGTGAGCGCGAACCCCGGGCAGCGCGTCGAGCTGGTGGTGGAGGTGTCGCGCGAGCGCACGGTGTGGCAGTCGCCGGCCCTCTGGGCGACGGTGGGCTCGGCCGTGGTGGCGGGGGCCGTGCTCGCGGTGGCGCTGATCCGCGTGCCCGAGGACCCCGACTCTGGCACCACGGGGCAGCTCTTCGAAGGGATCAGGGTGGGGCCGTGACGCGCTGGGCGCTCCTCGCGTTGTTGGCGGTGGTGGCCGCGTGCCGCACGAAGCCCGCGACGCAATTGCTCGTCGCCGTGGGCACCGACATCGAGGTCGGAGACACCCTGGAGCAGATCGAGGTCGAGGTGGGGCCCTCGGACGGGACCTCGGTGTTCTCGCGACGGACGATATTGGTGTCGCGAAACCCGTCGCCGCCGTTCAGCGTCGCGATGCCCTTCTCCTTCGGGGTGGTGCCCCAGGGCGACGACGCCTCGCGGCAGGTGAGGGTGGTGGCGCGCGGGCGCTTCCGCGCGAGCGGGCGGAGGGACCGCGTGGTGGTCACGGCCATCACGGGCTTCATCGAGGAGCGCTCGCTGCTCCTGCCGCTGTACCTGCAGCAGCGCTGCGTCGACGTGCTGGAGTGCGCCGACGGCTTCACCTGCCGCGACGGGATGTGCGTCGACGCGCGCGTGGCGACGTCGACCCTGCGCGAGGTGGGCGTGGGCTTCGACCCGACGCTGGCCTTCGACGCCTCCACGGCGGACGCGACCGACGCCTCGGACGTCATGCGCGAAGACGCCACCGACGCGGCCGTGATCGACGCGGGAGACGTCACCGACGCCTCGGCGATGGACGTTCCGGCAGACCTCGCGACCGACGCGGGGGCGGACGTCACGGCGATGGACGTCGCGGCCGACGCGGCTCGCGACGGCGACGTCGACGCGGG
Organism: Polyangiales bacterium; assembly: GCA_041389825.1. Classification (GTDB taxonomy): domain Bacteria; phylum Myxococcota_A; class Polyangia; order Polyangiales; genus JAEYZO01. Next base: position 114,371 of record JAWKRC010000012.1, on the reverse strand, counting down.
GGCCGACGAGGGGACGATCACCTTCGACACAGGGCGCCTCGACGGCACCACGGGCTCCGAGGCGGGCGTGCTCGACGGGGGAACGGGCGACGTCGGCGGGCTGAGCGACCTGACGACCTTCGAGGGGGGCCTCACGCGCGACCTGCCCATCGCGACCGACGACACCCCCCTGGTGATGCCCGGCGACGGCTTTCGCTGGGTCGCGCCGACGCACGGCGCGTGGCTGTCGAGCATCGCGTCGCGGCTGCGGTGGCGCGGCGCGTTCCCGGCGGGCACTCGCTTCAGCGCGTGCTTCTGCAGCACCGCGGCCTGCGCGGCGCCGACGCGCTGCACCCTCGCCGACGACCCCGTCATCGACGGAGAGGACCAGACGCTGGTCAACACCACGAGCCTCCTGTCGAGCGCGGGCACGGGGTGGATCTCGCTGCGGTACGGGCCGCCGGGCTCCGTCACCACCGCCCTGCCGCCGGTCTTCGTGCAGTTCGCCCACTCGGGCGCCGCCTCGCAGGATCGGCCCGCGTGGCGCTCGGTGCTCGACGCCAACGGCGACGGCGTGATCGAGGTCCCCGTGGGCGCGTCGTCGTCGGCCGCCGCCGAGGTGCGCCTCTACGCGGCAGACGCCCCGACCTACACCCGCGTCACGGGCGCCTCGGAGGAGATCGGCCTCACCGTCGCGGTGCTCGGCGACGTGAACGGCGACGGGCTGAGCGACCTCGCGCTCGCGTCCATGCCTGGCGCGAGCGACACGGGCGTGGCGCTCTACCACGGCGTGCGCGCGACGCCGCCGACCTTCACCTCAACCAACGTGCCTGCGCCTACGGGCACGACGGGCTTCGTCGCGACGAGCTTCGCCGCGGCCGGAGACGTGAACCGCGACGGCTACTCCGACCTCATCGTCGGCGCCGAGCCGGCGGCGGGGCGCTGGTTCGCCCTCTACCGCGGCTCCACCGCGGGGCTGAGCGCGAGCGCGGTGACGGCCTGCGACGCCGACCCGCCGTCGGCGAGCTTCATCCCGCGCGCGGCGCTGGTCGCGGGCGTCGGTGACTTCACGGGCGACGGCTACGCCGACGTGGCCGTGGCCTCGGGCACCACCGCGGGCACCGCGTCGATGGCGGCCAACGCCGTGTACGTCTACCCGGGCTCGGCGACGGGGATCGACTGCACCGTGCGCCGCGCCGTGACGGCGCCCGCGGGGCGCGACGCGTCGTGGGGCCGCGCGGTGGTGGCCGCGGGCGACGTGAACCACGACGGCTTCGCGGACTTCATGGTCACGCACGCGACCGGGGTCGACCTCGTGCGCGGCTCGGCGGGGGCGCCGATCGTCGAGGCCCTGGTCGCGCCGCCGGGGCAGTGCAGCGCGGCGATGGTCTCGCCGACCTCGCGGTGGCAGGCCGCGGGGCTCGGAGACGTCAACGGCGACGGAGACTCCGACGTCGCGACGGGCGTCCTCGGGGGCTGCGCGTTCTTGTTCCGCGACAACGCGGGCACGGCCACGTGGGGCCGCACGCTGACCGGGCCGATCTCTTCGTCGCTGGTCCCGCCCTTCGCGCTGGCCCTGGGCGGCGTGGGCGACCTCGACGGCGACGGCCTCGCGGACTTCGCCGTGTCGGGCGTGCGCGACGCGAGCGACCGCGTGATGTCCGTCTTCGGCGGGCACGTCAACGCCCTCTCGCAGACGATGCTCCCGGGGCTCCCCGCGCGCTACGAGACCAACGACACCCTCGAGAGCGGGCTCGGCCGCGCCTTCGGTCGGTAACGCCCTCCTCCGCGGGGGTTGACCGCGCGCGCCCTCCGGGGTGAAGCATCGCGGCCATGCGGATCCTGCACACGATGCTCCGGGTGGGCGACCTCGACCGATCGCTGGCCTTCTACACCGAGGTGCTCGGGATGCGGCTCCTGCGTCGGAGCGACTACCCCGAGGGCCGCTTCACGCTGGCCTTCGTGGGCTACGCCGACGAGAGCGAGGCCGCGGCCCTGGAGCTCACGCACAACTGGGACACTTCTTCGTACGAGATCGGCACGGGCTACGGCCACGTCGCCATCGCGGTCGACGACGCCTACGCGGCCTGCGAGGCGGTGACCGCGAAGGGCGCGAAGGTGACCCGCCCCGCGGGGCCGATGAAGCACGGCACCACGGTGATCGCCTTCGTCGAAGACCCCGACGGGTACAAGATCGAGCTCATCCAGAAGAAGAAGCCGTAGCGGTCACGCCGGCCTCGACGCCGAGCTCGCGCCTCAGGCGCTCGGCCTGGTGCGCCGCGCGGAGCGGCGTGAGCACCTCGTCGATGTCTCCGCCCACGAAGCGGTCGAGCTTGTAGAGCGTGAGCTGCGCGCGGTGATCGGTGACGCGGTTCTGCGGGAAGTTGTAGGTCCGCACCTTCTCCGCGCGCTCGCCGGTGCCCACCATGCCGCGGCGCTCCGAGGTGATGGCCTCGTCGCGCTTGCGCTGCTCCATCTCCAGGAGGCGCGAGCGCAAGACGGTGAGGGCCTGGGCCTTGTTCTTGAGCTGCGAGCGGCCGTCCTGGCACTTCACGATGAGCCCCGTGGGCTTGTGGAGCACCTGCACCGCGGAGTTCGTGGTGTTCACGCCCTGACCGCCCGGGCCCCCCGACGCCGCGATGGAGATCTGCAGGTCCTTCTCGTCGAGCTGCACGTCGACGTCCTCGGCCTCGGGGAGCACCGCGACGGTGGCCGTCGAGGTGTGCACGCGCCCCTGGGCCTCCGTCGCGGGCACGCGCTGCACGCGGTGCACGCCGCCCTCGAAGCGCAGCGAGCTGTACACCTGGTCGCCCGAGATCGACGCGATGATCTCCTTGTACCCGCCGACCTCGCTCTCGTGCATCGAGAGGACCTCGACCTTCCACCGGCGCTTGTCGGCGTAGCGCGTGTACATGCGGAAGAGGTCGGCGGCGAAGAGGGTGGCCTCGTCTCCGCCCTCGGCGCCGCGGATCTCGAGGATCACGTTGCGGTCGTCGTTGGGGTCTGGCGGCAGGAGCAGCAGCACGAGAGACTTCTCCAGCTCGGAGGCGCGCGCTTCGAGCTCTGGGATCTCTTCGGCCACGAGCTCGCGCAGCTCGGGGTCTTCGAGCGCGGCGCGGTCTTCGGCGAGGCGCTTCGTGACGTCTCGGTACTCGCTGTAGCCGTCGACGAGGGCGTCGAGGCGCGAGCGCTCGCGGGTGAGGTCGCGGTAGCGCCCAGGCTCGGCGGCGATGGCGGGGTCACACAGGAGTCGGTCGAGCTCCTCGGCGCGACGGACGAGGGATTCGAGCTTGTCGATGGGGAGGGTCATGGTCGTCCTCTCGGCGCGACGCCGGCGATCGTCGCGGGCGCCGCGGTGTACGCGGTCAAAGGTCCAGAGGTGAAGGGGAGAGAGAGGGAGAGGACGAAGGGCGCTAGTGGCCGGTCTCGGTCGCGAAGGCGGCGAACGAGGGGAAGCTCTTCACGATGGGCTCGACCTCGGGCCGCTCGACGGCCTCGGCGTCGTGGGCGAGGGCGGTGCGGAGCGCGACGAAGGCGATCTCGACCTGGTCGTCGGTGGGCTCGGCGGTCGAGATGCGCTGCACGAGGTAACCCGGCGCGAGGAAGAACTGCGCGAGGGGGTTCTCGACGAAGCGCGCGCCCACGCGCTGGAGCTCGTACGAGAGCCCCGCGATGGGGATCATCAACGGGATGCTGATGAGGATGGAAGCGAGCATGGTGCCGAAGCCCGACGAGTGCGGGAGCAGCGCGGGCAGCACCAGCGCGAAGACGAGGATCGAGACGGCCACCACCACCATGAGGAAGGTCGTGCCGCAGCGCGCGTGGCGGGTGGAGAACTTGCGCGCGTTCTCGACGGTGAGCGGCAGGCCGGCCTCGTGCACCGCGATCGCCTTGTGCTCGGCGCCGTGATACTGGAGGTTGCGGAAGGTGATGGGGTTGAGCCGCATGGTCCAAAGCAGGCCGAGCACGATGGCCAGCTTGAAGAGACCGGCGAGGATGTGAAACCGGGGGTCGGCCATGGTGAGCCCGTGGCCGAAGATCCAGCCCACGGCCCAGGCGAGGAGCTTGGGCAGGGCGATGAAGAGGGCGACCTGCATCACGATGGCGAGGCGCTGCCCCGCGGAGTTGGCGTCGCCCTGAGAGCGCTCTTCTTCAGGGAGGTCTTGCTCGAACTGCTCGGCGCTGAAGCGGAGCGCGACGAGGCCGTTCTGCATGGTCTCGACGAGCACCGCGGCGCCCCGGAGGAAGGGCGTCTTGAGCACCCAGGGAGGGAAGATCGATCGCCACGGCTGCGACCGCACCACGATGGAGTCCTTGCGGCGCACGGCCACGGTGAACCCCTGCGGGGAGCGCATCATCACGCCTTCGATCACGGCCATTCCGCCGACGGATGGTTGTGACATTCGGCGGAATCTAACGCGCAGACCCGTGCTTGTCCCGTGCCCGACGGGTGGAGGACGAAGGTCGACGTGTGGGGTGAGATGCTCCCTCGGGGGCGGGTGGGGCCCTTCGACGGGCGCTGATCGGGCGCGTTGACGGCCCTTCGAGGGCGGCGCCATGGTGTCCGCATGAGCGTCGAGCCTCGCGGTGACGTCACCGAAGACGACTTCTCCGACATCCCCCGCGCGCCCACCCAGGCCGCGTGGGACGCGATGACCGACGCGCAGCGCGCGGCCGTCGTCGAGACGCTCCCGGACTACATCTCCTGGGAGGAGATCGGGATGCCCGAGGGCGACCCCCACTTCAACGCGAAGCGCGACACCGCCGACGTGATCCGCGGTTTCTTTCAGCGCGTGGGGCGAGGCGTCTACGTGGGCGTCGAGCTCGCGGTGTACTACCCCGACGAGCCCCGCTTCAGCCCCGACGTCTTCGTGGCCCTCGACGTCGAGGACCGCGAGCGCATGAAGTGGGTCGTGAGCGCCGAGGGCAAGGGCCTCGACCTCGCCCTCGAGGTCCTCGTCGCGGGCCGCCGCAAGAAGGACAACGAGACCAACGTCTCCCGCTACGCGCGGCTGGGCATCCCCGAGTACTTCGTCTACGACCACCGGCGGGCGACGGTGCGCGGGTGGCGCCTCCCCTCGAGCGGCGCGCGCGTGTACGAGCCCATCGCGGTGCGCTCGGGGCGGCTCCGCTCCGAGGTGCTCGGACTTGACATCGCCGTGGTGCAGCGCCGCCTGCGCTTCTTCTACGGAAACGCCGAGCTGCGCACCCTCTCCGAGATCGTCGAGCGCCTCGAGACGCAGGTCGAAGACCTCAGCGGCGCCGTCGAGGACGAGCGCACCCGCGCCGACGAGGAGCGCACCCGCGCCGACGAGGAGCGCACCCGCGCCGACGAGGAGCGCGCCGCGCGCGAGGCCGCCGAGGCCCAGGTCGCCGCGCTCCGCGAGGAGATCGAGCGCCTGCGCTCTCGCTGAGCCCCTTCACCGCGGTGGAGCGGGCCCGTAGGATGCGCGGCCCTATGCACGCCCTCCTCGAAGAACTGGGCCGCTCGGGCGCCGACGCGCTGCGCGCCGCCTTCGGCCCCGACGGCATCCCCGAGGTCCTCTCGATCGAGCCGTCGACGCGCGCCGATCTGCAGACCGCCGCGGCCATGGGCCTCGCGCGCGCCCTGAAGAAGCCCCCGCGCGACATCGCCCAGAAGGTCCTCGACGCCCTCGCGACGCACCCCGCGGTCGCGCGCGCCGAGCTCGCGGGCGCGGGCTTCGTGAACCTCACCCTCCGCGACGCGTGGCTCGCCGAGCACCTGCCCGACGCGCTCGAGACGCCGAAGCTCGGCCGCGGCGCGACGGTGGTGATCGACTACTCCTCCCCCAACGTCGCCAAGCCCATGCACATCGGGCACATCCGCTCGACGATCCTGGGCGAGGCGCTCAAGCGCGTGCTGCGCGCCACGGGCTACACCGTCGTCGCCGACAACCACCTCGGCGACTGGGGCACCCAGTTCGGAAAGCTCATCGTCGCGTACCGCCGCTGGCTCGTGCCCGAGAACTACCGAGAGAACCCCGTGGGCGAGCTCCTGCGGCTCTACGTGAAGTACACCGAGGTCGAGTCCGAGCAGCGCGGCGCGGCCGCGAAGCCCGCGGGCGACGGAGACGAGGGCGACGACGAGCCCGTCACGGGCGACGCGCCCGAGATCCTCCAGGCCGCGCGCGCCGAGCTGGTGAAGCTCCAGCGGGGCGACCCCGAGAACCTCGCGCTCTGGAAGGACTTCGTCGACGTCTCGATGAAGGAGTTCGACCGGGTCTACCGCCGCCTCGGGGTGAGCTTCGACGTGACCCTGGGCGAGAGCTTCTACAACGACATGCTCGCCGAGACCGTCGACGAGCTGCTCGCCAAGGGCATCGCCGAGCCCTCGCGCGGCGCGGTGATCGTGCAGTTCGACAAGGCCCGCGACGGAGAGGCCATGCCGCCCTTCCTCGTGCGCAAGGCCGACGGGGGCTTCTTGTACGGGACCACCGACATCGCGGCGGTGCGCTACCGCGTGAAGGAGTGGTCGCCCGCGCGCGTGGTGTACGTCACCGACGAGCGGCAGCAGCTCCACTTCAGGCAGCTCTTCGCGACGGCGAGGCGCATGGGCGTCGAGGCCCGGCTGGAGCACGTCTGGTTCGGGCTGATGCGCATGGCCGAGGGGACCATCAAGACCCGCGCGGGCAACGTGATCGGGCTGGAGTCGCTCCTCGACGAGGCCGAGGAGCGCGCGAGGGAGGTGGCCCGCGGCGCGAACGCGTCGCTCTCTGAGGGCGAGCTTGCCGAGGTGGCCCGCGTCGTGGGCATCGGCGCGGTGAAGTACAACGACCTCTCGAAGGACCGTCAGACCCTCGTGACCTTCACCTGGGACAAGGCCCTCGCGCTCAACGGCAACACCGCGCCGTACCTGCAGTACGCCTACGCGCGGGTGCGCTCGATCCTGCGCAAGGCGGCCGAGCAGGGGGCCGCGCCGGGGCCCGTGGGCGCGCTCGAGCCCGCCGAGAGGGCGCTGATCCTCTCGCTCCTGCGCCTGCCCCTCGCGGTGAGGGACGTGGCAGAGAGCTGCCGCCCGCACCTCCTGTGCGACCAGCTCTACCAGGTGGCCACGGCCTTCTCGACCTTCTACAACGAGTGCCCGGTGCTCAAGGCCGAGCCTGAGGTGCGGGCCTCGCGGCTGACCCTCACGGCCACCGTGGCCGAGGCGCTCAAGGCGGGCTTGGACCTCCTCGGCATCGAGGTCATCGAGCGGATGTGATCGACCGCGAACCGTCGGCCGCGGCGTGAGAACGTGCTTGCGCAGCCCGCGGCCGTTCTGGCACCGTGACCAGCATCCCGCCGTCTGTCCCTCGCGGTGAGGCGACGGCGGAGGACGAGCATCGCCTATGGTGACCCGCACGACCATCGACTCGAAGCTCCGCGTCCTCGAAGACCTGCTGGGTGACCAGGAGGAGAGGGTGCTCGCGGAGTTCCAGGAGCGCCTCGACATGTCGTGGATCTTCCACGACTGCTCGCTCGAGGGGACGGTGCTGTCCTTCCACGAGCTCAAGAGCGCCATCGACAAAGACGTGGTGAGCGACGTGTCGCTCATCCCGACCTACGACGAGATCCGCGCGCACAAATCCGCCATCGATTTCGTGCGCGAGTGCGCGGCCAACAAGAAGAAGGTCCCCGTGAACGTGGAGCTTCTCCTCAAGCTCCACGAGGTGCTCTCCCCCGACGACCCCGAGGTCCGCGAGGGCGCCTGGCGCAAGGAGACCCCCGTCCACCGGCTCTATTTCCACGACATCGCCGCGCCCGAGAAGATCGCCGGCGAGATGAAGAAGCTCGACGAGTGGCTGCAAGACCCCGAGACCCGCAAGACCACCAGCCCCTTGCGCCTCGCGTCGAAGCTCCACTTCAAGCTCATGCAGATCTATCCGTTCACGCGGCAGAGCGGCAAGCTGGCCCGCCTCGCGATGAACCTCATCCTCCTGCGCGGCGACTACCCCCCGGCGATCATCCACTCGACCGAGCGCCAGCGCTACTACGAGTCGCTCAAGGGCCCGAGCCTCCAGCTCCACAACCTCATGAGCGAGTCGCTCGAGAACGCCATCGACAGCGCCATCAAGATGTTCACCGAGATGAACTCGGGCCGCCGCGCCCTCGCGTGAGGGTACGACCTCAAGCCGCGGTGACGCGGTCGTCGAGGTCCACCGCCGTGAGCACCGTGCGCAGCGCCGCCGAGAGCTCGGCCGCGCTCTCGTAGCGCTCGTCGCGCTCCTTCGCGAGGCAGCGGTCGATGAGCCGCTGGAGGATGGGCGGCGCCTCGGGCCGGTGCTCGCTCAAGGGCGGCGCCGGGGCGGTGAGCACCTTCGAGCACACCTCGGTGAGCGTGCGGCCCGAGAAGGGCAGCCGCCCCGTGAGGAGCTCGTAGAGGATCACCCCGAGGCTCCAGACGTCGGCGCGGGCGTCGACGGTGACCGCGTCGAGCATCTGCTCGGGGGCCATGTAGTTCGGCGAGCCGATGAGCACCGCGCTGGTGGTGATCGACGCGTCGGGCGCGCGGAGCCCCGGGCTGTCGAACTTCGAGATGCCGAAGTCGAGCACCTTCACCCGCCGCTCGCCGTCGGCGCAGCGCGCGAGGAAGAGGTTGGCCGGCTTGAGGTCACGGTGCAGCACGCCCTGCGCGTGCGCGCTCTCGACCGCGACGCAGGCCTCGAGCACGAGCTCGACCGCGCCGCGGAGGGTGAAGCGCTCGCCCGCGCCGAGCCGCGCCGAGAGGTCTTCGCCCTCGAGGTACTCCATCACGATGTAGGGCACGCCGTTGTCGAGGTTGCCCACGTCGCGCACGCGCGCCACGTGCGGGCTCTCGATGAGGAGGAGGGCCTGCGCCTCGCGCACGAAGCGCTGCAGGGCCTCGGGGCGCGAGACGGCCTCGGGCTGCATGAACTTGATCGCCACGGGCTCGCCGGTGTCGAGGTCGGAGCCGCGCACCACCACGCCCATGCCGCCCACGCCGATGGCGCCGCCGGTGCGGTAGCGATCGCCCACCACGCTCCCCACGGGGAGCGGGAGGCGCGGGTCGTGGCGGTGCAGCGAGACGGCGCCCGTGGGCGTCACCACGCCCACCACGGTGGGCGCCGACGCGGCGCAGGTGGCCGCGGCCTCGGGGGGCGGAGACGACGCCAGCCGGCGGCGGTCGTCGAGGGTGCGCTCGACCTCGCGGGCGAGGGAGCGCAGCGCGGCGAGCTCGATGTCGGTGACGGCGTGGGGCTCGCGGTCGAACACGCAGAGGGCGCCCACGGAGAGCTGATCGTCGATGGTGACGGGCACGGAGGCGTAGAAGCGCACGAAGGGCTCGCCCGTCACGAAGGGGTGATCGGCGAGGCGAGGGTCGAGGCGCGCGTCGGCGACGAGCACCGGGGCGTTGGCGGCGATGGCGTGAGAGAGGAACGCGCGGCCGAGGTCTTGGACGTGGTGAGACTCGGAGAGGCCCACGCGCTGCTTGAACCACCCCTGGCCCTGGCCCACGAGGTAGACCTGCGCCATGGGCGCGCCGCACACCTGCGCGGCGAGGTGGGCGATCTTGTCGAAGAGCAGCTCGGCCTCGCCGTCGAGGACGCCGCAGCTCGCGAGGGCCGCGAGGCGCTGCGCGTCGGGCGTGGGCAACGGCGTAAGGGCGTCGCGCTCGGGTCTGTAGCTTGGGTGTGACACGGTGCTCTCACGGGTTAGAGAGAGCCCCGGCCCCGGGGGGTGCAGGCCGCGGTTGTCCAGGGTCGACGCGCGTCAGGCCGAGAGCTCAGGGCCCATGTGCGCGCGGAGGAGCTCGGCGGCGGCGCGCTTGTCGAAGGGCGAACCCGCGAGCTCTTCGCGCTTCGAGGCCTTGTCGTGCGCGTCGGAGAGCCACGCCGCGAAGGCCTCGCACTCGGCGATCACGGCGTCGAGCTGCGGCCCGTCGAGCCAGTCGACGTCGGCGAGGCCGTAGAGCGCGTGCGAGAGGCGCTCGGCGTGGGCGTAGTCGGTCTCCCACGCGAGGGCGCGGCCCATCGCGCCGAAGTAGCGCAGGTAGTCGCGCGCGAAGCGCAGCGAGGGCCCCGACGACCACAGGTCGGCGTCGGTCTTGCGCGCCTCTCTCGCGCGCGCCACGAACGCGCGGGTGACGAGCGCGAAGGCCCAGGTCGACTGGCGCAGCCGCTCGGCGCCGGCCCTGCGCGCGCCGCGGTCGGTGAAGACACGGTCGGGCTCGACCACGCCGCGCAGGGCCTTCACGAGGCCGGTCACGTTGGCCATGAGCGCGTCGCGCAGGCCCGCGCACGACTCGGTGGTGGCGGCCCCGAGCGCGCGCGCGTCGACGCCGGGCTCGCAGGGCGGCAGGCGGTGCTCGAACGCGCGGCGGAGCTCGGCCCACAGCGACGCGCCCATCGCGTCGAGGGTGCCGCGCAGCCGCGCGGTGCGCTCGGTCTCGCGCGCGAGGCCGTCGAAGCGCGCGCGGAGGTCTTGCGCGGGGATGCGGAGCGTGTGCTGCTGGATCGCGTCGCCGAGGAGCGCGGGCGCGCGGTGGCGCAGCACGGTGACCAGGGCGCGGGCCTCGGCGCGCGCGGCGGCGAGGAGGGCCCACGCGCGCGGCGCGCCCTCGACGGAGCCCACGGCGGTGGCCTGCGCGAGCTGCAAGAGGCGCAGGAGGCGGAAGTGCCCGAGGAAGGCCAGCGCGACGAGGCGGTGCGCGGCGTCGTGCTCCATGAACTGGATGCACTCGAGCACCTCGAGCGCCCGCAGGCGGTCGTACTCGGGGCGGAACTCGAGGAGCGCCAGCGGGTTGAAGTACGTGTTGCGCGCGACCTCGCGCAGGGCGCCCTGGAGCGAGGCGTAGAAGACCCTCCACGGCACGGTGGCGAGGCCCATGAGCCCGGCCATCACCTCGCGCTGCGTGGCGAGCGCGTGGCGCAGCGTCGAGAGCGCGTCGACGGGGCTCTCGAGCTGGGCCTCGCGGGCCTCGGCGGCGCGGGGCTCTTCGCTGAACCCGAGCGGGAGGTGCCGCGGGCGGCCGCCCGCCTTGCCCACGCCCAAGAGGCGCGAGCACAGCTCCACGGCGCGGTCAACGCACTGGAGCGCGACGCCGAGGTGCGGGCGAAGTCTCGCTCGCGCAGTCGCTCTTGCGGGCGGCGCGTGGGGTGGTTGCGGGGGTTGCTCCAGCAGGCGAGGGCCTTGAGGAGCATCTCGAGCTCGAAGAGGGTCTCTTCTTTCTTGTCGACGCCGAGCGCGGCGAGCCAGGTCTCACGCGCCGCGGCGTGCTCGCGGCGGAGCCCGCGCGTGTCGCGCAGGAGGTCGGCGTGCGGGTCGCGCAGCCGGCGCGCCGTGGAGGTGAGGGGGTTGGGCGTCTTGCGATCGTTCATTCGAAGAGCGTTCCCTGACCCTCTTTCTGCCTGCGCGGCGCCTCGATGCCAAGGTGTTCGTACGCGCGGCGGGTCGCGACGCGGCCCCGGGGCGTGCGGGCGAGGAGGCCCTCTCGCAGGAGGTAGGGCTCGTGCACGTCTTCGATGGTGTCGCGCGGCTCGGCGAGCGCGGCGGCGAGCGTCTCGATGCCCGTGGGCCCGCCGTCGTAGTAGTCGATGAGGATCGAGAGGAGGCGCCGGTCCATGTCGTCGAGGCCGGCCTTGTCGACGCCCATGCGGTCGAGCGCGAGGCGCGCGGTGGCGAGGTCGACCTCGGCGAGATCGGCGACGTCGGCGAAGTCCCTCGCGCGTCGCAGGAGGCGGTTCGCGATGCGCGGCGTGCCCCGCGAGCGGCGCGCGATCTCGAGCGCGGCGTCGTCGGCCACGCCGATGCCCAGCAGCCGCGCGCTGCGCCGCACGATCTCGGCGAGGTTCTCGGGCGAGTAGAAATCGAGCCGGATGATGATCCCGAAGCGCGACTGCAAGGGCCCGGTGATGAGCCCCGTGCGCGTGGTCGCGCCCACCAGCGTGAAGGGCTGAAGGCTCAAGGGGATGGTCGTCGCGTGCGGGCCGTCGCCCGTCACGAGGTCGATCTTGAAGTCCTCCATCGCGGGGTAGAGGTTCTCCTCGACGATGGGGGTGAGCCGGTGGATCTCGTCGACGAAGAGGATGTCCCTCGGCTCGAGCTTGGTGAGCATCCCCGCGAGGGCGCCCTTGTGCTCGATGGCGGGCCCCGCGGTGGTGTGCGCCGCCACGCCGAGCTCGTTCGCGAGGATCAGCGCTAGCGTGGTCTTGCCCAGCCCCGGCGGGCCCGAGATCAGCACGTGGTCGAGGTGCCCGCCGCGCTTCTTCGCCGCGCGCACGAACACCCTGAGGTTCTCCCGGTGCTCCTCCTGACCGATGTACTCGTCGAGGGTCTTCGGCCGCAGCGCGTAGTCGCTGCGTCGCTCGTCGTCGGAGGTCACCATCGACGTGGTGGCCTCGCTCCGCTCGACCTCGGGTGCCTTCTCGCGCTTCGCCATGACCCACCAACTCTATCCCCCAACGCCCTCCGCGGCGCTACGCAGGCCGCGGCGGAGTGACATTCCCTGACGACCCCGCGCTCACTTCACGAGGAGCTTGAGCGCGTCGCGCACGAGGGCGTCGAGGGGCTCGCTCGCGCGGTGGCTGAGCTCCGACGCCGCGCGCTCGGCCTCGACGGTCTTGAAGCCCAGTCGCTCGAGCGTGGCGACGAGCTGCGCGGCGGCGCCCACGGGGCCCGCGCTCGCGTACGCGGTGGGGGTGCTCGCGCCCGAGGCGGTGACCGTCGCGCTCGACGCGGCGCCCGCGGGGAGGCCCGTGAGCTTGTCTTTCAGCTCGAGCACGAGGCGCTCGGCGATGCGCTTGCCCACGCCGGGCACGGCCTGCAGGCGCTTCACGTCTCCGCGCGCGACGGCGGTCATGAGCTCCGACGCGGGGAGCGAGCCCAGCACGGCGACGGCGGTGCGCGGGCCCACGCCGGCGACGGCGGTGAGCATGCGGAACGCGAGGCGCTCGCGGTCGTCGGCGAAGCCGAAGAGGGTGATGGCGTCTTCGCGCACGTGGGTCACCACCGCGAGGGTGACCTTGTTGTCTCCGTCGCGCGGGCAGCGGCCGAGGGTGCCCAGCGGGACCAGCACCTCGTAGCCCACGCCGTGGACGTCGATCACCACAGAGCCGTCGGGGGCCTCGTCGACCACCGTGCCTTGCAACCGTCCGATCATCGCGGGCGGAGGATAGCGGAGGCGGGCGAGAGCACCCACAACGCGCGTGACCGGGAATGTCACCCGAGGCGTTCGGCGACACCTCCGCCGCGCTGTTGACGCTGCGATTGGGATGAGGTTCCTATCCCCGCCCTCGCGCGCCCGCGCCCAAGGAACCCCATGACGGAACTGCTCATCCGGTATCTCGATCAGGTCATCGCCATCGCCCCGACCTGGGGCTACGTGCTCATCGTCTTCTTCATGACCATCGAGAGCTCGTTCATCCCCTTCCCGAGCGAGGTGGTGATGATCCCGGCGGGCTTCCTCGCGGCGCGCGGCTCGCTCACGATGCACTCGCCCGGCCTCGACGCGACCCTCGCGGTGGTCGCGGGCGTCGTGGGCTCGCTCCTCGGCGCGCTGATCAACTACGTGCTCTTCCGCCGCCTCGGCCGGCCCTTCCTCGACCGCTACGGCAAGTACTTCTTCCTTCCGCCCGACGCCCTCGCCCGCGCCGAGTCGCTCTTCCTCCAGTACGGGGTGGGCGCGACCTTCTTCTGCCGGCTCCTGCCGGGCATCCGTCAGCTCATCTCGATCCCCGCGGGCCTCGCCGGGATGCCCATGCGCTCCTTCCTCCTCTGGACGGGCCTGGGCGCGGGCCTCTGGGTCGCCCTCCTCACGGCCGTGGGCTACGCCGTCGGCGCCCGCACGGGGGACCTCGACGCCGCGGGCATCGTGCACCAGGGCAAGGCCCTCCTCTCGCAGTACACCCTGCCGATCTTCGCGGCGGCGGCGCTCCTCCTCGTGGGCTACGTGCTCCTCAAGCGCCGGGTGATGAAGGGCTGACGATCCGCCCGGAATCCCAAGGCATCTGCACCCCCGCGGACGAAACCGCTTCGGGGCGCACCGCGCGTCGGTGGTAGGCTCCCGGTCTGGCGAGCGCGATGCTGGTTGCGGTGGTCGGTGATGTCCACGGTCGGTTCTTCCGTGTGGAGGAGTGGGTCGATCAACTCGAAGAGGCGCGAGGCGAGCCCGTCGAGCTCGTCCTCTCGGTCGGAGACGTAGAGACCTTCTCGAAGGCCGACGATCACCGGCGCAAGGCCGCCAAGCGATCGCTCCCCGCGGAGTTCGCCGCCTACGCCTCGGGCGAGCGGGCCATGAAGCGCCCGTTCATCTTCGTGGGCGGCAACAACGAGAGCTTCGAGGAGCTCGAGCCGCTCTCCGAGGGCGGCGCGCTCATCCCGAACGTGGAGTTCCTGGGGCTCGCGGGCGCGAAGACCCTGCGCGGCGTCGAGGTGGCGTACCTCTCGGGGATCTACGCGCCGACGCGCTACGAGCGGCCGCGGCTGTCGGCGCTGCGGCCCGAGCACTCGCGCCAGGCGGGGTACTTCCGCGCGACGGACGTCGCCGCGGTGAAGGCCGTGAAGCAGGCCGACCTCCTGCTCCTGCACGAGTGGCCGCGCGGGGTCGCGGGCAGCGACAGCGTGGTGGCGAAGGTGGGCGCGCGGGGCATCCGCCCGGGGCACTGGTCGATGGTGGGCAACCCCTACGCGGCGGCGCTGGTGACGCGCCTGAAGCCGCAGTGGGTGCTCGCGGGGCACCTGCACGTGCCGCACGCGACCTCGCTCCACTGGGACGACGGCACCATCACCAACGTGTGCTGCCTCGACCAGGCCGCGAAGCCCGAAGGGGGCCTCCTCTGGATGCGCTGGGAGGGTCGTCGCTGCACCGAGGTGGGCTGGGGCACCTCGGGCGAGGTCGCGTGGCGGGTGGGCGATCCGTGGGACGAGCGGCAGAGCGCGCCGCGCATCCGCATCGGGAGCTGGAAGGAGTAGCGGCTAGAACTCCTAGACATACTCGGACCGAGCGCGGCCATCGAGACGCGAGCGCCGCAAGGCGTGAGGCTGAAGACGGGCCGTACGCCCGTCGAAGCCGAGCAACGCCGCGGCGCGACGCGGATCGGTAGCCGCGCGACGGGAGAGTACGTCTAGGAGTTCTTACGGCCGCCGCGGGTCGGCGCAGCAGCGGAAGCCGATCTGGTAGTAGACGAAGCCCTCGTTGTGCGAGGTGGTGGCGGGCCGGCAGCGCGCGCGGATGTTGCCCCACCAGCCGCCCTTGAGCGCGGAGTTGAAGGGGGTGCCCGTCTCGTTGACGACCCACTCGTCGACGTTGCCGGTCATGTCGTGCACGCCCGCCCAGCTCACGCAGCGGGCCATCGAGCCCGAGGGGACGGCTTCGTACAAGCGCGCGCTCTCGTCGGCCGAGGTCATCGGGTTGCCCAGGCGCGCGCGGTCGGGGCGCACGGTCTGGTGGTCGATGCGGCAGGCGTTGGAGTCGCGGTTGAGCCCGTAGGGGTAGGGGTTCATGTCGGGGCCCTCGCAGGCGAAGGTCCACTCGGCCTGGGTGCAGAGGCGCTTGCCCTGGGTCTCGCAAGCGCGCTGGGCCTCGTACCAGCTCACCATCACTTGAGGGTGGATGCCGGGCTGGTTGGGGTACTCGTAGCGGTCCATGCAGACGGCGACGTGGCGACGGCGGCCGGTGCAGCGCGAGGGGGCGAACTCGGCGCAGCGGTGCATGGTCTCGGTGGGGTCGACGTAGCGCAGGCAGCGCTGGTCGACGTTGGTGCAGTACTCCCCCTCGACGAGGACCATGTCGCGCGGGCACGCGGGCGTGGCGTTCTGCGCGGGCGGCGTGGGGACGACGGGCTGCGCGACGGGCGACTCGGCCGTGAGCGGGGGCTGCGTGGCGGTGATGACCCTGCCGACGGGCGCGCGTCGCTGCTGGCCCGCGGCGTCGCCGTGGTGCGCGAAGAAGCCCGCGCCGACGGCGACGAGGGCAGAGACGGTGCTGATGGACTGACTGGAGCGCCTCATGGTGACCCTCCCGCCGGGTGGAGACTCCGCGGCGAGCGGCCCGTGCGTGTACGAGCCCGCGCGCCGTCGTGGTGCACGCGTCGGACCACGGCGGGCTCCGGCGCGACATCGACGACGCGAGCGTACGCGCGGCGTGCGACGAACGTGAGGTCACACGAGCGCGGAGCGGCGCTCAACTTGTCGGGGAGGAATCCCTCGCGGGGGCATCGACGGAGCGCGCGGGCGGTGGCATGGTCCGCCGGAATTTGATCTTCTTCGGAGCATCGACGGTGTGCGCCGCGAGGGGGTCGCGGCCCACTGAAGACCGACGCCGAGGTGTGACCTCGGTGTCGTGGTAGCGCGCGAGGGTCGAGCGCGAGGCGATTCAGGAGACACGGATGCAGATCGGAAACGGGCATGTGGTCGCGATCGATTACACGCTGCGCGACGACGACGGAGACGTCATCGACACGAGCGAGGGCGAGGAGGCCCTGGTGTACCTCCACGGGGTCGGGCAGATCGTACCCGGCTTGGAGAAGGCCCTCGCGGGCCACGCCGTGGGCGACACCGTGAAGGTCAGCATCCCCCCCGAGGACGGCTACGGGACCTGGGACCCCGAGCAGGTGGTGCGCGTGCCGCGCGATCGGCTCCCGGCCGACGCCGAGCCCGAGGAGGGCATGGAGCTCACGGGCACCGGCCCCCACGGCGAGGAGATCCTCCTTCGCGTGGTCGAGGTCGAGGGCGACGTGGTGACGCTCGACGCGAACCACCCGCTCGCGGGCCGCACGCTGAACTTCGACGTGACGGTGAAGTCCGTCCGCGCGGCCACGCAGGAGGAGCTCTCCCACGGCCACGCGCACGGCGACGACGGCCACCACCACCACTGACCCTCCCGCTGGAGCTCCGACGAAGCTCCGCCCCGCCTCGGAACCTCTCGCGCCCCGCGGCGTCACTCCCTCCCACACACCGGGAGGATTCACCCATGACGAAGCGCTCTCTCCTCGCGGCCCTCGCGGTCGTCTCGGCCTGTCATCACCCCGCGTCCACGGTGCGCGACGCCGCGAGCGATGTCTCGACCGCGAGGGAGGCGAGCGTCGACGCGAGCGCGGCGCCCGACGTGACCGAGCCCGAGAGCGACGGCGGGCTCCAGTGGGTCGACGCTGGAGCCGCGGGCGATGGAGGCCCGCGCCTCGTGACGCTCCTGCGCGGCGGAGGGACGCAGGGTGGGGCGATCGGGGACGCCTTCGGGTACGGAGGCCTCGGCCTCGCGGGCACGGGGGTGGGCGGAGGCGGAACGGGCGAGGGCACCATCGGCATGGGCTCCATCGGCACGATGGGTCACGGCGCGGGGACCGGGACGGGGATGGGCTACGGAGCCGGGCGAGGAGCGCGGTACGCGATCCGTTCTACGGAGCGCGCGGTGGGGGGTCGCGGCGGCGAGGGGCCGGGCGCGTGCGTGGGCGCGGGGTGCGACCAGAACGCGGCGCGGCTCACGGCGACCGCGGTGGGCGACAGCGACCAGTGGAGCGAGTACCGGGCCTTCGTGGGGCGTCACCCGAGCTCCAGCAGGAGTACGGGATCACACCCACGCGCCGGGTGCGCTTCAGGGTGACCGACGCCGAGGGGCGCCCGGTGAACGGCGCGCGGGTGACGGTGACGGGCGACGCGCTCTCGGTGCGCGCGCGCACGCACGCCGACGGCGGGTGGGATTTCGTCCCGGGCGCGCTGGGCGAGACGGCGGGAGGCGCGCTCACGGCCACGGTCGAGGCGATGGGTCAGCGCGTGACGCGGCCGGTGCCCGAGGGAGAAGACCCTGAGGTGAGCGTGCGCTTGGAGGGGACGACCCGCGCGCCGACGCGGCTCGACCTCGCGTTCGTGCTCGACGTGACCGGGAGCATGGGCGACGAGCTCGACTACGTGACGCGCGAGGTGAGCGGGGTGGTGAGGCGCGTGCAGTCGAGCGTCGACTGCCCCGACGTGCGCGTGTCGGCGACCTTCTACCAAGACCGCAGCGACCCGCTGGTGGTGCAGCAGATCGCGTTCACGCCCGACGTCGACGCCTTCGCGCGGGTGATGGGCGGCGTGAGCGCGGGCGGCGGCGGAGACTACCCCGAGGAGATGAACGCGGGGCTCGAAGCGGCGTTGCGGCGGTTGCCGTGGTCCGACGGAGACGCGGTGCGGGTGGTGGTGCTCATCGCCGACGCGCCTCCGCACGTGTACCCCGACGCGCAGTACACGTGGCGCGACGCGCTGCGCGACGCGACCGAGCGGGGCGTGCGGGTGCTCCCGGTGGCCGCGAGCGGCGCCGACCGGGCGGTGGAGTACCTCTTCCGCGCGATGGGGGCGGCGACGACGGCGCCGTACGTCCACCTCACGGACGACTCGGGCATCGGAGGCCACCACCTCGCGGCCGACAGCCACCCGACGCCCGTGGAGCGCTTCAACGACCTGCTCACGCGTATGCTGGTGAGCGAGCTGCGGGGCGAAGGGATGCACGCCGCCGCGCAGCGCTGAGCGGCGCGATCTGCGCCGAGTCCTGCACGAACCGATTCCGGTCAGTCCTCCCCCGCGGCGACGACCTGCGCGCGGAGCCACGCGTGCGCGGGGTCGTGGTCGTTGCGCGCGTGCCACACCATCGAGACCGTGAAGCCCCGCACCGGGATCGGCATCGGGCGCAGCACCAGGCCCAACTGCTCCGCGTAGGGGCGCGCCATGCGCTCGGGGGCCGTCCACACCAGATCCGTCCTCGCGACGACGTGCGGCGCCACCAGGAAGTGCGGGACCATCAGCGCGACCCGCCGCGCGCGCTTCTGCTTCGCGAGCGACGCGTCGACGTGCGAGCCCGGCGTGCCCCGGGGTGCCACCAACAGGTGCGTCTGCGCGCAGTAGCGGTCGGCGTCGAAGACCCGCGCGCGGGCCGCCGGGTGCTCCTTGCGCATCACGCACACGAAGCCGTCGCGGTACACCCTCCGCCGCAGGATCCCCGCGGGCGCGTCGGGGAACACCCCCACCGCCACGTCGAGGTCACCCGCGGTGAGGGGCCCGAAGGGGTCGTTCCACGGCATCACCCGCAGGTCGACGCCAGGCGCCTCGACGGCCATCGAGGCCATGAGCTTCGGGAGCAGCACGAACTCCGCGAGGTCGGCCGAGGCCACGCTGAACGCGCGCTTCGCCCTCGCCGGGTCGAAGACCTCGGGCGGAGAGAGCATCGCGCGCACCGACGTGAGCGACTCGCGCAAAGGCCCCTCGAGCGAGAGCGCGCGGGGCGTGGGCTCCATCGACCGCGGCGTGCGCACGAACAGCGGGTCGTCGAAGACCGCGCGCAGGCGGGTGAGGGCGTGGCTGAGCGCGGGCTGCGAGAGGCCCACGCGCTCGGCGGCGCGGGTCACGCTCCGCTCGGCGAGGAGCGCTTCGAGCGCCACGAGCAGGTTCAGGTCGACCGAGGAGAGATTCACGTCGTGCATGGCGGTGATGCTCACCATCGATTGTACAGATGACCGAGCGATGGGCACCTTGCAGCCCGCGCCGATGAGAGGCGCGAAGGAGCGGGTGCCATGTACGTCATCTCTGGGGTCACGGGTCACACGGGTTCTGCCGCCGCCGAGGCGCTCTTGTCGCAGGGGAAGAAGGTCCGCGTGCTGGTGCGCGACGAGGCGAAGGGAGCGCCGGGGAGGGCGCGCGGCGCGGAGCCCTTCGTGGCGAACTACGAAGACAGCGCGGCGCTGAGCGCGGCCTTCCGCGACGCCGAGGGGGTGTACGTGCTGGTGCCTCCGGGCGGGTGGAGCAACCCCGACGAGGCCGACGTGAGGGCGCGGGTACGGACCGCCATCCTGACGGCGGTGGGCGCGGCGCGGCCGAAGCACGTCGTGGCGCTGTCGTCGATCGGCGCGCAGCACGCCGAGGGCACGGGCCCCATCAAGGCGCTGCACACGCTGGAGCAGGGGCTGCGCGCGCTGAAGGTGCCGAGCAGCTTCGTGCGCGCGGGCTTCTTCATGGAGAACTGGGCGCCCATGGTGCAGGGCGCGCTCGCGTCGGGGCAGCTCTACTACCCCCTCGCGGCCGACTGGAAGTTCCCCAGGTCGCGACGAAGGACATCGGCGCGACGGTGGCGTCGCTGCTCCTCGACCCGCCCTCGTCGGGCGCGCGGGTGATCGAGCTGTCGGGCCCCGAGGACTACTCCGTCGGCGACGTCGCCGCGGCGATCTCTCGCGCGGGGAACAAGCCCGTCGCCGCGGTGGAGGTGCCCGTCACCGGCCCTGGTCGAGGGCTTCGTGAAGATGGGCGCGTCGCACAACCTCGCGTCGCTCTACGGCGAGATGGTCGAGGGCATGCGCTCGGGCCTGGTCACCTACGAGGGCGGGAGCGCGAGGCACGCGCGCGGGACCACGCCCACTCGACGCTGTGATCGGCCCCGTCGCGAAGGGCTGAGGCGCTACGGCTTCACGAAGCGGAGCGTGAAGCGGTCGCTCGTGCCGCGGCGGTCGGCGGCGGCGCGGGGGGCGGCGTTCCAGTCGCGCGTGTCTGCGGGGTTGCGCAGGAGGTCGCTCTCTCCGTCGAGGCGAAAGCCCGCGGCCGTGACCTCCTGCACGACCACGTCGCGCTCGATGCGGTGCAGGCTCTCGGCGTCGGCGACGCCGTGCCCCGCGGCGGCGTTGTGGTCGACGATCCCGTACACGCCGCCCGAGCGCAGCGCGTCGAAGATCGCGCGGTTCATCGCGGCGCGGTCGGTGTGCATCCACACGGCGTCGTGGTACGCGAGGACGAAGATCACCGCGTCGAGGTCGCGGGCCTCGGGGGGATGGGCGAGTCGAGCTCGCGCTCCACGCGCACCACGCGGGCGTTCACCGGGCGCGCGAGGCGCTCGGCCCAGGGCGCGCGGGCGAAGCGCTCGATCACGAAGGCGTTGTTCTGCGAGAAGACCTGCCCGCTCGGGCCCACGGCGCGCGCGAGGAGCTCGGTGGTGTAGCCGCCGCCCGCGAAGAGGTCGGCCACGCGCTGACCGGGCGCCACGCGGAAGAACGCGAGCACCTCGGCGGGGCGAACGTCCGCGTCGAGGGCGCGGTCGGACTCGGTGCGGTCTGCGGCCGAGAGGTCGAGCCCGGACGAGGGCGTGACCGTGGGCGTGGTCTCGGTGCGCGCGGGCGCGCTCGGCGCGCAGCCGACACAGAGGGCGAGGCACAGTGCGAGGGTGGAGCGCATCGACGCGCACCATCGTCGCACCCCCGCGCGAGGTCAACGGGAGAGCGACCACGCCCGCGCGAGGGCGTCGCGCAGGGCAAGCGCGCGCTCGACGCGGGAGGTCTCGTCGGGGGCGCGGAGGATCGACGCGGGGTGCCAGGTGACGAGCGTTCCAGGCGAGGCTCCGCCCGCGTCGGGGTGGAAGCTGCCCATGGACTCGTCGCTCGCCGCGGGCCGAGGAGGGCGCGCGCCGCGGTGCGGCCGAGCGCGACGATGACCTTGGGGCTGAGGACTTCGACCTCGGCGTCGAGCCAGGGCTTGCAGTCGGCACGTCTCGCACGCGGGGCGTGGCGTGCATCCGGCGCTTTCCTTCGACGCGGTGGCGAAAGTGCTTCACCGCGTTGGTGAGGTAGAGCGCCTCGCGCGGCACGCCAGCGGCCGAGAGCGCGTCATCGAGCACCGCGCCCGCCGGGCCGACGAAGGGACGTCCCGCGCGGTCTTCGAGGTCTCCGGGCTGCTCGCCCACCAGCATCACGCGCGCGTCGGGGTTGCCTTCGCCGAACACGGTCTGCGTGGTCGACCTCGCAGAGCTCCGCACCGCGGCACCCACCGCGGCCTCGCGGAGCACGGTGAGCGAGCGTGCTCCGCGGGGCACGAAGGCGCTCGCGCCTGACGGAGCGACGGACGACATGGACGTCGCCCTTCCCACGCTGCCGAGCACGAGGTCGGCGATGAGGGTCGGCCTCGAGGAGCGTCGCCCAGTGCTTGCGCGGGAGCTCGCGCTTCATCGCGGTGGGGCGCAGCCGCGCGGGGTTGAAGGTGCTCGCGTAGTACGAGCGCCAGAGGTCTTCGAGCCCGTCGCGGCCGAGGAGCGCGCTCGGCGATCGCGGCGGGAGACGCCCGGGCCGAAGGAGAGGAGGCGCCGTCCCACCACGCGGCCTCGTGGGGCGTGAGGATGGACCAGCGCATGTCGTTGAAGCGGTCGACGTAGAAGCCCGCGTCGAGGCGCAGGATCCGGTGCTCGGCGCCGTGCCACGCGACGTAGCGGTCTCCGTCGTCGTCGACGATCTTCACGAAGCGCGTGAAGGCGCGGGCCTTGTGCAGGTCGCGTCGCACGGCGCTGTCGAGGCGCTCGACGGCGCGCAGGTCGAGGTCGGTGGGCGTGTCGAGACGTGAGGCTCCCCGCGCGAGGCGCGCCAGGAGGAGCGATAGAGGAGCGACCAGCGCGCGGCGCTCGCGGTGGGCCTGGGCGCGTCGGTGGCGGGGGTGCTGTTGGCGATGGCGGGGGCGGCGGCGTGCAACGGGTTCGCGCGCTCGCGGCTGCCGGACTTCCCGTTCAAGCCCGACGTCTGGTTCGTGTTTCACCCGACGACGCTGCTCGCGGTGGTGGGCTTCGGCGTGGGCGCTGCGATGGTGTCGGCGGTGCTGCCCGCGGTGCGCGCGTCGAGGGTCGAGCCCGCGCTCGCGCTCGCGTCGGGGGTGTGACGCCTTCGACCCCGGACTGAAGTCCGGGGCAGGCCTTACGCTCAAGCCCTCGCCGAGCGAGGGCTTCACACTGGCGCTCGCACAGAGTTCAAGGACCCCGCCCTGATGGAACCGCGCGAAGCCTGCGCGCAGCGCGGGCTTGAGCGTAAGGCCTGCCCCGGACTTCAGTCCGGGGAGGCGAGCGGACTGCCCTCCGACGCGAACGGACTGCCCTCCGGCGCGAACGGACTGCCCTCCGGCGCGAACGGACTGCCCTCCGGCGCGCGCGGACTGCCATCCAGGGCGAGTGAATCTCTCGCTCACAGCGCGCGGTCGCGGGGCGCGAAGAGGTCCAACTGCGCGCCGCGGGTGACGCGCTGGCGCAGGTCGAGCCGGTCGAGCGCGCGCGGCGCGGGGTTGTGGTCCGCCGTCAGCACGAAGGGGCGCACCTTCTGCATCGGCAACTTCAGCCGCGCGAGGTCGGCCAGCGTCACCGCGCGGAAGCGGCGCGCCTGCACGATCCGGTCGACGTTGCGCACCCCCAGGCCCGGCACGCGCAGCAACATCTCTCGCGGCGCCGTGTTCACGTCGACGGGGAAGCGCTCTCGATGACGCAGCGCCCACGCGAGCTTCGGGTCGACCGAGAGGTCGAGCTGCGGCGCCTCGGGCGGCGTGATCTCTTCAGGCTCGAAGCCGTAGTGCCGGAACAACCAATCCGACTGGTACAGCCGATGTTCGCGCAGGAGCGGCGGGGGCTCGGGAGGGAGCCTCCCGTCGGCGTGCGGCGTCGGGCTGTAGGCCGAGTAGTAGACCCGCCGCAGGTCGTGCGCGCGGTAGAGTCGCGCCGCCGTCGAGAGCACCTCGGCGTCGGTCGCGGGCGTCGCCCCCACGATCATCTGCGTGCTCTGCCCCGCGGGCGCGAACACGGGAGCGCGCGCGCGCTTCGCCTTCGCCTCCACCGCCTCGGCGCGGCGCTCGGCGATCACGCCCATCGCAGACTCCACGACGGAGAAGGACTTTCCCGGCGCGAGTCGCGCGAGGTCGGTCGCCGTGGGGAGCTCGATGTTCGCGCTGAGACGATCGGCCCAGCGCCCCGCCTCGGTGAGGAGCTCAGGCGACGCCCCCGGCACCGCCTTCAGGTGGATGTACCCCCCGAAGCGGTGCTCGGTGCGCAGCGCGCGCGCCACCGCGACGAGCTCGCCCATCGTGTGGTCGGCGCTCTTCACCACGCCCGAGCTCAGGAACAAGCCCTCGATGTAGTTGCGCCGGTAGAACTCCGTGGTGAGCCACACCACCTCGGCGGGCGTGAACGACGCGCGCTCCACCGGGCTCGTCGCGCGGTTCACGCAGTACTGGCAGTCGTAGACGCAGTGGTTGGTGAGCAGGAGCTTCAACAGCGACACGCAGCGACCGTCGGGCGTGTAGCTGTGGCAGATGCCCACGCCCGTCGCGTTGCCGAGCGCGCCCGCCTCGCCCTTGCGCCGCGCCCCGCTGCTCGCGCACGAGGCGTCGTAGCGCGCGGCCTCGGCGAGGATCTCGAGCCGTCGCTTGAGCGTCTTCTCGGCCACGGAGACCGTTCATAACGCCCCCGCGCGAGCCTCGCCATTCAGATGTTCAGCTCCGCCTCGGCCGTAGTCCGCGGGCGCGCGTTGATACACTCCGCGGCCATGCGAACGCTCGCCGGGGTCGTGGTCGCTGGGGTCGCCCTCTCCGCCGCGGGCTGCGACGACAGCCCGAGCTCGACCGTGGACGCGGGGCGCGACGCGGCCCTCGACGCGCCCGCGCTCGACGCGACGAACGACGTCGGTGTCGTGAAAGACGCAGCGCCCGACACCGGGCCCGCGGCGTGCGCCGAGGCGACGCCGATCCACTCGATCCACCCGGGGCCGCTGCGCCTCACCGCGGGCGCATCCACCGACGCGCTCCTGCGGCTGCGCCGCGACCGCGTGGAGTGCGCCGCCCGCTACGCCGTCTCCGTCGACGGGGCGGCGGCCACCGTCGGCGCCGAGGCCACCATCGCGCTGCGGCAGGGCCTCGCCACGCTCTCCGTGCGCGGCGTCTCGGCGGGCACCGCCCGGCTCACGGTGCGCCAGGTCGATCCGCCCGACCCGATGAACGCCGCCACCGCGACCATCGACGTCGTCGTCACCGCGCCCGAGCGGCCGTCGTGCCCCGCGAGCACCCCCACGGCGACGGGCTCCGTCGCGTCAGGCGGGAGCGCGTCGGGTCCTGCGGGGAGCCCGCTCGCGGCGGCCTCGCTCACGCTGCCCGCGTCTCCGACGGTGCCCTCGTTCTCGCTCGCCCTCTCGTGCGCCGACGACGTCTCCGTCGAGGGGTGGGACGCGGTCGGCCCCGCCGTGCGCTTCGGCCCTGAAGGACGACGTCTGCGTCGCGAATCGCGCTTCACCGTCCCCGTGAACGCGGGGATGCTGCCCGCGCTCTGGGCGGGCCACGTCGCGCTCGCGTACCGCGGGCCCGGCGTCTCTGCGCGGGTGGTGCCCGTCGCCAACGCGCGCGTCACCGACGACGGGATGGCCGTGCGCTTCGAGACCACGCGCCTCGGCACCTGGCAGGCCGTGATCCCTCGGGGCCTCGGCGCGCGTCGGGTCACGCGGCGCTTCACCTGGCGCGCGCTCCTCGGGATCTCGATGGGCGGCGTGGGGAGCTCGCTCATCGGCACGCGGCACCCCGAGCGCTTCGACGTCATCGCGCCGCTCGGAGGCCCCGCCGACTCGAACTTCTCCGGCGACTACCTGCGCCGTCAGGTCTTCGGAGGCTTCTGCACCGAGGCCCAACGCGCGATGTTGGGCGACGCCGCGTGCGCGACGAGCACCACCGCGCGCAACCCTCCCGCGGATGACCTCGGCGAGGTGGCGCAGGACTTCGAGCACATGTTCTCTCCGCCCGGCTCGGGCACGGGCGGCACCTTCGACCGACGCGCGCGCTTTCAGGGCTTTCGCGACATCTCGCGGATGTTCGGCGACCCCGTGGCCTTCGCGGGGCCAATGGGGGGATGGATGCCCTACGGCGTCCCCGCGAGCGAGGCGGCGCGGGCCGACAGCGCGCGCTGCGCGACGCCCGTGGTGCTGGGAGGCCCGAGCGCCGACGCCGACCACCGCTTCTACGACCACGAGTACGACCCCGACGGTCAGTACGCCGCCATCACCTTCTGCGACGGCAACCGCACCGCGACGGACCCCGGCGCGTGGCCCGGCACGCCCGGCACCTACCCCGCCGAGATGGCCCTCGCGATCGACCGCAACGGCAACGGCCTGCGCGACCCGGGCGAGCCCGTGGTGCGGAACTTCGCCGAGCCCTGGCGCGACGTGGGCGCCGACGGACTCGCGTCGGTCGACGAGCCCGGCTACGACGCCGAGACCAACCCCGACCCCGCGGGCGACGACTACGACCGCTTCTTCAACCCCGCCGGCCGCGAGGGGAACTTCACCCGCGACGAGGGAGAGCCCTTCGACGACCTCGGCGTCGACGGCGTCGCGTGCCCCGCGGGCCGCACGTGCCCGTACGACTACGGCGAGGGCAACGGTCGCTGGGACTCGAACGGCACGGTCACGCCGGGCTCCGACCGGATGAACCCGCGCGCGCTGTTGAGCGCGCTCCCGCGCGAGACGGTGTCGCGCCTCGGGATGTGGATCGACGGCGGCGTGCGCGACGCGTTGCAGTTCGGCGTGAACGCCAACCACTTCGCGGGCGGCGTCGCCGAGCGCGGGATCGGGCTCGCGGTCTACAACGGCTTCAGCGGCTTGCTCTGGAGCGGAGAGCCCGGCCGCGAGGCCGAGTCGCGCTACCGCTGGGAGGACCTGGACCTCCCGCGGCTGCCGTCGCACGTGATGCTGCGGTACGGCTCCCTCGACGCGACGCCCGCGGAGGTCGCGATGGGCGACGGCGCGCACGTCGGCACGAACGAGCAGATCACGCGCAGGCTCACCACGGCCATCGCGTGGGTGCAGTCGCGCTGGCCGAACGGAGACGTGACGATCACGTCGAACTCGTCGCGCAGGGACGACGAGGGCCGCTGCGCCAACGGGTATTTCTGCAGCTTCTCGTTCCGGTCGGAGACGACGGGGCGGTCGGGGCCGGTGAGCGTGTACCTGCCGCCGGGCTACCACGACCCGGAGAACGCGGGGCGCACCTACCCCGTGGTGTTCTTCCTCCACGGGTACGGGATGGAGCCGATGGACCTCGCGGCCTCGGGCTTCCTCGTGGGGACGCTGTCGGTGTCGGCGGCGATGGCCTCGTGGCAGCGCCCGCAGAAGGTGATCATGGTGTTCCCCGACGGGCGGTGCCGCGACGGGGATGGTTGCCTCGAAGGGACCTTCTACGCCGACTCCGTGGTGGGCAACGGCCGCCTCGAGACCTGGTTCAACGAGCTCTACGACTGGGTGAGCCGCACCTACCGCGCCCGCGCCCCGAGCGACGTCGAGGTGGTGGAGTAGGTCGCGCCTCCGCCTTCCCCGGACTGAAGTCCGGGGCATTGCCTTACGCTCAAGCCCTCGCAGGGCGAGGGCTTCTCAACCCACAGCCCACAACACCCATCACCGCCACCATCACCACCAGCCACCACGGCGCGCCCGCTCGCTCCGTCCGCGGAGCGACACCCGACGTCGGTGTCGTCTGTACGCAGGACGCGCGCAGCGCCGCGGCCATCTCCGCCGCGGAGCCGAAGCGCTCGTCGGGCCGGTGCGCGAGCGACCGCGCCACCGCCGCGTCGAGCGCGGGGGGCACCGTCGGGCGCAGCGCGCGGGGGCTGCGCTCGATGCTCCCCGACACCGAGCGGATCACGATGTCGTTGGGCTTGTCGCTCCGCGCCGGGTGCTCGCCCGTCAGCGCGCGGAAGAGCATCACCCCCACCGCGTACAGGTCGCTCCGCGGGTCGAGCGGGAGGTTGCCGTCGAGCTGCTCGGGGCTCGCGTAGCCCAGCGACCCCAGGAAGACGTTGTGGAGCGTGAGCTCCGTGCGGTCGGTGTCGTCTCCCCGCGGCATCGCCTTCGACAGCCCGAAATCGAAGAGCTTCACCCGCGCCCGCTGCGCCCCCGGCGCGTGCGTCAGGAACACGTTGGCCGGCTTCAGGTCCCGGTGCAGCACCCCCGCGGCGTGCGCGGCCGAGAGCGCGTCGAGCACCTGGGCCATCCACTCCACGGCCACGTCGGGCGCGAGGTGACCCGCCACGCGAAGGTGCTCCTCCAGGGTCACGCCCGAGAGCAGCTCCATCACCAGCACGGGCTCGGCGCCCTCCATCGCGAGGTCGTAGACCTCGACGATCCCCGGGTGACGGAGCTGCGCGGTGAACACCGCCTCGCGCCGCAGCCGCTCCACGGCCTCGGCGTGGTCGTGGCTGCGCGGGTCGACCCCCGCGAGCCGCTTGAGCGCCACGGGCCGGTCGCGCAGCCCGTCGTGTGCGGCCCACACCTCGCCCATCGCCCCCGCGTCGATGCGGCGCACGACCTCGTAGCGGCCGGCGACGCGCTGACCGAGGTTCCACGGGGGCGCCGACGCGGAGGGCATCGCCCGGTGAGAGCTACCAACGCCCCGCGAGGGAGCGCAACGACCTCAGTGCTTCGCGGCCTCGGGCGGGCCGTGGAGCGACTCCATGTGCATCCACTTCGTGAGGAGCGGCGAGAGCGCCCACATCACCACCGCCGAGATGCAGGCCGCGACGCCGATCTTGCCGAAGACCTCGCCGTAGACGTGCACCGTCTCAGAGGGCACGGGCACGCCGCCGGTCTCTCCGCCGCCGTGGCCCACGCCCGTCAGCGTCGCGATGATCCCCGCGAGGAAATTCGAGAAGGCCGTCGCGAGGTACCACGCCCCGAGGAGCGTGCTCACCATCCTCCGCGGCGAGAGCTTGGTCACCATCGAGAGGCCCACGGGCGAGAGGCACAGCTCCCCGGTCGTGTGCAGGAGGTAGCCCAGCAGCAGCCACCCTACCCACACCATCCCGCGCGGGTCGGCGGTGGTGGTGCCGTACCAGAGCACCACGAACCCGAGGCCCAGCTGCATCAGGCCCATGCCGAACTTCACCGGCGTCGAGGGTTCTTTCCCGCGCTTGGCGAGCGCGCCCCAGAGCGCGGTGAACGCGAGGCCGAACAAGAGGATGAAGATGGGGTTGGCGGCCTGGAAGACCGACGCCTTCACCTCGGCGCCGCCGACGCCCATGCCGACGTCCTCCTGGCGCACCGTCCACTGGACGGTGTCGGTGCGGGGCGTGGTCCCGCGGCGGCGCTCGAGCTGGTCGAGGGTGAGCACCGTGCCGTCGGAGAGACGGTGGCCCACCTGCTCCTGCGTGAGCCGCAGGGGGATGGTGCGGCCGACCTCCGAGGCGTCGATGACCCGCTCCTGCCGCACGCGGTCGACGTTGCGGTCGGTGAAGTTGTTGATCGAGCTCCCGGCCTGCTCGAAGAAGGCCCAGAAGAGCATCGAGAAGAACATCGAGATCAGCACGACCATCAGCCGCTGACGCTCGACGCGCTCGGAGCGCACGGCCTCGTACACCACCGACAGGAGCGCCGCGCCGCCGAAGATCGACAGCACCCACCCCGCGAGGGTCGAGCGCTGCACCAGGAACGCGATGATCGGAACGGCCACCGCCACGCCGCCGAGCACCGCGAGCTGCTTCGCCCGGTTCGAGGTCTTCGGCTCCGCGGGGGCCTCGTCGGCCACCTTCGCGGGCGTGCGGAAGGGCGTCGACGACTTCGTCTCCTCGGGCATCCCCCCGGAGAGCGTGGCCCACGCGGCGATGCCCGCGGCGACGAGCAGCGCGAGCGCGACGGGCGTGTTCACCGCGAGCATCACGGCGTCGCTGCGCACGCTGTAGAACATCAGCCCCGCGGCGGCGACGGCCCCCGTCACGATCATCGCGCGCGTGACCGCGGTGGGCGCGACGAAGATCGAGAGGCCGATGAGCATGCCGATGGTGGCGAGGCCGAAGCCGTAGTGCCACCCGTAGGTCTCGCCGATGTAGCCGCAGAGGAGCGGCGAGAGCGCGGCGCCGAGGTTGACGCCCATGTAGAAGAGGGTGAAGCCGCCGTCGCGCTTGGGGCTGTCGGGCGCGTAGAGCGAGCCGACGATGGTGCCGATGTTGGGCTTGAAGAAGCCGTTGCCGACGATGAGGAGCGCGAGCGCGGTGAAGAACGCGGGCGCGCTCTGCACGGTCATCACGAGGTGCCCCGCGGCCATGAGGAGGCCGCCCAGGATCACCGCGCGGCGCGCGCCGAGGAGGCGGTCGGCGAGCATTCCGCCGATGAAGGGCGTGGCGTAGACGAGGGCGGTGTACGCGCCGTAGACGGCGTAGGCCCGGTTGTCGGCGTACCGGAGGAAGCCCTTGGTCATGTAGAAGACCAGGAGGGCCCGCATGCCGTAGTAGGAGAAGCGCTCCCACATCTCGGCGAAGAACAGGACGAACAGCCCGGGCGGGTGCCCCACGCGGCGCTCGAAGGTGGTGGTCGCGGCGGCGGGGGAGTCTGCGGTGCTCATGCGGCGGCGCGACGGTACCAGAAGCCCCGCGGCGACGGAGCCGTGTGGCATCGTAGGCGCCCGGCGATGGCAGACGAGGCGAGGCGCTTCAGCGAGGCGGAGGTCGACGCGATCCTGCGCAGGGCCATCGCGCGGCACGAGCAGTCCGAGGGGCTCTCGCGCGCGGAGCTGGTCGAGGCCGTGGGGCAGTTGGGCGTGGGCGAGGCCGAGCTCGACGCGGCCATCGAGGCCCACGACATCGACGCTGAGGTCGACCGGCTGCTGGCCCTGTGGCGCGAGCGGCACTACGCGCGGGTGCGGCGGCTCGCGGCGGGGCTCGCGGCGCTCACGGTGGCGCTCGGGCTGGTGAACCTGCTCACGGGGCCCGCGGTGTTGTGGTTCCTGTGGCCGGCGCTGGGGTGGGCCGTGGGCCTGGGGCTCGCGGCGTGGCGCACGCGGATGGGGCCAGGGCCCGAGGTGACGGCGGTGTGGCGCCGCGCGGCCGAGGCGCAGGCGGCGCAGGCGAAGGCCGAGGCCGAGGCGCGAGCCGCGGAGGCGCGGCGGAGAGAAGGGCGACCGGCTGCGCAAGGCGGGCACGGAGCTCGGAGACGCCGTGCGCGCGACGGTGACCGAGGTGCTGGAGTCGCTCGGGAGCGCGCTGCGGGGTGACGGCGCGCAGGCGGCGAAGGGTGGAAACGAGGGAGCGACGGTCGCACGGGGGTGCGGGTGGCCGCGGATCCGGAGGTCGACGTGGAGGACGACCTCGCGGAGCTGCGGGCGAGGGTGGAGCACAAGCGACGGGGCGCGTGAGCGGTTCCCGCGCGAGGGTGTCTTGGAGTATCACCCCGCGCCATGGACGACCGCGACGACCGGACGATCATGCCGCCGCCGCTGGCCGCGGGCGTGCGTTACAAGCGCATCTTGCTGAAGATGTCGGGCGAGGCCCTGTGCGCGAAGGAGGGCGGCTTCGGCCTCGACCCCACCGCGACGGGCGAGCTCGCCGATGAGCTCGCCGCGGCCTACCACCAGCTCGGCGTGCAGCTCGCGCTGGTGGTCGGCGGCGGGAACATCTTCCGTGGGCTGAAGGGCAGCGCCGCGGGGATGGACCGCTCCACGGCCGACCACATGGGGATGCTCGCGACGGTGATGAACGCCCTCGCGCTGCAAGACGCGCTGGAGAAGCGAGACGTCCCGACGCGGGTGCAGACCGCGCTGGAGATGCGTCAGGTGGCCGAGCCGTACATCCGTCGTCGGGCGGTGCGCCACCTGGAGAAGGGCCGCGCGGTGATCTTCGCCGCGGGCACGGGCAACCCCTACTTCTCCACCGACACGGCGGCGGCGCTGCGCGCGATGGAGATCCACGCCGACGCGCTCTGCAAGGCCACCAAGGTCGACGGGGTCTACGACTCCGACCCGAAGAAGAACCCCGAGGCGCGGTTCTTCCCGAGGATGTCCTACGACGACTTCCTCGCGCGGCGCATCGGGGTGATGGACTCGACGGCCGTCACGCTCTGCCGCGACAACAAGCTCGCCATCCGCGTGTTCAAGCTCGCCGAGAAGGGCAACATCGAGCGCGTGATCCGCGGCGAGGATGTCGGGACAGTGATTGATGAAACTGGCGTGACCTGAGGGCGCGATGTTCCGGATGCGGGTCGACGACGGCCTCGACCTGGGGCTCCTCGAGCCGCGGCACGCGTCGCTCTTGTTCTCCGTCGTCGACGCGAACCGCGCGCACCTGCGCCGGTGGCTCCCGTGGGTCGACGGCACGCGCTCGGTGCACGACTCGGTGGTGTTCATCCAGGCGACGCTCGACCAGTACGCGCGCTCGCAGTCCCTCTCGGTGGGCCTCTTCGCGGGCGAGGCCCTCGTGGGGATGGCGGGCTACCACGCCATCGACTGGGGCAACCGGCGCACGGCGCTGGGCTACTGGCTCGCCGAGGGGCACCAGGGCCACGGGTACATGACCCGCGCGGTGCGCGCGCTCACCTCGCACGCGTTCTACGCGCTGGGCCTGCACCGCATGGAGATCCGCGCCGCGGTGGAGAACCAGCGCTCGCGCAAGGTGGCCGAGCGCTCGGGCTACCGCGCCGAGGGCGTGTGCCGCGGCGCCGAGTGGCTGCACGACCGCTTCGTCGACCACGCGGTGTACGGCGTCACGCTCCCTGATTGGAAGCGGTAGCGCCCCCGCGCGCAGGTCTGGCAGGGTGCGGCGCACGGAGGAGACGATGCGCCGCTCGACTTCACTCGCTCGCGTAGGTCTGTCGCTCGCTGTCGCCTCGGCGCTCTCGTGCACGCAGAGCGACCCCGCGACGCCGACGCCACCGCCTCCGCCGTGCGCGCGGCACGACCCGACGCGCGCCGACCCGACGCCCAGCCCCGTCACCGTGGTGCGCGTCGACCCGAGCGCGCCCGCGCCGCTCCAGATCGCGGTGCAGGCCTGCGCGGGCTTGAGCAACCGCGCCGTGGGCGGCTCGGTGTACGTGCAGTCGAACGAGCGCGAGGCCGCGTGGATCACCGAGCTCGCCATCACCCCGACGGCGACCGTCGAGGCGGCGGAGTTCCTCGCGTCGTGCCTCCAGCGCTTCACCGCGTGCGTGCGCTACGACTACGCGAGCCAGCGGGCGCTGATGCCGAACGTGCTCACGGTCGGCGCCGCCCTCGGCGCGGTGCCCGTCGACGCGAGCCTCAACGTCACCTGCGGCAGCACGGCCTTCGACGCGGTGGAGGCCTTCCGCGAGCGCAACACCCCCGCGCTCGCGACGCGCTACGTCTTCGACACCTTCTCCGAGCGGACCACGGGCCTCGCGATGCTCAACCCCGGCTACGACCGCGACGCGATGGACCAGAGCGCGCCTCCGATCCGGGGAGACATGCGCGCCGACCTCGTCGACTTCGTCTTCTCGCGGCGGCTGTTCGTGTCCTTCCTCGTGAACGGCTGCACGCCGGGCAACCCCGAGCGCGAGCTCTTCAGCGCCATGGTGAACGCCGGCCGCTGGCCGCTGCCCCTCGCGGTGTACGGCTACAACAGCTCGTGGCTGGTCGCTGGTGGATACCTCTACGAAGCGCAGACGCGCTGCCTCGACTCGCGCAACATGGGCGCCGTCGCGAGCGAGACCACGAACCTCTCGTTCTTCTCGACGCGCTCGCCCGCGATCACCGAGTCGAACGTGGTCACGCAGAACGCGCGCGAGGCCATCACCTACGACCCCAGCCGCACCTACGTGGCCTTCGTCGTCGGAGACGGAGACAACATCGCGTACATGCTCTCGACGCGGCGGGAGTGGTTCCGCCAGCGGCTCGCCGCGTGCGCGTCGGGCGCGCCGTGCCCCTCGCTCACATGGTCGATCTCTCCCCACCTCGCGCAGGTCGCGCCTGACGTGCTGCGTTGGTACTACGACCGCAGCCACGAGACGGGCCGCGACTACTTCGCGCTCCCGCCGAGCGGTCACCTCTACGCGTACCCGAGCTCGCTCTCGCCCGCCGCGCAGGACCGCTTCGTCGCCGCGACCGAGGCCGACGCGTGCGTGCTCGACCTCTCGGGCACCGTGCACTGGGACTGGTTCGGCACTTGGCGCGACGCCGAGAGCGTGTTCCTGCCGAAGTACGCGCGCGCCGGAGGGACCATCCGCGGGGTGTTCCCCGTGAACGTGCCGTACCTCTTGCCGACCTTCACCTGGTGGGCCCCCGACCAGTTCTCCGAGGTGCTCACCGGCGCCGACGGGAGCCGCGTCGCGCTCTTCCGACCGCGGCAGTGGCGCGGCGTGAACAACGACGCCGACGTCCACTTCCTGAGCCCCGCGCGCATGGCCGAAGAGATCGGGGGATACCCCCGCGGCACCGTCACCTGGGTCTACCTCACCAGCGACGGAGGGCTCACCCTGGAGAACTCGTTCCTGGCCGTGGCCGCGATGCTCCCCGCGCACGTGCAGCTCGTGAGCACCGACACCGCCGCGCGCCTCGCCGTCGCCGCCGCGGGGGACTGACCCGCGATCACTCCATCCGCGCGAGGTCCGCCGCGTCGGCGCACACCTCGGTCGCGATCGGCTCCGCCCCCGGCGCGCCGCCCGACACCCGCAGCTCCACGCGGAAGCACCGCCGCCCCTCGCTCACCCGCCCCTCGTCCGTGAGCCACGCGCCGCGCGTCACGCGACCCGCCGCGCTCCCATCCGTCCACCGCAGCCGCGCGCCGCGTCGCAGCGCCCAGCGCGCGCCCGCCGCTCGCTCTCCGCGGGCGTCGACGTCGAGCTCCACCGCGGGCAGCACCGCCGCGTCGGGCACCACGGCCTCGAAGCGCACGCACGGCGTCGCCACCGTCACCCGCGCGCCCTCGCCCGTCGCCCTCCGAGATCGCACGTACACCGGAACGTCGCGCCCCACCTCGGCGCTCGCGCCCTCGGGCAGCGCGAGCCGCGTGCCCGGAGCCAACCTCTCGCCGCTCGGCCGCGCGCGCTGCGGACGCGGCGCGGGGTGCTCCATCGCCGAGGTCGGCGCGCTCGCGAGGGTGAGCCGCAGCCCCGCGTGAGAGAGCTCCCTCCCTTGGAGCGCGACGCCCGGCGCGACGCTGAGCGAGCCCTGCGGCCCCGACGTCGTCACGTCGGCGGCGAGCACCGGCGCGACGGAGGTGGCCCGCACGAAGAAGCGCAGCCGTATCCCTCGCGGCGCGCGGAGCACGGGCGCGCACTGCCGCGCCGACGCGAGGGTCTCGACCTCGATCCACTCTCCACGCGCTCGAACGCGGCGGAAGGTCGCCCCACCCGCGACCGTCACGCTCGGCGCCGCGTCGTCCGCGCGCGTGTGGAGCACGGCGCCCTCGGCGACGCGGAGGTAGCGCCGAGCGGGTCGCGCGTCGCTCGGTCGCTGCGTCGCGGCGCACGCGGAGAGCAACGCGGCAGAGAGGAGGAGGGAGCTTCGCATGGA
The DNA here is from genome assembly GCA_041389825.1 of Polyangiales bacterium. Classification (GTDB taxonomy): domain Bacteria; phylum Myxococcota_A; class Polyangia; order Polyangiales; genus JAEYZO01. The sequence continues at coordinate 79,415 of JAWKRC010000012.1, read as the reverse complement.
GGTCGCGAGGAGTTCAGCGCGTCACGGCGCGGGGACGAAGCGCTCGCGCTCGGTGGCCGCGGCCATCACCGCGTCGGGCGAGAGGAGCATCGGCACGGTCTGGTTGCCGAGCCACAGCCGCGCCTGGTCGTCGAAGTACGGCGACGAGGTGACCGCCGACTGTCCACCCGGCACGACGTTGCGGCCGGTCATCGCGTCGGCGCTGGTGGAGCGCAGCGCGATCACCATGCGGTAGGTGGGCCCCGAGCCGAAGGTGTGCCGCTCGCCGTCGAGGCCCGAGTTCGCCGCGTCGACCACCCACTGGTCGCCCGGCCGCGGAAAGCCCGGCAGCGTCGCGCGCGGATCGCTCATCGGCAGCCCCATCGCGAGCGGGAGGCGCTGCGGCGTGATCGAGAAGCCGTTGGCGATGGGCGCGAGGCTCTCGTTGTCGCCGAGGAACGACGTGAGGATCGAGTCGAAGCGCACGTGGTGGCGCAGGCCCCAGAGCCACTGGGTCATGTCGCTGGTGCCGAAGCCTCCGCGGCCCGCCGCCGTGGGGGCCGCGCGCAAGAAGGTGAGCGCGCCGTCGAGCGCCGAGAGCGCCACCTCGCGGCTCGTCTCGACCTCGGGCGTGCCGAGCACGTCGAAGTACGCGCTCTCGTTCGTGGCGGGGTTGAACGACGCGAGGTTGGTGCTGTTGCCCGCGCCGCGGCCGTTGATCATCAGCATCAGCGTGCGGATCTTCGACGTGTTGCCGCCCGTCCAGACGCCGTTGGGGAGGCGCTCGTCGTCGAACACGCCGCGCACGAAGCGGCCCACCCACGCGTTGAAGATCATCGTGGCGACCGACGCCTCGCGCTCGGCCGCGTCGGGCGAGTGGTAGAAGGTCTCGACCCCAGAGAGCGCCGGCCAGCCCGCCGTCCCCCACGCGCGCAGGCGTGTCTCGACGGCCTCGTAGTCGGCGCGGTGGGCGGTCCACTGCGCGGCGAGCCGCGCCTCGGGGGTGCCCGCTGCGGGAGAGCCTTCAGCGGCGGCGCGCGCCTGCGCGATGGCGTCGAGGAGCACCGGCGCGAGGTAGCGCCCCAGCGGAGACTGCACGTCGGCCTGCACGCGGGCCATGGCGTCTTCGTCGAGGTTCCGCGCGGTGACGCCCGCGCCGAGGAGCTCCTCGATGCGCGCGGCGCGGTAGCCGTCGTTCCACGGGCCGCCGATGTAGAAGGGCTCCGAGGTGAGGTCGTCGTCGCCGGTGATGTCGCCCGGCTCGTTGTTCGCGGTGACCACGAAGCCCCGCGTCGGGTTGCGCGCCGCGGGCGTGCGGTCCTGCGGCACCACGCAGCGGTAGGGGTCGCCGCTCATGGACTCGTCGATGATCCCGTTGGTGACCGGGATGGTGAAGCCTCCGTAGCGCGTGCCGTCGAGGAGGAGGGCGGGGTTCGCGCCGGGCGCCCAGGTGCGGTCCATGTTGCGCGCGAGGTAGGTGCGGCACGGGACGGCCTGCCAGCCTGCGTAGTAGACGTTGCCGGTGCTGTCGGCGGCGACCTGGTTGAGCGAGGTCGCGACGAGCCCGCGCGACGCGCGGCGGTAGTCGTCGACGGTGGTGGAGTGACCGAAGCCGTCGTAGGCCTTGAACGAGTCTGCGGGGTCGAGGCCGACGTAGTCGAAGCTCACCGCGGTGATGGTGCCGTCGTTGTCCATGTCGCGCGGCACGACGTAGCCGCCGATGGTGTAGACGCGCGTCTCGCCGGGGTTGAGGGTCTCCGTCGCGGTGACGGTGCGGCCCTCGACCGAGGCGATCCAGCGGCCGTCGAAGGTGGTCCACCGCGGCAGGGTCTCGGTGCGGCCGCGGCTCATGAGCGCGGGCACGTTCGCGATGACGTACTCCTCGTTCACGCGGGTGAGGGGCCTCCACTCGCCGTTGAAGCGGCTGCGCGCGGGCGCGCCCGTCGCGTCGAGCTGGATCTCCTCGCGGTACCAGTCGGTGATGTCTCCCGCGAGCTGCGTGAAGCCCCACGCGACGCGGCCGTTGGTGCCCATCGCGAGCAGCGGGATCAGCGGGAGCGTGAGCCCGATCTGGTGGATGTCCCCGCCGCCGAGCACCGAGGTGTCGAGCCCGATCTGGTAGAAGAGCGTGGGGATCGTGAGCCCGAGGTGACCGTCGGCCGAGAGGAGCGTCGCGCCGTCGCGGGTGTGTCGCCCCATCACGGCCCAGGCGTTGGAGCCGAAGCCTTCTTCGCGGTCGCGGAGCATCCGTCGCTGCATGTGCTCGAGGCGATCGGCGAGGCGGTCGAGCGCGGCGCGGTTCACCCGCGGCATCCCTGACGGGTCCATCGCGTGCGGGTTCGCGGGGCGGTCGACCACGGGCGGCGCGGTGTCTCTCGCGCCGGGAGGGACGATCCCGCGCGCCATCTCGGCGCCCGTCTCGGTGCCCCACTGCACGCGCGCCGACGAGACGCGGGCGGGCTGCGCGAGGCGGTTCCAGATGTCGGCGAGGGCGCCGGCGCGGCGCAGGTCGGCGAGGGCCTGGCCCGTGAAGTCCCCCGGGAGGTTCTGCGCGGCGCGCGCGCGGTCGATGTCTCCCGTCTCGAAGCCCGACTGGTAGAGGAAGGTCACGCCCATCGCGACGATGTCTCGCCGGGTGAAGGGCTGCATGAGGTTCGACGGGTTCGACTGCCCGAGGAGCGGCCCGGCGAGGGCGAGCTCGCTCGGCAGGGGCACGGCGCGCTCGCGGGCCTGGGCGATGTAGTCGTTGATGCCCTCGGCGTAGGCGTCGAAGACCGCGGCGATCTCGGGGTCGATGGCGGTCATGAGCTGCGAGGTCACGAAGGCCATGCCCGCCGAGCGGTTCTCGAGGTCGGTGTTGAGCGCGGCGTCGCCCAGGAGCGACGAGAGCGTCCCGAGCGCGTAGCGGCGCGCGAGGTCGAGCATGAAGTAGCGGTCGCGCGCGGTGACGAAGCCCTGCACCCGCGCGAGGTCGTGGCGGTCGCGCGCGTAGACGTGCGGCACGTGCCCGGCGGTGTAGACCACGTGGGCCTCTCCGTGGAGCCCCTGCACCGGCCACGTCTGCGACGTCGGCACGCGCGAGAAGATCCCCGCGTCGCCCTCGGCGGGAGCGTCGTCGACCGCGGCGTCGGCCACGTCGTCGGGTGACGCGTCGCTCACGGGAGCGTCGGCGATGTCGTCGGCCGCGTCGCGGCCCGCGTCGGCGGCGGGCGCGGGGCCGTCGTCACAGGCCGCGAGGGCCGCCATCAAGGGAGCGATGAACCACCCGGGTCGAAAGCGCATGGCGCGAAGCCCACCGCGCCCGAGGCCCCAGCGTCAAGAGCGCAGGTGTGCGGTCAGGAGGGCGCAGTAGCGGGCGTGGTCCTCGGCGGCGCAGCACTCCCGCGCGGAGTGCATCGAGAGCATGGGGGCCCCGAGGTCGACCACGGGCACGCCGAGGCGCGACGCGGTGATGGGGCCGATGGTCGACCCGCACCCGAGGTCGGTGCGCGTGACGAAGTCCTGCAACGGCACGTCGGCGCGCTTCGCGAGGCCGCGGAGCTTCGCGGCGGTGGGCCCGCTGGTGGCGTAGCGCTGGTTGGCGTTGCTCTTGAGCACGGGCCCGGCGCCCATCGCGGGGCGGTGCCGCGGCTCGTGCCGGTCGACGTAGTTGGGGTGGAGCGCGTGGGCCATGTCGGCCGAGAGCATCAGGCTCGACGCGAGGGCCGCGAGGTGCCCCGCGCGGTCGACGCCGAGGGCGAGCGAGACGCGCTCGAGCACGGTGTCGAGCAAGGTCCCGTCGGCGCCGTCGAGGCTCGACGAGCCGATCTCTTCGTGGTCGAAGCAGGCGAGCACGGGGGCGGCGTCGGGGTCTCCGTCGGCGGCGTCGAGCATCGCGGTGAGGCCCGCGTGGCACGACGCGAGGTTGTCGAGCCGCGCGGCGAAGACGAACTCGTCGTGCGCGCCGCCGAGCGACGAGGGGGTGACGTCGAAGAGCGAGACGTCGTAGGCGCACACCTCGCTCGGGTCGACGCCCGCGGCGCGCGCGAGGGCGAGGTCGAGGTCGCGCTGCGCGTCGGCGCCCGAGGCCGCGAGGCCCCACATGGGCGCGAGGTGGAGCTGCGGGTTGAGCTTGAGCCCCTCGTCGTTGGCCTTTCGGTCGAGGTGGATCGCGAGCTGCGACACCCGCGCGACGGGTCGGCGGATGGTGAGCGCGTGCGCCTCTCCGTCGGCGGTGTAGACCGCGCCCGCGAGGCCGAGGTCGCGGTCGAGCCAGGAGTTCCACAGGGCGCCGCCGTAGACCTCGACGCCGAGCTGGAGCACGCCCTCGGTGACGTAGGCCGCGCGGGGCTTGAGGCGCAGGTGCGGCGAGTCGGTGTGCGCGCCGATGAGCGAGAAGCGCTTGGGAGACGGCGATCGAAGGCGGAACGCGATCACCGCGGCGCCGCGCTGCACGAACCACCCGCCGGGGGAGAGCTCCCACCGCGGCGCGGTGAGCGAGAGCCGCTTGAAGCCCGCGGACTCCAGCGCGCGGGAGAGGGTGAGCGCGGCGAGGAGCGGCGCGGGCGAGTCGTCGACGAAGCGGCAGAGGCTCTGGGCGGGCGTCATGGCGATGAGCTACGCGCACCCCCTCGCGCGGGTCAACGCGGGTGTCGTAGGGCTTTGCGAGGGTGTGGGATTTCCCATAGTGTCCCGCGCGCCGTGACGACCCTCCGCTCGATGGCCCTGGCTGCCTTGACGCTCGCTTCGACCGCCGCCTGCACGCGCCGCGCGCCCGCGCCGCGCCCCGTGACCCCCGCGGCCCGGCCCGCGTCGACGCCCGCGCCCGCGGTGGCTCGCGTCGAGCCCCGCGGCGAGGTGGAGAACGAGGAGGAGGAGCAGCGAGAGATCATGCGCGCGCTCAGCGGGCTGTCGCGCTACCCCGACACGGCCGAGGGGCTGCGGGAGATGCTCTCCGAGCTCGCGCGGGAGTCTCGCGCGGGGGACCGCGAGCGGGTCGAGGCGATGGTGCGCGCGATGACGCCCGACCGCGACCGGGTCGAGCTGGCGATGACCTTTGATGGCGCGCGGCGCCGCGTCGAGGGGTTGACCGCGACGGCCGAGCGCGACCTCGAGGCGCGGGTCGCGTCGCTGCGCGCGCTGCGGGGTGCGGTCACGGTGCGCGTCGAGGGCGCCGAGGGAGAGGCCCTGCGCGCGGGCCGCGTGGGAGGGATGGACCCGCGGATGGCCGCGCTCTCGCCGGAGCTACAGCCGCGGGTGCGGTTCTGGCGCGCGGAGCTGCGCGGCAGCGAAGGCGGCGCGGCGGTGATCGAGCCTGTGGCCTTCCTCGGGGGGCGGTGGACCTGGCTCGGAGAGGTGCTGCGAGACGTGCAGCCGGGGACGCCGCCGTCACGGGGCGGCGTGGCGACCGCAGGCGCCGCGCAGGGGGGCTGATCGGGGGGCGTGGCGCCGGGGCAGAGTTCGTTGCATCGCACCGTCGACCCCCGAGCGGTGACCGATGAGCGTTGGACCAGAGCACGAGATGCCGGACCCGCGACGAGAGGTGAGGGCGCTGTGCGCGGCGACGTCGGTCGCCCTCCACGCGGTGGAGCGCGCGGGGCTGCTGGTCGACGACACGCCCGAGTACGCGCTCTCGACCCTTGAGCGCTGGGCCGTCGGTGAGGCCGACGCGGTGGAGCTCGCCGAGGTGATCGACCAGACCCAGACCCTCGTGCGGGCGCACCAGGAGCAGGGCTCGACGGCGCCGCCTCCGCTGGTGGCGGTGGTGGCCGCGGTCGACTGCGTGGCGCGCGTCGCGAGGGACGTCGAGTGGGCCGGCGTCGACGCCGAGGTGAGCCTCGACCGCACGGCGCTGTGGTGGGCCGAGACCGTGCTCGAGCTCCTCGGAGAAGAGAGCGAGGCCGCCGCCGCGCGCATCGCCCTGAGCTGGGACCAGGCGCTCCACGCGCCGACCCACTGATGACTCGTGGTAGAGGCCCGGGCGTGTCGAAGCCGTCGCTCGTCGCCGCGCTGCTCCTGTGCGCCGCGACGGCGCGGGCGCAGACGCGCGAGGCCCCCGACGCTCCGCCGCCGCCCCCGAGCGACGAGGACTACGAGCGCTCGCTCATCGACCAGGTGACCCGGCTCATCGTGGCGGGGCGCAGCGCCGACGCCCGCGGGATCCTCGACGCCGAGCTCCGCCGCCGGGGACTGGCCCCCGACGGCTACGCGACCCTGGCCGTGCTCCGCCGCGTCGCGGCGTCGCTCGACGCGCCCGCCCCGACGACGTCGTCTCCCGCCCCGAGCGAGCGGCGATCGACGGGCGAGGCCGCGGCCCTCTACGCGGGGGCGATGACCCTCGGCGCGGGCGTCGGGGGCTGGGCCGATGTCCTGGGGGGCCTCGCCGACCCGCGGCTCGCGGTGGGGGCGCCGCTCGCGGGGGCGGGCCTCGGCGCGGTGGGCGCGTGGCTGGTCGACCGCGGGCGCCCGCGTCGGGGCCGGGGCGCGGCCTTCACCGCGGGGATGGTGGTGGGGGTGATGGGCGGCGCTTCCCTCGGGCTCCACGGGCTGCTCTCCGAGGGGTGGGACGGAAAGGGCTTCGCGACGGCGACCCTCGCGGGGGGCGTGCTCGGCGCGGGCGTGGGGCTCGGCCTGGGCGCCCTCACCGACGCGCTCCCCGGGAGCGCGGCCTTCGTCGGGTCAGCGAGCGTCTGGGGCGCAGCCCTGGGCGGGCTGACGAGCGTCGCGGCGCAGAGCGACGCGCTCGGGGTCTTCGCGGGCATCGGCGCAGCCCTGGGCACCACCGTCTCGTTCGCGACCGCCTCGCGGTTGCAACCCACCACCTCGCGGGTGCTCTGGACGAACCTCGGCGTGGTCACGGGAGGGCTCCTCGGCGCGGGCCTCGGGCTCCTGCTGTTCTGGGAGGCCCCCAACTGGTCGGCGCGCGTCGCGACCATCGAGCTCGGGATGATCGGCGGAGGCGTCGCGGGGTGGCTCTTCGGCGCGCCGGAGACCGCGCGGGGGAGGGGCGCGGCGCCGCGGTTGGGGTGGAGCGTTCACCCTGAGGTGAGCGCGGTGCCGGGAGGCGTCGCGGTGGGCGTCCGCGGCATCACACTCTGAGCGCCGTGGGATCGGGCGCGGAGGACCGGCAGGGCCGAGCGATGAATCCCCCGCGAGGGGGGAGATACAAAGCCGGGGGTGAGCGACAGTGCCCCTCGCGCGCCACGAATCGCAGCGTTGACAGCGTTGGGGCCGTTGATAGCATGGCGGCCCCCGATCTCGGGATCGCCTGGGAAAGGAATGGAGTCATGAACTGGCCGGTGCGACGCAGTGTTCTCGGTCTCACGTGCGCGGTGGCGCTCTCGTTGGGCGTCGCGCGCGCGCAGCCGGTCACGGGCCGCGACGACGCCGAGGTGCGCACCCGTCGAACGGCGAACCTCTCCGGCGCGGATCAGCTCCGTGAGTCGACCACCATCGTCGAGAGCATCTCCACGACCCGGCGCCAGGTGAGCGACCTGCTCGACCGCGCCCGTCAAGACCGGGACATCATCAAGACCAACTGCCTCAACGACCGGTTGACGCAGGTCGACGTGACCCTCCGCTCGGCGCGTGAGCACCAGGAGCTGCTCCAGAACGCCGTGAGCCTCAACAACGACGGCCAGCGCAACCATGAGTTCCAGCTCATGTCGATCCTGCGCTCGCGCAGCGACACGCTCCGCGGCGAGGCGCAGCAGTGCGTGGGCGAAGAGGCGGGCAACTTCGACCGCGGCACGGTGGTGGTAGTGCAGGTCGACCCGAGCATCCCGGAGTCCGACACCACGAACCTCACGCCTGACAACCTCGCGCCCGACCGTCCCCTCGTGACGAGTCCGGTGCTCTGATCTGCGGCAGAGGGGCGACGACCGGGGGCAAGAGCTCAGGGGAGCGTTGAAGGCGATGAACAGCAAGTGGTTTGGGGCCCTGGCCGCGGGGGCCCTCTTGTCTCTTTCTTCTGCGCCCGCGTTCGCCCAGCAGTGGCTGGCCGACCGCACCCTCACGCAGGGGCGCGGCATCCGCGTCGGCAACTTCGAGCTGCACCCCGGCGTGGGCGCAGAGGTCGGCTACGACTCCAACGTCTTCTACGCCCCCCCCGACGCCACGCAGTCGTCGGCCCTGCGCATCCGGGTCACCCCGAGCCTCTTCTTCTCCACGCTCGGTGTCGAGCGCTCGCGCAACTCCGCCAGCAACCCCACGGCCCTGCCCACGGTGAACTTCCGCGGCGGCGCGGCGCTCGCCTACAACGAGTGGATCGGCCTGTCGGGCAGCTCCCGCGTCAGCGACCTGCGCAACCTCGGCGCCGAGGGCCAGATCCGCCTGGAGTTCTTCCCGGGCCGCACGTGGCAGTTCGTCATCGCCGACGACTTCGTCCGCACGATCCAGCCCGGCGACGAGATCCCCGCCTCGGGCGCGTCGACCCCCCGCACCTTCAACCGCAACTTCAACACGGCGACCTTCGAGCTCGCCTTCGCGCCCAACCGCGGGATCTTCGAGTTCCGCCTCGGCTACAACTTCATCGTCAACATCTTCGACAGCGGCGCCTACAACTACAACAACTACATGACCCACCAGGCGTCGGCGCGCATGCGCTGGCGCTTCCTCCCGAAGACGGCCCTCCTCTGGGAGGGCTACTTCGCGCCCATGAACTACATCGACACGTCGGGGGCGACGACGGGGCTGTTCAGCTCGTACCCGCTCCGCACGCGCTTCGGCCTCAACGGCCTGCTCACCGAGAAGATCTCCCTCCTCGCGATGGTGGGCTACCACGGCGGCTTCTTCGTGGGCGGCGACAACGTCGACACGGTCATCGGGCAGGCCGAGCTCCGCTGGATCATCGGCCCCCGCGCCGACCTGAAGGTCGGCTTCCTGCGCGACGTGCAGAACAGCTTCTTCGGCAACTTCTACATCCGCAACCGCGGCTACCTCACCTGGTCGCACAACTTCGGGGGCCGGGTGCTGGTCTCCGTCGACGGCGGCGTGGGGCTGCACCAGTACGGCTACGTGGCCAACCGCGACGGCTCGCGCACGACGACGGGCACGGGCTTCGACCCGGTCGACGGCAGCTTCACCGCGGTGCGCGTCGACGGCACGGTCTTCAGCGAGTACCGCGTGAGCAACGTCTTCGGCATCAACCTCACGCTCCGTGGGATGTCGAACATCTCCGACGTGCGCCTCGGTCAGGCCACGGGCCTCGACGGCCAGCCCGGCCAGTCCATCGCGTGGACGCGCTTCGAGGCCTGGCTCGGGGCCCGCGTCAACTGGTGAACGTCGCTCAGGCGCGGCACAACCCACTGCTGACCCCGCGGAGCCCGACCTGAGCGTCGGCCGGGGCGCGGCGAGGTCGAAGGGTGAGCGTCGAGGTCGTAGCGGGGCAGAGCGGTGACGGGGCGGCGCCCGGAGGGCTGCGCCGCTTCACGCCGGTGGGGCTGATCTTCGTCGGCTACCTCCTGTACTTCGTCCTCGGCGCGACGCCCGAGCGGCTGGCCGTCCTCCCGGGCTACCTCGCCGAATGCCTCGTCTGGTGCGGCATGCTGGCGATGTTGATCTGGCGTGATCCAGAGAACGGCGTCCGCCTGTCGAACCCCCTCCTGCCCGTCCTCGTCGTCTTCGCGAACTTCTACATCCTCCCCGCGGCGAGCTGGGTACACGGCGTCAACCTCGAGGTGGCCTGGCACCACTTCGGCCGCCTCCGGGTCGACACCGTCACCCACATCCAGTACCTCCACGCCCTGTTGATGGCCGCCTTCGGCGCGGCCTACTTCACGGTCAGCCCGCGGGCCTTCCCCGCGCGCCCCGAGAGTGCGGAGCTGACCTTCCCCAAGGGTCAAACGCTGATCCTGCTGGGGCTGATCGTGCCCGTCGCCACCATCGTCGGGCGCGTCGCCAGCACGGGGCACATCCTCCCCCAGGCCAACTACGGGGCCGCGTGGCAGGCCGGCCATGTCGCGGTCCAGAGCGACCGAAGCCTCGGCGGCGCGAGCTACGTGGTCGACCAGGTGCTCTCGAAGGTCTGGCTCTATCCCACGATGGCCCTCGGCATCGGCAGCGGCCCGTGCTCGCGCGGATGATCTCCCAGAAGCGTTATGGGGCCATCGCCGCGTCGACCTTGTTCCCCGCGGCGCTGGTCGTCCTGATCGGCGGCGCCCGCTCCGGCGTCGCCCTCACCTTCTTCGTGAGCCTCTGCGTGGCCGACTGGCTCGTCGGGCCGCTCAAGTGGCGCTGGCTCGCCGTCCTCGCGTTCGTGGGCCTCGCGTTCTTCAACCTCTTCGGCGTCTACCGAGGCGTGCAAGATCGCCCCCTCGACGAGGCGATCACGATGACCTTCGAGGGCTACGAGGAGCGCAGCGACGCCGAGGGCAGCTCCGCCGAGGGCGCCTCGATGCTCGTGAAGGAGCACTACGGGGTCACCTACGTCGACGCCACGGGCGCCCAGCTCGGCGCCGAGTTCGTCATGCAGCAGCTTCTCTGGGTGCTCCCGCAGCAGGTGATCCCCGAGAAGAGCACCTGGTTCAACGTCTCCTCGTGGTTGACGCGAGAGATGCTGAACGACGCCCTCGTGCGCGCGGGCGGAGGCACCGCGGGAGCGATGCTGGTCGACGGCTATTTCATCGCCGGAGAGATCGGCGAGATCGTCCTTGGACTTCTCCTCGGGGCGATCTTCGGGGTCGTGGTTCGATTGCTTCTCTTCCCCGAACGACGCATCGGGGGCGTGCCCTTCTGGCGCGTGGCGCTGGTGATGACCCTCGCGCACCACTCCATCGTGTTCGTGCGCGCCGACCTCGGGTCGCTCGTCGTGACGGTGCTGTATTTCATCATCATCCCCGTGGTGTCGCTGCAGCTCATCCGATCGCTCTGGCGCGACGACGACCCGTGGCTGCAGCCCGTGAAGCTCACAGGGGCGCGAGGGTGACAAGCACCGCCGGGTGGTGTTACGCCGCCCGGCCATGACGCACCGGACCCGGCGTCGGGGGCTGCTCGCCGCCGCCGCGCTCACCTTCGCCTGCCAGAAAGACCCCCCGGCTCGACCCGCACCGCCCGCCCGCGTCGACGCGGGCTCTCCCGCCGCGACGCCCGGGCCGCTGCCGGCGCCCCCCGGCAACGCGCTGATGGTCTTTCGCGGCGCGGGCCTGCGAAAGCTGGTGACCCTGGTGGCCCCGGGCGTACCGACCCGCGTGGCGCTGGGGCAGGCCGTGCCGGGGCTCACCCCGGGCATCGGCGAGCACGGCGTCGACCTCGACCCCGACGCGCCCTTCGCGGCGATCCTCGCGCCGCGGGACCCCGACGGCGCCCCCGGTCAGCTCGGCCTCACCGTCGCCTGGCCGCTGCGCCCCGGGATGGAGATCGCCCAGAACGCGCAGGCGGGCCGAGGGTACCGCGAGGTCTCCGCGGGCCTCTGGGAGCCCACCGCCACCGAGGGAGACGCCGGCGCGGGAGGGCCCTGCTGGGTCGCCCGCAAGCCCCCCACGGGGTGGGCCATGGTGTGCGGCCCGCGAGAGACCCTGCGCGAGATGGCCGGGTGGCTCGTGCGCGCGGCGGCCACCGCGCCCGAGGGAGACTCCGCCCTCGACGTGACGGTGCAGCCCGCCCCCGCGCGCAGGACGCTCGAGCGGCAGCTCGCGCTCCTCGAGGCGCAAGACCCGCGGCGCAACGACGCGGGCACCAACCGCGAGCGCGTGGCGGAGTACGACGCCGTCCACCGCAGCGCGCAGAACACCAAGCAGCTCATCGACGACCTGAGTCGCCTGCACGGCTCGCTCTCCATCGGCGAGGACGACTACCGACTCACCGCCGAGGCCGAGTTCACCAACGCCACCGGGTCGAGCACCCGCGCCCTCGTGGCCTCGGCCCGCGCCGACCAGCGGCCCTTCGAGCTGCTCCGGCGCCTGCCCGCCGCGGCCAGCTCGTATTTCGTCACGGCCTTCGACACCGCCGCCCTCGCGCCCCTCATCGCCGCCGACGAGGACGACCCCCGCGTCTTGCAACTCCTCGGGCCCGAGATGGTGCGCTTCCAGCGCGGGCTGCGGGAGCTCACGGGCTTCCGCCGGTCGGGCTACAGGGCCATGGGCTTCTTCTCCGAAGACGGGGGCGCGCGCATGGAGGTGGTCCGCGTCGGCGACGCCCGCGGCGCCATCGCCGAGCTCCGTCGTCTCGTCAACGCCGTCCCGCGCACCCCGCGGCCCTCGGGCGCGAACCCCGGCGACTACTTCGCCATCCTCCCCACGCCCGGGATGCCCGAGGGCTCCATCCGCCTGCGCCTCGGGCCCGACCCCGCGCGGCTGCCCCCCAACGTCCCCGCCGAGGTGCGGCGCAACTACCAGCGCTCGGTGCTCCTCGTGCCCGACGGCGAGGTGCTCGTCCTCATCGACGCCCTCGACCCCGTGGCGCGCTACACCGCCGCGCAGTCGGGCGACCGCTTGGCGATCTCCGAGTCCGACGCGGGCGTCTCGCGCACCGCCGCGCTCGTGCACCTCTCGCCCGCCGCGGTGGTGGCCCTCCTCGGCGCGCCGCCCTCCGACGCCCTCTCGAACACCGACCCCCTGCACGCCACGCTCACCTCCGAGCGCGTGGGCGACAACGGCGCGCGCTTCCACCTCGACGCCCGGGCGCCCATCGCGTCGGTCAACCAGGTGCGAGACTTCGTCGCCGCCCTCCAGGCCCAGCAGGCCCGGATGATGGAGCAGGCCCGCCAGGCCCAGGAGCAGGCCCAGCAGGCCGCCCGCCGCGCCACCCAGCAGCGCGCGGGGAGCGCCAACGGAGCCCCGTCGGGGATCCGCCTGCCCGACCCCCCGAACTTCCAGCTCCAGCGCCCGGGGCAGTAGCCCTCCCGCTCAGAACTCCTAAAAATACTCGGACCGAGTGCGGCCATCGAGACGCGAGTGCCGCGAGGCGCGAGGCTGAAGACGGGCTGTACGCCCGTCGAAGCCGAGCAACGCCGCGGCGCGACGCGGATCGGCAGCCGCACGACGGGAGAGTACGTTTAGGAGTTCTCAGGCCGGGGCGTCGACCACCAGCCGGTTGCGCCCCGCGTCCTTGGCCGCGTACAGCAGCCGGTCGCAGCGCTCGAGGAGCGCCTCGGGGCTGCGCATCTCGTCGGTCAGCTCGGCCACGCCCAGCGACGCCGTCACCGTGATCGACGCGCCCTCGACCACGTTGAGCGCGTCGGCGATGCGCCGCTGGAGGTCCTGCGCCAGCACCCGCGCGCCCTGCAGCGGCGTCTCGGGCAGCACCACGGCGAACTCCTCGCCGCCGAGACGTCCCACGGCCTCCTCGCGGCGCACCCGGCGCAAGACCACCCCCGCGATGGAGCGCAGCACGGCGTCGCCCGCGAGGTGGCCGTGCTGGTCGTTCACCGTCTTGAAGTGGTCGAGGTCGATCATCACCAGCGACATCGGCCGCTTGTACCTCCGCGCGCGGCGGTACTCCGCCTCGAGGCGCTCGCGGAAGGCCGCGTGGGTGAGCGCGCCGGTGAGCCCGTCGGTCACCATCGCCGCGCGGATCGCCGAGAAGTACTCCGTCTCGGCGTCGTCGCCCGAGAGGTACTTCACCACCGTGGAGCCGAAGCGCACGCGGTCGCCCGCGGAGAGGGGCGCCTCGGTCACCCGGCGGTCGTTCACCCACACGCCGTTCACGCTGTCGTGGTCGACCACCCACCAGCGCTCTCCGCGGCGCTGGAGCGTGGCGTGGAGGCGCGACACGCGAGGGCTCGACAGGAGCACGTCGCAGGCCTCTCCGCGGCCGACGGTGACGGTGCCCGCCGCGGGGTCGAGCTCGAAGCGCAGACACACCTCCCGCAGGTCGTCGGACCACACCACCACCAGCGACGAGAGGGGCACCCCCACCCACGAGGGGCGGACGTCGCGCGAGACCGCGGGGTCGGTCGCGCTCCCGCGATCCACGTCGATCATCGGCGGGCGTGTGGAGCGGGGCATCGCTGCGCACAGGCTATGGAGGCCGACGCCGCGCCGTCAAACCCACGCCCGTCGAAGCAGGGAGTTCCGCGTCGGGCGCGTTCGCGTATCCTCGCGCGCCGTGAGCGACACAGGCTTGACCGCGTTCCGCCCGGTGCCCCGCACGGGCGTGATCTACGTGACCACCGAGGCCCAGAAGATGGGCTTTCGCTTCGGCGCCGAGGGCTGGTGCAACCTCGGCCAGGGGCAGCCCGAGACGGGGCCGCTGCCCGGCGCGCCCGCCCGCGTCGAGGGGCTGACCATCTCCCTCGACGACCAGGAGTACGCGCCCGTCCCCGGGCTGTGGGAGCTCCGGGAGAGCGTCGCGGCGATGTACAACGAGCTGTACCGCCGGGGGCGCGGGTCGAAGTACTCCGCGGAGAACGTGTCGATCTCGGGCGGGGGCCGGGTCTCCCTCGCGCGCGCCGCGGCGGCGCTGGGCACCATCAACCTCGGGCATTTCCTCCCGGACTACACCGCGTACGAGGAGCTCCTCGACGTGTTCCGTCTGTTCTCTCCCATCCCGATCCTGCTGGAGGGCGAGAAGGGCTACGAGTTCTCCCCCGACGCGCTGGAGCGCGAGATCGTGGGCCGCGGCTTCGGCGCGGTGCTCCTGTCGAACCCCTGCAACCCCACGGGCAAGCTCGTCTCGGGCGACGACCTCTCGCGCTGGGTGTCCATCGCGAGGGAGTACGACTGCGCGCTCCTCGTCGACGAGTTCTACTCGCACTACGTGTGGAACCAGCCCGGCGCCGAGGCCCCCATGGTCTCGGCCGCGGAGTACGTCGACGACGTCGACCGCGACCCCGTGGTGATCTTCGACGGGCTCACCAAGAACTGGCGCTACCCCGGCTGGCGCATCACGTGGACGGTCGCGCCCAAGCCCGTCATCGACGCGGTAGGGAGCGCGGGCTCCTTCCTCGACGGCGGCGGGTCGAAGCCCATGCAGCGCGCGGCCTGCGCGGTGGTGACGGCCGACCACGCGCGGAGGGAGACCGCGGCGATCCAGCGGGCCTTCGGGGCGAAGCGCGCGTCGCTCATCGACCGGCTCTCGGCCGTGGGCGTGCGCTTCGACGTGGCGCCCGAAGGGGGGTTCTACGGCTGGGGCTCCGTGGCGGAGCTCCCGGAGCCGCTCAACACCGGCATGGGCTTCTTTCGCGCGGCCCTCGACCGGCAGGTGATCACCGTGCCCGGGGAGTTCTTCGACGTGAACCCCGGCAAGCGCCGCGTGGGCCGCGGGTCGCGCTTTCGCGACCACGTGCGCTTCTCCTTCGGCCCCTCGGCCGACGTGGTCGAGAGCGCGCTCGGGCGCATCGAGGCCATGGTGCGCGAGGCCGGCTGAGGGTCAGCGGCGGCGACGACGCGCGAGCGGGATCGCCGCGAGGCCCACGGCCATGAGCCAGCCGTAGCCGCGGGACGCGTCGCCGGGGCGCGTGGAGCAGCTCGCGGAGGAGCCCGTGGTGCCCGCGTAGAAGCCGTCGTCGGTGGGGCAGGGCGGCGCGTTGAGGCCGCGCGCGGCGATGACGAAGGTCTCGAGCGTGCCGCCCGACGACGACGCGAGCTGCAGGTCGCGGTCGATGGCGTTGAGCGGGAGGTCGGTGCGCAGGCGGGTCACCCACGGGCGCGACAGCCCGTTCGTGGCGACGCGCCAGTCGGCGTAGGCCTCGTCGTCGTTCCTGAACTGCCACGCGACGCGGTCGGTGATGAACGCGCTCTCGGTCACCCAGCCGCGGCCTTCGGCGTTGCGAACGGCGGCGGTGAAGAGCTGCGGGTAGTTGCTGCGGTTGGTGTTGAAGTCCCAGGTGAGCGCCGAGCGGTCGACGGCGGCGTTGGGGAAATTCATCGCCTCCCAGCGGCCCTCGCCGAAGACGAAGAGCGAGATGCCCACCTTGTCGGCCACGCCCGCGGCGACCATGCGCAGCGGGAGCACGGGCGACGGGGTCGTGAAGCGCACCCGCACGGGCTGCATCGACTGCACGCCCTCGCCGGGGCGCAGGCGCAGCGCGACGAAGTCCATCCCGAGGTCGGTGTAGTGACGGATCACGGGCTCCGTCGCCTGCGGGATCGCGTAGCCGTTGGCGCGCAGCCAGTTCGAGAGCGCGTCTCCGTCGGACGAGCGCAGGGTCACGGTCTGATACGGCCCCACGACGGCGGTGGAGATCACCTGCACGCCACCGCCTCCCTCGGCGTCGTTCGCGCTGGCGGCGACGCCGCCGAAGAGGCCGCGGGAGTTCTGCGGGCACGAGATCGCGGGCGGGCTCACCTGCACCGCGGTGCTCGCGTCGAGGAGGTCGAAGAAGCGCCCCGACGCGACCTGCAGGTCGACCATCCCGCGCACGGGGAGCACCCAGGAGAAGTCTTCGGGGCGGCCCGAGTACTGGATCTGGTCCCAGAGGATCGACTCGTCGGCGTGGATGGCCATGACCATGCGGTGGTCGGTCACCACCTGCTGCACCTCGGGGGGCGCGAAGCACCCGCCGCACGCCGACGCGGCGGCCGGAGCGAGGGCGGTGACGGTGGCGAACAGGAGCCCGAGGGTGTGCGCGTGGGTCTTCATGGCGGTTCTCGTGAAGGCGATGAGCAAGGCGTAGTCCACCGCGACGCTGCCACGATTCGCGCGGAATTGCAGGGGATGTGCGGTGAGACAGCGTGTGCCGGGCGTGCGGTGGGGCAACGGTGCGTGAAGGCCCCGCACGCGACCGCAGGAACCGGGTGGAGCGCCAGCGGGCGAGGGATGATGGTGACGGCCATGAACGGTGAAGACGCGAGCCTGCGGCCCGTCGCGAGGGCCATCGAGCGGATGGTGACGGCGGGGCCGTCGGGGCTGTCGCTCACGGCGCTGGCCGAGGAGGCGGGGCTGTCGGCGGGGCACTTCCAGCGGTTGTTCAAGCGGGGCGTGGGGGTGAGTCCGAAGCGCTTTCAGCAGGCGCTGGCCTTGGTGGAGGCGCGGCGGCTCCTGGACGACGACCGCACGGTGCTCGACGCGGCGCTGGCGGCGGGGCTGTCGGGGCCGGGGCGGCTGCACGACCTCTTCGTGGCCTGCGAGGGGATGACCCCGGGCGAGTGGCGGCGGGGCGAGGGGGTGACGGTGCGTCACGGGCTGAGCGAGAGCCCCTTCGGGATCGCGCTCGTGGGGTGGACCGACGTGGGAGTGTGCTGGCTCTCGCTGGGGTCGGAGCGCGAGCTCGACGCGATGCGCGGAGGCTTCGGGAGACGTGGCCGCGGTGATGAAGGAGGACGCGCAGGGGGCGCAGGAGGTGGCGCGCAGGGCCTTCGCCTTCGCGGCGGGCGCGAAGGACGAAGCGTTCACGCTCGACGTGCGGGGGACGGAACTTTCAGATGAAGGTGTGGGAGGCGCTCTTGCGGATCCCGCCAGGGGCGTGGTGAGCTACGGAGACGTGGCGCGGGCGGTTGGGCCAGCCGTCGGCGTCACGCGCGGTGGGGGCCGCGGTGGGAACGGGCCCGGTGTCGGTGCTGATCCCGTGTCATCGGGTGATCCAACGGAGCAGGGTGATCCACCGGTACCGATGGGAGCGCGGAGCAGAAGCGGAGTCTCCTCGCGTGGGAGCGGGCGAGGGGGGAGAGATGGGGGAGGAGAGGGTGGGGGGACGGTAGGCTCAATGGTGGGGGGGACGGGGGCGGTCCCTGGTGGGGGACGGGGCAGTCAATGGTCCCCACGGTCCCTATGGCGCAATGGTGGGGGACGGGGGCGTTCCTGGTGGGGGGCAGGGCGTTCCCTGGTGGGGGACGGGCGTTCAATGGTGGGGGGGACGGTACGCTACCTTCGGGAAGGCAGGGGCAATGGTGAGGGGACAGTACGCGCTACCTTCCGGGAAGTAGAGCGCCCGTCGCCGGACAGTCGGCGAGGCGCTCCTTCCAGCGGCGCACGATCGGGTGGGCGTCGCCGAGCCGTCGGCGGAGGGCCTCGAAGGCGAGCTCAGGCCCTGGAGACTTGCGATGCGCGGGCATGGCCTTGAGGGCGAGGTGGGCCTCGAAGACCTCGGGGTGGTCATACGCGCCTACGGCCTCGCGGAGCAGCTCGTAGGCGCGCTGTAGCTCGGCGAAGGCCCGGACGTGCTCTCCGCCGCGGAGGAGGGCCTCACCGACGACCCGATGGTAGCGACCCAGGAGGTGAGGGTTGTCGAGCTCTCGCGCCGTCCAGATCGCTCGCGCGGCCTCGGCGTGGGTCTGAGCGTTGGCGTAGTCGCCGAGCTCGACGAGCGCCCTCGCCATCATCAAATGCGCGTCGGCCCGATCGAGGGAGTTGTCCCTCGCGCGCTCCAGGGCTGCCTCGCACGACGCGACGGCGTCTCGCGCGCGGCCGTCGAGGAGCAGCGCCTCGGCGCGGACGGTGAACCACTCCGGGGTGCGGGCTCGAGTGGGGGCGTTGTCGAGTGTCTTGAACGCCGCCTCGACTCTTCCTTGGAGGTTCCTTGCTGCCCCGAGGAGCGCGTGGGCCTCGTCGTCAGGTTGGGCCCTCCCGTGGTCTGTTGCCTTGATGAAACGCAGGACGTACGAGATGGCGGCGTCAGGATCACCTCTGAGCGTCGCGCAGCGGGCCTTCTCGACATGCGCTCGCGCCGCGACGAGAGCGGATCGGTCGAGCTGTTCGTCAACGACGTCGCGCAGCAGATCCTCCGCTACGCCGTAGCGCCCTCGCGATCGGCAGACGCGCGCGCGGCCGATCATCGCCATCGCCTGGAGGTTGAGGTGGTGCGCGAATCCCACGGCTGCGACGACCTGATAGAGCGCCTCGGCCCGCCGCAACGAACCAGACTCCTCCGTCATGGTGGCTTCATCGAGAAGCGACTGGAGCGAGTTGGGCGCCATTCGAGGTCCCCACCTCTCGGCGAGCTCTCCACGCAGCGACGGTTCGAGCGCGGGGAGGGCCGCCGAGGCGATGGGCTCCGGAGGCGGGCGCGCTGGCCCGTACGCGCGGAGATGGCCTTCGAGGAGCGCGAGCGCGAGCGCCGTGTCGAGGGGCGGACGCTCCGTGAAGGCCTCGTCGGGGAGGCGCCATCGCGAGACGAACCACCGCACCTCGTCGGCGCTGGCGCCTTCATCCGTCGCGTCGACGAGCACAGCGCGCATGATCGACGACTCCGCGCGCTTCACGGCGCCGTGGTCGTAGAGCCCACGGAGCGCTGGTGATGGCGCGTCGCCCAGGGCGACCGAATCGGGGGAAATCTCCCCGCGTTGGAGCGCTCGCCGCGCGAGCCACGCGGCGGGATCGTCGCTCGCCCAGAACGTCTGCGGGAGCGCTCGCTTCGTCTTCCGTGCGCGGAGCCAGTCGGTGAGGAGCGTGACGGCCTCACGCTCTCCCCCGCAGAGCGCGACGGCTTCAACGGCGCCATCGGGGATGGATCGCCGCGCGAGGGCGAGCGCGGCGCGCAGCGGGAGCACCTGGCCATCGAGGGACCACCACCCCGGCGAGCGAGCACCAGCGACGGGCGCGACGGTCAGAGCAGACACGTCGTTCATCGCGAGCGCGATCCGCACCGCGTCGAGGTCGCCCACGCCGTCGACCCAGACCACCTCGGCATCGGGCGCTCCGAGGTCGCCCTCGCTGTGTTCGCGGCGCCACTCACCGAAGGACCAGCCCCTCGCCTCCCACGCCTCGACGGCTTCGTCAGGCCACTCGTCGCTCGACGGCACGCCGCGCACGACGACGCCCTGAACCCCAGCCCGTCGAGCCGCTTCGACGCCGCGTAGGAGCTGCGGCGGGAGGTCATTCGAGCACTCGACGCGGTGCGAGATCCAGTCGAAGACGTCGGGCGCGGCCCTCAACAGCGCGGCGCTGACGCCGGGGTTGCACCAGAGAACGACGCGCAGCCTCTGGTTCGCGAGGCGCGGCCGCGCTGCGTTGAGGGAGTGGCCGTGCTCTGCGAGGGGGAGGAACACGACGACGCTGCCCTCGGGCGCAGCCCAGAGGTCGTCGGGGTCGAGGCAGACCGAGACGCGCTCGTGCGGCCGCAGCGTGCGGAGGAGCGCAGGGAGGTGCGCGTCCGAGGCGTCTTCGACGAGGAGCAGGAGCCCCGCGGTCGAGCGACGGACGGCGGCGGTTACGCGGTCGATCCAGGTGGCCACGGCCGGAGGAGGTTCAGGGTGAGCAACGGGTGAGGAAAGAACCACTCCGAGCCGTCGGGGTACGGCAGGACGCAGTCCCATTGGAGGAGGTCCCACGCGGCGGGGTCGTCGGGCATCTGCCGCAGCGGGTCCGCCGCGAGATCGTTCAAGACCCGGATGTGCTTGCGGTTGAGCCCCGTCTCACGCAGCCGGCGGGCCTCGTCGAGGACGTCGTCGACGTGCGACTCCGTCGGTGTCTCGGCGTCGTCGAGCATCATGCGCTCCGCGAGCATCCGGATCAGACGCACGAAGTCTCGCGCTCTCCCGCCCGAGTAGTAGGCGAGGCGGTCGAGGAGAGGCGCGGCGATCAACCCCTTCGCCTCGGCGGCGCGGCGCTCGAACAGGGCGTGAAAGACAGCGATGCCCGGGCCGTGCTTCCAAGGCTCTCGCTGGTCGACCACGGGTTCGTTCACCAGGGTCAACGGGCGAAACCCGCGCACCTGGGCCAGCTCCGGGCGATGACGGAGCGCGTAGGGGCCACACACGACCAGTCGGCAGGAGAAGCGGGCGAGCATCGTCGAGTCGACGAACAGCGCGCGGGCCTGGGTGAGCTCTCGGATCCGGTCCAGCCCGTCGATGATGAGGAGCACCGCGCGATGCGCGCTCTGGATGCGCCCGAGGACGCGGTTGACCACGAGCACGAGGCCCTGGAGGTCTTCGTCCTGGTCGGGGAGGGCGCGTCGACCAAGGCCGATCGGGAGCTTCCATCGGAAGCCCATCCCTGCCTCCTTGGCGCCCGCCAGGAGCGAGAGGACCACGGCGCCCGCGCCCGCGGTGGGTGCGGCGCCCGCGACGACCGCGATTCCCGAGGCGAACACGGCCATGGAGCGCAGCAGCGCACCGACGTCGAGGTCTGAAGCCTCGGGGGTCTGACTCGACTTCGCGATGCGGCTCCACGCTGCACCGAGCTCGCGCTTCTCGGTGTCGAACCGCAGCCCGAGCGCGTCCTCACCCGCGCGGACGAGCGCGAGGACCGCGAGGAAGCACACTTCCCACGCCGCGACCCGTTGGAGCGCCGTCGGGTCGCCCACCACCTCGGTGAAGTGCCGGTCGAGGTCGAGCAGCACGACGAACTCCTTGTCGGCGCGAGCCTCCGCGAGGCGGTAGAGCTCGGTGCTCTTTCCGCTGCCGGGCGTCCCGGTGAGGAGCACTTGAGGGGTGCCCTTCGGGAGGTCCATCCAACGCGCGATCCGCTCCGTCGGCCCCTGCGTCCGCGCGACGCGCCATTCGGGGCGGTTGACCACCGGGAGCTCAGGGTCGAAGGCGTCGTAGAGGGTCTCCCACGTCATAGCGGGGGCGATCCTAGCTCCGTTCTTCGCGGCCCGACGGCGCAGACCGCTTCGCCGCGACGCCGTCCCACTCCACGTACGCGCGGGTGAGCAGCCCTCGCGCCGCGCGGGTGCGCACCCTCGGCGTGGTCTCCAACCAGCTGATCAGCTTCGCCACCAGGGTGGCCTTGCCCACGAGGCGCAGGTCGTCGGCGCATTCGTTGGCCCCGTGGAGCTTGAGCGTGGTGCGCACGGTGAGGGCGCGCTTCACCGCGTCGATGACCTCGGCGCGCGCGACGAGCGCACGCTGCAGCGCGCGCTGGCGGCTCCGCGGCCCCGCGGGCCTCGCGCCCTCGCCGTAGCGCAGGAGGTCGGTGAGCATCGCCGCGGTGGCGTCGGCGCGGTGGCCGCGGTCGTCTCGCTCGCGGCCGAGGAGGCGCTCGTAGTTCTGCGCGCGGATGCGCTGCATGAAGGTGCTGAGCAGGAGCACCTTCGCTGTGCGCGCGCGGAGCTCGATCGCGTCGATCACGCTCCCTCGGAGGACGCCGCGGCGCACCAGCGCGGAGGGGAGCAGGCGCGCGCCGAAGTGGTCGGCGACGAGGGGCAGCGCGAGCGCGACGAGGAGCGCGAGCGCGACGAGGGCGGCGAGCTCCACGGGGAAGCGCGGGTTCCACCAGAGCCGCAGGGCGACGTCGCCCAGGCCGAGGACGAGGAGCACCAGCGCGACGCCGGCCGCCCACACGCTCGCGGTGGGCGTGAACGAGGCGTCGGTCGGCGGCCGGTCGGCGTCGGAGACCACCATCCAGTCGAGGTCGGGAGACCTGCGCGCCATGGCCTTCTGGAGCGCGTCGATGCCCTGGTTGTCGAACACCCCGCCGTCGACCAGGGGCGCGCCCTCGGAGAACCACTCCGCGGCCTCGGGGCGGAGAGAAGACGCTGCGCGCGCGAGCCAGGCGTCGCCGCCCGCGAAGGCCGCCGGGAAGAGGTAGGGCTCCATCCCCACGGGGAAGCACGCTGACGCGGCCACGGCGTCGGCCACGCGCACCCACGCGACCGCGCTCGGGGAGAGCACGGCCCCGCGCGTAGACGACCCGCTGCGGGGGCCCGTGCTGTCGTCGTCGCCCGCGCGCGCCGCGAAGGTGAAGGCTTGGCCCTGCGTCACCTCGCAGCTCTGGAAGATCACCTCCTCGACGGCGCGCGCGGCGCAGAGCTCGCCGAGCGCGGGCGAGCTGCCCTTCGTGAGGCGGCGGAGGCGCGCGTCGAGCACGTCGGCGAAGCGGCGCTGGAGCGAACTCTCGCTGAGGTCGACGTCAATGTCGGCGTCGCGGAGGGCGTGGTCGACCTCGGAGGCGATGACGTCGAAGCCGAAGCCGCGGGCGCGGCCGAGGGCGTAGAGGGCCGCGGTGAGGCAGCCGCCCGAGACGGCGGTGAGGACCTTGACGTTCTCTTCGAGCCCGACCGCGTGG
Organism: Polyangiales bacterium; assembly: GCA_041389825.1. Classification (GTDB taxonomy): domain Bacteria; phylum Myxococcota_A; class Polyangia; order Polyangiales; genus JAEYZO01. Next base: position 56,636 of record JAWKRC010000012.1, on the reverse strand, counting down.
AGCCCCTCGAGCACGCCCAGCGCGTGGCCCGCGGCACGTAGGCCTCCGCCGGACATCCCGACGCCGACGCGCCTCGGCAGGTCGACGGAGGACTGGGCCGACCAGCCGAGCGTGGCGTGGGCGTCGTCGTGGCGCTCTCGCGTGAAGCCCACGCGCTCGAAGGCCGCCGCGAGGGCGAGCGGGGTGACCGCCTTCACCGTCGGGGGCGCGCCGCGGTCGAGCTCCTCTTCGAGCGCCGTGCGGATCACTTCGGCGAGCTCGGACAGGTCGCGCTCCTTCGGCCGCGCGGGGGCGTGGAGCAGCGCGAGGGTGAGCGCGCGGGCGTCGCGCGTGGCGCGCACCGCGACGCCGTCGAGGGGGTCGTTCTCCCGAGGCTCCCGCCGCGTGACGGACCACACCCGCGCGTCGTCGACGTCAGCCGCGCGGAGCGCGAAGCGGAGCGAGGTGACTTCCCTCATCGGTACACTCCCCCGGGTAGGTTGGCCCCGAGGGTAACGCCCTCGGCCCTCGTCGAACACCTGGAGAATCGGGCGATAGATCGACCTGCGCGGAGGGGCGGTCCATGATGAACGGGCGTTGAACACCCGAGCCCCCGCCACCCTGAACCCCCTCACCTCGCTGGTGAGCGCGATCCAGACGCGCGTTCCCGTGCGCGTCGTGCTCCGCCGTCACACCGAGACCGAGACCGCGCGCATCATCGAGGCCTGGCCGCAGCGGGTCGATCCCTCTCCGAAGGGCGGCCACTGCGTGATCCTCACGGCCGACCGCTCGGGGCAGGGCGACGCCGCGCGCTGGGTGATCCACCTCGACCGGGTGGCCATGGTCGAGCCCCTCGCCCCCGACGCCCTCGGCCACCGCTGAGCGCTCACCCCAGGCGGCGCTCGACCTCGTCGTAGAAGACCGACACTGTCGGGTCGTCGATGTTGGTGAAGCGCAAGCTCCTGAAGCGCGCTCCCGGGTGCGCGGCGAACCACTCAGGGCCGCGTCGACCATCACCTCGGCGCAGAGCCTTCGGGAAGCCGAAGATCCCCGAGCTGATCGCCGGGATCGAGAGGGACTTCGCGTCGAGGCGCTTCTCGGCCGCGTCGAGGCTGTTGCTCACCGCGGCGCGGAGCTTCCTCGGGCTCGCCGATCGTCGCGCCGCCGTGCCAGATGTGGCCCGGACGGCGTGGATCATCCGCTTCGCGGGCAGGGCGTAGCCGCGAGAGACGGCGAGGACCTCTCCGTTGCGGAGCTCGTGGCGCTCGACCCAGGCGTCGCACTCGAGCAGGTCGAGGCCCGCGCGCCGCAGATCGCCCCGGCCACGCCGCCCTGCGGGCGAGCCACCCGTTGGGCCGCGTTGACGATGGCGTCGACCGCCTCGCGGGTGATGTCGCCCCGCACCACGCGCAGCCTTCTGCCCCGTGGGCAGCACTCGCTCGGCCTTCACCTCGCTCATCGCTGTGTATTGTAGAGGCCAATGCGCGAGCGCTGTCCAAGTCCAGGCAGAGGGGGTGGGCGTGAGCGCCGCCGTCGACGAGGGGCACGCGGCGCAGGCGTGGAGGCGCTTCCTCGCGCTACGTGCGCCGGAGGCGATGCGCGGCTCGCCGCGGGGCGGAGCACGACCCCAGCGACCGTCTCCGCGTGAGATCGACGGCCCCGACGAAGACGGCTCGTCGCGTGGCGGCCCATGCCCCGCGCTCCGTCGGAGCTCCCGCGCTGCGCCGCGGTGGCGGGCGTGGTGGACCGCGAGTTGGTCGAGGTGCTCGCGGGCTGGTGGTCGATGCCCGTCGAGGCGACGCTGGAGGGGGTTCCGCTGGTGCTGCTCACGGCGGCCTCGCAGGCCGAGCTCGACGACCTCGACGCGGCCCTGGCCGAGGGCTTCTCCCGCGCCCGCAAGGAAGAGGGCGTGACGGCGTGGATGGTGGCGCGCTTTCACGACGGGCGCGTGGTGCGGTGGGTCCCGTCGACGGGCGTGTGGGCCCAGCGCGAAGAGGGCGGGTGGAGCCACGTCGCGCCGCGGCTCGGGGATTTCTACGACGCCCTCACGCCCATCGCGGTGTGAGCCCATTGATCCGCTGGTAGCGCGCTGGCAGGATCGCCCTCGCTGTGAGCGACGCGCCCGCGAGAGAGGCTCCCACCGTCGCGGTGGCCGAGGCCGAGCCTGAGGCCACGGTGCTCACCACGCAGACGGGGGTGAGCGCCGCGCTGGTGGCCGACGGCGACGGCGCCGGCGAAGTGCTGCGGGTCACCGACGCCGCGGGGCGGTTGCTGTTCGAGCACCACACCGCGCAGAAGCTCACGGTGATCTGCGCGCCCGAGGGAGACCTCGAGCTGCGCGCGCCGCACGGGAGCGTGCGGATCATCGCGGCCGAGGGCGTCGAGGTGCGGGCCGAGACGCTGCGCGCGAAGGTGGGCGAGGCGGCGGTGGAGGGGCGCACGCTCAAGGCGACCTTCGAGCGGGTGAAGACCCTCGCGGGGGTGGTCGAGACGCGCGCCGAGCGGGTGATCGAGCACGCGAAGAACGTGTTCCGCGAGGCCGAGGAGCTGTCGCAGACGCGGGCGGGGCGGCTGCGCTTCGTGGCCGAGCGGGCGGTGCACATCCTCGGGCAGAGGGCCTTGGTGAAGGCCCGCGAAGACGTGAAGGTCAAGGGCGAGAAGGTCTACCTCGCGTAGGAGAGAGACGGATGTTCCCAGCGTCGTCGAAGGGTGGAGGGCAGTGCTTCGCGTTCCCGGACGTGTGCAAGACGCCGGCGCCGCCCGCGCCCTTCGTGCCGATCCCGTACCCGAACATCTCGATGGTGATGCAGGCCTCGGGCACGGCCTCGAAGGTGAAGATCTGCGGCAAGGACGCGGTGACCAAGTCGTCGAGCGTGTCGCGCTCGCAGGGCGACGAGGCCGGCACGCTCTTCGGGATGATGTCGCAGGTGAACATGAACAAGACCTCGTTCCGCATGGGCGCGATGAAGGTGAAGTGCCAGGGCGCGCAGATCGTGACGGTGCTGAAGCCCACCGCGCAGAACGGGATGAGCGCCAACGCCCCCGCGGGGATGCAGGTCGCGCCGAGCCAGGCCTCGGTCATCGTGATGGGCTGACGCCCTCCCCCCGCCGTGCGCGTCTACAAAGACACCCCCTTCGAGTTCGGCTTCCTCCCGTGGCAGGTGCGGCCCCCCGCGCCCGCGCTGATGGTGCTGGTGAAGGCCACCTTCGACCTCGTGCACGACGGCGTCGCCACCGTCGCCGCCGAGCAGGTCACCACCACCGGCCCCGTCCACTGGGACGACGACGCCGAGCAGTCGCTCCGCCTCGACTCTGACTTCGCCGTGATGAAGCCCCGGGGAGAGTGCTTCTTCGCGGGCAGCGCCTACGCCCCCGGCGCCGAGCCCGCGGGGAGCGTGCTCGCGGGCTTTCGCGTCGGGCCCGTGGTGCGCTCCATCGCCGTCTTCGGCGACCGCGAGTGGGGGTCCTTCGGCGCGATGACCGAGCCGCGGCCCTTCGTCTCCATGCCCATCCGCTGGGAGCGCGCCTTCGGCGGGGCGAGTCACCCCTACAACCCCGTCGGCGCCGGGCTCTCTCCCGTCGAGCGCGACGGCCGTCGCTTCACCCCGCTGCCCAACCTCGAAGACCCCGGGCAGCCCGTGACCTCGCAGGGCGACCGGCCCCCGCCCGCGTGCTTCGCCCCGCTGCACCCAGGGTGGCCCGAGCGCACGCGCCGCGCGGGCACCTACGACGCACGGTGGCGGCACACCCGCTGGCCGTGGTTCCCCGAGGACTTCGACTACGGCTACTACAACGCCGCCCCCGCGTCGCAGCAGCTCCCCGACGGCTACTGGCGCGGCGACGAGGAGGTGGGCCTGCAGCACCTCTGCCCGAAGCGCAGCAAGGTGCTCTCGAAGCTGCCGGGCCTGCGCGCGCGTTGCTTCGTCGAGCGCGCGGGCGACCCCGAGAGCTTCGCCGAGGTGTCTCTGGTGCTCGACACCGTCACCCTCGACGGAGAGTCGATGCAGGCCCAGTGCGTGTGGCGCGGGCTCATCGAGGGCGTCGACGAGAAGCTCGAAGCGCTCGCGACGATGTTCTTCGTGCACGAGCCCATCGACGAGGAGCACCCGCTCGCGCACTACCGCGCGTGGCTCGACCGAAAGAAGGCCGAGGAGGTTCAAGAAGAGCTCGATTTCGAGCCCGAGGAGCCCCCCGACGACGAGGCCCCCGCGCTGCCCGCGCCCACCTCGGCCGAGGTGCTCGCGAGCCTCGCGGTGCAGTTGAAGCTCGACGGCCCGGGAGAGGGCGACGACGGCGCGCCCGCCGACCCCGCGTCGCACGCGGCGATCATCGCCCAGGTCGAGGCCATGGCCCGCGGAGAGGCGCAGACCCCGCCGGCGCAGCAGCCCTCCGAGGTGCGCGCGGCGATGGAGGCCGGCGGCGTCGAGGTGCCTGAGGAATTGAGGGAGCTTCCGGACGAGCCCCTTCCTGGCGATGGCTCCGACGAGGACGACACCCCCGAGGTTACGGCGCTCACGCGGGAGCAGGTGCTCTGGCACCGCGCGTACGAGCAGCCCTTGACCGGGGCAGACCTCACGGGCGTCGACCTCACGGGCGTCGACCTCACGGGGGTGGACCTGAGCGGGGCGATCCTGATGGGCGCGCGGCTCGCGGGCGCGGTGCTCAAGGGCGTGAAGTTCGACGGCGCGGTGATGAGCGAGGCCGACCTCACGCAGGCCGACGTGAGCGGGGCGTCGTTCCGCGAGGCCGACCTCGAGGGGGTGACCGCCGCGGGCGTCGACGCGATGGAGGCCGACTTCGAGGGCGCCCTCGCGCAGCGCTCGTCGTGGCGGGGCGCGCGCTTCTTCAAGGCGAAGCTCGCGGGCGCGGAGCTCATCGACGCCGACCTCACGGCGTGCGACCTGCGCGAGTGCGTGCTCGACGGCGCCGACCTCGAGCGGGCCGTGCTCGACCGCGCGCACCTCGAAGGGGCCTCGCTCTGCGACACGGTGCTCGAAGGGGCGATGCTGCGCGGCGCGGTGCTCGACGGCGCGACGCTCACCAACGTGCGCGCGTCGGAGGGGGCCGACCTCACGGGCGCCTCGTTGCGCGAGGTGAAGGGCGAGTCGGCCCGCTTCGAGCGCTCGGTGCTGGAGGGCGTCAACGCGGGGCGCGCGGTGTTCACCAAGGGATCGTTCAGCGGCGCGCGCATGGCGGGGGTCGACCTCACGGGCGCGGTGCTCAAGGGCGCGGTGTTTCAAGAGGCGTCGCTGGTGGGGGCGACGCTCATCCGCGCCGACGCGATGGAGGCGAGCTTCGAGGCCGCGGACCTCACCGACGCCGACCTGCGCGGCGCGAACCTCTGCTCGTCGCAGCTCTGGCGCGCGAGGGTCGGCGGCGCGCGCACCGAGCTCGCCAACCTGCACCGCACGCTGCTCGACCCCGAGAACCCGTGACCGACGCGCTCTCCGAGGCGAGGGCGCGCGCGAGGGTGTCGCGCGACGTGCTCCGCCGCGACGCGGCCCTGGCCCCTGACACCACGCACCGGGCCCTGCGGTGCGCGCGCTGCCAGCGGGTGAACCTCGACGTGAGGGCCTTCGAGGGCAGGCTCCAGCTCGCCGACGGAGGCGCCCGCACCGTCGACGACCTGGCCTCGCTCGCGGCGGTGCTGCCCGCGTACCTCGACGGCGTCGCGGGCGCGCCCCCCGACCCCTGCGCCTGCGGCGCCCCGTGGACGGCCCTCACGCCCCTCGCGCTGTGGCTCTTCCACGACGTGCCGGGGGGCGGAGGCGCGCTGGTGGCCGAGGTGACCCGCGAGGGCGCCTCGCTCGCGTCGGTGTGCGCGGGCGGCGCGCCGCGTCCGCTCGCCGTCGACGACCACGCCGCGATGGAGCGCTTCGGCGTCCCCGTGACGCTGACGCCCTTGTGGCGCGCGCTCCTCGACGCGGGCGTCGACGCGGTGACCGAGGTCGAGCCGGGCTTCGCGCTCGGGGTCTTCTCCGACCCCGCCGCGTTGGAGTCTGCCCGCGGGTCGCGCCGCGCGGTGGCGCTCACCGCGAAGGCCGTCGCCGATCCGTCGTGGGCATGGCTGCGCGCGCGCCGAGACCTCTCGGCCCTCGCGTCGAAGGCGCTCGTCACCCTCGTCGACGACGCGGCGCTGCGCGAGCGCGTGCTCTCGCTCGTGGCGCAGCGGGGCCTGGCGGCCTCCGTCGACGGAGAGGTGGTGACCGTCGAAGACGCGCTCGCGGCGTGGCCGGTGGAGCTCGCCGCGGTGGCCGACGAGGGGATGCGCGCGTCGCTCACGCTCTCGGCCACGGCCGCGGCGGCGGTGGGCGCGGCGGTGGAGCGCCTCGCGCCGCAGCGGGACTTCGCGCGGGCCATCACCGAGCTGCGCCCGGGCGTGACCCTCGCGCGAGAGGGCACGCTCCTCGTGCCGTCGGTAGAGGGGCGAGAGGGGCGTCCGTTTGACCTGCGGGTGGCGCCCTTCGGGGCCGTGGCCGACCTCGACGCGCTGGAGCGCGACCTGCGCTTTCACCTCGACGAGGCCGCGCCGTGGGTCGACCTCGCGCGGGTGTGCCCCTGCGGCGCGCACCGCCTCGCGACCCTGCGGCTGCTGACCGAGGCGAGCTACGCCGCGATGACCGCGCGCCCCACCGAGAGGGGCGCCCGCGTGGTCGAGACCTTCTCCCGCGACGGCGCGCCCGTGGCCCGCGCGTGCGTGGCGTTGGAGTGCGACCGCCACGTCGACTACGCCGTCGACGGGATCGACCACCTCGACGCGGCCCTCGCGCGCTGCGAGGCCGAGGTGAGCTTCGCGCTCCGCGCGGCGTGGCACGACGACGGGCACGGACGTCGCTGCGCGCTCGCGCAAGGGGCGGCGCTCGGGTCGGCGGCGCTGCGTCCCGCGTGGCGGCGAGGGCTCTGCGCGGCGCTGGGCGCGCCCGAGGGCGTGGTGATGGAGGTGGTGACCCGCGACACGGTGCTGGTGGCCGAGCGCGACGTCGACGGGGCGTTCGCGGCGCGCCTCGCGGCGGCGGGGGTGGTGCTCGCGCGGCACCAGGGGCTCGACGCGACGCCGCTGGGCCTGCGCTTTGATGGAGGCGGGGAGAGCGCCCGCGGGGTGTTCACGGTGGAGGGCTGAGGGCGGTAGAGTCGCGCTCGTGCCCGACGACAACATCTCGGTGACGACCAGCGACGACCCGCAACACCCGGCCGCGGCGCCGAGCTCGCCAGGGGCGAGCGGGACGGCGCAGCGGTACTCGGTGCACGTGCCCTTCGGGGACGTGAGCCTCCAGCTCGGCGCGAGCGCGGCGGGCGCGGGCGCGAGCCTGAGCACCATCGGTGACGTGTTCATCGACTCGGTGGGCGTGGGGGACTACCAGTCGAAGGGGGCGTTCCTCGCGCAGACGAACGCGGCGATGACGCTCTTGTCGGGCGCGTCGTCGCACGTGCACTCGCAGGGCAAGGTCGAGGTCTTCGCGGGCGGGGGCATGGCGCCGGGGCCCTGCGGCGGCGGCGGGCCCGCGGCGCCCGCGGACACGGGCACGCCCGGGGCGGCCGCCGAGGCGGTCACCAACGTGGCCTGCAACGCCCTCTCGGGCGTGAAGGCGTGGAAGGACCTCTCGTCGGCGGTGACCGCGGCGCAGGCCCCCACCGAGAGCGTGATGGCGGGCTTCGGCGCGGCAGCGGGGGTGATGAAGGGGATGTCGGACCTCACCAAGGCCGCCCTCGGCCCGACGGCGCTGGCCGAGAAGAACATGTCGAAGGTGGGCTCGGGCTTCGAGGCCGCGAGCGGCGTGCTGGGCGTGGTGGCGGGCGTCGCGAAGGGCGACGTGGGCTCGGTGGTGAGCGGCCTGTCGAACGTGATCACGGGCGCGTCGGGCGCCGCCGGGGGCGGGGCTGACATCAAGGAGAACGCCACGGGCTTCATCAAGATGGTGGCGGGCAAGAAGATCTCGGGCGTCGCGCCCTTCGGCATCGACTCGAAGACGCCCGCGAAATACGAGGTGAAGGCCCTCGCGGTGGTGGATTTCGCGACCATCGCGTTCTCGAACTTCGTGCTCGCGAAGTTCGAGGTGAAGTGCATCGACAAGGTGGCCACCACCTCGAACACCTTCGACCACGCGGTGAAGGCCACGGTGAAGATCGACTGCGGAAAGAGCTTCACGGGGCAGGCCCCGAAGATCTCGCAGGACGGCAAGGTGCACGTCACCAAGACCGTCGACGTCGGGGGCAACACGAGCTTCAAGGCCAAGCTCAAGGTGAAGAAGAACACGACCATGAAGGACGCGCTCACGGTCAAGGGGGCGGTGACGGTGAACGGCAAGATCGAGGTGTTCCGCGACGTGACCGTCAAGGGCACCGCCACCGCGGGCGCGAAGGTCACGACCCAGGACAAGGTCATCAAGGGCCGCGTCACGTTCATGTGAGCGACGGGCGAGGAGCGAGGCAATGACCATCGAGGTCGATCCGCAGAACAACTTCCAGGGCAACGCGGGCGCGGGCGGAGACCCCGCGGCGCGCGACGCGCAGCGGCAGGCGCTCGGGGGCGCCACGGCGCAGACCTGGGCCGTGACGGTGCCCCACTCCAGCGGGCAGATGGCCTTCGGCCGCTGCGCCGCGGGCAACGGCGCGTCGCTCACCACCGTGGGCTCGGCCCTCGTCGACGCGGTGGGCACCCTCACGCTCCAGGCGAAGGGAGACCTCACGGCGCAGACCAACGCGGTGCTCACCTGGCTCTCTCAGTCGGGCACGCAGGCGCACAGCCAGGCGAAGGTCGAGGTCTTCGCGGGCGGCGGCATGGCGCCCGGAGACTGCGGCGGGGGCATCCCCGCGCCGTCGACCTCGGCCACGATGCCCGCAGAGACCACCGAGAAGGCCGTGAACCTCGGGCTGTCGGCCGCGTGCCTGTCGCGCAACGCGATGGAGCTCAAGGCCTGGGGCGCGTCGGGCGCGGGCGCGGTGGTGCAGGGCGCCGACGCGGTGAAGAACGTGCTCGAGGGCGTCTCGACGGCGACGGGGAGCACCACGGCGAGCGGCCTGGCGGCGGGGGCCGAGGGCGTGTCGGCCGTGGCCTCGGCCGCGAGCGGAGACCTCGCGGGGATCGCCTGGGGCGCGGGCACCGCGGGGAGCGCGGCGGCGGGCGGCGCGAGCGCGGGCGGCGGCGGGAGCGACATCGAGCAGCGCGCGACGGCGAACATCAAGATGGTCGCGGGCAAGAAGATCTCGGCGGTGGCGCTCGCGGGCTTCGACTACAAGACCCTCAACAAGTTCGGGGTGACCGCGGGGCTGGTGGTGGACTTCACCACCATCATGTGGTCGGCGTACTGCCTCTTGAAGTGGGAGGTGAAGTCCATGGGCACGGTGAAGACCGCCGAGACGCTCATGGACATCAAGGCGAAGAAGGAGGGGAAGATGAACTCCACCGCGTCGCTGACCTTCAAGGCGCCGTTCATCAAGTACCAGGGCAAGCTCGAGGTGTCGGCGTCGAAGAAGGCGACCGGGCACCTCAAGGTCAACGGCGACGTCGAGCTCCGCGACACGCTCCAGGTCGACGGGACGTCGTTCCTCAAGGCGAAGCTGCACGTGCAGAAGGACGTGACCCTGAAGCAGACGCTCACGGTGAGCGGCAACACCGACCTCGCGAAGGACATCAAGGTGCAGAACCGGTTGCAGTGCGAGGCGATGTTCCTGCAGATGGCCCAGGCCGACCTGGCGTAGCGCGATGCCCACGCACATCACCACCGAGTCGGACAACGACCTCAGCGACAACCGCCCGGGCGAGTGCTCGCCCACGGGCGACGTGAACGTCGCCGTGTTCCCCGCGACGCCGCCGGGGCCCGACGAGGCCAAGAAGCGCGCGGGCGACCGCGCCAAGACCGCTCCGTCGGGCGGCGACAGCACCAAGCAGGCCTTCGCCGTGGGCGTGCCCTACTCCGGCACCACCCTCGCCATCGGCAGCAGCGCGTCGGCGGGCGGCTCGGGCGTCTCGCTCACCACCGGCGGCAACGCGCTCGTCGACGCGACGGGCACGCTCACCGCGCAGTCGGCGGCGAGCTTCACCGCGCAGACCAACGCCGCGATGCAGCTCCTCTCGGTGGCCGGCACCTAGGACCACGCCCGGGCGGCGTGCGCGGTCTGCGCGGGCGGGGGCTCGGCCCCCGGCGCGTGCGGCGCGGGCGGCGCCGCGGGGGCGGGCTCGTCGCAGCCCCCGGCCACCACGGCCGAGGCGTGGACCAACGTCGCCGCCAACGCGGTGGGCGTGCTCAAGGCCACCAACGAGATCGTCTCCCTCGACAGGTCTGACAGCGACATCGGCGTGCCGGAGATGTTCACGGTGCTCAAGACCCTCGCCGACTGGTCGAACAAGGGGATGATGAGCAACGTCGCCATGGTCGCCCCGAAGGGCTCGGGCCCCACCGAGGCGCCGAAGTACCTCGACGCGGCTTCGGGCGGGCTCAACGCCGCGGGGGGCATCGCCAAGGCCATCGCGTCGGGAGACATCGCGGGCGGCGTGTCGTCGGTGATCTCGGGCGCGTCGTCGATCGCGGGCGCCTTCGGGCTCACCTCGGCGGCGCTCGGCGGCGGCGGGGGCGCGGGCGCGGCCGACATCGAGGCCCGCGCGTCGGGCTCGATCAAGCAGACCGCCGACATGAAGGTCTACGGCAACGCCCCCGAGGGCATCGACTGGAAGACCGCGACGAAGTTCTCTGTGAACGCCGTCTCGAACGTCGACTTCGCGACGACGAACTGGGGCGCCTTCGCGGCGGCGAAGTTCGAGCTGAAGTGCGGCGGGCTCACCGAGATCACCTGCCGCCGCTTCGAGTTCAAGGGCTTCGCCTCGGGCAAGGTGACGGCGGGGGCGTCGATCACCGTGAAGGCCCCGGAGAGCAAGCTGGTGGCGAACCTCACGACGGTCTCCAAGACCCTCACCGTGGAGAAGGCCACGCACCTGCACGGCAAGCTCACGGTGAAGCTGAACACGCACATCCAGAAGAGCCTCACCGTCGAGAGCAAGGCCGAGCACAAAGACAACATGAAGGTGGCGAAGACGAGCACGTTCAAGAAGGGCGTGACGATCAAGGGGCGGCTCACGGGGCGAGGCAAGGTGCGCGTGCAGCGCAACGTGAAGCTCTCCTGAGGGCGCGACCGTGGAGGAGATCACGACGCTCGAGGCGCTCACCGAGGCGCTGTCGCGGGGATCGCTCACCGAGGCGCGGGTGCGCGGCGTGGCGCTCGAAGACGTCGCCCTGGCCGAGACCGCGGTGAGCGGGGTGGTGTTCGAGGGCTGCGCGTTCCGGCGCGTGGCGCTCGGGCGCTGGTCGATGTCGAGCGTGGTGTTCCGCGGGTGCGATTTCGAGTCGGCGGTGCTCCTGGAGTGCGTGCTCCAGAGCGTGGCCTTCATCGACGACGACGCGGGCCGGCCGACGCGCTTCGACCGCGCGGTGATGGGCGCGGTGACGGGCACGATGCTGGTGTTCCAGCGCTGCGACCTGCGGGGCCTGACCCTCGCCGCGTCGGGCCTCACCGCGACGCAGGTGGAGGCCTGCGACCTCTCGGGGGCCCTGTGGCGCGAGAGCCGCCTCGCGGAGCTCATCGTGCGCGACGCGGCCATGACCGGGATGACCCTCGACGACGTGCAGGTCGACCAGGCGACGCTCTCCCGCTGCGACCTGCGCGCGCTGCGCGCGAGCGACTCGGTCTTCGCCCAGACCTCGATGGACGAGGTCGAGATGGCCGGCGGGCACGTGGTGGGCTGCCACTTCGGCGGGATGTCCTTCGCGGGCGTGCGCACGCTCCCCGAGCGGCTCGACGGGTCGATGCTCGACGGCTGCGACCTCGCGGGCAAGGACCTCACCCGCTGCTCGATGGTCGAGAGCACCTTCGTCGAGGCCAACCTCACGGGCGCGGCCCTCGACGCGGGAGACCTCACGAGCGCCGACCTCACCCGCGCGACCCTCGACGGCGCGACGTTGCAGGCCACGGCGGCGGCGGGCGCGTCGTTCGAGGGGGCCTCGCTGCGCCGCACAGACCTGCGCGTGCGCGGCGCCGAGGGCGTGAACTTCACCGGGGCCGAGCTCTCCGAGGCCGACCTGCGCTACGTCGCGTGGAAGGACTGTCACTTCGAAGGCTCGCGCTGGGCGGGGGCGAAGACCGAGCGGGCGAGCTTCGCGGGCTGCGGCTTCGACGAGGCCGTGATGGAGGGGGTGTCGCTGCGCGGCTGCGCGGTGCGGGACTGCACCCTGGCCGCGACGAACCTGCGCGGGGCCGACCTGCGCGGCGCGGACTTCACCGCGTCGGACCTCACGGGCGCAGTGATGGCGGGGGCGGATCTCACGGGCGCGACGCTCGAAGACGCGACGCTCAACGAGTGCGACCTCACGGGCGCGGTGCTCGCGGGAGCGCGGGTGTACCGGGCCGACCTCTGCGGCGCGACGCTCGACGGGTGCGACCTCACGGGGGCCGACCTCACGCGCCTCGACGCGCGCGGCGCGGCGCTCACGGGTTGCAGGGTGTCGACCGAGACGGTGTGGGTCTGCGCCGACCTGCGCGAGGCGACCCTCACGGGCATGGACCTCTCGCGCATGAACCTGAAGGACGTCGACCTGCGCGACGCCGACGCGGCGGGCGCGCGCTTCGACGAGGCGGTGCTCGAGGGCGCGACCTTGAGCGGCGCGAAGCTCGGGGGCGCGAGCTTCTTGAAGGCGCGGGCGAGGGCGGCGGAGTTCGAGGGCTGCGACCTCGCGGGGGCCGACCTGAGGATGGCGAAGCTCACGGGCGCGTCGTGCCTGCGGGCGCGCTTCGACAAGGCCGACCTCGACCGGGCGATGATCGACGGGGCCGACCTGCGCGAAGCCACCCTGGTGCTGGTGACCGCGCGCTACGCCGACCTCTCGCGCGCGAAGCTCGACCTCGCGGACTGTAGCCACGCGGACTTCACGGGTTCGGTGATGCACCGCACGAGCGAGGTCGAGGCGCGCTTCTTCGACGCGACGCTGGCCGACGTGACGCGCACCGACCCGAAGCTCGCCGCGGCCGAAGACTTCGTCGCGGGCTGAGACGATGGACCAGACCGCGGTGGTGGTGGCGCTCTGCGCGGCGCTCGGGGGCGTGGCCCTCGGCGGGCTCGCGCTGGTGATCGCGCGCACGCAGACCGTCGACCCGGCGGCGCTGCGGGTCGCGGTGGAGTCGCGCGGGTGGCGCTTCGACGACCGCACCGACGCGTCGCGGTGGTGCTACCGGGCGGAGCCGTCCGACGGCGGGTGGGCCATCGAGCTCACGCGCGCGAAGGGCGACACGGGCTCGCGCCGGAGCCAGCAGTGGACGACCGCGTACACGGCCACGGAGCCCGCGTTGAGGGAGGGATTGCTCGCTGTGCGGCCGGGCGCGCCGTTGCCCAGGGAGGTGATCGAGCTGAGCGGGGCGGGGTTCCTCCAGCCGATCTTGCAGCGGGCGCTGGCGGCGATGTTCGGCGGAGACCCGGGCGTGGTGACGCGCCTCGAGGTGGTGTCGACGGGCGACGAGGGCTTCGACCGCGGGCACGCGGCCGTGGGCTCCGACGCGGCGCTGGGGAGGCGGCTCCTCGACGCGAGGGTGCGCGAGGCGCTGGGCTCGTGGCGCGCGAAGGGCGAGCCCGCGCTGCTCGTGGGGGTGAACGGGGTGCGGGTGGCGCTGCACGGCGGCGCGGTGACCGACGCGGCGGGCCTGGCCGCGCTCGCGGAGTACGGCGAGGCGTTGCGCCGAGCCCTGCGCGCGACGGGCGTCGTCGAAGGAGCTTGAGGCGATGAGCGAAGGCGTGACGGTGCGCGCGGCGACGAGGGAGGACCTCGGCCCGCTCGGAGAGATGGCGGCGGCGCTGGTGCGCTTTCACCACGCGATCGACGCGCGGAGGTTCTTCATGGCCGCGGGCGTGGAGCAGGGCTACCGCCGCTGGTTCGGCAAGGAGCTGGAGAACCCCGACGCGGTGCTCCTCGCGGGCGTCGGGGCCGACGGCGCGGTGCTGGGCTACGCCTACGGCCGTATCGAGGAGCGCGACTGGAACCAGCTCCTCGGCAGGCACGCCGCGCTGCACGACATTCTCGTGAAGCCCGAGGCGCGCGGAACGGGGCTCGGGCGTGCGCTGCTCGACGCGTTCTGCGCCGAGGTGAAGGGCCGCGGAGCGCCGCGGGTGGTGCTGCACACGGCCTACACCAACGAGGTGGCGCAGTCGCTGTTCAAGGCGAAGGGCTTTCGCCCGACGATGATCGAGATGACCCTGGAGCTGGAGGGCTGAACGGCGGTGTAGGGGGCGCGCGCCGCATGGGGCTTCACCGCCGGGCTGGCCCCTGTGGTACGCACTGCGGCGATGACCGTCGACGTGAAGAGCATCCGTCAGTCGCTGCTCGGGGGATTCAGCGACACCCTCGACGACCTCCTCCCCTGGTTCCTCGCGCAGATGCCGCCGGCGTACTTCGCCGACACCGACGAGCGCGAGCTCCTCGCGCACCTGCGGGCCATCGCGTCGGCGCGCGCCTCGGGCGAGCCCCCGCATGTCACCCTCCGCTCCGAAGACGACACCCGCTGGACCTTCATCGTCGACCGCGACCGCCCCGGGATGCTCAAGGAGATCATCTCGCAGATCCCGCCCGACGTTCCGCTGCGTCAGGCCAAGGTGCACATCTCGGCCGACGGTCGCCTCGCCATCGACACCCTCGTGCTCGGCGTGGCCCCGCGCTTCGACCCGAACGACCCCGAGCAGGCCGCGCGCCGCGAGGCCATCCTCGCCTACGCCGCCGAGCAGGGCGAAGACGTCGAGGCCGTCGAGCGCTTCCTGCGCGGCTGCTCCGCGGAGTACATCCGCAAGGCCACGCCCCTGCGCACCGTGCGCTCGTCGCGCCGCTTCGCCGCCGTGTCGGGCACCGACGACACCCTCGTCGAGCTCGAGCCCGAGGCCGACCCGACCCTCACCCGCGTCGTGGTCACCGCCGCCAACGCCACGCCCCGCAAGATGTTCGAGCGCTGCGCGGCCGTCCTCGGCGCCCGCGGGGTGAACATCACCCGCGCCTTCGTCGACGTGATCGAAGACCCCAACAACGGCTGGGTGCACATCTACTCGTACGTGGTGCGCGGCCCCGACGGGCTGAGCCTCTGGCCCGACAGCGACGTGTGGCGCGCCGCGGCCCCCGAGCTCGCGCGCATGAAATGGATCTCCGACGCCGCCCTCACCCTCGACCGCCGCGCGGCGCCCCTCTCGCTCGTGCGCTGCGAGATCATCGCGGCCCTCGCCTCCCTCGCGCACCAGTGCCTCGTGCGAGAGAACCCCTACGCCTTCAACCGCGACCGGGTGCTCTCGCTGGTGGCCAAGCAGCCCGAGGTCGCCGCCGACATCGCCGCGCTCCTCGAAGACCGCTTCGACCCCGAGTCTCCCATCGACGGAGAGACCTTCGCGCGCCGCGTCGAGGCCGCGCACGACGCCATCGAGCACAAGATCGACGGCCCCGACACCCGCAGGATCATGCACACGCTCCTGCTCGCGGTGGAGAAGACCCGCAGGACGAACCTGCACCGCCCCGGGCGCTACGGCCTCGCGCTGCGCCTAGACCCCACCCTCGTGCGCCGCGCCGACGCGCCCGAGGTGCCCTTCGGGCTCTTCTTCGTGCACGGCGCGGGCTTCGACGGCTTTCACCTGCGCTTCAGAGACATCGCCCGTGGCGGCGTGCGCGTCGTGCGCACGGGCGGCACCGAGCAGCTCGCGGCGGAGATCGACCGCCTCTACGACGAGGTCTACGGCCTCGCCTACGCGCAGCAGCTCAAGAACAAAGACATCCCCGAGGGCGGCGCCAAGGCCGTGATCGTGGCCGCGCCCGACACCCCCGTCCCGCGCGCGGTGAAGGGCTTCATCGACGGCCTCCTCGACCTGATCGTGCCCGACCCGAAGGTGCGCTCCCTCGACGCCGGCACCGAGCGGCTGTACCTCGGCCCCGACGAGAACATCACCCCCGAGCTCATCGAGTGGATCGTCGACCGCGCCTCTCGCCGCGGGCACCCCATCCCGGGCACCTTCATGAGCTCCAAGCCCGGCGCGGGGATCAACCACAAGGAGTACGGCGTCACCTCCGAGGGCGTGACGGTGTTCCTCGAGGTGGCGCTCAGGGCCATCAGGATCGACCCCCGCGCGCAGGACTTCACCGTGAAGATCACGGGCGGGCCCGACGGCGACGTCGCGGGCAACGAGCTGAAGATCCTGCACCGGGAGTACGGCGAGCACGCCAAGGTGGTGGGCATCGCCGACGGCTCGGGCTGCATTGAAGACCCCGACGGCCTCGATCACGGAGAGCTCCTCCGCCTGGTGCGCAACTCCGACCCCATCTCGGCCTTCGACCCCGCGAAGCTCGGGCCCCGCGGAAAGCTCACCCCCGTCACCGACCCCGACGGGGTGAAGGCCCGCAACACCCTGCACAACCGGGTGCGGGCCGACGCCTTCGTGCCCGCGGGCGGCCGGCCCCAGACCCTGCGCGGAGACAACTGGCACGAGCACCTCGACGAGAGCGGCGTGCCCACCTCGCGGGTGATCATCGAGGGGGCCAACCTCTTCCTCACGCCCGAGGCGCGCGCGAAGCTCGGCGAGCGCGGCGTGCTGGTGGTGAAGGACAGCTCCGCGAACAAGTGCGGGGTCATCTGCTCGAGCTTCGAGATCGGCGCCGCGCACGTCTTGAGCCCCGACGAGTTCATCGCGCACAAGGCCCGCTTCGTGGCCGAGGTGCTGGTGCGGCTGCGCTCCCTCGCGCGCTCCGAGGCCGAGCTTCTCTTCCGCGAGCGGGCGCGGCACCCCGACGTGCTGCTCCCCGAGCACTCGGTGCGGCTCTCGAAGGCGATGAACCGGGTGCGCGACGCCGTCGAGCGGGTGTTCCCCGACCTCGCCGAGGAGGACCAGCGCCTCGCCGACACGGTGGTGAGGGAGCACCTGCCGCCCGTGCTGGTCGAGATCGCGGGGGAGCGGCTCTCGAAGCTCCCGCGGGCCTACGCGCGGGCCATCGTGTACTCCACCCTCGCCGCGCGGATGGTCTACCGCGAGGGCCTCGACTGGGTGGCGCCCATCCCAGACGAGGAGGTGGGTCGCCTCGCGGTGCGCTACCTCCGCGCGCAGCGCGAGGCCGAAGAGGTCGCCCGCGCCCTGCGCGAGGGCAAGGACTTCGACCGCGAGCGCCTCGCCGCGCTGGTGTCTCGGGCCGGGGCGCGCGTGGCCGTCGAGGCGTAGCCCCGTCGGGTGGGGTACCCTCCGGGCACCCACGTATGAACCGCAGAAGCCTCGTGGCCCGCGCGCGCCCGCGCCTCGCGCGACTCCGGCGGTGGTTCGAGCGCTGGCTCCGCCCGCCGCGTCGCCTCCGATTCACCCGCGAAGGAAAGCTCTACGTCGGCATCACCATCGGCGTCGGCTTCGCCGCGGTGAACACCGGCAACAACCTCCTCTACCTCGTGCTGGGGCTCCTCCTCTCGCTGGTGATCCTCTCGGGGGTGCTCTCCGAGATCGCCCTGCGGGGCCTGGAGTTCCGACGACGTCTCCCGCGGCGGGCCTTCGCCGCGACGCCGGCCCTGGTCGAGATCGAGGTCTACAACCGCAAGCGCTACGCGCCGAGCTACTCCATCGAGGTCGAAGACCGCATCGAGGGGCGGCGCACCGACAAGCGGTGCTACTTCTTGAAGGTCAGCGCGGGGGCGCGGCAGACCGCGGCGTACCGACGGGTGGCGCCGGTGCGCGGGGTCGAGCGCTACCTCGCGCTGCGGGTGGCGACGCGCTTCCCCTTCGGGCTCTTCGAGAAGTGGCGCGAGATCGACATGCCCGAGGAGCAGGTGGTGTTCCCCGCGCCCTTGCGGGGCGTCGGGGCCCCGCCCTCAACGCTGGTGGCGGGCGACCTCGTGTCGCGCGAGGAGCGCGGCCACGGCGAGGTCGACGGCGTGCGCGAGCTGGTCGACGGAGACCCGGTGCGAGACATCCACTGGGCGAAGACCGCCGCGGTGGGCAAGCTCATCGCGCGCGAGCGCCGCAGGGAGGGCGCGCGCGCGGTGCGGGTGGAGGTGCACAACCGCGTCGAGGCGACCGACGAGGGCGTGCGCCGCGAGCTGAGCCTGCGGGTGGAGGACGACATCCGACGCGCGGCGAGCAAGGCCCTCGACGCGCTGCGCGACGGGGCCACGGTGCGCCTCGTGGCGCAGGAGGGCGTGACCGAGGCGGGGCGCACGCTGCAGACGCGGCCGTCGGTGAACGCGGCGGACCGGGTGCTGACCTTCCTCGCGCGGCTGCCGCCGAAGCCTCTCTTGCCCGACGAGGCCGTCATCACGTCGCCGGTGCGCTCGCGCGGGAGGCCCGCGTGAGGTTCGCGCAGGTGCACAAGTTCGCGGTGTACACCCTCGCCGTGCTGGGCCTGGTGGCCCTCGGCGCCGGGGGAGAACTCCCGCCCGTCAGCGTGCTCCTGGTGGTGGTGGGCGTCGCGGCGAGCTGGTTCGCCGAGGGCGCGATCCTCCACGACGAGCGCTACGTCCGCGCGTGGAACGTCACCCTCGTCCTCGGCCTCGCCGCGCAGCTCGCGCGGGCCTTCCTCTTCGGGACGGACTTCCTCCTCGCCATCGTCGAGTTCGCGGCGCTGTTCCAGGTCTCGCTCCTGTCGAACCGCCGCAGCGCGATGAACTACCAGTACGTCACCGTGCTCTCGCTGCTCTTCCTCATCGCGGCGACGGTGCTCGGCGGCGGCCTCTCGTACGCCGTCTGCTTCGTGGGCTTCGTCATCGCCACGCCCTGGGCCATGACCCTCGGCCACCTGCGCCGCGAGATCGAGGGCAACTACCTCGCCGACGCGCGCGCCGGCCGCGCGGGCGTGCCCATCGACGTCGCCCGCATCCTCCGCTCGCGCAGGGTCGTGGGCGCGGGGCTCCTCGCGGGCAGCTCCCTCCTCGCGGTGCCGATCTTCCTCCTCACCGCGGTGATCTTCGTGCTCTTCCCCCGCATCGGGCTGGGGATGCTCACCTTCCGCCGCGGGGGCGAGAACGTGGTCGCGGGCTTCGGCACCACCGTCGACCTCTCGGGCCACGGCACCATCCGCAACGACCCCACCATCGTGCTCCGGGTCGAGCCCCCCGACCTCACCGAAGACCCGCCGCCCGTGCGCTCGTTCCGCCTCCGAGGCGCGAGCTTCGACACCTACAACGGCCGCGCGTGGTCGCGCCGCTCGGCGAACAACCACGCCCGACGGCTCGACCGCGAGGGCGACCGCTACACCTTCACCCGCGCGCCCGACCCCGCCCACGACCAGCCCTACCGCGTGGTGCTCGACCCGCTCGAGCCGCCCGTGCTCTTCGTGCCCGAGGGCGCCGTGGGCTTCACGATCCCCGCGCGCTTCGAGTCGGGCTTTCCGCGCTACACCGACCTCAACGCCGACCGCGACGACGGGATCCGCTACGCGGGCAACGAGGGCGTGGGCTTGATCTACACCGCGTGGGTGCCGCGCGGCGCCGACGCGACCCTGCCGCGCCGCTACGACGAGCGCGCCGAGCGCTTCACCCGTCGGTACACCCAGCTCCCCAGCGCGCTCTCGCCCGAGGTGCGCGCCCTCGCCGAGCGCGTGACCGCGCGCGCGTCGACCCCGCTCGAGAAGGCCCGCGCCGTGGAGCGCTTCCTCCTCTCGGGCTACCGCTACACCCTGCGCCTCGAGAGCGGCACGGCCGAGCGGCCGCTCGAAGACTTCCTGTTCCGCAGCAAGGCGGGGCACTGCGAGTATTTCTCCACCGCGATGGCGGTGATGCTCCGCACGGTGGGCGTGCCCACGCGCAACGTGACGGGCTTCCTCGGCGGCGCCTGGAACCGCTACGGCCGCTTCTACGCCGTGCACCAGGGCGACGCGCACTCGTGGGTCGAGGTCTATGACCCCTCGGTGGGCTGGGCGACCTTCGACCCGACGCCCCCGGCGGCCATCGTGGGCCTGCGCCGCCGCGGGCTCCTCGCCGAGGCCGACGCCCTCGTCGAGGCGATGCGCATGCGCTGGCGCCACTACGTCGTGGGCTTCGACCTCAGCACCCAGGCCCAGATGGCCCGCCGCGCGTGGAGGGCCTTCGAGCGCTACCGCGGGCGCAACAACCGACTCTCGTCGGCCATCCAGCAGCGCGGCGAGCGCGCGACCGAGAACGCCACGCGCGTCCCGTGGAAGCGCTACGTCGGCCTCGCCCTCGCGGTGGTGGTCTTCGCGGCGCTTCTCTCGCAGCTCCGGGCCATCGCGCGCGCGGTGAGCGAGGGCGGCGCTCGCCCGCGGAGCCCCTCGGTGCGCGCCGCGCACGAGCTCGCGCGGGCCCTCGACCAGAGCCTCGCGGCGATGGGGCACCACCGCCCGTCGTCGCGCTCCCCCTCGGCCTTCGCGGCCGACCTCGTGAAGCGCGGCGCGCCCATCGCTGCCCTCGCGGCGCGGGTGGCCGCTCGCTACAACGAAGCCCGCTGGGGAGAGCGCCCCCTCGACGAGGCCGAGCTGGAGTCGCTCAAGCGAGAACTCCGCGAGGCCGCCCAGCCCGAGGCCGCGGGGTGAAGGGCAAGGCCCTCGGCGGCGGAGGCTTTCGCACCGGCGACGTGCAGCACCACGTCATCGCGTGCGTCGACCTCGACGCGCCGTCGCCCATGGCCGCGCCGATCCCGGCGGGCTTCCTCGCGCACGGCTTCGCCTTCGACCCGCGCTCGCCCTGGCGCGCGGCGGCCTTCGAGAAGAAGGGCCCCGGCGCGTGCGTGCTCGACCTGCGGTACATGGCCCTCGCGGCGCCCATCGAGACCGTCGCGTCGCGGAGGTTCTACGGCCACGGGGCCTTCTCGGCCGACGGCGCGCTCCTCTACGCGACGGAGTCTCGCCTCGACGCCGACCACGAGGGCGCGCTGGTGGTGCGCGACGCCGACACGCTGCGCGAGCTGGGAACGCTCCCCACGCACGGCCGCGCGCCGCACGACTGCGCGCTCATCGACGGCGGAACGGTGATGGTGGTCGCGAACGGCGGCGGCCCGATGGGCGGCGACGCGCCGTCGGTGACCTGGGTCGAGGTCGCGAGCGGAAAGCTCCTCGACCGCGCGGAGCTCGACGACCCGAGGGTGAACGCGGGCCACCTCGCGGTAGGAGACGACGGCGCGCTCGTGGTGGTGTCGGCCCCGCGCGACGGCCTCGACGCGAGAGAGAGGGGCGCGGTGTCGCTGCGAGTGGGGGCTGGCCCGCTGCGCGCGCGCAGGGAGCCCGCGTCGGCGGTGTCGCGGGTGGTGGGCGAGGCGCTGTCGGTGCTGATCGAGCCGCGGTCGCGCACGGCCTTCGCGACGCACCCGTTGGGCGACGCGGTGACCGCGTGGGGGGTGGATGACGGCGCGCACCGCGGGGTGCTTGAGCTCGTCGAGCCGCGGGGGATCGCGCTCACGCTCGACGGGGAATGGCTGCTGGTGACGCACCGGGTGGAGGGCGGCGTGCGGCTGACCGCGCTCGACGCGATCACGCGCGAACCCGTCGGCGTGGGGGTGGATCCGTCCTTCCTGTCGGGCTCGCACGTGGTGGTGGGAGACTGGTAGCCGCCGCGCGGCACGGCCCTCGCTCTGCACAGCGATAGACCCCCGCGGGTGGACCACTGTGTGCCACGCGCCGCCGCGACCTCCTCACCGACGAGGCTTCACCGCCATGACTTCTCTTCGCGCGCTCTCGCTCTCGCTCGTCTCGCTCTCGCTCTGCGCGTGCGGCTCCACCACGGTCGCGCCCGCCGACGCCGCGACCACCGACGCGCCCGCCGTCGACACGCCCGCCGTCGACACGCCCGCGCCCGACGTGCCCATCGGAGACACGCCGCTCCCCGACATCCCCACCCCCGACGTTCAGCCCGTCGACGTCCCCCCGGCCGACGTCCCGCCCGACGACGTCCCCCTCGTCGACGCTGGGGTCGCGCGCGCGACGCCGTCGACCGAGTGCACCGTCGCGCCCGTCGCGCTCGCTGAGACCTGCGGCGCCTCCGCGTCGTGCCCCGTCGTCACGCACCTCGCTGTGCGCTGCTCACTGCAGGGCTTCGGCGCCTCGGTGGCCGCGGGGCCCGACGCGGTCCGCGTGCTCGCGCACACCAACGTGAGCGGCTTCGTCCCGCGCCTGCTCACCGTGCGCGAAGGCGCTGCGCCCGCGGTGCAAGACCTTCGCTTCCTCCCCTCGGCCTCGAACACCCTCACCGTCGACGACGTCGGTCACACCTCGCTCTACGCCGCCGAGATGCCCGGCGTCGCGCTTCCGCCAGGGCTGACGACACCTGGTCGCGCGAGACCGTGCGCCCGAGCGAGCCCGACCGACTCCTCGTGCTCCACGCCGCGCGCGAGCGCTCCGACACCTCCGCCGCGGTGCTCTACACCGACCTGCGCGACAACACCGCGCGCCTCGCGACCCTCGGCCCGAGCGGCTGGAGCGACCGCGTCGCCTTCCTCGGGCTTCACCTCGGCGGCCGTCGGGCTCTACCCCGCGCCCTTCCTCGTGTACTGGCTCTCGGGCTCGCCCTCCGACGGGATGCGCGCCGCTCCGCCTCGAAGGGGCCGGCGGTGAACCTCCTCGTCGAGAGCTCGAACTCCGACACGGGCAACGCGCCGCGCATGGTCGAGGGAGGGCTCTCGGGCGACGAGACCTTCCCGGTGGTGGGCGTGAACACCCTCGGGGTGATGCACGTGCTCGTGCCCGACGGAGGGACCTTCCGCGACCGCGTGGTCGAGGCCGCGGCGACGCTCCGCGAAGACACCGACTGCCCCGCGACCACCGGCGGCCCTCCGCCCGGAGGCTTCTGCGACGAGGTCGCGTCGTGCAGCTTCCACCGTCAGGGGATGGTGCAGCCCTCGGACTGGGCGATGGCGCGCACGGCCGACCGGCGCGTGTGGCTCGCGTGGGTCGCGGTGGAGCAGAGCGGCACGGCGCGGGTGACCCGTCGCTGCGGCGGCCCCGGGTGCGTCTGCGTGCGCGAGGACCTCACCACCACCGGGGGCTCGGTGGTGCACCTCGCCGAGGTGACCGCGACGGGCGTGGTGGAGCGCTTCAGCGGGACGGTGAGCGCCACCGTGGGCATCGGCGGGCCCAACGTCTCGATGGGCGCGACGGGGAACACCCTGCACCTCGGGATGGCCCTCGGAGGGACGGGCGGGCTCGACCTGCGCTACCTCGCGATGAGCACCGCGGGCCTGCGCTGACCCGTGGCATCCTCGCGGGCCATGACCACGAAGCTCGTGCTGCTCCGCCACGGCGAGAGCGACTGGAACCGCGAGAACCGCTTCACCGGGTGGACCGACGTCCCCCTCTCGGAGAAGGGCCTCACCGAGGCGCGCCGCGCGGGGCGACTCCTCACCGAGGCGGGCTACGCCTTCGACGTGGCGCACAGCTCGCTCCTGCGCCGCGCCATCACCACGCTCAACCTCGCCCTCGACGAGATGGGCCAGGGCTGGATCCCCGTGCAGCGCTCGTGGCGCTTGAACGAGCGCCACTACGGCGCGCTCCAGGGCCTCGACAAGAAGCAGACCGCCGAGCGCTTCGGCGCCGAGCAGGTGTTCCAGTGGCGGCGCGGCTACGACGTCCCTCCGCCCGCGCTCACCCTCGACGACGAGCGCCACCCGCGCCACGACCCGCGCTACGCGAGCCTTGCGCCCGACGTGCTCCCCGCCACCGAGTGCCTCGCCGACGTCGTCGACCGCTTCCTGCCCTACTGGTACGACGCCATCGTCCCACAGCTACGGCTCGGCCAGCGGGTGATCGTCGGCGCGCACGGCAACAGCCTCCGCGCGCTGGTGAAGCACCTCGACGGCGTGTCCGACGACGCCATCGCCGAGCTCAACATCCCCACGGGCATCCCGCTCGTGTACGAGCTCGACGGTGACCTCAAGCCCGTGAAGCACTACTACCTCGGCGACCCCGACGAGGCCGCGCGCGCCGCCGCCGCCGTCGCCGCGCAGGCGGGAGGCCGGTAGACCCGACGCCCTTTCGGTGCGACCGTCGCGGCCGCCTCGATGCGCCTCCCTCTCGTCCTCGGCCTCCTCTCGCTCGCGTGCGCGTCGCGCCCCGAGCCCGCGCCCGCACCGCCCGCGCACCGCGCGAACGCACCGCGCCGCGACGACGTCTCCCCCGTCACCGTCGCGTGGATCGGCCCGGCCACCCCGCCCGCGTCGGGGCCGCTCCAGCTCACCGCGCGCGTCACGCGCAACGTCCCCTTCGACCTGCCCGTGACCGTCACCGTGCGCGCGCCCCGCGGCGCGACGCTCTCCACCGCACCTCGCTGGGAGATCCCCGTCGGCCCCGCCGACGCGCTCGACGCGCCCGTGGTGATCGCGTACCCGAGCGTGCCCACGGGCGACCTCGTGCTGGTGGCCGAGGCCCGCGACGACGCGCACGGCGTGTACGCGACGGCGCGCTACCACTTCGGTCGTTCGGAGCCCGAACGATCTCCTCCGCCCGTGACCTCGCGCGCGCTCAGCGTGGGCGGCGCGCGGATGGGGCCCTCCGTCGACATGGGGGCGCAGCGGTGAGGCGCGCGGTCCTCGCTGCGCTCGCGCTCTCGCTCGCCGCGTGCGGGAGCGAGACGGTGCGACCCTCGGTGGTGCCCCCGGGCGGAGACGACGCCGCCGTCGACGCGGTCGACGTGATCGAAGTGCCCGATGTGTCCGATGCGCCCGACGTGGTCGACGCGAGCGACGTGGTCGACGCGGTCGATGTCGTCGACGTGGTGGGTGAAGACCTGCCGCCCGCCGACCCGTGCGGAGGCATCCCCCTGGAGGGCCGCTGCGTGGGCACGACGCGCGTGGAGGCCTGCGACCTCGACGAGGGCGCGGGCGCGGTGATCGTGCGCACCGACTGCGGCTCGGGGGAGCGCTGCGTGGAGGCCGACGCGGGCGCCGCGTGCGTGCTGACGGGCGAGTGTCGCGAGGGGGCGGCCTCGTGCGGGGAGTCGGGCGCGCTGCGGCGGTGCGTGGGCGCGCGCTGGGTCGAGGAGCCTTGCGCGACGGGCTGCGCGGTGGCCGCGGGCGTGGCGCTCTGCAGGCCCGAGGTGGCGACGACCGAGGTGAGCCTGCGGGTCGTGTACGAGGCGCGCTCTCCCGCGCCGGGGTACCGCGGGTGGTCGAACACCGTGACCGCCCGCCCCGCGAGGGGCTTCAGGGTCTACAGCTTCGCGGGAGACGACCTGGTCGACGTGGGAGAGACGAGCGTCGACGAGGGCGCGGTGACCTTGCGCGTCGCGGGCGCTGAGGTCGACGGCGCGCGCGTGGTGGTGGCCGCGGTGACGCAAGCGAGCGACGGGACGCTCCCGTTTCAGGTGGCCGACCCGGGCCTCGCCGCGGGCGACCAGCCCACCACGGCGACGCCGCGGGAGCCGCGGTCGTGGTCGTGGAGCTTCCCGCGAGCGATGGTGACCGACGGCGGCGTGCTGCGGGTGACCGAGTCCGCGGGGGCGGGCGCGGCGGCGGTCTTCGACGGCGTGGGCGTGGTGCGTCGCCGCGCGGCGGCGCGCTACGGGAGCGCGGGGCAGAGCCTCGTGGCGTGGGTGGGCACCGACGTGACCTGGGACTGCGGCTCCTGCGTGACGGCGCGCGCGGTGACGGTGAACGGCCAGCGCTACGCGAACCAGATGTTCTACCGGAACGACCGCGACCTGAACGCGAACGCGGCGCCGGTGGTCTTCCACGAGTCGGGGCACTGGCTGATGAACAGCTACGGTCGCTCGCCGGGGGAGGGCGGGTCGCACTCGGGCTCCTGCGCGTCGTACCCGGGCCTCGCGTGGAGCGAGGGCTTCGCGACCTGGGTGGGTCAGGAGACCGACGGGCAGCCCGTGTACTACTCGTCGAGCGGCGGCTCGATGTTCTGGATCAACATCGCCGCGCGCAGCATGAGCAGCGGGAGGCTCCCGCGGCCGACGCTCACGGGCGCCGACGTGATCGCGTCGACGGAGCCGGGCCTGCTCCAGCGGATGAGCGAGACCGAGGTGTCGGCGGTGCTGTGGTCGCTGTCGAACGGGACGGGCGACGTCGAGCCCTTGTACCGCGCCGTGGCGTCTCCGCGGATGGTGACGCCCACGGTGGTCGACGGCGTGGCCGCCTTCGAGCGGGGCTACTGGTCGCACGCGTGGCGCGGGGTGAGCCTGCGCTCGTGCGCGTACACGGGGGTCACCACCACGACGCGGCCCAGCTCGGTGCTGCCGGATTTCCTCGACGCGCTCCTGTGCGCGGGCTTCCCGGCGGAGCGGGTGGATCGCGCGACGGTGCCGACGGTGTACTACCCCTTCCCCTCGTCGCGCCCGCTGTGCAGGCGGTGAGCGACGGGAAGGGGCAGCCCCGCGATCAGCCCTTGTCGCTGTCGGCCGCGTCGCGCCTTGGATTCACCTCCCCGGGCGCGAGCGGGGCGCTTCTTGGACGGAATCGACGGGTGCCCTGACGAATGTGGAAGAGTGCGAGAAAACACGGGGATTTCACTGGGAGGGGGTAGCCCTCCGTGTGGGAGGGGGGAGTCTTCGGTGTGGGGAGGGGGAGGCGGTCGGTGTGCGGACCGGGAGGCCGCCGTGTCGGGACCGGGAGGCGGTCGGTGTGCGGACCGGCAGGGCAGCGTGTGCGGAGGGGGAGGCCGTCGGTGTGGGCGGGCGAAGGCGCGGGTGTGGCGCGGCGCTGCCTCGCCGTGGTTGGGCCAGACGCGGCGATCGGGGGGCGGTGGGTCAGTCGAGGTTGATCGCGTCGACGCGCCCGTGAGACATCTTTCGCTCGAGGGAGTGACGCGATGTCGGACGACCGCGAGTGGCCGGAGCACTTTCCGCCAGGGTGCCCCCCTGCTGACGCGAACGACCTGAGCGGAGAACTCTTCTACCTCGCACACAACCCGAACAAGCCCGACGACTTCCTATCCGCGGCCGAGCGTGGGGCGTTTGTGGGGCACGACGAGAACGACCGCGCCTCGCTCTCCTGCTGGACGGTGGCGGCGCCGCTGGACGATCTGCGCAAGATGCCGCGTCACAAAGAGAAGGTGGTCGTTCGCGGGAAGTTCGAGGCTGTGGATGGTAAGTTCAAGCCTACGGGCAAGAACGCCGCCGCTGGTCACCGCTCGACCTGGTTTCGTGCCGCCACACACTCGCAGCTCCCGAAAAGGTTTGCACCGTGACCATCGCTTGGCCGTACCTCCAGAGGACTTTCGAGTCGCTGGAGCGCCCGGTCACCGTCGACGTTCTCATCGAGACCGATGGGCCGGAGCTTGTGCTCGCAGAGGGGCATGGGTTGCTTTGGCTCGGCGTCCTGTCGGAGATGCTGGGCGGGCGTGCGATGTGGGTCTATGCCCCTGTCTCCAGCGTCGAGAAGCGCGCCATTCTCGCAGGCGCGGTCGAGCTGTGGGAGTGCTTCAACAAACCCCAGGTGCTCGTTGTCGACGAAGGCCCGGACGGCACCGAGGTGATGCCGCTCGCAGGTGAGCACTTGCCATCCGCTGCGCTCCCGGCTCGTGGGTTCGTGCTTCCGGGGTGGGCGCGGCCTCCACTGGAATCCCATGCGCCGGAGTTCGCGCTCGCGAAGACGCAAGGTGGCGACGCCATCGGGCTGAAGGCGCTCGCCGGAGTCGCGAGCAAGGTCCAACGCCTCTACACCGCGGTCATCCAGCGTGCCGTTGACGGCGTCACGAAGCTCGCCGGCACGGTCTCAGCGCAGGTTCGGGAGGCGGCAGAACTCGACGTTGAGGCAGTGGTACCGGGCTCCCTCATCATCCGGGTCACGCCGCACGACGAAGGGCGGTTCAATGAAGCGTCCGAGACTCTTCGTCGGCTACTCACCGCAGAGCCGGAGGAGTTGAGCCGGGAACTCGAACGACAAGGGCCTCGTGTCGCGGCTCGCTACGAAGACCTGCTCGACGAGGTCATCACACACGACCTCGCGCTCCTGCTCTCCTTCGGCGGAACCAAGCGCGCGTTCGTGGCCCGACACACCGCGGGGCGGAGGATCGACGCGCTCCCCACGGGAGCACAGGGCGAACACAACACTTGGCAGGCCCTCGGGATCATTGACGGCCTCGACCCGGGCGAGCGCACGTTTACGTTCCATGATCCGCTCACCGATGAGGAGATTCGGGGTGTTTTGGCACCGACGTTCGTGATGCCTCACGGGATCATGATCGGAGACCAGTCGCCAGCGCGTGTGGTCGAGCTTGGCCGCACCCGCACATCGACGCGCGGCGGCGCGGAACTCGTCCGCTACCAGCTACTGAGCATCGTGAGCGAGCCGCGACCTTCCACGGCCTAGCGCCGCTACCTCACCAGTCGCCCCTCGACGGCCCCGCCGCGCCCTGGGGGTGTCGCCGTGTAGATGGTCGCGCTCAAGGCGACGGCGGGGCCCTCGTTGGATGATGGGGCCCGCGCTGCGGGGACACGTCCCAAGTCTGCCGACGTCGGCCGCTGACCCGAGGAGACGAACGGGCTACCGCACGAAGGTGACGCACTGCCCGACGCCCGCGTCGCGCGCGCACCGCGCGGCGATGACCCGCCGTCCTCCGTGGTCTGACCGTCCTGCGCGCGCTGCCCGGGGAACACCGCGCACCCGAGCGCGCAGCTCATCGCCGACTCCGCCTCGCACAGCGCCGCCTCGCCGCGTAGGTCACGCTCACGCCCTCGACAGGCTGCGCGCCGCAGTAGCACCTCCGAGCGACGGGGGTGCACTCCGAGTCGCTCGCACGCGGTCGACTCGACCGGCGGCAGCGGGCACGCCGGGACATCGCTCGCGACGTCACTCGCTGCGTCAGCGAGCACGTCGACGGGCACGTCGGCGGCGGCCGAGGAGCTCACCGAGCCGCTGCACGCAGCGAGGAGCGCGAGCGGGAGCGTCGCGAGGGCCCTCATGGAGAGAGCATCGCACAGCGGGCGACCGCGGAGCGCGCGCGAGCGGTGGTGAAATCTCCGGATTGACGCTGCGGCGCGCGACGGAGTAGTGGTTCGTCTCGACGAACGATGGCGGGAGAAGGCACGGGGAGAGCGCGCCGGATCAGGGCGAGCGCGTCGGGGCGGAGGCCGATGGCGAGTGGGGTCGTCGCGCTCCGTGGTCGCTGCTCCCCGATCACCCTCCCGCGCGACGGGAGGGACCGATGACGATGTCGCCGGGGAGCGCGTTCCCCTACCCCAGCTTTCGCTTCGACGAGATCGCGCAGGCGCCTGATCGGCCCGGCATCTACGCCTGGTACCACCAGGTGCGGCTCTCGAAGGCCGACGTCGACGACTTCATCCAACGCGCCGCCGCGCTCGACGGCGAGGCCCGCGCCGCCCGCGTGGAGTCGTACCTCCGCGACCGCGTCTTCGAGCCCTACCGCGAGTCGCCCTACCAGATCGCGCTGCGCGGCGGGCTCAAGCCCGAGTACGGCGGCCACGTCGCGCACCAGCCTCGCGTGTCGCGCGGCACCGTCGAGACGCTCTCGGCGCGCCCCGAGGGGATGCGCGAGGTGAGCGCGCTCCTGACGAAGATGGTGCCGGTGTTCGCGAGCCCGATCTACATCGGCGTCGCGACGCGCTCGCTGCGCACGCGCCTGACCCAGCACGCGAAGCTCATCGAGGAGTACCGCGAGCGACCGCCCGCGTCGGTGCCCGACGACGAGGGCCACTCCTTCGCGTTCGAGGCCGTCTGCGAGCGCGGGCTGCGGCCCCTGGAGCTCGTCGTGTACGTGATCGAGACGCCCGTCTCCAGCGAGATCCAGCTCGTCGCCGAGTACATCTTCAACCGCATCAACTACCCGCTCTGCGGGCGCAGGTGACACCGAGATGATCCCCAAGGGACTCAAGAAGCAGAGCGCGCTCGACCTGACCATCAAGGGCTCGATGGGAGACTTCTCCGTCAGCCAGGGAGAGGTCTCGTCGGTGCGGGTGAACTACCTGCTCAGCCACGTGGGCCTCGGCCTCGAGGGCGACCACGAGGAGCGGTTGATCTCGCGCCTCGCGCCCTTCCGCGAGGTGTACGACACGAAGGAGCTCGACTTCGACCAGATCATGCAGCGCGACATCGACGACGCGCGCGTGTCGGCGGAGCTCATCCCGTACCTCCTGGAGCAGTCGACGACGGGGCTGGTGAAGCTCTTCCCGCCGATCATCGTGGTGCTCCTGCCGACCGAGGCGAACGGCAAGCCCGCCGCGCACTACCCGAAGGTCGAGACCAGCACCGCCGAGGAGCACGGCGAGGAGTTCGAGTCGGTGCGCTCGGGCGCGCTCGGGCACGAGGTCTTCGAGCTTCGGCGGTGGCTGCGCGACGGCGAGCCGCAGGCGCATGACTTCGCCGAGCTCAGGATCAACACCAACCGCTGCAAGCTGGTGATCGTCGATGGGCAGCACAGGGCGATGAGCCTCCTGGCGCTCTACCGCAACATCAAGGGCTGGCCCGACCGCACCCGCAGCGTCGAGCCCTACTACAAGATCTGGACGGCCTCGCGGCTCGCGAAGTTCGACCTCACGCGCGTCACGCTGCCCATCATGTTCTGCGTGTTCCCGCAGCTCGACGGGGGGCAGTACGGGGCGGACGTCGAGGTCCACAAGGCGTGCCGATCGATCTTCCTCGCGCTCAACAAGAACGCGCGGCCCGTGACCCGCTCGCGCAACATCCTCCTCGACGATCGCGACGTCGTCGCGGCCTTCCTGCGCGCGATCCTCGGGTACATCAAGGGCTGCGACATCTCCTCGTCGGAGGCGATCCGCCTCTCGGCGGTGGAGCTCGACAACGAGAACGACCGGACGAAGCTGACCTCTCCGGTGGCGGTCACCAACGTGACGCACCTCAACGGTCTGCTCGAACGCCTGATGCTCGCGCAGCCGCCGCAGCCAGGGCTCACCGTGCGCGCGCAGAACCTCTGGCTCGCCACGCGCCTCGACAAGTGCTTTGAGCGCCTGGGGCTGCAAGACGACCTCACCCCCGAGGTGGAGAAGAACGCGCGGCGCAACAACTGCGACCCGAAGATCACGGCCAGGCTCGAGGCGGCGTTCCGCAAGGTGTACCTGCCCGTGCTGGTGCGGGGGCTCGACGCCTTCGGGCCGTACCGCGCCCACCACGACGTCGCCGCGCGGCTGCGAGAGAAGCTCGACACGGGCGCCAACTCGGACTTCTACCGGGCCATCCTCTTCGAGGGAGAGGGGATGAACCGCGTCTTCTCCGAGTTCCAGGAGCGCCTTGCGGAGCTCAAGGACGACGACAACTTCGCGTCGCCGGAGCTCAACGCCATCTCCGACGAGTTCCGCAAGCGGCAGGGCACGCTCAAGGGCGAGGTCGACGGCTTCTTCGACGCCCGCGCCTCGAAGCTCCTGGAAGGCGTCCCCCGAGAGCTCGCCACGAACGAGGGCGTGAAGGCGTGGGTGAACAGGGTTCTCTACGGCGAGTCGCTCACCACGGCGGCCTTCCAGAACGCGCTCTTCCTGACCTTCTTCGGCGTGATTGAGCAGATCAACAGCGACCGCTCGAAGCCCCCGGCGCAGGGCGCGCCGCTCCTCAACGCCGAAGTGCGCGAGCTCTTCGAGGGTTACCTCGAAGACCTCAACGCCTTCTTCGTCCCGCGCAAGCGCGAGGGCCTCGCGCGCCTCGCGGCGGTCTTCTACGGCGAGCTCCGCGAGGACAACGCGCTCGTCTCCGACAGCTACAACCTCAAGCGCATCCTGCTCTCGGGCGAGCTCAAGCCCGACGAGTGGCCGCGCTTCCGCGCGATGCTCCAGGAACTCTGGCGACCGAGCCACGCCGAGGCAGCCCGCCTGCTCGACGAGCACCGCGCGCTGGTGCGCGCCAAGGCGCTCGACGGCTTCATCGACCGCGAGGTGAAGGATCTCTGCCGGCAGAAGGCCATCCGCGAGGTGGACCTCCCTCGCGAAGAGCGCGAGGCGCTAGAGGCCCGCTGCGCGGCACAGCTCGCCAAGGGGCTCAAGGCGCTCGGCGCGTCGGTGCGCGCCGAGGACCTCCTCGACCGGGCGCGCGAGACCACGCCCGATCAGCCCGAGGAGTAGCGCTCCCCCCGCGAGCCGATCAGACCTCGTGCATGATCGGCTCGCGCTTGCGGATGTAGCGCTCGATCAGCGACCACGTCTCGGCGCTCGCGTGCTTGATCTCCACGCCCAGGCCCGGCACCGCCGACGCGTCGGTGGCGCTGGGCTCGCGGCGCCACTTCACCGAGCCCTTCACCTCTCCCTGGAGCTCGCCGGGGAACAGGATCACCACCTCGCAGGGCTGGTGGATCGCGAGCGTCGCGTAGGTCGCGACGAAGATCCCGCCGTGGTCGCGGATGTCGCCGAGGAAGTTCGTGTAGAAATTCGTGTCGGAGTGCACCGACACCTCGGCCTCGAGGCGCGGCACGCCGTTGGGCCCCACGGGCACCTTCGCCGCCGTCTCGGGGAACACCGACAGCGGCCCCGAGGGCATCGACCCGCGCGCGGCGGGCACCGACGGAGCGCGCGACGGCGGCGGCCCCGCGGTCTCGGTGAACACCGGCGCGGGCGGCTGCTGCATCACGGGCGCGGGCTGCGGCGGCGACGAGGTCTGCGCGGGCTGCACCAGCGGAACCGGCTGCGCGACGGGCTGCACCAGCGGCACGGGCTGCACCGCGGGCTGCACCAGCGGAACCGGCGCGGCCGTGGGCGCGGGGGCCTGCGGCGCGGGCGTCGGGTCGGCGATGTTGTGCTCCTTGATGGTCGCGAAGAGCAGCCCGAGCGATTGCGCGATGGCCGCCGTCGCGTCGCTCACGCCGGGGTACGACTGGTCGACGGCCTGCATCTTGGCGAGGGCCTCTTGCAGCACCGCGCGCGCGGTGTAGAGCGCGGTGGGCGGGGCCTGACCCTGCTCGACCTGGTAGAGCGGACCCATCGCGCGCGCGAGGCTGGCGACGATGTCCATCACCGCGGGCGGCACGTTGGGGTCGGATTGGAGGGCCTGGAGTGACGCCGCGAGGCGCTGCCGCGCCGTGCCCGCGGTCTCGGCGATGGAGGTCGTGCTCATCGTTGGCGCCGCATCGTAGAGGCTCTCCCCGGCGGCGGCCAAGTAGGGTTTTCGCCTACCGCCACGGAGCCCGCGCGGCGGGGGCGCCGACGGGTCAGAGCGAGCGGGTGAAGACGAAGCGGGTGCGGCCCGGGCCGGCGTAGTCCTCGACCTCGTCGACGGTGTACCCGAGCGACCGGTGGAACTCGATGCTGCCCTGGTTCCCGGGCGTGGTGATGGCCTTGATCGTGGTCGCCCCCGCGGCCTTCACCTGCCGGGTGAACTCCTCGTAGAGCCTGCGCCCCACGCCCTGCCGCCGAAAATCAGGGTGGATCCCCACGAGGTGCACGTACCCCACCCGCGGCTCCTTCGCGGTCACGAAACCCAGGAGGAAGCCCGCCATCCGCCCGTCGTCCTCGGCGATGAGCGCCTGGTCGCCGAGCTCGTAGAAGAACAGCGGGTGGGCCAGCGCCGAGGTGGGCCCGCCCCACCAGGCGTCGATCACCGACACGATCTCGAGGTAGTCGTCACGGGTGATGGGGCGCGTGTGCATGGCGCCCGCCCCGTGCCATCCCCGCGCGACGACGTCAACCACTCCCTCCGCGCGCGGCGCCGCGCCGCACCCACGCGTCACCCCGCGCGTCACTCCACCCACACCGGGTTGGTGATCGCCATGGGCCGCACCGCGGGCTCGCCCACCAGCACGGGTATGGCCTCGCTCCCCCGCGCGATGAACACCGCGAGCCCGGCGCTCCGCGGCACCGTCACCGTGGCCTCGCCGCGCGACGAGCGCACGCCGCGCGTCCACCGGGCGGTCACCCGGTGACGCGCCCCCGCGGCGTCGACCCACGCGAGCGCGTCGGCCGCGGCCCAGAGAGGCGACTCCACCGTCACCCGCAGCGCCACACCCCGCGGCCCCGCGCGCAGCGTTCGCCCGAGGGCCCCCCTCCCGTCGGGGGCGGTCACGCGCACCATCGGGCCGCCCGTCACGAACACGTCATGCGTTTCGCGAAGCGCACGTCGTACGTCGTCGGCGGTGACCCGCGCGGGGTCGGGCACCGCGAGGCAGGTGCGGGGCCAGCCCGCCTCCTGCGTGACGATGGCGTGCGAGTCGCTGTTGCCCACGGCGGTGACCCGCGCGCCGAGGCGCAGGAGCGCGAGCCAGTCGTCGATGCCCTCGTCGACGGCGCGCTGCCAACGGCCGTTCCAGACCTCGACGGCGTCGAAGCGCGGGTCGAAGGGCGCCGTCGACCGACCCGTCGCGGCGTCGAAGCCCACGAGGCCGAACATCCCCGTGGGCCCCGGCGCGCGGGGGTGGTTCACCTGCACCACCGCGTCGGGCGCCCAGCGCCGCGCCGCCGCGAGGAAGGCGGGCTGGTTCAGCTCGAAGAGCTCGGGCATCCCTCCGTGAGCTTGTGAGGGGTCGACGGGCACGGGGTACACGTTCGCGTGGCCGATGGGGGCGAGCGCGATGTCGGTGCTCACCTCGACGCCGGGCAGCGCGAGGAGGCGCGACCCGAGGCCCTCGGCCTCCACCGCGGCGGCGAGGTCGGTGGCGACGTTGTGGTCCGTCGAGGCCACGACGCGCAGGCCCTCGGCGGCGTCGGCGCGCGCCCGCTCGCGGAGCGACACGGCCGAGTCGAGGCTGGGCGCCTGGTGCTGGTGAAAGTCTCCGCAGACGTAGCCCCCGAGGTCCACCGCGCGGTGGAGCGTGAGCGTGACGCGCTCGCGCGCGCCCTCGGCGAGGGTGACGGTCTCCGTCGCGAGGTCGTCCTCGGGGCCGCGGGTGGCGGTGAGCGCGTAGCGACCGGGAGCGAGCGACACCTCGCGGTCGCCCGACGCGCCGACGATCAGCCCGTTGCGCGCGCCGTCGGCGTCGCCGATGGGGCCGAGCTCGGGGTCGGGCGTGCCCTCGACCCCGCGGATCAAGACCCGCGCGGGCGTGGGCTCTCCCTCCCTGCGCGTCGAGATCGTGAGCGTGCTCCGCGCCGAGAGCGAGAGCGGAACCCTCGCGTCGCTCCCCTCCGTCACCGTCACCCTGAGCACCTGCCCCTCCGCGGGACGTCTCCCCGGCGCGCGCACCTCCAGGGTGTACTCGCCGGGCTGCACCGG
Source organism: Polyangiales bacterium (assembly GCA_041389825.1). Classification (GTDB taxonomy): domain Bacteria; phylum Myxococcota_A; class Polyangia; order Polyangiales; genus JAEYZO01. The sequence continues at coordinate 21,631 of JAWKRC010000012.1, read as the reverse complement.
GAGGCGGAGGTTCCCCGACGCGTCGGTGCCGCCGTACATGACGTGCGCGTCGCCCTCGCGGCGGAGCTCGACGCGAACGTTCGGGGCCGAACCGTCTGGGCCCGTGGCGGTGATCACCACGGCCTGCGCGGGGAGTCGCGCGTCGGCGTTGGCGAGCGCGTCCGCGGCGCTCGGCCCGTCGGCGACGGAGATCCTCCGCGACCACTCCACGGAGTCGCCCGGCGCGAGCGTGACCTCGCGCTGGGCGGGGTTGCTCCACGCGCCGCCGTTGGGCCCCGTGAGCGGAGCGCCGTCCTCGCTCACGTACGCGTAGGCGCTGCGCGCGCCGACGCCGGCGATCCACGGCTCCGTCGATCGTCGCGGCGCGTCGAAGCCGTGGCCCGGGATCCAGTGGTCGGCGCTGCCCCACTGCACCGCGTCGGCGAGGAGCACCGTGGTGGGCGCGCTCCCGCGGTGCGTGAGCCGCGAGCGAAGGGAGACGTAGCGGCGGCCCGGGAGCAGGCGGTACCGCGTCTCGCCTTCGAGGCCGGGGGTGCGCGGGTCGCGGCCGGTGAAGGTGAGCGTCGCGCCGCCGTCGCGGTCGCGCGACGCGGTCACCCGGTCGAACACGAGCTGCCGCGGGAACTCCCCGATCATGGTGAAGACCTGCCCGAGCTCGTCGGCGGTGGGGCGACCGTCGCGGTCGAGCGTCACGAGGTCGACGAGGCAGCCGCCCGAGAGCGCGAAGGCGCTCCCGCCAGGGAGGCCCTGCACCACCGCGCGCACGAGCCCGTTGTCCATCACCCAGTCCCCGGGTCGGCCGCTCGCGTTGGGCCCCGCGGCGAGGTCCTCGGCGCGCTGCGCGACGCGGAGGTCTACGGGCGTCACCGTCGCGACGGGCGCAGGTGCGGGCGCGGGCGCGGCGCGAGGCGCGGGGCGAGGGCAGCCCGCGAGGACGAGGCACAGGGCGAGGGAGCGGGCGCGCACGGCCCACGGTGGTAGTGCCCACGCCGTCACGGAGCAATCGTCGTGGGCGGGAGTGGCACGCCCCCGAGAGGACGTGTTACGGAGACCCACCCGTATGCTCCTGGCGCTCGGTTCGCTCTTTGGTCAGGGCTTGATCCACGGGGTGGGGCCTGACCACTGCCTCGCGATCGGGGCGCTGGCGACGCGGGGCGGGATGCGCCGGGCGCTGGCGGTGGCGCTGCGCTTCGGCCTCGCGCACACGGCGGTGCTGGCGGTGTGCGCGGCGGCGGCGTCGGTGGCGGGGGTGATGATCCCCGCGCGCTGGGAGTCGGCGATGGAGGTCGTCGGCGGCGTGTCGCTGATGGCGCTCGGGGCGTGGACCTTGTTCGTGCCTCCGTCGTCGGAGCCGCACGCGCACGACGGCCTCGGCGAGCACTCGCACGCGCCCGGAGAGGACGTCGACCACACGCACCCCACGCGCCGCGAGCGACGCGCGGGCGCGCTGTCGGCGATGGTGGGCGCGGTGTTCGGCCTGTCGGGCGTGCGCGGGATGCTGATGGTGATCCCGCTGGCGCTGCGCCAGCACGGCCTCGCGCTCTTGACGGGGGTGCTGCTCTTCGGGGCGGGGGTGGTGCTCTCGATGGCGCTGGTGGGCTTCGCCGCGCAGCGCGCCGCGGGGAGGGCGCGGGTGGCCGAGCGCACGCTGCAGGGCGTGGTGGGCCTCGCGTCGATGGCCTGCGGCGCGTGGTGGGTGGTCGATCACCTGCCGGGCTGAGGCGCGCGCTGCGCACAACTTGGCCATATCGCTCGGCGGGGCGAGGGGAGCATCCTAGCGGGCCATGAAGGTCGCGCCGGGGTGTGTGGTTCGCATCGAGTACGAGATCAGGATCGACGGCGGCGAGGTGCTCGAGACCTCGGCGAAGACGGGGCCGTTGCAGTACACGCACGGGGGCGGGCGCCTCCTCCCGGCGCTGGAGAAGCGGATGGAGGGGATGAGCGCGGGGCAGTCGATCGAGGGGGTGATCCCGTCGGCCGAGGCGTTCCCTGAAGACGCGCTGCCGACCAAGGCGATCCCGCGCAAGGAGTTCCCCGAGGGCGAGGTCGAGGTGGGGTCGATGTTCGCGGCGCACACCGAGGACGGCGGCGCGGTGAACCTCAAGGTGCTCTCCGTCGACGAGAGGTCCGTGACGGTGCGGATGCTCCCGGCCATCGCGGGCAAGGACATCGCCTACAAGGTCAAGGTGGTGATGATCGAGGACCCGAAGGCGAACAAGCGCGAGGTGGTGGCGAAGCGCCCGCCGCCTCCGCCCGCCGAGGCGCTGAAGGTCGACGTCGAGGTCGACGAGGGCTGAGGGGGTGACGACGCGCCGGGCGATCCCGCGGTGGTGCGCAGCGGTCGCGCTGCTCGCGGCCTCGTGCGCGCTGGAGAACCCCGCGCGCTTCCCCGGTGTGGATGATGTCGCGGGCGCGGTGGATGCGGGCGCGGTGGATGCGGGCGCGGTCGACGTCGTCGCCGCGCAGGACGTCCCGACGCAGGACGCGCTCGACCACGACGCAGGAGACGCGGAGACCGACGCGGGGGACGCCGCGGACGCGTCGCCCGACGACGCGACGGACGACGTTCCGATCGCGACAGACGTGTCGCCCATCGACGCGACGGACGCGCCCACCGACGACGCGACGGACGACGTCCCGATCGCGATAGACGTGTCGCCTGAGGACGTTCCCGTCGCGATGGACGTTCCCGACGTTCCCGCGGTGATGGACGTGCCCGCGGTGATGGACGTTCCCGTCGCGATGGACGTGTCCGACGTGCCCGCGGTGATGGACGTTCCCGTCGCGATGGACGTGCCCGACGTGCCCGCGGTGATGGACGTCCCGACCGGGCTCGACACGGGGCGGCTCGACACCGGGCCCTCCTTCGACACGGGGCGGCTCGACACCGGCGCGCTCGACACCGGGCCCGTGACGGGGACGTGCGGCAACGACGGTCAGCCCTGCTGCGCGAACGGAGCGTGCAACGGGAGCCGCGCGTGCGTGCAGTACCCCGGAGGCTCTCCGCGTTGCTTCGCCTGCGGCGGCGCGGGCCAGCCGTGCTGCGCCAACGGCGCCTGCAACGGGACGCGCGCGTGCCTCCCTCGCGCGGGGACGATCCCGGGCTGCTTCGACTGCGGCGGCAACGGGCAACCCTGCTGCGCCGAGGGCGGGTGCAACGGCACGCGGGTCTGTCGCCCCGTGCCCCGCACCTACGCCTACTGCTTCGACTGCGGCGGCAACGGGCAGCCCTGCTGCGCCAACGGCGCGTGCGGAGGGACGCGCGCGTGCGTGCAGTACCCCGGCGCGCAGCCCATCTGCGCGGACTGCGGCGGCAACGGGCAGCCCTGCTGCGCCGACGGCGCGTGCGGGGGCAGCCGCGTGTGCGTGCCGCGCCCGGGGACGATCGCCGGGTGCGCCGACTGCGGCGGGTTGTTCCAGCCCTGCTGCGCGGGCGGCGCGTGCCGCGACGGGCGGCGCTGCGGGCCGCGCGCGGGCTTCGCGTACGAGGTCTGCCAGTGATCGCCGCGGTGGACGTCGACTACCGCGACCCGAGCGCCGTCGCCGCCCTCGTCCTCTTCTCTGACTGGCCCGACCCCGCGCCCGCCCGGGAGGTCACCGCGACGGTCTCGGCGGTGAAGCCCTACCAGCCGGGGATGTTCTTCGAGCGCGAGCTCCCCTGCATCGAGGCCGTGCTGCGCGCCGCGGGCGTGACCCCCGACGCGCTCGTGGTCGACGGCTACGCGTGGCTCGCGCCGGGCAGGCCCGGCCTCGGCGCGCACGTGCATCAAGCCCTCGGTGGTCGCGTGCCCGTGGTGGGCGTCGCGAAGACCCCCTTCGCGAGCGCTGCGGGCGCGGTGCCGGTGCTCCGCGGGCAGAGCCTGCGGCCCCTGTGGGTGAGCGCCGCGGGCGTCGACGTGAACGACGCCGCCGCCGCGGTGAGGTCGATGCACGGGCCCTATCGCGTGCCCACCCTGCTCCAGCGCGTCGACCGCCTCTGCCGCGACGCGCCGTGATCGCCGCGCGCTGGACGGCGCGCGCACCTCGGCCCTAACTCCTCCAGCCGCCATGCAGCCCTACCGCGACGTCGCCGAGCCGCCTCCCTCGTCGAAGCACTGGCGCTGCGAGGCGTGCAGGGTCTGGGTCGAGCCGACGCTCCCGCACTGGGGCTGGCGCGCGGCCGAGGTGGGCTTCTGGCTCTCCACCCCCCTCGCGCTCGTCGTGCTGAAGGGCCTCGGGGTCGTGGCGATGCCCTTCCTGCTCCTCTTCGCGGGGGGGCTCGCGGGGCCGCTGCGCTCCATGGCCGCGGTGGAGCCCAAATGCCCGACGTGCAGGCGCTACCTCACGCGGCCGGCCCCCGCGTTGACAAGCGTCGCGGGCGGGGATTAGGGTCCGCGCCCCTCGCAACCCCTGTCCCCAACCTACGAGACGCAGATGTTCCTCATCGGCCGCAAGATCAAGGTCAAGAAGGTCCGCACCCGCAGCAGCCGCTACCGCGCGAAGCTGAAGGCCAAGCAGTCGAGGCGCTTCGACCGCCTCATGCAGCGCTGAGCCGCTGTCGTCTTCAGGGGCGCCCTCGCGGGGCGTGGTAGGGTCCGTGACTTCCCATGGACTCACGCCCCGTCGACGTAGTCAGTGACTCCACCGGCGAGACCGCCGAGCGCGTCGTGCGCGCGGCGCTCCTGCAGTTCCCCGCGCGTCGCACCGCGATGCGCATCCACCACCGCGTCCGGGACGTCGAGAGCGCCCGCAAGGTCATCGAGGCCGCCGCGGCCGACGGCGGGCTGGTGGTCTTCACCGTCGTCTCGCCCGAGCTCCGCGAGGCCATCCACCAGCTCTGCTACGAGAAGCGCGTCGAGGCCGTCGACCTCATCGGCTCGCTCCTCGGAAAGCTCTCGTCCTTCCTCGAGGCCGAGCCGCTGGGCAACCCGGGCTCGACCCTGCCGCTCTCCGAGGAGTACTTCCGCCGCATCGACGCCGTGGAGTTCGCGGTGAAGTCCGACGACGGCAAGGAGCCGCGGAACTTCAAGAAGGCCGACCTCATCCTCGCGGGGGTGTCGCGCACCTCGAAGACCCCGCTGTCGACCTACCTCGCCAACCGCGGGCTCAAGGTCGCGAACATCCCGCTGGTGCTGGGCGTGACGCTCCCCGAGGAGCTCGACGAGGCCCCGCAGGACCGGGTCGTGGCCCTCACCATCGGGCTCGACCAGCTCGTCGAGATCCGCAGGGCGCGCTTGCGGCAGCTCGGCATGCCGCCCGACACGAACTACGGCCTGCGCGACCACGTGCGCGAGGAGCTGGCCTTCGCGCACAAGGTCTTCAGCGAGCACCCGACGTGGCCCGTGGTCGACGTGACGGGGCGCGCGATCGAAGAGACCGCGGGGATCATCGTCGACCTGATGAAGCAGCGCGGCCGCGCGCTCTACTGATCGCGCAGAAGGCCCGCAGAGACCGTCGCGAGCACCCCGAGGCGAGGGAGCGCGAGCGAGACATACGCGGGGTATTTCGAGCGAGCGCGACCGCTGCATCGGGGGGCGCAGCAGGTCTCTGCGGGCCTTCTCAGGGCCCGACCTTGTCGCGGGGGAAGCCCAGGTTCTCGTCGAGCATCGCCGAGAGGAAGCCCGCGATCATCCCGTCGGCCACGCGCAGCCTGCGCGACAGCTCGCGGGCGATGTTCAGGATGATGAGCAGGTGGCTCTTCATGTCGCGGCGGTAGAGCGCGTCGAGGTCTTCGGCGCGGACCCTCACCAGCACGCAGGGCGACACCGCGCGCACCGTGGCCGAGCGCGGCTGCACGTCGAGGATCGACATCTCGCCCACCCAGCTCCCGGGGCCCAGCACGGCGACCCGGCCCTCGGCGCCGCCGCGCGAGCGTCGCAGGACCTCGAGCTCCCCCGCGATCACCACGAACATCTCCCGCGCGTGCTCGCCCTCGCGCATCACCACCTCGCCCGGCGAGGCGGGGATCGTCTCGAGGTGCTCGCTGAGCGCGTCGAGCGAGTCGTCGGAGACGCCGCCGAAGAGGCCGATGTGGCGCAGCTGCTCGCGCCGCACCCGCGGAGGCTTCGTCGCTTCGTCGCTCACGACCGCGCAGGGTAGCCGCGTCGCACCGCGTCGAAAAGGCCGCGGTGACAATCTCGCGGAGCTTCGTCAGCGAGCGCGCGCCGCGGGGGCCACTTCGGATAGGATGCCCGGCGTAGCGGTGAGCGAGCCGGAGCCGTCGAAGCCCTTCGGGCCCTACGAGCTGGTGAGACGGTTGGCGTCGGGGGGCGTCGCGGAGGTGTGGCTCGCGCGCGCGCGCTCCGTCGCGGGCTTTCAGAAGCCCGTCGCGCTGAAGATGGTCCACCCCCGGTGGACGGCGGACCACGAGTTCACCCGCGCGCTCATCGAAGAGGCCAACGTGGCCGCGGGCCTCGGGCACCGCAACGTCGTGCAGGTGATCGACCTCGGCCAGGTCGACGGCCGGCACTTCATCGCGATGGAGTACGTCGACGGCCTCGACCTCGCGAAGCTCCTCACGCGCCTGCGGCAGCGCCGGGTCGAGGTGCCCCTCGCCGTGGCCGCGTACATCGTCCGCGAGGTGTGCGAGGGCCTCGAGCACGCCCACCGCCGCGCGGGCCCTGACGGCGCGCCGCTCGGGATCGTCCACCGCGACGTCTCTCCGCCGAACATCCTCCTGAGCTTCGACGGCGAGGTGCGGCTCACCGACTTCGGCCTCGCGCGCGCCTCGACGCGCATCTCGTCGACGCAGGCCGGCGTAGTGAAGGGCCGCTACGCGTACATGGCCCCCGAGCAGGCCCGCGCGCAGCCCGTCGACGCCCGCGCCGACGTCTTCTCGGCCACGGCCGTCCTCTACGAGATGCTCGTGGGCGGCCCGCCCTACCCCGACGCGCCGCTCCCGCTGCTCCTCTCGCGCGTGACGCAGGGGCTCGTCGAGCCCGCCGAGACCTACAAGCCCGACCTGCCCGTGGCCGTGCTCGACCTCCTGCGCCGCGGCCTCGCCCCGCGCGTCGACGAGCGCGTCCCCACGGCGCGCGCCCTCGCCGACGAGCTCTCGCGGGTGCTCTTCTCGCTGCGCGCCTCGCCCGAGAGCGACCTCGCCTCGCTCGTCGCCCTCGCCGCCGACGCGAGCCGCAACGCCATCAAGCCCGTGGGCGGAGACCTCTACGACGAAGGCGACGAGGTCACCTCCATCGAGTCGTCGCTGCTCATCCGCGCGCGCATCGCCGAGACCATCCGCCGCCGCGAGACGCCCGAGCCCTCGGTGCACGTCGCCACCGAGCCCGCGCGCGACGAGAGCACCATCCCCGGCGAGGTCGACCTCCACCCCGAGCGCACGGCCATCGACCACGCCCTCGTCGACCTGCACGGCGGCACCGCGCCCACGGCCCGCGTCGACGACGAGGCCACGAGCCTGTCGATCCCCATCGTCCCCGAGCGCTCCCGCTCCGCGCCCGCGCCCGCGCCGCAGAACGAGCCCATCGACGACAGCGAGGAGCCCACCTTCGAGCGCACCGTCGCCATGACCGCGGTGCCCGAGGCCGTGCTCGCCGCCGCGGCCCGCGTCGAGAAGCTCGGCGCGAAGCCCGCGCCCGCGGCGAAGCCCGCGTTCACGCCGTCGCGCCCGTCGAACCCGCCCGCGAAGGCCGCCCCCGCGCGCGCAGCCCCCGCGCCCCGCCCCACGCCCGCGCCGACCCCCGCCGTCGCGAAGCCCGCGGCCCCGTCGCTGCCCCGCGCGTCGCAGCGGCCGCCGCCCTTGTCACGGCCCAGCGCCCAGACGCCCGCGGCGCAGCCCGCCACGCCCGCGCCGCGCCCCTCGCCGGTCGCGTCGGCGACCACGCCCGCGCCGCGGAGGTCCCCCGTTGCGTCAGGCGCAACGCCCGGGGCCCGCACGTCTCCCGTTGCGTCAGGCGCAACGCCCGCGCCGCGTCGGGCGCCCGCGGTGAGCGAAGACCCCGACGCGGTGGCGACGCGGCAAGCCGCGCGGGGGCCGCGCAAGCCCACGGTGCCTGCGCCGAGGCCCTCCGCGGCGAGCGAAGACCCCGACGCGGTGGCGACGCGGCAGGCCGCGCGAGGGCCCCGCAGGCCCACGATCCCCGCGGCGTCGATGGCCGCGGCCCTCGTCGAGGAGGACGACATCGCGACGCAGCGCGGCCCGGCCCTGCCCGACGAGTCGCAGCGCAGGCCCGTGCGTCAGCCCACGATGGCCCCGCCGCCCGCGCACTCCGACGAGGCGCCCACGCTCGACGCGCAGCGGCCGCCCGCGCCCCCGCCGCCCGCGGTCGACCCCTTCCCGCCCCCGCCCGACCCCCTCCCCCCGCCGCCGCCGATGATGGCGCCGCCCGCGGCGCAGTCGGGGAATTTCCCTCCGCCGCCCGTGGCGCCGCCTCAGCCCGGGAACTTCCCCGCGCCGCCGCCCCTCGCCGACGTCGCCGCGCAGCACGCCGAGATCGCGCGCGTCGAGCGGCGGCGCTTGATCCTCGCGGCGACCGCGGCGGTGCTCAGCCTCGTCGTGCTCGCGCTGTCGGTCTTCCTCACCCGGCGCTGAGCGCGGCCTTCACGATGAGGTAGCGCAGCGGATCGGTCTCCGAGCCGTTCTCGATCGCGAGGGTCTTGCCCAGCGGGAGCGACACCGCGGCGCCGGGAGCGAGCGCGTGCTCGACGCCCGACACCCACGCGCGGCCCGACCCCTCGACCACCAGCACCACCTCGGGGAAATGCTCCTGCACGTGCGCGCCCACCGCGCCGCCGGGCTCCAGCTCGCACGCGAGCGCGGCCGCGAAGGGCGCGAGGGGCTGTCGCCCCAGCAGGTCCCACACCCTCACCGCGCGGCGCCCGCCGAAGAGCGCCTCGCGCGTGTCGTGCCGCTTCGCCCGGTCCCACATCGTCCGCGCACGGTAGCCCGCGACCCGTCGCGCCGTGAAGCCTCGCGCGACGCTGGTACAGTCCCGCGCCCCGATGACCGCCCTCACCGCCGAGCACCTGTCCAAGTCCTTCGCGTCGTCGCCCGTCTTGCGCGACGTCTCCCTCGCCGTCGACCTCGGCGAGCGCGTCGGCCTCGTCGGCGTCAACGGCTCGGGCAAGAGCACCCTGTGCCGCATCCTCGCGGGCCTCGACGACCCCGACGACGGCGTGGTCGCGCGTCGCCGCGACCTGGGCTTCATGTACCTCCCGCAGGAGCCCGAGCTCGACCCGACCCTCACCGTCGCGCAGTGCGTCGAAGAGGCCCTCGGCCCGTGGCAGCGCGCGATGCGCGCGCACGAAGAGACCGCCGCGAAGCTCGCCGAGCCTGGCGCCGACGTCGACGCGCTGCTCACGGCGCAGTCCGAGGCCGCGGCCACCATCGAGCGCCTCGGCGGGTGGGACATGCGGCACCGCGTCGAGGCGATCCTCGACCACCTGCGCGTCGCGCGGGCCGACCAGCGCGTGAGCGAGCTCTCGGGCGGAGAGCGCCGCCGCGTCGCCCTCGCGCGGGTGCTGGTCGCGCAGCCCGGCATGGCAATCCTCGACGAGCCCACCAACCACCTCGACGCCGACACCGTCGCGTGGCTCGAAGAGTGGCTCCGCGACGAGTACCGCGGCGCGCTCCTGCTCATCACGCACGACCGGTATTTCCTCGACCGCGTGGCGACGCGCATCGTGGAGCTCGACCGGGGGGAGCTCTTCTCCTACGCGGGCAACTACAGCGAGTTCGTGCGGCTCAAGGCCGAGCGGCTGGAGCACGAGGCGCGCACCGAGGCGCGTCGGATGAACCTCCTGCGGCGCGAGCGCGAGTGGCTGGCGCGCGGGCCCGCGGCGCGCACTACGAAGCAGAAGGCGCGCATCGACCGCGCCGAGGCGCTCGAAGACGTGGTGCGCCGCGACCGGCGGGATGGGTCGAGGGTCGAGATGCAGGCCGAGGCCGTGCGCACGGGCAAGCGCATCGTCGACCTCGAAGGCGTGACCAAGTCCGCGGGAGACAAGCTCCTCATGCGCGGCCTCGACCTGGTGATGGTGCCGGGCGAGCGCCTCGGCGTGGTGGGCCCCAACGGCGCGGGAAAGACCACGCTGATCAAGATGATCCTCGGCGAGGTGGAGCCCGACGCGGGGGTGGTGCGCGTGGGGCAGAACACGAAGGTGAAGTACTTCGACCAGGCGCGCGCGGGCCTCGACGAGTCGCTCTCGGTCTACGACAACCTCTTCGAGGGCAGCGACAAGGTCTACGTGGGCGGGCGGTGGATGAACCTCCACGGGTACCTCGAAGACTTCTTGTTCGACCCGACGAAGCAGCGGCAGAAGGTGGCGTCGCTCTCGGGCGGCGAGCGCGCGCGGCTGGCGCTCGCGAAGATCCTCCGCGGAGAGGCGAACCTCCTGGTGCTCGACGAGCCCACGAACGACCTCGACCTCGCGACGCTCGGCGTGCTGGAGGAGCTGCTCACGTCGTGGCCGGGCTGCGCGATCGTGGTGACGCACGACCGGTGGTTCCTTGATCGCGTGGCGACCGCTGTGCTGGCCTTCGAGGGAGAGGGCCGCGTGGTGAAGTACGCGGGGGGCTGGAGCGACCACGTCGCGCAGCGGGCGACGCTCGACGAGGCGCGCAAGGAGGCCGAGCGCGCCGCGAAGGAGCGCGCCGCCGAGGTGAAGCCCGCGAAGGCGGAGCCGACAGCGCAGCCCGCGAAGAAGAAGCTCACGATGGCCGAGGCGAAGGAGCTGGAGTCGCTCCCCGAGAAGGTCGACGCGGCCGAGGCGAAGGTGCGCGCGCTGGAGGAGACGCTGGCCGACCCGGGCTTCTACGCGCGCGAGGGGAGCGCGGTGGCGGCGACGATGACCGCGCTCGACGAGGCGCGCGCCGCGGTCGACGCGCTGATGGAGCGGTGGGAGTCGCTCGAGTCCAGACGCTCCTGACCCCTCCTTCCCCTCTCGCGTCCCCGTCGTGAGGCGCGAGCGTAGGCGCGTCCTGAGGAGCGACGCGTACGTCAGGTACGCGAGCGACGATGGACGGCGCCTACGCGACGCGCATCGCGGCGGGGACTACACCGTGGGGAAGACGTCGAGCAGGGCCGCCTGCAGGGCGCGCGCGTCGGGGTAGCGGCGGGCGGGGTCGCGCTCCAGGCAGCGGCGCAGGATCGCCCAGGTCGACGGGCCCATCAGCCCGCTCTCCTGCAGCGACGGCGGCTCGCGCGTCGCGATCTCGCGCATCACCGCGATGAGCGTGTCGGCCTCGCTGCCGAAGGGGACCTTGCCCGAGATCGCCTCGTAGAAGATCACCCCGAGGCCCCACACGTCGGCCCGCGCGTCGACCTCGCGCGCGTCGAGGAAGGCCTCGGGCGCCATGTACGCCGGCGTGCCCATCAGGTCGTGCGAGCTCGTCAGCCGCGCGTCGGCGAGCTGCGCGATGCCGAAATCCAGCACCTTCGGGATCATCCCCTCGGGGCCCTCGGCGAGGAAGATGTTCTCGGGCTTCAGGTCGCGGTGCACCACGCCCGCCTCGTGCGCGCACGCCATCGCGTCGACGATGGGCAGGAGCGCCGCGACGTCGGAGAGCGGCATGCGGCGGTGCGGGAGGCGGTCGAGGTGGTCGAGCAGGGTCTCTCCGCGGAGGTACTCCTGCACGGTGTAGAAGCTCGCGTCGGCGTCGCGCCCCACGTCGATGGAGTCGACCACGTTCGGGTGCACGCGCCCGTCCTTGCGCACGCGGTTGCTGGCCTGCGCCTCGCGCACGAAGCGCTGCAGGGCCACCTCCTGGCGATCGCCCTGGTAGTGGAACACCTTCACCGCCACCTCGCGGCCCGACCAGGTGTTCGTCGCCCTGTACACCGCCCCCGTGGTGCCGAAGCCCAGGAGCGCGTCGAGGGAGTACTTCCCGTCGATCTTCGACCCCACCCGCCGCTCACACGACTGTCGCAGCCGCTCCGTCGCCCCAGGCATCACCGACCTCTTCGAGAGCCGGGAGTATATGCCACCCCAGGACGTCGCTGTCCCACCATTCCCCACCATTCGTCACCCCCCTTCAACGTCCTGTCAGACCACAGGCAAGGCCCTTCGTCCAGCCCCTCCGCGCCGGGCGTCGACGTCGGGCTTGGGCAGGTCCTCTTCCCGCCGCGCCGGCACGTAGCGCACGGCCTCGAAGCGCTCGACCCGCCACCCCTCGTCGGTGACCGTCGCGCGCACGAGGGTCTGCCCCGCGTCGCCCTCCAGCGGCGCGACCACCACCGCGCCCGCGGGGAGCGACCCTCTCCACGCCTCGGGCAGCGCGCGCAGGGCGAAGCCCACGGTCACCTTCGTCACGCCCTCGACGCCCCACGCCCGCGGGTCGGTCGCGTCGCCCGCGCGCACCGTCGCGTTCGCGACGTCTCCCAGCGCCCGCTCGGCCTTCGCCGCGAGGGTCGGGTCGAGCTCGACGCCGTAGACCCTGCCCGTCGCGCCCACCAGCCGCGCGAAGAGCGCCGCGCCGTAGCCCGTGCCCGCGCCGAGGTCGAGCACCACGTCTCCGTCGGTCACCGCGAGGAGGTCTGCGTTGCGCGCGTAGGCGTGCATCGCCGACACCGTGGCCGCGCCCGATCGGTCGAGCGCCACGGGCTCGTCGTTCACGCTCGCCTTCACCGCGTCGAGGGGCACGAACCTCTCGCGCGGGACCTCGAAGAGCGCGCGCGCGATGGCCGCGCCGCGCGGGGTGCTCACGTCGACCCGCGCGACCGAGAGGGCCTTCGGAACCGTCACCGCCCGCAGCGCGCGGCACACGTCGGCGAGGCCGAGGTCGCTCACGCGCTCGCGCTCGGCCGCGGCGGAGCGGCCGGTGTAGCGCATCCACGCGTAGTAGCGATCGGCGAAGTGCAGACGGTAGCGCGGCGAGAGCATGTCGCGCTGGTCGGTCGCGGCGCGGAGGAAATACTCCCGCGCGGGGCCCTGGTAGACGAAGCGCTCGGGGATCTCGCGCACGATGGGGCCGAGGAGCTCGTGCGAGAGCCGCTCGCGCTCGCGGTACGAGAGCGTCGCCGAGGGGTCGACCCACTCCGAGAGGAACTCGGGGTCGCCGTCGTCCCACCAGTGCGGGCGGTGAAAGCGCGTGCCGAAGCGCGACTCCCACCAGCCGCGGTCGCCGTCGATGGGCGAGCCGGGGTAGATGCGGAAGGGGTCGACGGAGAGGAATCCCGTGGTCCCCTCGGGCCGCAGGAAGAGCTTGGAGAGGTACGCGGCGGAGCGTCGGAGCGAGTCTTCGGTCTCGCCCGGGTGACCGACGATCACGTTGGCGCCCCAGGGGACGTCACGCTCGCGCGCCCAGGTCGCGACCTGCTCCATGCGGTCGAGGTAGGTGTCGAGCCGGCCCGCTTTACGGATGGTCGCGAGGAGTGAGGGATCGCCGCTCTCGAGCCCGAAGCCCAGGCCGCAGTTGGCGTCGGCGAAGAGGCGCAGGTCTTCGTCGTCGACGAGGTCGACGCGGATGAGGAGCCAGTACTTCCGCACCGGGATCGCCATGCGCGCGAGCCCTTCGAGGAACTGCCTGCGCCACGAGGTCTTCATCCCGAAGAGGGCGTCGGCGAGGTAGAGCGTCCACGTCGAGAGGTCGAGGAAGTCGTGCAGTCGCTTCACCTCGTCGAGGGCGCGCTCGACGGGGAGGGCGCGCCACGAGACCTCACGCTTCGCGCGCTCCATGCAGAACGCGCAGTCGAAGGGGCACCCGCGCGAGAGGTACACCTGCGCCTGCGACGCGACCTTGCGCGCGATGGGTCGGTAGCGCGCGAGGTACGACCAGTCCGTCGGCGGGAGGACCGAGAGGTCGTCGACCGGGTCGCTCCCGAGGATCTCGCCGCGCAGCGGCGCGCCGCCCGCGACGGACTCCACCACGGTGAGGAGGGGCTTCTCGGCCTCGCCCACGATGCACACGTCGAAGGGAGAGCCGTCGAAGACGATGTCCTGCGGGCGGGCCGAGGCGTGGTAGCCGCCCGCGACGATCACCGCGCGCGGAGACTCCTGCCGCGCGACCTGCGCGAGGGCCATGCACTTCAGGTGGTCGTAGGACGAGTACACCCCGACGCAGACGACGTCGTAGCCGCGCACCAGCGGCGGGACGTTCACCGGGCCGAAGGCGCGCTCGGCCATGAGGTCGACCACGGTCACGTCCGCCCCCGCGCGCTCGCGCAGCCACGTCGCGAGCGACACGAGCTGAGGGACGCCGAAGTTCCCCGCCGCAGCGCCCCCCGTGCCGGGCCACAGGAGCAGCACGCGCACGGGGGCGGTCACTCGTCCTCGCCGGGCTTGTGGGGCCGGATCGAGAGGCAGGGCCGCGGTCGCCCGAGGGGCGGCGCCGCGATGGAGAGGCACGGTCGCGGCGCGGACATCCCGCTGTCGGCGGGCGGCGCGCCCGCGTCAGGCGGAGGCGTGAGGCACGGCATGGGCTCGACCACCGCGGCGTCGACGTCGTCGGGGAGCGCGACGCTCAAGCAGGGCGTGGGCTCGGGCTCTCCCGCGTCGATGGGGTCGCGCGCTTGCGAGAGGCAGGCTTGCGCGGCGGGCGCGCCCGCGTCGGGGGTGTAGGGCACCACCGAGAGGCAGGGCTGCGCGGAGTGGCAGCTCGACAGCGCGAGGCCCGCGAGGGTCGAGGCCACGAAGATGGCCCGTCGCTGCAGGATCGCCTCGCGGTCGTCGTCGTCGCGTTCGTCGCTCACGTCACGCCCCCTGCGCCGCGGCGCGGTGCTTCAAGCGCCCCACCGGCACGAACACCGCCTCGCCCTTGCGCGCGCGCTTGAGCGAGGCCCTGAAGTCTTCGTCGACGTGCTGCGCCACGATGGGGTCGAGGCCGCGGCCGTCTCCGAGGGTCGAGGCCGCCGCCGCGCCGCAGCCGCCGATGCACGCCTTCTTGTGGGGGCAGGGCGCGCAGAACTCCGGCGTCACGTCGCGGTACCGCGCCACCTTCGGAGACGCGAGCATGTCGGTCCACGCCTCGGAGCGCGCGTCGCCGAGCGACTCGGTGTGCAGGGTGCAGTTGCGGAGCTGACCCGTGTGGCCGAGGGCGAGCTCCTGCATCTCCGTCCCGATGGGGCACGACGCGAAGCGCACGTGGGGGAACTGCGCGGTGTCGATCACGCAGGGCGGCACGGGCATGGTGACCTGGAGGCGCATCCCGCGGTCGCGCCCGTAGGGCTCGGCCTGGGTGAGCGCCGTGACGAGGTCGCTGCGCGAGGGGAGGAGCTCGGCGGCCTGCTCGCTCGCGTAGCCCGCGGGCGAGTAGCGCGAGAGCGCGATGTCTCGCACGCCCAGCGAGAGGAAGAGGTCGAGGGTCTCGGCCACGCGCGCGGCGTTCTTGCGCGTGACGACGATGCAGCCGCCGACGGTGACGCCGTGGTCGCGCAGGTGCTTGATCCCGCGGAGGGTCTTGGCGAAATGGTCGTGGCCGCGGCCAACGTGCTCCTCGTGGAGGTCGGCGTCGGGGCCGTTGAGGGTGACCTGCACGAAGAGCGGGTCGAAGGGCGCGAGGCGCTTCGCGTGCTCGGCGGTGATGAGCCCGCCGTTCGAGATGATCAGCGCGCGGAGCTTGTGCCGCTGGAGCAGCGCGAGGACGTCGAAGAGGTCGACGCGCGCGAAGGGCTCACCGCCGGTGAGGGTGACGTGGTCGAACTCGACCTCGGTGACGGCGCGCTCGACGGTGCGCAGGAGCTCGGCGGGCGGGAGCGAGCTGGTGGCCGAGGTGTCGTCGCGCCAGTCGTTGTAGCAGTAGCCGCACTTCTGGTTGCAGTACGGCGTGAGCTCGATGGCGAGGGCGTAGCGGCGCGGGCGTTCCATCGCGGCGTCAGGGTCGCGCGGGGCGGGTGTGGGGTCAATGCGCGGGGGCGAACGCGTGCCTCACTCCGTGCGGAAGGACCACGTTCGCTGCCACGGGGCGCCGCCCGAGGTGCCCTCCATCGAGACGGTGTAGACCGTGGCGCGGGCGAGGGGGCGGTCGGCGTAGAGGTACACCGCCGCGGAGCGCGCGTTGAGCTGCCGGTCGCTCTGCGCGTCGAAGTACGAGTGCGCGACCTCGGCGCAGTCTCCGTCGTAGAGCCGGTGCGCGGTCACGGTGAAGGCCGTCGTCGGGAAGGTCACGGTCACCACCTGCCCGCTCGCGCCCTCGCTCCACGCGTGGGTGTTGGGCGGAGGCGGCGTGGGCGACTCGCGCTGCCCGAAGAACGCGACGGGCACGCCGTCTTGCCCCGGCAGCGGGAACACCGCGGGCTGTGAGGGAGGGATCGCCTGCGCGGAGAGGGCGCGGCCGAGCTCCATGGTGTTGCGCGTGGCGCCTCGGCCCGTCGCCGTCGCCCAGCCCGCTTCGAGGTACGTCCCCGTGGTGAAGGGGACGCGGTGATAGACGCTCCACATCCAGGTGTCGATGGACTGCTCGGGGTCGGCGTCGAAGTCGATCACCTCGCTGCTCGCGCTCGGTCGGTAGCCCGCGGCCGTCACCCGCGCCGCGGGGCCCGCGCCGGTGAAGCCGGGGCACGCGGGGTTCTCGTCGTGGCCTCCGGGCCAGCAGCTCGCCTGCGCGTTGGTCGCCATGAAGTCCGAGTGGGCCTGCGCGGCGGCCTGGAGCTGCGCGTTCTGGTTCAGGGGCGTGAGTCCCATCCCGCGGCGCCAGCGGTTGATGCGCGCGAAGGCGAGGCGCTGCGCGTCGGTGGCCGTCGGGAGGAGCGCGCCGGGGAAGGCGTCGAGGTCGGTGGCGAGGGCGCGCTCGGCGGCGCAGCATGCGCCCACGCAGGGGAGCGCGTTGGCGGGCGGCGCGGTGGACGACCCGGTGGTGTCGGCGTCGCCGCAGCCGAGGGGGAGGAGCGAGAGGGCGAGGGCGATCCACGAGCGGCGCATCACGGGCGCGGAGTGTACCGACGTGAGGGCGAGAGGGTGCGACACTCGCGCGGCGATGGAGCCGATGCGCGTCGACGCGGTGGTGGAGCAGCTCGCGGCGCTCGGCGTGCGCGAGGGAGACGCGGTCTTCGTGCACGCGTCGCTACGGAAGGTGGGGCCCGTCGAGGGCGGCGCCGAGGGATTGATCGCGGCGCTCGACCGCGCGGTGGGGAGCTCGGGCGCGACGATCATGGTGCTCGGCGCGCAGGACGAATGGGCGTGGGTGAACGCGCGGCCCGAGGCGGAGCGGGAGGCGCTTCTTGTGGACGCGGTCCCCTTCGACGCGAACACCACCCCCGCGCAGGAGGACGTGGGCACGCTCGCGGAGGTGTACCGACGCGTGCCGGGTACGCTCGTGACGGACCACCCCGAGGGTCGCTTCGGGGCGCGCGGAGGGATGGCGAGGCAGCTCCTCGCAGAGGTCCCGTGGGACGACTACTACGGCCCGGGCTCGGCGCTGGAGACGCTGGTGGCGCGCGGCGGAAAGGTGCTGCGACTCGGCGCCGACCCTGAGACGGTGACGGTGTTGCACTACGCGGAGTACCTCGCGCCGGTGGAGGGCAAGCGCCGCGTGAGGCGCTACCGCAAGGTGAAGACCGCAGAGGGGACCGCGGTGCGCGTGGTGTCGTGCCTCGACGACGAGCACGGCATCGTCGACTGGCCCGAGGACTACTTCGGCGCGATCGTGCGCGCGTACCTCGCCGAGGGCCGCGGGACGCGCGGTGTGGTGGGCCGCGCGCAGAGCGAGCTCCTCGACGCGAGGGACGTGGTCGCGTACGGCGTCGCGTGGATGACGGAGCGCTTTCCGCTGAAGTGAGCCGCATCGTCGCGCTCCCCTCGTGCGACCCTGCGCGCGATGCGCCTCTCCGCCGCGACCTTGCTCCTCGCCCTCTGCGCGTGCCGCTCGCAGACCGTCCCCGACACCGACGCCTCGGTCGTCACCGACGCGCCCGCGACCGACGTTCCCGACGTCACCGACGCGCCTGCGCCCGAGGACGCCCCCGACGTCACTGCGCCCGCGGAGTGCGGGGTCGGCTCCTCCGCCGCGCTGATGGCCTGCGTGCGCGAGGCCGACCTCGTCGCCGACCTCGCCCGCGTCGCGAGCCCGCGTCCCCCCGGGAGCGACCACCACGATGTCGTACGCGACCTCTGCGCGGATCGACTCACCGCTCTCGGCTTCACCGTCGAGCGCCACGACTACGGCACCGGCGTGAACGTCGTGGGCGTGCGCGCGGGCACCGACCCCTCCGCGCCGCGGGTGATCGTCTCGGCGCACTACGACCACATCGCGGGCTGCGCGGGCGCCGACGACAACGGCAGCGGCGTGGTGGGCGCGCTCGAGGCGGCGCGCGTGCTCTCGCAGGCGCGCTTCACCCGCACCCTCGTCGTCGCGTGCTGGGACGAGGAGGAGCGCGGGCTCGTCGGCTCCCGCGCCTACGCGCAGCGGGCCATGGCCGCGGGCGAGAGCATCGCCGTGGCCTTCGTCTTCGAGATGATCGGCTACCGCTCGACGGAGCCCGACTCGCAGCGGCTCCCCGCGGGGCTGAACCTGGTGTTCCCGCGGCAGGCCGCGCAGGTGCGCGAGAACGGCAACCGCGGAGACTTCATCGCCCTCATCGCCGACGAGGCAGCCCGCGACCACGCGACGGCGATGGAGCGCGCGGCCGCCGCCGTGTCGCTCCCCACGGTCACCCTCTCGCTCACCCGCGCGCAGACCGGCTCGCCGCTCTACGGAGACCTCCAGCGCTCGGACCACGCGTCGTTCTGGGCCGCGGGCTTTCCCGCGATCCAGATCACCGACACCGCGGAGTTCCGCAACGCCCGCTACCACTGCCGCGGCGGCGCCGACACGCCCGACACCCTCGACGGAGACTTCATGCGCCGCGTGGTGCAGGTCACCGTCGGGGCCGCGTCCGACGCGCTCGGGCTGTCTCCGTAGGCCACGGCCCGCGACCGACAATGACAAGCAGACTGTCCGCGTCGGCCAATGCGCCCTCGCTGGGGGCGGCTACCTTCGTCGACCATGAGCTTCGCGGCGCAGCGCGCGCCGCAGGAGGGTCACGAGCCATGCAGACCGACGCCGCCGCCAACGACCACCGCCCTTCGATCAAGGTCCGCAAGATGGACCTCCGCTTCGCCGACGCGATGCCCGAGCGCTGGTTCGACGACAACGCGATGCTCACCGCCACGCTCTCGGCGCTCGCCGTGTCGTTCCCCGCGGGCGAGCGCTTCTTCATCGCGAGCGTGCGGCACTTCCTCCCGAAGGTCACGGACCCCGCGCTGCGCGAGGCCGTGCATGCGTTCATCGGTCAAGAGGCCCACCACACCAAGGAGCACGTGGCCTTCAACCGCTTCCTCGCGGGCAAGGGCCTGCCCGTCGAGCGCATGGAGCGCTTCCTCACCGAGGGGATCACCCGCCTCCAGAAGGCGTCGACGCCCGAGGCGAACCTCGCGCGCACCGCGGCGCTGGAGCACTTCACGGCCATCCTCGCGGGCTCCCTGTTGGAGCACCCCGAGGCGCTCGACATGATGCCCGACGAGGTCGCCAGGCTCTGGGCGTGGCACGCCATCGAGGAGATCGAGCACCGCTCCGTGGCCTTCGACGTCTACCAGTCGTGCGTGGGCGACGAGGCCCTGCGCCGCCGGATGATGGCGATCGTGACCGTGATGTTCCTCACGATGAACACGATGCGCGCGGGCGTGCTCTTCCGCGCGATGGGGGGCCTTCGCGACCCGCGCGCCGCGGCGAAGGCGCTCGACATGATGTGGGGCCGACCCGGCGTGTTCCGAAAGGTGATCCCGCAGTACCTGGAGTATTTCCGCGAGGGCTTTCACCCGTCGCAGCACGACTACGGCCCCGCGGTGGAGCGCGCGAAGGAGCGCTACCTCGGCGACAAGGCGTAGCCCTACGCCCCCAGCACCCGGCGGCGGTACTCGCTCGGCGTCTGCCCCGTCCACCGGCGGAAGGCGCGCGTGAAGTTCGCCGGGTCGAGGTAGCCCAGCCGCTGCGCCACCTGGTGCGTCGCGAGCTGCTGGTTGCCCAACAGCCGCAGCGCCTCGCTCCGCCGCGCGTCTTCGAGCATCTCGGCGTAGCCCGCGCCCTCGTTCTTCAGGTGCCGACGGAGCGTGCGCGGCGCCATCCCGAGACGTCGCGCCATCTCGTCGAGCGAGGGGTAGCCCTTCGAGCCCGGCCTCAGCTCCGAGCGCAGCCGCGCGATGAGACGTCCGTCGGCGAGGCCGCGCTCCTCCTCTTCGCGCTCGCACGCGCGCACGGCGGCCTTCAAGCCCGCCGCGCTCGACAGCGCCAGCGGCCGCGACAACAGCCGCGTCGGGAAGCGGAACTGGCACGCCGGCGCGTCGTAGCGCACGCGACCCAGGCGCTCGCGCACGTAGCCTCCGTGCGAGGGCTCGGCGAAGTCGAACCACGCCTCGGTCTCGTCGGCCGCGTCGGGCACCAGCGCGAGCACGCCGCGGCGCATGCTCACGAGGCAGACCTCCTTCACGCGCACGCGCTCGGGGTCGTTGAGCGGCAGGTGCACGTACACCTCGACGGTGCCCGTCTCGCCCTTCGTGTCGACGGCGATGGTGCAGGCGTAGCCGATGAGGTGCCAGAAGCGCTGGAGCGTCGCGAGCGCGTCGGCCCCCGTGGCGCTCGCGAGGATCGCGTGACCGACGCTGCCGAGGGCCGTGGGCGGGAGCCTCCACCCGAGGTCGACGCCCACGCGCGGATCGCCCACGCGCGCCTCGATCGCGTACATCAGCCGGACGTGATCTTCGAAGGAGAGGCCCGACTCGGCGATCTCTGCGGGGGTGAGCGCGAGGCCCGCGTCGGAGAGGATCACGGACGCGGCGACGCCACGGTCCGCCGCGATCTCGAGCATCGTGGTGGGGTACACGCCGGGGACGACGCGACGCTTCCAGTCGGCGGCGGCGGTGGGGCTCACGAGCGCGGCGAGAGTAGTACAGCGCGCGGCGGGTGTGGCCCGCGATGACAAGCACGACGTCCGCGGCGCCCCTCACGGGTGGTGACACCGGCTGTTACAGTCCTCCACGCTCAGGAGACTCGCTCATGAAGCACGAAGACCTCGACGTGGTGATCATCGGCGCCGGCCTCTCGGGCGTCGGCGCGGCGGTGCACCTCCAGAAGAAGTGCCCCGGAAAGACCTTCGCCCTCCTCGAGATGCGCGCGGCGATGGGCGGCACCTGGGACCTCTTCCGCTACCCCGGCATCCGCTCCGACTCGGACATGTACACCCTGGGCTACGCCTTCAAGCCCTGGTCGAACCCCAAGTCCATCGCCGACGGTCCCGACATCCGCGCGTACATCGAAGAGACCGCGCGGGAGTACGGGGTCGCCGACAAGGTCCGCTATCGCCACAAGGTGCTCGGCCTCGACTGGTCCTCCCGAGACGCGCGATGGACCATCACCGTCGAGAGGCTCGACACGGGCGAGGTGGTGACCCTCACCGCGCGCTACGTCATCGCGTGCTCGGGCTACTACCGCTACGAGGCGGGGCACACGCCCGAGTTCGCGGGGCGCGACGACTTCCGCGGGACCATCGTCCATCCGCAGGCGTGGCCCGAGGACCTCGACTACGCGAACAAACGGGTGGTCGTGATCGGCAGCGGCGCGACGGCGGTGACGCTGGTTCCCGCGCTCGCCGAGAAGGCCGCGCACGTCACCATGCTCCAGCGCTCCCCTGGCTACGTGGTGTCCGTGCCGGGCCGAGACATCCTCTCGAACGGACTGCGAAGGATCCTCCCCGAGCGCGCGGTCTACGGCTTCGCGCGCGTGAAGAAC
>JAWKRC010000011.1:0-175817 GCA_041389825.1 Polyangiales bacterium | reverse complement strand
GGAGCGCGCGACGCAGGGAGCGTCGCCGCCCACCACGCGGAGGTCACGAGGAGATGCCGACGACGCACCACCCCGCCCCGGTCTGCGCGGATCACTCCCCCGTGGAGCGCCGTCGATGACGCTCCCTCGCGGGAGCCTCTTCGCCGGTCGCTTCACCATCCTCCGCCTCATCGGCGACGGAGGCATGGGACTCGTCTACGAGGTCGCCGACACCCACTTCGTCGACCGACGTCACGCGCTCAAGACCCTGCGCCCCGATCGCGTCGGTGACCCGCGCGCCCGCGACCTCTTCGCCCGCGAAGTCATCGCCTCGGCGCGCATCGAGAGCGAGCACGTCGTGCGGGTGATCCAGTACGACGTCACCGTCGCCGAGCCGTGGATGCTGATGGAGTACCTCCGCGGCGAACCCCTCTCGCAGCGCGTCGCCGACCGCGGACCGCTCTCATGGAAAGAAGCCCGCTTCCGCGCGCGGGAGATCGGTCACGCCCTCGGCGCGGCGCACCGCTCGGGCGTGCTGCACCTCGACCTCAAGCCCGCCAACCTCTTCCTCGCGCGGCGCGACGACGTCGTGGGCGGCAAGCGCTTGAAGGTCCTCGACTTCGGCCTGTCGCGCACGGTGATGGAGGGCAAGAGCCACGTCCTCCAGTCGCGCGCGATGGGCACCGAGGCGTGGATGCCCCCGGAGCAGTTCTCCCGCCGCATGGAACTCCGCCCCGCCGCCGACGTGTGGTCCTACGGCCTCGTCCTCTACTGGATGCTCACGGGCCGTCACTACTGGGCCTCCATCGACGCCGCGGGCGAGGTCGACGACGTGATGGCGCTCTTGAACGAGGTCCACGCGGGCGCGCGCGCCCCGGCCTCGTCGCGAGGGATGGGCGATCACCTCCCCCAGGGCTTCGACGCGTGGTTCGCCCGCTGCGTCGCGAAGGACCCTGACGACCGCTACGAGGACATCAACGCCGCGAGCGCCGCCCTCGACGCCGTCTTCGCCGTGGCCGACACCCCCGAGGCGCTCCCGCCTCCGCCGCCGAGCGTGGTGCTGGTGGAGCCGCCTCCGCCGCCGCCTCCTCCGCCTGTGTTCGCCGCGCCCGTGTACGCCGCGCCCGTCGTGACGACCACGCTCGCGCCGCGAGAGACCCCGTCGCACCGCCCCGAGCCTCCGACGTCCACGTTGAAGGTCGGAGCCTGGGCGCTCGCCGCGGCGATCGTGTTCTGGCCCATCGCCATCGAGCTGGTCTCGTGCCTGCCGTCTCCCGCGAGCCAAGACACGACGTCGACGTCGCCCGCTGAGGCGCCGTCGCCTCCGCCGCGACCGACCACTCCAGAGCCGCCCTCTGCGCCGCCGACGGGGGACTGCCCCGAGGGTATGGCGTTCGTGCCCGTCGTCTCGGGTGGCCTCTGCGTCGACCTCTTCGAGGTCACCACGCGCCGCTACGCGGAGTGCGTCGAGGTGGGCCGCTGCACCGCGGCGGCGGCCTACGTCTCCGCGTACGGTCATCGCGCGCGGTACTGCAATACAAGCGCGGAGGACCACCCGATCAACTGCGTCGATTGGTACCAGGCCACGGCGTTCTGCGCCTGGGTGGGGCACCCCGGTGGCGGGCGGAGGTTGCTCACCACCGCGGAGTGGGAGGTGGCCGCGACCAACGCCAGCACCACGCGATACCCGTGGGGGCAGTCGCAGCCGAACGCGACGTTGGTGAACCTCTGCGGAGCCGAGTGCGCCAGGGCGGGGCGCGCGCAGGGCTTTCCTACACGGGCCTGCGTCGATGGACGGACCCCTACGTCGCGACGGCGCCGCGGGTCGCTACGAGGGCGCCGCGCGCGCGCGAGGACTGCGGAACATGGTCGGCAACGTGTGGGAGTGGGTCTCCGACGCGCCGCTGCGTCACGGCGACCGACAGCCTGGGTCGGGCACCGTCGACCCGGAGCGTGCGCCGATCCGCGGCGGCGGCTGGTTGAAGCACCGACCTCTCGACAGCAAGCTGCTCCTGGAAGACCGTCTCCCCGCGACAGACCGCTCGGCCGACGTGGGCTTCCGCTGCGCCCGCGACGCGACCAACGTGCCGACGGCAAACCCCTCGCGAGGAGGCCCCGATGACCCTCTCTCAAGGAGACCGCTTCGACGGTCGCTACAACGTCCTCCGCCTCGTCGAGCGCGGCGGGATCGCGCTCGTGTACGAGGTCGCCGTCGTCGAGCACATCGGTCGACGGCTGCTGCTGAAGGTGCCGCGGCCCGTGTTCGCGAGCGACCCGCGCGCGCTCGACCTCTTCACCCGCGAGCGCCTCGCCTTCGCCAACCTCACGAGCGAGCACGTCGTTCGCGTCGTCGAGCACGGCCTCGGCCCCGACGGCCCGTGGATGCTCACCGAGCGCTGCGAGGGCGAACCCCTCTCTCGCCGCGTGGCGCGGCGCGGCCCTCTCTCGTGGAGCGACGCTCGCCGCGTGCTGGGTGAAGCCGGCGACGCGCTCTCCGCCGCGCACGCGCAGGGCGTGCTGCACCTCGACCTGCGCCCCGAGAACGTTCTCCTCGTACGCGACGGCGAGACCGCGCGCGAGCGCGTGATGGTGGTCGACTTCGGCCTCTCGTCGGCCGCGATGGAGCTCGCCAGCGAACTCACGAGCACGCCCCCGCGCACGCGCCCCGCGTGGATGGCCCCCGAGCAGCACGACCGCTCGGCCTACCCCGACGCGCGCGCCGACGTGTGGACCTACGGCCTCCTCGCGTTCTGGTCGCTCACGGGCCGCGCGTACTGGTCCACCGTCGACGCCGACGGTCACGCGAGCGACGTGTCGGAGCTGCTCCGCGAGGTCCGCGGCGAGCGTCACCCGGCGTCGTTCCGAGCGATCGCGCTGGAGGTCGCCGACCGACTCCCCGCGGGCTTCGACGCGTGGTTCGCGCGCTGCGTGGCGAACGATCCCAACGCGCGCTTCGACGACCTCGCGTCGGCGAGCGCCGCGCTCGACGAGGTCTTCGCGACCGCGTCGGGGCCCGAGCGCCCCTCCGTCGCGCGAACCCCCGCGGTGGCGTTCGACCCGCTCGTGTCGGGCCCCGCGTACCGCGCGCCGACCTTCACGGTGACGCTGCCCGTGACCGCACCCGCGGCGACGCCCTCGCTGCTGGTGAGGGCGCTCCGGTGGATCCGCGGCGCGTCCACCCTCCGGCGCGAGTGACGGATCAGCCCGCCTTGGTGCGCGGCTCGCGCTTGTCGGGCGTGGCGGTGGCGCGCGCGTCCTTCTTGCGCGCGGTGGGCTTCGCGTCTTTCGCGGGCTCGGTCATCGGCGCGGCGGTGCGGGTCTGGTTCCGCCCGCCTTGCTTGGCCGCGTAGAGCGCCTGGTCGGCGCGCTCGAAGAGGGCGTGTCGCTCCGTCGCGTCCTTTGGGTACTCCGCGATGCCCAGCGAGCACGTCACCGACAGCGGCCCGTGCTCCGTCTGGAACACCTGCCGCTTCAGCTCCTCACGAATGCGCTCCGCGAGCTGGAACGCCCCTGTCGTCTCGGTCTCCTCGCAGACGACGACGAACTCCTCGCCGCCGAAGCGCGCGATGATGTCCGTCTCGCGCTTGCAGCGGCCGAGCACCGCGCCGAGGCCCTTGATCACCACGTCGCCCGTCGCGTGGCCGTAGGTGTCGTTAACGCTCTTGAACTTGTCGATGTCGAGCACGATCACCGACAAGGGACGTCCGAAGCGCGCCGCGGCCCGGATCTTCCGCTCGAACTCCGTCTCCATCGAGCGCTTGTTGAGGTGGCCCGTCATCGGGTCGGTGGTGGCCATCTCCTCCAGCCGCCGCACCGCGCCCGCGTTCGCGAGCGCCACCGACGCGTGCGACACCAGCACGCCCAGCAACTGCCGCGCGCCCTCGCTGAACGCGCCGCGCCGTTGCGCCGAGAGCGTGAGCGAGCCCAGCACCCGGTCGCGCACCACCAGCGGGAGCACCAGCACCGACGCGGCGTTGGGCAGCGGCCACGCGCGCGTGAACACGTACTGCACCTTCGGGTCGTACTGACCGCGGTAGGGGAGCGCGTGCTTCGTCTTCACCGCGGCGCTCGCGATGCCCTGGTTGTCGCCGAACACCAGCCCGAGCAAGCCCGCGGGGGTGTTCTCGCCCGCGACGTGCTTCACCCGGTGCTCGCCGGTCTTCGCGTCGTAGGTCGCGAAGACCAGCAGGTCGTGCTCGACGATGTCCTTCACCGCGCGGGTGAGGGCCTGCACGCACTGCTCCTCGGTGAGCGCCTCGCCGAGCGCGCGCGACGCGTTGAAGAGCGCCGCGAGGTCGTTGCGGGCGCGCTCCAGCCGCGCGAAGACCCGCTCGTTGTCGATGAGCCGGCGCGCTTGAAGGGCCACGGCCTCAAGGGTCTGCTGCTCGTCGGCGGTGAAGGGCCGGTCGTCGTCGCGGTCGGCGGTGAGCACGCCGCGCGTCGCGCCCTGGTCGAGCACGGGCACGCCCGCGAAGCACCGCACCCCGCGCGGAGAGGCGTAGTACGGCAGGCCCCCGTAGTCGGCGCGGAGCTGCGCGAGGGCCACGGGGCGAGAGAGGTTCCACACCGCGCCGAGCGCGCCCGCGCCCGAGGGGATGGGCGCCGTCACGAGGTCGTCTTCGGACGCAGCCTCGACCAGACGGAGCGTCGCGCCCTTGGCGTCGCTCCAGAAGAGCGCGCAGGTGCGCAGGCCCATGGTGCGCCGCGCGAGCGTGAGCAGTCCCACCAGCGACGCGTGGATCTCTTCGAGCGACGACTGCACCCGCGCGGGGTCGTCGGTCTCGCTCCGTCGCTGCGCGAGGCTCGACGCCGTCGCCGCCGTCGCCGCCCCGAGACGGAACGACTGCGCCGCGGCCTTCTGCCGCTTGCGCTCGTCGTCCAGCAGGGTCTTCGCGTGGACGCGCACCCGCGCCACCTCGACGCGCGTGAGCCCGTGGTGCAGCGCCGCCGCCGCCACCAGCAAGAGCGAGCGCAGACCGAGCGCTTCGAGCCCGCCCGCGCCGCCCGCGCCGAGGTGCATCGCGCCCTCCAGGGCGACCCCTTGCGCGACCAGCACCCACGCGCGCTTCGGGTGGCTGAGCGCAGCCCCCGCGGCCACGACCAGCAACGGGAGCGCGGCGAGGGGGCCCGACGCGCCGCCCGTGACGGCGGTGAGCATCGACGACATCGACACGCCCACGCTCGCGGCGCCGAGGTCGACGGGCTCGGCCTCCTGACCGCGGCGGAGGCGAGGGCCCGTGAGGCGCACCACGAGCCCGAGCGCGCCCGCCGCGACGAGCGAGACCTCGACGGGCCCCAGGTGGCCGTGGAAGAAGCCGCCGCGGGCGATCCACGCGCCGGAGCCGAGCGCGACCAGCGGCGCGGCGGTCCCCCGGAACAGCCGCCGACCCGCGCGAAAGACCGACACGAGGTTCATCGTCCGCGCCTCACCGTGCAGGGGCGGGTATCAGCCCGCGTCGCGCGCCGACAACTTCTCGGCAGCGCCCGGTCAGATCCCTCGTCGCGGCTGCGACGGCACCTCGACGATCATCTCGTCGGGGCGCACCCAGCCCAGCTCCTCGCGCACGGCGCGCTCCCTCGCCCTCGGGTCGCTGCGGAACTGCTCCACGTCGGTGCGCAGCCGGTGGAGCTCCCGCACGAGCCGGTGGTTCTCCTCGCGCTGCGCGTCGAGCTGACCGCGCAGGCGCCGGTGGCGCGACAGCCCGTCGGGCCCGAGGATCATCGCGGGCACCGCGATCACGGTGACGACGAGCACCGCGAGGGGCACGCCGAGGGTGAAGCGTTCGCGCAGCGATCCCATCTCCGTCGAGGCAGTACCGCCGCCGCGCCCGAGCCGAGAAGTTTCGTGCAGCAGGTCAGTCGAGCGGGAGCGCGGCCACCGTCGCGCCGTCGGTCACGGTGAGCGCGTCGAGGGCCTCGCGGGAGAGCTCCACCGCGCCGTCGTCGGCCACCCGCGCGGGCGTCGCCACCGCGCGGAAGTACGGCGCCCGCTCGAGGTCGACGCAGACGAGGGACTTGGGCGCGGCCTCGGGCTCGGCGTCGAGCGCGCGCGCCGCGCCGACGCGGGTGCGCCGCACCAGCAGGATGTCGTCGGTGGGCGCGCGGAAGTGCGGCCCGCCGTCGAAGGGGTCGATGCGGTTGCAGTACGCGAAGCCGATGCGGCGCAGGAGCTTCTCCACGCCGCGGGTCTCGCGGCCCACCTTGCCGATGACCTCCTGCGCGTCGCGCGGGAGGAGCGACGCGTACACGTCGCCGCTCGGGAAGAGCGACTTGACGAATTCCTTGTTGCGCTTCGAGAGCCGGTCGGCCTCGGAGTAGCTCATGTCGGTGAACTTGCGGCCGAAGGCCTCCCAGAGGTGAGAGGTGCCGTCGGGCTCCAGCGGGGGGAGGAGCTCGGCCACGACCTCGTCGCGCATGAGCGCGCGGTGCGTCGCCATGAAGGCGAAGCGCACGTACGAGATCATCATCCCGATCTTGTCTTCGGCCCTGCGGAACTCCGGCAGCACCACGAGGCCGCCGATCTCGGTGGGCCCGTCATACGAGTGCCCGAGGCGCAGGAGGGTGTGGACGAAGTGCCGGTCGACGGTCGGCGAGTACCGCTCCTCGGTGAGCACGTCGAGGTAGATGTACGGCGCGTCTCGCTGGCCGAGCTGCGCGATGACCTTGCTGGTGCCCGCGACGCGGCCCGAGGCGACGTCTTCGAGCACGAACACGTACTCGCGCTTGCGCGCGTCGGCGAGCTCGCCCGAGAACGAGCGCGCGGAGTGCTCGAGGATCTCGCGCACCGCCGCGGGGTCGTCGGGGAGGTTGACGGTGTTGAGGTGCCGCGCCAGGGCGAGGAGGTGCGGCTCGTCGTCGGGCGTGGCGCCGCGGATCGCGAAGCGGATCAAGAGGTTCCCTCGTGTGCGAGGGAGCACCCTGTCAGAAGCCCCTCGCGCTGTCGACCAGCAGGGTGACGGGCCCGTCGTTCACGCTCTCGACCTTCATGTCGGCGCGGAACACGCCCGTCGCCACGGTGATCCCCCGCGCCCTCGCGGCCTCGACGAACGATCGGTAGAGCGCGTCGGCCTCGTCGGGGGCCTTCGCCGCGGTGAAGTCGGGCCGCCGCCCCTTGCGCACGTCGCCGTAGAGCGTGAACTGCGACACGACCAGCAGCGCGCCTCCCGCCTGCGTCACGTCGCGCCCCATCTTCCCCGCGTCGTCCTCGAAGACCCTGAGCCCGGCGACCTTCTCGAACATGTACGCGACGGCCTTCTCGTCGTCGTCGCGCCCCACGCCGAGATACACCAGCAGCCCGCGGTCGATCGCGCCGACGACCTCTCCCGCGACGGTGACCGACGCGCGCGACACCCTCTGCACCACGGCCCTCACGCGCCGCCCCCCGCCATCGACGCGGGGACCTTCGCGTCGCTCCCGCGCAGGTAGATCGGCTCCAGCGACCCGTCGTCGACCACGCCGCGCAGCCCAGCGGCGAGCGAGACGAAGCGGGCGAGGGGAGTCCCCAACGCGCGGCTCACGAACACGAACCTCTCGGGCGCGCTCGACGCGAGCCTCACGCGCAGCGCGTCGTCGAGGTCGCCGACCACGGTGATCTCCCCCGAGAGCGCCGCGGCGGCGCGCGCGCCCACCGACTCGGGAGAGGCGTGCGTCGCGGGGAACTCCGTGCGCAAGCCCTCGCCGAAGCCCTCGGCGTAGACCTCGTCGCGCCGCGCGTCGAGGCACGCGAGCACCGGCCCCGGGCAGCGCGTCACCGACGCCGCGAGCGCCGCGAGCGAAGACACTCCGACCAGCGGGATCCCCGACGCGAGCGCGAGGCCCTTCGCCGTCGCGAGCCCGATGCGCACGCCCGTGAAGCTCCCCGGGCCGATCCCCACGGCGACGCGCTCCACCGTGTCGAGCGAGAGGCCCGCGCGAGAGAGGGCCTCCTCCACCAGCACCAGCGCCTGCTCGGAGTGCGTGGCGCGCACCCGCGCGGTGATCTCGGCGAGGGCGACGTCGTCGCGCAGCACCGCGACGGAGCCCGTGAGCGTCGCGGTGTCGAGGGCCAGCGTGATCATGGCCGCGACATCGCACAGCGGAACCCTAGCGTCACCGCGCGCGTGTCGACCGAGAACGACCCCGCGCGATCGACGCGACCCACGGCCGCGGGCTCGTCGAAGGCCGAGCCCACCACCAGGCGCTCCCCCTCGCGCTCCCCCGGTGACGCGGTCCACTCGGCGACGTTGCCCGAAGCGTCCATCAGCCCGAGCGGGCTCATCGCGCGGGGAAAGCTCGCTACCGGAACGGTGTCTCCCGCGCCGAACTCCGCGCTGTTCACCCGCGTCGGGTCGACGTCGTCACCCCACGGGTACGCGCTCGACCCCGCCGCCGCGCGGAACTCCTCCACCGTCGGCAATCGCGCGCGCCGCCACGCGCAGAACGCCGCCGCGTCGTCGAAGCGCACCAGCACCACCGGGTGCGAGCGGTACGCGCGCGGAGCTTCACCGCCCGCCCACGCGTGCAGGTCGGCGAGCGCACCGCCCGTCGACGCCGGGGGCGCGCGGCGCGCCTCGGCGACGAAGCGCGCGTAGTCGCCCGCGGTCACGGGCACGCGGTCGATCGCGAAGGCGCCCACCGCGAGCATCGTCGCGCGCGTCGCCTCGGAGCGAGGGCCCCCCGCGCCGCGGTTCGACCCGCACCCGAGCGCCGACGCGCACAGCACCCACGAGAGTCGCACTCGCACGACGCGCAGAAATACCGGCGAAACCCATAGGTCGAACAGAGCCGAGACGAATTCGTCACGACGGCGTTGACACCCCCGAGGGGGCGCGGGTACAAGCCGCCTCCCTCGCAGAGAGGCCCCTCGGGGCGGCTGAGAGGGCGGAGAAAAAATCGCTGAGAAGCGGTTGACAAACTCCGAAGCGGTGATAGAAACCGCGCCTCCTCCGAAACGGAACGCCAACGGCGAGCCGGAGTAGAAGGAATCGACACCGGTGCCCCAGGGCGGGCGCGGGCGAAGAGACTTCGCCGTCGATCTCTGAAAACCAGGTTGCAGCAATCGGTCGAAGGACTCAACGGGTCCCGAGACCAATCGCCGGTCCCCTCGCGACCCCCGTCGCGGTGGGAACGGTAGTCGAGCGGAAGAAGACACGTATACAAAGAGCAACAATGGCCGATCTGGTCAGCGTTCCTGCTCTTCAGTTTTCAACTGGAGAGTTTGATCCTGGCTCAGAGCGAACGTTAGCGGCGCGCTTAACACATGCAAGTCGCACGAGAAAGGGAGCAATCCCCGGTACAGTGGCGCACGGGTGAGTAACACGTGGATGACCTTCCCGAGAGTGGTGGATAACCTGCCGAAAGGCGGGCTAATACAGCATAGGACCACGACGCCTTGGTGACGTGGTGAAAGCGGGCCTCTGTTTACAAGCTCGCGCTCTTGGATGGGTCCGCGGCCCATCAGCTAGTTGGCGGGGTAATGGCCCACCAAGGCTACGACGGGTAGCTGGTCTGAGAGGATGATCAGCCACACTGGAACTGAGACACGGTCCAGACTCCTACGGGAGGCAGCAGTGGGGAATCTTGCGCAATGGGCGAAAGCCTGACGCAGCGACGCCGCGTGGGTGACGAAGGCCCTCGGGTTGTAAAGCCCTGTGGGGAGGAACGAACCGCTTCATGGATAACACCCATGGAGCCTGACGGTACCTCCTTAGCAAGCATCGGCTAACTCTGTGCCAGCAGCCGCGGTAAGACAGAGGATGCGAACGTTGCTCGGATTTACTGGGCGTAAAGCGCGCGTAGGCGGCCTGGTAAGTCGGGTGTGAAATCCCGGGGCTCAACCCCGGAAGTGCACCCGATACTGCTTGGCTCTGGGTGCTGAAGAGGAGAGCGGAATTCCCGGTGTAGAGGTGAAATTCGTAGATATCGGGAGGAACACCAGTGGCGAAGGCGGCTCTCTGGGCTGATACTGACACTGAGGCGCGAAAGCGTGGGAAGCAAACAGGATTAGATACCCTGGTAGTCCACGCCGTAAACGATGACGACTGGGTGTTGCGGGTATTGACCCCCGCGGTGCCGAAGCCAACGCGTTAAGTCGTCCGCCTGGGAAGTACGGCCGCAAGGCTAAAACTCAAAGGAATTGACGGGGGCCCGCACAAGCGGTGGAGCATGTGGTTTAATTCGACGCAACGCGAAGAACCTTACCCGGGCTCGAAAATGCAGGAAGGCGTTTGAAAGGATGCTGTGCTCGCAAGAGAACCTGTATCAGGTGCTGCATGGCTGTCGTCAGCTCGTGTCGTGAGATGTTGGGTTAAGTCCCGCAACGAGCGCAACCCCTGCTACCCGTTGCCATCAGTTCGGCTGGGCACTCTGGTGGGACTGCCGGTGTTAAACCGGAGGAAGGTGGGGATGACGTCAAGTCCTCATGGCCCTTATGTCCGGGGCTACACACGTGCTACAATGATCGGTACAGAGGGTCGCCAACCCGCGAGGGGGAGCCAATCTCAGAAAACCGGTCTCAGTACGGATAGGAGTCTGCAACTCGACTCCTTGAAGTTGGAATCGCTAGTAATCGCTGATCAGCAAGCAGCGGTGAATACGTTCCCGGGCCTTGTACACACCGCCCGTCACACCATGGGAGTGGGCTGCTACAGAAGTCGGTGAGCCAACTCGCGAGAGAGGCAGCCGCCTAAGAAGTGACTCATGACTGGGGTGAAGTCGTAACAAGGTAGCCGTAGGGGAACCTGCGGCTGGATCACCTCCTTTCTACGGAGCAACGAGTGCGGAGACCCGCTTCGGCGGACACCCTCCCCTCGCTCTGTCAACGTTCGGTGCTGCAACCTGGTTTTCAGCGGTCGGGCCGCTGCGCTCTACGGAGCGCGCCGCTCTCTGACAACGTCATGCGAATCGAATTCTGACTTCGAACAGGCAGACGAGAGAAGATTGAAGAGACCGCCTGGTCTCGACGGGGGTCAACCCGGTCGGGGCTGAGGCGTAGTTGTGTTGACGCCTTGGAGGGATGATCAAGCTACCAAGGGCGCACGGTGGATGCCTGGGCGATGGGAGGCGAAGAAGGACGTGGACAGCTGCGATAAGCCATGGGGAGCCGCTAACAGGCCGTGATCCGTGGATTTCCGAATGGGGAAACCCACCCGAGCGAGAGCTCGGGTACCGCCCGCCGAATCCATAGGCGGGTCGGAGCAAACCCGGGGAAGTGAAACATCTCAGTACCCGGAGGAAAAGAAATCAAGTCAGAGACTCCCTCAGTAGCGGCGAGCGAACGGGGATCAGGCCAAACCCGACGTGGCAACACGGCGGGGGTTGTAGGGCCCGCGATATCGCACCTTGATCGTGAGACGAGCAGGCTTGGAACGGCCGGCCAGAGAGGGTGACAGCCCCGTAGTCGAAGCGAGAGAGGGCGTAGCGGGTACCTGAGTACCGCGGGACACGTGCAATCCTGTGGGAATCCGGCGGGACCATCCGCCAAGCCTAAGTACTACCCATCGACCGATAGTGAACGAGTACCGTGAGGGAAAGGTGAAAAGAACCCCGTGAGGGGAGTGAAAGAGCACCTGAAACCGTGCCGCCTACAAGCACTGGGAGCACGATGCCGCGAGGCCGTGTGACCGGGTACCTTTTGCATAATGGGCCTGCGAGTTACGTTTCGTGGCGAGGTTAAGCCGAAGAGGTGGAGCCGAAGCGAAAGCGAGTCCGAACAGGGCGAGTGAGTCGCGGGACGTAGACCCGAAGCCCGGCGATCTATCCATGGCCAGGATGAAGCGCGGGTAAAGCCGCGTGGAGGTCCGAACCCACCGTAGTTGAAAATACGGGGGATGAGCTGTGGATCGGAGTGAAAGGCTAATCAAGCCGGGGGATAGCTGGTTCTCCCCGAAATATATTGAGGTATAGCCTCGGGTGAACACCTGCGGGGGTAGAGCACTGAATGGGCTAGGGGTCTTACCGGATTACCAAACCCAATCAAACTCCGAATACCGCAGAGTGCTGCCCGGGAGTCAGGCAGCGGGAGATAAGTTCCGTTGCCGAGAGGGAAAGAGCCCAGACCGTCAGCTAAGGCCCCAAAATCCGCGCTTAGTGTCAAAGGATGTGGGAGCGCCCCGACAGCCAGGAGGTTGGCTTAGAAGCAGCCATCCTTTAAAGAAAGCGTAATAGCTCACTGGTCAAGCGAGCCCGCGCCGAAAATATAACGGGGCTCAAGCGTGGTGCCGAAGCTACGGGAACGGTGACGTTCGGTAGGGGAGTATTCTCTGGGAGATACACGGTGTACCGCGAGGAGCACTCACGGCCCAGAGAAGAGCTTATGCAGGCATGAGTAGCGATCAACCGGGTCAAAAACCCGGTCGCCGTAAGCCCAAGGTTTCCTGGGGAAGGATAAGCCTCCCAAGGGTCAGTCGGGACCTAAGCCGAGGCCGAGAGGCGTAGGTGATGGCAAGCTGGTCAACATTCCAGCACCGACGGGGCGTTTTAGTCGAGCGGGGACGGAGGAGGATAGCCGGTCCGGCCGTTGGTCGTGCTGGTTCAAGCCCGTAGGCGGATCCCATAGGACGCGACAGCGACAAACGTGGGGTCAACGCCGAGAGGTGATGAGGCGGGGTCTACGGACCCCCAACCCGGTGATTCCAAGCTCCCGAGAAAAGCCGCGCGATGTGACGCTCTGTCGCCCGTACCGCAAACCGACTCAGGTGGGCGGGAAGAGTATTCCAAGGCGTTTGAGAGAACCCTGGTCAAGGAACTCGGCAAATTGACCCCGTAACTTCGGGAGAAGGGGTGCCTGCTGGTGTGATGAGCCTCGCGCTCAGGAGCGTCGGCGGGTCGCAGAGAATCGGGGGTTGCGACTGTTTACCAAAAACACAGGACTCTGCGAACTCGTAAGAGGACGTATAGGGTCTGACGCCTGCCCGGTGCCGGAAGGTTAAGGGGAGCTGTCAGCGCAAGCGAAGCAGCGAGCCGAAGCCCCGGTAAACGGCGGCCGTAACTATAACGGTCCTAAGGTAGCGAAATTCCTTGTCGGGTAAGTTCCGACCTGCACGAATGGCGTAACGACATCCCCGCTGTCTCGACCAGGGACTCAGCGAAATTGTCCTGGGGGTGAAGATACCCTCTACCCGCGGCAAGACGGAAAGACCCCATGAACCTTTACTGCAACTTGGCAGTGAATTTCGGATCGTTTTGCGTAGGATAGGTGGGAGGCGTTGAGGCCGGGCTCCTGGGCTCGGCGGAGCCGACGTTGAAATACCACCCTGAACGATCTGGGATTCTAACCCAGGGCCTTCACGGGTCCGGGGACACTGCCTGGTGGGCAGTTTGACTGGGGCGGTCGCCTCCCAAAACGTAACGGAGGCGCGCGAAGGTCACCTCAGGCTGATTGGAAACCAGCCGTAGAGTGTAAAGGCAGAAGGTGGCTTGACTGTGAGACCGACAGGTCGAACAGGCGCGAAAGCGGGCCTTAGTGATCCGGTGGTCCCGAGTGGAAGGGCCATCGCTCAACGGATAAAAGGTACTCTGGGGATAACAGGCTGATCACGCCTGAGAGTTCACATCGGCGGCGTGGTTTGGCACCTCGATGTCGGCCCATCGCATCCTGGGGCTGGAGCAGGTCCCAAGGGTTCGGCTGTTCGCCGATTAAAGCGGTACGCGAGCTGGGTTCAGAACGTCGTGAGACAGTTCGGTCCCTATCTGCCGTGGGCGTAGGAGACTTGAGAGGATCTATCCATAGTACGAGAGGACCTGGATGGACGGACCTCTAGTGAGCCGGTTGTCCTGCCAAGGGCACAGCCGGGTAGCCATGTCCGGAACGGATAATCGCTGAAAGCATCTAAGCGAGAAGCCGGCCTCAAGATGAGGTCTCCCCATCAGACACCAGGTAGACCACCTGGTTGATAGGCCAGAGGTGGAAGCGCGGCAACGCGTGGAGCCGACTGGTACTAATCCGTCGACAGGCTTGACCGTCCCTCCAAGCGTGAACACAGCGCGCCGAGGCGGTCACTTACAAAGCCCTCGACGCTGCCTCGCTCGAAGTCAGGATTGGGTGCGCATGACACACCCGCAATTTCCTCGGTGGCGATGCCGGAAGGGTCCTACCCGATCCCATCCCGAACTCGGTCGTCAAGCCTTCCAGGGTCGATGGTACTGCACAGGTGACTGTGTGGGAGAGTAGAACGCCGCCGGGGTCCTAATCCAAGACGCCCCCGTTGGGTCCGAAAGACTTAGCGGGGGCGTCGCCTATTTGGGCCTCCGCGCCGCGGTGATCCACGACCCCCGAGACGGCTTCGCGCGCGGAAGCTGGCGGAATGGTTGACGTCGCTCCGCGGGCGCTGGCACGATCCCGAGGCTCACACAAGCGCAGGAGACCGCATGTTCAGCGACACGCTTCGAGAGATCGTCGAGGGCACCGACGGCGGCATCGCCGGCCTCCTCATGGGCGTCGACGGGATCGCCATCGACAGCTACGCCCGCGACGAGTCGGCCACCGACGTCGACATCCAGACCGTCGGCATCGAGCTCTCGGGCGTCTTGAAAGACATCCAGCGCGCGTCGGAGCAACTCGAGACGGGCGGCGCGCGCGAGATCGCGATCCAGGCCGAGAAGCTCACCACCCTCGTGCGGATGCTCAACGCCGAGTACTTCGTGGCGCTGACGCTCCGCCCCGACGGCAACTTCGGCAAGGGTCGCTTCCTGCTGCGCCTCGCGACGCCGAAGTTCCTCGAAGCCCTCGGCTGATGACCGCCGCGCCGCGGCGCGTCCTCGTGCTGCACGGCCCGAACCTCAACCTCTTGGGCGCACGCGAGCCCGAGGTCTATGGCCGCGTCACCCTCTCGCAGATCGACCAGGCCCTCGCCGCGCGCGCGGTCGCCCGGCGGTTCGACGTCGTGTGCGTTCAGTCGAACCACGAGGGCGCCCTCATCGACGCCCTCCACGGCGCGGTCGGCCGCTGCGCGGGCGTGGTGATCAACCCGGGCGGGTACACGCACACCTCGGTGGCGCTCCGCGACGCGATCGCGGCCGTGTCACTGCCCACCGTGGAGTGTCACTTGTCGAACACCGCCGCGCGCGAGCCCTTTCGTCGGCGCTCGCGCATCGCGCCGGTGTGCCTGGGCACCGTCGCGGGCTTCGGGGCGCGGAGCTACCTCGTCGCGCTCGACGCGCTCATCGATCACCTCGACGACGTCGCGGTGTGAGCGCTGGTCGGGGAGCGCGCCCTGGGGTATCACCTCCGGCCCACCGGACATGGACACCGACCTCGCCTGGCTCAAGCAGCTCATGCGCGCGTTCCGGCGCCACGGGCTCTCCGAACTCGAGATCCACGAGGGCGACCGCAAGGTGATCTTG
Organism: Polyangiales bacterium; assembly: GCA_041389825.1. Lineage (GTDB taxonomy): Bacteria > Myxococcota_A > Polyangia > Polyangiales > JAEYZO01. Next base: position 160,517 of record JAWKRC010000011.1, on the reverse strand, counting down.
CGGCGCGACCCGCGGGAGTCGTCGGGCTTCGTCGACCCCGCGCCGCGCCCCACGGACGGTTACCCCATCGCCACCGCCGCCCCCGGCGTCGCGACCGGGATGAGCGCGCCTCCGCCCGCGCCCCCCGCCGCGGTCGAGGCCGACCCCTCGCTGGTCACCGTCACCGCGCCGCTCGTCGGGACCTTCTTCCGCGCGCCCTCGCCCGACGCGTCGGCCTTCGTCGAGGTGGGCTCCACGGTCAGCCCGGGCACGGTCTTGTGCATCATCGAAGCGATGAAGCTGATGAACGAGATCGAGAGCGAGGTCTCGGGCACCGTCGTCGAGGTGCTCGCGGCCAACGGGCGCCCCGTCGAGTACGGAGAGGCGCTCTTCAGGGTGCGGCGCTCGGGCTGACGTGTTCCGCAAGGTCCTGATCGCGAACCGTGGCGAGATCGCGCTGCGGATCATCCGCGCGTGCCGCGAGCTCGGCCTGCGCACCGTCGCGGTGTTCTCGACCGCCGACCGCGACGCCCTCCACGTGCGCTTCGCCGACGAGGCCGTGTGCATCGGCCCGCCGTCGCCGCGCAGCTCGTACCTGCGCATCCCGTCGATCATCGCCGCGGCCGAGATCACGGGCGCCGACGCCGTGCACCCCGGCTACGGCTTCTTGAGCGAGAGCGCGGCCTTCGCCGACGTGGTGCGCCGCTGCGGCCTGGTCTTCATCGGCCCGACCCCCGACGCGATGCGCGCGTGGGGCGACAAGGTCTCGGCGCGCGCGCAGGCGAGGCGCTGGGGCCTGCCGCTCCTGCCGGGGAGCGACGCGCTGCGCGACCTCGAGCACGCCAAGAGCGAGGCGCGCGCCATCGGCTACCCGGTGATCCTGAAGGCCTCGGGCGGAGGCGGCGGCCGCGGGATGAAGATCGTTCGGGAGCCGAACGAGCTCGGCGCGGCCTTCTTCGCGGCGCAGTCCGAGGCCCTCGCGGGCTTCGGCAACGCCACGCTCTTCCTGGAGCGCTACGTCGAGCGACCGCGGCACGTCGAGTTCCAGGTCATCGCCGACGCGCACGGCAACGCGGCCTGCGTGGGCGACCGCGAGTGCTCGATCCAGCGCCGGCACCAGAAGCTCATCGAAGAGGCCCCCGCGCCGGGCCTCGACCCCGAGCGCCGCGAGGCGATGGGCGCCCTCATCGCGAGGGCCATGCGCGAGACGGGCTACAGCTCCCTCGGCACGTTGGAGTTCATCCTCGACGAAGACGGCGCGCTGTACTTCCTCGAGATGAACACCCGCGTGCAGGTGGAGCACACGGTCACCGAGATGGTCACCGGGCTCGACCTCGTGGCCGAGCAGATCCTGCTCGCGAAGGGGGCGCGGCTCGCGCTCCCCATGAAGCACATCACCCCCCGCGGCCACGCCATCGAGTGTCGGGTCAACGCCGAAGACCCCGCGAGCCTCGCGCCCTCGCCCGGCCGCATCACCGAGTACCACCCGCCCGGGGGCGCCGGCGTGCGCGTCGACTCCGGCGTCTACGGCGGGTGGACGGTGCCGCCGCACTACGACTCGCTCCTCGCCAAGGTGATCGCGCACGCGTCGTCGCGCGCCTGGGCGATCTCGCGCATGAGGCGCGCGCTCGACGAGTTCATCCTCGAGGGGGTGCGCAGCAACCTCTCGCTGCACCGCCGGATCCTCGACGACCCGACCTTTCAGCAGGGCAAGGCGTCGACGCGCTTCGTCGAGTCGCTGCTCAAGGGCGACGGCGCGCGTCCTTGACCTGCGATCCCGCGAACCTCTAGGCTCGCTCCCGCCCTCATGGGAGGTCTGAAGTACGCGATGGTCCGAACGTGAGCGGCGACCGGCAGAAGATCATCGAGGCGGCGCAGAAGCTCGCTGAGCGCAACCAGTTCGACAAGGCCGTCGCCGAGTACCAGCGCGCGCTGCGCGAAGACCCGAACGACGTCCGCGTCCTGCTGAAGATCGGCGACCTGCAGGTGCGCATGAACGCGCGCCCCGCCGCCGTCGACACCTACGCGCGCGTCGCGGCCACCTACGACCAGCAGGGCTTCTTCCTCAAGGCCGTCGCGGTCTACAAGCAGATCCTCCAGATCGACACCGGGCGCGTCGACTTCTACTACAAGCTCGCCGAGGCCTACCTGAAGCTCGGCCTCGTCTCCGACGCGATGCAGAACCTCGAGGCGCTCGGGCAGCGCTTCTCGCAGTCGGGTCAGGACGTCGAGCTCCTCGACGTGTACCGCCGCATGCTCGCGGTCGACCCGACCAACATCGCGACGCACATCCGCCGCGCCGAGCTGCTGAGCCGGCTCGGGCGCAACGACGAGGCCGCCGAGGGCTTCGTGCAGGGCTGCGCGCTCCTCGAGAAGGTCGGCCGCGTCGACGACTGGGCGCGCGTCGCCGAGCGGCTGTTCTTCCACCGCCCCGACGACGTGGCGCTCGCGCTGCGCCTCGCGGGCTACTACCTCGAGCGCGACGACGCGCGGCGCGCGCTGCCCAAGCTCCAGGTCGCCTACAAGGCCGACGCGCGCGACGTGACCGTACTCGAGATGCTCGGGGCGGCGTTCCGGGGCCTCGGGCAGCTCCCGAAGACCGTGTCGGTCTTGAAGGAGGTCGCGAAGATCCACGGCGAGGCGGGCCGCGCGCAGAAGCGCGCCGAGGTCTACCAGCGCGTGCTCGAGCTCGCGCCCACCGACGCCGAGGCGCGAGAGGCCCTGCGCGCGGGGTCGAAGGCGTCGAGACGTCCCGCGTCGGGCGCGCCCGCGCCGGTGGCGCCGACCACCGCGGGGAGCGTGCGTCGCGCGAGGCCAGCTCCGGAGCCCGAGACCGAAGACCTCGACGACGAAGAGATCGAAGAGCTCGTCGTCGACGACGGCGACGTGGTCTTCGACCTGAAGGCCACCGTGCCGCCCGCCGAGGACGAGGCCGCGGTCGCCGAGGCGCCGCAGATCCCGCCGACGCCTCCGCTGCCGATGCAGTCTCCCGCGCGGCCGACGGCGCTGCAGCAGCGTCCCTTCGCGCCGGTGTCGGGGCAGGGGCTGGTGATCCCTCCGCCGGTGAACATCGACCGGAGCCCCGGCGCCGAGGCGCAGCGCCTGGTGAGCGAGGCCGAGATCTTCTTGAAGTACGGCCTGCGCCCGAAGGTGTCGGACCACCTCGCCAAGGCCGCGCAGCTCGACCCGCACAACGCAGACCTGCGCGCGCGGATGCGAGAGATCTTCGAGTCGATGAACGACCCCGAGGGCGTCCTGCGAGAGACGCTCGCCCTCGCGGAGCTCTCCCGCGACAGCGACCCGCAGGGCGCGCTCGGAGAGGTGCTGCGCGCGCTGGAGATCGATCCCCAGAACGGGGCCGCCCTGCGGCTGCACGCCGAGCTGGTCGGCGGTCAGGGCGAGACGCTCTCCGACGACGGCGTGATGGTCGACGACTTCGACGTCCCGCTCGTCGACGAGGAGTTCGAGGCCGCGCACGCCGCGCAGGGCGACTACGCCGAAGAGGTCTTCGCGCAGGGCCCGACCGAGGGCGACCCCTACGCAGAGGGCTACGCGCATCAAGGGTCCGACCCCTACGCGGGCGGCTACGCGCCGCAGGCCGAGGGCGCCTACGCCGCCGACACCTACAGCGAGTGGAACCAGGGTCCGTACATGCCCGTGGCCTCGCGGCCTCCGCAGCCCGTCGAAGACCTCGGCGACGTGTGGGGCGACGCGCCGACGATGGAGTCGAGCCGGCAGATCGAAGAGGGCCTCGACGAGGCCGAGTTCTTCGTCACGCAAGGGCTCTACGACGACGCGCGCGACACGCTCCTCGGGCTCCTGCAGATCTACCCCGACCACCCGCTGGTGATCGAGCGCTGGGCCGAGGTCGACCAGCTCCTGCGCCTGCAGGCGGGAGACGACGGCGCGCCCGCGGCCTACGCGATCGCGGCGGGGCTCGACGAGGCCGTCGACGACCTCGGGGCGCTCAGCGGCCCGGGCGTGCTCGACGTGCAGGGGGAGCTCAACAGCCTCCACCCGGTGACCGAGCACGCGCTCAGCGCCGAGGACTGCGACACCCACTACGACCTCGGCATCGCCTACAAAGAGATGGGCCTGCTCGACGACGCGGTGGCGGAGTTCAAGATCGCCACGCTCAGCCCGTCGCGGCAGTGCATCGGCGAGATGATGATCGGGATGTGCTACCTCGAGAAGGCCGAGGTGCCGCTCGCGATCGAGCACTTCCGCCGGGGGTTGCAGGCGCCGCAGCGCACCGAGCACGAAGAGCTCGGGCTCTACTACGAGATCGGCAACGCCTACGAGCTCCTCGGTGACCTCGCCGAGGCGCTGTACTACTTCCAGAAGGTCGAGAAGCGCGACCCGGCCTTCAGGGACATCCCGCAGAAGCTCATGGCGCTGCAGGGCTACGCGCCGAGCGCGCCGCGGTCGACGCCCGCGCCGAGCGTCGAGGACTTCGACCGCGCCTTCGACGACCTCGTGAAGGACTGACCCGCGACTACGCCGCGCCCACGCTGCGGAGCAGGTCGTTGTACCCGCGGCGCGCCTTCGCGTAGGGCTCCACCGCGGCCGACGCGGGCGTCATCCGCCGCAGCCGCGCCGCGACCGAGCGCCACGCCTCGTGGAGCGTGCCCGCCTCGCAGGGCCACGACACGCCCGACTCCCGCGCGAAATACGCCGCGTCGCTCGACACCACCTCGGGCGCGCGCGGCACCGCGGGGGCGGTCGAGGGCTTCGCTTCGGAGCGCGCGCGTCGAGGGCGCTCGGGCTTCGCGTCGACCGCGGGCTTCGCGGGCTGCGGCTTCGGCGCAGGAGGCTCGGGGCGCGGCGGCCACTCGCCGCTCGTGGCCGCGGTGACAGACGACGTCGACGTCGTGTGAGCGCGCGGCTCCCGGGGAGGGCGAGGCTTGCGCGGCGCGCGGGCCTTCACCGCGGCGGAGGGCTGCGGGTCGGGCGCGGGCGCGGGCTGCGGGCGCGCGTCGGGGTGCGCCGCGAGCCACGCGAGGAGCTCGCCGTGACCCTTCACCACGCGGTGGAAGTCCCGCGCCGAACCCTCTCCGGCGCGGTCGGGGTGCAGGCGGTGGACGAGCGAGCGCCGCGAGGCGTCGAGCGCCGCGACCTCGCAGGGCCAGCGAGCGATGCCCGCTGTGTCGAGGAAGAACTCCGCGTCGAGGGGCAAACCCCGCGGACCGAGCTCGACCGCCTCGACGCGCTCTTCGGAGACCGCGTCGTCGGGCAGGCCGCCGAAGCCTGAGACGTCTTCGGGAGGCTTCTTCGCGCGCCGACGTGGGCGAGGCTCCTCGACCGGGGGAGCCGGCGGAGTCTTCGCGCGCTTGGGTGCGGGCGCGGGGGCGGGCGCGGGCTTCTCGCGCCGTGGTGGTGGTGCCGACGCGGGTCGCTCGTCGAAGCGCCGCGGGACGACGCCGTCGACCAGCCCCACCTCGCGGCAGACCACCGACACCGCTCGCAGGAGCGCCCTCGCGGTCACCGCCTCGCTGCCCGCGCGCGCCGAGCGCAGGGAGAAGCACTCGTTCGCGGCGGACTCGCGCAGCAGCTCGCGGAGGGCCCACAGCGTCGCGTGCCCCGGCGATCGCGCCGGGTCGCCGTCGCCGGCCTCGCGCGCGAGACGTCGCAGGTCGAAGCGCAGGGTGACCGGCGCGACCCAGAGGTCCTTCGCGCCCTCGACCTCGGCGGTGCCCACCTCGGCCACGCCCGCGCGCGCGAGCCACCGCACCTTCGCCGCCCAGCGGTCGAGCACGGGGCGCGCGGCCGACAGCCGCTTCACCGCGGCGGAGGCCAGGGCCTCTCCGCCGAGGGCTTCACAGGGCGCGCGCGACGCGAGCGTCGCCACGGCCGCGAGTGGGCCCGAGGGCCCGACCACCACGATCGCCTTTCGCATCGCCGCCATCGGAGTTGTCGCCCCTTACGCCTTCAGTTCAGGCCACCTTCGCGGGGAGCAGGTTGCCCGCGAACACCCGGTCGAGGTCGAGGCTCTCGATCCCGCGCTCCCAGTTCTTCGCCCGCGATTGGAGCCACAGGGCCAGCGCCGCGAGGTTGGCGTCGCTCGAGCGCTGCGCGCGAGAGACCTTCTCGACGATGGCACCCGACGGCAGGCGCATGCGGAGGCGGGCGAAGTTCGACTCCGCGTCCCAGGTCACCTTCACGTCGCGCTCGGCGATCTCGAGCCGCGCGAAGGCCGAGCGGAACACCGCGATGCTCTCGGGCACGCTCTTGCTCCCGTCGTAGTAGTTCACCTTCACCGCGGGCGCCGCGCCGTCGTCGTTGCTCGCCCGCGCGATGCTGTCAGCGAAGGCCTCGGCGAAGGTCTCGATCCCCCGCTCGATGTTGCGCGCGCGGTCTTCGAGCCAGAGCGCGAGGCACACCGTGTTGCCGTCGGCCGTCGGCTGCGTCGCGCAGGTGCGCATCACCATCGCCCCCCGGCGGCTCTGGAAGCGCACCGTCACCGCCCCCGCGTCGAGGCCCTTGCCCTCGGTGAGCTCCAGCTCGGTCAGGCCCATGCGCTGGCAGAGCCGATCGAGCTTCTCGCGCGCCTCGGCGGCGGTCATCGTTCCACGGTAGATGCTTTGCCTTCGTGCGGTGGTCATCGTCGCTTCCTCCGTCGCGCCTCGCGAGCGCGGAGGGAGAGACTAACGGGCCACTGCGCGCATGGCCAGTGCCGCCGAGACATTCCCCGTCAGAAGAACCCGCCCGGGCTGCGGCGCGGCGGGATGCGGATCGGGCGCTGGATCGCGGGCGGTCGGTGCACCACCGGGCGCGGCGCGGCCATCTGGTCGAGGTTCACCGTGGCGACGTAGACGTCATCCCGGTTCTGCGTGGTGATGCGCACCAGCGGGCTCACGGGGCGGAGCAGCGGCTGCTCGCCGGTGTTCACTTGGAGCTGGAGGATGTCGTTGACGTTCACCCGAAAGATCATGTGCGCGACGCCCTGCAGGTCGGTGCGCGTGATCTCGCGGCCCTGGTAGAGGATCGGGAGGTTGGCGCGGCCGGGCGTGCGCACCACCACCGCCGCGACGCGCTGCGCCGGGGGGCAGGGGACGGAGGTCTCGATCCCCGCGCTGCGCGTGCCGCCGTCGAGGGTGACGCTGGAGCGCAGGGGCACCCGCACCGGGTCGGTGGGCGAGGTGAAGCCGCGGGGGCACTGGACGGTGAAGTCCATCGAGGCGCCCTCGGTGCCCGTGGTGCGGAGGGTGAACATCCCCTGCGCGTCGGTGGTGCCGAGCTCGTGCTGGCCGAGCAGCACCTTGGCGCCGGGCATCGCGTGACCGTCGGAGGTCACCCGGAGGTTGAGCACGTACACCGTCGGCGCAGGCGCCCCACCGCAGGCGGCGAGGGTGGCCGCTGAGGCGAGGGCGCTCAGCGCTGCGGCGAGGGCTGCGCGGGCGCGCATCCGGGGGCTCCTGGCTGGCAGTTGGCCGCGGCCTTGGCCCGCAGCAGCACCGCGAATTGGCGGAAGAGCGGCGCCTCGGGGTGCGCCTGCGCGAGGGCCTCGTACTGCGCGGCGGCCTCGGCGAAGTGGTTGTTCGCCACGGCCTCGGCGGCGAGGCGGATGGGGTCTTGGAGGTTCGGCGGAGGCAGCGGCCGCGCGCGCCCCTGCGCGTCGGCGGCGGTCATCGGCGCGGGGACGATCACGCCCACGAGGCCGGGCTCTCCGATGGGGAGCTGGAGGACGTTGTTGCTGGTGGGCGGCGCGGCGCCGATGGTGGTCACCCGCTGCCGCGGGCGGGCGGGACCGGCTTGTTGTTGTTGCTGCGGGCTCGGGCCGATGAAGGTCACGCCGAGGCCCACCACCGCGGTGATGATGGCCAGCGCCCAGGTGCGCGGGGGAATGCTCGACGCGCCGGGCTTGGCCGCGGGCGGAGGGATGTCCATCGGCCCGAAGGGGTCGTCGCCCTCGACGGGCGCCGCGGGGGCGGTGATCGCGTCGGGAGGGAGCATCCCGGGAGGGGCTCCCATGGGAGGGGGCGCCATCAACGGCGGGGCCATCAACGGCGGAGGGGCCATCGCGGGGGGAGGGGCCATCATCGGCGCGAGGCCGGGGGCCATCGGGAGGTTCGCCGTGACGGGCGGGGCCATCGTGGCGAGGCGCGGCGGAGGCGCGCCGTTGGCGCCCGCGAGGGGCGTCGGGGCGACGGGAGGCGATGACCCGGTGGCGTTGAGCAGGCCCGCGGCCTCGAGCTCGAGGTAGGGCGAGGGTCGGATCACCGTGGCCTCGGAGCTCAGGAGCTTCGAGGCGGCGGGGGGCGTCGAGGGCGGACCCGAGGCGGGCGGGATCGATGACGGAGCGCCCATCGGCGGGACGGGCTGCGTCGCGCCCGTGAGCGAGCCCGGAGCGCCGGGCAGAGACGGGAGGTTGGGGAGGCCGTTGGGGCCGGCCTTCCAGGTCGGGGCCATGGTGGCCTGACGCGGCGCGGGGGCGGGCGTGGAGACGGGCGCGGGCATGGGCGAGGCGCGCGGAGGCTCGTAGGCCTCGAGGGCGGCGGCCATCTCCTGGTTGGAGAACACCTGCGTGCTCTCTTCTTCGTCGAGGAAGGCCGCGCGCGCGGTGGGCGCGGTGGCGGTGCGGACCTCGGCGATCGCGCCGATGACCTTGGAGCGGAAGGCGGCCTGACCGAAGAAGACGTCGGAGCCGTCGAAGACCTGCTGCCAGTCGTCGGCGCGCTCGACACCCACGTACACGCCCGAGAGCGAGCCCGCGTCGCGGACCCAGAGGGCCGCGCCGTCCCAGTACAGCTCGACGTGGATGGGTTCGACGCCCTGCGCGCGGATCTTCCAATGCGCGTCGGGGCCGGAGCCCACGCACACCTGACGCGCGGCCATGGCCGACGAGAAGGTGGCCGTGGGGTTCGGGCTCTCACCCTGGGTGAGCACCAGGGTGACGGTGCCCGCGGCGCTCATCCGTGGTGGCCCCCGCCCTGGTGGTAGTCCGGCGCCGGGCCGCCCATCTCGGCGCGGTTGCGGGCGGCCTCGTACACCACGTCCGGAAAGGCCATGCCGTATGAATGCACCATCTCGGTGCACAGGGGAAGCTCGCCCGTCGGCTCGAAGGTGCTGATGAGGTTCCCGGCCTCGTCGCGGCCGTGGTAGCGCCGGATGAAGATGTCGGCGATCTCGAAGCCCTTGTCCTGCGTGTAGCCGCGCACCTCGGAGATGTGCGTGACCTTTCGCGAGCCGTCTTGCAAGCGCGAGGTCTGCACGATGAGGTTGATCGCGCTCGCGAGCTGCACGCGCATCGCCGCGAGCGGGAGCTCCACGTCGCTCATCAGCGACATGGTCTCGAGGCGCGTGAGCGTGTCGTGGGGGTAGGTCGCGTGGACGGTGGTGATGCAGCCGCCGTGGCCCGAGGTCATCGCCTGCACGAGGTCGAGCGCCTCGCCGCCGCGGATCTCTCCCACCACGATGCGGTCGGGGCGCATACGCAGGGTCGCGCGGAAGAGGTCGCGGATCGAGACCTTGCCCCGGCCCTTGGCGTCTCCCGGCCGGGCCTCGAGCTGCACGACGTGCTGCCGCTGGAGCTGCACCTCGCGGCTGTCTTCGATGATCACGATGCGCTCGCCGTCGGGGATGAACGAGCTCAGCGCGTTGAGCATCGAGGTCTTGCCCGAGCCCGTGCCGCCCGCGACGACCACGTTCTGCTTGAGCACCACGAGGGCCTCGAGGGTCTGCGCCGCCTCGGGGGTCATCGACCCGAAGTCGACGAGGCGCTGCACCGTGAGGGTCTCTTTGAAGAAGCGCCGGATCGCCACGTCGGGGCCGTCGGGCGCCGCCGGGGGGATGATGGCCTCGATGCGCGACCCGTCGGGCAGGCGCGCCTCGAGGATGGGGTGGTCGGCGTCGACCATCTTGCCGACGAACTGGGCGATGTTGCGCAGCGCGGAGTTGAGCGCCTCGACGCTCGGGAAGCGCGCCTCGGTGAGCGTGAGCCGGCCGGACTTCTCGATGAAGATCTGGTCGGGGCCGTTGATCATGATCTCCGAGACCTTCGGGTCGTCGAGGAAGGGCCGGATCGGAGACAGGAACGACAGCAGCGTCTCTTCGTAGACCTCGCGGGGGATCATCGGCGCACCTGGGGTGGTCCCGGCGCGCGCGGTCGAGGCGCGGGGCCGGCGGTGGGACGCGGCGTCGCCGCGGGCGTGGTCGCAGGGGCGCTCGCGGGCTCGGTCGCCGCGGGCGCGGGTGTGGGGGCGGTGGGCGTCGGGGTCGTGGCGTCGGCCGCGGGCGTCGCCGCGTCGGTGGCGTTCTGCACGGGGGTGACCTCGCGGAGCAGGCTGCTGCGGGCCTCTTCGGCGTGCTCGCCCTGGGGCTCGACCTCGAGGTAGCGGCGGTAGTGCCGGTCGGCGCTCACGGGGTCGTTGAAGTTCTCGCGCAGGAGCGTGGCGAGCGAGAAGTGCGCGGGCGCGTGGGCCTCGCGCTGCTCGAGCACCGACTCGAGGTCGCGGCGCGCGGCCTGGTGCTCTCCGAGCCCGGCCTCGATGGTGGCGATGAGGTAGCGCAGCGCCCACTCGTTGGGGTGCGCGTCGAGGTAGGGCCGCGCGTAGCCCACCGCCGCGCGGAAGCGCGAGGCCGCGACGCAGACGCGCAGGAGCATCGGGAGCACCTGGCGCTGGGGCATCCCTCGGGTCATCGACTCGGCGAGGTACTGCTCTGCGCGCACGAGGTCGTTGCGCCGAGCGAGCGCGACGCCCTGGTCGTAGAGCTGCCGACCGCGCACGTTCGCCATGGGGTCGTGGTCGGGCGGAGGGCGCAGCGTGTCGCGGCTGCCCGCGCACGCCGAGAGCGCGAGCGCGAAGAGGACGCAGAGGGCGGTGGCGTAGGGGCGCGCGGGCATCGCTGTACAGGGCCGCGGGGTTTATACACCGACGCCCGCGCGAGGGAGAACCGCGTGGGGCCTCAGCGCCGCGCGGCGGCGGCCTGATCGATCTGCAGCGTGAGCTGACGCTCGAGGACGTGCAGGGCGTTGAGGTAGTCGCCGCGGCGGTGGCGCACGAAGGCCATGAGCATCCGGGTCTCGAAGAGGGCGTCTTCGGTGCGGTGCTGCTCGAGCGCGCGGTCGAGGCGGAACTGGTGCGCGCGGTACTCGTCCTCGAGGCGGGAGGCGAGCGCGGCGGACTGGCGGGTGGAGGCGTCGGCGGCGGGGGCGTCGCCCGCGACGCGCGAGCACGCGGCGGCGACGAGGTAGAAGCCCACGGCCTCGATCCCGTCTTGGCGGTAGAAGGGCATGCGCTCGGCCTTGGCGAGCGCGACGCGGCCGTTCTCCTCGGCGGCGGTGCGGGCCCGCGCGGGGTCGGTCTCGGTGCACGCGCGGGCCGTCGTGTCGAAGAGCGCCGGAGGCGGCGTGCGCACCCGCTGCGGCGTCGACGACGTAGGCGCCTGGAACATCATGTACAGCGCCACGGGGATGATCACCGCCGCGGCGATGAGGAGCACGGGCGAGACCTTCTCCTCCTTCTGGCCGGACTTGTCTCCCTTCGCGGTCGACTTCGCGCGGGTGCCGTCGGAGAGCACCATGCGCACCTGGCCGACGACGATGGAGTGCCCCCACGCGACCATCCCGCGGTCGAAGGGCTGACCGTCGACCAGGGTGGGCGTGGTGACGCCGCGGGCGACGGCGACCCAGCAGCCGTCGGGGCGCGGCGAGAGCAGCAGGTGCTCGGCGGCGACCTCGGGGCGGTCGATCATCACCGTGCACTTGGCCGAGGTGCCCACCACCACCCGCTCGTCGGTGAGGGGGAAGTTCATGACGTTCCCGTCGGGGAGGTACACGTCGAGCTGGGGCGTGGGCATGGGGTGGTCTGACCTCAGATCCCGTGACCCGACGCGATGTTCACCGCGAAGGGCCCGAGGATGATCAACATGATGGTGCAGAAGATCAGCATGAGGGGGCCCATCATCAGCACGCCCGCGCGCGCGGCGCTCTCCTCGGCGGCGACGCTGCGGCGCATGCGGAGCATCGTGGCCTGGATCTGCAGCACCTCGGCGAGGGGGTTGCCCTTCTCCTCGGCCTGCACGACGGCGGAGACGAAATCCCTCACGGCCTCGGTGGGCGCGCGGTCGGCGAAGGCGAGGAGGGCCTGCTTGCGGGTGCGGCCGATCTCGAGCTCCTGGAGGATGCGCAGGAGCTCTTCGTAGAGCGCGTCGGTCTTGTCGGCGGTCTTGTCGGTCACCTGCCGGAGCGCGCCGGGAAAGTCCAGGCCCGCGCTCATGGTGAGGGCCACGAGGTCGATGGCGTGGGGCAGGCCCCGGTTCACCTGCTTGAAGCGGCGCTCGATCTCCCCCGACACCTGCATGTGCGGGAGGATCGCGCCGAAGCCCACGAACATCAGGATGAAGATCCCGCCGATGTTCGCGAGCGCGTCGATCACCACGCCCGCGGCGAGCATCCCCACGGAGCCCAGCACGCACAGCGCGAGGTACTCGTCGGCGGTGAGCCCGAGGTACTCGCCCGCGTGGCGCAGCTCGGTGTTGATCCGCTCGCGGGTGTCGTCGAGGGGGAGGGGCGCGATGCGCCGCGCGAGCCAGCGCATGAAGGGCTCGATCGAGGCGAAGAGACCTCCCTCGTCGAGCGCGGCCTTGCGCTTCAGCCCCTTCACGCCCACGTCGGGCTGCAGGTCGGCGGGCGAGAGCGCGAGCTGATAGACGAACAGCCCGAAGCCCATCGTGAGCAGGCCGAAGGCCATGAACATCAAGAGCTGCGTGGCGGGCGTGACCGTCGGCATCGCGGGGGCCCTCTCAGATGTCCACCGCGAGGATCTTCCGCGCGGCGAAGATGGCCGCGACCCAGAAGGCCACGGCGATGGTGACGATGATGTACCCGATGGCCGTCGACGACAGCGGCTGGAGCCACTGCGGGTCGAGCCAATTCAAGATCCCCACGAGGATCGGCGGCACGACGCCCAGCACCCACGCCTGGGCTTTTCCTTCTGCGGTCTTGGTTCGCACCACGCCCTCGAGGCGGGCCATCTCGCGCAGCGTCGCGGCGGCGGTCTCCAAGATGCGCGGGAGGTCGCCGCCCGTCTGCCGGCCGATGAGCACGGTGCTGAGCGCGCCCGAGAAGGCCTGCGAGCCCACGCGCTGCGCCATGTTGAGGAGGGCCTGGTCGAGCGGCACGCCGAGCTGGTTCTCCTTCATGGTGAGCTCGAGCTCCTCGCGGATGGGCGAGCGCAGGAGGGTCGTGCACGCGCCGAGCGCGTCGCCGAGAGAGGGCGAGGCCTTGAGCGCGTTGGCGAGCGCGAGGAGGAAGGTGTCGAGCTGCGTCTCGATCTTCGACTGGCGCTTGGAGCGCGCGTCGATGAAGTAGATGCGGGGCGCGACCACCACCAGCGGGATGACGATGAGGGCCACGGGCGCGCCGGCGCCCTCGCCGGTGAAGACCACGGCGACGGGCTCGACGAGGAGCGCGGCGACGCAGAGGCCGATCTGCCAGTTGGCGATGTACGCGCCGGTGGTGGTGTGGATGAACAGCGCGCGGAGCTCGCCGTCGAGGAACTTCGAGTAGCGGTCGTAGAGCTTGCGGAGCGGGCTCTCGGTGTCGGTGAGGGTGACGTAGATCGCCACGGCCACGCCCGCGAAGAAGAGGATCAGCGAGAGCCAGCCGGTGAGCGTCGTGGCCGGGGTGACCTGGTTCACAGGAAGTCCTTTCCCTGCACGAGGCCGTAGGCGATGAACGCGTCGAGGAAGGACGGCAGGTAGCCCGTCGCGCGGTACTCGCCGAGCACCTTGCCGTCGTCGCCCGTGCCGCTCCGGTAGAACTCGAAGATCGGCCTGAGCTGCACCTCGAAGTTGTCGTCGAGGCCGATCACTTCGCTGATGGCGGTGATGCGCCGCGAGCCGTCGCTGAAGCGCGACTGCTGCACTACGACGTGAACGCTGTTGGCGATCTGCTCGCGGATCGCGCGCGCCGGCAGGTCGATGCCCGACATCAGCGCGAGCACCTCGAGGCGGTTGATCGCCTCGCGCGGGGAGTTCGCGTGCGTGGTGGTGAGCGAGCCGTCGTGGCCCGTGTTCATCGCCTGGAGCATGTCGAGGCACTCGCCGCCGCGGGTCTCTCCGACCACGATGCGGTCGGGGCGCATGCGCAGCGCGTTCTTCACGAGGTCGCGGATGGTGTACTCGCCCTTGCCCTCCATGTTGGGCGGGCGAGACTCCAGCGAGACGACGTGCGGCTGGTCGAGCTGAAGCTCCGCGGCGTCTTCGATGGTGACGATGCGCTCGTCCTTCGGGATCGCGCTCGACAGGATGTTCAGCAGGGTGGTCTTGCCGGAGCCCGTGCCGCCCGAGATCACGATGTTCTTCTTCGCCATCACCGTGCGCGTGAGGAAGCGCGCCATCTGCTCGGTGAGGGCGTTGTTCGCGATGAGGTCGTGCATCTTCAGCGGGACCTTCGCGAACTTGCGGATGGTGATGCACGCGCCCTTGATGGCGAGGGGCTTGATGACGGCGTTGACGCGCGAGCCGTCTTTCAAGCGCGCGTCGACGAGCGGGGTCGACTCGTCGATGCGCCTGCCGAGGGCGTCACGATGCGCTCGATGCACGAGCGCACGGCCTCGTCGTCGGTGAAGCGCGCGTCGACGCGCACGAGCTTGCCCTTGCGCTCGACGAAGATCGTCTGCGGGTCGACCACCATGATCTCGCTGATGTTCACCTCGGCGAGGTAGCGCTCCAGGGGCCCGAGGCCGAGGGCCTCGTCGGTGATCTCTTGGATGAGCTCGTCCTGGTTGGTGCCCGGCGGCAGGTCGGCCTGGACCTGCTGCATGATGCGGCGGAGCGCGTCGCGCACGCGCGGTCGCATCATCGAGTCGGCCATCTTCGACCGGTCGAGGGAGGCCAGGTCGAGGTGGTCGAGGAGCATCCGGTGCACGCGCCGGCGGAGCTCGACGGAGACGTGCAGCGTGCCGCTCGTGCTGGGCGCAGCGGTGGCGGCCGCGGGCAGGGGAGGCGCCACGGTGCGCGCGCGGGGCTGCTGCTGCGCGTGGGCGGCGAGGCCGTTCATCCCGTTGGGCACCATCGTCTGCGCGGGCGCGCGGCCCGGCATCGGAGGCATCCCGGCGGGGGCCGCCGCGGGCGCGGGCGGAGGCATGGGCGGCGGCCCGGGTTGCTGCGCGGCGCCCTGCGCGCCCTGGCGCACCACGCGGATGACGTAGGGCCCGACCTGGATGGGCGTGCCGAAGGGCATCGCGAGGTCGGAGCGGAACACCCGCTGGTTGCCGACCTGGGTGCCGTTGCTCGACGAGTCGCGGACGACGATGGCCGAGGGCTGGATGAAGATGGTGACGTGCCGGCGCGAGATGTCGGGCGAGGCGAGCACCACGGTGCAGGTCTCGTCGCGCCCGATGGAGATCTCGCCGCCCGACGGGACCATGTAGGTCATCGGCGGCGCGTTGGGTGTCTCGATCGAGAGGAGGACCTGGTCCATCGTTCCTCGCCGCGCGGGGTGCGCGGTGTGGCGCGTCAGCGGTACTGCGCGCCGGTCGGCTCGTAGAGGCGCACGTCGTCGATGTCGCCCGAGAACTGCTCGTACTGGCGGAGCGCCTCGGCCACGCGGTCTTGCGCGCTGCGCGAGATGCCCTCGACCACCGTGGGGATAATGAAGATCATCCCCTCGCGCTCCTGCTCCGACGCCTGCTCGGTGCCGAAGAGGTACCCCAGGATGGGGATCTGCCGCAGGCCCGGCAGGCCCGAGGTGCCCTGCGTCTGCGAGCGCGAGCGAAAGCCCGACATCACGATCGACTGCCCGAGCTGGAGGTTCACCAGGGTGGTGAGGTGCGAGATGTTGCGGCCCGGGAGCTCTCCGCCGTTCTGCACGGGGTCTGAGATGTCGGCGTCGACGCGGATGTCGATGCGCGAGCTCTGCGGGTCGAAGCGCGGCGTGACCGTGAGGGTCGTGCCGAAGGAGATCGTCGCGAGGCTCGACGAGCCGTTGGCGCCGATGAGCTTGAAGTTCAGCTCGCCGCCGTTGCGGTAGTTGGCCTCGTTGCCGTTGGCCGTGATCACCGTGGCCTGCCGGAGGATGCGCGCCCAGCCGCCGTTGCTCGCGAGGTCGAGGCGCGGCAGCGGCTGGTTGGTGATGATCGCCTGCGCGAGCTGCACGCCCGCGTCGACGCCGCCCATGCCCATCGGCGCGACGAAGTTGATGGTGGCCTGACCCTGCGACTGCGGGGGGTTGCCGCCGATGTACGCCGGCCACGAGATGCCCACCTGGCGGCCCGAGTTCGTGGAGAAGTCCACGAAGTACAGGTCGAGGCGGACGTTGATGCGGCGCTCGACGATGGTGGGGTCGATGGAGACCAGCGACTCGACCTGGTTCGGGTAGAGCGCGGCGATCTGCTGCACGCGTCGCTGCTGCTGCTCCGAGGCGACGCCTCCCTCGAGGTAGAGCCGCGCGCCGATGCGGCGGATCTGCACGCCGGTGTAGCCCTCGAGGAGGTTCTCGATCTCGGCCTGCACGGCCTCGGGCCGGCGCGCGAAGACCGTGATCTGGATGGTCTCTTGCGTGCCGCTGGTGCGGATCAGGAGCAGGGTCGTGGAGCCCGCGCGCTGACCCACCACGACGAGGTTGCGGCCGTCGGCGGGCTGGCGGACCTCGACGATGCCGGGCGTGCCCTCGGAGAAGGCGCGGATGCCCTCGGAGGGTACCAGGATCTGCTCGCCGACGGCGAGGGAGAGGTCGCGGCCTCCGGGGCGCTGGCCCGTCGCGGGCTGCTGCGCGAGGGCGAGCGAGGGCGCGAGGCCGAGGGAGACGAGGGCGGCGAGGAGCGATGCGCGAGCGTGTCGGATCATGGGTGGGGACTCGGCCTCAGAAGCGCGGGCCCGAGGGGCCGATGCGCTCGATGATCTGGCGACGGCGGCGCGAGATCTGCGCGTGCCGCGTGGGCTCGAAGATGTCGTTGATGTCGGTCGCGGGGACGTTCTCGATGATGGTGATGTCGTCGGGGTTGCGGAGCATGAGCTGCAGGCCCGTGTGCCGGCCGCCGGCGCCGCCGCGGTCGGCCGCGTAGACGAGGAGCTGCGCTTCTTCCATCGAGACCGACAGGGTGATCTGGGTGATGTCGGCGGTGGTGGTGTTGGTGGTGCCGCTCACCTGCTGCTGCTGCGCGTCGCCGCCGGTGTCGCGGTTCGTCGCGAGCACCAGCACGTTCTGTAGCAGCGGGATGGTCACGCGGTCGTTCTCGCCGCCGGTGCGAGAGAGGGTGCCGAGCACGTCGACGCGGTCGCCGGGGCGGAGCAGGCCGCCGAAGGAGTTGCTGATGTCGGCGCGCACGGTGATGGCGCGCATGCCGGTGGAGACGAGGCTCGACAGGTCGCGGCGCGCGTCGGAGGCGGTGGCGAGGTCGCTCCAGAGCACGGCCTGGTTCGCGCGCAGGCCCATCGAGAGGCGCACGCCGAGCACGCGGCGCAGGTCGGAGTAGCGGATGTAGCGGTCTTCGACGTAGGCCTGCGGGATGCGGCGCACGCCGAGCATCTGCTCGGTGAGGGCGGTGCCGAGGGGGATGTCTTGCTGCGCGACGAGGACCGGGATGGGCTGGCCGCCGCTGGCCTCGGCCTCGAAGCGCTTCTTGTAGAGGAGGAGGAGCACCAGTCCGAGGACGGCGGCTCCGATCGAGATCACGAGGGCCCTGGTGTTCATCCACTTCCCGCCGCCGCGACCCGCGTCGCGTCGGGGCAGCCGACGCGCCGTGGCGCAGACCGTCGGGAGACTACGCTACCTGTCGCGCGAGACACAACGGCCCGCGTAGGCGTCGAAGTCGTCGTGGGGAGTGGGAGAGGAGTGATCAGCGACCGAGGAGCGACATCATCGAGGTGACGCCGCCGGACTGGTCGAACACGAGGAAGAGGATGTCGTCGCCGCGGGAGAAGGCCGCCATGCGGTCGCGGCGCTCGGCGACCTCGGGCGGGAGCGGGCGGTTGCGGGGGAAGTCCATCACCGCCCAGCCGCGGGTGGGCATGGTGCGCTGGTAGAAGGCGCGCACGTCGGCGATGGGGGCCCGCACGGTGTGGATCCCGAGCTTGTTGGGGTAGCCCTCTTCGTGGCCGGAGAGGATGCGGCGCATCCCGGGGTAGCGCGCGAGGGTCGGGATGTCGGCGCCCGGCGCGTCGCCCTCGTTGGGGAACATCCGCAGGAGGTTGAAGCGGCCGTCGGACGACACGGTGAGGATCTTCGTCCCCGTGGTGCCGCGGGTCACGTACGCGTAGCGGAAGTTGCCCCACTGCGAGAGGTCGCCGGTGTCGAGCACGGCGCGGGCGCGGCGCAGCACCTCGGCGGGGGTGAGCCGCGCGTTGCCCACGTCGATGCAGGCGACGTAGCCGCCGTCGGAGTCTCCTTCGCGGAGCGTCTCGAGGCTGCGACCCGTGCGGCCGTCGCGGCGCCACATCTCGTTGAAGGCCGCGGCGTCGAGGGCGGGCGCGCGCTGCAGCTCGCGGCGCAGGCTGTCGGTCATCTGCCCCGCGCTGGCGTTGCAGCGGGCCTCGTACCAGTCGAGCACCGTCGACACGTTGTCGCGGGTGGTGCCCATCGAGAGGTACAGGGTCTCGCCGTTGATGTGGACGCGCCGCGGTGCCTCCATGACCCCGGCCTCGGCGTAGGGCATGAGCTGCCGCGCGAGGCTCGACATGCCCTCGCGGATCTGCGCCCGCGCCGAGCGGACGCTCACCGCGGCGGTGACGAGCAGGGCCGAGGCCACGAAGGCGCCGAGGCGGGTGAGGTGCGGGAGGTGACGAAAGCGGCGCATGGACGTCGTCCTCGCGGTCAGAGGCAGATGTGAACGAACTCGCAGAACGCCTGGCGCACCATGTCCGCGGGGGTGGTGCGCTCGGTGTTGCAAGCCATGACGTGGCCGGCGAGGGCCTGCGTAGAGCCGCCGCCCAGGAGGCGCGGCTTGTCGACGTTGCGCGTCGAGCGAGAGCTCGCGCTCTCACCGAAGAGCGCGCCGAGGAGGGAGTTCCCCACCCCGCCCAGGAGGTTCTGGAGGCCGTCGAGGGAGCTCGGCCGCTCGCCGAGGTTGGTGTCGACGCCGTGGCGCACGTTCGAGCAGCCCGGCGGCGCGCGGCGGCAGGCCTCGAAGGCGTAGCCCACCACGCAGGTGCGGTTCTCGGCCATCACGTACAGCTTCGTGCTGTAGGCCTTGTGCACGTAGATCATGCACGTCCACACGGCGATGAAGAACGGGAGCATCACCACGGTCTCGGCGTAGGCCGCGCCGCGCGACGCCCAGCGCCTCTTGCGCGCGGTGTGCTTCGGGTTCGTGTTGCTGCTGCGCATCGGGGTCTCCACGGCGCTCAGTGCACGATCACGCGGTTGAGGAGGCTGAGGTCCATCCCGCCGAGCGCGTCGATACCCAGCGGGCTCGACGGCATCGTGAAGCGACGGAAGCGGGCCCTCCAGTACATGTGCCAGGTCCACTCGTCGCGGGGCTCGTCGCCCTCGTAGTAGTACTCGGCCTGCGCGAGGCCGACGCGGCTGAGGTTGCCGATGGTGCCGAGGAGGCCGCCCGACGTGGAGCGCCCCCAGGTCGCCATCGACACCCCGCGCTCGTTGCCCTGGAAGGGCGTGTTGCCGAGCACCACCCCGCGGAGCTGCACGTACTCGCAGTTCTGCCCGGGGAGGCCGTCGTTGCACGACGCGTCGCCGGGGTCGATCTCGTGCGGCCGCATGCTCGACTCGTCGCGCGGGCAGAACGCCCACACCTGAAGCTCCACCAGCGCGCTGCGGAGCACGCGGGTGACGAGGCCCATGATCCGCCCGCCGGGGACGAGCGTGAGGGGCCAGGTGAGCAGGCTCGCGATGGGCTCGGCGGCGTGGCGGCAGGTGCTGCGGATGCTCACGGCCTTCACGGGCAGCGGTCGGTTGAACACCGGCGCGAGGAGGCCGAAGGTGACCGGGGGCTGGTAGGTGCCCGAGAGGGTCGAGGTCACCACGCGGCCCTGCGCGAGGAGCGGCCACGACACGCGGATCGCGGCCTGCGCAGAGTGGCCGAGTCGCAGCGCGGGCTCGACGATGGCGCGCTGGTACTGGTCGGCGATGTTCCGCACGGTGTCGCCGGCGCGGTAGATCGCAGGGGCGAGCGGCGCGGTCACCACCGCGGCGAGCGCGAGGAGCGCGGCGCCGTAGAGGGCCCACTGGATGATCCTCAGGGCGAAGAGGATCGAGACCAGCAGGGCCATGATGATGTTGATGAGCGCGATGAGGTTCATCCCGCGCGCGTGGACGACCGCGCCGGAGAAGGCGATGGCGTCGGCGGCGTCTTGCATCCGCTCGCGGTAGATCAGCGTGTTGCCGATCCCGATGATGTAATAGAGGAAGCCCGTCACGAGCATCGCCATGAAGACGCCGACGATCATGATCGCGCCGGAGTCGTCGGCGGTGAGGCGGGTCGCGGCGCGGGTGTTGCGCGGAGCCATCGGGATCACCTCGCCCTCGAGGACGTGTAGCACTCGCCCGCGATGCGACGGCTGATGCCCTGGTTGGGCATCGTGGCCTCGGCGCGGAGCACGGAGAAGTTCCCTCGCGAGACGGCGAGGAGGATGGCGCTGCCGCCGTAGCCGATGGGCGAGCCCTGGAGCTCGTCCTGGAGGGCGGGGCGCGCGACGCTCAGGCGGTCTTGCGCGGCGCGCACCGAGTCCATCACGGCGTTGATCTCGCCGATGGAGGCGCGGCCCGAGCGGAGCGTGTCGGCGGCGTTCTGGAGCTGGCGGATCGGCAGGCCGGAGTAGAGCTGCAACGCGTCGTCGCAGGCGATCTTGTTCACGATCGGCACGCCGCAGTGGAAGAGGTAGGTCACGCGGGCGGTGACGAGCTCGCGCGCGCCCCAGTTGTCGCGCATCGTGCGCGAGCGGGTCTGCCGCGGGAAGTTCACCGCGAGGGCGGCCTGGTTGTAGCCGACGGCACCGAGGGCGAGGCGCGCGGCGGGGTTCATCCCTCCGCCGATGGCGTCGACCACGCTCTGCTCGCGGGCGTTGTAGTTGTGCGTGATCTCGTCGAGGGAGGGCGAGGTGGCCACCAGCGGGAAGTTCGCCGCGAAGTGCACCGCGTTGAGCCGCGCGCCGCCGCCGCTGCGCGAGCCGCCCGAGGGGATGCCCGGGAGAGAGCCGCCGCCGCCGCCGGGGAAGAGCGAGGTCAGGGCGCTGATGGGGTCGTCGCCGCGGCCTCCGCCGTTCACCTGGTTCACCGCGGCGCCGCCGTAGCGGTCGGGGCAGTCGGGGAACACCACCATCGCGGCGCGGGCGGCGGAGAAGGCCGCGTGCTGCACGATGAGGTGCGCGCTGTACATCAGCGCGATCTGCATCATCCCCAGGACCATCACGAAGAACGGGATGAACGCGATGAGGAACTCGACGTAGACGGCGCCCCCGGTGTCGCGCGCGAGGTCCTGGGGGCGGCGGTGGTTTCGCTGGTTCATGGCCGTCTCTCGGGGCTCCACGAAGGGCTCACAGCGGTTGGTTCAGCACGACCGATACCAGGGTGCCGGCCAGGATGGCCCCGCCGATCCGCATCTTGTGCAGGAGGTCGGCGGTGATGTCCCGGCGCCACTTTCGGGGGAGCACCGGGTTGAGGGAGATGAAGAGGGAATTGGCCAGCGCGGCGAGCAGGCGGCCGTGCCACGCGAGGCGCGCGCCCGCGAAGATCGCAGCGGCGCAGAGGGAGAAGAACAGGAGCTCGACGCCGCGGTAGTACCCGACCATCGCGCCGAGGGCGGCCATGAGCTTCACGTCGCCGCCGCCGCCCACGTTCTCGCGGGAGCCGTCGCGGCGGTCGATGTTCTTGTAGAAGAGGACGAGGAAGGGCAGGGCGGCGATGAGGGCGCCCACGAGGCCCATCGCGAGGCCGCCGAGGGCGGTGTTGCCGCCGAAGCCCGTGCGGGCGACGTGGAAGTGACCCGCGGCGACCTGGAGGAGCAGGCCGACGGCGAAGCCGGCGAGGGTGAGCTTGTTGGGGATGCGCCCGGTTCGGAGGTCTGTCCACGCCGCGGCGGCGGCCAGGAGGACCGCGAGCAGCGATGACACAACCGGGATCCAGACGAACACCGAGACCTCCAGAACGCGAGCGCCGCGGCCGCTGGTGTGCGGGACGCGGCGCTCATGCGGTCGACCGCTCGCTCACGCGACGCGCGTGGGGAGCGGGTGCGGCAGAAGGCTCAGCCCTTCACGGGCCGAGGCCGGAGACCTGGCTGTTGCCCGAGTTGATCTTCGAGACGACGGTCTGGCCGAAGGTGCGCCACGCGGCGATGCCCACGACGGCGATGAGGATGAGGATGATGACGTACTCGACGGTGGAGAGGCCGGCGTCGTCCTTCATCAGCGAGCGGGTGTTCTTGTTCATGGTGACCTTTGCCTTTCCGAGCGTGTCGTCCCCGTGGGGGGAATCAGGGGAACGGTAGAGAGACGATGAGCTGGGCGAAGCGATAGTAGTCGACGAAGGGTCGACCGAGTGAGTAGGTCGCGATCGCCGCGATGACCGACACCAGCAGGAGGACCACCACGTACTCGACGAAGGCCGCGCCGGACTCATCCGTCGCGAGCGTCACCGTCGATCGGTGGTTGCGCTGGGTCACGCGAGAGACCATCGCAGGGGTCGTGCCAGCGCACAAGACCGCCTGCGGGGGAGGGCGCTCCCACCCCGATGGGTACCGCTCGGGGCGAGAAACCGCGGGGTGAGCGCTCGGATGGGAGGGATTCCTCCCAGGGCGGGAGGTCGAGGGTGGTGGGAGAGAATCCTCCCAGGCGCGGGGAAGGCTCCCACCCAGGAGAGTGACCACCCCTCAGTCGTCGAGGGTCGCGCGGAGCCTCGCGACGGGTCGATCGAGGAGGCCCGGGACGAAGGCCAGGGACACCGCCGCGACGATGAGGTTCTCCACCGCCGCGCGCGGGAGGGTGAGCACCGTGTCTGCGCCGGGGGCGAGCAGCGCGAGGGCCGCGTAGGCGAGCACCGTCACGGGTGAGAGCGTCGCGAGGAGGCGCAGCGCCGAGAGGTCGCGCCGCTCGGTCCCGCGGTCGTCGAGGGCGAGGGGGCCGGGCGCGTCGCGCGGGAGCCAGCGGGTGCGGCCCATCCAGTCGACGCGGGGGAAGTGCGCCGCGAGGGCGCGGTCGAGGCGGTTGCGCGGGTCGTAGTGGACCGTGAAGGCGCGGTCTCCGCCGTCGATGAAGGCGAAGTAGCCCAGCAGCATCACGAAGCTGAACACCTGCGGGAACAGCCACTCCTGCATGACGGCGTGCATCGCGACGCCGAGCGCGACGCCGAGACGGCGCGTGCGCGGGTTGAAGAGCAGGAGCGGGAGGCAGAGCTCGAGGCCGACGATGGCCCACTCCGAGAGGGCCGCGAGCACGGGCTGTGAGAGCAGGGGCTGGAGCAGCGGGTTCACCAGGCCGAAGTGCGCGTCGGGCGCGCGCGTGGTGGTGATCCACTGGATCGCGTGGCCTGTGCCTCCCCACATGGGGTGCGAGAGCTTCACCGCGACGGAGACCCAGTAGACGAGCGCGACTTGCGCGCGCACGAAGACCGCGAGCGCGGGGGGCCACGGTCGGGGTGCGGGCTTGTCGGCGGCGGTGATCCACGCGAGCGAGTGGTCGGGGTGCGGCGCCATCGCGAGCGCCAGGGTCATCAGCCAGAGGAGGTAGTAGTTGTTGTGATAGACGGCGGGCGCGAGCGCGTAGAGCGCCGCCGCGAGGGCCGCGAGCGTGAGGGCGAACGCGCGCACGCGGACCCCCGCGCACAGCGCGAGCGCGCAGAGGAACATCGCGACGACCAGCGCGCGCGGGGCGAGGGCGAGCCACGCGGGGCGGCCGACGCTCCACAGGGCGAGGATGGGCGACCACTCGGCGGTGGCGTTCCAGAGGCCGAGCGCGATGAGGACCGAGAGGCCCGCCTGGAGCGTGAGCGCGGCGTGCCCGTCGGCGTCGCGAAAGAGCTTCACGGCGACACTGGCCACCGGCGCGCGCGGGAGAAGGGCGGCTGGTGCGGAGAGGCGCAGCGAAGCTCGCTCGTGAGGGAACTCCCCGCGGGGGCGTGGAGGGTGCGCGACCAGCGAGAGAGGAGGTCGTCGAGGGCGAGGGCGAGGTCGGCGTCGCGGTCGGCGTAGGGCGCGACGCGCCACGAGAGGCGAACGATCTCGGGCGGCGTGCGGGCGTCGATCACCGCGCGCATCGGGTCGTCGTGCCGGAGCGTCGGCCAGGGGAGGGGGTGATCGCCGACGTCGACGAGGTGGAGCTCGTGGGTGCAGCGGCCGGTGAGGGGGCCGGCGAACATCGACCACGAGAAGCGTCCCGAGAAGGGGGGCGAGCGGTGCCGGTCGAAGCGCGGCGTCGCGAGGCAGAGCTGCGCCACGAGGAGCGAGAGCGCCATCGCGGCGAGGGCGCGCGGTGACGGCGGGGCCATCGGCGACAGCATCGCACCACGTTCGTGCGGAGACCGAACAAGTTTCTTGCAAGGCCGGAGCTCCATGGTGAATGAATCGCACCCATGTCGATGACGGCGTCGCTCGGAGAGCGACCGGGTCCGGCGCGGGCGACGCGCGCGGCGCGGGGGCAGGGGGAGTGGATGGCGCCGTGGTGGAAGGCCCTCGGCCGCCGCTATGGGCACGTCTTCCACTCGATGTGCTCGTACATGGGGAGCTTTCCGCCGGGGCTGCCGCGGTACTTCATCGAGCAGCTCAGCGCGCCCGGCGACCTCGTGCTCGACCCCTTCTCGGGGCGCGGCACCACCCCGCTCGAGGCGTGCCTCGCGGGGCGCGTCGGCGTGGGCGTCGACCTCAACCCGCTGGCGGCGCTCCTCACGTCGGTGAAGGTCGATCCGCCCGCGCGCGAAGAGGCCCTCGCGCGCATCGACGCGCTCGAGGCGAGCTACCGCCCCGCGCCCGTAGGCGACCGCGCGCCGCCCGAGATCAAGCTCCTCTTCGAAGAGACCACCACCCTCCCGCAGCTCCTGCACATGAAAGACGCGCTCGACCCGGGCTCGCGCGTCGATCGCTTCCTGCTCGCGTCGCTCGCGGGGATCCTCCACGGGCACCACACCCGCGACGTCGTGAGCTCGCGCTGCCTCTCGGTGTCGATGCCCAACACCTTCAGCATGTCGCCGGGGTACCTCGCCCGGTACATCGCGCAGAAGCAGCTCGCGAAGCCTCCTTTCGACGCCTTCGAGAAGCTCCGCGCGCGGATCCATTTCGAGTTCGCAGAAGGCACGCCCGCTGTCCGTGGGGTCGCGCTGCGCGGCGACGCGAGGGCGCTCCCCACGCTGGTCGAGCCGGGGAGCGTCAAGCTCATCGTCACCTCGCCGCCGTACCTCAACGTCGTGCGCTACGGGAAATTCAACTGGATCCGGCTGTGGCTCCTCGGCGAGTCGGTGTCCGACGTCGACGCGTCGCTGCGCGTCGAGGCCACCGACCGACGTCTCGCGCTGAGTGATCGCATGCGCCTCGGCGCGTGGTGCGGGTTCCTCCGCGGCGTGTTGGAGGGCTGCGCCGCGGTGCTCCGCGACGACGGCGCGTGCGTGGTCACCATCGGCGACGTGGTGAACAAGGAGCACGGCGAGCACGAGCTCGCGATGGAGGCGTGGGAGGCCGTGCGCCACACGCTCCCGCTCTCGCTCGCGGGCGTGGTGGTGGGCGACGTGAGCGAGGTCGCGAAGGTGAGCAAGATCTGGGGCGAGGGCTCCAAGGGCCGCGCGACCCGCGTCGAGCGCGCGCTGGTGCTCCACAAGCGAGGGACTCCCGCGCCGACCCCGCGCCACGCCGACCCCGCGGAGCTCGTGCGGCGCATCGCCGAGAGCCCCAACGCGCCCATCGAGACGCGCCGCCCGGGCGTGGTGCGCGCGGTGTCGTCGAAGCGCGCCGCGAAGGTCGCCGCGGGTTAGTCCACCAACGTGATCGTCGGCGTCTCGGCCGCGGTCACCTCTCCCACGCGCGCTGCGGCGACGCCCTCGTCGCGCAGCGCCGTCACCAGCGCGTCGGCCGACTCGCCCGGGATCGACACGAGCAATCCGCCCGAGGTCTGCGCGTCGCACGCGATCCACGCGAGGGGCTCGTCGACCTCGGGTGCGACCACGAACGCATCACCGACGTGCGTGCGGTTGGCCTTCGTCCCTCCCGGCAGCACCCCCTCGCGCGCGAGATCGACCGCGCCGTCGAGGAGCGGCAGCGCGCTCGCCCGCAGCGTCGCGGCCACGTCCTCGCTCGCGCGGAGCATCTCCAGGAGGTGCCCCGCGAGCCCGTAGCCGGTCACGTCGGTGGCCGCGTGCACGGTCACTCCGCTGCGCTTCACCACGTCGGCGGCGCGCGCGTTGAGCGTGGTCATCGAGCGCACCGCCGCGCGGATCATCGGGTCGCTCTCGCTCACCCGGTCGCGCTTCAAGGCCGTCGCGAGGATGCCCGTGCCCAAGGGCTTGGTGAGGATCAGCGCGTCTCCCGTGCGGGCGCCGCCCTTCGTCCACACGCGCGAGGGGTGCACCGTGCCGATCACCGCGAGGCCGTACTTCGGCTCGGCGTCTTCGACGGAGTGGCCTCCCGCGATGGAGATGCCCGCGTCGCGCGCGGCCTCGGCGCCGCCGCGGAGGACTTCACCCAGGATCTCCAGGCCCAGCGTGCGGCTCGGGAAGGCCACGATGTTCAGCGCGATGAGCGGTGTGCCGCCCATCGCGTAGACGTCGGAGAGCGCGTTGGTCGCGGCGATGCGGCCGAAGTCCACCGGGTCGTCGACGAGGGGCGTGAAGAAGTCCGTCGTGAAGACCAGGGCGAGGTCGTCGGAAAGGCGCACCACGGCCGCGTCATCGGCGGGCGCGAGGCCCACGATGACCCTCGGGTCGATCGGGAGAGGGAGACCGCGCAGGACCTGCGCGAGGTCCGCAGCGCGGACCTTGCTCGCTCACCCGGCGCCGTGGGCCAGCTTCGTCAGCCGGACCTGTCGCTCTCCGCTCATCGGTCCCGGCGCGTACACCCACGCGCGCCGCGCCGCAACGTCACTGCACCACGGTGATGCCCAGCCCGAAGGAACCCGGCCTCACGTCGAGACTCGGCAACAGCGCCGTGCGCGTCGACCGCGACGGCGCGGGCTCGGGCGTCGCGCGGCCGATCGCGAAGAAGCCCAGTCCGCCCACGACGAGACCTCCCAACCCGAAGGCCGCGCTGCGCTGCACCGCGCCCGCGTCGAGACGTCCGTCGCGGGCGAGGTGCGCGAGCATCACGCCGCCGCCCAGGAGCACCGCGCCGCCGACGCCTCCCACCGCGGTCAACCGCATCTCGCGCTCGGTGGGGCGCACCGTGCTCCGCAGCAGCATCGCCGCGGTGAAGAGGCCGATCTCTCCGCTCAGGACGAAGGCGCCCAGCGCGGAGCCGCACTCCGACACGCCGCACACCAGCGCGCCCAACGCCGCGCCGCCCACCGCGCCCGTTCCCGCCCACAGCGCGTCGGCCGGGGGCGCGTCGGTGAGGTGCCCCACGAGGACGCCTCCGGCGACGCCGACGGTGGTGCCGACGAAGGTCCACGGGCTCGTGAACGACGTGCTCGACGGGAAGGGCTCGTTCGCGAGCTGCGTGACCAGGCCGATCGCGCCGAGGTAGCCGACGATCCCGCCGACGCCCGCCGAGATGCCGCGCCCGCGACGGATCGGGAAGCGCGACTCGATGAGGAGCGTCGCGACGGGCAGGGCCACGGTGAGCGCGCCGGGGAGGATCCAGTAGGTCTCGGGGTTGGGGTCGTCGATGGGGCGCCCCGCGGCCTGGTTGATGAGCGTTCCGAGTCGCAGGCCGTAGGTCGCGCTGAGGAGACCCAGGAGCACGAGCTCCGTGCCGCGGCGGCGGTCGCTCGCTCGGGTCTGCTGCGCGCGCGCGGTGGAGGACGACAGCGTGAGCGCGAGGGCCAGAGCGACGGCGACCGCGCGGGTCACGGTTGGAGCATTCCCGTCGCGAGCATCTCGGCGACGATGAGCGCGAGGAGCACGCGGTACACGCCGAAGACCCACAGCCCGTGGCGCTTGAGGTAGCCGACCATCCAGCGGACGGCGGCGAGGGCCGACACGAAGGACACCACCGCGCCGATGGCGATGTTGAGCGCGCCGTACTCGTGGAGCATCACGCCTCCGCTCTTGAGCGCCTTGTACGCGGTCGCGGCGGAGAGGGTCACGAGCCCGAGGAGGAAGCTGAACTCCACCGCGGCCACCATCTCGAGGCCCACCAGCAGGCCCGCGACGATGGTGGCGAGGGAGCGCGAGGTGCCGGGCCAGAGCGCGAGGCACTGGGCGAGTCCGATGATCACCGCGCGCTGCGGGGTGAGGGCCGAGAGGGGCTTTCCTTCGGAGGAGCCCTTGCCGCGGCGCGCGTAGGAGACGGCGAGGATGGCGGCGCCGCCGACGAACCAAGCGATCACCACGGGCCACAGGCCGAAGAGGATGCGCTCGATGGGCTCGTCGAAGAGCTTTCCGATGATGGCGGCGGGGACGAAGGCGACGATGACGTTGATGGCGAGGGCGCGGCCCTCGGGGTCGCGGCCCGCGACGCCGTTGAGCATCGACCCGATGCGCTTGAGGTAGAGGCTGAGCACGGCGAGGATCGCGCCGGCCTGGATGCAGATGGCGTAGGCGTTGGCGCCCTCTCCGCCCGCGATGCCGAGGGCGCGTTGGGCGAGGATGAGGTGCGCGGTGGAGCTCACCGGGAGGTACTCGGTGAGACCCTCGACGGCCCCGAGGATCAGCGCCTGCCACCAGTGCATCATCGGGCGAGGCTTGTACCGTGCGCGGGGGGGCCGTGGGAACGACCGCGTTGACACCGTCGCGCGCGGGCGGGGATGCTGCCGCGGTGATGGGTGATTTCCCGCTGCGCGAGGCACGGTCGGAGTACGGCGACGCGCTGCCCACGGAGCCCGAGCCGGGCGCGGTGCTCATCACGGGCATCGTCGGCAGGCTCGGCAAGAGGGTGTGTCGGGTGCTCCACCGCGTGCGGCCCGTGATCGGCGTCGACCGGAGGGACTTTCCCGACAAGCCGAGGGACGTGACGCACCACCGGATCGATCCGCGGCGCAAGAAGCTGAAGGACGTCTTCCGCGCCGGGAACATCAAGGCGGTGGTGCACCTCGGGGTGATGCACGACCCGCGGGCGAGCGCGAGCGACCACCACTCGTGGAACGTCGTCGGCTTCGCGAAGATGCTGGAGTTCCTCGCGCGCTACCGGGTGCCGAAGCTGGTGGTGCTGTCGAGCGCGAACGTCTACGGCCCGCGCCCTGACAACCCGCAGTTCCTCACGGAAGAAGCGCCGTTGTTGGGGAGCCAGGATTTCTCCGAGATCCGCGACCTGATCGAGGTCGACATGCTCGCGCAGAGCTTCTTCTGGCGGCAGTCGCAGTGCGAGACGGTGATCCTTCGCTCGACGCACATCCTCGGGCCCGTGCGGAACGCGCCGAGCAACTACCTGCGCCTGCCGGTGGCGCCGACGCTGATGGGCTTCGACCCGATGGTGCAGGTGATCCACCACGACGACGTGGTGCGCGCGATCGAGGCCGCGCTGCGACCGGGCGTGCGCGGGATCTTCAACGTGGCGGGGCCCGAGCCCGCGCCGCTGTCGAAGCTGTTGAAGATCCTGCGGAGGCCGCGGTTGCCCGTGCCGCACGACATCGGCCGCGAGATGCTCAAGACGCTGTTCAAGTACCGGCTGTCGAGCTTCCCCGCGCCGGAGCTCGATCACATCCGGTACGTGTGCATGGTGGACGATCGCCGCGCGCGCGACGCGATGGGGTGGCGGCCGAAGCACAGCCTCGAGGAGACGGTGCGCGCGGTGGAGGATCCGTGAAGTGGGTGAGCTGGTCTCCCCGGACTGAAGTCCGGGGCAGGCCTACGCTCAAGCCCTCGCGAGGCGAGGGCTTCGCGCTGTTCCATCGGCGCGGTGTCGCTGAACGCGGGCTTCGTGCCAGTGGGAAGCCCTCGCTCTGCGAGGGCTTGAGCGTAAGGCCTGCCCCGGACTTCAGTCCGGGGAGGCGAGCGGTGAAAAGACCCGCGGCCGTGCCCGCTCTCTACGCGTCGCGCGCGGGCCGCGTCGGGGCGGGGGTGAGCTCGACCCCGGCGTAGACGCGGTCGACCTCGAGGGCGCCGTCGAGCGCGGAGAGCGACACGCGCTCGCCCGCGACCGCGGAGGAGAGCACCCAGCGGCCCGACGCGTCGCGCGAGTACACCTCGACGCAGGGCGTGTGCTGCGAGACGAACACCACGTCGCGCAGCGAGGGCACGCGGCGGTAGTGCTGGAACTTCTCTCCGCGGTCGTAGGCCTCGGTGCCGTCGGAGAGCACCTCGACCAGCACCGCGGGGTTCACCATCGCGTTGCGGTCCGCGGGGTCGCGCTCGATCTCGCCGCAGACCACCGACGCGTCGGGGTAGGTCGCGAGCCCCGTCGCGAGCACGCGCACCTTCGCGTCGGAGGAGAACACCCGACACCCGCAGGCGTCGGCGAGGCGGAGCAGCGCGCACGCGATCTGCGCGGAGAGCTGGCTGTGTTCGAGCGTCACCCGGAGCATCGCGTAGACGCGGCCGTCGAGCCACTCGTGCTTGCGGTCGGTCTCGCGCTCGATGGAGAGGTAGGTGTCGTAGTCGATCCAGCGTGGGTCGGCCGCGTCGCCCATGCGCCGCAGGGTGCCAGCGCGCGCGGCGCGAGACCAGCGTGAGCGCGGCGCGCGTCCAGTCAGGGAAAGCCCCGATTGGCGACGCGAGCGTGGCGCCGTGAGTCTGTA
Organism: Polyangiales bacterium; assembly: GCA_041389825.1. Taxonomy (GTDB): domain Bacteria; phylum Myxococcota_A; class Polyangia; order Polyangiales; genus JAEYZO01. The sequence continues at coordinate 129,833 of JAWKRC010000011.1, read as the reverse complement.
GGGATCGCCGGGGAACGCATCGACGCGGAGGCGGTGGGCGCCTCGCGCGCCCGGCGGTGGAGGGAAGTTCACCGATGTTGAAGAAGACCAGCGACGGCGCGGAGCTCGCGCGCTCGACCCTCGAGGCCACCTACGGGCGGGCGTCGACCTTCCTTCGCGGCGTGGGCACCACCGAGGCCATCCGCGCGCGGCTCGCGGCGCACGGCTACGACGAGCAGGAGCACGAGCGCGGGTGGTCGCTCGTGCACGCCGCGGCGGGCTACGAGCTCCGGGGCGAGGGGGCGAAGACCCCCACCGTCGACGCGGGCGTCTCGCAGGCCATCGCGGAGCTCGACGCGTGGGACGAACACGGGCTGCGACTCATCCGCGCGGCCCTCACGCGGCTGCACCCGGAGGTGTTGGACTTCGTCCTCGACGGGTTGGAGCCCGCCACGGGCATCGCCGCGGTGATCGGGGTGAAGGCCCTGCTCGACCGGCTCGACGCGCTCCAGAGGGCGCCCGAGCGCAAGGCCACCCGCAAGGAGGACGCCGCCGCGCTGGAGACCCTCGCCAAGCGCGGGGTCGACGCGAACGAACGCGCGCGTCTGCGAGCGCTGGTCGAGCGCGCCGAGGGCTACGTCGGGCCCGACGACGGCGCCGACGCGAAGGCCGCGCGCAAGGAGCGCGAGGCGAAGAACCTCCAGGCCCTCAAGGACCTGCGCGCCTGGTACGAGGACTGGGCCGAGATGGCGCGGCTGCTGATCTCGCGCCGCGATCACCTCATCCGCCTCGGGCTGGCCAAGCGCAGGCCGCCCACGAAGCCCACGAAGCCCGCCGCCAAGCCCGCCAACGCGGCGCCTGCGCAGGGCTGAAGCTCCCGGAAGCCTTGCCGGGCGCTCGCGAAGCCTGCCGCGCCGTCGTGAAGGTCTGCCGCGCCGTCGTGAAGGTCTGCCGCGCGGGAAATGAAGCCTGCCGCGCGCTCCCGAAGGTCTGCCGCGGTGCCGTGAAGGTCTGCCGGGCCGGAAACGAGGCCTGCCGACCCGATCGGCAAGCTTCCCGAGCGATCGGCAAGCTCCGCGGCTTGCGCGGCAGAGCTTCGTGACGGCGCGGCAAGCTTCGATGTCGGCGCGGCAGGGCTTCACGAGAGAGCGGCAGACCGTCGGGAGCGCGCGACAGAGCTTCGCGACGGCGCGGCAGACCCTCGGGACCGCGCGGCGCGCTCCGATCTCCCCTCGGTCTCCGCCCTACCCCTCGATCATCGAGTCTCGCGCGCTCTCGCGCTGCTTCACCGACAGCTCCCGCAGCCACGCGCGCGTGATGTCGGCCTCGTCGATGTAGCCCGCCACGCGCCCCTCCGCGTCGAGCACCGGAAGCTCCCGCAGCTCCGCCGAGAGCATCCGCTCCAGCGCGGTCTGCAGGTCGTCGTCCTGGTTCACCGTCACCGGCGGGCTCATCAGGTCGGCCGTCACCGCGAGCTCCTCGATGTCCTGCATGTCGACGAGGTCCCGCAAGGTCGTCACCGACACCAGACCCACGACCTTGCCGTCGGTCACCACCGGGAGCACGTCCTGCGCCTCGCTCGCGTGCGTGATCGCGTGGACGAGCTCCTTCACGTGCGCCGTCGGCGACACCGTCGTGAGCTCCTTCGTGATCGTGCACGCCTCGCCCACCCGCAGCGTGCGCAACAGGTCCACCATCGTCGCGCCCGCGTGCGCCGGCGAGCGGAACCGCGTCGTCACCTGCGTCGGGTACAGCGGGAACCTCCGCAACAAGAGGAAGGCCGACCCCAGCGCGAACATCAGCGGGACGAGCAGGTCGTAGGTCGACGACAGCTCGCACACCATCACCGCCGCCCCCAGGGGCGCGTGCGCCATGCCGCCGTAGAACACCCCCATCCCCACCAGCGCGAAGGCCCCCGCGTCGGGGACGGGAGCGCCCATCAACTGCATCGCGCGGCCGAAGGCTCCACCGAGCAGTCCACCGATCGCGAGCGACGGACCGAAGTCTCCAGCGCTCGCGCGCGTGCCCACCGTGAGCGCCGTCGCGCCCATCTTCAGCACCGCGAGCATCGCGAGCACCGCCACGCCCCACCACCCGCGCGGCAGCCAGTCGGCGCCCGTGATCGCCGCCTGCACCGCGCCGTAGCCGCTCCCGAGGATGCCAGGGCCCTGCTGACCGAGGTTCAGCGTCGGGTTCACCGTGAGGATCCACGTGAGCGCGAGGAGGCCGACGCCCAGACCTCCGAGCGCGGGGCGCAAGGGGGCCGGCAGCGGGCTCGCCGCGGTGCGCCGCTCCACCGCGTGCAGCATCGTGAGGAAGGCCATCGCGCCCAGCGCGAGGATCACCGCGAGCGCCACGTAGAGCGGCAGGTGCAGCGGGAGGAAGGGGTAGCGCGACGCGTGCGCGAAGAGCGGGCCCGCGCTCGGGATCGCCACGGAGAAGGCCGCGTAGGCCGTCACGCTCGCGAGGATCGCCGGGATCAGCGCGTCGGCCTCGAAGTCGTCGCGGTAGAGCACCTCCACCGCGAGGAGCGCCGCGCCGAGGGGCGTGCGGAAGATCGCAGACATCCCCGCGGCGGCGCCCGCCACGAGGAGGAGACGTCGCTCGCGGTCTTCGAGGCCGAGCGCCTGCGCGAGGCCCGAGCCCACGCCCGCGCCCACCATGATGGCCGGGCCCTCGCGCCCGCCGGAGCCGCCCGAGCCGAGCGCGAAGACCGACGCGATGATCTTCAGCGGCACCGCGCGCACGCGCATCAAGCCGTTGTCGCGGTGGAAGGAGCGGATGTATCCGTCGGCGCCTCCGCCGGCGACCTCGGGCGCGAGGAAGCGCGCGATGAGCCCCGAGAGCAGCGCGCCGAGGGCGGGCACGACGAGCAGGAGCCAGAGGTGCGTGGGGTGGTGCTCAGACCCGGGCGGCGCGGGCTCTCCCGCGGGCCGCAGCGGGTGAAAGCCCGTGAGCTCGCCGAGGACGAAATGCTCGGTCTCCTGTACGAGCAGGTAGAAGACGCAGGCGACCGCACCGACGGCGAGGCCCACCAGCGCGCTTTGAGCGAGGGTCAGGCCGAGGTGGCGGAACTCCAGCCTGCGGGGGCGGAGTGGCTCGGCGTGGGGCGGCATTGCGAGCCCAGTGGGTGTAGCCCCGCGGGCGCGGCGGTGTCACCCCAAAGCGTGGCGGAAATGTCGGGCGGGAAGGAGGACGAGGCGGGTCAGCGGCGGGCTTGCGCGACGGGCGCCGCGCCGAAGCCGGGGATCTGGAGGGACTGCAGGCCGCCGTTGGCGTTGAGCTCCTGGAACTTCTCCCAGAGGAAGTCGATCATGAGCGGGGTGATCACCGCGCCGATGACGCCGGCGACGCGCTCGGGGAGGCCGAAGCGCGACGCGATCACCTGCGCGACGTGGCCGCCGACGACGCCCTGGAGGCCGTCGATGGCGGCGCCCTTCAGGCCCTCTCCGCGGAGGAGGCCGCTGACGGCGCCGGAGAGGAAGTTCATCGCGTAGTTGCTGTTGCCGATGTCGAGCAGGCCGTGGCCGGGCTGACCGCCGGCGCCCTGCTGCATGATGGCCTGCTGCACCGAGCGCGCGGCGACGGGGAAGGCCGTGGTGAGGATCCCGGCGGACTGCTGGGGGGTGTAGCCCTGCGACTGGAGGGCCTGGTAGGCCTGCTGGCCCTGGCGCGACTGGCCGAAGACGTTGAGGAGCTGGTCGAACATCCGCGTGACCTCCCGACGGGTGCCCCGAGAGCGGGGCGGCGGAACGGTCCTTCGCGAGGGGGGCGGTGTCAAGCGCTGGCGACGGAGGGCGTCACCGCGCGGGGAGCGTCGCGAGGGGGCGTCCCGTGAGGAGCTCGAGCCGCGCGCGGAGCCTGCGCTCGGCCACGGTGCGCGCCGCCGTCGCGTCGGTGTCCGTCGGCGGCGGTGGCGGCGCGAGCCGGATCGCCTCGAGCTGCGCGAGGAGGTCGAGCACCGTGGCTTCGAGCGCCTCGCGCGCCCTCGCCCGCTGGAGCTGGTAGCGGAAGAGCGCGACCTCGTGCGCGTCGAAGACCAGCCGATCGAGCGCGAAGTTCACCCGCAGGTCGAAGACCAGCGAGTCGTCGGTGAGGAGGCGGTCGTTCGTCGCCGACGTGTACTGCGTGCTGGTGAGCCCCATCCCTCGCGCGACGCGCACGGTGATGTTGGGGAGGAGCGCCGCCACCCGCGCGCGGCGGGCGAGGGCGCGCGCGGGTTCATCATCGAGGCCGGCGTGGACCACCGCGCGGCGAGAGGCTTCGGCCACCACCGCGGGGTCGAGCCACGAGGGCGGGTCGGCGTGGGCCGTGACGGTGAAGGTCAGCGCGAGGAGGAGGAGGAAGAGGGCGGGGCGCTTCACGGCGAGGGCTCCGCGGTGAGGGTGGGGGTGAAGGTGTCGAGGCCCCACGAGAGGCGGAGCTCGACGCTCCACCCCGAGGGGACGCTCCAGCCTTCGCGGAGGGACTCGACCCAGAGGGTCTGTTGCCCGCGGTACGTGACGCGGACGGTGAGGTGAGGGAGCCACCGCGCGGCGGACCCGTCGGGCGCCTCGGGCAGCGGTTCGGGGGTGAGGATCGTCGCGAGCTGGAGCGCGACGACACGGAGGATGGGGTACATGGGCGCCGCTCATCGGGGCGCCCGCGGGGTGTTGCGCGAGAAGTGGTGGGGCCTACGAAGAGGGCAGGGCGTCGCGGGCGGCCTGGAGGTAGCGCTCGAAGACCTCGGCGCTCGCGAGGCTCCAGGGGGCGTCGATCGGGGGCGCGACGGGGGCGAGGGCCGTGATGGCGACGAGGGGTGGTCGCGCGGCGGGCGTGGGAGCGGCGGGCTGTACGGGGTGCGGGGGCCGGTCGACGGGCGCGACGGCGGCCGCGGCGGCGACGCGGGCGATCACGTCGACGGGCGCGTCGCGGGGGGTGTCGACGCCCTCGGCGCGGCAGAGGGGGACGAAGCGCTCTCCGCGGAAGACGCCGACGGCGCAGTGGTGCGAGGCGCCGGGGGCGAGCTCGCGGAGGTAGAGCTCCCCCGCGCGGTGCAGGTCGTCGACGCGGCGCTCGTCGCGGCGCACGCCGTCGTCGCTCACGGAGAACGACACGACGAGGAGCGAGAGCGCGTCGCGCGAGAGGTCGACGCCGCGGCGGGCGAGGCGGGCGTCGGAGAGCTCCCAGTAGGCCACCACGGTGTAGGGGTCGACGGCGAGGGCGCGCGCGTAGACCTCGGGGTCGTCGGTGGCGGGCGCCGCGGCGGGCGGGGGCGAGGGCGTGCGCTCTTCGAGGAGGGCCATGCCCCGCAGGGCCTCGGCGTCGGAGGGCGCGCGCGCGAGCACGGCGCGGAAGAGCGAGAGGGCCTCTTCGCGCTTGCCCTGCGCGAGGAGGATGTGGCCCATGGTGGCGGTCGCGAACTCGCTGGGGAGGGTCGCGTCGTCGCCGTCTTCGTCGGTGAAGGTCGGGGCGTCGTCGTCGGTGCTCATGCGGGGGTCTCGCTGGAGAGGGCCGCGCGCGCCGAGGCGACGTCGCGCTCGATCTGGCGGCGGAGTTCTTCGATGGAGGCGAATCGCTGCTCGTCACGCAGCCGCGCGACGAAGCGCACGCGGAGGGTGCGACCGTATAGATCCTCGTCGAGGTCGAGGAGGTGCGCCTCGAGGGAGCGGCCGGCGTTCATCGTGGGGCGGCTGCCGATGTTCATCACGCCGTCGCGCCACGGGCCCGCGCCGTCGGGCGAGAGCGTCTGCGCGCGCACCGCGTACACCCCGTCGCGGGGCGGGGCCTCGCACGGCGTGGCGAGGTTCGCCGTGGGGAAGCCCAGGGTGCGACCGCGGTGGTCTCCGTGGACGACCACGCCGTCGAGGTCGAAGGGCCGGCCGAGGAGCCGCGCGGCGAGGCCGAGGTCTCCGTCGGAGAGGGCGGCGCGCACGCGCGACGACGAGATGTTCGCCTCGCCCTCGCGCACGCCCTCGACGGTGTGCGCGGTGAAGCCCAGGCTCACGCCGAGCGCGCGCAGCGTGTCGGGCGTGCCCGCGCGGTCGTGCCCGAAATGGAAGTCGGCCCCGACGTGGACCTCGCGCGCGCCGAGGCCCACCACCACGCGGCGCACGAACTCTTCGGGCGAGAGCGCGGCCATGGCGAGGTCGAAGCGCTGCACCACCACCGCGTCGACGCCCGTCTCGGAGAGGAGCTCGACGCGACGGTCGAGGCCCGTGAGCATGGGGGGCGCGCGGTCGGGGCGCACGACCCGCGTGGGGTGCGGCTCGAAGGTGCGCGCGACGGACTCTCCGCCGAAGGCGCGCGCGGCGTGGATGACCTTGTCGAGGAGCGCGCGGTGGCCGAGGTGCACGCCGTCGAAGTTGCCGATGGCGAGCGCGGTGGGGCCTCGGCGGCGGGCGGCGCGCCAGTCGTGCGCGATCCACGGGGGGCTGACGGTCACGGCGCGCGGACGATACTCGACGCGAGGGCCGCGCGGGGAGGTGGTGTGATCAGCGCTCGGGCAGGCCGGGGGGGCAGGCGTTGCCCATGGCGGGGTCGCCCTCGGTCACGCGCACGAAGTAGCCCTGCGAGGGCGCCGCGGTGCGCGGGTTCGGGGGGTAGACCAGGGGGGCGAGGTCGTTGGGGAGGTTCCACGACTGGCCGCGGGCGGTGACGACGTAGAGGCCGTAGCGGCCCGCGGGCAGGCCGCGCGCGGCGCAGCGCGAGCCGGGAGGGAGCCTCCCGTCGAGGGACATCGCGATGGGCAGCGGCAGGCGAGGGACGACGGCGGACCAGTCGGCGGCCGGGTCGGGGCCGCGGACCTCGAAGGCCACGGGCGGGAACACCACCCGGGTCGTGGGCGTGATCACGGGCGGCGCGGGCGGCGGTCGCACGAGGGAGGCGAAGTCTTGCAGCCCCGTCTCCGGCACGACGCTGCCGAAGATCACCGTGGTGGTGGTGGTGCCGTCGGGGTTGCGCGTGCGCTCGGGCTGGCTGAGCGCGGCGATCACGCGGCTCACCTCGATGAGGTCGGCGCTCGCGCTCGCGAGGACGGCTCGCTCTTCGGCGTCGGGGTCGTGCAGCTTCACCAGCAGCACCAGCGGGAACACCCACGGGAAGGTGATGACGGGCGGGCCCATCCCCGAGGTGTTGGGCGCGAGGAGCGTCGGGTGCGCGGCGCGGAAGGGCGTTCCGAGCGCGAAGGGCATGGGGTTGGGGTCGAAGAGCACGCCCGCGGTGCGGGCGGCGGGGAGCTCGGCGTCGGGCATTCCCCCGCGGAGGGTGAGCGTGGGGAGCGAGGCGACGAAGGCGCCCGGGTCCGTCGCGCTCACCTGCGAGGGGAGCTCGATGGCGACGGCGCCGTTGGCGAGGTAGCCCGTGCGCGCGGCCCAGGCCGCGACCGCGGGGCCCGGCGCGGGGCGGGGCTCGACGGGGGTGAGCGTGAGCGACTGGCCTCCCATCGGCGGAGACGGGTCGACGTGGAACACCGGCCGGTCGGTGGTGATGGGAGAGCCCAGGAAGACCGTGACCCCCGTGGTGACCGCGCCGTCTTCGGGGAGCCGGTAGGTTCCGTTCACGAGCGCACCGACGGGGATGGTCGCGAAGGTCGGCACGGGCGCGGAGGGGTCGACGACGGCGCCTCCGCCCACGTCTCCGCGGACGGGCTGCGAGCGCACGCCGTAGATCGGGTGAAAGCCCTGCGTGTCGTCGCGGTTCGAGAGGAACGCGCGGATCTGGTACTCGCCCGCCGCGCTGATGTTCGGGAAGGTGAAGCCCACGCTCGCCCGCACCGTGCGCGCCGAGGTCACCGTGACGTTCTGGAAGAGCAGCGACGCGGGGAGGGTCTGCACCGAGAGCGCGGTGGTCGCGAGGCCCTGCGGCGGCGGCGGGTTGTCGGCGCTGAAGAGCAGGAGCACCACGCGGCCGAGGGGTCGACCCTGCGCGTCGACGGCGGGGGGCGGGCCTTCATAGAGCACGGTCCCCTCGACGCGGCCGAGGGGCGCGTTCTGGTTGGGGTAGCGCTCGTCGGCGCCGCGGTCGATGGGCGGCGTCACGCACGCGGCGAGCGCGAGGGAGAGGGCTGCGAGGGCGGCGTGTCGCTTCTCCATCGGGTCAGTACCGCAGGGTGACGGTGCCCATCACGCGCGCGCCGAGGGCGGAGCCGAAGGGGTGTTGCCGCGCGAGGTTGTTGGTGAGGTTGGTGCCCGTGACGCCGAGCTCCAGCCGGTCGCGCAGGGCGCGCCAGCCGATCCGCCCGTTGAGCTGTAGGTAGTCGTTGAGCGCGTACGACGTGTAGACCACGCCGCGGTCGGGGTCGAAGTCCTGCTCGCGCCACACGGTGGAGGAGATCCAGTGGCCGGCGAGCTCGAGGTCGAGGCCGAAGCGGGTGCGGAGCTGCACGCCGAGGTTGACCTTGTGCTGCGGGGTGCGCTGGTCGCCCTCGCGCAGGGTGCCCGTCTCGTTGCGGGTGAGCGCGAGGGTGTAGTTCGCGAACACGTCGAGGCCCTCGATGGGAGAGACGCGCAGGCCGAGCTCGGCGCCGTACATCCACGTCGCGAACGGGTCGTTGGTGAAGCGGAAGCGCCCCACGTCGACCTGCCCGCCGGGGTTCGACGTGCCCGGCAGCGCGTCGAAGATCACGTTCGACAGCTCGATGAGGTTGGCGCCGCGGGTGAAGAAGGCGTTGACCTCGTACTGCACGCGGTCGCTGGTCTGGTCTTGAAAGCCCAGGTCGACCGAGACGGCGTTCTCGGCGTCGAGGCGGTAGCGGCCGTTCTCGTAGACCTCGCCGCCCTCTCCGCGCACGGCGACGCCGGGCACGGGCGTGGGGTTCTGCAGGTCGAGGTACAGCTCCAGCATCGTGGGCGTGCGGAACGAGGTCGAGCCCGACAGGCGCAGCGAGCGCCGCTCCGAGGGCTTGTAGATCAGCGCGAGGCGCGGAGAGAACACGGGCGCGTCGAGCACCGGATGGCGGTCGACGCGGAGCGAGGCCACCGACGAGAAGCTCCGCCCGAAGCGGGCCTGCGCCTGCGCGAAGCCCGCGAAGTGGTGCAGGGTGTGGTCGGCGTCGAGGTAGCTCCAGGAGATGTGCTTCATCCGGTAGCTGGCGCCGAGGGTCACGTCGAGGGGCACGGGCCCGGCGTTGAAGCGGCGGTTGTAGCGAAGCTCCACGTCGAGCACGTCTTGCGAGATGCGGGTGTCGAGGGGCGTGGTGCCGACGCGCTGGAGGTACTCCTGCGCGGTGCCCGAGACGTGGTTGGCGAAGGCCCGCGCGGTGAAGCCGCCCGCGGTCACCTGCGCCCAAGGCTGCGCGAAGGTGAGGTCGGTCCAGTAGCGACGCAGCGGGCCGATGGCGTTGAACCAGAGGTAGCCGTCGACGAACGACGCCCCGCCGCGGATCTGCACGCCGCGCGTGGGCTGGGCCGAGAGTTCCATGTCGGCGCGCACGCCGCGCAGGGCGATGTTCGGGTCGGGCGCGGTCACTCGGTAGACCGTGTCGGTGGGCGAGACGAGACGTCCGAAGGCGCCGAGCTGCTCGTAGCCCGCGCCGAGCCGGTACGAGAGCCCGCCGGTGCGACCCGAGGCCATCGCCGACGCGCGGAACTGCGAGCCGTTGCCCGCACCCACCGAGGCCACCGCGCGGGGCGTGCCCGGCGCGCGGGTGATGATGTTGATGACCCCCGAGAAGGCGTCGGCGCCGTAGAGGGCTGAGCCCGGGCCGCGGATCACCTCGATGCGCTCGACCTCCTCGACCCCGATGGGGATGAGCGGCCAGAGCGTCACCCCGAGGAAGTCGAGGTACACCGAGCGGCCGTCGATGAGCACCAGCACGCGGTTGGAGAGCCGCCGGTTGAAGCCGCGGATGCCCACCTGGTAGTCGGAGCTCTCGAGCGCCATCACGTCGACGCCCACCGCGCGTCGCAGGAGCTCGGCGAAGCTCGTGAGGCCCGACAGGCGGATGTCCTGCGCGGTGATGATCGTGGTGGCGTTGGGCGAGTCGAGGGTGCTCTGCGCGCTCAGCGTCGCGGTGACGACCTGCTCCTCGTAGACGCCCTCGCGCTCCGCCGTCGAAGAGGTCGCCCGCGGCTGCGCGGGCTGTGACGGCTGCGCGGGCCGTGACGGCTGCGCGGGCTGTGACGGCTGCGCGGGCTGCGCGCCGTCGGTGTAGCGGAGGATGGTCTGCGCGGCGTCGCGGAGGGCCTGCACCTGCTCGGCGGAGAGCGGGCCCACGGGCTGCGCGGGCTGTGAGGGCTGCGCGGGTTGCGCGGGCTGCGTCGGTTGCGGCGGGGGCGTGGGCTGCGCGGTCTGGGCGGCCTGGGCGCGGCGGCGTTGTTCGAGGCCGCGCACGAGGGCCTCGACCTCGGAGCGGTCGGGCACGTCGGCCTGGAGGTAGCGCTGGTAGTAGTCGATCGCGCGGTCGAGGTCGCCGGCCTCGGCGTAGACGCGGGCGATGTTGTAGAGGACGAAGACGTTGGGGAGGATCTGGTAGGCGGTCTCGAACTCCGCGACGGCGCGGAGGTACTCGCGCTGCTCGGCGAGGGCGAGGCCCGCGCGGAAGTGCCGCCTCGCCTCGGTGCGCTCGTCGGCGCGCGCGGCGGCGGGGGCGAGCGCGACGCAGGCGGCCGCGAGGGTGGCGATCAGTCCGCGCCGTCTGCGCGCGGCGTACACGTCGGAGCCTCCCGCGAGGGCCATCGCCGCGGACGGTATCGCGGGCGGCGGGCGCGCGGGAAGTCCGCGGCGATCCGGGGGCATGACATCCGTGTCGCGGCGGCCCAAGTCACCGAAGTTCTTCGCGAATGTCACTCCTCGCGGCGGCGGTGGCCGCGGAGGGGGCCCTTCGTGAACCTCGCTTCACGCCGCGGCGTCGTTGCCCCGCGTGGTCAGGGTTGTGTCCTGTAGGTTTGCGTGGTCGGGGGTGTCTCCGTGTTTGAAGAGCACCCGCGCGGTGGCATTCCGTGAATTGGTGTGCGCAGAGGTGGTCGCGTGGAGGGAAGGCGTGGCCGCGGGGCCCACCGCGGGGGCTCGTTCATCACAAACAACATCGATGTAGCGATAAAGAATCATCGCAATCGTCGCTTGCGTTGTTGGATGAGCCCCGCTTTCTTCCCGACCCATGAACCGCCCCCGATACCTCTCGGCTCTGTCAGTGATCTCGATGCTCCTCGCCGCGGGCTGCGCCCCTGAGGCTGACTCCTCGGAGAGCTCGGCTGACGAAGTCCGTGTGCGTACCTGCCCCGAGGCCGTGACCCTCGATGACCGCGGCGACCCGCGCAACGCCGCGGGCCAGATCCGCAACTGCTGGCCGGGTGAGGCCAAGTGCTTCTGCGACCGCGACAACGACTGCTACGCGCTCAGCGGATACCGCGCCTGCACCCCGGTGACGGCGACCGCCTCGACGGGCTCCACCGCCGTCCGCGCGACGACCTCCACCGCGCCGCGCGACGCCGGCGTGACCGACAGCGGCGCGCGTGACGCGGGCTCCACCGCGACCGACAGCGGCGCGCGTGACGCGGGCTCCACCACCGCGACGGACAGCGGCGCGCGTGACGCCGGCGCCACCCCGCCTCCGGCCGACGCGGGCTCCACCACGACGCCTCCGCCGGCGAGCGCGCAGACGCCGTCGAACGGGCTCCGGGCCTTTCCGGGCGCCGAGGGCTGGGGCGCGAGCGCGACGGGCGGGCGCGGCGGGCGGGTCATCTACGTGACCAACCTGAACACCTCGGGCCCGGGCTCGTTCCAGGACGCGCTCGACCAGACCGGCCGTCGGTACATCCTCTTCAAGGTCAGCGGCGTGATCAACAGCGACGTGCACGTCTCGAGCGGCGACGTGACCATCGCGGGGCAGACCTCTCCGAGCGGCATCACGGTGCGCGGCTTCGACACCACCGAGGAGCCCTACTGCGACCAGCAGTGCGGCCCCAACGCCCGCGGCATCTCGAACATCGTGGCGCGGCACATCCGCTCGCGGCCCGCGAACGGGTCGTTCCCCGACGGCCTGCGCATGCGCTACGTGCGCAACGCGATCATCGACCACTTCTCGATGGGCAACGCCGAGGACGAGGCCGTCGAGATCTCGTACACGAACAACCTCACCATCCAGGACTCGATCCTGGCTGAGACCCTGGGCGGCCACGCGCAGTACGGCGGGATGCTCATCAACTACACCAACCCCCGCGCGGGCTACGCCCTCGACCAGCTCTCGCTGGTGCGCAACACCTGGAACCGCCTCCAGGGCCGCTTCCCGGAGTTCTCTCGCGAGAGCGGCTCCGACGCGGTGGGCACCACGATGCGCGTCGAGCTGGTCAACAACCTCATCTGGGACCAGCGCTACTTCATCGACGTGAACCCGACCAACATCTCGGGCAGCACCGCGGGCTCGAACATCTTCTATCAAATGAACTGGATCGGGAACCAGTCGTGGGCGCCCAGCTCCAACCGCTTCGGGATGATCTGGATCCAGCCCTCGGGCACCGGCACCTCGGCGTACTTCAACGACAACCGCTCGAACCTCTGGGCGAGCCGCGGTGACTGGGACCTGAACTACTGCTGCAACGACTACAGCGGCGGCGCGGGCTCGCGGCCCTCGTGGGGGCGCACGTCGCCCCACGCCTTCCCGACCACGACGGCCATGTCGGCCTCGCAGGTGAGGGCCCACGCGGCGGCGAACGGCGGCGCCTTCCCCCGCGACCCGATGGACACCCGGCTCATGGGCTTCGTCGCCTCGGGCACCATCGACAGCCGCGCGTCGAACACCAACCCCGCGAACGACGCGCTCCGCACGCCCACCACGGGCACGGCGCCGACGGACAGCGACAACGATGGCATGCCCAACGCCTGGGAGACGGCCCACGGCCTGAACCCGAACGTGGCGGACCACAACGGCACCAACCTCTCGATGTCGATGACCGGCGTCGCGGGCTACACCAACCTGGAGTGCTACCTCAACGAGCTGTCGGCGATCCGCGTCCGCGACAACCGCTGACCGATCACCGATGAAGGGTGGAGCGACCCTTCAACCGACAACCCTCGGAGGGCTCCGTCGCGTCGCGGCGGGGCCCTTCGGCCATTTCAGGGTTCGACGGTAACGAGGGAGACGGTGAAGCTCCACGCGTCGTAGGGCTGAGAAAGCGACACGGCGTCGGGCCCGACCGGGGACAGGGTGTAGTCCCAGCGGCTGGTCGACGCGAGGAGCGATGGCGGTGACGCGGTCGCCGACGCGGGAGAGCCACTCGATCGGCGGGAGTGGGTACGCGACTACGGGCGCAGCGAGACGAGCGACGCGAGGGCCCCGCCCGCGGGGTCGGTCGGGGTGAGCAGCACCGCGTCGTCTCCGACGAGCGAGGCCTCGACGGTGACGCGCATGGCGTCGGCCGACACCCGCGTGAGGAGGTCGGGGTCGCCGCCCTCGGCGCGCCAGCGGTGCACCTCCAGCGACGCGGCGCGCGCGCTCGCCGAGACGATCGCAGCGTCGTCGCGCGTCCAGCACACGGCCAGGAGGAAGCCCGCGAGCGGCCTCGCCGACGACACCTCGCCCGAGAGCGCGTCGACGACCGCGAGCCGGGGGCGCTCGGGCGGTCGCGCGCCGCGCGCTTCGGAGATCCCCGCCACCCTTTGGCCGTCGGCGTCGACGCGGAGCGCCTTGGGGAAGGTCTTCGAGAGCCCCTCGGTAAAGACCGTCTCCCACCCGCGGCTCGCGAGGTCGAGGGCGTAGGTGTGGGCGGGGTCTCCGCGCGCGTTGAGGGTGGCGGTGGTGACCCACGCGCGGTCGCGCCCGACCCACGTGACCGCGGAGGAGAGGGGCTGCTGCTCCGACAGCGGGTGCGTCGGCGGCGCGGCATCGGGGCTGTCGACGGTGAGCGCGATGACCCGCGACTCGGTGACGACGACGCGGGTGCCTTCGGGAGAGAGCGACGCGACGGAGGGCGCGCTCGGGTCGCGGAAGCGCTCCGGGTCGACGCGCAGGAGGGTTGTGAGCGAGGGCAGCGCGAGCACCACCGCGTCGGGACGTCTCCGTGGTCCGGAGCGCCAGATGGGTCGCACGAAGGCGCGGCGATGGTCGACCGTCACGTCGAGGGCCATCGCTCCGCCGCCCGTGTCGGCGAGGTGCGTCTCGGCCTCGGCGCCCCCGTCGGGGACCGCGTGGAGCGTTGCCCACAGCCCGCCCGCGTCGTGCTCGCGCAGCACCAGCAGCGCGTCGTCGCCGACCCACGCGAGCGCGCGGAAGATCTCGGGCCCGTCGAGCGCGACCACCTCGCGGCCCGTCGCGCGCTCGATGACGTACACCCGCTCGCGGCGCACGAGGTCGGGGTTCGCCGCGCGCGTGAGGAACACCGCGAGGAGCGCCCCGCTGGGAGAGGGCGCGACGACGTCGACGCGCGGGACGAGCGAGGTGACGCGGTCACCGACGCGGGTGAGCCACTCCATCGGAGGGGGGAGGGTATCGCCTACGGCGCGGCCTCGACGAGGTCGACGAAGCTTCCCGACGAGAGGTCGTAGTGCGACAGCATCACGACGGCCTCGCCCACCCCGGCGAGCGCGTGGGTCGACCGCGACCCGCGCGGGGCCACCGTCGCGAGCGCCGTGGGGCCTCCGTCGCGCGAGGACCATCGCGCGAGCGCGAAGCCCGCGGAGGTCGCGCCCGCCGTGACGATGGTCCCGTCGCTCCACCAGCGCACCCGCACCGCATAGGCTGCGAAGGCCCGCCACGGCCGGTCCGAGACGATCGCTCCCGTCTCGACGTCGAGGACGCGGAGCGACGCCTCCAAGGAGCCCGCGTCGCGACGGGGTTGCGTGGTGATCGCGACGCCGCGTCGGTCGGGCTCGGCGCAGGCGTCGGCGCAGAGCACGCCGTCGAAGCCCGTGAGGGGGTCGATCGCGCCCGTCGCGAGGTCGAAGACGAAAGGGGCCTCGCCGTCGTCGAAGGCCACCAGGCTCGGCGTCGCGAGCACGCGTCGTCGCGAGAGCCAGGTGATCGTGTCGACCGAGGTGCCGTTGGGGAGCCGACCCGAGGTCGTTGCGAACGCACCGCCCGGGAGCGGGATGACGCGGAGGTCGAAGCCGCCGACGCCGAGGAGGTGCGTCCCCTCGGGGTGGAGGAGCAGGTCGGCGTAGAAGGTGTCGTCGGTGTCGGCCGTGGTGACGCGGGCGAGCACCGTGAGCGTGGGCAGGTCCAGCGCCCACGCGACGGGGACGCTCCCGCGCGGCGCGGTGGGCGTGAACACGCAGCGCGAGAGGTCTTCGGCGACCGAGAGCGTGCCGCGCGCGTCGGGCGGGTCGTCGAGGTGGAGGGCCCGCTCGACGCCTCCGTCGGGGATCGCGTGGAGCCGCACCCACGCGCCGCGCACCGGGTGGTCGCGCAGCACCAGCAGTGCGTCGTCGCCGACCCACGCGAGCGCGCGGAAGATCTCGGGCCCGTCGAGCGTGACCACCTCGCGGCCCGTGGCGCGCTCGATCACGTAGACCCGCTCGCGGCGCACGAAGTCGGGGTCCGACGCGCGTGAGGGGAAGACCGCGAGGAGCGCGCCGTCAGGTGAAGGCGCGATGGCGTCGATGCGAGGGGCGATCGACACGACGCGATCATCGACGCGGCTGAGCCACTCCATCGCGGGCGGGAGGGTACGCGACTATGGGCGCAGCGAGATCAACGACACGAAGGCGCCGCCCTTGAAGTCCTTCTCGAGGACCATCGCGGTGTCGTCACCAACGCAGGCGACCTCGACGCCGTTGCGCGCCTGGTCCTCGAACGAGAGGGAAGTGAGCAGATCGGGGGCGCCTCCCTCCGCGGGCCAACGGTGTATCTCCAGCGACCCGGCGCCTTTGCTCACCGAGACGATGTTCGCGTCATCACGCGTCCAGCAGACGGACAGGAGGTAGGCTTTGAGCGGCCTCGCCGACATCACCTCTGCCGTGCGCGCGTCGGCGATCACCAGTCGCGTCGTGTCGGTGTTCGGGGTGCCCGCGCCGCGCAGCAGCGAGATACACGCGACGCGTCGGCCGTCGCCGTCGACCCGCAGCGCGTAGGGGAAATCGGCCGACCGATCTTCGGTGAATAGAACCGTCCACGCGCCCTGGGTCGTGTCGACCGCGTAGTGGCGGCGTTTATCGAGGATCTTGGTGTCGTCAGTCGTCGTGACCCACGCGCGGTCTCGCGCGACCCACATCACCGTAGAGGGGGAGCGTTGCCGCTCGGACAGTGGATGGGTCTGAGGTTTGACGTCGGAGCGGTCGACGGTCAGGACGCTCACCTTCGGCTGGATGACGACAACGACCTGCGTCCCCTCGGGAGAGAGCGACGCGACGGAGGGCGCGCTCGGGTCGCCGAATTGCTGCGGGTCGATGCGCAGGAGCGTGGTCAACGACGGCAACGCCAGCACCGCCGCGTAGGGCCGTCTCCGCTTTCCTGAGTGCCAGATCGGGCTGACGAAGGCGCGTCGGTGGTCCACCGTCACGTCGAGGGCCATCAATCCACTGCCGCATTCGGCGAGGTGAGTCTCGGTCACGACGCCCCCGTCGGGGATCGCGTGAAGGGTGACCCGCGACCCGCCAGCGTCGTGGTCCCGCAAGACCAGCAGCGCGTCTTCGCTCGCCCACGCGAGCGCGCGGAAGGTCTGAGGTCCGTCGAGGGCGACCACCTCGCGGCCCGTGGCGCGTTCGATCACGTACACCCGCTCGCGACGCGCGAGGTCCGGGTCCCACTCACGCGAGGCGAAGACCGCGAGGAGCGATCCGTCGGGCGAGGGCCGGATCACGTCGACGCGAGGGACGACCGACGTGACGCGGTCGCTGACGCGGGTGAGCCACTCCATCGCGAGCGAGAGTACGCGACGGTGCGCGCTGTGAGGTGGGAGGCCGTGCGGAGAGGGTCGCGGGACATCCGTCCCGCGCCCAAGGAGGTGGGTCAGCGCAGGATGGGCAGCCGCTTCGGCGCCTCGGCCGGGGCCGCGCCGCCGTACTGCTCGAAGAGCGACAGCGTCACGCGGTCGGCCAGCTTCTCGGCCACCTCGCGGAAGGCCTGCGCCACCGCGCTCCCGGGCTGCGCCTGCACCACCGGCGTTCCGTTGTCGCCCCACTCGCGCACGGCGCTGTCGAGCGGGATCTGACCCAACAACGGGGCCTTCGCGAACTCCGCGATGCGCGCGCCACCACCCCGGCCGAAGATCTCGTGCTTCACCCCCGCCGAGTCGAGGAAGTACGACATGTTCTCGACCACGCCCAGGATCGGCACGTTCAACTTCTGGCACATGCTCACGGACTTGTAGACGTCTTGAAGGGCCACCTCCTGCGGCGTGGTCACCATCACGCCGCCCGTGACCTTCAGACGCTGAAAGAGGGTCAGCGCCACGTCGCCCGTGCCCGGAGGCAGGTCGAGGATGAGGTAGTCGAGCTTGCCCCAGGCGACGTCCTTCAAGAACTGCTGGAGCGCGCCCTGGATCATCGGGCCGCGCCAGATCACCGACTGCTTGGGGTCCTCCAGCAAGAAGCCGATCGACATGATCTTCATGCCGAAGCGCTCCAGGGGCTCGATGTTCTTGCCGTCCTTCGAGACGGGGCGGCCCATGATGCCGAGCATCGTGGGCACGCTCGGGCCGTAGATGTCGGCGTCGAGCAGGCCCACGCGGCTGCCGGTGCGGTTGAGCGCGAGCGCGAGGTTGGCGGCCACGGTGCTCTTGCCCACGCCGCCTTTGCCCGACATCACGGGGATGACGTTCTTCACCTCGGGGCAGGGGTCGTCGCCCGCGACCTGCCGCGTGCGCACGGCGTAGGTGAGGTTGAGGTCGAGCTTCTTCACCCCCACCGTGCCCGCGGCGGCCTCGAGGGACTTCAAGATGGCCTCCTTCGCGGCCGAGGCGGGCGAGAGGAGCTCGACGGTGGCCTTGGCGTTCTCGCCCTCGACGGTCACGTCGCGCAGCGCGCCGAGTGAGCCGAGGGTGCGGCCCACCACGGGGTCGACCACGTTGGAGAGCGCTTCGTTCAGGGCCTCGCGGGAGACGGTCATCGTCGGTTCCTCCTCAGGGGAGGTCCGCGTGTAGGCGCGTGCTCCGCGCGCGTCAAGCGTCGGTGCTTGCGCGGCGTTCCCATCGCGGGCGGGCGCTGGTAGACAACCGCTCCCGATGAGCGACGAGACCGTGGAGGAGAGCCCGAGCCCGCAGCCCGCACCGCCCGCGCCCGCCCCCGCGCCCGCCCCCGCGGCACCGTCTCGCCCCGACCGACGCAAGGTCGCGCTGCTCGTGTGGCTCCTCTGCGTGATCGTCTACGGGGCCTTCTCCAACGACCGGCTGCGCGTCCACTCGCCCGACAACCACTTCGCGTACCTCGCCGACTCGTGGCTGCACGGGCAGATGTCGGTGCGCTGCGACGAGGACCTCGCGCGCCACGTCACCTGCCCTCCCGGCAACGGCGGAAACGACTGGGCCGCTACCACGGAAGGTGGTTCGTGGCCTTCCCTGCCTTCCCCGCGGCGGTCTACCTGCCCGCGGTGGCGCTCCTCGGGAGGGACTTTCCCAACCGCGCGTGGGACGTGCTCCTCGCGGGCGTCGCGCCGGCGCTGCTCTATCTCCTGCTCGAAGAGCTGGTGCGCCGCGGGCACTCGAAGCGACCGTGGCGGGAGAACCTCGCGCTCTCGATCCTCTTCGCCTTCGGCACGGTGTTCTTCTTCTCGGCGGTGCAGGGCTCGGTGTGGTTCACCGCGCACGTCATCGGCTGCGCGTTGATGGCGGGCTACCTCTACTACGCGCTCGACGCGAAGAACGCGTGGGCGGCGGGTGCGCTGTGCGGGCTGATGTTCCACACGCGCACGTCGATGTTGCTCGCGTCGATCGTGTTCGGGATCGAGGCCCTCCGTGTGAACCGCCGCCCGAACGAGCCGCCCATCAAGGAAGACCCCGACCTCATCGACCGGGCCGTCCATGGGTTGAAGGGCGTCGACTGGCCCGCGGCCTTCAAGGCTGTGGCGAAGTTCTGCGTCCCGCTGGTGGTGCTGGCGGGGGTGTACATGGCGATGAACAAGGCGCGCTTCGACGACTGGCGCGACCCCGGGTATCAGTACCTCCAGATCCGTTGGAGCGCGCGCATCGGCCGCTGGGGGCTGTTCAATTTCCATTACCTCTCGCGGAACCTCGCGGTGGCGCTGGCGCTCCTGCCGTGGGTGTCGCGGGTGCAGCCCTTCATCCAGGTGTCGCGTCACGGCCTCGCGCTGTGGGTGACGACGCCGCAGTACCTCGAGCTGGCGCGCCCCGCGCGGAGCTCGGTGTTGTCGTGGTCGCTGGGGCTCGCGGCCTTCGCGATCGCGCTGGCCGACCTGCTCTATCAGAACAGCGGGTGGGTGCAGTTCGGCTATCGCTTCAGCAACGACTTCGCGGTGCTGCTCATCGTGCTGCTCGCGCTCACCGGGAGGCCGATCCGCCGCATCGGGTGGGCGTTGTTGGTCGTGGCGATCGCGGTGAACGCGTTCGGCGCGGCGACCTTCGAGCGGCCCAACCAGGTGTACCAGGGCGACAACGACGCCCAGGGGATGTTCCAGCCGGATTGAGCGGTGAGTCGGCGGGGCGACCGTCGGTTGTGGCGGCGCGACGGAGCGCGCTACGGTGGCCGGCGATGAACTCGCGACCGCCGGACGCCCCCGCGTTGCTGGCTCCGGGCGCTACGTCCCACGGCGCCTACGCCCCCGCGAAGGACGCACGTCTGCCCGCCGTGGACGACCGACTCGTCGCGCCGGAGTCCGACGCGCAGATCATCGACGGGCGAGTGATCCGCACGATGGGGTCGAACCAGCCCCATGGGACACGACACTTCGAGGCGGCGCACGTCTTCGCCGGCGCTCTCGCGGACGGCTACACAGGCGCCGTCGACATGCTCACCCGCGCCGACGCGGACACCGACGCAGCGCCGGACATCAGCGTGTTTCCGTCTGCGCCCGACGCGAAGACGGGCGGGCGGCAGTTGGAGGAGATCGCCGTCGAGGTGCTCGACACCGAGCGCTTGAGCCACGCGACGCAGAAGGCCGAGAAGCTCGCGGCGCGCGGTGTGCGGCGGTTGTTCTGCGTGAAGGTGCCCACGCGCCGCGTGTACGAGTGGTCCCACGCGAACGGCGACTGGGAGAAGCTCGCGGAAGACGCGGTGATCGAGGACCGCTGTCTGCGGGTCCCGGTGCCGGTCGAGGCGCTGGTCGATCGCGTGCTCGCGGACGACACCGTCGCCCGCGCGCTCCTCGCGTCGCGCAACCGCGTCATCGAGCGCGCCCTCTCGGAGCGCGAGCGAGCGGGGCGTGAGGAGGGGCGTGAGGAGGGGCGTGAGGAGGGCCGCGAGGAAGGCGCTCTGCGAGCGATGGCCGAGGCGGTGCTCACGGTGCTCGACGCGCGCGGGATGGCAGTGGGCGACGCGGTGCGGGAGCGGGTGCGCGCGTGCCGCGACCGGGCGACGCTGGAGCGGTGGCAGCGCGCCGCCGTCACCGCCGCGAGCGCTGACGCGGTGGTGGAGGGGTAGCGCGCGCGTCGCGGGAGCACTGTTTCCCAGCAGTGAAGACTCGCCTCGCGCCCCGCGCCCTTCACCCCTGCGGGGGCGCGCGGCGCACCAGCGCGCGGAGGGCCTGCCACGCGCTCCCTCCCGGGGCGACCCGCGGGATCAGCACGAAGTGCGACAGCGTCAGCACCAGCGACGGGATCACGAACAGCCCTCCGACGAAGACCACCTCGCGCCACAGGTCGCCCGGCGGGACCCTCGTCGGCGGGTGGCGCGCCCACTGGTACGCGAAGGCCCCCAGCGTGACGCCCCAATAGACCGCCAGCGCCCAGTGCCGCCGCGCGTGAGGGAGGAGCACCACCACCGCCTTCAGCGCGATGAAGAGGATCACCATCGCGAGCCACAGGCCCGGCGCGAGGATCAGCATCACGAGCAGCCCGCAGGCCGCCCCCGCGGAGCCCTCCCGCGAGGTCGCCGGCACCACCACCATCAGGTGCAGGTAGATCAACAGCGCCGCGAGCGCGGCCTCGACCATGCAGACGCCCGCGTAGCGGATCATCTGCCGCCACCACGGGACGGGCGCGTCCTCCATGGGGGTAGACGCTACCCGCACCCGCGGCGCGCGCGCTACGTCAGGGCGAGTGGTACGGCGAGGTCGCGCCGTAGCAGTGCGAGTCGTTGCTGAAGGTGCCGCCCGACCAGACCAGGTTGGTCCCGCCGGTGCGTCCGCCGAAGCCGTCGTGCGTGGAGTAGCGCCCGATGGACCAGTCGAAGTACAGCCCGTCGATCGCGCCGTTGCCGTTGGCCGTGTAGCGGCCGACCGTGCCGCCCGAGGCGTCGTAGACGTCGTACTGGAGGTTCGACGGCGACTGACCGTTCGTGGAGAAGTAGTAGTACCGACCGTCCCACGCGAAGGTGCCGCCGAAGCAGAACGAGTTGCACACGAAGGGCGCCGTGCCGCTGAGCGTGACCGAGCGCACGAAGGTCAACACCGCGCTGCCCTCCGTCGTCGCGTAGTGGCGCACGGCCGTGCCGTCGAAGCACAGGAACTCCGTCGCCGACGACGAGATCAGGTTGCACATCCCCGTGAACCCGTCGCTGTAGCTCACCGTCGAGAAGCTCCCGAGCGCGCCCGTCGTCGGGTTGATCGACCCGATGTAGATCCGGTTCGCGTTCGACGGGTACTGCGCCTGGTCCGTGTGCACCACCTGGTTCGTCCCAGGGATCAGCACCATCCGCGCGAAGGCCGTCCCGGTCATGTTGTTCGGCGCCGAGGGGTAGTTGTTCGTCCCCGCCGTGAACGACCAGTACCCGTTCGACGAGTAGTGCCCCGAGATCATCTGGTTCGACGCCCGGTGCCAGACGCTGTTCACCAGGTTGTTCGGGTACGCGTAGCAGACCGACGGGCTGTTGAAGACCACCGTCGGGTCGGGCGTCCCCGTGAGGCAGACCGAGCCCGGGGGGCAGGTGCGCACGCAGGCCCCCGAGACGCAGGCGAAGCCCGTCGCGCACGCGGCCCCGCAGGCCCCGCAGTGCGACGCGCTCGTCGCGAGGTTCGCCTCGCAGCCGTTGCTCGCCACGCGGTCGCAGTCGGCGAAGCCCGCGCCGCACACGAAGTTGCACCCGCCCGACACGCACACCGCCGACGCGTTCGCGCGCGGAGGGCACACCACCCCGCACCCGCCGCAGTTGCTCGGGTCGTTCGCCGTCGCCACGCACGAGCCCGCGCACGACGCGAGCCCGCTCGGGCACGACACCACGCACGCGCTCGCCGTGCAGATCTGCCCCGCCGCGCAGGTGTTCCCGCACATCCCGCAATTGCCGCGGTCGGTGGTGAGGTCGCGGCACGAGCCCGCGCAGTTGGTCTGCCCGCTCGGGCACGACACCACGCACGCGCTCCCCGCGCACACCTGGCCCGCGGCGCAGGCGTTGCCGCAGGCGCCGCAGTTCGCGCGGTCGTTGGTGAGGTCACGGCACGACCCCGCGCAGTTGGTCTGCCCGCTCGGGCACGACACCACGCAGCTCCCCGTGGTGCAGGCCTCGCCCGCGGCGCACGCGCGGCCGCACATCCCGCAGTGCGCGCGGTCGGTCTGTAGATCACGGCACGATCCCGCGCAGTCGGTGAAGCCCGTCGCGCACGAGGTCACGCACGCGCCCGCCGAGCACACCTGACCCGCGGCGCAGGCGCGGCCGCACATCCCGCAGTTGGCGCGGTCGGTGGTGAGGTCGCGGCAGGTGCTCGTGCAGTTGGTCTGCCCGCTCGGGCACGACACGACGCACGCGCCCGCCGAGCACACCTCGCCCGCGCCGCACGCGTTGCCGCACGCGCCGCAGTTGCCGCGGTCGGTCTGAAGGTCACGGCACGACCCCGAGCAGTCGGCGAGGCCCGCGCCGCACGAGGTCACGCACGCGCTGCCCGAGCACACCTGGCCGGCGGCGCAGGCGTTGCCGCACATCCCGCAGTGGGCGCGGTCGCTCGTGAGGTCGCGGCACGCGCCGGAGCACTCGCTCTGCCCGCTGGGGCACGACACCACGCACGCGCCCGCGACGCACACCTGACCAGCGGCGCAGGCGTTGCCGCACGCGCCGCAGCTCGCGCGGTCGGTCTGCAGGTCTCGGCACGCGCCCGTGCAGTCGGTGAAGCCCGCCGCGCACGAGGTCACGCACGCGCCCGCGACGCACGCCTGCCCCGCCGCGCAGGCGTTGCCGCAGACGTTGCAGTTCGCGCGGTCGGTCTGCAGGTCGGCGCACGACCCGCCGGAGCAGTCGGTCTGCCCGCTGGGGCACGACACCACGCACGCGGTCGCCGAGCACACCTCGCCCGCCGCGCAGGCGTTGCCGCACGCGCCGCAGTTCGCGCGGTCGCTCGCGAGGTCTCGGCACGAGCCCGCGCAGTCGGCGAAGCCCATCCCGCACGACACGACGCACGCGCCCGCGGAGCACACCTGCCCCGCGGCGCAGACCGTTCCACACGCGCCGCAGTGGGCGCGGTCGCTCTGCAGGTCGACGCACGACCCGCCGCACGACACCTGCCCCGACGGGCACGAGGTCTCGCACGCGCCCGCGGCGCACACCTCTCCGGCCATGCACCCGCGGTCGCACATCCCGCAGTGGGCGCGGTCGCTCTGCAGGTCGCGGCACGAGCCCGAGCACGCCGTCTGCCCCGCGGGGCACGAGGTCACGCACGCCCCCGCGGAGCACACCTGCCCGCTCGGGCACGACGTTCCGCACGCGCCGCAGTTGTTCCGGTCGGCCTGGAGGTCGGCGCAGTAGCCCGGCGCGCCCATGGTCTGCCCCGCGCACGCGGTGAAGCCCACCGCGCACGAGGTCACGCACGCGCCCGCGGCGCAGGTCTCGCCCGCGGCGCACCGCTGCCCGCACGCGCCGCAGTGCCGCGGGTCGGCCTGGAGGTCGGCGCACACCGGCGCGCCCATCGCGTCGGCGCAGGTCGCGAGCCCCTGCGCGCAGTCGGCGGCGCAGGCGCCCATGGAGCACACCTGCCCGGGGCCGCAGCGCCGCCCGCACGCGCCGCAGTTCTCGCGGTCGGTCGCGGTGAGCACGCAGAGCTCGGCGCCCGCGCCGGCGTCGCCGCCCGCGGAGCACGCGACCTGGCCCGTGGGGCACACGAGGCGACAGCTCCCCTCGGAGCACTGCCGCCCGCCCGTACAGGCGTTGCCGCACGCGCCGCAGTTGGCGTTGTCGACCCGCGACGACACGCAGCGGTCGCCGCAGAGGAGCTGGTCCGCGCCGCACGACGGCCCGGTGTCGGTCGCGGCGTCGATGCCGCCGAGGTCGGTCACGGTGGCGTCGTTGCCGACGACGGAGCCTCCGTCGCAGGCCGCGAGCAGGAGCGTGACCGCGAGGGCCCTCCACGCCGCTTCGGGTTGGATCGCACGAGCAGGTTTCATCCCGTCCTCCAGGTGGGGGCAGCCACCGCGGCCGCGGCGCCCAGGGTAGAGCAATCCCGCGCGACGATCTGCCCCTTTGCCCTCACGTGGGTCGCGCTCGCCGTCGTGGCGCTCTCGCCGGAGCCCATGAAGACATCTTGATGCCCGCTCCCCGTCTCTTGACGGAATCTTGATCGTCCTCGGTGCCACCTTGTCGACATCGAAGGTCGACATGAACCCCTACCGAAACAGCGACCCTCCCTCCGAGGTCGAACCCGCTGGAACGAGCGACCTCGGGCTCGCGGGGTTGTTCCTCGCGACGGGCCTCCTCCCGCTCACGTGGACCATCGCGCAGCACCGCGTGTGGGGCGCCGAGCCGAGCCTCGGTCTCTTGATGGTGGTCGCGAGCGCGGTCGCCCTCGTGAGCGGCCGCCGCCGCTGAGCGCCGCGGTACGCTCCACGCCGTCGTGACCGACGCGACGCCCGACCCCGACGCGCTGCTCGCGCGGCTGCGCTCCGACGAGTCCGCGCCGCGACGCGGTCGGCTCCGGGTCTTCTTCGGCTTCGCCCCGGCGTCGGAAAGACCTACCGCATGCTCCAGGTCGCCCGCGCCCTCGTCGAAGAGGCACCGACGTGGTGGTCGGCGCGGTGGACACCCACGGCCGCTACGACACCGCGTCGCTGCTCCTGGGCCTCGACCTCCTCCCGCCGCGCAAGGTCGACGGGCGGAGCGAGTTCGACCTCGACGCGGCGCTCGCGCGGCGCCCCGCGGTGCTGGTGCTCGACGACCTCGCGCACGAGAACCCGCCGGGCTCGCGCCACCCGCGCCGCTGGCAGGACGTGATGGAGCTCGTCGAGTCGGGCGTCGACGTCTTCACCGCGCTCAACGTCGAGCACGTCGAGAGCCTCAACGACGTCGTCGCCGAGGTGACCGGGACGCGCGTGAAGGAGACCGTCCCCGACGCGGTGATCGAGCGCGCCGACGCGGTGGAGCTGGTCGACCTCTCGCCCGACGAGCTGCTGGAGCGCGTGCGCGACGGGCGGGTGTACCTGCCGGGGGCGTCTCCCGAATCGACGCGGCGGATGTTCTCCCGCGGGAGCCTCCTGGCCCTGCGCGAGCTGGCCCTGCGTCGCATCGCCGAGCGCGTCGACGTCGACGTGCAGGCGTGGCGCGCGCAGGAGGGCGTGGCCTCGACCTGGCACACCGCCGAGCGGGTGCTGGTGTGCGTCGGCCCGTCTCCGTCGTCGACGCGGCTGGTGCGCGCGGGTCGTCGCGTCGCCGCGGGGCTGCGCGCGCCGTGGGTGGCCGCGTGCGTCGAGCCTCCGACGGGGCTGCGCTCCGCCGCCGCCGCGCGCGTCGAGGAGAGCCTCACGCTCGCCGAGGCCCTGGGCGCCGAGGTCGCCCGGCTGCAGGGCGACGCGCCCGCGCGGGAGATCCTCGACTACGCGCGGCGCCGCAACGTCACGCGCATCGTGATCGGGAAGCCCACGCACCCGCGGCTGCGCGACCTCGTGCGCGGCTCGCTCCTCGACGAGGTGGTGCGCGGCAGCGGCGAGATCGACGTGCTGGTGATCGCGGGCGACGAGCACCCGCCCGAGGGCCGCGCGCGCGACCCGAGGGACGAGCCCCGAGGGAGCGCCGCGGGCTACGCGTGGGCGGTGGCGCTGGTGGCGCTCGCGACGGCGGCGTCGTGGGTGGGCCGCACGGTGCTCGCGCCGCCCGACCTGGTGATGACGTACCTCCTGGTGGTGGTGCTGGTGTCGGCGCGCTTCGAGCGCGGGCCGGCGACGCTCGCCGCGGCGCTGTCGGTGGCGATGTACGACTTCTTCTTCGTGCGTCCGTACTTCACCTTCGCGGTGCTCGACCTGCGGAACACCCTCACCTTCGCGGTGATGTTCGCCGTCGCGTCGTTCACCTCGGGCCTCACCCTGCGCATGCGCCGCCAGCAGGGCGAGGCGCGCGAGCGCGAGCGGAGGACGCGCGCGCTCCTCTCGGTCGCGCGGGAGCTGAGCGCGGCCGTCGACGCCCCGCAGGCCCTCGGCGCGCTCGCGTCGCACGCGGCCGAGGTCTTCGACGCCGACGTGGCCGTGTGGTCGCGCGACGAGGGCGAGCCCGCGGTGGTGGCGACGGCGGGCGAGCCCGCGGTGAGCGACGCCGAGGCGGCGCGGTGGTGCTTCGAGCGGGAGCGGCCCGCGGGGCTGGGCACCGACACGCTCCCGCGCTCGAAGGCGCTCTGCGTGCCGATGAAGGGCAGGGCGCGGGTGCTGGGCGTGCTCTCGGTGGCGCCCCGCGACGGCGCTCCCCTCGACGGCGCGCGGAGGGACCTCCTCGACGCCTTCGCGCGGTTGGGCGCGTCGGCGATGGAGCGCGCGACCCTCGCGGAGGACGCTCGCCGCGCGGCGGAGCGGGCGCGGGACGAGGCCACGCGGAGCGCGCTGTTGAGCGCGGTGTCGCACGACCTGCGCACGCCGCTCGCGTCGATCACGGGCGCGGCGACGACGCTGCGCGACGACGGCGACGCGCTCTCCGAGGCGCAGCGGGGCGAGCTCCTCGACGCGGTGTGCGACGAGGCCGAGCGCATGGCGAGGATGGTGAACAACCTGCTCGACATGACGCGCCTCGCGTCGGGCGCGGTGCGGGTGAAGCGCGAGTGGGTGCCCCTGGAGGAGATGGTGGGCTCGGCGATGAACCGGCTGGAGCGCGTGCTCGCGGGGAGGCCCGTGTCGATCGACCTCCCCGCGTCGCTGCCCCTGCTCTCGGTGGACCCGGTGCTGTTCGAGCAGGTGCTGGTGAACCTGTTGGAGAACGCCGCGCGCCACACGCCCGAGGGCGTGGCGGTGGACGTCTCGGCCGAGGCGACGGAGGGCGGGGGCGTCGCGCTCACGGTGGCCGACCGCGGCCCGGGGATCGCCGTCGGGGACGAGTCGCGGGTGTTCGAGAAGTTCTACCGCGCGCCGGGCGCGGGGCCGTCGGGCGCGGGCCTCGGGCTCACGATCTGCGAGGGCATCGTGCGCGCGCACGGCGGGGCGATCACCGCCGCGCGCAGAGAGGGCGGCGGGGCGGAGTTCCGGGTGGTGCTCCCGCCCGCGGAGGGGGCGCCGTCGGTGCCCGAGGAGACGGCGGCGTGAGCGACGAAGACCCGTTGGTGCTGGTGGTCGAAGACGAGGCCCCGATGCGGCGCTTCATGCGTGCGTCGTTGGGCGCGAACGGCTACCGGGTGATCGAGGCGACGACCCGCGCCGAGGCGCTCGCGATGGTGACGGGCTACCACCCCGACCTGGTGCTCCTCGACCTGGGCCTGCCCGACGGAGACGGGATCCCGCTGGTGCGCCAGCTCCGCGAGTGGAGCCAGGTCGCGGTGGTGGTGGTCTCGGCGCGGGGCCGAGAGGACGACAAGGTCGACGCGCTCGACGCGGGTGCCGACGACTACCTCACCAAGCCCTTCGGCGTGCGCGAGCTCCTCGCGAGGATGCGCGTGGCGCTGCGCCACGGCCGAGCGGTGGGGGGAGGGGACGAGGCCACGCTGCGCTTCGGCCCGTTGAAGATCGACGCGGCGCGCAGGGAGGTCACGGTGGACGGCGCCGCGGTGCACCTGACGCCGACGGAGTACCGCATGCTCACGCTGCTCGCGAAGCACGCGGGCAAGGTGGTGACGCACCGGCAGATCCTCACGGAGGTGTGGGGCCCGTCGCAGACCTCGCAGGTCCACTACGTGCGGGTGCACATGGCGGAGCTGCGAAAGAAGGTGGAGGCCGACCCGGCGCGACCGCGCTTGATCCTCACGGAGCCGGGGGTGGGCTATCGCTTGAAGGAGCTTCCGCCCGAGGGGGAGTGAGCGGAGAGAGGGAGAGGGCGCTGCGACGCGCTCAGGGGAGCTGGGCCACCACCCGCGCGGCCTCTTGCGGCGGGAGGTCCGAAGCGATCGCGCACCCGACGCCCTGCACCTCGGTGAGGGTCACGGTGTAGCCGTGCGACGAGGTGATGTAGTAGGGCCGCCCGTCGACGCTCCCCTGGAGCACCGCCTCGTGCGGGACGAGCGCGCCGTCGAACATGAACACCGTCATCCGACGGCCGCCCACGTCGTAGTAGAGCGCCGCGGCCATCCGGTCGCGCACGTTCGAGATCCTGCCCCCCACCAGCCGCGCCGGCGCGCCCTGGAAGGTCACCGGCCGCACCGGGATGTCGAGCTTGCCGCGGAACCACCGCGACACCTCGGCGGGGTCGCTCCCCGACACCTCGGCGGGGAGCTCGTGCGCGTGCCGCCGCGCCACGTCTTCGATCACCGGGAGCAGGCCCGCCTGCGAGGTGGCGGTGTCGCCGCGGGAGCGGATCCCGCCCGCGAGCACCACCCCGGCCAGCGCCGCGCCCGTGAGCGCGAAGCCGACGGCGTGCTTCTTCCGTTGCGCGGCCGCCTGCGAGACCTCGGCGGAGTCGTCTTCGTCGTCGAGCGCCGCGAGCACCCGGTGGCGCAGCGCGGTGGGGGCGCACTCTTCACGCAGGCCCGCGAGGGAGCGCTTCACGCAGCCCAGGGCGTCGGCCTCGGCGCGGCACGCGCAGCAGCGCGCCATGTGCGCCTCGATCAGCAGGGCGGCGCTGGGGTCGAGCTCCTGGTCGATCCAGGCGTCGACCCACCGCTTCGCCTCATCGCAACCGATGGTCATCCCGCGACCTCCTTGCGTCGCCGGTAGCTGTCGAGGGTGACCACCTCGGCGGGGGTCTCCTTCACCTCGACGGTCACGCCGAGCTTCTGCGCCACCGCCCGGCGCGCGCGGTGGAGCCTGGACATCACCGTACCGATCGGGCAGCCCATCGCCTCGGCCACCTCGCGGTACGTGAGCCCCTCGACGTCCACCAGAACCAGCACCGAGCGGAAGTCTTCCGGCAGCTCGTCGAGCACCTTGGCGACGGCGCCTTCGAGCAGGGGCTTCTCGACCAGGCGCTCGGGGTCGCGGCTCGGGCCCATCGACGCCGCGCTCATCCACCCGTCGGCCACCGGGTCGCTCGCGCCCAGGGCCCGCACGTTGCCCTCGAGGTTCGAGCGGCGGTGCTTGGAGTAGAAGACGTTGGTGAGGATCCGCAGCATCCACGCGCGGGCGTTGGTGCCGGGCTCGTAGGAGTCGAAGAAGCGGTAGGCCTTGATGACGCTGTCTTGGACGAGGTCGTCGGCGTCGCTGGGGGAGCGGGTCAGGCGCAGCGCCGTGCGGTGCATCGCGTCGAGGTGGGGGAGCACTTCGGCCTCGAAGCGCTTGCGTCGTTCGTTCTCTAGTCTCGCCATCTCAGCCTCAGGCTCGGACAGGGAAGCACATGCCCGAACCCCGACAAGCCAAGGGCTATTCCTCAGGAGAGGATTCACCCTTCACGGCGCGGAGCTCTGACTCGAGGGCCTCGACCCGGGCGTTGAGCCTCCGCACGTCGCTCTGGAGCGTCTGGAGCTGCACCGCGGGGTTGATCCCCTCGAAGAAGTTCCGGATGCGCTGGTCGACTTGGTGCTGCCACTGGTCGATGGCCTCGCGCGACTGCTCGACGAACTGCTGCACGCGCCCGTGCTCGGCGCCCTTCGCGTCGCTCACCGCGGGCGCCGGGGGAGGGGCGGGCGGCGCGGCCTCGGGCTCCTCGTCGCGGCGGATCAGCTTGCCCACCGGGCCCTCGCGCACCGCCGACATCAAGCGCTCGCCCGAGGCGTGCAGGAGGTCTTTCAACGCCGCGAGGGGCAGCGCGCGGCTCTGCTGCTTGCGCTCCTCCTCGTAGAGGATCTGCGCCATGGTCACGCGCGTCAGGTCCTCCTTGGTGTTGTTGTCGATGATCTGCACGTCTTCGCCGCGCCGCACGAGGTCGGCGATCTGCGGGAGCGTGACGTAGCGGCTCTCGACCGTGTCGTAGAGCTTGCGGTTGCTGTACCGCTTGACGACCCGGCTCGCCCCGTTGCCCTGGGACGGCGGCTGTTGCGCCTCGTTGGTCGACACCGTGTGATTTCCCTCGCGTGTCAGAGCCCGTCTGTCACGTCGGCGTCGGGGTGTATCCCTTTGTTCGCCGGGGGGTCAAGGTCGCGCCGGTGCAACCGCGGCCGCGCGGTGAGACACTCCGCCGACCCATGCGCTCGCCCCTGGTCGACCAGCTCTGCCGCCACGCCGAGACCATCGCCGACCTGAAGGTGCGGGTCGGCGTCTCGCACGCCGCCGCCGCCGCCGCCACGCCCGAGGAGCTCCGCGAGGCCGTGGGCATCCTCGTCGAGCGCGCGGGCCTGCGCGACCCCAGCGCACAGGGCGCCCTCCTCGCCCTGCAGATCGCGCTCTGCGCCGACCCCGAGCGCTTCGCCGAGGTGTTCCCGAAGCCCGAGGCCGATGAGGAAGAAGACCCGCCGCCCGTGCCCGACTACGGCCGCGGCCGCGCCCCCACGCTGGGGGAGCGCAAGTCCCTCGCGCGCCGGCCCGACCGCAAGCTCATCGACCGCGTGCTGCGCGACCCCCACCCCGACGTGATCGCGCTGCTGCTCCAGAACCCGCGGCTCACCGAGCCCGACGTGGTGCGCCTCTGCGCGCGACGTCCCAACGTCGCCGAGGTGCTGCGCCAGGTGTTCTGCGACCCGCGCTGGTCGTCGCGGCCGAAGGTGCGCTACGCGCTCGCGCTCAACCCCGCGACCCCGGAGCCCATCGTGCACGCGACCATCCCGCTGCTCGCGCCCGACGAGATCCGCGAGATCGCCCACGACGACCGAGCCTCGGCCGCCGTGAGACGACGCTGCCTCGAGGTCCTCGGGAGGCTCTCTCCCATCGAAGACCCCTCGGGGCAGGTGCACTGAGACCCCTTCAGCCGGGAGATCCCAGAAGCTCCAGGAGGTCCTCGATCTCCTCGAGCCAGTGGTCGGGCTCGGCGCGCTTGAGGGCGTCGTAGCCGCCGAGGCCCCAGGTGACGGCGGCCGTGCGCATCCCCGCGGCGCGGCCCGCGGCGAGGTCGCGGGTGGTGTCGCCGACCATGAGCGTCCGTGACGGAGACACGCCCCAGCGACCGGCGATCGCGAGGAGGAGGTCGGGCGCGGGCTTCGGCGGGATGTCCGTCCCGCCGGTGCCCTCGATGGCGTCGAAGTGGTCGGCGATGCCGAGGGCCACGCACACGCCGCGCGCGATGTCGGATCGCTTCGCGGTCGCGACGGCGAGGCGGGGGCGGGGAGAGAGCAGGCGCAGCGCCTCGAGGGCGTCGACCACGCCAGGGTACGCGCGGGTGAGCCCGTGCGCCGCGGCGTCGTAGTGGGCGCGGTAGCGCTCGATGAAGCGCACGAGGAGCGCGGGCGGCGCGTCGGGCGCGGCGACGGCGAAGACCTCTTCGAGCGGGGAGCCGTCGACGAGGGCTGACACGGGCGCCGCGGGGCGCAGCCCGAGGTCGTCGAGGGCGCGCTGGAGCGCGCGCGCGATCTCGCCCGCGGAGTCGGCGAGGGTGCCGTCGAGGTCGAAGAGGATGGCGTCGAAGCGCGGTGACATCGTCAAGGCGCAGCGTGCACAGCCCATGGAACGCCGCGCAAGCGACCGCGCGACGCGCCATCGGTCTTGACACCGCGACCCCGTACGGATGCATTAGCGTCGAGAGGCGAAGAGGGACCCAACGCGATGTTGACGCTGATCGTGACCGAGAAGGGGGGCACCCCCAAGCGCATGGAGTTCGAGAAGGACGAGGTCACGGTCGGCCGCGTCCCTGGCAACGACATCGTGCTGCCCAAGGGCAACGTCTCGAAGCGGCACTCGCGGGTGGTGCTGCAAGACGGTCGCTTCTTCGTCGTCGACCTGAAGAGCACCAACGGCACCTACCTCAACGGGCGTCGCATCACGACCCCGTCGGTGATCCGCCCCGGCGACAAGATCTACATCGGCGACTTCATCGTCTCGGTCGAGATGGAGGGCGCCGAGGTCGACGACAGCGCCGCCCCCATGGAGATGGAAGGGCAGGACTTCGGCTCCAGCGACTCGTCCCCCGACGACTTCAGCGAGGAGCCCCGCGGCCCCGGCGCGAGGCCCTCGGCCCCCGGCGCTCGGCCCGGTCCTCCCCCTGGTCCTCCGCCCGGCCCCGCGCCTGGCCCTGGTCCCGGCGCGATGCCCCCGCGCCCGCTCGGCCCGCCGCCCTCGCTGGGCGGTCCTCCTCCGTCCCTCGGCAACGCGCCTCCGCGCTCCACCGTGGGCGGTCTCGGAGGTCCTCCTGCCGGTCCTCCCGCGGGCCCGCTAGGTGGTCCTCCGCCGCTGCGCGCGAGCCAGCCCAACGTGCCGCCGATGATGGGTACCCCGCCGTCTCCGTCGCCGCTCGGCCCGCCTCCGTCGAGCCCGGGCGGCTTCAACGCGCCCTCGTCTCCGCAGCCGTCTCCCTTCGGTCCTCCGCCCTCCGCGGGCCCCGGTCCGTCACCGCTGGGCCCTCCTCCGTCGATGGGTCCCGCGCCGTCTCCGCTCGGTCCGCCGCCCTCGATGGGTCCTGCGCCCTCTCCGTTGGGGCCGCCGCCCGCGATGGGTCCCGCGCCGTCTCCGCTCGGCCCGCCGCCCTCCATGGGCGGCGCGCCCGCGTTCGCGCCGCAGCCCCTCGCGCCCGCGCCGCTCCCGCCGCGCGCCGAGGTCAACGGCGACTACAACCACGGCCACGCGCACGAGCATGACCACGACCACGACCACGACCACGGCGCCCACCGGGAGGTGATGCCCGACGCGATGCCGGGCTCGCCCGCTACGTCTCCGCCCCCGCCGATGCCCGCGGGCGGCGCTGACGAGTACCAAGACGCGCTCGCTCAGGTGGTGCGCGCGGCGCGTCAGCGCGGCGCCGAGTCTGCGCCCGGCGACGAGGTCGCTCGCGCGCGGCTGCGCCCCATCGTCGACCAGGCCGCGCGGAGCGTGGCGCTCCCGCAGGGCGTGACGCCCGAGCGCGCCGCGCGCGACGCGCTCGCCGAGATCGCGGGCGTGGGGCCCTTCGACGCGCTGCTCGACGACGGAGAGGTCACCGCCGTTGTGGTCGAGCCCTCGGGCGCGGTGTTCGCGTCGCGCGGCGGGCCGCTCCAGCCCTCGGGCTACGTCTTCTCGTCCGCCGCCGCCGCCGCCGAGGGCGTCGACCGGCTGCTGCGCGCGAGCAACCTCGACCGCGGGGGCCGCGCCTTCACCGAGGGGCTCCTCGCCGACGGCTCGCGGATCATCGCGGCCTTCCCTCCGGCGTCGCCGATGGGCGTGGTGGCGCGGGTCGACCGCGGCGCCGCGCGGGCGGCCTCGCTCCTCGACCTCGTCGCGCAGGGCGTGCTCAACGCCGCGGCCCAGGCCGTGTGCGCCCACGCGCTCGCCACGCGTCGCAACATCGTCGTCGCGGGCCCGCCGGGCTCGGGGCGCAGCACCCTCCTCGCGGCGCTCATCGGCTCGCTCACCGAAGACGAGCGCCCGGTGGTGATCGAGTCCCGCGCGGAGCTCTCCCGCCTGCGTCGCGACGCCGTCGCGCTGCACCCCGACGGCGACGCCGCGGCCACGTCCCTCGCGCAGCGCCTCGGGCTCGGCCGGCTCGTGGTGGCCGACGCCGACGGTCACGGCGCGCGGGTCTTCGTCGGCGCGCTCGGCGGCGGCTCCGAGGGGATGCTCGTGGGCGTCGAGGCCCCCGGCGCCCGCGCGGGCCTTCGCCGGCTCGCTGCCCTCGGCGCGCAAGACCCGTGGTTCCCCCTCGACGAGGCGCAGGCGCGCATCGCCGCCACGCACCCGCTGGTGATCGAGACCGCTCGCTTCGGCGACGGCCGCGTTCGCGTCACGGGCATCTCCGAGGCGCGCCCCGCCGCCGACGGCTCGCTCCAGGTCGTCGCGCTGCACACGCTCCGCGTCGAGGGCGTCGACGGCGAGGGCGCGCTGCGGGCGCAGCTCGTGCCGACGGGCGTCTCGCCGAGCTTCTGACCGCGCCCTGTGTTTCGCGGGCCCGCCGCGCGTAGCGTGTTGCTGCGCGTAGGGGCCCGTGGCAGCTTCGCCACCTCATGCTGCGCCGACTGCTCATCGGGATTCTCAAGGGCCTGCTCGTGGGCGGCGCGGTGGGCGCGGGTCTGCACTTCGGCCTGGGCAAGACCACGCTCGAGTCGGCGCTCCTGACCTACCCCCTCTACGGCGCGGTGGGCGCGCTCGCGGGCGTCACCGCGGGCAAGCCCTTCTGGCGCCAGGGCGCGGGCATCGAGGCCATCCTCCGGTCGATCTTCGGCATCGCCGTGGGGTGCGGGCTGTATGCGCTCGCGGCGGCCTTCATCGGCAAGGTCCCCTTCGACGTCGGCACCATCCAGGCGGGCTCGACCCAGTTCGCGCACATCCCGCTCTTGATGGCGCCCACCCTGGCGATCCTCTACGCGTCGCTGGTGGAGCTCGACAACGACGGCAAGGCCGAAGAGGTCGCGCCCTCGCGGGTGCGCGTCGTCGACGTCGACGACATCAAGGTCGACGAGGACGAGGAGCTCCCGGCGAAGCAGTCGGGCAAGGCGACGAAGCGCCGCTGAAGCGCCGACGGGAGCTCCGGGGTTGGAGCCCGTGTAGGTGCGCGATCGCGGTGGTGAGGTTTTGACCCTCGGCGCGCGCGGGTGGTTCAATCGCTCGCAGACGCGCCGTGCAGAGCGGCGCACGGCAAAGGGTCGCGGATGGCGGAAGGCAACTACCTCGTGGGCGTCGACATCGGGTCGAGCTCCATCAAGGTCTGTCAGCTCAAGGACGTGCGCGGCAAGCGCACCCTGGTGCGCTTCGGGTACCACCCGCTGCCGCCGCAGACCATCGTCGACGGGCACGTGATGAACAGCGGCGCCGTCGTCGAGGGCCTCCAGCGGATCTTCTCGGAGCTGAAGATCAAGCGGAAGGAGTGCGCCCTGGCGGTGTCGGGGCACGCGGTGATCATCCGGCGGCTCGCGCTGCCGCTGATGTCGAACGAGGAGCTGCGCGAGCAGATCGGCTGGGAGGCCGAGCAGCAGATCCCCTACGACATCAAGGACGTCGAGATCGACCACGAGGTGCTGCGCCGTCGGCCCGAGAACGGTCAGATGGACGTGCTGCTGGTGGCCGCGAAGAAGGACGAGATCAGCGACACGGTGCAGGTCGCGCGCGACGCGAAGCTGCGGCCCGTGGTGATCGACGTCGACGCGTTCACCGTGCAGAACACCTTCGAGGTGAACTACGGCCTGCCGCGCGAGGGCGTGGTGGCGCTGATCAACATCGGCGCGACGCTCACGACCATCAACGTCTTGAGCGGGGGCATCCCGGCGTTCACGCGCAACATCATGAACGGCGGCAACTCGATCACCGAGGAGATCCAGAAGCGCATGGGGATCTCGTTCGAGGAGGCCGAGACGTACAAGACCGGCGCCGCGGGGGTGATGGGCGCCGACGGTCGGATGGTGGTGCCCAACGAGGTGCCGCAGATCGTGAAGACCGTGGTCGACGGGCTGGCGGGCGAGATCCTGCGCTCGCTGGACTTCTACCTGGCCACGAGCGGCGAGCGGGAGATCAACCGGGTGTTCATCGCCGGGGGCACGGCGAACATCCCCGAGGTGGCGACGGCCATCGAGCGCAGGACCAAGGCGCCGGTGGAGCTGCTGGACCCGTTCCGTGACATCGCCGTCGACCTGAAGGAGGTCAACGGGGAGAGGCTCAACCTCCACCGCGCGCAGGTCGCCGTGTCGATCGGCCTGGCGCTGCGCAAGGACCGCGAGAGGGCGTAAGGCCAATGCTGAAGATCAACCTGCTACCCGACGAGAAGGGTCGGCGCGTCGCGACGAGCGAGGGGGTGCCCAGCGCGCTCCTCCTCGGCGTCGTGGGCTCGCTGGTGCTGCTGCTCGGCGGGCTGTTCCTGTTCCACGCCGCGCGGCAGGACAACGTCGACCGCCTCACGCGGAGCAACAACCAGGTCGCGAGCGAGATCGAGTCGATCAAGTCTCGCGTGTCGGACCACCAGCGCATCCTCGACGAGCTCGCCGAGATCCGTCAGCGCGAGGAGGCCATCGAGCAGCTCCAGGCCGCGCGCACGGGCCCCACGGCGATGCTGGTGGAAATCTCGAAGATCCTCTCGCCCGACGGCCACCCCACGGCCGACCCCGTGGTGGTCGAGCGCTGCCGACAGACCGCGCAGTGCCGCGAGCGGCTCTGGAGCAACACCTGGGACCCGCAGCGCCTCTGGCTGACGTCGTTCCTCGAGGACAACCGCAACATCACCATCACCGGCGTGGGCCGGTCGACGGAGGACGTGAGCGAGTTCATGCGCCGCCTGCAGCTCAGCCTCTACTTCACCGACGTGCGCCTCTCGCGCACCTCCGCGGGCCAGGCGCCCGTGCCGGGGCGGCAGTCCCAGCTCGCCGTGCAGGAGTTCACCATCACCGCCCGGGCGAGGTACTGACATGGCCGCCGCGAAGAAGGGTGGGATCAACGTCGGCTCGCTGAGCCCCAACGCCCTCGTCGTCATCGGCTGGTTCGTCGCCCTCGTGGGCGTGCTGGCCGCGTACTACTTCCTCTTCTACGACCCCCTCACGCAGGAGGAGGCCGCGCAGCAGACCCGCCGCACGGAGCTCGCCGCGTCGCGCGTCCGCGAGCAGGAGAACCTGCGTCGGTACAACACCGACGTGGCCGAGCTCGCCCGCGCCCGCCAGCGCGCGCAGTCGCTCGAGTCGGTGCTCCCGAACGACCCCGACATCCCCGGGTTCATGCGGAGCATCAACGCCCTGGCCGAGGCGAGCGGGCTGCAGATCCAGCTCATCCAGCCCACCGACGAGCGGGTCGAGCGCTACTACGCCCGCATCCCGGTGCAGCTCCACGTGCGCGGCGGGTACCTCTCCCTCGCGCGCTTCTTCCACTCCGTCTCGCAGCTCCCCCGCGTGATCAACATGGAGAACATCAGCCTTCGCGAGCCCACCCGCGACCCCGGCACAGGGGAGTGGAAGGTCAACGCCGAGGTGCTCGCGACGACCTTCCGCGGCGTCGCGGGCGGCACCAACGACCGCCCCGCCGGCCAGAACGCCAACGCCACCCGCGCCGCGGCCCAGGGGAGGCCGTGATGCGCTCCCTCTACGCCACGGCCCTCTGCCTCGCCGGCGCGCTGACCCTCACGGCCTGCGAAGACGACCCGCCCGCCGCGGCCCCGCCCCCGGCGCGCCCGGCCACGCCCGCCAACGCGCAGCGTACGGGCCCAGCGCAGAACGCGGCCGCCGACGCGGGGCTGCCTCCGCTCGTGGTGACGGACAACACCTTCATCGAGAGCCGGCAGGTGCGCGACCCCTTCCACAACAACGCCGAGAGCTTCGTGACGATCACGGGCGGCGGCGGGGAGGACACCCGCGCGGTGCTCCTCGCGCGGTATAGCCTCGACGACCTCCAGCTCGTGGCGGTCATCGTCGGCACCGACAGCCCCTACGCCATGGTGCGCGACCCCTCGGGCGCGGGCACCATCCTCCGCCGCGGCGCGCTCGTCGGTCGCGGCGAGATGATCCACTCGAACATCGAGGGCAGGCAGGACTACTTCGTCCACTGGCGCGTCTCGCGGATCAACCCCGCGCGCCTGCGCCGCGCCGCCGACGGTCAGTTCGTCGAGATCCCCGCCGAGCTCGTCTTGGAGCGCCCCGACCCGCTCAACCCGAACGCCCAGGTGGTCGAGCGCGCGCTCGCCATGGTCGAGCGCGGTCAGCAGGCGCCCTCGCAGGTCCCCGTGGGCGTCGGGATGCCCCTGCCAGGCGCGACGGGCCCGACGCCGGGCTTCCTCCCGTCCTTCGTGCCTGGGCAGAGCCCCCAGCAGGGGGCGCAGCCCGGCGCGCCCCAGGGCGCTCCCCCGCAGCAGGGCGCGGCCCCCGCCCAGCGCGGCGGCGCGGCGCAGCAGCCGCCGACCACGACCGTGATCGTGCAGCAGCCCCCTCCGCAGGCCCCGCAGGCGCCGACGGTGATCCCGCCGTCGAACGACCCGCCCCCCGTGCGCATCACGGGCGGCGAGTCTTCGCTGCGCTGACCGCTCCCTCCCCGCGTCTCTTCTCCTCCTCGACAACGCCCCTCTCCACCGCGACGCGAGCACGTCGCGCGTCACGGCCCCCGCGTGACCGCGGCGCGCATCGTCATCGCTCGCACCGCGTCTGCGCCGTGAATTCCCCGTCGTTCTCGCCGGCTCCAGGCGCCGTGATGCGCGTTCGGAGCTCCGGACCCACGCCGGTCAAGCGGAAAGTGTTGCTGGAAATGCGGGGTCTCCAGCGCGGGTTCGTTACGGTGACGGCGATCCCATAGCGAGGTCTCGGATGCACCGTCTTCGTCCCCAGCGACTTCGAGTCTCTCTGCGCGACCGCGGGTTTTCGTGGCGTATCGCAGGGCCCCTGATGCTGCTCGCAGCGTCGTTCTTCGCGCCGCGCGCAGCGTCGGCGCAGCCGCTCCCCGGTGACGGCCCGCCCACAGAGCGGCCCGCGTCGCGGGTGATCGCCCGTGAGAGCGCCGAGGTCGTGCGCTCCGACGGCGCCGAGGAGGCCGGCTTCCTCTCGACCGTGCCGCTGCAGATCGGCGGCGCGCGCGGCAACGCCACGCCGGGCACCGGTCGGCGCATCGACATCGACCTGCGCGACGCCGACATCCACAACGTGCTGCGCCTCCTCGCCGAGGTGGGCAACGTCAACATCGTCACCTCCGACGACGTGAGCGGCAACGTCACCATCCGCATGCACAACGTCCCGTGGGACCGCGCGCTCGAGGTCATCCTCGCCGCCCGCTCCCTCGGCATGCAGCGCGACGGGAACATCATCCGCATCGCGCCGCAGTCGGTGCTCGACAAGGAGCGCGAGCTCGCGATCGAGCGCGCCAAGCAGAACCAGCAGCTCGAGCCCCTCGAGACGCGCCTGGTGCCCGTCTCGTACGCCCTCGGCACCGAGATCGCGCCCCGCGCTCGCGAGCTGCTCTCGGGCCGCGGTTCGCTCTCCGTCGACGAGCGCACCAACGTGCTCATCGCCCGCGACGTGGCCGCGAACCTCAACCAGGTCGAGCAGCTCGTGCGCTCGCTCGACACGCAGACCCCGCAGGTGCTCGTCGAGGCGCGCATCGTCGAGGCGACCAGCACCTTCGCCCGCGACTTCGGCATCCAGTGGGGCGGCGACGCCTTCTTCGGGACCTCCACGGGCAACCCGACGGGCCTGACCTTCCCCAGCGACATCGGCCTCGTCGGTGGCGCGTCGGACTTCCAGTCGCCCACCGCGGGTCTGTCGCCCACGCAGCAGCGCATCCCGAACCCGAACTTCGCGGTGAACCTCCCGGCCACCGTCGGCACCGGCTCCGGCGGCGCGCTGGGTCTCACCCTCGGGTCGATCTCTCGCGCGCTGAACATCAACGTCCGCCTCTCGGCGGCCGAGAGCACCGGCGTGCTCCGCATCGTGAGCTCGCCGCGCATCCTCACGCTCGACAACCGCGAGGCGCTCATCGCGCAGGGCACCTTGATCCCGTACTCGCAGGTCAGCGCGGCCGGCGTGCAGACCGCCTTCCAGGAGGCGAAGCTCCAGCTCCGCGTCCGCCCGCACGTCACCGCCGACGGCTCGATCTCGCTCCACGTCCGCGTGAACCGCGACGAGCCCGACTTCAACAACACCGGCGCCCGCGGCGACCCCACGATCCTCCGCCGCGAGGCCGAGACCGACCTCCTCGTGCAGGACGGTCGCACCGCGGTCATCGGCGGGATCTACACCCGCAACACCGGCCGCAACGTCGAGGGCATCCCGGTGCTCGGCGACATCCCGGTGCTCGGCGCGCTCTTCCAGCGCCGCCGCCAGAGCGACCGCCGCACCGAGCTCCTCATCTTCATCACCCCGCGCATCGTGAACCGCGCCGAGTCCCTGGGCAGATAGCCCTCACCCTCGCCACGGCCTCACGAGAGGGCCCCGTTTCGGCGACACCGCCGGGCGGGGCCTTCGCCATTGTCACCCGCGCCGCGGGGCGCCCACACTCCCTCCCCCAACGATGCCGCACCTGCGATGGATGACCGCGGGGGAGTCGCACGGCCCCTCGCTCACCGTGATCGTCGACGGCCTGCCCGCGGGCCTCGCGCTCCTCGCCGACGACCTCGCCCGCGACCTCGCGCGGCGACAGAGGGGCTACGGCCGCGGCGGGCGCATGAAGATCGAGACCGACCGCGCGGTGATCTC
Source organism: Polyangiales bacterium (assembly GCA_041389825.1). Taxonomy (GTDB): domain Bacteria; phylum Myxococcota_A; class Polyangia; order Polyangiales; genus JAEYZO01. The sequence continues at coordinate 89,434 of JAWKRC010000011.1, read as the reverse complement.
GGCGGGCGTGCGCGGGGGAGAGACCCTCGGCGGCCCCGTCGCGCTGCACATCGAGAACAGAGATTTCGCGAGCTGGCAGGGGCGCATGGGGGCCGAGCCCTTCGCATCGCCCCCTGAGCCCGTGACCACGCCGCGGCCGGGCCACGCCGACCTCGCGGGCGCGATCAAATACGACCGCCGCGACGTGAGGGACGTGCTCGAGCGCGCGAGCGCGAGGGAGACCGCCGCGCGCGTGGCCGCGGGCGCGACGGCGAGGGCGCTGTTGTCGGCGTTGGGCGTGAGCGTCGGGTCGCGGGTGGTGTCGATCGGGTCGGTGCGCGACGAGTCCGCGGCCGACCCGCGCGCGTGGGCCGTGGAGGGAGAGGCCCGCGCGCGCATCGAGGGCTCGTCGCTGCGGGTGCTCGGCGACGGCTGCGAGGAGGCCATGCGCGCCGAGATCCATGCGGCCTCGCACGACGGAGACACGCTCGGGGGCGTGGTCGAGGTCGCGGCGGTGGGCGTGCCGGTGGGCCTCGGGAGCCACGTGCACTGGGACCGAAAGCTCGACGGTCGCATCGCGCAGGCGGCGCTCTCGGTGCAGGCGATCAAGGCGGTGGAGATTGGCGACGGCTGGGCCGCCGCGACGCGGCGCGGGTCGACGGTGCACGACCCCATCGGCTACGAGGGCGGAGCGTTCACGCGCGCGAGCAACCACGCCGGGGGGCTGGAGGGCGGCGTGACGAACGGCGAGCCCGTGTGGTTCCGCGCGGCGATGAAGCCCATCTCGACCTTGCGTCGCCCCCTCGCGTCGGTGTCGCTCCCCACGCGCGAGCCCGCGCCCGCGGCTGTGGAGCGGTCCGACGTGTGCGCCGTCCCCGCGGCGGGCGTGGTGCTCGAGGCGATGCTGTGCCTGGTGCTCGCCGACGCGGTCTTGGAGAAGTTCGGCGGCGACTCGATGCGCGAGCTCCTCGCGCGCCACCGCGCGTGGGAGGACCATGTCCGCGGGTGGTGAGCGCGCCGCGGTGCTCCTGTGGGGCCCGCCCGGGAGCGGGAAGAGCACGGTGGGGCCGCGCCTCGCGGCGAGGCTCGACCGGGAGCTCGTCGACCTCGACGCCCTCGTTGCGCAGCGCGCGGGGGTGTCGGTCGCGCGGCTGATCGCCGAGCGGGGCGAAGGGGCCTTCCGCGCGCTCGAGCGCGAGGCCCTCGACGCCGTCGCGGGACGTCGCGCGGTGGTCTCGCTCGGCGGCGGATCGCTGCTGCACGCGCCCACGCGGCGACGGATGCTGAAGCGCGCGTGGGTGGTCTCGCTGCGCTGCGACCGCGACACCCTGCTCTCTCGGCTCGGCGCGGGCGAGGGCAGGCCGCTCCTGCGCGGCGACCTCCCGGCCTCGCTCGACGCGCTCCTCGCGCTGCGGGCCGGGGCCTACGCCGAGGCGCACGCGGCGGTCGACGCGACGCCCGACGTCGACGTCGTGTGTTCAGCGATCGCCGAGCGGGTGAAGGGTGAAGCGCCGCTGGTGATGCCCTTGGGAGAGCGCACGCACCGGGTGGCCTTCGCGCCGCTCGCGGAGGCGGGCGCGTGGGTCGACCGCGAGTGCCCCGGCGGCGCGCGCTTGATCGTGAGCGACGCGCGGGTGTCGCGGCTGTGGGGGAGCTCGCTGCGCGGGGCCGCGGGCGAGGCGCCGGAGCTGCGGCTCACGCGCGGCGAGCGGGGGAAGACCCTCGCGACGGCGGAGCGGACGTGGGAGCTCGCGCTCGCGTCGGGGCTCGACCGCGAGGGCGTGGTGCTCGCGCTCGGGGGAGGGGTGACGACGGACCTCGCGGGCTTCGCGGCCGGGGTGTTCCTGCGCGGCGTGCGGTGGGTGTCGATGCCCACGTCGCTGCTCGCGATGGTCGACGCCGCGGTGGGCGGCAAGACCGCGGTGGACCTCCCGCGAGGGAAGAACCTCGTGGGGGTCTTCCACCACCCCGCGCTGGCGCTCATCGACCTCGCGACGCTCGCGACGCTCCCCGCGCGGGAGTGGCGCTCGGGCATGGCCGAGGCGCTCAAGGTCGGTCTGACGCTCGACCCGGAGCTCCTCGCCTTCATCGAGGCGCACGCCCCCGCGCTGCGACGTCGCGGCCCGTGGAGGCCGGAGCTCCTGAGCCTCGCGCGCGAGGTCACGCGCCGCGCGGTGCAGGCGAAGATCGACGTGGTGGCCGACGACGAGCGCGAGGGCGGGGCGCGGGCCGTGCTGAACTTCGGCCACACCGTCGGCCACGCGGTGGAGCACGCCTCGGGCTACCGCGAGAGGCACGGCGAGTGCGTCGCCGTCGGGATGGTCGCCGCGCTCTCCCTCGGGGCGGAGCTCGGCGTGACGCCCCCAGAGCTCCGAGATCGGGGCCTCGCGCTCATCGCCGCGCTGGGCCTGCCCACGGCCGCGCGGGTCGACCGTCAGCGCGCCGAAGACGCGCTCTCTCTCGACAAGAAGCGGGCGCGCGGCGCGGTGAAGATGGTCTTCGCGGCGGGCGAGGGGAGGCACGCGGTGACCCCCGTCGACCTGCCCCGGGTGCGCGCGGCGATGGCGCGCGTGCTCGAAACTCGCGCCCCGTGAGCGACCTGCCTATCATCGAGGCCATGTCGCGCACTCAGCGTCCCGCTCATCGTCTCCTCGGCGCTGTCGCACTCGGAGCGACCCTCATGGGCGGCACCGGGTGCGTCGACAACGAGATCTCCTTCTTCATCCGTCAGGTGCAGGCGCCCGTCCCCATGGGCGCGTCGACGTGCACCATCCCGGCGGACCCGTCGGCGAACCGCATCTTCGAGGGCACCCTCGACGTGGGGCTCCGCGACGACTACCGCATGGCGCCGCTGCTCGTCTCGCAGGTCGCCGCGCGGGCCGACATGCAGATGAACCGCCCCGAGACCTCGGTGATCTCCGTCGAGGGCTTCGTGATCGAGATCCACGAGGGTTCCCCGACGGGCCGATCATCGGTCGGCCCTTTACGGTGTACCAGTCGTCGACGATCCTCCCGCCGGTGGCGGGGCAGCTCGCGTACGGCGTCACCGAGCTCCAGGTGATCCCGCCGACCATCGTGAACGCGCTCCGCACGACGGTGTGCACCTTCGACACCACGGGCGTCACCACGCAGTGCCCCGTGCCGCGCATCACCTCGAACCCGCGGCGGCTCATCGTGCGCATCCTGGCCTTCGGCCACACGCTGGGCACGGGTCAGGTCGAGACGCCGACCTTCGACTTCCCGGTGAACGTCTGCTGCGGCTGCCTGGTGAATTTCCCCACCGACGCCGACACGCCCGACATGGTGTACCCGGGCCCCGACTGCACCAACGGCACCGCGGCCATCGGCTGCAACATCGGGCAAGACGCGCCCGTCGACTGCCGCCTCTGCTCGGGCACCAACGCGACCTTCTGCCAGCCGCGCGGGTTCACCTCCGACCCGATGGCCACCGCCGCCTGCCCGCGCTGAGCGACCTCCCGCGGGGCCCACTCCTCCGAGGGCCCCGCCGTCTCTCCCTCACAGGTACGAGCTGTTGAACCACCACTCGGTGCTCACGCCGAGGAAGTGCTCCACGGCGTTGAAGGCGAAGGGGTCGTCGGGGGCATAGAGCCTGCGCGCGCCCTCGTCGCGGATCGTCGCGATGTAGAGGAGCTGCAGGTGCGGTCGCGTGTAGCTCCCACGGCCCATGGGGCTCACGAAGGGGATCGCCGCGAAGCGCCACGCCGTGCCGCGCAGCGCGCCGTTGCCCGTCACCGGGTCGAGCGCGTTGTACGTGATGGTCTGAAAGCTCGCCTCGGCGGCGAGGCCCACGTGGTCGGTGATCCACCACAGGGGGCGCGCCACCACCGCGGCCTCTTGCAGCGCGTTGCGAGAGAACACTCCGGGGTCGGCGTCGCGGAAGTACCGGTAGTAGGCCCCGAGCTGGAGGCCGAGGGCGTGCGTCTCGTAGTTGCCCGCGAGCGCGACGGTGAACTCCTCGGCGCGCTCGGCGGTGCGCGCCGACGCGAGGGTCGCGGGCACGCGGAGGTCTCCGTACGCGCCGAGGCCCCGCCCGTAGCGCACGAAGAGGTTGAGGAAGTTCGCGCCGCGGTAGAGCCCCGCCTGCGCGCCGACGACGTAGCCGCTGTCGGAGGGCAGCTCGACCCGCGCGCCCGCGTCGCTCACCTGCCGCACGCCGCTCGCCATGGCGTGGGCCTCGCCGTAGAGCGAGAGCTTCAGGCCCGAGGGCGCGAGACGACCGTTGGTGAAGAAGGTCGCCTTGGCGCTCACGAGCACCCGCGGCCGGTCGAGGAGGAACGCGGTCTGCGACCCGAGCCCGTCGCGCGGCGCGACCTGGATGGTCTGGAGCTGGTAGGGGTCGTCGAGGCGGTTCATCCCGACGGCGGCCTGCACGAGCCAGCGGTCGCCGATGTCGTAGCGCGCGCCGCCGCCGACCATGTTGAGGTTGTCGAGGGGCCACCAGTTGAGGAGGTAGACGTCGTCGCCGCGGTACATCCGCGAGCCGACCCAGAGCGAGAGCCGGTCGGACCCCACGCCGCGGGTCTCGAGGTAGAGGTTCCGCACGGCGAAGGCGCCGTCGAAGTTGCCGGTGAAGTGAAAGAGCTGCTCGTTCATCGCGAGCGTGACCACGGCGCGCCAGCGGGCCGCGCGCAGGCGGCCGTCGTAGGCGAACTGCACCTCGGCGTAGGAGGGCGCGTCGGTGCGGGGCCCGTGCGCGACGATGTTGGCCTGCCGCCCGGTGCGGCCGCGCAGGTCGCTCGCGACGCCGACGCGGCCGTAGGAGCCGAAGGTGAACCCCGTCTGCGTGGTGCCGCCCGCGGGCTGCGCGGCGGCGCCGGGCGGAGAGGGCGCGGTGGGCGGCAGCGGCGGCATCGAGGGCCGCGGCGCGGCGGGCTGCGCGAGGGCCGCGAGGGGCGCGAGGGCGAGAGAGAGTGAGAAGGTGAGCGCGGCGGAGCGGTGCTTCATGGCGGCGGGGGTCATCGGCGGCCCTGGAGCACGAGGTTCGTGGCCATCGCGCCGACGACGCGGTACTCGGTGCCGTTCTCGGCGGTGGTCCTGAGGTCGCGGTAGCTCCACACCTCGACGCGCACGTCGCGGGCGCGGAACATCGACTGCGCGATGATCTCCTGCGAGACCCTGACGCGACCGTTGCGTGATGGGGTGCAGATCACGACGGGCAGGCTCGCGGGGTCTCCGCCCTCGGCGGGCGTGAGGCGCACCATGGCGCTGGTCGCCTGCTCGCTGCGCCAGGTGATGTCGAGGTCGCCGCTCTCGGGCCAGGTGGTGGTGGGGAGCTCGCTCGGGCCGGTGATGGCCGGCGCGGTGGGGAGCTCGACGCGGGCCATGAGGTCGGTGAGGGCGTCGTCGGCGCCAAGCTCGTCCATGCTGGAGAGGGCGCCCACGCGGGTCGAGCCGAGGTCGCCGCAGGTGGGGAAGGTCACGTCGAGCGTGGGGTTCGAGCCCGTGGGGCAGAAGCCGATGGTCTGCATGAGCGCGCCCGACTCCACGTTGATCGCGCCCGCGCACACCTGGCGCTGCTGCGGAAAGGTCCGCGTCGGGTCGCTGCCGTAGAAGCGGCAGTGGTTGGCGTTGTCGATGGCCGCCGGGGGGTTGGGCGCCGACTGGGTGACGTCGAAGAGCAGGGTGGTGAGCCCGCAGGTGGTGTCACGACGCATCGCGCCCGCGCGCTCTTCGCGGCGCACGATGAGCACCCGCACGCGGTCGCCCGCCGAGAGCGACTGCGGGATCGGCGCCGGGTTCGGCAGGGCGTAGTCGCTGGATCCGCCCGAGGGCGTCGCGTCGTCGCCGCAGCCGCAGAGCGCGAGGGCGAGGGCCAGGGAGAGGGAGGCGCGGGTCACGAGTCGTCGTCCTCGTCGGGGTCCTGCGCGCCGGGGCGACGGATGCCGAGGGCGCGCATCTTCTTGTAGAAGTGCGAGCGCTCGAGGCCGAGGTCGCGCGCGGCGTGGGTGGCGTTGCCCTTGTGGTGCTCCAGCGAGCGCATCACGGCGTCGCGCTCGGCGGCTTCGAGGATGTCCTTGAGCGCCACGCCCGGCGCCCAGTACCCGTCGCGCGAGCCCGCGGGCGCGCCCACGGCCGCCGTCGCGGGGAGCGCCGCGCGCACGGCTTCTTCGTCGATGGCCTCGCCCGGCGTGAGGATCACCAGCCGCTCGACCAGGTTGCGCAGCTCGCGCACGTTGCCGGGGAACGGGTACCGCATGAGCAGCGCCCGCGCGCCCGCGGTCATGGTGCGCGGGGGTCGGTCGTTCGCGCGACACGCCGCGGGGAGGAAATGGTCCACCAGCGCGGGGATGTCTTCGCGCCGCGCGCGCAACGGCGGCAGGCGGATCGGCACCACGTTGAGCCGGTCGTAGAGGTCCGCGCGAAAGCGCCCCGCGGCCACGTCGGCCTCGAGGTCACGGTTGGTCGCGGCCACGACCCGCACGTCGACCTTGAGCGTCTTCGCGCCGCCGACGCGCTCGACCTCTCCCTCTTGCAGCACCCTCAGGAGCTTCGACTGCATCGGCGCGGGCATGTCGCCCACCTCGTCGAGGAAGAGCGTCGAGCCCGAGGCGCGCTCGAATTTCCCCGCCCGCTGCCGCGCCGCGCCCGTGAAGGCCCCGGCCTCGTGGCCGAAGAGCTCGCTCTCGATGAGCTCGTGCGGCACCGCCGCGCAGTTGAGCTTCTCCATCGGCTGCGCCGCGCGCTTCGACCCGTCGTGGATCGCCCGCGCCACCAGCTCCTTGCCCGTGCCGCGCTCCCCCGTGACCAGCACCGGGGCCTTGGCCGAGGCCGCGAGGCGAACTCTCTCTCGCAGGTCGCGCATCACGGCGCTGTCGCCCAGGAGCCCCGCCGTCGCGCCGAGCGCGCTCTCGAGCTCGCGGATGTGGTCGGTGAGCCGGGTGAACTCCAGCGCGTGCTGCGCCGCGAGGAGGAGGCGCTCGGTCGAGAGCGGCTTCTCGATGAAGTCTCGCGCGCCGAGGCGCGTGGCCTGCACCGCGGTCTCGATGGTGCCGTGCCCCGACATCATCACAACGGGCGTCTCGACGCCTTGGGCCCGCGCGCGCTCGAGCACCTCGAGCCCGTTGAGCTTCGGGAGCTGCACGTCGATGAAGACCAGGTCGTAGGTGCGCGAGCCCAGGCGCTCCAACGCCACGGCGCCGTCGGCCGCGGTGTCGGTCTCGTAGCCCTCGAGCCGCAGCGCGTTCTTCACCGCGTGCAGGATGTTCGGCTCGTCATCGACGATGAGGACGCTCGCCCGCGGCACGGGCGCGACCATACACCCGCGCCGATCCCGTCGTCGCGCGGGATCTGTTAGGGTAGCGCCGCCATGAGCGCCCCCGACGAGACCTCCCCCGGCGAGCGCCGGCCCGAGGTGCCGCCCCCGGCGAGCGCCGCGACCTCGACGCTCAACGGCACCCTCGAGCTGCCCGACACCATGGGCGCGCTCCGGGGCCGCGACCCGCGCCCCGACGAGCCCCCGCCGCTCTCGGGCGACGACATGCTCTCGGCCCTCGACGCGCCCCTCACCGACCCGCGCGCCTCGCGCCTGCCGCCCGCGCCCGGCACCCCCGGCCGGACCGTGGTCATCGACGCCATGCGCGAAGAGGCCCTGTCGCAGATCCGCCGCGAGGGGAGCTGGGCCGTGGTGCTGCGCGTGCTCGCGGTGCTGGTGGGCCTGGTGCTCGCGGTGCGCCTCGCCTTCGACACGGCCCTGCCGCGGCTGCTCCTCGGGCTCATGGGCGCGGGCGTGGTGCTCGCGGTGGTCACCCTCTTCGTGCAGAACCAGAACGAGCAGCGGCGGCAGGAGAACCTCCTGCGGGCCCTCGCGCAGCTCGTCGACCTCTCCCGCGCGCGGCCCGAGGCGCTCGCCGAGGTGCGCGACGAGATGGTGAGCATCCTCGGCGCCCTGCGGAGCAACAACGGCGTCTGGCCCGGCGGAGGCCGCCGCGACGAGCTGATCCGCGTGCTCGAGCGCGCCGCCGGCACCCTGCCCGCGGGCGAGGGAACAGACCGCGCCCGACCGCGTTGACGCTCCCCCCGCGATGACCCGCCCCCCGCGCGCCCGCCGCGCCGCGCCCGCGCCTCCCACTGCCGCTGTCACGCCCGCGCCCCCTGGGCAGAACCCCGGCGCGCTCGCGCTGCTCACGGCCCTCTCGGGCGGGGCCACCCTGGCCGCCGAGGTCATGGGCGCGCGGCTCCTGCGCCCGATGCTCGGCAGCACGGCCCTCGCGCAGTCGGGCACCGTCGCGGGCGTGCTCCTCGGGCTCGGCGTGGGGGCGGCCTTCACGGGCCGCGCGCTCGCCCGCAAGCGCTGGAGCGCCCGCGACGCCATCGTCCGCTCGCACGCGGCGCTGGCGGCGCTGTGCCTCGTCGCGCCCTTCGCCGCGACGCAGCTCGCGACGCCGCTGGCCCGGGTGCTCGTCGCGGTCTCCTCGCCGCTCCCGCCCTCGGAGACCTCTCCCGCGCCCTCCTCGGACTCCTGGTGACTGCCGTCCCCGGCGCGCTCGCGGGTGCGCTCTACCCCTCGGCGGTGGTGCTCCTGGGGCGCGGCGCGGGCTTCGGCACGGCGGTGGTGGGCGCGCTGAGCTCGCTGGGCGCGGCGGCGGCGGTGCTCGCGGCGGCCTTCGGCCTCGCGCCCGCGGTGGGCGTCGACGGCGTGCTGGTCGGCTGCGCCGCGCTCTACGCGCTTGCGGCGGGCGTCGCGTGGCTCCAGCGGCCCGAGACGCACGACGCTGAGGTCGCGACACCGACGTCGTCTGTTCCGGCGCCGCGGGCAGACCTCGCGGCCCTCGCGCTCCTCGGGGCGGCGTCGACGGCGTGGCAGACCTCGCTCACGCGCATGGGCGAGCTGTCCTTCGGCCCGAGCGCGCTGGCCCTCGCGGCGGCCCTCGCGGCGCACGTCTCGGCCCTCGGCCTCGGGGAGCTCGTCGCCGCCCGCGCCCTCCGCCGTGACACCACCGACGGACGTCTCTCCGTCGCGCGCGCGACCCGCGCCGGCGCGGTGCTCGCGACGCTCGCCCGCCCCGTGGCGGCGGCGCTCCCGTCCTTCGCGGTCGATCGACTGCGCGAGGGCACGGCCGACCTCGGCGCGCTGTGGGCCTGGGCCTTCGGCGCCGTCGCGATCACCTCGCTCCCGGTGGTGGGGTGCGTGGGCGCGGCGATGGCGCACGGGGCCCGCGCGCTCTCGACCGGGCGCAGCGACGGAGAGGCCAACGGCGCCGTGCTCCTCTCGACGAGCGCGGGCAACGCGGTCGGCGCGCTCGTCACGGCGACGGTGGTGATGCCGCGGCTCGGCGTCGAGGGGGCGCTCGCCTCGTCGGCGGTGCTCCTCGCGGCGGCGAGCGTGGTGATGCTCCGCCCGACGGCGAAGCGGCTGGCGCCGGCGCTGGCGTTGTTCGCCGCGGCGCTCGGGGGCGCGGTGTGGCTCGCGAAGCGCGACCCGGGGGCCGCCCTGAGCGGGCCCTTCTTGTACGCGGGCGGCGGAGACGTGGAGCTCGGCGAGGTGCGCTGGCGCCGCGACGGCCGCGAGGCGACGGTGGCCGTGCGCGGAGACGCGACGGGCGCGGTGCTCCTGCAGATCAACGGAAAGGTCGACGCGACGAGCGAGGGCGACGCCGCGACGCAGACGGTGGTGGGGCTGTTGCCCGTGGCGATGGCGCGCGACCCGCGGTCGGTGCTGGTGGTGGGCCTCGGCAGCGGGATGACCGCCGACGCGGCGCGCGCGGTGCCGGGCGTGCGTCGGGTGGTGGTGACCGAGCTGGTGCCCGAGGTGATCGACGCCGCGCGGAGGGACTTCGCCCGCGCGAACCACGGCGCGCTCAGCGACCCGAGGGTCGAGGTGCGCGCGCTCGACGCGTCGCACTACCTGCGCGGCGCGCGCGAGACCTTCGACGCGATCGTGTCGGAGCCCTCGAACCCGTGGGTGACGGGCATGAGCGACCTCTTCACCCGCGAGGTCTTCGAGGCCGCGCGGGAGCGCTTGAACCCGGGCGGCGCGATGGGTGCGTGGTTCCACGCGTACAGCACCGACGGCGCGGCGGTGGGGGCGATCGTCGCGACCTTCGCCGAGGTGTTCCCGCGGTCGACGCTCGTCGAGGTCACGCCCGGGCAGGACTACCTCCTCGTCGGCTTCAAGCCCCCCGTCGCGCTCGACCTCGACCGCGCGCTCACGCGGCTGGAGGCCCAGGCCCCGGCGGCGATGCTCCGTCGCGCGGGGATCGTCGGTCGCGCCGCGCTGATGTCGCGCTTCATCGCGGGCGCCGACGGGGTGCGCGCCGTGGGTGAGGGGGCCGAGCCCTTGCGCGCGTCGGACCTGTCGCTGGAGTTCCGCGCGCCGACGCTCTTGTACCGAGACGCGGCGCCCGAGGTCTTCGCCCGCTTCGCGCGGGTGAGGGACCTGCCGCTCGCGGGCCTCGGGCTCGACGACCGACCGGGGAGCGCGTGGCTGCGGCTGCTCGACGAGAGCGAGCCCGCGCGCGAGGCGGGGGTGCACGCTCGCGCGATGGTGCGGGCCGTGTCGCAAGACCGCTGGGACGACGCGCTGCGCGAGGGAGAGACGGCGGTGTCGCTGCGTCCCGACGACGTCTCGCTGCGGGGGCAGCTCGCGCGGCTCTACCTGCGACGGGCGTCGGCGCTGCGGCGCGTGAACAACCTCGCGGGCGCCGAGGCCGACGCCATCGCCGTGCTCGAGCTCGACCCGGGGAGCGCCGAGCGTCTTCGCGCGCTGGTGATGCTGGGAGACCTCGCGAACCGACGTCGCGACGGGGCGCGGGGCTTCTCGCGCTACACCGAGGCCATCGCGCTCACGCAGGCCGCGGGGCAGCACGCGCCGGAGCTGCACGTGCGACGGGCCGAGTCGCTCGCGATCCTCGGGCAGCGCAGGGAGGCCGCGGCGGAGCTCGACCTCGCGATCCGCACGACGCGCGACCCGTCGCGGCGGCGAGAGCTACAGCGGGTGAGGGGGCTGTGAGGGGAGTTAGCGGCCGCCCGCGCGGCGCATGCAGGCGTTGAAGGGGGTCTGAAGCTCCGCGGGGACGTGCGGGTCGCCGAGGATGTCCTGCCCGAAGCGCTCGTAGCGCAGGCCGCAGCCGCCGCCGGGCGGGTTCGACCACCAGATGCGCATGGCCCTGCCCTTCACGTTCTGCATCGGGACGAAGCCCCAGAAGCGGGAGTCTTGCGAGTTGTCGCGGTTGTCTCCCATCACGAAGAGGCTGTTGGGCGGCACCGTGCACGGGGTCTGGGTGCAGTAGGTGGTGCCGCGCCAGCTCGACGCCTCGCGCGACTGGAGCACGAGGTATCGCCGCGCCCCCGCCCACTCGAGGAAGAGCCTGCGCTCGGGCTCGTCGGCGCTGTTGCGGTCGCCGTCGTCGCCGCGCCACGCGCCCACCTCGCAGCGGGGGAGGGCGTTGCCGTTGATCTCCACCGTGCCGTCTTCGCGCACCTGCACGCGGTCGCCCGGCAGGCCCACCACGCGCTTGATGTAGTCCTTCGACGGGTCGTTCGGGAAGATGAACACCACCACGTCGCCGCGCGTGGGCAGGCCCCCGTCGAAGAGCCTGCGGTTGGTGAAGGGCAGGAGCGGCCCGAACGAGAGCTTGTTCACGAAGATGTTGTCGCCCTCGTAGAGCGTCGGATACATCGACGGAGACGGGATCTTGAAGGCCTCGACCACGAAGGCCCTGATGCCCAGCGCGACCAGCACCGCGAGGCCGATGGCCTCGACGTACTCGCGGGTGGTGCCCTTCCTCTGCTCGCCGTAGTTGCGCTCGAGGGCCGAGTCGAGCGCGCGCACGGCCTTCGACGCGCGGGCCGCGTCGCGGGCGTCGACGGCGTCTTTGAGGTTCTTGCGGGCGGCGTCGATCTCGGCCTGCTTCGCCTCGGGGAGCTTGTGCTTCTGCGTGAGCCGGGCGGCTTCTTTGTCGATCTCGATGGCCTCGGCGCGCACCGCGCGGATGTCGGCCACGCCCCCCGCGCCCTTGGCGCCGTAGATCCGGTCGCGGATGCCGAGCACCACGACCTCGAGCACGGCGAAGGCGAGGAGGTACTTCCACGGTTCGTCCTCGGTCACGCCCGCCGCGGCGAGGCCCCGCACGGTGGCGAAGGCCAGCGCGCCGGGGATGAGGAAGTACCAGCCGAGGTACCAGAGTCGGTCCTGCCAGGTCTGGTTCATGCGGGGTTCACGCTCCGAGTCTGAGGGTGAGGGGCGGACCTCAGTCCACCTTGAGGATCGCGAGGAAGGCCTCCTGCGGGATCTCGACGTTGCCCACGGCCTTCATGCGCTTCTTGCCCTCCTTCTGCTTCTCGAGGAGCTTGCGCTTGCGGGTGATGTCTCCGCCGTAGCACTTGGCCGTCACGTTCTTCCTCACCGCGCCGATGGTCTCGCGCGCGATGATCTTCCCGCCGATGGCCGCCTGGATGGCCACCTCGTACTGCTGCCGCTGGATCACCTCCTTGAGCTTCTGGGCGAGCTCTCGGCCGCGGCGCTGCGAGCGCTCGCGGTTGATGATCACGCTGAGGGCGTCGACGGGCTCGCCGTTCACGAGCATGTCGACGCGCACGAGGTCGCCGCGGCGGTAGCCGATGAGCTCGTAGTCCATCGAGGCGTAGCCCCGCGAGGCGCTCTTCAGGCGGTCGAAGAAGTCGAAGAGCACCTCGTTCATGGGGATCTCGTAGGTGAGGATCACCCGGTCGGCGCCCACGTACTGCATCCCGATCTGCGAGCCGCGTCGGTCCTGGCAGAGCTGCATGATGGCCCCGACGGCGTTCGACGGGGTGTGCACCGTGACCTTGAGGTACGGCTCCTCGATGTGCTCGACCTTGCCCATGTCGGGCAGCCGCGCGGGGTTCTCGACGTCGATCGCCTCGCCCGTGCGCAGGAAGACCTTGTAGACCACCGAGGGGGCCGTGGTGATGAGGTCGAGGTCGTACTCGCGCTCCAGCCGCTCCTGGATGATCTCCATGTGGAGCAGGCCCAGGAAGCCGCAGCGGAACCCGAAGCCCAGCGCCTCGGAGGTGTCGGGCTCGAACCTGAAGCTCGCGTCGTTGAGCTTCAGCTTGTCGAGCGCGTCGCGCAGGTCGGCGTAGTCCGCGGAGTCGGTCGGGAAGATCCCGGCGAACACCATGGGCTTCACGTCCTTGAAGCCCGCGAGCGGAGACTCTGCCCGGCGCTTGGCGTGGGTGATGGTGTCGCCGATGCGGGTGTCGTGCACCGAGCGGATGTTGGCGGCGATGAAGCCCACCTCGCCGGGCCCGAGCTCGTCGAGGGCCACCGCGTGCGGGGTGAACACACCGATCTCGGTGCACTCGTACTCGCGCTGCGTGGCCATGAAGTAGACCTTGTCGCCCTTGCGCAGGGTGCCGTCCATCACGCGCACCACGCTCACGGCCCCGCGGTACGGGTCGTACCAGGAGTCGAAGAGCAGCGCGCGCAGCGGGGCGCTCGCGTCGCCCACGGGCGGCCGCACCCGGCGCACGACGGACTCGAGGATGTCCTTCACGCCGATGCCGGTCTTGCCCGAGGCGAGGATGGCGTCCTTCGCGTCGAGGCCGACGACGTCTTCGATCTCCTGGCGGGCGCGGTCGACGTCGCTGCTGGGCAGGTCGACCTTGTTCAAGACCGGGATGACCTCGAGGTTCGCGTCGATGGCGAGGTAGACGTTCGCGAGGGTCTGCGCCTCGACGCCCTGGGTGGAGTCGACCACCAGCAGGGCGCCCTCACACGCGGAGAGGGAGCGCGAGACCTCGTAGGTGAAGTCGACGTGGCCCGGCGTGTCGATGAGGTTGACCTGGTAGGTCACCCCGTCGTCGGCCTTGTAGCGCAGGCGGACGTGCTGGGCCTTGATGGTGATCCCGCGCTCTCGCTCGATGTCCATCTTGTCGAGGAACTGCTCCTTCAGCTCGCGGTCGCTGAGCGCGCCGGTGAACTGGAGGATGCGATCGGCCAGCGTGCTCTTGCCGTGGTCGATGTGAGCGATGATCGAGAAGTTCCGGATCTGCGACGGGTCCGTGGGCATGGTGGGGCGGCGGACCGTCTAGCAGATTCCCGCGAGTGGGCGCCAGCGAGGCGGCGCTTTCTGAGCGCCGCGACGCGCGCGGGGTGACTCTCACGGGGATGATGACGGCGTGGACGCGGGAGGCGGGGGCGAGGGCGGGCGTCAGCCCGTGGAGCCGGTGGGCGCACCAGGCGCGCCGCCGTTGCCCGCGCTGCGGCGCGGAGTCGGCGAGCCTTCCAGAGAGAGCTGACCCGGCAGCTTGTCGGCGTGCTTCTGCAGCACCAGGTCGATGCCCTCGCGGATGTACTCGGCCATCGGCACCTTGGTGCGCTCGTTGAGCAGCTTGAGCATCTCGAGCTGCTCGGGCTCGATATAGATCGTGGTCGAGACCTTCTTGCGGGGCATCGCTCTTCGTCCCGGTTGCCGCCACTCGGGCGGAGGTGCGCTCTCCCTGACCTGGGGGACCGTCGGGGCATCGTCTCGCGGGAAGTCGGTGTCCGCGATGTCCCCGAGCTTCTCGTCCACGATCCACCTCGCGACCCGTGGCATCTCCGGGCTGGATGTACCCTAGATGCCGGTACGTGTGCTGTCAATGCACTCCACCCGCCCGGGGGGGCGGCCCGATGGGAAAACTACATTGGTTTCGGTGGCTTGATCGGGGTGCGCGGGGTCAAAGCCCTGGAAGCCCTGGGAAATCGCGGGGCCCGGCCCTCGGCGCGGCGCTTTCGCGGGGGTGATGACGCCGTGCTTGCAGGCGGTAACGTGGGGTCACTAGAGTACCGGGCCGATCGGAGGCCGCCGGAGCAACGATGAGCAGGAGCTGGCTGGGGTTGGTGGTGCTGGCGGCGTTGGGGTGCAGCTCCAGCGACGCGGCGAGCGGCGTGGGTCGCCGCAACAACGTCGACCCGTCGCGGGAGCCGCGGGGCGAGCCGATGCCGCACGAGGAGTGCGTCACGGGCAGCGCCGAGACGCGCGACGTGAACGGCGACGGGCGACCCGACGTGCGGACGCAGATGGTCGACGGGCGCCCGCGGTGCCGGGAGACCGACGCGAACTTCGACGGGCGGGTCGACATCTACCGCTGGTTCGACGCGAGCGGTCAGGTCACGCGCGTCGAGGACGACTACGACTTCGACGGCCGCGTCGACGTGGTGGCGACCTTCGAGGGCGGCGTGGTGGTGAGGGACATCCTCGACACCAACTTCGACGGCCGCACCGACACGTGGCGGGAGTACCGCAACGGGCACGTCGCGGAGCTGCGCCGCGACTCTGACGGCGACGGCCGCGTCGACACCTGGGAGCGCTTCGACGACCAGGGCCGGCTCACCTGGTCGGCGGTGGACTCGAACCACGACGGCACCCCCGACGCCGACTCCGCGGACGCAGGCGCGCCCGCGACGCCGACGGCGACGCCGCCCGCGACGCCTCCGCAAGGGGGCCTCGGGGTGTCGACCCCGGTGGCGCCCGCCGAGACCGCGCCGACGACCACGACCCCCACGACGACCCCGAGCGCCCAGAGCGGGAGCACTCCATGAAGACCACGGTGCGGGCCTTGGGGCTCCTGGCGATGCTGGCCGCGTGCTCGTCGACGACGACGTCGTCGCGTCGGATGGTGCTGCGCAGCGCGACGGGGATGCAGACCGGCAACTCGGCGGAGGACCGCAGCCGCTGCGACGCGACGCGGCCGGGGCGCACGGCGAGCGAGTACGACACCAACGGCGACGGCGTGCCCGACGTGCGCAAGGTCTACCAGACCATGGGCGAGGCGGGCGCGGTGCACTCGGTGCTGGTCTGCCGCGAGGCCGACCTCAACCACGACGGCACCAAGGACGTCTTCCGCTTCTACAACGACGAGGGCCGCACCCTCCGCGAGGAGGAGGACCGCGACTTCGACGGCCACATCGACGTCATCACGTACTTCGAGGGCGGCGAGGTGGTGCGGCGGGAGTTCGACTCCGACCACGACGGCCAGGTCGACATGCGGATCTACTACCGCGAGCACCGGCCCTACCGCGCCGAGCGCGAGCTCTCGAACGACCGCTCGCCGGAGTTCCGCCCCGACTACTGGGAGTTCTACGACGCCCACGCGCACGTGGTCCGCATCGGGTGGGACTACGACCACGACGGCCGCGCCGACCGCTGGGACCGCGTCGACCGCGTCGCGCCCGTGCGCGTGCCCATCGCCCCGCTCGACCCCGCGCCCGGCGCCGCCCCCAACGCCGACGCGGGCGCTCCCGCCACGCAGCCCGCCGCCACGCAGCCCGCAGCGCAGCCCGCGCCTGCGGCGCAGCCCGCGGCCACGCCCTGACCCTCGCGGTGTGATCGCCTCGGGCCGCGTGTAGCTTCCGCGGCCCCCATGAACATCGACAAGCCCAAGGGCGAGCGGTTGCAGAAGGTGTTGGCGAGCGCGGGCGTGAGCTCGCGCCGTCAGTGCGAGGCGCTCATCGCCGCGGGGCGCGTGCGCGTGAACGGGCGCGTCGTGACCGAGATGGGCGTCCGCGTCGACCCGCGGCGCGACAAGGTCGAGGTCGACGGCCGGCGCATCGTGCGCGAGCCCATGGTGTACGCGCTGCTCCACAAGCCGCGCGGGGTGATGACCACCCTCAACGACCCCGAGGGTCGGCCCACCGTCGCCGAGCTCTTGAAGAACCTCCCGGCGCGGGTGTTCCCCGTGGGGCGCCTCGACTTTCACACCTCGGGGGTCTTGCTCTGCACCAACGACGGCGCGCTCGCGCAGGCGCTGTTGCACCCCAAGCGTCACGTGCCGAAGACCTACGTCGCCAAGGTGCGCGGAGACCTCGAGGACGAAGACCTCCAGCCCTGGCGCGAGGGCCTCGACCTGCCGCCCGTCGAGGGCGAGAAGCGCCCCACGCGCACGCAGCCCGCCGAGGTGCGCATCCTCCGCCACGCGCCGCCGGGCACCGAGGCCGAGGGCGCGCCGGGCACCCGCGGGAGCACCTGGATCGAGGTCACGCTCCGCGAGGGGCGCACCCGTCAGATCCACCGCATGGCCGAGGCCACGGGGCTCTTCGTGATGCGGCTCGTGCGCACGCACTTCGCGGGGCTCACCGCCGAGCGGCTGCGGCCGGGAGAGAGCCGCACGCTCACCGACGACGAGGTCACGAAGCTCCGCGCGACGTGGCTCCGCGCGCAGGAGGCCGCCGAGCGCAGGGAGTCGCGCGAGGGCGACGACGACGACGACGAGCGCAGCGAGAAGCCGACGCGGCCGCGCAAGGTGAAAGCCGACGCGCCGCGCGCGGGCGCGAAGCCGGGCGCCGGAGCGAAGGGTGCCGGAGCGAAGGGTGCCGGAGCGAAGGGCGCGGGGCCGAAGGGCGCTGGAGCGAAGGCGAAGGCGAAGGCGAAGGGCGCGGGGCCGAAGCAGAAGCCCATGGCGCGCCCGGCGGGACGGGGCGGGGTCTGAGAGCGTGTTTACGCCGAATTCCCGACGCCTCGCTTCAGATCCACGTCGTCGGTCGGCGTCACGCCACCTCGCAATACCCCCGGTATTGCTTCGGCGCCGTTCCTTGCCCGACTCGTGTCTCTTCGCGATCCGTCGGGTTTCGGCATAAACACGCTCTGAGCGGGCTACCGGCTCAGCCGACGTTCTTCTTCGAGAACCACCACGCGGTGCGCTCGACGTTGGGGTCGGCCTCGCGCTCGCGCTTGGCGGCGTAGGTCGCGGGCGGGGGGACGATGGCCTTGTCGCCGGGCTTCCACCCCTCGGGGGTAGCGACGGAGTGCTTCGCGTTGGTCTGCAGCGCGTCGACGATGCGCAGCACCTCGTCGACGGAGCGGCCGTTGGTGAGGGGGTAGTAGATCAGCGCGCGGATCTGCTGGTTCGGGTCGATGATGAACACCGCGCGCACCGTGGCGGTCTGCGACGCGCCGGGGTGCACCATCCCGTAGAGGGAGGCCACCTTCATGTCGAGGTCGGCGATGAGGGGGTAGCGGACCTCGACGCTCCAGTTCTTCTCGATCTGGTTGAGCCACTCGAGGTGGGCGTAGATCGAGTCGATGGAGAGGCCGACGAGCTGCACGTTGCGCTTGTCGAACTCGTCCTGGAGCTGCGCGAAGCGCACGAGCTCGGTGGTGCACACCGGGGTGAAGTCCGCGGGGTGCGAGAAGAGCACCACCCACTTGCCCGCCTTGGTGGCGTCAGAGAGCGTGAAGGGCCCCTGGGTGCTGGTCGCCGTGAAGTCGGGCGCCGTCGAGAGGATCGTCGGAATGCGCGGCGCGGCCTGCGTGGTCTCGGTGCTCATGGAACTCCTCCTGTGGGTCGCGGCGCCCTCGTCCCTGGCGCCGGAGCGGCGCGATCATAGGTCCGCGTTCGGTATTGTGAACCCCCCTCCCGAAAGATGAACGCGGCGCAAAAAGACATCGGGAGAGAAAATGGGTGTTGACCGTCGAGGGGCGCCTGGGTACAACCCTCATCCCCTGACGCGGGGTGGAGCAGCCTGGTAGCTCGTCGGGCTCATAACCCGAAGGTCGTAGGTTCAAATCCTGCCCCCGCAACCAACCCACTGAGAGGCCGGTTTCCGAAGAGGAAATCGGCCTCTCGGCATTTCGGGCTCCCTCTCTACGCGCTGTCGGCGGGCACGAAGAGCGAGAAGCGGGTCCCCCTCGGCGCGCGGGGCTCGAGCTCGATCCAGCCGCCGTGCTCGCGCGCGATGGAGTACGAGACCGACAGCCCGAGCCCAGTGCCCTCGCCGACGTCCTTCGTGGTGAAGAAGGGGTCGAACACCTGCGCGCGGTGCTCCGGCGCGACGCCCGTGCCCTCGTCGTCGACGGTCACCCGGCACCACCGCCGCGCACCGCTCGCCACGTCGGCCGGCGCGTCGCGCTCGACCTCGCTCACTCCCACGCGCACGAGCCCTCCGCCCGGCATCGCCTGGATCGCGTTCATCACCAGGTTCATCAACACCTGCTGCACCTGCTCGGCGTCGACCCGCGCCCAGCACTCCCCCGCGGTGGTGACCTCCACCCGCGACCGCGCGCCGCGCGCCACCGGGCTCACCAGCGCCGCGCCCTGCGAGATCACCTCCGAGAGGTCGACCCGCGCCTTCTCCGTCGCCTTGCGGCGCGCGAAGCCCAGGAGCTGACGGATCATCGCGGTCATCTTCCGCGTCTGGTCGGCGATGACCCGCGCGCTCTCGGCGACCTCCTCGGCGGCCAGGGGACCCTCAGCGAGCAGGCCCGCGCGCGCGAGCACCACGCTGAGCGGCGTGCCGAGCTCGTGCGCGAGGCCCGACGCGAGCACGCCCACGGTGCGCAGCCGGTCGGCGTGACGGAGCTGCTCGATGGTCTCGATGTGCGCCGCGTGCTGCGCCGCCGCCGCGCGCTGCGCGACGTCGAGGCGCTCGCACATGCGGTTGATCTCCTCGGCGAGCTCCGAGAGCTCGTCGTCGTCGCGCAGGTGGAGGGGGCCGCTGAGGTCTCCGCCGCCGACGCGCCGGGCCTTCTCGCGCAGGGCGCGCACGGGGCGGCCGACGAAGCGCTCGCCGAAGGAGGTGATGAGCGCCGTGGTCACCAGCATCACCAGCAGCGAGATGGCCGAGTTGCGCGCGAGGCTGCCGAGGAAATACCGCTCCAGGGGCTCCGTCGACTCGCTCACCAGCAGCGCGCGCGGGCCGAAGGCCGCCTCGGGCGCGGAGAAGACGCTCACGAAGCGGCGGCGCTGGAGGCGGCTGCACTCTCCGCCCCGCGCGAGAGAGAGGCACCGCGCGGCCGGCGCGTCGACGGGGACGATCTTCACGTCGATCTCGGGGAAGCGCTCGTCGGCCTCGCGCACCATCGCGTCGGCCGCGGCCGCGCCGCTCGCGCGGTAGACGCCGCGCCACGCGCCGAGGAGCGTGCGGCCGATGAAGTGGTGGTCGCGCACCATGTCGTCGGTGAAGACCTGCTGCTCGCGGCGAACGTGCAGGGCCGCGTTCACGGCGCCCACGAGCAGCGTCACCGCGAGCACCGCGAGGACGAGCTTGCGCGTGACGCGGGTGTTCCGCCCGAGGAGCGTCGCGACGGGCATGGCGAGACCTAGCCCTCCGCGCCGCGCGGGGCGGCGGTGACGCGCGGGGAAAAAATGCCCCCGGTGTGTACTCCTGGGACGTCGCCAGGCGCGGCCTCGCGCGGCGCGCGGGGCTCGCGCGGCGCGACGCGCGCGGGGAACGGGCCTTGCTCCGACGCGAGCGCGAACATCGTCGGAAAGGCGGTCCTCCAATGTCTGTTCCAAAGGATGGCGCCCAGAAGGGGATGCCCGTGGGTCACACGCTCCGCTCGCTGTGGGCGAACGACGGCAACTGGCTCCCGCGCGTGCTGGTCGCCGAGGACGACGACGAGCTCCGCTACCTCATCAAGCACACGCTCCAGCGCGAGGGCTTTCGCGTGATCGAGGCCCGCGACGGCATCGAGCTGCTGGAGCAGGCCGCGCAGATCTGCGAGGACGACGGCGCGCCGCCGGAGATCCTCCTCACCGACGTTCGTATGCCCGGCTGCACGGGCATCGAGGCGCTGAGCATCCTGCGCGACTGCCTCCCGGGCACCGCCATCCTCGTGCTCACCGCCTTCAGCGACGAAGACATCAAGCGCGCCGCGGGCGAGGTCGGCGCCATCGGCGTGATGGACAAGCCCTTCGACCTCGAAGCCCTCCGCGACGCGGTGACGGCGCTCCTGCGCTGAGCGACGGCCGCGCCCCGCGACGCGGCGGGCCGTGTACCCTCGCGGCGATGTCTCCCCGCCGTCGACGTGGTGTCTCGCTCGCGCTGACCGTCCTCTGCGCCGCGCTGCCGGCCTGCGACGACGCGCCCGCCGTCGCCGACGCGGGCGTCGATGTGCCCGCCTACGACGTCCCTCCCGTCGACGTCCCCGCCGTCGATGCCCCCTCGATCGACGCGCCCGAGGTCGCCGTCGTCGACGGCGGCGAAGACGTGACCGACGTCCCCGCGCCGCGCGACGTGCAGCTCCCGCCGCTCACGGGGACGATCCGCGACGTGCAGCACGTCGTGATCTTCACGCAGGAGAACCGCTCGTTCGACCACTACCTCGGCGCGCTCCGCGGCGTGCGCGGCTTCGAGGACCCCGCCGCGCTGCGCCTCCGCTCGGGCGCGTCGGTCTTACACCAGCCGAACGGGAGCGGCGAGCTCTTGCCGTACCACACGCCCTTCGGGTGCATCCCCGACGTGGCCCACGACTGGGGCTCAGGCCACACCGCGTGGCACGGCGGAGACTGGGACCGCTGGGTGCCCGCGAAGGGCCCCGTCGCGCTGAGCGCCTACGCCCGCGAGGACCTCTCGCTCTACTACGCCCTCGCCGACGCCTACACCGTGATGGACGCCTACCACTGCTCCGTGGTCGGGCCGACGAACCCCAACCGCCTCTACCTCATGACCGGCACCATCGACACCGCGGGCGTGGGCGGCGGGCCGGTGATCGACAACCACGAGCCCTCGGCGGGCTTCACCTGGACCACCTACCCCGAGCGGCTCCAGCAGGCCGGCGTCTCGTGGCGCGTCTACCAGGCCTTCGACAACTACGACGACAACGCCCTCGCGTGGTTCGCCGCGTTCAAGAACGCCCACGCGGGCGACCCCCTCTACGAGCGCGGGATGCGCCGGGCCACCAACGTCGCCAACGCCTTCCGCGACGACGTGATGAGCGGCGAGCTCCCGCGCGTCTCGTGGATCATCGCGCCCACCGCGCAGAGCGAGCACCCGCCGTACTCCCTCTCGCTCGGGCAGGCGCTCACGCAGCAGATCATCGCCGCGATCAACGAGAACCCCGCGGTCGCGCGCTCGACGGTGCTGTTCATCAACTACGACGAGAACGGAGGCTTCTACGACCACGTCGCGCCTCCGGTCCCTCCCTCGGGCACGCCCGACGAGTTCGTCGGAGGCGCGCCCATCGGGCTCGGCAACCGCGTGCCGATGATCGTCGTGTCGCCCTGGTCGCGCGGAGGCTTCGTCGACTCCGAGGTGTCCGACCACACCTCGGTGCTGCGCTTCCTCGAGCTGTGGACGGGGGTGCGCGAGCCCAACATCAGCGCGTGGCGACGACAGGCCGTGGGCGACCTCACCTCGGCCTTCGACTTCGCCCACCCCGACTTCACCCCGCCGACGCTCCCCGCGATCACCGGCGCGTCGTGCACGATCCGCACACCCACGCCCCCCGCGATACAGAGCGTCCCCGCGCAGGAGCGAGGGATGCGACCCGCGCGCGCGCTCCCGTACCAGCCCGACGCGACCTCTCGCACCGACTGCGCCGCGGGCCGCTTCTACATCGCCATGTCGAACGCGGGCGCCGCCGCGACGCACTTCGCCGTGCAGGCCAACCGCTTCCGCACCGACGGGCCGTGGCAGTACGACGTCGCCCCCGGCGCCACGCTCGAGGACTACTTCTCCGTCGTCACCTACGGCGGCGGCCGCTACGACCTCACCGCCACGGGGCCCAACGGCTTCGAGCGGCAGTTCACGGGGGACCTCAACGTCGGCTGCGACGTGATCGAGGTGACCTCGTCGCTCCAGCCCGACGCGGGCACCCTCACGCTCACCTACGCGAACCGCGGCACGACCCCGGTGACCTTCGCCACCGCGGCCACGCGCTACCGCACCGACGGGCCGTGGAGCGACACCGTCGCGCCAGGCGCCACCGCCACCCGCGTCTGGGACGTGTCGACCATGGGCCAGGGCTGGTACGCGCTCACCGTGACCACCGCGGCCGACGCGAGCTTCTCGCGGCGCTTCGCCGGGCACCTCGAGAACGGCCGCGCGAGCGTCGCGGGGCTCTCTCCGTAGCGGCGCGCGCCGAACCCTCACGGCGGGTCGGTGGCTCCAACGAAGACACCGCTCCGACGCGGAGGCCGCGCCATGTCCCCTACGCCCAAGCGCCCTGTCACGCCCGCCGACCCTGACCCCGACCGCGCAGACGAAGACCTCCCGCCCACGCCCTCGGCGGACGAGGCGATGGCGCCGCCGTCGCGCACGCCGCCCACGACCGAGCCCGAGCCCGACGAGGAGCCGCTCTCATCGTCCGACACCGTCGAGGCGATGGCGCCGCCGTCGATCCCCCCGAAGCCGCGGCGTGAAGGGCGCAAAGACCCGTAACCCGCCGGGTACCCACCCGTAACGTTCGGCGCTACTCTCCCCCTCCACGCGGATGGTGTCGGTGCTCCTCGACGTACGGCAAGCGCGACAGAGGAGGCTCACCCTGCTCGCCCTCGCCGCGGCGGCCCTCGTCCTCCCCTTCGCCGCGTGGCTCCTGCCCACGGTGGCCGCGTGGCTCGCGCCTCCGACCCTCGCGTCGGTGCTGCTCGCGGGCGCCGCGATGCTCGCCGCGTCGGTGTGCGTCGCGTGGAGCGGCCGCGAGGCCCACTGGAGCCTCGCCGACGACATCGCGTGGTCGCTGCTCCTCGTGTCGCTCGCGGGCCTCGGGGCGAGCGCGCGCGCGCCCTTCGCGGTCGCGGCGATGCTGCACGGCGTGGCGCTGGTGCTCTTGGGGGTGAGGGTCCCGCCGCCGAGGATGGTGCTGGTGGGGGCCTCGTCGGTGCTCCTCGGGCTCCTGTGGCGCGCGGCGGTGAACGCGCCCTTCGCGGCCTACGCGCTCGCGATGGGGCTCGCGACGATGGCGCACATCTTCATGGCCCGCGCGACGCACGCGCTCGCGTGGGTGCTCTCGGAGCGAGAGACGCTCCTCAACGAGCGCCGCGCGCTCGCCCGCGCGAAGCCCGAGGCGAAGGAGTCCGAGAGGACCACCGACCCGGTGACCGCCGCGGTGAGCCTCTCGCGCGCGATGCGCGCCGTCACCACCTCCGCCGCGAAGGACGACGACAAGGAGCGCGACAACGCCGAGCCCGGGAGCTGGGAGGCGCTCATCGAGCGCATCCGCGCGACGCTCACCGCGCGGGGCGCCGCCGCGGGCGTGGTGGTGACCGTCGACGCCGAGGTGCGAGGGCTCGTCGCGCCGGCGCATCGCCTGCGGCAGCAGGTGCTGAAGATCGCGCAGGAGGCCGCGGACCACGCGATCCGCGACACCTCTCCGAGCAGCATCACGGTGTCGATGCGGCGCGGCGAAGGGGGCCTCGTGCTCGAGGTGCACGACGACGGCCCTGAGGGAGAGACGCTGCGCACGCGGCGGGTGCTCGCGTCGGTGCGCGGTCGCGTCGCTCCGCTCGGAGGCAGCGCCGAGGTGCGCCGCGCCGACGTGGGCTGGGTCGTGCGCGTGAAGCTGCCGTGTGAGCAGCTGAACTGACGCAGGCGCGACCGCGGGTGCTCGTACCGCGCCCCTCCGCGGGACCTTCGTCCCGCGTCCTCACAACGGCGCTCACACCACGAGGGTGACGCGCTCCTCGGTGGGGCTCACGGTGTCTCCGCCCTCGGCCGCGCGCAGGAGGCGCCAGATGTGTCGGCCCAGCACGTCGATCTCGGTGGAGGCGAACTGCTCCCCGCCGAAGGCCTTGATCTGCGCGGTCTGCTGGCCGAGCACGGCGGCGTCCTGCTTGAAGATGGCCAGCGCCACGGGCTTGAGCGCGGCCTTCACCACGGCGTGCGGCGCGCGGAGCTTGAAGCTCACCACCGCGTAGATCCTCGTCTCGAAGTCGCTCACCGGCGTCATCGCGCTCGCGACCAGCAGGTGGTTCTCCGGCCCCAGCCGGTACTCCACCTCGGCGACGCTCGGCAGTACGAAGCGGTCGAAGTGCTCCACCTCGCCGCCGCTCGGAGAGAGGAGTCGCCCTACCAGGCCGGGGGGCCGTGACTCGCCCTTGTACTCGGCCTCGACGCGGTCGTTCGTGCGCCGAACGATCACCTCCAGCGAGAGGCCGCGGCTGTCTCCGCGGAACAAGCCCTTGTGCAAGAAGGCCGTGTGCGGCACGTCGAGCGCGTTCTCGATGGTGGCGTGGAGCGTCCCCGGCGCGGTGACGACCTGGCGCACGTGGTCGTAGCCGGGGGCGTCGAGCAGCGCGAAGCGATAGGGCTCGCGCGCGGGCGTCGCGCCGGGGGTGGGCACCACCCAGACGAAGCCGTCCTGCTCACGCGCGGGGAACACGGGGACGCGGCGACCCACGACGTCGGTGTCGTCCGTCGCGCGCGTGGGGATCGCGCGGCAGCGGCCCTCTCCGTCGAAGCGCCAGCCGTGGTAGGGGCACTGCAATTGCCCGTTCACCACCTTTCCGGGCGAGAGCGGCACGTTGCGGTGGGGGCAGCGGTCGAGGGCGGCGACGGCCTTTCCGCTCTCGTCGCGGAACAGCGCCATCGGCACGCCGAGCACCGTGCGCGCGAGGGGCGCCCCCCGCAGCTCGTCGCTCGCGCAGGCGATGTACCAATCGTTCATCAGGTGCGCGACCGAGACCTTCCCGCGGGTGAGCCGCAGGGGCACGGTGGGGGGCGGGAGCGCGGTGGTCGCGGCGTCGTCGTCGTCGAGGGCCATGGCGGGTGGGCGCTGTTGTACCGTGACCCGGTGAGCGTCGCGACGGCGGTGACGGAACGAGCGCGTCCGCGGGTCTTCGAGCGCTTCGCGAAGCTCGCGACGCTGCCGTGGGTGCCGCTGGTCGAGGCGCCGACGCCCGTGCACCGGGCCGACGCCATCGCCGACGTGATGGGCCACGACGACCTCTGGGTGAAGCGCGACGACCTCGCGTCGAGGCTCTACGGCGGCAACAAGGTGCGCCGCTACGAGTTCGTGATGGCCGACGCGCTCGACCGCGGCGCGAAGCGGGTGCTCACCGTGGGCGGGCTCGCGTCGACGCAGGTGATGGCGACGTCGATCTTCGGCCGGGCGCTGGGCCTGCCCGTGACGGCGGTGATGTTCGACCAGCCCGTGACGGCGTTCGCGCGCAAGGCGATCCGAACGGACCTGAGCGCGGGCGCGGAGCTGGTCTACGGCGGCGGCTACGCGCGCACCGCGTGGAGGGCGTGGCGGCGGTATCACCGCGAGCGCGGGGATTTCTTCATCGCTCCTGGCGCGTCGCACCCGCGGGCGAACCTCGGGTACGTCGACGCGATGCTGGAGCTCGCCGCGCAGGTCGAGGCGGGGGAGTGCCCGCGGCCCGACGCGATCGTGCTGCCCACGGGCTCGTCAGGCACGCTCGCGGCGCTGGCGCTGGGCGCGGCGTGGCTGAAGTGGCCCACCGAGGTGATCGGCGTGCGCATCACGCACCGCGCGGTGTGCAACGACCTGATCGTGGGGCGGGTGGTGCGCGAGACGGCGAAGTGGCTCGCGGCGCGCACGGGCGAGGCGCGGTGGATGTCCCTTCGACCGCGGTGGAGGCTCTTTCACGGAGCGATCGGTGGCGGCTACGGCTACGCGACGCCCGAGGCGCTGGAGGCCATCGCGTGGAACCGCGCGCTCACCGGCGTGGACGGGGAGGTGACCTACAGCGCGAAGGCGCTGGTGGGGCTGAGGTCCATCGCGAACGACCGGGCGTACCGAGGGAAGAGCGTGATGCTGTGGCAGACGCTCTCGTCGGTGGAGCCCGCTGGCAGAGGACGTGAACGCCGGGTGCGGGAGGACTGCGGTGGGTGTTCGCGGGGGTGAGGGACGGAGTGACGATCCCCGCCGGTCGCCCACCGCTCGTTCTGCGGCGGCTGACCGGGGAAGGGCGTTGAGGGGTCAGCCCTCCTTCGCCAGACCCTCCTTCTGGGGGGCTCCTTCGCGGGGCCGGGTCGGGCGTGTTCGCCTTGGCGGCCTCGCGCTCCCTGGCCTTCTTCTCCTCCTCGCGGAGGCGCTGCCCGCTCGCGGCCCGAGGAAAATTGAGCCCCGCGTGCTCCGCCCGTAGCGGAAGACCTCGCGCGAAGCTCGAGGCCACGGCGGGGTCGCGCTCCACCGCGATACGGAGCACCTTCTCGGTGCCCTTCACCATCCCGTGCGCGTCGGAGAGCGCGATCTCCAACTGCTGCTCCGAGACGGCCAGCAGGTCGCGCAGGTGCTTCGTGGTGACGCTCAGGTCGTTGATGCGTGACCGGAGCGCCGGAGCGTTCGACACGTCGGGGGCGAGGGGGCCGCAGACCTTTGTGACCCGCTCCGGCGCGGCGCCCAGCTCGGCCAGGGCGCCGTCGAGCTCGGCGTAGCTCGTCTCGGGCACCCAGGTGATCTGCGTGCGCCGCAGCGAGGCGTCGGTGCAGATCATGGCGCCCCGCGGCCAGGGCGGGAGCGCACCGGGCGCGATGTGCGGGGAGCCGCGGTTGGCGGCGAGCACGTCGTTGGACGCGGCCACCTTCGTCGGGGCGTCGTCGCGCTCGATGGGACACGGGGGGCAGGGCTGAGAGATGGTCTTGCGCATGGTCGGTCTCCTGGTTGGAGCGAGTCGCCACCGTGGCGCTCACAGACTCCATCGGGTCGAGGGGCGCCTCCGCGACACGCACGACGTCGATTTCGTCCTTCAGCGCGTCGACGGCGGCGTCGTAGCGGCGGCGGAGCGTCCAGGGCTTCGCGGGGGAGCCGGCGGCGAGCTCGGTGAAGGGGCGCTCCTCGACGGCGTGGGCGAGCACCAGGGCGCGGTCGCTCTCCGAGAGGCTCCCGAGGAGCTCGTGAGCGAGGGCGGCGCGCTCGGGGTCGAGCCCCGTCGCGGCGGGCTCGGCGTCGGGCAGCGCTCCGTGGAAGCGGCCGCGCGACAGCGCCACCCGCCGCGCGTCGCGGTGCTTGTAGACGGCCATCCCTCGCAGGAGCGCCTGGAGCGCTTCGGGGTCATCGGCGCGGGGTGAGCCCGCGGCGACCCACGCGGCGAAGACGTCTTGCTCGAGGTCGTCGACGGAGCGGGCGACGTCCAGGGAGCCTCCGCGGGAGAGGGCGCCGCGTGCCCAGCGGGTGAAGGCTCGGAGCGTCGACGAGAGGTCGGCGCGGGGCGTGGGAAGGGCGGTGTCCATCGAGGGCCTCCTCGCGGCGCAAGGGCGCGTCGCGGGGGGCCTGTTCGGGGACGGGTGTCAGGGGTTGCGTGAAAAGGCGTCGGCGGGGTCGCGGGGAGGGGGCGTCACCCGTTGGCACGAGGGTCGGAAGGTATCGACCGATAGGTTGGGAGGTATGCGGGGATACATGCCGCCGGTATGCACCGATACCCTGGGAGGAGTCGCGGCGAGGGCCGCGGGCCATCACGCGGAGGGTGGCGCGGTCTCGCCCGCTGCTTCGCGCAGAGAACCGGGGCCCAGACGCGGGCGACGCCCAGAGTCAGGAGATGTGACCGCCTTGCGGGTGTGCGTGGGGGTGCGCACTGTCGGTGGGTCCCCGAGCGAAGCCGCTGTCCCGCGAGGGCGCCGAAGAGGTGCCGCGCACGAGGGGCGGGCGGTCGAAGGCGAAGGGGCACGGCGTCACACGCCGAGAAAGAGAGGAAGCGTCATGCCTCAGAACACCAACCCGCGCGACAAGCAGCTCCAGGGCGACCGCGAGTCTTCGACGATGCAGAGCGACAAGGAGCGCCTGTCCTCGAAGCAGCAGACCGGCGGCCAGGTGCAGCCCTCGCAGAAGAACCAGCGCATCCAGGGCGACGTGAGCGGCAAGCAGGGTTCCGTCAGCAAGGAGCGCAGCACCTCGCAGCAGCAGGGGCGCACCCAGGGCCGCAAGGAGCTCGACCCGAACGTCGAGCGCGACCTGATCGACGATGACGAGGAGCGCCAGGGCCGCTTCTCGGGCGAGGGCTACAAGTTCACGAAGTGAAGTGAACACCTCCCGCGGGCGACCCGCGGAGAGTGCCCTCGCGCGGCCTCGGTCCCCTTCAGGGGCCGGGGCCGTTCGCTATTGAGGGACGCGCGGGTACTCTCCCCGCGATGCTTCGCCGTCACTGGGTCTTCGCGCCGTTGTTGCTCGCCTCTGCCTGCGGGACCTCGAACCCGCCACCCCCCACGGACGCGCCCTCGGTCGACGCTTCGCTCGACGCCGCGCTCGACGCGACAGACGAAATGGACGTCGTGTCTGTGGACGTCCCGAAGGCGCCCGTCGACAGCGGCCCCGCGTGCCCCGCGCCGTTGGGACAGCCCGCGCCGCGCACGGTCACTGCCCCCGCGCGCCCGATGGACGCCACCCTTCGGATGAACCACCTCCAGTCGCTCGCGACGCACAACAGCTACCACCTGCGCCCCGAGCGCCTCGGCCCCGACTGGGACTACGAGCACGCCCCGCTCGACACGCAGCTCAACGACCAGGGCGTGCGCGGGCTCGAGCTCGACATCCGTTGGGACGCTCGCTGCGGGCGCTTCAGGGTCTATCACCTGCCGATCCTCGACCCGCGCTCGACCTGCGACCTCTTCACCGACTGCCTGGGGTTGATCCGTCGATGGAGCGACGCGCACGCCGGCCACCACCCGCTCTTCATCCAGCTCGAGCCGAAGGACGCCTGGGACGACGCCACCGCCGAGACCCGCTTCGCCGCGGTGGAGGCCGAGATCCTCTCGGTCTTCCCTCGCGAGATGGTCATCACGCCTGACGAGGTGAGGGGCAGCTCGGCGACGCTCCCCGAGGCGCTGCGTGACCACGGCTGGCCCACCCTCGCGGCCTCGCGCGGTCGCGTGCTCTTCGCCGTCGACCGCCACGACAACGTGCGCGAGGTCTACACGCACGGCGGCCGCGACCTCGCGGGGCGATTGATGTTCATCGACGCCAACGTCGGCGCGCCCTACGCGGCCTTCCTCGTGCTCAACAACGCCCGGTCGCCGGAGGTCCCCGCGGCGGTGCGGGCGGGGTACATCGTGCGGGTGTTCTCGTGGACGGCGGGCTCCGACCCGCTCGACCCGGCGGAGCATCAGGCCGCGCTCGACTCCGGCGCGCAGGTGATCTCGACGGACTTCCCGGGGAGCCTCCCCGACGGCGGCGTGGGCGCGCGTATCCCCGGCGGCGCGCCCTCGCGGTGCAACCCGCTCGTGGCTCCTACGGGCTGCACCTCCGAGGACATCGAGCGCCTGCCGTGATGCGCGGTCGCGCTGCCCTGGGGCCGTGACCGCGGCGACGGCGGTCGGGGTAGACTCCGCGGCCTATGGCGAACGTAGGCGATCGTGTGAAGGCGCAGTGGTCGAACGGCGGGTGGTACCCAGGCGTGATCGCCGACGCGCGGCAGCGCTTCGGAGGCGCCGCGGAGTACTTCATCGAGTTCGACGACGGCGACTCGGCGTGGGTGGGCCCGGAGCAGGTGCGCGTGATGGGCGCGGTGGGCGCAGCGGCGGGCAAGGCCGCGGGCGCGTGGCGCCCCCAGGTGGGCGCGCGGGTGATGGCCGACTGGACCGACGACGACTGGTACCCGGGCACCATCGCCGAGGGGAACAGCAACGGCTCGATGTGGTTCGTGCAGTTCGACGACGGCGACACGAAGTGGCTCCCGCCGAGCCGCCTGCGGCCGGGCGAGGACGAGGACGACGGCTACGACAGCGGCAAGGGCGCTGCCCCCGTGGTGGCGACGAACCTCCAGCCGGGGATGCGCGTCTCGGCCGAGTGGACGCGCGGGGCCTGGTACGACGGCCACATCGCCAAGGCGAACGAGAGCAGCACCAAGTTCTTCATCCAGTTCGACGACGGCGACACCAAGTGGTGCGGCGCGCAGGAGATCCGCGTGATGCCGGGGCAGAGCCCGCAGCCCGCTCCCGCTTGGGGCCAGCCGCAGCCCGCGCCCCAGGGGCAGTGGCCGCAGTGGGGCACGCACGCCGGGCCGCAGCAGCCGCAGGGGATGCAGGTCCCCGGCGCGCCGCAGCCGCAGCCGCAGTGGCCTCCGCAGGCGCAGGGTCACACGCCGTCGCAGCCGCAGCCGCAGTGGCCTCCGCAGGCGCAGGGTCACACGCCGTCGCAGCCGCAGCCGCAGTGGCCTCCGCAGGGGTCGCCGTCGCAGCCGCAGCAGCCGCAGGGGATGCAGCAGCCCGCGCAGCCGAGCGCGCAGCCGCCGTTCTCTCCGCCGGTGGAGAAGGTGATCGAGCGGCAGGTGCTGGTGGTGCGCTGCCCGTACTGCAAGGGGCTGACGCCCGCCGACGTGGCGACGTGCCAGACCTGCGGGGCGAAGACGCACTGACGCGGGCGGTGGGTGTGACGTCGCGCGTGGGCGGATGCGCCGCTCACGACGAGGTCACGCCCGCGCGGGCGCGGTGGAGCTCGCCGCGTTCGCGGCGCGGGTGAGGGAGAGGTTCCCGGGGGTTCCGCGGGGGGAGGCGCTGCGGGTGGCGCGCTTCGCGTGCGGGCGGGGCACGTCGCGGGTGGGGGTGTTGTCGGGCGGAGACGCGTACCCCGAGCACGCGGTGGAGCTCGCGGTGATCGCGCACATCCGCCATCGCTTCACGCGCTACGACGCGCTGCTCGACGCGGGCTGCGACCGCGACGAGGCGCGAGAGCGCGTGCGCGCCGAGGTGCTCGCGACGATGTCCCGGTGGAGCCGAGGGAGAGCCGCGGGGGAGGGCGCGTGAGGCCCTTGGAGCGATGGCTGTTGGACGCCGTGGAGGCGCACCGACTGCCGCTCGGCTGCCTGGTGCACCCGGAGCTGGAGCAGGCGCTCAACCGCGCGCACCACGGAGGGCGGCACGCGCCGGACGAGGACGAGGACGCGTCGAGGCCGCGGGTGCCAGAGGACTGGGACGCGTGGAGGGAGATCGGCGGCGAGTGGCGCAGCGAGGGTTGAGCGGACGGGGCCGCGTGCCCGGGCGCGGAGCGGATGCTCGGCGGCGGCCCGTGGTGCGTCCGACGACGCCCGTACGGGCGGATCGACGTGCCGCACCGGCCGCGCGGCCGTCGCCGCGCGTCCTCTCGTCGCGAGGACTCTACGTGCGAGGACGCGGCGCGGCGGCGACGCGGCCCTCGCAGTACGACCGCTCGCGCCCGTACGTGCGGCATGCCCCCCCTCCGCGCCGCGAGGTCATCGGACGCACCACAGGCCGTCGCGGAGCATTCGCTCCGCGCCCGAGCGCTCTGCTCTGTGCCGCGTATTCGCTCCGCGCCCGAGCGCTCTGCTTCGTGCCGCGCATTCGCTCCGGGTCCGCGCGCTCACGCTCCGTCTCCGAGCGCGGCCGCGCCTGTCGTGGTTGCCCTCCACCGCCCTCCGCTGCTAACCCGCGCGTCTCATGTTCCGCGGACGCGTACGGCACATCCACTTCGTCGGCATCGGCGGCATCGGCATGTCGGGCATCGCCGAGGTGCTGCTCTCCCTCGGCTACACCGTCTCGGGCTCCGACCTGAAGGACGGCGACACCACCCGGCGCCTGCGTGAGCTCGGCGCCACCACCTTCGTCGGCCACCGCGCCGAGAACGCCGACGGCGCCGACGTGGTCGTCTACTCCTCGGCCGTCGCCCGCGCGAACCCCGAGGTCGCCGCCGCGAAAGCCCAGGGCGTGCCCGTCATCCCCCGCGCCGAAATGCTCGCCGAGCTCATGCGACTGAAGTACGGCATCGCCATCGCGGGCTCGCACGGGAAGACCACCACCACCTCTCTGGTCTCCACCGTGCTCCACGCCGCGGGCCTCGACCCCACCGTCGTCATCGGCGGAAAGCTCAACGCCATCGGAACCAACGCCCGCGCGGGGCAGGGCGAGCTCCTCGTGGCCGAGGCCGACGAGAGCGACGGGAGCTTCTTGAAGCTCACCCCCACCGTCGCGGTCATCACCAACATCGACCCCGAGCACCTCGACCACCACGGCTCGCACGAGCAGCTCAAAGACGCCTTCGTCGAGTTCGCGCAGCGCATCCCCTTCTACGGCCTCGCCGTGATGTGCCTCGACCACCCCGACGTGCAGGACATCCTCCCCCGCGTCGACCGTCGACACGTCACCTACGGCACCAACCCCCAGGCCGACTACGTCGCCACCGACCCCGAGTTCGAGGGCACCACCACCCGCTTCACCCTCCTGCGCCGCGGCGAGGACTGCGGCCGCTTCAGCGTGCGCGTCCCCGGGCGGCACAACGTGCTCAACTGCCTCGCCACCATCGCCGTCGCCGACGAACTCGGCGTGCCCCTCGACGCGACCCGCGACGCCCTCGCGGCCTTCGAGGGCGTGCAGCGCCGCTTCACCATCGTCGCCGAGGTGAAGGGCGTCACCCTCGTCGACGACTACGGCCACCACCCCGCCGAGGTCGAGGCCACCCTCTCGGCCGCCCGGTCGGGCTTCAACCGAAGGGTGGTCGCCGCGTTCCAGCCGCACCGGTACAGCCGCACGCGCGACCTCTTCGACGCCTTCACCCGCGCGTTCAACCTCGCCGACGTGCTCGTGGTCACCGAGGTCTACGCCGCGGGCGAGAGCCCCATCGAGGGCGCGACGGGCGAGCGCCTCGCCGACGCGATCCGCGCGCACGGCCACCGCGGGGTGATCTTCGAGCCCGACCGCCGCCAGGTCGCCGAGCGCCTCGCCGAGGTCGTGCGCGAGGGAGACCTCGTCATCACCCTCGGCGCCGGCGACATCAACAAGTCGCTCACGACCCTGCGCGAGCGCCTGGAGTCCCGCGCGTCGTAGACTCCCCGCCGCCATGAAGCGGTTGGGATTCTTCGGCGGCCTGCGCGCCTTCGTCGGCGGCGCGGCCTGGGTGGTGAGCACCCCCTCGGCGTGGCCCCTCGCGGCGGTGCCCGTGCTCGTCGCCCTCGCGCTCGCGACGCTCTTCGTGGGCGGCGGCGTGTGGGGCGCCTTCGCGGCCTCGGAGTCGCTCCGCCACGGCGGCAGCGCGCTCGGCGCCGCGGGCGGCTGGGCGCTCACCGTGGTGCTGGTGGTGGCCGCCGTGGTGGTGGGGTGGCTCGTCGCGATCACCCTCGCGCAGCCCGTGTCGGGCCCCGCGCTCGACGGCCTCTCGCGCCGCGTCGAGGTCTCGCTCGGCGGGCAGCACCGCCCCGACGGGCCCTTCTGGGAGACCGTGTGGCGCGGGCTGCGGGTGACCCTCGCGGGCCTCGCCGTGGGCCTGCCGCTCATCGCGATCCTCACCGTGCTC
This sequence comes from Polyangiales bacterium, assembly GCA_041389825.1. Taxonomy (GTDB): domain Bacteria; phylum Myxococcota_A; class Polyangia; order Polyangiales; genus JAEYZO01. The sequence goes on along the minus strand of JAWKRC010000011.1, from coordinate 55,613 downwards.
GGGATGGTCATCCCCGGCGCGGTGGTGGTGACCGTGCCGCTGAAGTTCGTCGTCGCGGCCCTCCTCCTGAGCTGGGACCTGATGGACTACCCCTTCGGCCTGCGCGGGATGCGCGTGCGCGACCGCGTGGCCTTCATGCGCGCGAACCTCGGGGCCGCGTTGGGCTTCGGGCTCGCGTGCTCGGTCTTGATGCTCATCCCCGCGGTGGGCCTGCTCGTCCTGCCCCTCGGCGTCGCGGGCGCGACGCGGGCGGTGGTCGCCACCGAGCGGGAGCTGCCGTCCACTTCCTGACGAGCGCGGTCGAAGATTCGGGGCGGGCCGTCCCTCGGTGGTACTCGCCCTCTCGATGGCGGAGCGGACCCGTCGAGACAGCGCAGCCCCCGCGGTGAACCGACGCAGCGTCGTTCCCCCGCCCGCGCCGACGCCCGACCCCGACCCCGCGACGGAGTCCACGCCCCCCGCCGCGGAGGACCCTCGCCGCGGCGAGCGCGCCCTCGCCGCCGTGAAGCGCGCGCTCTCCACCGCGTCGGCGCTCGCGCTCCTCGCCCTCGCCGTGGTGGGCGGCCGCGCCACGCACCGCTGGATGCACACCACGCCCCGCTTCGGCGCGCGCGACATCGTCGTCGAGGGGCTCTCCCGCACCGCCCGCGCCGAGGTGCTCCGCGCGTCGGGCCTGACCGAGACCACCAACGTGCTCTCCATCGACCCCCGCGCCGTCGCGCGCGAGGTGGAGTCTCTCCCCTGGGTCGCGCACGCCACCGTGCGGCGGCGCCTGCCCGACCACGTCTCGATCACCGTCGAGGAGCGCGTCGCCGCCGCGGTGGTCTCTGCGGGATCGCTCTACCTCGCCTCGCCCGACGGCACGCTCTTCAAGCGCCTCGGGCCGGGCGACCCGGTGGACCTCCCCGTGGTGACGGGCGTGTCGAGGGACGAGTTCCGCGACGACCCCGACGGCGCGCGGGAGCAGGTGCGCGACGCGCTCGCGCTCGTGGCCGACCTGTCGAGCGTGCAGGTGGGGCGGGGGTTGAACCTCTCCGAGGTGCACCGCGAGCCGAACGGAGACCTCTCGATGGTGGTCGACGGCACCTACGTGTGGCTCGGCGCGGGGCCCTACCGCGCGAAGCTCACGCGGCTGCGGGTCGTGCTCGCGGAGCTCCGGCGCCGGGGCCTCGACGCGAGCGAGGTGCACCTCGAGACCGACCGCCACCCCGAGCGGGTCACCGTGCGCGCCGAGGCGCGCGTCGCGGACAACACCCCGGCGCGACCGCGGCGCTGAGCCCTGGAGGGCGGAGAGCTTGGCGACGGTCAGACCGCCGTGAAAGCGCGTGATTTCGGGAGCGACGGGGGGCGGGGGCTTGTGTAGCGTCCCGCGCGCACGGAGGACGATCAGGACGATGTCGGCGATGAAGTTCAAGAACCTGGGCGGGACGCTGGAGTACCTCGTCCGCGACGAGGAAGACCTCGCGCGGCTCGACGAGGTCGACCCCGCGCGCTGGGCCGCGACGAGCGCGCCGGTCGACGACCTGCACTGCGACAAGGCCTTCCTCCGGTTGATCGGCGCGACCGAGACGGGGCGGGTGCGCGTGTCGCACGTGCTCGCGGCGCGCGACTGGGCCTTCGCGCGGCTCGCGCGCAAGGGCGTGCTGCGCGAGAAGACAGACTCGGTGCCCATCGAGGCCATCGACCCCGAGGGAGACGCGGGCAAGAAGCTCCGCGCGGCGGCGGCGCGGGTGAACGCCGAGCAGGGCGCCAAGGACGAGGCCCGCGTGGCGCTCGCTGACGTGCGCGCCTTTCGCACGGGGTCGGTGAAGCGCCTCGCGAACGGCGACGGGGTGATCCCCCCGGAGCTGGTCACCGACGACGCCCTCAAGGACTTCATCAAGGACGTGATGGTGGCCGTGGGCGGCACGGCCGACCGGAGCGGGACCGACGGCGTGTCGAAGGCCCTCCTCGACCGCTTCGAGACCCGCGCGAAGGACTACCTCTCCTGGCGCTCCCGCGCCGAGGCCGCGCAGCCCTGGGGCGCCGACACCGGCGGCGCGCGCGAGATGGTCGCCGCCATGGCCCCGCGCATCGAGGCCTGGTTCCTCTACAGCGAGCTCTTGCGCCAGGAGGCCCCTGGGTCGGGGCTGCGGCTCACCGACGAGGAGTTCCGCGCGCTGCGGGCGAAGGCCCTCGCCGACGTGGAGAAGCACCTGGTCGACGCGCCCCTCGCGGCGCCCGTGCCGAGCGGCGCGCTGCGCCTCGACGCCGAGGTGAACGCCCTGCACCGCCACGCCTTCGAGGCCCTGCGCGACAAGGTGCTGCTGCGCGCGCTCGGAGAGTCCGAGCGGGAGCTCACCCGCGACGGGTGGGCGAGGGTGAAGGCGATCTTCGAGCCCTTCGCCCAGTGGGAGCGCGAGAAGCCCGAGGAGCCCTTCGAGAAGATCGGCGACGAGAAGCTCAAGGGCTACCTCGACGGGCCGCTCCCCGCGAAGCTCGCCGAGCTCATCGCGAAGGACTCCGCCGCGCAGGCCGACCTCGACCAGGTCGACGACCTCGAGAAGCTCGTGCTCTGCGCGCGCTGGCTCATCGAGCTCGCGAACAACCTCGTGAACTTCTCGCGGATCTACGACCCCGAGGCGGTCTCGCTCGTCGAGTGCGGCTCCCTCGTGATCGACGGGAGACGTCTCGAGTTCTGCCTCCGCGTGCAGAACCGCGCGGCGCACAAGGTCGTCGCGACCGAGAGCAAGTGCTTCCTCGTGTACGCGAAGCTCACCTCGAAGGAGGCGGGGGGAGAGACCTACGAGGTCGTCGCGCCCGTGACGGGCGGCGAGAGGGGCCGCCTGCGCGTGGGCAAGCGCGGCATCTTCATCGACGTCGACGACAAGGAGTGGGACGCCGTCGTCGTCGACGTGGTCGAGAACCCGATCTCGGTGCGCGAGGGGGCGATCGCGCCCTTCCGCCGGGCCGCGACCTTCATCTCGACGAAGTTCGAGGAGTGGGTGGGCTCCAAGGCCGACGCGCAGCAGTCCGCGCTCACGCAGGCCACCGAGCGCGGCGTGGCGAGCGCGACCACCGCGGCGAACACCGTGGGCACCCGCCCCGCGACGCCCGCGCCCGCGGCGGGGGCGGCGAGGCCCGCGGCGCCCGCGCGCGAGCCCTTGAACATCAACTCGCTGATCATCGGCGGCGGCGTCGCGATGGCGGGCCTCGGCGCGGTGCTCGCGACGGTGTTCAGCGCGCTCACCAGCCTGAACGGGTGGATCGCCATCGTCGGCCTGGTGCTCGCGGTGATCCTGGTGTCGGCCTTCGTGGCGTGGCTGAAGCTCATCCGCCGCGACATGAGCCTGATCCTCGAGGCGAACGGGTGGGCGGTGAACGCGCAGATGAAGATCACGCGGCGCATCGCGAAGCTCTTCGCCTTCACGCCGAAGCTCCCGAGGGGCGCGTCGATCGACCGCACCGAGGTCGCGCCGCGGCCCAACGCCGAGGACGACAAGAAGCCCTCGACGGCGCTGCCCCTGCTCCTCGCGCTGCTCGCGGTGTCGGCGGGCGTGTACGCGTGGTACGCGCGCGGCCACGCGATGTGGCCCTTCGGCCACTGAGCGCCGGAGCCCGTTGCGGCCCACGGAGCGCGGTTGCTACCGTCACCCCGCCGCGCCCCTCCGCGCGGTGAGAGGACGGAGCGATGGCGCAACCCCCGGGCAACAACGGCGGCCCTCCTGGGAGCGGGGGCTTTCCCCCGGCCCCCGCGGACTTTCCACGCACGCAGGCGATGGACCTCTCGGCGGGCGCGCCGCCGGGCTTCCCCCCGGCGGGGTCGCAGCAGGGATACCCCTCGCAGCAGGGCTTTCCCCCACCGTCGCAGCAGGGCTTTCCCCCGCCGTCGCAGCAGGGCTTTCCCCCGCAGCAGGGGCAGTTCCCACCGCCCGCGGTGCCCGGCCCCGCCGCGATGGGCGGCGCGGCGACCCCCACCGCGGGGCCGAACACGGGCTACGGCGCTCCGCAGTACGGCGCGCCTCCGCAGGGCTACCCCATGGGCAACCCGCCGTACCAGCAGCCCTACCCCCAGCCCGGCCCGGGCGGAGACCTTCAGCGCGTCGCGAACGCCGACCCGCAGACCGTGTGGATCGCCGAGCTCGTGGGCGGGATCTTCTCCTTCCCGGGCATCGGTCACCTGATGATCGGCGACACCAACAAGGGTCTCCTGCTCCTCATCGGCTACCCCGTGCTGGTCTTCGCCGGCTGGATGGTCATCAGCGTCTTCACCTGCGGCGTCGGCGCGGTGCTGGGCTTCCTCCAGCTCCCGATCAACGTCTTCGTGGGCTGGTACTTCGCGAACCAGGTCCGCAACCGCGTGTTCGCCGCGCGCCAGGCCCTCGGCGGCCAGCTCCCCCGCCCGTACTGACCCTCCCGACCCGTCTCCGTCCGCTTCGTCTGTTCAGTGCCGCGATGCCGAGTGACGAAGAAGCGTCGCAGCTTTTTTGAGGTCGCTCGCCCGCTCGTGCCAAGGGACCCCTCGGAGCGAGTGATGGCAGAGCCGGGCGACATCATCGTCGGATTGGACATCGGGACGACCAAGACCGTCGCCGTCGTGGGCGAGGTCGGCGCCGACGGGGTCGACGTCACGGGCGTGGGCGAGGCCCGCTCGAAGGGCCTGCGCAAGGGCGTCGTGGTCAACATCGAGAGCACCGTGGGCTCGATCCGCGAGGCCATCGAGCGCGCGAGCAACATGGCCGGCGTGCAGATCGCCACCGTGTTCGCGGGCGTCGCGGGCTCTCACGTGCGGGGGCTGAACTCCCACGGGATCGTGACCATCTCGAACCACGAGGTCTCGGGCGACGACGTCTCGCGCGTGCTCGACCTCGCGCGGCAGATCCAGATCCCCCTCGACCGTCAGGTCATCCACGTGCTCCCGCAGGACTACGTCGTCGACCAGCAAGACGGCGTGCGCGAGCCGGTGGGGATGTCGGGCGTGCGCCTCGAGGCGAAGGTGCACCTCGTCACCGCCGCGGTGACCAGCCTGCAGAACGTGTCGAAGTGCGTCGAGCGCTGCGGCCTGCGCGTCGAGGAGCTCGTGCTCGAGCCCTCGCGAGCGCCGAGGCCGTGCTCACCGACGACGAGAAGGAGATCGGCGTCGCCCTCGTCGACATCGGCGGCGGCACCACCGACGTGGTGGTCTACGTCGACGGCGCGCTGGTGCACACCGCGGTCTTCCCCATCGGCGGGATGAACCTCACGCACGACATCGCGACGGGGCTGCGCACGCCCGAGGGCGAGGCCGAGCGGATCAAGCTCCGCTACGCCTGCGCGCTGTGCTCGATGGTCGACCCCGACGAGGTCATCGAGGTGCCTGGGGTGGGCGGTCGCGCGTCGCGCACGCTGCCGCGGCAGTTCCTCGCGTCGATCACCGAGCCGCGCATGGAGGAGATCTTCCGCTTCGTGGCGAAGGTGCTGCACGAGAGCGGCAACGCCGAGCTCCTCGGCGCGGGCGTGGTGATCACCGGCGGCGCGTCGCTGCTCGAAGGCACGCTCGAGCTCGCCGAGGCGGTGCTCCAGCTCCCGGTGCGGCAGGGCACGCCGAGCGGCATCGGGGGCATGGTCGAGATGGTGCGCAGCCCGGCGATGTCGACCGCGGTGGGCCTGCTGAAGTACGGCGCGACGCGGCCTCACCGCGCGGCGGCGCCGGCGGTGGCGCCCAAGGCCGAGCGGCCCGGGGTGGCGAGGGCCGAGCCCGCGGGGCCGGGCGTGGGCACGCGGCTGTGGAAATGGATCAACGAGGTGCTCTGAGCTTCAGGGCGCCTCGGGGGTGACAGAGAGCCCCGCGCGGAGGACGAGCCGACGCGGGGCGAGCAACGAGAGCCGTGGCGAGAGAGGAACTCGCCGCGGCGGTGGTTCAAGGGAGGAGTGAGTTCGATGGCGCTTTCATTCGATCTGGCAGACAACTCGAGCTTCGCGGCGGCCCGCATCAAGGTGGTGGGCGTGGGCGGCGCGGGCGGCAACGCGATCCGCACGATGATCGAGTCGCAGGTGACCGACGTGGAGTTCGTGGTCGCCAACACCGACATCCAGGCGCTGGCGTCGAACCCGGCGGACGTGAAGATCCAGCTCGGTCGCACGCTCACCAAGGGCCTCGGCGCGGGGGCCAACCCCGAGATCGGCAAGAAGGCCGCGCACGAGGACATCCAGCTCATTCAAGAGCACCTGCAGGGCGCCGACATGGTGTTCATCACCGCGGGCATGGGCGGCGGCACGGGCACCGGCGCGGCGCCGGTGATCGCGCAGATCGCGCGTGACCTGGGCGCGCTCACGGTGGGCGTGGTGAGCCGGCCCTTCCGCTTCGAGGGCAACAAGCGCTCGCGCCACGCGGCCGCGGGCCTCGAGGAGCTGGGCAACCACGTCGACACGCTCATCACCATCCCGAACGACAAGCTGTTGTCGCTCGACGACCCGTCGCTCGCCTTCGCCGACGCCTTCCGCAAGGCCGACGAGGTGCTGGTGAACGCGGTGCAGGGCATCTCGGACCTGATCCAGCAGAACGGCGTGGTGAACGTCGACTTCGCCGACGTGAAGGCCGTGATGTCGAACATGGGCCTCGCGCTCATGGGCATCGGCTACGGGCGCGGCGACCGCCGGGCCATCGACGCGGCGCAGGCGGCGATCAACTCGCCGCTGCTCGACAACCTCTCGGTGAACGGCGCGACGGGCGTGCTGCTGAACTTCATGGGCGGCCCCGACATGCGCCTCTCGGAGGTGAACGAGGCGGCGTCGATGATCCAGGAGGAGGCGCACGAGGACGCCAACATCATCTTCGGCGCGGTGATCAACCCCGACATGCGCGACCTCATCAAGGTCACGGTGATCGCGACGGGCTTCGGCCGCGCCGAGGCCGAGCAGCAGCCGGTGAAGCAGACCAACCGCGTGCTGAACCCCAGCGCGGCGGTGAACGCGGGCCGCGGGATGTACCACCCGCCGGTGGGCGTGCAGTCGGGCCGGGCGTCGATGATCGACGGGCGCGCGGTGGCGAACGGGATGCCGGCGCTGCCGTCGATGCCGCAGCGTCAGACGATGCCGCCGCAGCAGGGCCAGCGCCCGAGCCGCGCGCAGGTGTCGGCCGACGACAACGGCTGGGACATCGACGTGCCGACCTTCCTCCGGCACCAGAACCGCGAGGGCTGAGAGGCTACTCGGCGGCGGGGCTCGGCGACGCAGAGAGCGCCGGGCCCACGCCCTCGGGGGTCGCGACCGACGGCGCCTGCGGCACGAGGCTCGACCGCGGCGGGGGCAGGGCCGCGCCGAACCACTCGAAGAACTCGATCATCCGCTGCTTTCGCGCGGGACCCACGTAGTCGAAGTTGGTGCCGCGGTCGGTGATCTCCCAGAACGAGGGAGAGTCGATCGCGAGGAGCTCGTCGCGGATCGACGCGAGGCGCGTGGGGCTCTCTTCGCGCAGGTCGCGGAAGACCTCCTTCGCGGCGTTGCGGTCGCCCTTGAGGAGGTAGTAGCTCGCGAGCTTCACCTGGGCCTTGCGCACGCCGCGCAGCGAGGCCTCGCGCACGGCGCCTTCACCCTCCTTGTCGACCTGCAGGAAGATCCGCAGGAGGTCGGAGCGCTCGGCGGACTTCAGGTCGAAGGCCAGCTCGTTGAGCGAGCAGAGGTCATACGCCGCGGTCTCGAGCACGAAGCCCAGGTCGGACGAGAACGCGAGCTGGCCGTAGTACTTGAAGTACCGCGCGACCTCGACGGCGAAGCGCCCCATCGAGCGGCTGAGCGCGCCGTCGGCCAGGAGCCGGTACTGGTTCAGTACGTTGTAGGCCGTGCGCACGTCGCGGCTGTTCATCGTCGAGCGCAGGTAGGTGTTGAAGAACTTGATGCAGAGCTCGACGACGCGGGGGTCTTTGTGGTCCATCGCGCGCTCGGCGAGCTCGCGGGTGTGGATCGCGACGACGTAGCAGAGCTCGCGGTTGCCCCCGAGGCCGGCCTGGTAGATCGTCTGGAACTGCCGCAGGAGCTTGAACTCGAACCACGTGCGCTCGCGCCCGAGGTCGCCCAGCACCTCGCGCGACATCGACACGAAATCAGGGTTCTCGGCCACGCTCTCGGTGATGTGGAACCAGTCGAGCGGCAGCGCGCCCTTCACGTCGAGGTAGTCGCGGCCGAGGTCTCCGAGGGCGTTCACCGCGGCGACGGCGATGGCCCCGTCGTGGTTGTTCATCGCGTTGAGCGCCACGTCGGAGAGCTGCTCGGTGCCGTCGGCGGCGACGCGCTGCACGTTCTCGGCGTTGGCCCGCGCGGTGCCGATGGCCCGCGGCGCGCCCTTCACCGCGCGCAGGGTCTCGGCCCGGATGCGCGCGACGATGTTCAAGGGGTTCAGGAAGTCGAACACGAAGGCGAAGTAGGGCAGCAGCATCAAGAGGCTCACGGTCATGAGCCCCATGCCGACCAGCGTGCCCCACACGGGCCTGAAGTCGTTGCGGAAGATCAGCGAGGTCCACAGGCCGTGGATGCCCGACACCACGAAGAGCCCCAGCACGGCGAAGTTCACCGGCGTGCGGAAGAACAGCTCGGTGATCTTGTGGGTGTACCGGTTGGCCGCGAGCTCGACGATGATCGCCACCACCGAGACGGCCACGCCGAGCACCGACGCGGTGACCTCGCCGACGTTCGAGAGCACGGCCGAGGCCTCGTCCTTCTCGAAGTTGGCGAGGTTCGACAGGAGCGACGGGGCCTTGGGCTGGGTGATCAGGTCGAGCTTGAAGCAGACCCAGAACACCAGCGCCGAGGCCACCAGCAGGATGAGGAAGGGGTAGAGCCACACCCGCAGCGGCGTCGCGCGCACCTCGCGCTTGCGGGCGGCGACGCCCTCGGCCGCCTCGCTCGCGGCGGCCTCGCCCGGGGCGGTCAGCGTGTCGTCGACGGGGCCCGCGCTCACCCGCGGGAGTATCTCCCGCCCCGCGCGCGGGGGGAACAGCGACCGGTCATTCCTTGCGGGTCGCGCCGGGCGGGGGCTTCAGGCCGTAGCGCTCCATCTTGTAGATGAGCGCGCGGCGAGAGATCCCGAGCTCGCGCGCGGCCCGCGACTGGTTGTTGTTGTGCGTCGCGAGGGCCCGCACGATCTCCCTGCGCTCGGCCTCGTCGACCCGACCGCGGAGGGTGTGCGCCTCGGAGAGCGCCGTCGCCGCGGCCACCGTCGCCGGGAGGTGGTCGACGCGCAGGGTGCCTCCGTCGCAGAGCGCGAGCCCGCTGTCGATCGCGTTGCGCAGCTCGCGCACGTTGCCCGGCCAGCGGTACGCCGTGAGCGCGTCGAGCACGCCCGGCCCGAACGACACCTTCGGCGCGCGCTCGGCGAGGATCCTCCGGGCGAGGGGGGCGATGTCGGCCGGCCGCTCGCGCAGCGCCGGCACGCGCAGGGTCGCCCCCGCGAGGCGGAAATACAGGTCCTCCCTGAAGCGCCCCGCGCGCACCTCGTCGGCGAGGTCGCGGTGCGTCGCCGCGATCACCTTGAGGTCGACGGACACGGGCTGCGCGCCGCCCACGCGCACCACCACCCGCTCCTCGAGCGCGCGCAGGAGCCGCGCCTGGTTCGACGGAGACAGCTCGGCGATCTCGTCGAGGAGCAGCACGCCCCCGTCGGCGCTCTCGAAGATCCCCGCGCGCTGCGCCGTGGCGCCCGTGAAGCTCCCGCGCTCGTGCCCGAAGAGCTCGCTCTCGGCCACGCCCTCGGGCAGCGATCCGCAGTTCACCCCGACGAAGGGCCCGCCCGCCCGCGACGAGTACCGGTGCAGCGCGCGCGCGACGACCTCCTTGCCCACGCCCGTCTCGCCCGTGAGCAGCACTGGCAGGTCGCTCGCGGCGAGGCGCCGCGCCTGCTGAAAGAGCCGCACCGTCTCGGGGTCGACGGCCACCACCTGAGGGTCGTCCCACGCCAGCGGCGCGGCCTCGCCCGCGTCGACGCTCACGGGCGGCACCAGCACCAGCCGCGTGCTGCCCACCATCAAGAGCGACCCCGGCGCGAGCGTGACGGGCGCGTCGGTGACCCGCTCGGCCCCCACGAAGGTGCCGTTGCTGCTCGCGAGGTCCTCCACCGTGACCCGCGCGCCGTCGTAGCGGATCAGCGCGTGCCTGCGCGACGCGCGGCGGTCGTTCACCGTGATCTCGACGTCGTCTCCGCGCCCCACCCGCGCCTCGGACCCCGGCTGAAGCTCCACCACCCGCGGCGCCGCGCCCGGCTCCTCGACGTAGAACCGCGCCACCACCTTGACGCCGACGGCCTGGTCGAGGTGCCGCGTGTCGGTACGCACCATCATCGCGGCACTCTACCAGCGTCACCACGCGGGGTGCGTGCGGTCTGCCGCGCCCTGGATGACGCTTGTGGTCCCCCGCGCGCTCTGCCAGCATCGAACCCGAACACTTCCGCGAGGAGCCTTAGGGATGTCGGGTCGCTGGTGGGTCGCGCCGTTCTTCGCCCTGGGGGTCGCGCTGTTCAGCGCCCCCGCGTGGGCGATCATCAACCAGGTCGATGGCACCGTCGTTCCCGACAGCGACACGCTCCAGACCTGCCTCAACAAGAGCAACGTCGCCAGCACGTCGAACCCCGCCCCGGGCGAGGGCAACGGCGTGCTCAACGCCGTCGCCGCCGCCGCGGTCACCCCGCAGACCTTCGTGCCCGCGCCCCGCTCCGACGGCCGCCGCGTCGCGCAGTTCACCATGGTGGGCGAGGGCGCCGGCTACCAGAACCGCTTCGGCTGGTACAACGTCGGCGACAGCCCTTCGTGCCCGCGTCGCGCCAGCAGATCTTCGCCTGCCGCGACCGCGCCGCGGCCTGTGACTGCCCCTGCCTCGCGGGCCCCCGCGCCGCGATCCCCGCCGACACCGCCTGCACCCACTGGGTGAACCCCAACATCGTCGAGCTCGACTTCGACTGCTTCCGAAGCTCGGGCGCGTGGCGCGGCGGGCCCGTGGCCTTCTACATCATGACCCCCGAGAGCAACCTCGGCGGCGCCACGGGCGACTGCCCCGACCTGAGCTCCACGGTCAACCGTGTCTACTCCACCGACAACTCCATCAACGACGACGGCGACTACGTCCATTTCCTCATCTACACGTCGCGGTCGTTCACCAACGGGTACTACTTCGGCTGGGAAGACCTCTTCCGCGGCGGCGACAACGACTTCGAAGACGTGCTCGTGCGCGCCATCGGCCTCGTGCCGACCTGTAACCCCACCCCCGAGGTCTGCGACGGCCGCGACAACAACTGCAACGGCGAGATCGACGACGGCCTCGGCACCACCACCTGCGGCCAGGGCGCCTGCCGCCGCACGGTGAACAACTGCAACGCCGGCGTGCCCCAGACCTGCACCCCGGGGACGGCCACCCCCGAGGTCTGCGACAACGTCGACAACAACTGCAACGGCTCCGTCGACGAGGGCCTCTCGCGCGCCTGCAGCGCCTCGTGCGGCGCGGGCACGCAGTACTGCACCGCCGGCGTCTGGGGCGACTGCGTGAGCACCACCACGCCCACGCCCGAGGTCTGCGACAACCGCGACAACGACTGCAACGGCATGGTCGACGACGGCCTGCGCCGCCCGTGCAGCACCGTGTGCGGGTCGGGCACCGAGACCTGCGCCGCGGGTACGTGGGGCGCGTGCACCGCCCCCACGCCCGGCACCGAGGTCTGCGACGGGATGGACAACGACTGCGACGGCCTCGTCGACGAGAACATCCCGCCGCAGGCGTGCGCGCCGGCCGACCTGCGCTGCGGCCCCGGCATGGCCGTGTGCGTGGGCGGGCGCTTCGTCTGCACCGCCCCGACGCCCCGCCCCGAGATCTGCGACGGGATGGACAACGACTGCGACGGCACCGTCGACAACGGCGTGCCCGACGGCGGCACCTGCGGGAGCAACATCGGCGTGTGCCGCGCGGGCACCAACGTCTGCCGCGGCGGGCGCTACGTCTGCGAGGGCGCCACCGAGGGCACGCCCGAGGTCTGCAACAACCTCGACGACGACTGCGACGGCTTCGTCGACGAAGACAACCCGGGCGGCGGCGCGGCCTGCAACACCGACGCGATGGGCAACCCCATCTGCGGCAACGGCACCCTGCGCTGCCGCGAGGGGACGCTCCGCTGCGAGGGCGCCGTCGGCCGCCGCGAGATCTGCAACTGCATCGACGACGACTGCGACGGGATGGTCGACGAAGACGCCCCCGGCGAGAACGCCCTCTGCCCCGGCGGCGGGCGCTGCGTGTCGTGCCAGTGCCGCACGCCCTGCCTGCCCGGCGAGTTCCCGTGCAGCGTCGGCCTGGTGTGCAACGCCGACAACCTCTGCGTGCCGCCGATGTGCGGCTCCGAGGTCTGCCGCAACGACCAGATCTGCGTGAACAACCGCTGCGTCGAGCAGTGCGAGACCGTCACCTGCCCCTCGGGCGAGGTCTGCACCGTGCGCGACGGCCGCGCGATCTGCGTCGAAGACTCGTGCTACGGCACCGGCTGCCAGGGCACGCAGATCTGCCGCCAGGGCGCCTGCGTGAACAACGGCTGCGCCTCGACCACCTGCCCCTCGGGCACCTTCTGCCGCCCGCGCGCCGACGGCTCGGCCGAGTGCGTGGGCTCCTGCGCCACGGTGCGCTGCCCCGAGGGGCAGAGCTGCACCGCGGGCGCGTGCGTCGCCAACCCCTGCCAGGGCGTGCGCTGCTCCGCGGGCCTCACCTGCCAGGTGGTCGCGGGCCGCGGCACCTGCGTCGCCGACCCTTGCGCGAACGTGGGCGCGCGGCCGGGCCGGGTGTGCGTCGACGGCCAGCTCGTCGACGACCCGTGCTCGGGCGTGACCTGCCCCGCGGGCGCCAACGTGGTGTGCCGCAACGGGCAGTGCGTCGACCCGACGCTCCAGCCGCTCACGCGCGAGCGGGTCATCGGCGGCGGCGGCGGCTGCTCGGCCTCGCCGGGCGGGGCGTCGTCGGGCGGGCTCTGGGCCGCGCTCGGCGTGCTGGCCCTCGCGGCGGGTACGGCTCGCAGACGGCGCGCGGGCGCGCGTCGCGGAGGTGACCGATGAGCCCCCGGCTGAGCCTCGCGGCGGCGCTGGCCCTCTTCGTCGCGGCGGCGGGCTGCGACAACGACCCCTACTGCCTCAACTGCGCGTTCCCCGACGCGACGGTGGGGCCGGGGCGCGACGTGCCGCCGGTGCCCGTCGACGGCGCCGACGCCTCGACGGGTCCGTGCACCCCCACGGGCCCAGAGGTGTGCGACGGCCGCGACAACGACTGCGACGGCCTCGTCGACGAGGGCCTCGACACGCAGAACGACCCGCGCAACTGCGGCGCCTGCGGCAGCGACTGCGCGATGATGATCCGCAACGGCATCCCGGCGTGCAACGCGGGCCGCTGCGCGATCATGCGCTGCGACGTCGGCTTCATCGACCTCGACAACGACCCGAGCAACGGCTGCGAGTACGCCTGCGTGAACACCGGCTCCGAGGTGTGCGACGGCGTCGACAACGACTGCAACGGCGGCGTCGACGAGCCCTTCGACCTGCAGAGCGACCTCGCCAACTGCGGCCGCTGCGGCGCGGCCTGCGCCTTCGCGGGCGCGAGCGCGGCGTGCCAGATGGGCGCCTGCGTGATGGGCGCGTGCCGCCCGGGCTTCGTCGACCTCGACGGCGACCCGAGCAACGGGTGCGAGCTGGCCTGCACGCCCTCGGGCCCCGAGGTGTGCGACGGGCGCGACAACGACTGCGACGGCCAGGTCGACGAGGGCTTCTCGCTCATGACCGACCCGATGAACTGCGGGGCGTGCGGGCGCGCGTGCGTGGTCATCAACGGCACGGCGGCGTGCGCGATGGGCGTGTGCGGCGTGGCCTCGTGCAACGCGGGCTACGTCGACCGCAACGGAGACCTCTCCGACGGCTGCGAGCTCGCCTGCGGCAACGCCGACGGGTCGCGCGGGGCCGAGGTGTGCGACGGCCGCGACAACGACTGCAACGGCATGGTCGACGACGCGGTGCCGGGCGTGGGCGAGGCCTGCGGGGTCACCCGGGGCGTGTGCCGCCAGGGGATGCGCGTGTGTGAGCGCGGCACGCTGCGCTGCGTGGGCGAGTCGGGCCCCACCACGGAGCTCTGCGACGGGCTCGACAACGACTGCGACGGGGTGGTCGACAACCCCCCGTCGGGGGGATCGCTCCCGGGCACGGGCCCGTCGGCGACCTGCGGCACGAACGTCGGCGCGTGCACCTTCGGGGCCTTCGCGTGCGTGGGCGGGCGGATCCAGTGCAGCGGCGGCACGGCCGCGGGGACCGAGACCTGCGACGGTCTCGACAACGACTGCGACGGGCAGGTCGACGAGGGGGTGGCGGTGCCGACGGGCTTCCGCTGCAACCGGCGCGGGAGCGAGTCGCAGGGCGTGTGCGCGACGGCGCGGCCCTTCTGCGACGGGGCGCGCGGCTTTCAGTGCACGTACCCGACGACGTACCGCGACCTCGACAACGAGGCGCTGTGCGACGGTCTCGACAACAACTGCGACGGCCGGGTCGACGAGGGCTGCCTCACGCTCTCGCCGTCGAGCGACCGCAGGCTCGACCAGGGCAACGCGAACTCCATCCAGCCGGTGATCGCGGGTGGGGGCTTGAACCTCGGCGTGGCGTACATCGACCGGCGCAACGGCGTGGCCGACGTGTTCTTCACGCGGTCGACGAACGGCGGGTCGACCTGGGCGGCCGACCGCAGGCTCGACACCACCACCTCGGGCTCGGACTCGGTGCAGCCGGCGATCTCGTGGTTCAACGGCGGCACCGACGTGTTCGCGCTGTGGGGAGACTTCCGCGCGGGGAACTACCGTCAGGTGTGGGGCTCTCGCTCGACCGACTCGGGGGCGAACTTCTCGAGCGCTGACTTCCGCGTGAACGCGGGGCAGGACATCGACTCGTTCAACATCCGCGTGGCGCAGGCGACCGCCAACGTCGTCGCGGTGTGGGAGGGCCTGCTCTCCTCGCGCGGGCGACACATCTACGCCTCGTACAGCGCGAACCGCGGCGCGACGTGGAGCGCCCCGGCCCAGGTCGACCAGGCGCCGATGAACTCCGTGGCCTCGACGCCCGACCTCGCCGTGGTGGGCAACCGGGTCTTCGTCGTGTGGCGCGACAACCGCTCGGGCCGCGCGACGGACATCTACTTCCGCGCGTCGGCCAACGGCGGCGTGACCTGGGCCGCGTCGGACCTGCGCCTCGACACCGACGCCGCGGGCGCGCACGCGAGCGAGGAGCCCTCCGTCGCCGCCGACGCCGCGGGCAACGTCTACGTCGCGTGGCAAGAGGTCCGCGACGACCGCGCCTACGACATCTATTTCAACCGCTCGAACAACAACGGCGCCACGTGGCGCACGGCCGACGTGCGCGTCGACACCGACCCCTTCCCGCGCGACTCGATCCAGCCCACGGTCATCGCGCTCCCCGGCGGCAACGCCTCGGTGGTCTGGCAAGACTTCCGCTTCGGCCTGCCGAACCCCTACGCCTCGCGCACCACCGACGGCGCGGCGCGCTTCCTCACCGCCGACGCGCAGGTGGTGGGCGGCCGCCCGGGCCAGTCGCGCGCCGAGACCATCGTCGCCGCGGGCGCCGCGGGCACCGTCTTCGCCGCCTGGGCCGACGACCGCAACCGCAGCCTCGACATCTACGCCAACTACTCCCTCGACGGCGGCGCGACGTGGCAGCCCACCGACGTGCGCCTCGACCAGGCGCCCACCGCCACCGACAGCACCAACCCCTCGATCACGGCTACCACGAACTCCGCGGGCGCGGGCGTGGGCCACGTGGTCTGGGTCGACCGCCGCGCGAACGGCGTCCTCGGCGACGTCTACTACCGCGCGATCGGCACGCCGTAGCGGCTACAGCCGCCCCTCGCCGCGGAGCCAGGTCACCCAGTCGATCACGGCGCGGGTGACCCGGTCCTCGACCTCGACCACCGTGGGGCGGTCGGCGCTCGCGCGGTCAGGGTCGGGCTCGTAGCCGTTCCGCTCGGCGTCGAGCACCAGCACGCTCACGCCCTGGTCACCGTCGGTGCCCGCGGCCACCGTGAGCCCGCGCGACGGCGTCGGGATCGCGCTCCCCAATCGCGCGCGGTCCGCCGCGGTCACCCACGCCACGCAGTGACGCCGCCCCGCGACGCTCGCCACGCACGCCACGTCCCTGCGCGCCGCGAGGTGCACGCGGCCTCCGCGCGACGCGCTCAGGCCCCGCGAGGCGAGGGCCGCGTCGACGGCGCGCTGCACGCGCGACTGCTCCAGCGGGCGGAGCGGGGCCTCGTTCAACGGAGGCCGCGAGGCCGCGCACCCGAGGCCCGCGGCGACGACGACGGTGAAGAGAGTCGATCGCTGCACGCGCCGACGGATAGTCCACGCGGCGCGATCAGTCGACGTCGAAGCCCCAGGTCACGAACACGTCGGGGCCCGCGAACGACGCGAAGCGCGCCGCGGCCACCACGCGCCGCACGCAGAGGATGAACCGGGGATCACCGCCGCCTCCCGACACCCGCGCCGCGAGGGGGTGGCCGTCGTTGCGCACGCGCAGCCGCGCCGTGACCCGGCCGTGGGGCTCGCGCCCCTGCTCTCCCGCGTACGCGGCGCAGGCCTGACAGCGCGGCAGGAGCGGGTCCATCGCGCGCGACACCTGCGACGGAGACAGACCCATCGGGCCCTGCGCGCTCCCCTGGGTCATGTCGAGGGTGGTCTCGGGCGGAGGGCCGAGGTCTTCGCGCAGCGTCGGTCCCGTCTCGGGGTTCTCCATGCGCGCGGCGGGCTCGTCGGGCTCGTCGGGCTCGGGGGCGTTGTCGACCGCGGGGTTGGCGTTGCTCGGCGCGCGGGCGCTGCGCTGCGCGCGCGGGCGTCGTGAGCGACGTCGACGTCGGGTCGCGGCGCGCGCGTCGGCGCGAGAGACGTCGGCCGCGGCGTCGACGGCGGGGGTCGTCGCGGGGCGCTCGGGGCACGCGGAGAGGGCCGCGGAGAGCAGCACGAAGACGGCGGGCGCGCGGGGCTTCACGGCGGCGTCGCGACACCGAACACGTCCGTTGACGCGCGGCGCGGGGGCGTGTCTACCATGCGCGCACCGTGAGAGCGTACGGATTGTTCTTCGCCGCAGCGGCCGCGCTCGCGCCCGCGATCGCAGCGGCGCAGCCGGCCGAGCCGGCGATGGGAGAGGCCGCGGCGCCCAGCAGCCGATGGCAGGTGAGGCCGCGCGAGAGGCACGTGTTCCTCCGCGTCGAGGGGGGGCTCTCGGCGCGCCTGAGCGACCCCTTCTCCTTCGGCGCGCTCGCGCCGCCGTCGGTGCTGGTGCAGGCGTCGTTCCCCTTCATCCACCTCGGGGGCTTCCTGCTCGGGCCGTCGCTGGGCGTGCAGGGCGGCATTGACGCCAACGGCGCGCAGGGGGCGGTGCAGCCCGGCGTGACGCTCCACCGTCGCTTCACCGAGCGCTGGGCCGCGAACGCGCGGTTGGACGTGCCCATCCTCATCACCCGCGGCGCGTGCCCGCCGCTCGGTTCGCTCCCCATCCCGACGGGGCGCACCGACCTTCAGGGCATGGGCGTGCAGGGCAACCGCAACTCGGTCCCCGTGCCGGGCACGGGCTACTGCCCCGACGTGGCGGTCGGCGTCGAGGCCGCGGTGGGCGGCGCGTTCTACCTGACCTCGGGCTTCGCGATCACCGCCGAGGCCATCTTCGACGTGTACTTCGGCGACGGCGGCCTGACCTACCCGCTCATCGGCGGCGGCCTCGGCGTCCTCTTCGACTACGAGGTGCTCCCGTGACCGCGCCCCGTGAACCGTCTCGGCGTCGCTGGCGCGCGCTCGGCGCGCTGGCCTTCGCGTCTCTCTTCATCGTCGGCCCCACCCCGGGCGACATCGGCGGCTGCGGCGGAGAGCTCTCCTCCAACCCCGTCCCCGGCAACGCCACCGAGGCCGAGTACGACTACTTCGACCAGGGGATGTGCGCGCACCTGTGCTTCCAGCTCCGGGAGTGCGGGCTCATCTGCGACGCGATCCGCCGCCGCGGCGCGCCCTGCGACAACGACAGCGAAGACGCCTACCGCCAGTGCGTGCGCGGAGAGCTCCGCGACGAGATCTTCGGCGCCTCCGCGTGCCCCCACACCTGCGGGCCCTACCAGGGCGTCTTCCTCGGCGCCTCGATGCAGGACGTCTACGCCTGCGGCCACGCCATCACGGCGCTGTCGTGCACGTCGCTCTCCGACGTGATCCGTCGACCCCCCGCGGCCTGCACGGCCATCTGCCAGTGAGCACCGCCATGCGACGCACCGCTGCACTCGCGCTCCTCACCGTCGGCGCCTCCCTCGGCTGCCGGATGTTCACGTCTCACCACGAGTACCGCTCGTACCGCGCGTACCGCTACGAGGCCCAGGGGCCCGGGCGCCTCGCTGCGGGCTCGCGCTACCTCAGCGAGAACCCCCACGGCCGCTACGTCGCGTCGGTGCAGCGCGAGGTCTACGGCGCCGAAGAGGACTTCTGGGCCGATCACCGCGCGTCGGTCGAGGGGCTGAACGAGTACCTGGCTTCGTTCCCGTCGGGCGCGCACGTCGGAGAGGCCCGGGAGCGCCTCGCGGCCTTCGAGGCGCGCAGGCGTCAGGACGAGGCCACGCGCCGCGAGAACGAGGCCGCCGAGCGCGCGCGCCGGGAGCAGGAGCTCGCCGAGGCCGCTGCGCGGGCGCGGATGTGGGGGCGCACGTCGTACGACCGCTGGGTGCGGCTGTTCGGGGGGCTCGAGGGCTGGGGTCAGGGCGTCGGCGCGATCGTGCAGGCGAACCCGAACTTCGGCGCGGCCTTCGAGAACGCCCCGCCGCAGTGCCGCGGCGCGCACTGCCGCAAGGACTACGTGCAGGACTTCATGATCCCGATCCCGGGCCGCACGGCGGTGCCGCGGAGGCTCACGCTGCAGCTCGACATGGTGCGCGTGGGTCAGGAGCGCGCGGTGAACCAGGTGTTCATCAACCTGCGCAACCGGGGCTTGGCGACCTGGCAGGAGCTCGAGACGCAGACGGCGAACGACCCCAACGACACCGAGGCCCGCGAGGCCGGTCGGCGCTGGGCGATGGACCAGTTGAAGGCCATCGTGCTCGCGGCCTTCCCGAACGCGCGAGAGACGCCGGCGAACCTCTACGGCCCGCCGCCCGAGCCCGTGGTGCAGGGCGCCGAGGAAGACGACGACGACGCGACGCCCCCGCCGACGGACCCGAACGCGTGCGTGGTCCCGTCGCAGCCGCTCGGCGCGCGCTGGAGCGCCGTGGTGGGGTGCGAGCTGCCCAACGCGCCGCAGCTCACGGTGAGCGCCGAGGTGGCGCAGGCCCACGCGCAGGCGATGGGCGGCAACGCGGGCGAGGCCGTGACGCCCCACGCGTGTTTGCGCATCGACGCCTACACCTCCCTCGACGCCGAGGGGATGGGCACCGACGAGGGTCTGTTGATCTCGCAGATCCCGGCGTGCGCGCTGACGGCGGCGGCGCGACCGGGGCGGCGTCCCGCTGCGCGACCGGCGGCGCGACCGGCGGCGCGGCCCGCTCCGGCGCGCTGACGGTCTGTCACTCCCACGATGCGTCGCGGTGCCATCAGTGCACCGCGATGACCTCTCGCGTCGCGCGCGTTCGCGCGAACACCGCGGCCCGCACCGCGCGGCACGCTCGCTGCTCCGTGCGCTCCGCATGGAAGCTCCCTCCGACGCTCCCCGCGTCGCGCTCGCGACGCCCGTCGCGCGCGACGGCGCCCCTCTCCTCCGCGCGGCGCTGCGCGCGGCCACCGTCGTCTCGCTCATGTCGTCGCTCCTCACGGTGCCGTTGTTGGCGGTGACCCTCGACGAGCTGCAAGCGCTGCGACGACAGCGCTCGCGCCCCGCGGCCACGGTGACGGCGCTCGCGGCGCCCGCGATGGCGCAGTGCGCGCAGCCCACGCCGGAGCCCGCGCGCGCGTGCGACCTCGCGTCGGTGAAGCTCGTGGGAGACGACCGGCGCGCGCTCACGGCCTCGACCTTCGAGTGCATGTTCGAGACGGCCACGCGTGCGCGGCCCACGCGCATCACACCCGAGGAGCGCGACGGGCGGGTGGTCGGCGTGCGCGTGTGGGGCGTGCGCGAGGGAGACGCGCTCTCGCGGCTGGGCTTCGCGTCGGGAGACGTCGTGACGCACGTCGCGGGCGCGTCGATCTCCGAGCCGGACAGCGCCTTGAGCGCGTACACGCGGCTGCGCGCGTCGCGGAGCTTCGACGTGCGCGTGGAGCGCGGGGGCTGCGAGCGCGTGCTGCGCTACGACGTGATCGATGGCTGAGGCGACGCGCGGCGTCGCGATGAATCGCCGCGATTCCCAGACCCATCGCCCGCGATCCCAAGACCAACCGCCCGCGGTTCGCCGCGTGGAAGGCCCAGTCCCGCTACGACCCCGCCCGGAGCCCTCCTGGCGCGTGGCTGGTGGGCGTGCTCCGTCGCACCGTCGCCAACCACCTCAAGGCGCCGGCCGACGACATCGTCGACCTCGCGCCCGACACCACCTTCGTCGATCGCCCCGCGAACGACGCTCCGCCCGACGCGCGGCGCCACGCGACCGACGTGCTCTCGCTGCTCGATGTGCTCCCAACCGAAGAGCGCGCGGTCTTCACCGCTCGCGTCTTCGACGAGCTGCCCTGGGCAGAGGTCGCGCGCGCCACCGGGGTCGCCGTGCACGTCGTCGAGTACCGCTTCCGCAAGGCCGCCGAGCGCCTGCGCGCCGCCGCGATGCGCCGCGGTCTCGGCCCGATCGCGTGAGCCCGCGGCGGGTCGTTCAACGCGGCGCGGCTGCGCCGCGGGTTCGCCGCGCACCACCCACGTCGCTGAACCCCTCACGGACGCCGCGACGTGATCGACGCACCGCGGGCCCGCGGGGCAGTCGCCCCGCGCTGGCGAACGCCGCGACGTGATCGACGCACCCACCACGCCAAACCGCACGGCCCGCGACGATTCTTTCTGGATCGGTCCCCTCTCGCCACAAGACCTCATTGAGCGCGGGCGCCGACACCCTCCGATGTTCGGAGGCGGAGAGACCCGTCGCGGACAAGGAGTCCCTCTATGGCTGTGAAGAAGCCGCCGGAGGCCCCGCATGGTGCGGCGGCCTCGACCGACCCGCTCGCCAGCGTCGACGCCCTCGACGAAGGCGAGTTCCAGCGCCGCCTCGACGAGACGCGGTCGCACATCGACGCGATCCGCGGGCTGTGGCCCGGGCTCGTGCGGCTCGAGGCCCTCGAGCGCACCCGAGGCGCCAGCCGCGTCGCGTTCATCCTGGCGGGGCCCTTCGGGCTGCTGCTCGACCTCCTCAACAAGGAGCCGTCGAGCACGGTCACGGGCGCCCTCGACCACGCATCCGTGATGCGCCAGTGGCACCGGCTGCGTTCGGCTTCGACCTCATCGGCGATGAGGACGACGGCACCGACCCCGACCGCTTCGAGGTCGGGCTCCTGCGCCGCCGCTACACGCGGATGCGCGACCAGCAGGAGGTCGCCGACGCGCTCGACGACCTCGGCCGGTTGTTCCGCGACGACGCCCTCGCCGTCGCCAACCGGGTGGGGCCGATCGCCGAGCGCGCGCTCGACCTGGCCCGCACCCTCTCGCGCGGGAGCCTCAAGCCCCTGCTCGCCCCGGTGACCGACGGCTCGTGCGCTCTCGCCCGCGCGGCCAACGCCACCAACGCCAACAAGGCCAGGGCCACCGCGGACAAGCCCACCACCGACAAGCCCGCCCCCACGTCGGCCTGATCGACGGCCCGCCTCCCGTACGCCCCCGGGGTCGTCACCGCGACGGCCCTGGGGGCGGCTCCCCCTCAGTCGTCCTGCGCTTCGCGGAGCATGCGCACCTCGCGGCGGTAGGCGTCGCGCAGCCGCTCCTCGGGGGACGCGCTGAACACCGGGATGAGGTTGGCGACCATCGAAAGGCCCACCAGCCCGATCACGAGGTAGTTGAACGCGGGCGGCTCGGGCCACGCCTGACCGTCGAAGATCTGGTCGCGGTAGATGATCCCGAGGGACGCGAGGCTGAAGCCCACGCCCGCGAGCGCGCCGAGGACGCGCCGCCGACGTCCGTCCGAGGCCATGTCTTCGAGGGCCTGCTCGCCGAACCGCACGCGCAGCCGTCGGTCGTGCGGCGTGCGCCGCGGCTGGAGCGCGTACTGCTCCGACAATCGCTCCCGCGCGGGCACCCACAGCAACTGCACCGCGCCGGTGAGCGCGGTGTACCCGCCCTGCACCCAGAGGAGGGCCTGCGTCGGCGACACCCCGGAGGTGTCGGAGAGCGCCGAGTACGCGAAGCCCAACCCGAACACGCCCGCGCCGATGACGAGGTTGATGATCCCCTCGGTGCGACGCGCGTCGCGGCTGCGCTCGGCGAGCGGGATGATCGACGTGTCGAGGAGGCGAAGACGGTCGCGCAGCAGCGAGCGGTGGCGCGCGCGCCGCGGACCCTCGGCCCACTGCGCCTGGAGCGTCGTGGGCCCCGGCGTCGTCACCGTGGGGGCGACGGGGCGGCGGGGGCGTGAGCGTCGTGGTGGTGGCCGGCGGGGGCGGAGGCGGCAGCGCGGCGGGGGGAGGCGGCGGCTGCGGGGCGGTCTGCGCGGCGGCGGAGAGAGGCGCCAGCGAGAGCGCGAGGCATAGCCCGAGAGAGGGAGCGCGAAGCATGGCCCGGTGACCGTAGTACAGCCGGGCGAAACTGGCCCGACCGGACGCATCGCTCATCGGCGCGGCGGGCACGCGGGGCAGGCGCCGTCGCGCTGTCGGCTCGCGTCGGCGCACGCGACGCGGGCGCGGGCGCAGCGGGCGTCGCGGGCCTCGCGCGATGGGGAGTCTCCCGTGAGGCGGCAGACCTCGGCCGCGGCGGTGCAGATCGACTCGGCCGCGCCGCAGACCGTGCGGCACTCCGAGAGGCCCGTGACCATGCGCTCCTGCTCGGCGTCGATGAACTGCAACGCCGCGCTCACGCGGCGCGCGGTCTCCTCCGCGGGCGTGGCGTTCGGCTGCCGCGACGGCGGGGAGGGCGGCGCGGGGCCCGTGCTGTCGACGTTCTGCGCGGGCGAGGGCGCGACCGGCCGCGTCGTGGGCTCGCGCGAGGGGGTCGACGACTCTCCGCTCCAGCCTCCGCCGACGGAGGTCGTTGAGGTCACCGAGCCCGGCTCGGCCTGGCTCGCGGGCTGCGCCGACTCTCGGTTGTATCCCCGGTAGGCGGCGCTCGAAGGGGCGGAGCTGGGCCGCTGGCTCGCCGCGCACCCGAGGGCCGCGACGCAGAGGCCCACCGCGGCGTGTCGCGCGCGCGCCAGCCTCACCGGGCGCCCCCGTCGGCGAGGCGCGAGAGCACGCGCTGGTTCATCGCGATCGACGCCTCGAGGGCCTCGAGGGCCTCGTCGCGGTGACGGCGCTCGGCGGCGGCGTCGCCCACGTCGCGGGCGCGGTCGGCGAGGGCGCCGAGGCTCTGCCCCTTCACCATCATCAAGCGCGCGCGGAAGACGTTCTCGGCGCGGGCCTCTTCGAGCCCGGCGTTGGCCTGCGAGAGGGCGTCGTCGGCGTTGCCCGCGCGCAGGGCGAGCTCCGCGAGGCGCCCCCAGGCGTCGGCGCGCAGGTCGGGGGCTTCGAGCATCCCGCGAGGGTACTCGATGGCGAGCACGCGCCGCACCGCTTGAGAGGCCCGCGCGTAGTCGCCCGCGTGCTCGAAGACGTCGGCCTCGTGGTGGAGCGCGCGCACCGTGCCGAGCACGGCCATGGTGACGTCGTCGGCGGGCGCCGCGCCGTGGGGCTCGGCCGCGCAGCCGAGCCCGAGCGCGAGGGCGAGCGCGAAGAGGGAGAGCCAGCGCTTCATCGGCGGCCTCCGCGGAGGAGCCGGTCGCGGTAGGCGCGCATGCGGTCGTCGTAGATGCGCGCGGCGGGCGCGGAGCCGACGTTCTCGCCGAGGCGCTCGGTGAAGTCTCCCGCGGTGGTGGCGGTGATGGGGTCGACGGGCCGGGGCGCGGGGCGGGTGGCGCTCACGCCCGCGCCGACGCCGACGGCGAGCAGGCCCGCGGCGGCGACGGCGGCGAGGCCCCATCGGCCACGGAGGGCGCGGCGCCACGCGGGGCGGGCGTGCTCGGCCAGGGCGGCGGAGACGACGCGGTCGGCGACCTTGCGGGCGGCCTCGGGGTCGGGGTGCGCCGTGGCCTGCACGCGGCGGGCGACCGAGAGCGCGGCGGCGAGGTCGGGGTCGCGCGGGGCCTCGCGGTGGTCGAGGGCCTCGGAGAGCGCGCGCGCAGACGCCCGCTCGTCGTCGGAGGGCGGCGGGCCGTCGTCGGGGTTCCAGTCGTCAGCGTGGCTCATCGGACACCGTAGGCCTTCCTCAAGGCCGCGAGAGCCCTGTGCAGGATGACGTCGAAGTTGCCGGTGGTCACCCCCATGGCCTCGGCGCACTCCTCGCGGGAGCGCTCTTCGAGCAGGCGGAGCTCCACCGCGCGGCGGTAGCGGGGGTTGAGCGTGGCCATGGCGGCCTCCATCAGTCGGAGCGAGACGGCGCGCTCCTGCTGCTCCATCAGCATCTCGTCGGCGCCGGCGTGGTGCAGGGGCATCACGTCGGCGACGTGGTGCTCGTAGCGCTCGCCGAGGCGCTCCCTGCGCTGCCGGCTGCGGGCCTGGTCGACGATGAGGTGGATCGCGATCTGCCGCAGCCACGGGAACAGCCCCGCGCCCGTCCAGTGGAAGGTCGTGAGCCGCTCCATCGCCCGCAGGAGCGTGTCGCGGAGGATGTCCTCGGCGTCGGCGGGGTTGCCCACCCTCGGGAGGATCACCGCGCTGTACAAGGGCGTCGCGAGGCGCTTGAGCAGGAGCTCCAGGGCCTCACGGTCGCCGCCCTTGGCGGCCTCGACGAGCGCTCGCTCCTCGGCTGCGGCGGCGTCTGGGGCTCCCATGATCCCGCGGGGGCGCGCACCATAGGCCGGAACCTCGCGGGCGAAAAGCCACCCGTCGCGCGGGCTGAGCGTCATCGTCGCGGCGATCGCGGTCACGCCGAGAGAACGCCCCACGCGCCCTCGCGCTTACACCGCGTCGCGGGCTTTACACCGACCGCGCGCCGCGACGATCCTCCCGGCGCCATGGCCGACGGGCACATCGATCACGACGAGACGCGCATCTACGGCGACTACGCCGTCGAGCAGATCGCCCACCACCTCATGGGTCGCGTGCGCGAGCTCGACCCCGCGCTGCACCTGGTGACCACGGCGCTGCGGGCGGCCTCCGACGCCGTCGCCGCGCACCTGCGCGCCGCGCGCGCCGCCGACGCCGACCTCAACGCCGCGCTCGCCTCCCGCGAGGCGCCGCTCGCCGAGGCCCGCGACGTCCTCACGCGCTTCTCGCGCCACCTCGAGTCGCACCGCGGCGGGGTCGTCCCCTACGGGGCGTTCTTCGTCGAGGCCAGCGCCACGCTCGCGCGCCGCGGGCCGCAGCGGCTCCTCGCGGCCCTCGACCACGTCCTGGGTTCTCTCGACGAGTTCAGCGGGCAGGTGCGCGAGGCGGGCTACTGGCACGACGAGATCGCCCGCGCGCGCGCCTCCCTCGAGGGCGCCGTCGACGCCGAGCGCCTCATGCGCGCGACGCCCGTGCGCTCCGCCGTGCTCGACCAGGCCATGGCCCACTGGCACGCGGTCTACGCCGCGGCGAAGCACATGGTGTCGGCGGCGCTGCTGCTCTCGGGCTCGTCGCTCACCCTCGACGAGGTCTTCGACGACCTCGCCGAGGTGCACCGCGCCGAGGGCGCGATCGACGACGCCGCCCCCGCAGAAGATCCGCCCGCGGTGCATGACACCGCCGACGCGAACGTCGAAGCCGACCCGAGCACCCCATGAGCATCCTTCATCGCTTCAGGCTGGCCGCGCTCCTCTCGGTAGGTGCGGCCACGGCGCTCACCCTCACCGCGCCCTCCGTCGCGACCGCGCAGAGCCGGCCCATGGTCGAGCGCGTGGTGCCCTCGTCGGGCCCTCCCGGCACGCGCGTGCGCATCGAGGGCAGGGGCTTTCGGCGCTCGTACCGCGTGCTCTTCAACGAGCGGCCCGTGACGCCCACGGAGTTCCTCTCGGAGCGCATCACGGTGGTGGTGCCCGACAACGCGACCACGGGGCGGTGGGTGCTCTCCGACGGGAGCGACGAGGTCGAGACCGAGGTGTTCCGCGTGACGGCGCCGTCGCCCGCGCCGGTGATCCGCGCGCTGGAGCCGTCGACGGTGTCGCCCGGGGCGGAGCTCACGATCCGCGGAGAGAACTTCGCGCCGCGCCCGACGGACAACGCCGTGCGCGTGAACGACCGACCCATGGTGGTGCGCAGCGGCGACGGCACCTCGCTTCGGGTGATCGTGCCCGACGGGGCGACCACAGGGCCGGTGTTCGTGCGCGTGGGCGGCTCCGAGGCGCGCTCGCCCGTGGAGCTCGGGGTCGGTTCGCGGCTGGTGATCCGCGAGTTCACGCCGCGCGCGGTGGTGCCCGGCGGTCGCGTGACGATCCGCGGGACGGGCTTCGCCACGACGCCGACGCAGAACCGCCTCGCGCTCAACGGCCGCGCGCTGCGCGTGCTGCGCGCGACGGAGACGGAGATGGAGGCGCAGCTCCCGCTGCAGGCCGAGACGGGCACGCTCACGCTGGAGGTGCCGGGTGGCGGCCGCTACGAGTCGCCGCTCAGGCTCTTCGTCGGCGCGGCGCCGGTGATCCGCGCGCTCACGCCCGCGATGGGCCCGCCGGGCACGCGCGTGACGATCCGCGGAGAGCACTTCGGCTCGGACGTCTCTCGCGTCGAGGTGACCTTCGGCGGCCGCCCCGCGGCGGTGGCGACGGCGGCGCCGGTGGAGCTCGTCGCGACGGTGCCCGAGGGGGCCGCGTCGGGGCGCGTGGCGGTGACGGTGAACGGCATCGGCCCCATCGAGTCGACGACGGACTTCACGGTGCCCGCGCCGGTGACGGTGACGGGCTTCGAGCCGCGCGCGGGCGACGCGGGGGAGAACGTCACGATCCGCGGGACGGGCTTCTCCACCACCACCGACCAGGACGAGGTCACGCTCAACGGCACGCGGCTGCGCGTGGTGAGCGCGACGGCCGACGCGATCGTCGCGGAGATCCCGCAGGGCGCGCGCTCGGGCAACCTCGTGGTGCGCGTCGCAGGGGGGCCTCGGGTGATCGCGCGGGAGCCCTTCAGGGTCACGGCGCGGCCGCGCGTCACCGCGGTGGAGCCCGAGCGGGGCGTGCCCGGCTCCGAGGTCACGCTGCGGGGCGCGAACTTCCCCCCCGACCGCGCGTTGGCGTCGGTGCGGCTCAACGGGGTCGAGGTCCCCATCGTGCGCTACGCCCGCGACGCGGTGGTGGTGCGCGTGCCCGAGAACGCGCAGACGGGGCGCTTCCAGGTGATCGGCAGGCTCCAGGGTACGGGCGTCGCGCCCACGGAGTTCTTCGTGCTGCAGCCCGTGACGCTGCGCGAGGTCGACCTCCCGCGGGGGCCCGTGGGCTCCACCGTGACCCTGCGCGGTACGGGCTTCGAGCCCGACGTCCCCGCCTCACGCTGCGCCTCGGTGCCCGCGTCGTGCGCCCTCGCGCGCGAGCACCACCGAGGTGGAGTTCGTGGTCCCGCGCGGCGCGCGCGACGGGGCGATCACCCTCGAGGCCGAGGGGCGGCAGTCGGTGACGTCCCGCAGCCCTTCCGCGTGACGCTCGCGCCGGTGGTGACCGCGGTGACGCCCGCGACGGCGGCGCCGGGCGCGCGGGTGACGATCCGCGGTCGCAACTTCGGCCGCGACGCCGCCGCGGTG
This sequence comes from Polyangiales bacterium, assembly GCA_041389825.1. Taxonomy (GTDB): domain Bacteria; phylum Myxococcota_A; class Polyangia; order Polyangiales; genus JAEYZO01. Next base: position 27,834 of record JAWKRC010000011.1, on the reverse strand, counting down.
GGCGTGATGATCAACGGCGTGACCTGCCCCGCGGCGAGCGTCACGCCCACGGCGATCGTGTGCGAGCTGCCCCCGAGCGCCACCACCGGCCCGCTGGTGGTGCGGGTGGCCTTCGGCGGAGAGGCCCGCGCGGCGGCGCCCTTCCGCGTGAGCCGCTGAAGCTCTACGCGAGCGAGAGCGCGAGGCTGAGGGCGTCGGCCACCGTCGCGAGGCGCACCGCGGCGCGGCCCACGTCGCCGTAGTCGCGCTGCAGGTGCAGCACCCCATCGACGCCGCGGCGCGCGGCGGCGAGGTGCACGCGGCCTCCGGGCTTGCCCTCGGCGGGCCCAGGGCCCGCGACGCCCGTGACGGCCACGGCGAGCGAGCCGAAGGGGTGGCTCGCGTTGAGCGCGCCGACGGCCATCGCGCGCGCCACCGCCTCGCACACCGCGCCCTCGCGCTCCAACAGGTCGCGCGGGACGCCCAGGAGCTGCGTCTTGGCGTCCCACGAGTAGACGACGAGGGCGCGCTCGAGCACGTCGCTCGCGCCTGCGACGGCGCTCACCGTCGCAGCGATGAGGCCGCCCGTGAGCGACTCGGCGGTGACGAGCTTGAGCTTCGACGCGCGGCATCGGTCGAGCAGCGCGGCCGCGGCCTCGCGCAGCGACGCTTCGGTGGGGGTCATCGCCGCAAGCTACCACCGCGGCGGAGTGCGACCTCCAGGCCGCGGTGCGGAGGGGCGGCGGTCCTGAGAATCCGTGCATTTGAGCCGTAGCTTCGCGGCGCGGTGTGAGGGTAGAGATAGGGTCGCGAAGGAGGCGATGAACGTGCAGCGGACGACGGCGCTAACTCAGCTCATCGAGCGCAACGGGCAGACGGTCGCGCGGCGGCTCCAGAAGGTGCGCGTCACCGTGCTCGACGGCGCGGACAAGGGCGCGGTCTTCGAGGGCGCGCAGGACGAGATCCGCGTCGGGGGGGCGGAGGACAACGACCTGGTGATCCGCGACCCGTCGGTGTCGCGACGGCACGCGACGCTGCGGCTGGAGGCCGACGGCCTTCGGGTGATCGACCAGACGAGCACCAACGGCACGTTCATGGGCGACGTGCAGGTGCGCGACGTGATCATCAACGGCGCGGCGGAGCTGGTGCTGGGCACCACGCGGGTGCGCGTCGAGCCGCTGGGGACGACGGTGGAGAAGGACCTCTCCACGGGCGTGCGCTTCGGGCGGATGGTGGGGACGTCGCCGGCGATGCGAGAGGTCTTCGCGGTGCTGGAGCGCATCGCGTCGAGCGACCTGTCGGTGCTGGTCGAGGGCGAGCCGGGCACGGGCAAGGAGCTCGTGGCCGACGCGCTGCACCGGAGCTCTCCGCGGGCGGGGGCGCCCTTCGTGGTGGTGGACTTCGGCGCGATGCCGAAGGAGCACATCGAGACGGAGCTCTTCGGTCGGGCGGGGAGCGACAAGCGCGAGGGCGCCTTCGCGCGCGCCGACGGGGGCACGCTCTTCTTCGACGAGGTGACCGAGCTGCCGCTGGACCTCCAGGCGAAGCTCTTGAAGGCGCTGGAGTCGGGCGAGGTGAGGCCCGCGGGGGCAGACGCCGCGCAGCGGGTCGACGTGCGGGTGGTGGCCGCGGCGGGCAAGAACCTCCAGCGCGAGGTGAAGGACGGTCGCTTCCGCCAGGACCTGTACTACCGGCTCGCGGCGGTGGTGGTGAAGCTCCCGCCGCTGCGCTCGCGCCTGCAGGACGTGCCCCTCCTCGTCGAGACGATCCTCGAGGACGTGAACCGACGCCGCGGCGCGCAGGGCTTGACCGCGTACCCGGGCCTCGACCGCCGCGCGATGGACCTGCTGCTGCACTACGACTTCCCGGGCAACGTGCGCGAGCTGCGCAACCTCGTGGAGCGCTTCGCCGTGCTGGGCGCCGACCCGACGGCGCTGTCGCAGCACGCGGCCGCGGCGGAGCCGCGCGTGGGCGGCCACGAGATCCGCACCGACCTTCCCTTCCACGACGCGAAGGAGGTCTGGACCGAGATCTTCGAGCGCGCCTACCTCACGAAGCTGCTCGCGTCGCACAACAACAACGTGAGCGCGGCGGCGCGCACCTCGGGCATCGACCGCCGACACCTCCAGCGCTTGATGGTCAAGCACGACCTCCGCGAGCGCGACAAGGACGACTGATCCACACCCTCGCTGAAGTCCGCGGCGAGCGCTGTTAGGGTGGTCGCATGAAGAGCGCCGACGGAGCCGTGATGCGGCGCGCGCCGAAGCAGCGACGCGCACAGCAGACCGTCGACGCGGTGCTCGAGGCGGCCCGGCTGGTGGCGACGCGCCACGGGGCCCGGGCCCTGACCACCAACCGCGTCGCCGAGGTCGCGGGCGTCAGCGTCGGGTCGCTGTACCAGTACTTCCCTGACAAGCGCGCGATCTTCGCGGCGCTGCACGACCGCCACGTCGACGACGTGCGGCGGGTGATCGAGCAGACGACGGCCGCATGCGCGTCGGCGCCGCTCGAAGACTTCGCGCGCGAGCTCGTCGACGGGTTGATGCGCGCGCACGGCGAGGTCGCCGAGCTGCACGACGCGGCGTCGTCGGCCGTTCCAGAGAGCGCGCTCGGCTTCATGAACGCGCTCCACCACGCCTTCGAGCGGGCGCTGTCGCGCGCCGACGCGGAGCGCTACACCCTCGACGAGGCGCAGCGCATGCTCTTCGTCCTGCCGCGCATCGTCGAGTCGCTGGTGCACGGGGCGGGGCCCGCGTCGCTCTCGCGCGAGGTCGCGCGGAGCGAGGCCGTGCGCGCGGTGTCGCTCTACGTGAAGGCGCGCCCGAGCGCCGACGCGCACCGCTACTGAAACGACGCGGCGTTCTCGGCGGTCCACTGATCGAAGGAGATCGGCTCGCGCCCGAGGACCCGTCGGACCTCCTGGGTGATCGTGTCGAGCCGGCCTTCGCGCACCGCGCGCCAGATGTCGATGAGGGCGTCGGCGTACGCGCCCTCGCCGGCCCACGCGACGGTGCGGGCGTAGGCCTGCCGGTCCGAGATCGCCTTGAAGCCGACGGGCTTGCCGATGGCGCGGCCGATCGCGGCCGCCATCTCGGCGTAGGACAGCGCCTCGCGGCCCGTGATGACGAGCGACGCGCCGTCGTGGTCGCGCGTCGTGAGGGCGGCCGCGGCGACGGCGGCGATGTCGTCGGGGTGGATGAAGGCGATCCTGCCCGCGCCGGTCGACGAGCGCAGCAGCGACTCGGCGGATCGACTCCGACCACCCGAGCGCGTTCGACATGAACCCCGCGCACTGAAGGAAGGTGAACGCCACGCCGCTCTCGCGCACCGCGGCCTCGCCGCGCGCGTGCCACGGGCCCGTGCCGACGCCCGTCCGCACGTCCAACGTCGAGAGCTTCACGATGTGTCGCGTGCCCGCCTCGCGCGCCGCGACGGAGACCGCGCGGTCGTGCTCGGCGAGGTCGGGCCCGTCGGTCACGAGGAACACGCTCTCGACGCCAGCGAGCGCGGTCGAGAGCGAGCGCCCCGGCCGGTCGAGGTCGCCGGTGTGGACGTCGACCTGCCGACCGAAGAGGGCCCTCGCGCGCTTCGCGCTGCGCACGAAGACCGAAGGGCGCGCGCCGGAGTCGATGAGTCTCCGCGTGACGCGAGCGCCGATGTTCCCCGTCGCGCCGACGACCAGCGTCTTCACGCGAGCGCGCTCCATCCGCGCAGGACCTCGAGCGCCACTCGCCGTTGGCCCGCGAGCGTGAGGTGCAGCCCGTCGCCCATGAGCAGCGCAGGAGAGGGCGGGCTGCCCAGCGCCGCGAAGAGGTCGACCACCGGGGCGTCGCCGCCACGAACGACCTCGGCGACGCGCGCGAGGTCTTCGTTGCGGAACCGCACGCCGAAGCGCGCGAGGCCCGGGTGCTGCGCGACCTGCGCCTCGTTCGCCGCGGGCGGGGTCATCCACAGGCCGCGCGCCGTGGTCTCGCTGGCGACGCGGCGGCGCAGCTCCGCGACGTTGCGCGCGGTCTCCTCGGGGTGGACGAGAGTCTTGGTCGCGCGAGGTCCCTGCGTGCGCGCGTCGTTCGTCCCGAGGAGGAAGAGCGCCCAGTCGGGCTGCGCGTCGACGACGGCGCCCGCGCGCACGAGGCCGTGCGTCGTCGTGTCTCCCGCGACGGCGTGGATCGCCCACGTCACGCCGTCGTCGCCGCGGCGGGCCTTCACCATCTCCCGCAGGATCACCGCCCACGACTGCGGGTCGGAGCTCAGGCTGTCGCCGAAGACCACCACCCTCGCGCCGCGTCGGAGCGGGAGCCGGTCGACCATCGACGCCGCCGACGCGTCGGAGAGCAGCGCGGCGGCGGCCTCTGCGGCTTCGCGCTCCATGCGACCGACCTCGGTCACGTAGGTCTCGACCGGCAGGCCGAGGAGCGCGGCGTGCGCTTCGCGGCCGAGGCCAGCGCCGCCGGGGAGCGAGGCGAGCGTCCGCTCGGGTTGGATCACCTTCAACAGCCAACGCACCTGTTCGTTCGACACGCTTCACCTCCGGGTGGAGACGGAAGCTAGCCGCGCCGAGGGAGCGTCCGCTACTCGCGTTCTCTCCGCGCCATGTCGTCGAAATCACGGGGCTAATGGGTGAGGCCGGGCGTCTCGCTCAGGTTCGCGCGGTTCACGCCCACACCTGTCGGAGACGGCGGCTATGCGTCGAGCTTCAGGAGTCGCTTCGCGTTGCCGCTCAGCACCGCGGCGCGCAGTTCGTCGTCGCCCTCGGCGGCGATGCACACCTTCGCGAGCCCGATGGCCTGGTGATAGAAGGGCCAGTCGGTGCCGAACACGATCCGGTCGCGGGGGGCGCGCTCGAAGATCCTGCGCACGTTCGAGAGGCCCTGGCTCGCGAGCTCGAGCCACACGTTGGGGTATCTGCGGGCGTAGTCCACCGCCGTCTCCATCTGGAGCGCGCCGGAGTGGCCGAGCACGAAGGTGGTGCGCGGGTTCTCGGCGATGGCCTTCTCGTAGAGCCGCACCTGGCTGAGCTTGCGCGCGTAGGCGCCCTCGATCTCGACGGGCCCGCAGTGCCAGAACACGGGGATGCCGCGCTCGCCGCAGCGGCGGTAGATCCTGAGGTTCAGCGGGTGGTCGGGCGCGACGAGCTGCACCGCGGGGTGGACCTTGATCCCGCGCGCGCCGAGGTCGATCTGCGCGTCGAGGCGCGAGAGCGCGTTGGGGGTGAAGGGGTGCACCGAGCCGAAGACCACGAGGGCCTTCTCTCCCTTCGCGGCGGCGAGCCAGGAGTCGGCGTTGTTCGAGAGCGCGGGCCAGTCGATCGCGAGCAGCACCGACGCGTCGATGCCGAGCGCGCGCATGTCGCGCAGGAGGTTCGGGACCGTGTGCGTCGCGCGCATCCCGCCCGCGGTGAGGCTCATGATCGACAGGTCGCGGGTGAGGCGCGACATGTCTCCCGCGGAGAAGTTCAGGTTCTGGTACGCGTCGAGGTCGAGCCCGCGCTCCTCGGGGAGGTAGTACTCGGTGCGCTCGCTCGCGCGCTGGAGGTCGACGGCCATGGGCCGCACGAAGGCGAGCGCGAGGTGCGTGTGCAGGTCGATGGCGGGGCCGACCGAGGGGTCGGCGGTGAGGCGCCCGTCGACGAGGTCGAACCACGGGAGGCGCGCGAGGTCGCGGTGGGACGCGAAGCGGGTGGGGTGTGCGGTGGTGGCCATCGGCGCGGCGATAGGGCCGCGATCGGTGGGAGACGTCAAGCGCCGCTCCAATCACGGCCCGCGCCGCGGTACGAACGGCTCTGTCTCGTCACGAAAGGCACCGCGCCATGAAGCACGCCCTCGTCACGCTCCTCGCCCTCGCCGCCTGCTCGCGCACGCCCGAAGGGTCGCCGTCGCGCCCCGCGCCGCAGCCCGCGCCCACGGTGACGACCGCGCCGCAGCCCACGCCCCCGACGGGCGCGCTCGCGCGCTACACCCGCGACGGAACGTGCCGACTGACGGACGACTCCGTCGCGACCGAAGGCACCACCGTGGGATCGGACGACGGCTGCAACCACTGCCGCTGCGAGCGCGGGGGGTGGGCCTGCACCGAGATGGCGTGCGCGAACCGGAACGGAGACGCGAGCGACGGCCCGCGGTAGCGCGTCAGCGCTTCGTGCCGCTGACGCGGAGGCCGTTCTGGTTCGTGCCGCTGATCGAGCGGCCGTCCTCCGACAGCGTGAGCGTGTCGACGTACTGGCCGTTGTTCCAGTTGATCTCGACGCGCCGCGCGGCGGCGTCGAGCACGCGCCAGCGCGCGGTGAAGTTGTTGGTGGCGCGCCCGGTGCCGTCGGCGTTGAGGGTCACCGTGGTGCGGTTGAACCACGACCACGTCCCGGCCACGGGGAGCGTCGCGGCGGGCGCGGGCGCGGGTGCAGGGGCCGCGGCCGCGCAGTTGCAGACCGACATCCGACCGGGGACCGTGGTGGTCCACGCGCCGGTCCAGCGCATGTTGCGGCCCTCGCAGACGCCGGGGCAGCGGGCGGCGGCGGCGGTGTTGTTCGCGATGGGCCCGGCTTCGACGTCCTCCGCGTGGGCGGCGCCTCCGAGCGAGAGCAGGGCGCCGAGGGTGACGGCGGCGGCGCGGTGGACGGTGAACGAACGCGTCAGGGTCTTCATCACGGGGGAACTCCTCTGCGCTCGGGAGTCTCGGAGCGCGCCCTGTCTGACGGACCCACCCGCGGAGCTTTATCGACGGCCACGACGATTCTCGCCGCGAGCGCGGGTGTACCGTCTCCGTGAAGGAGGTCGATGGTGATGTCTCGAACGATCCCGCGCGCCGCCCTGGTCCTCTCGCTGCTCGCGACCGCGTGCACCGAGGCCCCGCGCCCCGCGCCCGTGGCGCTCGGGTGTCCGCGCGCTCCGCGCCGCCCGCCGCCGCGCCCACGACCGAGGCGCCTGTGGTCGAGGCCACCGCGGATTTCCGTGAGGGGCCGACGGTGCGCGACCCCTTCCGCAGCGCGCTCCCGACGACGCCGCCGCCCACCGCCGTCGAGCGTGACGCGAACACTCCGCTCGGCGACGCGTCGATGGACGACCTCCGACTCCTCGCGGTGGTCGACTCCGCCGAGGGCCCTGTCGCGATGGTGGCCGACGCGAGCGGGTGGGGCGTCACGATCCGTCGCGGCGCGCGGGTCGGTCGTCCCGAGCTCGTGCGCGTCGACGACGTCGACTACGTCGCGCGGTGGAGGGTCGCGCGCATCACGCCGTCGCGCCTGCGCCGCGACGTCGACGGTCGGCTCACCGAGGCCGCCGCGACCGTGGTCTTCGAGCAGGATGACCCCACCGGTCGCGCGCTCCCTCGCGAGCGCTCGCTCACCCTCGCGCCCGCCGAGCGCGCCGCGATGCGCGGCACCTTCCGCCTCGCCAGCGCGCGAGACTGAGCGACCTTCACCCCGCGTCGCGCGCGCAGCGCAGGCCGATCCACGGAGCGTTCGCCGTGGGCACCTCGCGCTCCCGCGACATCGCCCGCGCCCGCCGCGGGTTGCGCGTGAAGAACGACGCGCCGCGCGCGATCGCGACGCCGCCCGGCTCGCTCGGCGTGAGCACGGTGGTGAGCGTCTGCTGGCCCTCGAAGGGCTCGTCCACCCACTCGCTCACGTTGCCCGTGAGGTTGAGCGCGCCCTCGGGCGACGCGCCCTCGGAGAAGGCGTCGACCGGCGCGGTGACCGGGAACGGGTCCTCCCACTCGGGGAAGGCCGTGACCGCGGGCATGTCGATGCTGTGCGCGAAGGCCTCGCACTCCGCGCCGCAGAGGTTCGCGCGCCGCGGCGCGCTCGCGTCGTCGCCCCACGCGTAGAGGCGTCCCGACCTGCCGCGCGCGGCGAGCTCCCACTCGGTCTCGCGCGGGAGACGTCGCGGGCCGCCGGGGTGGGCGCTCCACGCGCAGTAGGCGCGGGCCTGCGCGGGCGTGACGCAGTTCACCGGGTGGCGCTCGGCGTCGGGGCGGTCCCAGTTGCAGAGCCGGTCGCTGTTGCCCGTCGCGTTCACGAAGGCGCGCGGCGCGGTGCACGCCCCCGCCTCGACGCAGCGGCGGAACAACGCCACCGAGACCTCCGTGCGCTCGACGCAGAACGCCCGCTCGACGCGCTGCCACCGACGCGGCACGGGGTCGAAGCTCGACTGAGGGTCGTCGCCGACCTCGAAGCCTCCCGCGGCGATCAACACCATCCCATCGGGGCACGCGGTGGGCGCGGGCGTGGTGGCGCGCGTCGCGTGGTGGCACCCGACGAGGGCGACGAGCAGGAGCGGCGAGCGACGGGCGAGGGCGGCGGTGACGTTCTGCATCGTGGGAGGGGCTCCATCGGTTGGCGAAGGGCGACAGACGTGTCACCCCGCCGGAGGGTCTACGACACCTCTGCGCGCGGGCGAACGTTCTGCGCCCTGCCCTCGACCGCGCCGCGCCGGACCTCAGCGCGCGCAGCCGGGAAGATGTGCGTCGCGCCAGGGTTCAGCGAGGTCGCCGGGTCGCCGGGGCCGCCCGTACCCGTGAGCCGGTAGGTCACCGAGTGATCGTCGTAGATCGAGCTGTCGGCGCCGGGCGTCTCGCCCAGAGGGCCGTCCTGGGCGCAGGAGAGCTGCAGCTCGGACCAATCGGCGGCGAAGAAGCGCGAGCCGTCGGGGCAGATCGCCGTGGCGTCACTGGCCGAGGTCGCGACGAAATCCACCGCGCCCGCGGGCGACGCGACCGACCAGTGCCGGATGTCGGGCTCGGTCACGCGCAGGCACTCGCGCCCGTTCGCGCGCACCGTGAAGTTCCACGCCCGCGAGCCGTCGGGGAAGGGGAGCCTGACCGGGTCGTCGAAGGTGACCGTCTGCCCCGTCGCGAAGGTGCAGGTGCGCCCGTCTTCGCTGAGCGCCCCCACCGCGTCGAGCGGGGCGAGGCACGCGGCGGCGGCGGCCACCATGGACTTGAAGCAGTTGTCCCCGCGCGCCCACGCGCAGTCGAGCGCGCGCGGCGGGCCGGGCGTGCGCGGCGTCTTCGCCCTCGCCCACGCACGCGACGAGGGCCAGCGGGGCAGCGCGAGGGCGAGACGTACAGCGATCAAGGAGACCTCCGTGTCGGTGATCCGCGCGGCGGCGCGGCGCGCCACCGAGCAGCGCGCGTGCCGCGAGAGACGACGGCGAGCGCCCTGCGTCGCCGCGGCGCGGAGAGACGTCAACGCCTCGCGCGCGACAGCCGCGTCTCGCCCTGAGGGCGACTACGGCCGAGGTGAGCGGCGCTTCGCGCATGGACATCCACCCGCGAACGTCGCTATGCCCTCGTCACGCGCGATGGATGAGCCGCTCACCGAAGGGTCCTCGCGGAGATGAGCCGACGACGCTGGATCGCCGCGGTCGTCGCGGTCGCGGCGCTGTCGGCCGTGGGGTGGTTCGTCGCGCAGCGCGCGCTCGGGCCGAAGGTCCCCGTGACGCTCCCGGCGCGCCGTGAGGTCGTGCAGACCGTGGTGTCGAGCGGGCGCGTGCTCAGCCCCGCGGAGGTGAACCTCGGCGCGCAGCTCGGCGGACTCGTGCGCGCGGTGCACGCCGACGAGGGCGACCACGTCGCGGCCGGCCAGGTGCTGGTGGAGCTCGACGACCGCGAGCTCGAGACGCAGGTGGAGCAGGCGCGCGCGGGGGTGCTCGTGGCCGCGTCGCGGGTGAGCCAGATCCGCACGGTGAGCGCGCGGGCCGCCGAGGCGTCGCTGCGACAGGCCGAGGCCACGCTGCGCGCGGCGGAGTCGGCGTGGGAGCGGCAGCGAACGCTCTTCCAGGCGGGCGCGACCACCGAGGCCGAGCTCGAGGCGGCGCGTCGCGCGAGGGACGTCGCGCGCGGGCAGGTCGAGTCGGCGCGGGTGGCGGTGACGGGCGCGAGCGCGGGCGGGGGAGACGCGCGCGTGGCGAGCGCGAGCCGGACGCAGGCCGAGGCGGCGCTGCGGGTGGCCGAGGCGAGGCTCGCGCAGGCGAGGGTGGTGGCGCCCGCGAGCGGGGTGATCCTGCGGCGCACCGTGGAGCCGGGAGACGTGGTGACGCCGGGGCGCGCGCTGCTGGTGATGGCGCGCGACGGAGAGACGGAGCTCTCGACCACGCCCGACGAGCGCAACCTCTCGGAGCTCGCGCTCGGGCAGCACGCGGTGGCGTCGGCCGAGGCCTTTCCACAGCGGCGCTTCGACGCGGCGGTGTCGTACATCGCGCCCGCGGTCGACCCGCTGCGGGGCACCATCGAGGTGCGGCTGCGGGTGCCGTCTCCGCCCGACTTCCTCCGGCCCTCGATGACCGTGTCGGTGGAGGTCGAGGTGGCCCGGCACCCGAACGCGCTCTCGCTCCCCGTCGAGGCGGTGCGCGACGCGGCGACCGCGTCGCCGTGGGTGATGGTGGTGGGCGCCGACGACCACACCGAGCGGCGGAGGGTCACCCTCGGGCTGCGCGGAGAGCGCGTGGTGGAGATCGCGGCGGGACTGCGCGAGGGCGAGCGCGTGGTGCCCGCGTCGGCGAGCGCCGAGGTCGGGCAGCGGGTGCGCCCCGTCGCGTCGGAGGCCGCGCCCTGACGGCGCGGAGCGCGCGATGCCCATCTCATGGTTCCTGGCGCTGCGCTTCTTCCGAGAGGGACGCCTCCAGTCGGTGCTCATCGTCGCGGGCGTCTCGGTGGGCGTGGCGGTGATGGTGTTCCTCTCGGCGCTCATCGACGGGCTCCAGTCGAGCCTCATCGCGCAGACCCTCGGCACGCAGGCCCACATCGTCGTGCGCCGCCCCGACGAGGCCGCGCGCCCGCTGCGCGACTCCGACGCGTCGGTGGCCGTGGCCGCGCGGGTCGAGCGCGTGGCGCAGCGCTCGCGCTCCATCATCCGCTGGCAGCAGGCCGTGGAGGAGCTCACCGCGATGCGCGCGGTGACGGCGGTCTCGCCCACGGTGACCGGCCCCGCGGTGGCCTCGCGCGGCAACGCCTCGCGCGCGGTGGTGCTCCAGGGCGTCGAGCCTCAGCGCTTCGCGGAGATCTACCCGGTGCGCGCGCGGATGATCGCGGGCCGCTTCGCCCCCGACGGGTCGAGCTGCGTGATCGGCAAGGAGCTCTCCGAGGACCTCGGCGTGGGCGTGGGCGACCGCGTGCGCCTCGCCTCGGTGGAGGGCGCGGGCGAGGTCTACACCGTCGCGGGCGTGTTCGACCTGGGCAACCGCGAGGTGAACCGACGCTGGGTGGTGGTCACCACGCGCGGCGCGCAGACGCTCCTCGACCTCGTGGGGGGCGTGACCTCCATCGACCTTCGGGTGCGCGAGATCTTCGCGGCCGACGCGGTGGCGAGCGACATCACCGCGCGCACGGGCCTCGTGGCCGACAGTTGGATGAAGACCAACGCGCAGCTCCTCGTGGCGCTGCGGTCGCAGAGCCAGTCGAGCCAGATGATCCAGTTCTTCGTGATCGTCGCCGTGGCCATGGGCATCGCGAGCGTGCTGGTGGTCTCGGTGGTGCAGAAGGGAAAGGAGATCGGCATCCTCCGCGCGATGGGCACCACGCGGCGGAGCGTGCTGTGGGTGTTCCTGATCCAGGGCGCGATCGTGGGCCTGCTCGGGTCGGTGATCGGCACGGCCCTCGGCGCGGGCCTCGGCGCGCTCTTCGCGAGCGCGGTGAAGAACGCCGACGGCTCACCCACCTTCCCAGTGACCGTGAGCCTCGCGCTGGTGGCGCGGAGCGGAGGCGTCGCGCTCCTCACGGGGGTGCTCGCCGCGGCCCTCCCGGCGCGGCGCGCGGCGCGGCTCGACCCCGCGGTGGCGATCCGCAATGGCTGAGCCCGTCCTCGTGCTCGAAGGGGTGACGAAGTCCTACGGCGCCGAGGTGGTGACCGAGGTGCTCAAGGGCATCGACCTGCGCCTCGACCGCGGAGAGTTCGCGGCCCTCGTCGGCCCCTCGGGCAGCGGGAAGAGCACGCTCCTCAACCTCCTGGGCCTGCTCGACCGGCCGACGAAGGGGCGCATCGTGGTGGCGGGCGAAGACACGGCGACCCTCGACGACGCGGGGCTCACGCGCCTGCGCGGTCGCACGCTGGGCTTCGTGTTCCAGTTCCACCACCTCTTGCCGGGGCTGAGCGCGGCGGAGAACGTGATGATGCCTATGATCGCCGCCGAGGGGCGCACCTCGCGCGAGATGATCCCTCGCGCGCGAGAGCTGTTGGAGCGGGTGGGCCTCGGCGAGAAGGTCGACGCGCGGCCCAACGCGCTCTCGGGCGGGCAGCAGCAGCGGGTGGCCATCGCGCGGGCGCTGGCGCTGGGGCCTCCGTTGGTGCTGGCCGACGAGCCCACGGGCAACCTCGACACGGGCACGGCCGACCAGATCTTCGGCGTGATGCGGGAGTTCAACGAGGAGCTCGGCGTGGCCTTCTTGATCGTGACGCACGACCCGCGGCTCGCGAAGCGCTGCGACCGCACCATCGAGCTGGTCGACGGCCGCGTCGTGTCGGACGAGCGCCGCGGCCGCGCGTCGGGGTGAACGTCACTCCGCGCGGCTGACACCCTTGTGGGCGCGCCGCGGGCAAGTGATGGTGCGCGCCTCCATGCAGTGGGGTGACGCGCCGTGAAGACCGCCCTCTTCGTCGATTTCGACAACATCTTCCTCTCGCTCAGGAGCGAGGGCGGCGAGCCCGCCGCGCTGCGCTTCGCCAACGACCCCGCGCGGTGGATCCGCTGGCTGGAGGCGACGCTCCTCCGCCACGACGAGGACGAGGCCGCGCAGCGCAAGCGGCGGATCCTCGTGCGCACCTGCTACCTGAACCCGAGCCGGCACGGGCGCTTCAGGTCGGCCTTCACGGCGGCGGCCTTTCGCGTGGTCGACTGCCCGAGCGTCACCTCGATGGGGAAGAACTCCGCCGACATCCACATGGTGATGGACATCCTCGACACCCTGGCGAGCCCCACGCACTTCGACGAGTTCATCATCCTCTCGGGCGACGCGGACTTTCGCCCGGTGCTCCTGCGCCTGCGCGCGCACGACCGACGCACGGTGCTGCTCACGGTGGGCCCGAGCTCGGCGGCCTACGAGGGCGCGAGCGACTACGTGATCCGCTCTGAAGACTTCCTGGAGAAGGCGCTCGGGTTCCGGACCGGAGCGCAGTCGACCGAGGTGCCCGCGGTGGCCCCGCGGGTGGTGCCGGCCCCGGCGCGCCCTGTCGCGTCGCGCACCACGCAGCTCGACGGAGCGCCGCAGCCCGTGTCGCCGCCGCGGGAGTCGATCTCCGCGCCGATGAGCGTCGACGCGCTGCGCGACGCGGTGGGCGAGGAGGTGCGCGCCATCGTCGCGAAGTCGCAGCAGCCCGTGCCGCTCGCGAAGCTCGCGCAGCAGCTGGACGGCGTCTTCGGAGATTTCCTGCGCGACTCGAACTGGCTCGGGATGGGGACCTTCAAGCGCGCGATCGAGAGCTTCGCCGACCAGGGGATCGCGGTGTCTCCGCTGGTGAGCGGGCTGGTGTACGACCCGGCGCGGCACGAGCTGCCGAGCGGCGCGGCGGACGACGACGAGGTCTCGGGGGTGATCGAGCGCGTCTCGCGTCAGACGGGAGCGCCGCGGAGGACGACGGAGGAGTACGCCTGCCTCTTCGACGCGCTCGACGCGGTGCTGAAGTCGACGCCGTATCACCTGGTGGGCACGTCGAAGGCGGTGCGCGACGCGTGCAACGAGCGCGGTCACCCGGTCGCGAGGGCCGACATCAATTTCGTGCTGAAGGGCATCGGCTACCGCCGCCCGTCGCTGCTCCAGGGAGAGCCCGCGCAGCGCGACCCCGAGACGCTCGCGCGGACCTTCTGCGACAACGTGCTCGCGCTCGCGGAGAACCTCGGCCTGGAGCTCACCGACGACGAGCGCGCCGAGGTCGTCACGTGGATCACGGGCAGCGCGGAGGGGGAGGGCGCGAACAAGCGCGGCGAGGATGAAGAAGGCGAGAGCGAGTAGGCGCGGGGCGGGTCACGCGTTGAGGCTGTCGAAGAAGCTCATGCTTGGCGCAAAGAAGTATTCACCGCCGCGGAGGGTTACGAAGGAGCGGAAGTCGAACTCCACGCTCGGGTTGAGGCTCCCGTAGTTGACCGGCCACCGCTGTGCGGCGTGCGTGTTGTCTTGACCAATGAGAGGATCGTCACCCGTGGGCGGCACGACGCGCGGAAAGAGCGCGTCGTCGACCCAGATTCGCTGGATGAATTCGAACTGGTGACCGATATCGTGTTGGAAACACATGAACAGCAACCCGACGTCCGTCCCTCCGCGCGGCCCATAAGGGATTGCGCGTCGGACGATGCGCCGACTCCGCTCGCTCGTCTCGCTCGTCAGCGGCGTTGTACCACGCGGGTTTGACTTTCGGATGTGCGCGTGAACGGGGCAACGCTGGCCCTTGTCACCGTCGTAGTTGAAGTCGTTCACGTCCGCGTTGGGCCCCTGCGGGGTGCTGGAGCGTGTCACTGGCGTGCCGTCCTTGAAGCGGCCGACGATCTGAGCGCCGGTGAGCTCCGCGTCGCCCTGGTTGACCTTCGAGGCGAGCGCGCCGACGGCCTTCTCGAAGCCCGGGACGTCCTGGGCGAGTTTGCGGAACACGAGGTAGCTACCGAAGGCTTGGTCGCCAAAGCCGTACGGGTCTCGCGCGAGCACCAAGCCGATCGGCGCTGACGGATCGAAGTTCGGGCTCCGCTTCTCGTTGATCTCATGAGCGAAGAAGAGGGGCTGGCTGATGCCGTCACGGTAGCCGAAATGCTCGAGGTCCTTGCCCTTCTTGTTCTGCTCGGTGCTTGTGGTCGTGATCCGGTCGCCACGTTCGACGAACGCGCTACCGACACCAGCCAACGACGCGATGAGAGCATCTCGTGCGCTCTCGAGCCGCGCAGCGTCGTCATCCGCCAACATCACCATGACGTGCACGGACTTCTGGAACTCGGTTTGCCAGGTCGCGGGCGCCGGGTCCTTGTTGCCGAGATCGACGATCTCCTTGGCGAGCCGCAGCAAGAAGTTCCCACGGGACTTCATTCCCCCGCGGAACGAACTCTCGAAGCGATCCACCGCCAGACCCAGAGCGACGTACCCGTCTGCGGACAGGAACACGTTCTTGAAGAGGCCCCCGTCGAACTCGGTCCCCTTCTCGGCTTGCGCTCGGCGCGTCTCGCTGTCGTTGAACTGATCCGCTGCCGACTTGACGTCCGCTGCGACCGTGCCCAGCCAAGCTCGGGCCGCCTTCGCGTCGCAGCTGAAGGTGACGAAGACGTGCTCCGCGTGGTTTCGACCGTGAGCCGCTAGGATGTTGCCCTGAATGGACTCGAGCAGTGCGCGGACCGCTGGCGTCTTGGGGTCGATCCCCACGGTCGTCTGACTCTCGTTGGAGAAGATGTCGAATAACGTCATGATCGATCCTCAGGTGGTGGAACACGAACCCCGTGATCTCATTCGCGGGGAGGGGTGGTGGAGGTCGAGAACAACCAATCTCGGTGCGGCGCCCGAGCGAGTGGCACTGGAGGACACCTCCAAGTGGTCTCAATGGTGTCGCTGACGACCGAGCTGGACTCTTCTCGCATCGGGCCCCCTCAACCATCGGGAATGACACCAGCCCCGTGTTCGCGCTGTCAAGCGCCGTCGCGCGACCTCACACATCGCGGCGAGGCTCCGCCGCACGGCGCGGTAGAAAGGCGGCGGGCCGCTCGACTACCCCACCCCCTCCACCACGTCCCACACCGCTCCGCAGCGCGGGCAGCGCATCTCCGACGCGAGCCTCGCGAGGCACCGCGCCCACTCCACATCTCCGCGCCGCGCGACCATCACGGCGGCAACGTCAGCGCCGCGCGCTCCGTCGCCTCCCGCGGCACGCCCATCGCGACCAGCGCCCGCGCCGCGTCCGTGAAGGTCGGCGGGAGCGTCGCGTCCGCTCCTTCACCGAGGCGCGCCGCGATCGGAGACCACGCCTCCACCGCGCGCGGCGTGAGCACCGCTCGCGTCGACCACCGGCGCCGACAACGCCGAAGCTGCGACGCGTCGGGCTCCGTCGGCGGGTGGTCGATGTCGTCGAGCGGCGCGACGCCCTCCGCGAGCGAGAGGAACTCCGTCTCCTCGTCGCAGCGCGGGCACACCACCCTCATGAAGAGCGCGAGCGGTGCCCCGGCGGCTCGGGCATCGCCCACTGGAACCTCCCCGCCCGATGCCCGCCCAGCGCGAGCGCCGCGAGGCAGAGCGCGGCCGTCTTCTCCGCGTCCAGCTCCGCCTCCGCGAGGCACGCGACCGCGCACCGCTCGGCCACAGGCAACACCGCGCGAAAGCCCGCGCGCACGTCGTCGGGCGCGTCACCCACCACACGCTCCCCCGCCCGATGGAACGCCGCGACGAGCACGCCGAGCGCGATCCACGCGTCCGCGATCTCGCGCGTCTGCGAGTTCCTCCGCGACCGCGACGACGTGTGGCGTCACCGCGAGCGCGGAGGCGTAGACCGTTCCCCGGTGGAGCGTGCCCGCGGTGAGGTCGAAGCCCGCGCGGCCGAAGCGACGGTCACGGTAAAGGCGACGGAGCCCGTCGAGCACGCGATCGATGGGCAGACCGTCGGTCGCGAGCGCGCGCCAACGCGGGTCGTCCAGCGGCAGCGGAGCGTCCATCGCGTCGGGAGTATCACCCGCGCGGCCAGCGATGAGCGATGCTCGCGGCCGACGGAGGTGCCCCGATGACGAAGCGTGAGTGGATGATGGCCGTGGTCTGCGTGGGCGCGTGCGCGATCGCGTCGGGGGTGCACCGCGCCGAGGCGCAGACCGCGCCCGCGCTCCCCACGTCTTGCAGCCGCGGAGAGCTCGTCGTGTACGACGGCGGCGGTCGCTTCACCTGCGCGTCGGTGGAGGACGCGCTGCGCCTCTCGGGCTGCTCGTCGGGCGACTTCGTCACCGCGGCGAGCGGCGGCGGGCTGCGTTGCGTGCGCCCGTCGAACGTGAGCTGGGACGTGCGCGGCCTCCTCCCCGATTGCAGCTCGGGGAGCACGCTCGTCTCCGAGGGCTTCGGCCGCTGGCGCTGCGAAGCGCCGCGATGAAGCGCGACTCGCTCGCGGTGGAGCACGATGCGACCGCGAGAAGCCCGCAACGCGGGCTTGAACGTACGGTGCCTTGGGCTTCAGCCCGCGGTGCCGGAGCGAGCCCGGTCCGATTCCACCAGCAACACGCCACGTTCCGCCGCAGCAAGATGTGTAGAAGTGAAAGGGCTTCAGCCCGCGGTGCCGCGGCGCCAGCCGACAGGATTGTCCAGCGCCCCGCCACGATTCGCCTCCCCGAGATGTGTAGAAGTGAAAGGGCTTCAGCCCGCGGGACCGAAGCGCCACGCCGCGCGCATCTACCAGCTCCACGGCACGTCGCCCGGGGCCACGACCTACGCCGGGTCACAGCTCCGTACGTGATCCTGGCCCCCCGAAGCGCCCACATACCCCGCTCGTCGCGCGAATCCTTGACGCTCATATGCCTCGTCAGGCATACGTCCCGCGTGGAGTCGTCCTTCGCGATCCTCGCGGAGCCGAACCGGCGCGCGATCCTCACGCTCCTGGTCACCTCGGAGCGCTCCGTCGGCGAGATCGAGCGGCGGTTGAAGCTCTCGCAGCCCGCCGTCTCGAAGCACCTGCGCGTGTTGCGCGACGCGGGCTTCGTCGAGGCGCGCGTCGACGCCCGCCGACGCGTGTACCGCCTCCGCCCCGAGCCCTTGATGGAGGTCGACGCGTGGCTCGCGCCCTTCCGTCAGCTCTGGGAGCGCCACGTCGACGCGCTCGAACGACACCTCGACACGCTCGAAGCCACCGCTGCGAAAGGAAAGCCCGATGCGCAACCGTGACGACTACACCCCCGGCCCCGCCGCGGGCGCCTCCGTCGAGAGAGACGGCGACCGCTGGACCCTCGTGCTCGTGCGCGAGCTCCGTCACGCGCCCGAGAAGGTGTGGGCCGCGCTCACCGAGCCCGCGCAGCTCTCGCAGTGGGCGCCCTTCGACGCCGACCGGAACCTCTCCACCACGGGGACGGTGAGGCTCTCCACCGTGGGCGCGCCCGACGCACAGCCCACGGAGTCGACCGTGACGCGCGCCGAGGCGCCGCGCCTGCTCGAGTTCGGCTGGGGCGGCAACACCATGCGCTGGGAGCTCGAAGCCACCGCCACCGGCACGCGCTTGAAGCTCTGGCACGCCATCCCGCGCGGCTACATCGCGTGGGGCGCCGCGGGCTGGCACATCTGCTTCGACGTCCTCGACGCGCTCCTCTCCGACGCCACGCTGGGGCGCATCGTCGGCCCTGACGCGATGCACTTCGACTGGCAGCGGCTCAACACCGAGTACGCCGCGCAGCTCGGCGTCGAGAGCCCGAGCTGGTCGCCGAAGAACGCCTCCGCCTGACCCTCACCACCCCCTCGCGAGAACCCCACGCATGACCGCTCCGTCGCGCACGGCCGCCGACCGCCACGACCTCATCCGCGTGCAGGGCGCGCGGGAGAACAACCTCAAAGACGTCAGCGTCTCGCTCCCCAAGCGCCGCCTCACGGTCTTCACCGGCGTGTCGGGATCGGGGAAATCCTCCCTCGTCTTCGGCACCATCGCGGCCGAGTCGCAGCGGCTCATCAACGAGACCTACAGCGCCTTCGTGCAAGGGTTCATGCCCACGCTCGCGCGCCCCGAGGTCGACGTCCTCGAAGGCATCACCACGGCCATCATCGTCGACCAGGAGCGCATGGGCGCCAACGCGCGCTCGACGCTCGGCACCGTGACCGACGCCAACGCGATGCTCCGCGTGCTCTTCAGCCGCCTCGGAAAGCCGTACATCGGCCCGTCGAACGCGTTCTCGTTCAACGTCCCCGCGGTGAAGGCGGCGGGCGCGATCACGGTGGAGAAGGGCGGCCACGCGAAGACCGAGAAGAAGGTCTTCACCCGCGCCGGAGGCATGTGCCCGCGCTGCGAGGGCATGGGCCACGTGAGCGATCTCGACCTCACGCAGCTCTTCGACGAAGAGAAGTCCATCAACGAGGGCGCGATCCTCGTGCCGGGCTACTCCATCGACGGGTGGTACGGGCGCATCTTCGCGGGCAGCGGGTTCTACGACCCCGACAAACCCATCAAGACGTTCACCAAGAAGGAGCGCGAGGCCTTCCTCTACAAAGAGCCCACGAAGATCAAGGTGCAGGGGATCAACCTCACCTTCGAGGGACTCGTCTCGCGCGTGCAGAAGTCGATGCTCTCGAAGGACATCGACGCCCTCCAGCCGCACGTGCGCGCCTTCGTCGAGCGCGCGGCGACCTTCGCGACCTGCCCCGACTGCGACGGCACCCGCCTCTACGCCTCGGCGCGCTCGTCGAAGTTCATGGGCAAGAACATCGCCGACGTGTGCGCGATGCAGGTGAGCGACCTCGCCGCGTGGGTCGGCGCCATCGCCGACGCCAGCGTGGCGCCGCTCGTGAAGCGCCTCCGCGAGACCCTCGACGCCTTCGTCGAGATCGGCCTCGGCTACCTAAGCCTCGACCGCCCCTCGGGCACGCTCTCGGGCGGAGAGTCGCAGCGCGCGCGCATGGTCGGCCACCTCGGCTCGGCGCTCACCGACGTGACCTACGTCTTCGACGAGCCGACCGTCGGGCTCCACCCGCACGACATCCAGCGCATGAACGACCTGCTCCTGCGACTGCGCGACAAGGGCAACACCGTGCTGGTGGTGGAGCACAAGCCCGAGGTGATCGCCGTCGCCGACCACGTCGTCGACCTCGGCCCCGGCGCGGGGACCGCGGGCGGAGAGGTGGTCTTCGAGGGCACCGTCGAGGGCCTCCGCGCGAGCGGCACGCTCACGGGGCGCCACCTCGGCGAGCGCGCGTCGCTCAAGGCGAAGGTGCGAGCACCCACGGGGGTGATGAAGGTGCGCGGCGCGAGCACCCACAACCTGAAGAAGGTCGACGTCGACATCCCGCTCGGCGTGCTGGTGGTGGTCACGGGCGTCGCGGGCTCGGGAAAGAGCTCGCTCATCCACGGCTCGGTGAGCGGTCGCGAGGGCGTGGTGACCGTCGATCAGTCGGCGATCAAGGGGTCGCGCCGCAGCAACCCCGCGACCTACACCGACCTGCTGGAGCCCATCCGCAAGGCCTTCGCGAAGGCGAACGGGGTGAAGCCCGCGCTCTTCAGCGCGAACTCCGAGGGCGCGTGCCCGACGTGTGACGGCGCGGGCGTGATCTACACCGACCTCGCGATGATGGCGGGCGTCGCGACGGTCTGCGAAGACTGCGAGGGCAAGCGCTTTCAGCCCGCGGTGCTGGCCTACAAGCTCGGCGAAAAGGATATCGCCGAGGTCCTCGACCTCTCGGTGGAGGAGGCGCTCGCGTTCTTCAGCGCGGGCGAGGGGAAGGTCCCCGCGGCGGCGGCGATCCTTCGACGGATGTCGGACGTGGGACTCGGGTATCTACGGCTGGGGCAGCCCTTGCCGACGCTCTCGGGCGGAGAGCGCCAGCGCATCAAGCTCGCGACGCACATGGGCGCCGATGGGGGCGTGTACGTGCTCGACGAGCCGACGACGGGCCTGCACCTCGCCGACCTGAAGAAGCTCCTGGGCCTGCTCGACACGCTCGTCGACGCGGGCAAATCCGTGATCGTGATCGAGCACCACCAGGCGGTGATGGCGCACGCCGACTGGATCATCGACCTCGGCCCGGGCGCCGGTCACGACGGCGGCGAGGTCGTGTTCGAGGGCACGCCCGCGCAGTTGGTGAAGGCCAAGAAGACGCTCACCGCGGAGCACCTCGCGGCGTACGTGGGCGCGTAGCGCAGCGCTCTCACTCCAGCTCCGCCGCCAGCCGTCGCAGCGCGCCCTGAGGCGTGACCTTCCACTCCGTCGGGCATCGGGGTGTCTCCGGGCGCTTTCGCTGCACGGCGGCCACGTCGCGGGCTCCGGCGACGCGCGAGGCCCGGTCCGCTCGGTGCAGTGAGCGAGCCCCAGCGTACACGGTCGGCCCGAAACCGCGGGTCGGCGACGATGTCGCTGTGTCACCGTGAGCCAGGGAATGAAACGGAGTAGCTCCATGCGTGTCAGGCCCCATCGTTCGTCCAGCGTCACCGAGCCCGCGCCGATCGCGCCGCTCTTTCGCTCGCTGCTCCTCGCCGCGCTCGCCGCCGAGGGCTGCTCCGACGTGGTGAACGCCACGCCCGACGCGGTGCCGCGCGACGCGGCTGCGCCCGACGCGGCTGCGCCCGACGCGACGACGCCCGACGCGACGACGCCCGACGCGGCGACGCCCGACGCGACGCTCAACGACATCGCGCTTCCTGACACGTCGGCGCCGATGGACGCGTCGGCGCCGCTCCTCGACGCCTGCCCCGCGGAGCAGACGAACTTCACGCTCGACGGGCAGATCGACGCGCTCCGGGCCGCCGGCGGGTTCGACTTCCTCGAGCTGCGCGTCTTCGAAGCGACCCTGTGGGACGGCGGCCTCGACCCCGCCGGGATGTGGCGGACCTCGGCGACCTCAGGCGCCCGCTGCGCGACGGCGACGCCCGCGAACGTGTGCGAGTCGGCCTACGCCGCGATCGCCGACAGCCCCGGGTACGGAGGCGGACCCGACGGACGGTGGGTGTTGAAGTACACCCGCGGCGACGAGGTGGGCGCCATCCGGGTCGCCGAAGACCTCCGTCGGCTGTACGCGCCCGTCGACACGATCGCCGCGGCCGTGTTCGCGGCCACCGCGGGGACCACCTTGACCGTTCCCTGCGTCGGCTCCGCGCGACGGCTCCCCTCGGGCGCGTGGGAGGTCTACGCGACGCGGCGCTCCTGCCGTGGGGGGCAGATGTGGTTCGGGCGCGTGAACGTCACGGTCACGGCGAGCGGGATGACGTCGGCGAACTACTTCGAAGAGGTCATGGAGGGGGACTGCCCCGTCCCTGGGCGGCGCACAGAGGGCCTGCGCGCCGCGACACCCGACGCGCCCGACGCCGTGGGCCGCTGGCTCGCGCGCGCCGCGCACATGGAGGCCGCGTCGGTCCTGGCCTTCACCACGCTCGCGGGCGAGCTCGCCGCGCTCGGCGCGCCCGAGGCGCTGGTCACCGCCGCGCGCCGCGGCGCCGACGACGAGCGCCGTCACGCGCGGGTGATGGGACGTCTCGCGCGCCGCGCGGGCGCGGTGGTCCCGCCGGTGGAGGTCGACGCTCCCGTCGCGCGCTCGGCCTTCGCGGTCGCGCTGGAGAACGCCGTCGAGGGGTGCGTGCACGAGACCTGGGCCGCGATGGAGGCGCTCGCGCAGTCGGTGACCGCGACGCGCGAGGGCGTGGCCGCTGCGATGGGCCCGATCGCCGACGACGAGATGCGCCACGCCTCGCTCGCGTGGGACGTGGCCGCGTGGCTCGAGCCGCGGCTCACCGACGCCGAGCGCGAGGCGGTGAATGACGCGCGAGCGACGGCGCGGGCGTCGCTCGAAGCGCGCGTGGCGCGCGGGCACGACGCCGAGCTGACGGAGGCGCTGGGTCTGCCCGGTCCTGCGCTCGCGGCGCGGCTCGCGGCGTCGCTGCACGCGGCGCTCGCGTAGCGGCGGAGGCAGCGAAGAGACGCGCGGCGGTGCGGGAGTCTGTGCGAAGCGGCGCCGCGGTGCCGTGGGCTTCAGCCCGCCGGACCGCAGCGCCGCCTCGCAGGCTCATCAGTGATGCGCCACGTTTCGCCTTCCAGAGATAGGGGAGGAGCAAAGGGGCTTCAGCCCGCCAGGGGGCCGAAGCGCCGCCGGAGTCGGTCTCCCCGGACTGAAGTCCGGGGCAGGCTCTGCTCAAGCCCTCGCCGGGCGAGGGCTTCCCGATGGCGCTCGTACCGCGTTCAAACACCCCGCCCTGATGGAACCGCGCGAAGCCCGCGCGCGCAGCGCGGGCTTGAGCGTAAGGCTCCGCCCCGGACTTCAGTCCGGGGAGACCGGCCTCGGGTGGTGATCCCGGCCTGCCCGCACCCTCTCCGCCTCGACGCGCCACGCACAGCCCCTGACTCGGAGCCGTCTACGCCACCATCACGGGCGGCTCGGTACGGGTTTTCCCCGACTTCCCTCGCCGTCGGAGAGGCCGGATCGAGGGATGAAGCACCCTCGATCGGAGACGAAGAAGCCCAGCGCCCCGCGCGCGTCGGACGCACACCTCTCGCTCTCGTCGCTCGCGGCCTCGCTCGGCGCGGCCACCGAGGACGAGGCCCGCACGCTCGTCGGCGACGTGAGCGACGAGCAGCTCACGCGCGAGGGCGCGTCGGTCGCGACGCAGCGGGTGAGCGACGACGCGCTGCGGGTCTACGGCGCGGCGGCGGCGTTCTTCGCGACGGCAGGCGACGGAGACGCAGCGGTCGGCGGTGCTGCTCTCCCGCGGTGCTTCGGATCGGCGCGTGGGCGGCGCACCGGGGCGACGACGCCGCGCGCGCTCGCCTGCGGTCAGGCCGATCGGACGACGCAGCACGCGGCGAAGCTCGCCGCGGTGGAGTCGACGGCGGCGCGCACGCGCGCGCACCGCCACCACCACTGCGCCGAGGCGCTGCGCGGCGCGATCGGCGGCGACGAGGCTTGTCGCGGCTGTCGTCGGCGCTGCGTCCCAAGCAGCGGCGACCTTCCCCCGAGGAGGGGCCCGACGTGGCGCTGGCCTTCGATGGGGCGCTCGGGCGAGATCTCCTGGAGAAGGGAGACGCGGGCACGGCCACGCGGGCCGGTCTGTTCGGGCTGACGAAGGCGACGCTCGACGCGTGGGAGGAGGCTTCCAAGGCGGGGCCGAGGCGTCGGGTGGTGAGTCTCCGGGCGTCAGGCGCGGCGCGACGGTGGAGAGGTCGACCGTTGGGACGGGATCAACCTGCGTGGATCATCGACCGGGTGGTGGCGCCTTTGCCGCGGCGTTGAGGGATCGACCTGACGGTGCCCGCGCTGGGGCTGGTGGCTCAGCCCGCGGCGGGGTACCGGCACGAAGCGCAAGGTCGCGACCGAGGGAACGAAGGACTCGAAGCCGACCACGGAGCCCGAGAAGGCGCCTTCAACGAACGGCTGAGCGCGCCGATAGAGCGGCGGAGCTGCTTCATGGGCTCGAGGAGCTCGCAGTTGGGCTGCGGGAGCTGCTTCAAGGTCAGGCGCTGCTTCAATGGGCTGCGGGAGCTGCTTCATGGGCTCGGGGAGCTCGCAGTTGGGCTGCGGGAGCTGCTTCATGAGCTCGGGGAGCGCCTTCATGGACCCGGAGAGCTACTTCATGGGCTGCGGGAGCGCGTTCACGGCCCTGGCGAGGGCGGCGCCGTCCACCGGAGCCCGACGATGGCGACGATCAGCAGCGCGAGGAAGAGCCCCCTCGCGCCGCCGAGCGGCTCGTCGAAGAGCAGCGCGCCGAGGACGACCGTGCCCGCCGCGCCGATGCCCACCCACACCGCGTAGGCCGTGCCGATGGGGAGGGTCTTCACCGCCGTCGCGAGCAGCCAGAAGCTCGCGGCGATGGCCGCCGCCGTGAGCACCGACGGCACCGGGCGGGTGAAGCCGTGGGTGTACTTGAGCCCGATCGCCCAGGCCGTCTCGAGCATCCCGGCGATCACCAGCGAGAACCACGCGGACATGACGTCTCCTCTCGTGAAGCGTCGTCTTGTCCTCTCCCGGTACGGCGCGTCTCGTCGGGGTCGCTGTCGACCTCGCGGTGATAGCACCGCCGCGCGTCACCCCCGCAGCGCGTTGTTCACCACCACCGCGACGCCCGCGAGCAGGAGCACCGTCGACACCGCCAGCTTGAACGGCCGCTCGGGCACCCGCGCGTGGATCTTCTGCCCCAGCCACGCCCCCGCGAGCAGCGCCGGGACGAAGCTCGCGCTCCGCAGGGCCGACGACGCGCCGAGCAGGTGCAGCCGCGCGTAGTTCACCACCAGCGCCGCGTTCAAGACGAACCACAGCGGCGCCAGCGTGGCGCGGAACCTCCGCTTGTCGTCGACCTCGCGCGACAGGACGAACACCACCAGCGGCCCCGCCACGCCGAAGAGCCCGTGCATCACCCCCGCCACGGTGAGCAGCGCGTTCGCGCCCTTGCGCGGCAGCGGCGCGAGCTCGGCGTCGGGGCGGAGCAGACCCCGGAGCTGCAGCGCGCTCAGCCCCACCACCGTCACGCCGAAGGTGAGGAGCAGGGGCTTCGTCCACTCGGGGCGGAAGAGCGCCATGCCGACGAGGGTGCCGAGGCCCACCAGCGGGAGCATCCGGCGCAGCAGCAGCCCGCGGTCGACGGCGGCGCGGTCGCGGACGACGATCCACGCCGAGAGGGCCATGTTCACGGGGATGTAGGCCGCGAGCACGGCCTCGATGGGCACGAGCATCGCGCCGAAGGTCACCGTGATGACCGTCGATCCGAAGCCCACGACGGTCTCGGTCGCGAGCGCCGCCAGCACGATCAGGGGCAGCGCGAGGTCCGCGGGGGAGGGCACCCGCGCGAGAGTGCCATCGCGCGAGACGACACGGGTACACTGCGCCGCGATGCCGGTCTTCTTTCGCACCACGGGCACCGTCGGCGGCCCGGAATTCTTCCTCCGTCGGTCGTCGCGAGGGCTGCGCGCCGTGCGGATGCCCGTCACGATCGCCGTGATCGAGCGCCCCGAGGGCCTCACCCTCATCGACGCGGGCTGGAGCCGCCGCACCTGCGCCTGGCCCGACGAGGAGATCGGCACCGTCGCCCGCATGGGCCTGGGCCTCCACGTCAAGCCCGAGGACGCCATCGCCTCGCAGCTCATCTCGCTGGGCTACGCGCCCGGAGACGTGCGGCACGTGATCGCGACGCACCTGCACCGCGACCACGTCGGCGGCGTGGCCGACCTGCCATCGGCCACGGTGCACTTCGCCGAGAGAGAGTGGTCCGCCGCGAAGGAGGCCCCCGCGTGGCGAGGCTTCGACCTCGCCTCGCTGAGCGGCCGCGAGCTGCGTCACCACGAGCTCGACGGCCCCCCCGAGCTGGGCTTCTCGTCGTCGAAGGACGTCTTCGGCGACGGCACGGTGCTCCTCCTCGACGCGCGCGGCCACACCCGCGGGTCGACCGCGGTGGCGGTGAAGCTCGACGAGGGCTGGATGATCCACTCGGGCGACGCGGCGATGTTCGCCGAGGACTACCGCATGGGCGACGAGGTCGCGCCGAGCCTCTACATGCGCGCGATGAGCTGGGACATCGCCCACCAGCGCGCGACCTGGCACCACCTGCGCGACGCCGAGGCGCAGCACGCGGCGCGGGTGGTCCCGTCGCACGACCCCGCGCGCTTCGACGAGGTGCCCCACACCCGCGAAGAGGGATGGGTCACCGCCTGGGACAAGAAGAAGGGCAAGAAGAAGAAGCCCTCGTAGCGCGCGCTACGCCTCGCGCTCCGCGAAGAACTCGGCGAGGGTGCGCGCGAGCTCGGTGGGCTGCGTCCAGTGCATCATGTGCCCCGCGCCGTCGAGGGTGACGGTGCGCGCCACGGGGTAGCGCCGCGCGCGCGCGCCGAACTCCGGCCACTGCGACATGTCTCCGCCGCCGTCGACGAGGAGCGTCGGCGCCTTCACCCGCGCCACCGTCGCCTCGAAGCCCTCGGCGTCGTAGCGCCCCGGAGAGGTCGTCTGGTGCAGCGGGTCGAAGCGGAACTCCCACCCGCCCTCCGCCTCGCGCACCGACCACGCCGCCACCTCGCGCAGCACCTCAGCGGGCACCGTGGGGTGCGCCACGCGCATCCGCGTCACCACGTCGTCGAGCGTCGCCATGCGCTTGGGCGAGCGAGACCGCGCGCGCTTCAGCCCGTCGAGCCACGCGAGCGTGCGGTCGGGCGCGACCTCGGCGGGCATCGCGGGAGGCCCCACGCCCTCGAGCAGAGAGAGCGAGAGCAGGCGCTCGGGGCGCGCGGCGGCGTAGCGGGTGGCGACGCCTCCGCCCATGGAGTGCCCCACGAGGTGAAAGCGCGCGAGCCCGAGCGCGTCGACCGCGGCGTCGACGTCGGCGACGTAGTCGTAGGCGTGGTAGTAGCCGCCCGCGGGGGCGCGGTCGGTCTCTCCGTGGCCGCGCAGGTCGAGGGCGTAGACCTTCCAGCCCGAGGCTTCGAGCGCAGCGAGCGCGCGGGTGAAGGTGCGCGCGAGGTCGAGGTACCCGTGGAGGAGGAGCACCGGGCCGCGGTCTCCCTCGGTGGTGAGCGCGTGCTGACGGACGCCGTTGGCCTCGACGAAGACCGAGCGCAGCGCGCTCACGCCCGCACCGCGGGGCGCGACGGAGACATCGCGTCGAGGCGCGGGTGGCGCTCTCCCTTCAGCACCAGGTCGCGCACGATCTCGGCCGTGACGGGCGCCATCAAGATCCCGCTGCGGTAGTGCCCCGTCGCGAGGAACAACCCGTCGACCTCGTGCGCGCCCACCAGCGGCGCGCCGTCGTCGGTGTAGGGGCGAAAGCTCGACCAGCTCCGCGTGACGGTGGCCTCGCGCAACGACGGGACGAGGGTCGTCGCGAGCGCGAGGAGCTTCGCCATCCCCGCCACGGTGACCCCGCGGCGGTAGCCCACGAACTCCAGCGTGCTGCCCACGTACACGTGCCCGTCGGCGCGCGGGACCATGTACCCGCCCGGCCCGTACACCACCGACGCGACGGGCACCGGGCGCGCCGCGAGCTCGACGACCTGTCCGCGCGCGGGGCGCACCGCGGCGGGGTTCGCCATCGCGCCTTCGACGAGCCCGCTCCACGCGCCCGCGCACACGATCACCGCGTCGCCCTCGACCACGCCCTGGTCGGTCTCGACGCCCACGGCCCGCCCGTTCGACACGGCGACGCGGCGCACGGCCACCCCGGTGCGGATCTCTGCGCCCGCGAGCGCCGCGGCCTGCGACGCCGCCGACACCAGCCGCGGAGGGTCGAGCGCGGCGTCGTCGGAGAAGAGGTATCCGCCCGCGAAGTCG
>JAWKRC010000010.1:0-180635 GCA_041389825.1 Polyangiales bacterium | reverse complement strand
CGGACGGAGGCACGTCGAACGACGCGGGGATGTCGACCGCCGCGGGCACGTCGACCTCGACCACGTCGGGCGCGAGGCGACCCACGGTCGCGGGCAGCTCGCATCCCGCCACGCAGGCCCACGCGGCGAGGCCGAGTCGAAACGCGCGTCGCGGCGCTGTCGGTGAGGTGGGGGGAGCGAGGGTCACGCGGCGGCTCTCTGTGTGTCGATTGGGAGAGGGTCGACGCATCTATGGCGAAATCGTCTGCGCCGGTGCGTCGAGGCCGTCGAGGTAGATGCTCGACGGGTATCGACGACGGAATCGCTCGCGCCTGCGTGCCGCGCCCGCCTCGTCGCCGCGCGCCGTGAGCAGGCGCACGGCGAGGAAGTCGCGCTCCTCGGCGAGCCGCGGTCGAGGGAATCGCTCGCGGTACCGACGCAGCGCCCGCTCGGCCTCGCCGTACCGCTCACCGCGCATGGCGGCGCGCACGTCGTCGAGCTGCGCGCGCTCGTCGGAGAGGTCGTCGCGAGGCGCGCTCGCGTCGAGGTGCCTGGGAGCGGTCGCGACGGCGACGGCGATGGGTGCGGGCTCCACCGCGGGCGAGGGGCGCGCTTCGACCACGCTCGGCGCGGTGACCACACGACGCGCGGGCGCCACCGCGCGCGCGATCGGCGCGGAGGGCGGACGGGGCGCCGCGGGCGCGGGCCGCTGCGCGACGACCACGGTGACGACGGCGGCCGCCGCGGCGACGGACGCGAGCGCGGCCACGACGGTCTTCGACACGCCCGCGGCGGCCTTGAGCGCGACGACGGTGCCTCCGCCCGCGGCGGCGCCTCCACCGCCACCACCGGGGAGGGGCGGGAGGCCGACGGAGCGGCGCACGCGCGCGAGGACGGCGGCGCGCACGGCGTCTGGGGGGTCGGGGTGACGGCGGTCCGCGTCGAGCGCCGCGGCGGCGTCGGGCGGCAGCGGGGGGGTGTCGCGGTCGCTCATCGGTCGCCTCGGGACGCGCGGAGCCGACGCAGCGCGGCCACGAACTGCTCGCGGGCGCTGCGCAGGCGGGAGTAGAGGGTCGGCGGCGGGACGTCGAGCGCGCGGGCCATCTCGGCGATGGGGAGCTCGTCGATCTCGTGCGCGACGAGCACCGCGCGGCGGTCGAGGTCGAGGGCGTCGAGGGCGTCTCGCACGAGCTGGCGCTCCTGGTGGTCGTGGAGGAGGTGGTCCGCGCCGGGGACGTCGTCGGCGGGGTCGGCGCGGTCCGTGACCTGTTCGCGGGCGTTGCGGGCGAGGGCGCGGTGGTCCGACGCGACGCGGAACGCCACGCCGAAGAGCCACGGCCGCAGCGGTCGCGAGGGGTCGTAGGTGGAGAGCCGGCGGAACACCGTGACGAAGACGTCGTGGGTCACGTCGGGCAGGTCGCGCGCGGGCACGCCGAGCCGACGGAGCGTGTGCCAGACGTAGGTGAACTCCCGCTCGTAGATCGCGGTGAAGGCCGCGTCGTCGGTGGTCGCGGTCGGGAGTCGGTCGGGCTTCACCGTGGCGTGATTGGGTCGAGGTCGGTCGATCTATCAGCGGAAATGCAGCCGCGCGCCGACGCCCGCCGAGACGGCCGGGGCGTCGGGCCGCCAGCGCTGCTCCGAGGCCTCGACGCGGAGCACCGGCACGCCCACGAGGGCGGTGACCTCGGCCCACCCGACGAAGGAGACCGGGCCGACGCGAGGAGACTCCACGCGCGCCCGCGCGCCGAGCGCGAAGAGGCCGGTGACGCCCGTGAGGTCGGTGGGAAACCCGCTCCCCTGACCGAAGACCACGCCGCCCGTGAGGACCGCGCAGGCCGACGCGAACGAGACGTGCACGCAGGGCAGCGCGGTGAGCGAGACGAGGTCGCCGCGGACGGTGCCGTTCACGAGCGCGGTCTCGCCGCCCGCGTAGCGGAGCTCACCGCCGAGGGACCACCGAGGTCCCAGTCGCACGCCGCCCTCGAGCGAAGGCCCCACCGCGAGCGAGGGGACCACGTTGATCGAGAGCGCGCCGCCGAGCCCGACGTACGCGTCGGTCACCAGAGACGGCGTGCGGCGCGGCGTCGGTGGTGGGGTCGGCGTGGGCGCGGGGGCCGGAGTCGGCGCGGGTTGCGGCGCGGGCTGCGGCGCGGGCGCGGGGGTAGACGGTTGCGCCTCGGGCGGAGCGGGCGGCGGGTCCGCGGGGCGTGGTGCGGGGCGCGTCCCGCTGAGCGGGTCGATGGCGAGGCTGATGGCGAGGGCGACGGCGTCTGCGAGCGCGGCGCAGTCGTCACGGCGGGTCGCGAGGCGGCGCACACCGCGGGCGCGACGTCCGTGACCCACGAGGCGCACCTCGGCGCGCAGGCCGCGACGCGCGCGACGGATCGACGCCCTCACCTCGGAGGTGGCCTCGTCGGAGAAGGGGTCGCGACCGAGCCGAGCGCTCACCGCCGCGCGCACCGCGACCTCGTCGGGGCAGCGGTCGACGCCCGCCGCGGTCGCGTACACCAGCCTCACCGGCGCCGTCTGCGCGCGCGCCGCGAGGACACGCCAGCGCGGCGGCCACGACGAGCGCGGCCCTCACGCACGCGCCCGGTCGATGCGGCGCACCACGCGGAGGGCGCGCGAGAGGAGGCTCCGACCCACGACCGTCTCCACGCGCTGCACGCTGCGCGCACACCTACCGGGTCTGTGACCGACGTCAAGGTCGGGGCGCGCCCGCCGCGTTCACTCCGCGTCGGCGGTGGCGTCCTTCGCGGCGTCGCGGACGTCCGCTCCGACCGCGTCGGGGGTCGCGTCGCTCGCGTCGCTCGCGGTCGCGTCGCTCAGTGTTGCGTCCATCACCGTCGCGTCCGTCGCCCTCGCGTCGATCAGCGCCGCGTCCATCACGGTGACGTCGTCGGGCCCGCTGTCTTGCGCGCCGGTGTCGCGGGGGCCGGTGTCGCGGGGGCCGGTGTCGCGCACGCCCGTGTCGCGCGGCCCCGCGTCGAGGGGGTCGATGTCCATCACGTCGTCGCCGCCGCTCGCGTCGATCGCGTCGCCGGCGTCTCCCGCGTCGTCGACGCTGCCGTCTCGGGGCTGGCCCACGCTCACCGCGCCCCCGTCGGCGCCGCACGCGCGCTCGCACTGGTCGACCTGGTCGCAGTCCGCCGCGCGCACGTAGCAGGCCGTCAGCCGGTTGAACTCCTCGGGCGAGGTGCGGACGCGGTAGCTCTCGTACGCGGCGGGGCAGTCGGTGAGCAGGCACCCGAGCGCGTTGAAGCGCGCGCAGACCTGCGTCGCCGTGGGCGTCGGGTCGCCCTGCACGGCGCGGCAGGTGGAGGGCGGGGGAGCCTGCACTTCCTCGCAGGCGCCGAGGCAGAGGGTGAGGGCGAGGGCGGCGTGCGTGAGGCGCATGGTCAGTTGATCCCGAGGCTGGAGCCGAGCGTGACGAGGAAGTCGTTGGTGGCGTTGAGCGCGCCGGAGTTCTCCTGCAGGAAGCGTCGGGTGTAGGCGAAGTTCACCACGAGGTTGTTGAGGAAGCTGTCGCTGTTGCGCCGGGTCTCGGACGACGAGAGGTACACCGCGCCGATCACGCGGATGAGGGCGCCGTCGAGGGAGAACAGGTTACCGAAGCCGTCGAAGTTCCGTCGCAGGAACTGCGCGCCGACGATCACCTGGTCGAGCCGCACGGGGCCCACCGTCGCGCTCACCGACGTTCGCAACGGGCCGTCGGCGTCTTCGGCCCAGAGGGTGATGGGCAGGCGAGAGGGAGCCTCTCCGCGCGCCGTGGGGATCGGGATCATGAAGCGCACGAAGGCCTGCCAGCCCCAGGTGCGCCCCGTGGGGCGCGAGAGGATGTACTCCAGCTTCGAGGTGCTCAGCGCGTCGGACCCGAGGAAGGCCCGCGCGTCGCTGTTGAGCGCGAACTGCTGGCTCTGCACGGAGTAGTTGCCGTCGAAGTACCCTGGCAGGTAGCGGTTGCCCATCCAGCGGCCCTCGGCGCCGGCGTCGACCTCCCAGGTGTCGAACATGCGCCCCTCGCCGTCGAGGGCCTGGCCGTCGGCGCGGCGGTAGCGCTCTCGGACGCGGTACCTGAAGCGCAGCCCCGCGTGCCCGCCGTCGGCGTCGGGCACCTCGAGGAAGCGGTTGTAGTCGACGAAGCCGAAGAGGCCGATGTCTCGCGACGCCTCGCAGGCCCCGTAGCCCTGACTGGTACAGCCGTACCAGAGGTAGAGGTAGTGCGCGTCGGCGGTGAGCGCGGTGAGGCCCGTGGTGGTCTGCTGCACGTTGCCGTCGCCGTCGCGCAGGGTCTGACCGAAGGCGCCGCGCACGCGCAAGGGCGCCGCGAGGTCGCCCACGATGCCCGCGCGGAGCACGAGGTCGTCGGGGGTCTCGTCCCAGTTCTGCCCCACGGCCTGGAGCGGGCGCAGGAGCACGTTCGCGCCCATCACCCGGGGGCTGATCACGTCGTCGACGAAGCCGCGCACCTCGCCGATGTCGCGCAGGAGCCCGTCGAGCTGCGCGCCGAGCTGCGGGGTGTTCGGGTCGAGGGAGTTGTTGAAGTCCGACACCAGCGTGCTGTGCCCGAAGGACAGCTCGCGGATCGGAGAGAGGCGCGCGGAGAGGTACGTCCGCTCGTGCAGGCCGCCGCGCCAGCGGTAGCGGTCGCAGGTGGGGTCGTGGCGGTCCTCGGCGCGGTCGTAGTCGCCGAGGTCGAGGCGGGTGCACTGCACCACGCGCAGCGCGTCGCGCGCCGAGGCGTAGTCCGCCTCGCGGAACGAGAAGTCGTCCATGCGAAAGCGCAGCGGCACGTAGAAGTCCGTGCGGAAGGGCCCGAGGCGCAGGAGCCCCGTGGCGTTGAGCTGCCAGAACATCTCGTTCGAGATGCGCGACACGCCGAGGTCCGCGCCCACGCGGAACACCGTGTACCGCTCCTGCGCGCTCGCCGCCCGACCCGACGACACCACGCACGCCGCCGCCGCCGCGGCGAGCCACGCCCTTCGCTCAAGCCCCATGTGTGCGCTCCACCGATGAGAAGAAATCACAGCCCCGCTGCCGACCTACGCCCCGCCCTCGTCAGCCTTGCGAACGTTCTGCGTGTCATCACCAGTGCGCGCCTCGACCTTGACCTCCGCGGGGCTCGTTGATCCTCGCGGGAACCTGTTAGGGTCCGGCGGCCACGATGCTCCTTCAACCCCTCGGCCGCGGCCTGAGCGACGCCGCCGACCTCTCGTGCCTCGCCGCCTCGGACCACCCCGAGGCCGCCACCGCCGTCGCCGTCGCGGGCGTCGTCGCGGCCTACGCCTCGTACCGCGCGCGCGACCGCGTCGCCGAGGCCGGCCACGGCACCCTCTGGGCCGTGTGCGCGCTGCTGGTCATGGCCATCGCGTGCGTGGGCCTCCTCTCGCTCGTGCCCCTCGGCTGCGTCACCGACCGCACGTACCTCACCCTCGTGGGCGCCGCCGCGCCGTGGGTGCTCGCCGCCCTCGTGGTGCGCTCCGGGGTCGCGCCTCCGCCGCCCTCCTTCGACGAGCTCAAGGGGCCGTGAAGCGACGCGCCCTCACAGCGCTCCTCGCGCTCTCGCTCGCGCCGCGGGTCGTGTCTCCGCAGCCCGCGCCGCGGCCCCTCGCGGGGGCGCCTTCGGCCACGCGCGCGCCGACCCCCTACGACCACGTGGTGATCGTGAGCTTCGACGGGCTGCGCCCCGACGGGCTCATGCGCGCCGAGGCCCCGACGCTGCACCGGCTGCGCGCCGAGGGCGCGTGGGCCAACCACGCGAGCACCATCCCCGACTCGTCGACCCTGCCCGCGCACAGCTCGATGCTCTCGGGCGACCCGGTGCGACGACACGGGATGGACTTCGACGATTTTCACCCCGAGCGCGGGTTCATCCGCGTGCCGACGATCCTCTACCGCGCGCACGACGCGGGGCTCGCCACGGCGATGTTCGTCGCGAAGCCCAAGCTCCGGCACATCGCGATCCCGGGCTCCGTCGACACGTGGTCGCTCCCGAGCCACGCGTGCGAGCGGGTGTCGGCCGCCGCGGCGCGGTACCTCCCCTCGGCCGCGCCCGGGGTGACCTTCATCCATTTCGGCGAGCCCGACGGCGCGGGGCACCGCCGCGGGTGGATGTCGCGCACCTACCTCGACGCGGTCGCGCGCACCGACCGCTGCTTCGCCGCGGTGATGGCGGCCATCGAGTCGCGCGCCGACCGCGACCGGGTGCTGGTGATGATCTCCGCCGACCACGGCGGCCACGGACGTCGCCACGGCACGCACCGCCCCGAAGACATCGCGATCCCCTGGATCGCGTGGGGCGCGCGCGTCACGCGCGGAGACTTCGACGAGCCCGTGAACACCATGGACACCGCGGCCACCGCCCTCGCGGCGCTGGGCCTGCCGGTGCCCGAGGGCTCGCGCGGCAGGGTCGTACCGCGGGCGCTCGGTGCGCCTCCTACGTCGCAGCCCTGAGGCACGACGGTCACCTCGCGCGGCGCCGCACGGTGTTAGCGTGCGCCACCGCTCCCTTCTCCCCATTTACCTCGCAGGAGGTCGTTCACGATGCGCGCGCTTCGATGGTTCCCGCTGCTCTCCCTCGCCCTCGCGGCGTGCTCGAGCGAGTCGCCCTCCGGCGGAGACGCCGCGACGAGCGACACCCCCGTCGTCGACGGCTCCGGCGCCGACGGCACGACGCCCGACGGTTCGAGGCCCGACGGTTCTTCTCCCGATGGCGCGACCCCCGACGGTGGCATGGACGTGCTCACCCCAACCGACGTCCCGATCATGGTCGACGGCGGGCCGGGAGACGGCGCGACGCCCACCGACGTGCCCGTCACGGGTGACGGCGGCACGGGCACGCCCCCGCGGGTCACGGTGTGCCCCGGCGACGCGCTCCCCTCGCTCCCGACGGGGGTCTGTCAGGTCACCGCGGGCACCGCGGGGATGCTCATCACGGGCGACATCCTCACGCCCGGCGAGGTGCTCCGCGGCGGGCAGGTGAGCGTCGACGCCTCGGGCCGCATCACCTGCGTCGGCTGCGACTGCTCCGCGGGCGCCGCGGGCGTGACCACGGTGGTGTGCCCCGACGGCGTCGTGTCGCCGGGCCTCATCAACGCGCACGACCACCTCACCTACGCGCAGAACCCGCCCTACACCCGCACGGCCGAGCGCTACGAGCACCGGCACGACTGGCGCCGCGGCGGCCGCGGCCACGCGCGGCTCACCTCGGCGGGCAGCGCGTCGGGCGACCAGATGGCCTGGGGAGAGCTCCGCTTCGTGATGGGCGGCGCGACCTCGGTGAACGGCTCGGGCGGCACCGCGGGCTTCTTGCGCAACCTCGACCGCTCGATCATGGAGGGCCTCGGCCAGCCCCCGGTGCGCTACGAGACCTTCCCCCTCGGAGACTCGTCGGGGACGCTCCTCACCATGGGCTGGTGGCTACCCCTCCATCGACACGGCGATGGAGATCGCCTCGGCCGCCGCGTACACCCCGCACGTCGCCGAGGGCATCGGCCTCGAGGCGCGCAACGAGTTCCGCTGCATCCGTTCGGGGCGAACGACCTGTGCAGCCGCAGAGCGCCTCGTGCACGGCGTGGGGCTCCTCCCACCCGACATCGCCGAGATGGCCACCGACGGTACGGCGCCTCATCTGGTCTCCCCGCTCGAACGTGACGCCCACGGCGACACCGCGCGCGTGACTGAGTACGCCCGCCTCGGCGTGCCCATCGCGCTCGGCCTGACCGGATCATCCGGGCTCGATGAACATGCTCCGCGAGCTCCGCTGCGCGGACTCCCTCGACCAGAATTTCTTCAACGACTTCTTCACCGACGAGGCCCTGTGGCTGATGGCCACGCGCGACGCCGCGGCAGCCTCGCCGTCGACGACGTGGTGGGCGTGATCTCGACGGGCCGTGGCCGACCTCGCGATCTTCAACGCCCGCGCCCGGCGCGACCACCGCGCGGCATCGACGCCGAGGCGGGCGACGTCGCGCTCGTGCTCCGCGGCGGCGCGGCGCTCTACGGAGACTCGTCGCTGGTCGCGGCGCTGCCCGGCGGCGCCGACTGCGACGCGCTCGACGTGTGCGATGTCGAAGGCCGTGTGCGTGGCGCGCGACCTCGGCGGCCGTCACCTCACCTCGCTCACCAGCGCGAACAGCGGCGCTACCCCTTGTTCTTCTGCGGCGAGCCGATGAACGAGCCCTCGTGCCTGCCCGAGCGCAACGCGATGGGCTCGCTGCCGAACCCGGTGGTCAACGGCTCGACGCGCTACTCGGGCGTGTCGTCGGTCGACGACTTCGACGGCGACGGATCATCAACGCGTCGGACAACTGCCCGCGCGTGTTCAACCCCATCCGCCCCGTCGACAACATGACGCAGGCGGATTTCGACAGCGACGGCGTGGGCGACGGCGACCCGTGCCCGCTCAACGCGAGCACCACCATGTGCACGGCGCCCGACCCGAACGACCGCGACGGCGACGGCACCCCCAACGAGCGCGACAACTGCCCCGACGTCTCGAACCCCATGCAGCAGGACGCCGACATGGACGGCCGCGGCGACGCCTGCGACGCCTGCCCGATGGCGGCGAACCCCGCGGGCGCGGCCTGCCCCGCGACGGTCTACCAGGTGAAGTCGGCCATGGTGGCGATGGGCGTGGCCGTGACCGTG
Organism: Polyangiales bacterium; assembly: GCA_041389825.1. GTDB lineage: Bacteria > Myxococcota_A > Polyangia > Polyangiales > JAEYZO01. The sequence goes on along the minus strand of JAWKRC010000010.1, from coordinate 172,007 downwards.
ACCGGGCCGGTGGTCACCGGTGTGGCCTCGGGCTTCTACGCGCAGGTGGCGCCTGACGACATGGCCTACGCGGGGCCGCCGAACAACTCGGGCGTGTACGTCTACACGGGCACGGCGCCGATGGTGACGCGGGCGACCGCGTGATCGCCCACCAACGCGACGGTGACCGACTACTTCGGCCAGACGCAGCTCACCGGCGCGATGTGATCACGACGACGGCGCGCGGCGTGGCGCTGCCCGACCCGGTCACGGCGACGCTTGGCCGAGGTCACCACCGGCGGATGCGCGCGGCGGCCTCGAAGGGGTGCTGGTGCGGGTGAGCGCGGTGACGGTGACGAACCTGACGCCGGCCCGCGGGCGGCGAGATGGGCACCACCAACGAGTTCGAGGTCACCGGGGGTCTGCGCGTCGACGACGCGCTCTACCTCACGACGCCGTACCCGGTGATGGGCGAGACCTTCGCGTCGATCCGGGGTGCTCGCGTACCTGCGCTCGAACTCGAAGCTCCTGCCGCGCCTCGGCCGACGTATCTCGTGGCGGGCTCGGCGACGCTCGCGTCGGTCACGAGCGGAGTACGCGCGGGTCGGCGCGGGGGCGGGGCCGACCTTCCCCACGGCGCTGACGGTGCGGCTCGCGCGCGCGGTGTCGACGCCGACCACGGTGGCGATCACGGCGGGCGCCGGGCTCACGGTGAGCGACGTGGTGATCCCCGCGGGGACGGCCTCGGCCGTGGTGCCCGTCACGGGCGTCGCCGCGTCGGCCACGCCGGTGACGGTGACCGCGACGCTGAACGGCGTGTCGCGCATGGGCTCGGTGCGGGTGCTGGGCGCGACCGAGGCCGCGCGCATCGCCTCGCTCACGCCCGCGATGGCGACGCTCTCCATCGGCGCGACGGGGACCTTCCGCGTCGGGCTCGACATCCCCGCGCCTCCGGGCGGGTCGACGGTGACGCTCTCGCTCTCGGCGGGCGGCTCGGTGCCCGCCACGGTGACCGTGCCCGAGAACACCCTCGGCGCCGACGTCACCGTGACCGCGGGCGCGACCGACGCGATGGGCACCCTCACCGCGACGCTGGGCGGCGACATGCGCACGGCGACGGTCACGGTGGTGTCTGCGCCGCCGGGGCACCTGGTCATCAACGAGGTCGACTACGACCAGGTGGGCTCTGACACCGGCGAGTTCGTCGAGCTCTACAACGCGGGCTTGACCCCGGTGAACCTCTCGACCCTCGCGCTGGTGATGGTGAACGGGTCGAACAGCCGCGAGTACGGGCGGGTGATGCTCTCGGGCACGCTCGCGCCGGGCGCCTACGCCGTCGCGGCGAACACCTCGGTGACGGTGCCCGCGGGCACGATGCGCTTCGCGATCGGCACCGACGCCCTTCAGAACGGCGCCCCCGACGGCGTGGCGCTCATCGACACCGCGACGGGCACCCTCGTCGACGCGCTCTCGTACGAGGGCCCCATGGCGGCGGCGACCATCACCGGGATCATGGGCACGGTGAGCCTCGTCGAGGGCACCGTGCTCGCGACCACGGTGGCCGACTCGAACATGACGGCGGGCTCGCTCTGCCGCCTGCCCAACGGGTCCGACACCGACGACGCCGACACCGACTGGCGCTTCTCGACGACGATCACGCCGGGCGCGCCGAACGTCCCCTGAGACGTCGCCCCGCGTAACGCCCTCCTACGACGGACGACCTTGACGTCGTCCGTCGTCCCCACCATCACCGCTCCCTCGAAAGGAATGGGTACCGCCCATGAACGATCGACTCACGCTCACTGAAGACGAGTGGCGCAAGCGGCTCAGCCCCGAGGAGTTCGCCGTCCTCCGCGGCCACGGCACCGAGCGCCCGTGGACCGGCTGCTTCGTCGGCACGAAGACCCCCGGCACCTTCGTGTGCGCGGGCTGCGGCGCGCCGCTGTTCCGCTCGGGCGAGAAGTTCGAGTCGGGCACCGGGTGGCCCTCGTTCACCCAGCCCGTCTCGTCCGAGGCCATCGCCGAGCACCACGACGCCTCGCACGGGATGGTCCGCACCGAGGTCCGCTGCGCGCGCTGCGACGGGCACCTCGGGCACGTCTTCCCCGACGGGCCTCCGCCCACGGGGCTGCGCTACTGCATCAACTCGGTCTCGATGAAGCACGTCCCCGAGGGGCACCCCATCGAGCTCGTGAAGGCGTAGGCGCGGACCCCGACGACGACTCGCCCCGAGTCACGACGGGAGCTTCTTCCGCGCGCCGAGGGCGCTACCATCCCGCTCCCATGACCTTCGGCTCGCCTCACCCCAAGGCCCTGCGCGTCTGGGACGACCCCCGCGTCGTCTTCCCTGACGAAGAGACCTGGGCTCGCCTCTCGCCCGCCGAGCGCGAAGCCGTGGTGGAGCGCATCGAGTCGGTGCTCGACGAACACCGCGAGGCGATGTCCGAGGGCACGCGCCACTACAAGCGCAAGGCGGGCGTCACCGCGGACCTCGACGCGCACTTTCGCCGGCTCGGGCGCGCGGTGTACGTCTCGAGCGAGCTCGCGGTGCTGTACCCCGGCGAGGCGGTGATCGTCCCCGACGTGCTGGCCGTCGTCGACTGCGACCCCGACTACGAGCCCGAGCGCTGGATCGTGCAAGACGAGGGGCGCGGCGTCGACCTCATCATCGAGGTCCGCAACCTCGGCAAGAAGCACAAGGACGTCGTCGAGAACGTGCGCGACTACGCCCGCGTGGGCATCCCCGAGTACTTCAGCTTCGACTGCCGCCGGGGGGTGCTCCGCGGGTGGCGCCTCGCCTCGGCGAGCGCGCGGAGCTACCAGCCCATCGTCCCGCAGCGAGGGTACCTCCCGTCGATGGTGCTCGGGCTCGACCTCGCCGTGATGCAGTCGCGCCTGCGCTTCTTCGTGAACGAGACGCTGGTGCCCAACGAGGCGGAGCTCGTCGCCCGCCTCCAGATGCTCGCCGATGAGAAGCAGGGCGCGCTCGACGAGGCGGAGCGGCAGCGCGGCGAGGCGGAGCGGCAGCGCGACGACGCGTTGGATCAGCTCGCGCGGGTGCAGGTCACGCTCGCGCGCAACGTGCTCGACGCCTGCCGGCTACGCGGCGTGGCGCTCACGGCCGAGCAGTCGGCGAGGATCGCCGCGGAGTCCGACGTCGACGTCCTCACCGCGTGGTCGGAGCGCGCCTTCTCCGCGGCGACCGCGGACGACCTGCTCGCCTGACTCGTCCTCGGCGCAGCCGCGACCGAAGACGACGATACCCAGCTCCTTCGCGATGAAGCACGTCCCCGAGGGGCGCCCCATCGAGCGCGTGGAATCGTAGTCGAAGCGACTGTAACCACTGAGGTTTCTGGCAATCGAGCCAGGCTCTGTCACCGCGCGTTCCCGACCTGGCGCAATTCTACGGCGGCCCCCCGCACCACAGCGTTCGTCCCCTGATCGTCGGGGGCCACACCGAAGGAGGCGCCGCCATGAAGCTCTCGTCCGTCCGACTCTCCCTCTCGCTCGTCCTCTCCCTCTCCGTCGGGTGCCTCGGCGCCGACGACTCCACGGGCCGCGGCGTCGACGAGGTCTGCGGCGCGCCCTCCGATTGCGCCTCGGGCCTGGAGTGCGAGTTCGAGCACGGCGCGGGCACCTGCCAGCCCCACGGCGGCGACGGCGGCGCGCGCGACGCGGCCTCCGCCAAAGCCTCTGCGAGCGACGCGGGCACGTCCTCCACGGGATGCGCGACGAACGCCGACTGCGCCGCGGGCCTGGAGTGCGAGGTCGAGCACGGCGTCGGCGCGTGCCGGCCGCACCGCGGCGGTGACGGAGGCCCGGCCGACGCGTCGAGCGCCGACGTCACGTCGGGCGGAAGCGTCGGCGCGTCGTGCGCCGTCGATTCCGACTGCGCGTCGGGCCTGGAGTGCGAGGTCGAGCACGGCGCGAGCACCTGCCAGCCACGGCGGTCGCAGGTGATCGAGGCCTTCCGGCGCGCCCACGCGCGGCGCGTTGCGGGGAAGGCGGCGTGGATAATCCCCTGTCGGCCTCCGCGATGCGCGACCCGCACCCCAGCGTCAGCGAGACCGACGTCGCTCGCGCACCCCGGTGTACGCAGGTCGCTACGCCGACGCGCGCTACGCCGCGAGCGTCGACGCGCCCTCGGGCGTCGAGCCCGTCGACGTAGCCTTCGCCGTGGGCGCGCTCGCGTTCACGGGGCGGCTCACCGAGGCTGAGTCGCTCGCCGCCGACGCCGCGCGCGACGGCGATCCGCGCACCGTGTCGGCAGCACCGTTCTTCGTGAGCGTCGCCCTCGCTTCGCCGCGGACGTCTCGACGAGGCCCGCCGTTGGATCGCTGACGCCGACGCGCGCACCCGCGGCGGCGCGACGCGTGGTGCCGCGCTGCTGCTCCAGGGCGCCTTCACTGCTACTTCGCGGGGGAGCTCGGCCGCGCGGCGGGCGTCGCGTCGGCCCTGCGCAGCGCGCAGCAGGCGCGCTTCGGGTACGCGCTGCTCCTCGCGAACGACCTCGCCAGGCACGCGCTCGCGCAGTCGGGCCGCGTGACCGAGGAGCTCGCGGTGCTCGACGACCCGGGCGCAGGCGACGCGGCTCGAGAACGGCGTGAACGCGCGGGTGATCGAGGTGGCGCGGGCGCTGTACCGCGCGCGGTCGTCGCCGATCTCCGAGGCGCTCGCGTCGCTCGCGGAGGAGTCGCCGGGGAGAGCACCCGGAGGACAACTACTCTGGAATGCTCGCTGCGCCTGGAGCACGCGACGCTCCTCGCGCGTGGGCAGGCCGCGCGACGGAAGGCCGAGGGCGTGCTGGCGCGCGCGTCGGAGCGCTGCGTCGGCGCGGCGAACAACGGCGGCCCTCCTCGCGGCGCGGGCGCAGGTCCGCGCGGACCCGTCGCGTATGGACCGAGGCCCTCGCTCGCCTCGGCCGCGGCCTCGACGCTCGGCGGCGTCGACGTCGACCCCGCGCTCTCGGTGGAGCTCGCGGCCTTGCGGGTCGCGGCCTCGCGCGGCGCGGGTGACGGCCGCGCGGCGCCGATGCGGCGTTAGGCGAGCTCTCGGCGCTCGCCGGAGCGCTACGGCGCGGCGCGGGCGCGTGGCTCGCGGTCTTCGGCGAAGGCGAGGGCGCGCCCTCGACGCTCACGCCGGGACTCGACGCGGTGGGCCGCGGAGACCTCGACGGCGTCGTGCGCGCGGGTCTCTTCGGGCTGGCGGGCGAGGCCGCGGGCGAGGGCCGGGCGCGTGGTGTACCTGCGCGACAGCGCTCACCCTGGTCGAGCACGCGGGCGACGTCGAGGCGCTGGCGCCGCTGGCGGGTCGCGGCGCGGCGCTCCTGCGCGCTGGCCGCGGGCGCGAGGGACCGCGCGAGCCTCATGGCCGCGGCGTGGAGATCGCGCTATCGCCCGAAGCGCGCCACGACGCGGTGATCCAAGTTCGGCGGTGTCGCGGCTGCGGCGCGCGTTGGGGCGCGGCGGCGCGTGGGTGCTCTCGACCGACGACGGCTACACGCGCCGGGCGTGACGGTGCACGGGGTCGAGGCGCGGGAGCGGGTCTCGGCGGCGGCGCGGTCGCGGCGGGGCGCGTCGTCGACGCGGTGCGCGCGCGGAGAGGTCACGGTGGGCGCGCTGTCGCGGGCGCTGTCGACGCCGTCGCGCACGCTCACGAGGGCTCGCGGCGATGTGCGAGGCCGAGGTGCTGGTGCGCGTCGGCGCGGGTCGATCGACGCGCTACCGTCTCGCGGCGACGAAGGAGACCGAGCGATGAGGGTGGCTGTGTGGAGCGTGGGTGATCGTCGCGGCGGCGGGTGCGGCGGCGCGGGAGCGACCCCGGCGGAGACGACGCAGACGAGTGTACTTCGTCCGCCGCGCGGCCCGCGTCGAGCTACGAGGTCGACGACGTCTCGCTGCGCGCCGAGGGCGGAGAGCTGCGCCTCGACTACACGCTCCCGCGGCTGCTCGTGGGGCGCAGCGCGCGGGTGTCCTTCCGCGGGCCGATGACCGACGGCGCGGTGACGCTCACGGGCAGCGACGGGACGGCGACCTGCGTGTACGACCCCGCCCATGCGGCGTGTCGGTCCGCTGCGACGAGCGCTTCACGAACACTAGGTCGACCTCGACGGCGTGCGGGCCGAGGCGCAGCGCGTCGACCCGACCCAGGTCGAGGCGCGGGTGGCCGTGTCGCGGGCCTTCTCATCGAGTATCCGGCGTTCTCCGAGGTGCTCCGCGCGCAGTGAGCACCGCGGGCCCTAGCTTCCGCGCCGCGTCGGCCCTCTACGGTGCGCCGCAGCGATGACCACCACCCTCGACGCGACCCTCGACGCCCCGACCGCCCCCGAACGATACGCCACCCCAGCCGCGCGCGGCAAGGCTGGCCGCGGCCTCACGGGCTGGGTCGTGGCCTTCCTCCTCTTCGACGCGGGCATCAAGCTCGCGCTCGCGACCCCCGCGGTGGAGTCGACCGCGCAGCTCGGCTTCAGCCGCGGCGCCGTGCTCTGGATCGGCCTCGTCGAGCTCGCCTGCCTCGCGCTCTACCTCATCCCGCGCACCGCGCTGCTCGGCGCGGTGCTCTTCACGGGCTACCTCGGCGGCGCCATCGCCACGCACGCGCGGCTCGGCAACCCCCTCTTCACCCACGTGCTCTTCCCCGTGTACGTCGCCGCGATGCTCTGGGAGGCCTCTACCTCCGCGACGCTCGCGTGCGCGCGATGCTCGCGCCGAAGGGCTGAGCTACGCCCCGAGCGCGGGCACGGGAGCGCATCACCGCGAGCGTGCCGAGCACCACGCGCTCCACCGCCTCGCTGCTCCCCGCCTGGGGCTCGCAGGCACCGTCACCGTGAAGCCTCGCTGGGCTATCGTCGCTCGCCGTCGCAGAGGCGTGCATCTCGGTGATGCACCCCGTCACCACCCAGCGCGTCGACGGCCATCGCAGCACCGGCTCCAGCTCCGTCGCGTAGAAGCCCAGTGGCCGCGGTGCGGGATCACCACGTCGCCGTCTCGCGGCGCGACTTCGCCCCACACGTCGGCCGCGGGGTCGTCGACGTTGTGCTCGGGCCACCTGCAAGAGGTCGGGGTCGCCCTCGGCGACGGTAGTCGCAGAGGTACACCACGGGCTCTCCGCGGGCGCGCGCCGCGTCGAGCCGCGCCTTCAAGGCCGGGACGATCGCGCGGGCGCGCGGCACCTCAAGGGGCGCGCCCGGCGTGAGGTGGTCGTTCATCATGTCGACCACCAGCACCGCGGTGCGGCCCCGACCCCGCGTGAGGCCCGCGGCCATCGCAGCGACGCGCTCCCGCAGCTCAGCCGAGGGCGCCACCGGGTCGAGCGAGAGGCCCAGCGAGGCGAGGGCCTCGGCGGCGTCGTCGAGCTCTCGCAGGAGCGCGGCGTCGCCCTGGGCCATCGCGTCGAGGACCCGCGACGGGGCGCCCGCGATCAGGCGCGCGATCAGGGCGTCGAGGCGGTCGTCGGAGGCTGACATCGATGGCGCTCTCGGGACTACGCCGCTCGGGCGGGCGTTGGATGTGCGGTCGCGATTGCGGCGCGCGGCGCAAGAGGACTATCACCTCTGCCCGGTGGCGGAACAACCGACGGTGAGCCTCCGCTTCGAGGCAGGGACGCTGGTCATCGAGGGCCTCGGGCCCGACGCCGACGCGGCGATGGTGCCCCAGGGCTTCGTGTGGGACCCGCGGGTGAAGCGCTTCCGCGCGCCCGCGTGGAGGTACCGCGACGCGGTGACCCTCTTCACCCGGTGGTCGCGCGCCTCGGGGGGAAGCTTCACCGACGCGGCGCGTCGCTACGAGACCCTCTCGCTCGTGCACAAGGCCGAGCGCGCGGCCTTCGCCCACCAGCGGGAGGCCATCGCCGCGTGGAAGGCCAAGGGCCACCGCGGCGTGGTGGTGCTGCCCACGGGCGCGGGCAAGAGCTACGTGGCCGAGATGGCGATCCGCGAGGTGCAGCGGAGCGCGATGGTCGTCGCCCCGACGCTCGACCTGATGAACCAGTGGTACGACGTGCTGGTCACCGCCTTCGGCGAGGAGGTGGGCTTGCTGGGCGGCGGCTACGTCGAGCCGAAGAACCTCACCGTGTCGACCTACGACTCGGCCTACCTCCACATGGAGCGCCTCGGAGACCGCTACGGGCTCATCGTCTTCGACGAGGTGCACCACCTGCCGGGTCCGTCGTTCCTCACGGCGGCCGAGTGCGCCATCGCGCCCTTTCGCCTCGGTCTCACCGCGACGCTGGAGCGCTCCGACGGGCGCGAGGCGCTCCTCGACGACCGCGTGGGCCCGGTGGTCTACACCCGCGGCATCAAGGACCTCGCGGGTCAGCACCTCGCCGAGTACGACGTCGAGACCGTCTACACCGACCTCGACCCCGACGAGGCCGAGGCCTACGAGACGGGCCGAGGGCTGTACAAGCAGTTCCTCTACGACCGCGGGATCAGCATGGCGCAGCCCGACGGGTGGTCGAAGTTCCTCCGCGAGGCGGCGCGGAGCCCCGAGGGTCGCAGGGCCTTCCTCGCGTACCGGGAGCAGCGGCAGATCTCGCTCGCCTCGCGGGGCAAGCTCCGCGTGCTCGAAGGGCTCCTCCGACAGCACGCCAAGGACCGCACGCTGATCTTCACCAACGACAACGAGACCGTGTACGCGATCTCGCGACGCTTCCTCATCCCCGCCATCACGCACCAGACCGACATCAAGGAGCGCCGCGAGACGCTCGCGCGCTTCAACGATGGCCGCTGGCCCGCGCTCGTGACGTCGCGCGTGTTGAACGAGGGCGTGAACATCCCCGAGGCCGCGGTGGCGATCGTGCTCTCGGGCACGGCCACGGTGAGGGAGCACGTGCAGCGGCTCGGGCGCATCCTGCGTCGGGCCGAGGGCAAGCGCGCGACGCTCTACGAGGTCATCACCCGCGGCACCGTCGAGGAGCGCCAGAGCGAGCGGCGCAGGGACCACGATGCTTACCGCTGACCTCGTCCGCGCGCGCGTGGTGAAGGGCGAGGTGAAGCCTCGCTGGGTCGACGCGAAGGATCCCGAGCTCCTGGGCCTCGCCGAGGAGATGGTGGGCCTCTTCGCCCAGCACGTCGGAAAGACCCGTGGCGCCCTCGACGACGCGCTCACCACGCTCCTGGGCGAGGGACGGACTACCTCCTGCACCGCGGGCTCGCGAAGCTCCTGAGCGACCGCGCGGAGTTCGAGGTGGCCTCGACGGTCGACCCGCGGGAGCTGCGCGAGGCCGTCTTCGACGAGTCGGCGCGGCACCACCCGATCGTGGGCGTGACCGACGTGCTCCACGACACCACGCGCGAGATGGTGCTCGCGCGCGTGGGCGAGCGCTTCTCGATGGACGCCGAGACCCTCTCGCGCTGCCTCTACGCCGACCTCGAGTCGGAGCAGGTGATGACCAAGGGCCCCGACCTCGAGCCCGAGGCGCTCCTCCAGCGCTACAACCTCGCGCTCGCGCAGGCGGTGCTGCTGCGCGCGACGGGCCTGTCGATCACCGTCGGTCGCGGAGACCCCGCGCGCTACCGCCAGCTCTTTCGCTGGGTGAAGTTCTTCCGGCTGATGCACCGGGTGGGGGGCACCGCCGACACGGGCTACGCGCTGCAGCTCGACGGGCCGCTCTCGCTCTTTCAGCAGTCGCAGAAATACGGCCTCCAGCTCGCGGAGTTCCTGCCGGCGCTGTTGAAGTGCGAGCAGTGGGAGGCCGAGGCCGAGGTGCTCTGGGGCGTCGAGAAGAAGCGCTTCACCTTCCGGTTGAAGTCCGACCAGGGCCTGGTCTCTCACTGGCGCGAGACGGGGGTGTACGTCTCCCGCGAGGAGCAGTGGCTGCTCGAGCGCTTCGCCGCGCTGAAGACCCCGTGGACCCTGGAGCGCCGCGCGGAGATCTACGACCTCGGCGGCCGAGGCGTGCTGGTGCCCGACCTCGTCGCGGCGCACCCCGACGGCCGCGTGGCCTACGTCGAGGTGGTGGGCTTCTGGAAGCGCGACTACCTCGAAGCGCGCGCGAAGCTCCTGCGCGAAGAGGGCCCTCCCAACCTCGTGCTCGCGGTGCCCGCGCGCCTGAAGGGCGACGACGCCGACGCCGAGGCGCTCGCCGTCGAGACCGTCTTCTACAAAGACGTCATCCTCGCGAAGGAGCTCCTCGCGAAGGTCGAGAAGGTGGCCGCGCAGACCGCCGCCCCCGCGGCGAAGCCCGCGAAGAAGCCCGCGAAGGCCGAGGCCGAGCCGAAGGCGAAGCGCGCGAAGAAGCACGAAGGGTAGCGTAGGCGCAACGGTGGGTTGATTTCGTGCGGACTGTTGCTCCAGGCGCGACGGTCGCACCTTGCTCCCCGTCGCGAGGGCCACGGAACGCAGCGCCCCGCGAGAAGGAGTCACCGCCATGGAAAGCACCGCCGTCAGCAGCCCCGCCACCTCCACCGCGCCGCGCTACGTGATCGACGCGTCGCACTCGCACGTCGGCTTCTCGGTGCGGCACATGATGATCTCGAACGTGCGCGGGGAGTTCCAGCGCTACGCGGGCGAGTTCCGCTACGACCCGGCGCGCCCCGAGGCGACGAGCGCGACGGTGAGCATCGAGGTCGCGTCGGTGAACACCCGCGAGGAGAAGCGCGACGGCCACCTGCGCAGCGGCGACTTCTTCGACGCCGAGGCCTTCCCGACCATGACCTTCACGTCGAAGGGCGCGACGGCGCGCGGCGACGGGATCGACCTCGTGGGCGACCTCACCATCCGCGGCACCACCCGCGAGGTGGTGCTCTCGGTCGACGACATCACCGCCGAGCACAAGGACCCGTGGGGCAACCTCCGCGTCGGGGCGACGGCCACCACGAAGATCAAGCGCTCGGACTTCGGCATGGTCTGGAACGCGGCCCTCGAAGCGGGCGGCGTGCTGGTCGCCGACGAGGTGAAGATCCAGCTCGAGGTCGAGGGCATCAAGCAGGCGTAGCCCGCTCAGCGCCGGCAGCCCTCCAGCGCCCTCGCCACCCCCGCGCGCAGCCGCGCGTTCGCCCCCTCGGGCACCGACAGCGCGGCCCTCGCCGCCTGCTCGCAGTCGCCCGCCCTCGCCGCCATCCGCACGAGCTGAGACGCCACCTCGGCGCGCCGCACGCCGTCGGGGAACTCCCGGAGGTACAGCGCCGCGTCGCGCCGCGCCTCGACCTCGCGGCCCGCCCTCGCCAGCGCCAGCGTGCGCACGTAGCGCGCGTCTTCCCTGCGCTCGTCGTCGGCGCTCGACGCCGAGAGGAAGCTCCCGAGCGCGTCGATCGCCGCCGCGTCGTCGCGACGGAGGTACGCGAGCGCGCCCTCGCGAAAGTCTCGCGACAGCGCCTCGCCCGGGTCGGGTCGCGGGAGAGTGCGCGAGCGCTCCGCGCGGGGTGCGGGCCGGGGTGAAGGAGAGGGTGTGGGCGCGGGTTCAGGCTCGTCGAGGGGCGGCGTCGTCGCGAGCGTGGGCTCGGGCGCGGACGCGACCTCGACGGGGGGCGCGACCTCGAAGCGCTGCCCCGCGGTGAGCGCGCGCTCGGGGGAGCCCGCGTGGCGCACCGCGACCCGGCCCTCGCGCACGGACACCTCGCGCAGCGCGCCGTGGTCGGCGGTGACGGTGAAGCGCGTGCCGCGGACCTCCACCGCGGCGTCGTCGGTGCGCACCACGAAGCGCTCGCCGCGCGCGCGTCGACGCACGATGAACTCGGCCGCGCCCTCGTCGACGGCCACCTCGGTGACGGCCCCCGCGCGGAGCACGCGCACCGCCGCGCCGCGGGCGGGGAGCATCCACCCCGAGGTCGAGAGCGCGACCGCCCCCGCGGGGAGGGCGGGCGCAGGCGTGGGACTGCGCCGCGGGCGGAGCGTCACGGCGAGCGCGAGGAGCAGCGCGGCGGCGACGGCGAGGGCCACCGCGCGCCGCGAGGTCGAGGGTGAGTTCGCGTCACGCAGGGCGCGGGTCATGACGGCCGCGCGGGCGCGCTTCATCGCGAGCGCGTCGGGGCGAGGGCGGGGGAGCGACGAGAGGGCCTCGCGCAGAGTCTCGCGGGCCGAGAGCGCCTCGCCGCAGCGGGCGCAGGCGCGCGCGTGGGCGAGGAGCGCGTCGCGCTCGGCGGTCGGGAGGCGGCCGTCGAGGGCGGCCTCGAGCTCGGCCTCGCGCACGCAAGGGGGGCTCACCGGTCGCCTCCCTTCTTCACGGCGTCTCTCAACGCGGCGCGCGCGTAGTGCAGGCGCGTCCACACGGTGTTCACGGGGACGCCCATCGCCGCGGCGGCCTCGTCTCCGCTCAGCCCTTCGAGCTCGACGAGCACCACCGCCTCGCGCTGCGCCTCGGGCAGCGAGGCCAGGGCCCGGCTCACCCGCGCCAGCGACTGCCGCGCCTCGGCGTCTCGCTCGGGGTCCGCGTGGGTCACCAGCTCGTCGAGGCCCTGACCGTGCGCGCGCCACAGGGCGAGGCGCCGCGCGACCTTGCGACGCTCCCTGCGCGCGAGGTGCAGCGCGACCCCCATCACGAAGGCGCGTGGCGAGTGGCCCGCCGTGAAGTTCCTCGCGGCGGCGGGGAGCGCGACGAAGGTCTCTTGCACCAGGTCTTCGACGGCCCATCGAGACCCGCGGAGGCGCACCAGCAGCGCGAAGACGTCTCCGTGCCACCGGTCGAAGGCGACGCCCAGGGCCGCCGCGTCGCCGCGCCCCACGCGCTCGAGCACCGCCGCGTCGTCGTCGTTCACGGGCCTGAGCGCGGGCTTCACCGGCCGCCTCCCCACCGAACCCCGACCCCCAACCCGACCACCACGGGCGACGGGCGCAGCGGGTCGTCGACGTTGGTCGCTCCCTCTGCGCGCCAGGCCCACGGCTCGGCGCCCACGGTCGCCGTGGCCGACACGCTCCACGCCGACGCGAAGCGGTAGAGCGCCGTGAACTCGACGCCGACCCGGAGCGCCACCCGCGCGCCCACGCGCTCGCGACGCGCCCACGCCTGCTGCCACGCCGCGCCGACGAAGGCCCCGGGTTCGAGGGTCCACCGCCCGAGGCGCCATTGGGCCGCGCCCGACGCGACGGCCTCGATCTCGCCCAGGCCGCCCGCGCCGCGAGGGTCTGTCGAGCCGCGCCCGTCCCTCGCCGCGCCGCCCGAAAACGTGGCCGCGGCGCCCACGCGCCAGCGCTCTCCGAGCGCTCCGAGGGAGAGCCTCGCGCCGCCGAGGGCCGTGTCACGCACGGCCCACCGCACGCCCAGGTCGAGCTGCGCGAAGGGCCGCACGCCCACGGGGGGCGGAGCGATAGGAGTGATCCGCGGCGGCGCGGCGGGCGTCGGCGAGGGCGGCGCGTCGTCCTCAGCGGGAGGCTCGGGCGCGGGCCGAGGCTCAGACGGCGCGAGCGCGGGCGGGGGCGCCGCGAGCACCGCGAGGAGCGTGGGCAGCGCGTCGTCGAGGGAGCGCAGCGTGCGGTTCGCCACGCGGCCGTCGTCGAGGGAGACCTCGACGGTGAGGCGCTCGGCGTTCATCGCGAAGCGCAGGCGCGAGGGCGAGCACGGGCCGTCGGTGGAGAGCAGGGTCTCGAGCGCGCGCAGGCGCGTCGCGACGCGGGCGGGCACGCTGGGGTCGATGACGACGGTGGGCGGGCACGCGGGCTCGGTCTGCGCCGACGCGGCCGCCGGTGAGAGCGCGACGAGGAGAGCGACGGCGACCGAGGGGGCTTCACGCGGACCTGACCTGAGACCTCGTCGCCGCGAGGGCGAGCGACCTTCAGAAAACATTTTCGCGTCGTCGCGTGAAGGCGACCGGGCGAAGCGGCGACAGGGGTGTGTTCCGAAAAGGGGCGGGCGGTCTGCCCCGTCGGCGCGCATGGAGGAGACGATGTTGCTTCGAGGCGTGACCCTCGCGATGGCCTTGTGTGTCTCGCTCGCGAGCGGGTGTTGCGGTCGAGACGGAGACTGGAGATGGCCGCGACGACCACCACGGTCGGCGCTGGGGCGCCCGCGGGCAGTGGGACGACGAGGCGTGCGACGACGACGACGACGACGCGGGCGACGCGGGCGGCGCGGGCCCCACGGCCGACGCGGGTGGCGGGGGCGCCCGCGACGCAGGGGGTGTCGGTGGTGGGGGCGCGAGCGACGCGGGGGGCGGAGGCGCGAGCGACGCGGGCGGCGGCGGCGCGTCGGGCTGCGCGAGCGACGCGGACTGCGCGGCGGGGAGCATCTGCCTCGCGGGCGCGTGCCGCGCGACCTGCCCGAGCGGCACCGACGTGGAGTGCATGCGGGTCGACGTGGCCTTCTCGCGCTGCACGCGCAGCACCTCTGCGTGAACGCGTCGGGGCAGTGACGCCGCGGGGGAGTACCCTCCCGCCTCGATGCGCACCCTCGGCCGCGTGGTGGCCGCCGTGGAGACCCACGGCGCGCTGCTGGTCTTTCCGCACGACAACAAGCCCGAGCCGCGGTCGATGTGGCACGTGCTCCACCCGCGCAGCGAGATGCGCTGGGCGTGGGACGACGGGGCCGACCCTCGCGTCGCGGCTTTGTGGCACCTGCGCTCGGCGCTCTCGCGCGACCCGCGGGTCGTCTACACGAAGTGGATGCAGGGCCGTGCGACCCTGCTCTCGCTGCCGGTGTTCCGCGCGATGCTGGGTGCGCTGCGCGCGAAGGGAGACCTCCGCGCGAGGCTCTCCCGCGACGCGCTCGCGGTGCTCGACGCGCTCGACGACGACTCGCCGCAGGCGACGCGCGCGCTGCGGGAGTCGGTGGGATTGCCGGGCCGCGCGCACGAGGCGGCCTTCAACCGCGCGATGAAGCCCCTGTGGGAGCGGCTGCTGGTGGTAGCCGCGGGGGAGGTCGACGAGGGCGGCTTCCCCTCGCTCGCGGTGGCGTCGACGCGGGTGTTCCGCGAGGACGAGTGGCTCGAGAGCGAGCGCCCGAGCGAGGAGGACGCGGCGGCCTTGGAGAAGGCCCTCTCGGAGCGGCCCGTGTTCGCGCGGAGCTGGAAGCGCGTGCTCGCCAAGGTCGCCGCCGAGGTCGCGGGCACGCGACCGACGTGAGCGCTGGCTAGACGTACCGGCGGATCGTCGCCGCGTTGACGCTGTAGCGCCCCGCCGAGAGCGTCGCGTAGCCGACCTGCACCAGCGCGTGGAGCGCCACGCCCGCGCGACGGATCTGGTCGAGCGACTTCGACCCCGCCCGCTGCGCGAGCTCCATCGCCGTGAGGTCGGCGCCGTTCGCGAGCAACCGCGGCGCGAGCGGGAAGAAGTCCACCGCGCGCGGGGAGCGGCGGCGGGCGAGGTCCTCGGCCCGCGCGAGCAGCGACTGGATCGACGACGAGGCCATCACGCGATCCGCTGACGGCGGCGCGGGCGGCGCAGGCGACGCGGGGGCAGGTGCGGGCGCGGGCGCGGGCGCGGGCGCGGGCCTCGCGACCTCGATGGGGGCAGACACCACCTGCGGCTGCACCACCACCTTCAGCACCCCCGCCACCTGGAGCGCGATCTTCAACTGCCGCACCTCCTCCTGCGTGGCGGCGAGCGACTCGCGCGTGGCGCGGAGCTCCTCTTCGAGCGCGCGCACCTTGGCGCGGGCCGCGGCGTCGGCGGGGGGCGTCGGCGGGGCCTCGTCGCGGGGGCGCTCCATCTCGTCGCGCAGCGCAGAGACCAGCGCCTCGAGGTCGGCGTCGTGGCGCGCGGGCGCGTCGAGGTCGCTCGCGCTGAAGCCCGGCGCGTCGCCGCCGTGCGAGGTGTGCCGCGCGCGCCAGCGGTGAAAGCCTCCGACGTCGGGCAGGAAGAACTCCCCCGGGGGCAGCGCGCGGAAGGTCTCGAAGGGGTGCCCGTCGACCACGGCCTTCACCGCGTCGTAGTCGCGCTCCGTCTCGAAGCCGCCGATGGCCGGGAAGTTCAACTGCGACATGAACTCCTTGGAGACGGCCTGCGTGCGCTGGCTCGCCGCCACGAGGATCACCCCGCGCTTTCGCCCCTGCTTGGCGAGCCGCTGCATGATCTCGGCGGTCGACGCCGACCCCGACTGCGGCGCGAAGAGGTGCACCTCCTCGACCACCAGCGCGGCGAGCGAGCGCCGGCCCGACTGCCGCGCCCAGAGGGCCTCGAGCCAGGGGCGGGCGCCCTCCTGCTGCGCGCGCGAGGGCACCCGCTCGGAGAGGTCGACCACCACCGACACGCCGTGCGCGAAGCAGCGGTCGAGCACCGCGCGCGCGACCTCGGGCGCGTCGGGGAGCGGGAGGTCTCCGCGGTCTCCGCCGATCACCAGCGCGCGGAAGCGCTCGCGCAGCGTGTGCAGCTCGCCCTCGGGGTCGACCGCGACGAGGGGCACACCCGCCGCGAGGAGCTCCTCGCAGAACACGCCAACGCCGAAGCTCTTTCCGCGGCCCGACGAGGCCCACACGCCGACCCGCAGGCCCGTGCGCGCGTAGGCGTCGAGGTCGAGGGTGAGGTCGTCGCAGAGCTGGAGAGACGGCGCCGCGCGGGTCGCCGTGGGGTCTTCTTCGTCGCGCATGGTTCAGCCTCGCAGCGCGCGACCCGCCAGGGCCGCCAGCGCGTCGCGGCGCGACAGCGCGTCGCGTGCCAGCGCCCACTGACCGCGCGCGCGCAGGAGGTTGTGCTCGCCCCGCGTGTCGAAGCGGGCGGCGTCCCAGCCGAAGTAGCGCTCCTCGAGGGCGTCGCAGGCGAAGCGCGCGGCGAGCTCGAGCGCGATGGTTGTGAGGCCGTCGACGACGGAGCCCCGCTCGTCGTCGGTGAGCGCGGGGTTGCTCGACGCGTAGCCCTCCAGCGCCGCCTCGAGCACGGCCGCGTCGACGGCGGTGTTCGCGACGTCTTCGCCCGCGGGGTTGCACCACGAGCGCAGCGCGTCTCCGAGCTCGTGCGCGAGGGGCATCCGCGCGAGGGTGTCGAGGTCAACGAGGCACAGTCCGCGGCCCTCGGCGTCGAAGAGGAGGTTCGAGAACTTCAGGTCGCCGTGCGCGTGCCGCGTCGCGAGGGCCGAGAGGTCGGGCAGGGCCCTCGCCGCGTCGAGGAGCGGCGCCGCGAGGGCCGAGACCTCGGCGTAGAGGGCGTGGTCGCGGTGCGCGTCGAGCGCGTCGCGCAGCCGCTGCAGGTGCCGCGCGGTGTCGTGCACGCCGACGCGGACGGCCCGGTAGGCGTGGTCGAGGTCGGCCACCGCGGCGTGGAAGCGCCCCACCAGGGCGCCCGCCTCCCGCGCCATGGCGACGGAGGGCACGCGGTCGAAGCTCTCGCCACCGGCGACGAAGGTCTGCGCGCGCCAGACCTCGCCCTCGCGCTCGACCCAGAGCGCGCCGTCGAGGGTGCGAAGGAGGGTCGGGGTGAGCACCCCTCGGGCGGTCAGGTGGCGGGTGACGGCGTCGATGTCTTCGTGCACGCGCGGAGAGAAGACCGGGTGCAGCCGCTGGATCACCACGCGGCCCGAGGGCGCGTCGGCGAGGAAGGTGTCGTTGATGAGCCCCGTGCCGAAGCGACGCGGCGCGACCTCGGGGGTCAGCCCGTAGCGCGCGAGCACATCGGCGGGGACGCACGGCGTCGGCGCGCGGGACATCAGCCCTCTACGGCATCATCAGCTCGGGGGCGGTGAACTCGAAGAGGAGCTCGCCGATCGCGCCCGAGGGCACCGCGCCGGTCTGGTGAGGGCCTGGATGCGCCACCATCTGGTTGAAGAGGACGCCCTCGACCTCGTAGTCGCCGGGCTGCAGCGAGGTGTAGTTGGCCGTGCCTGCCCCGCAGGCCACGGTGCGGTCGGCCTGCCGACGGGCGCGGAGCTGCACGCCGTAGCCGCCCACCGCGGCGCAGCCGTCCGACGCGTTCGGGCTGTTGCCGTTGATCGTCCAGCGCACGCGGAGGCGGCCCGGCGGCACGAAGTCGACGTTCACCGTGGTGGTCTGGTCTGAGACCACGTTCGCCTCGACGTTGTACTGGTACACGGGCGAGTTGTCGGCTCGCAGGAGGTCTGCGCCGATGTTGTAGGTGCCCGCGGGGAGGTTCATCGCCTCGTGGCGGCCGGCGGTGCAGGGCAGGGTCGTCTGCCCGCCGAAGGAGAGCTGCAGCGCCACGTTGGCGCCGTCGGCCATCGCGCACGCGTCGGCGGCGGGCATGCCGTTGACGGTCCAGGTCACCACCAGGTTGCCGGGGCCGATGAAGGCGGGGACGTCTCCCGCGTCGCGCACGTCGACCCCAGCGTCGGTGGCGGTGGGGGTCGCTTCAGACGAACAGCCGAGCGAGAGGGCGAAAGCGAAGACGGCGCAACCAGCGGTACGGAGCCACGATCCCATGAACGGTCCTCAGCGAAGGGGCAGCGACCGTACATCGTCGGAGGCCGCCGCGAAGTCAACCCGCCGCGGCGGTCGGACCGAAGTGCAGCTCGATCTCTCGCTGCAACGCCGGCAGCCCCTCGCGCGCCGCGCGAAAGGCCCGCACCGCCGCCTGCGCGCGGTCACCCTCTCCCGCCGCCTCGCGCAGCCGCACCGCGCGCGCGAGCGCGACGCACGCCGCCCGGTAGTGGTGCCTCGCCTTCAAGCCCGCGAGGGCCTCGGCGTTCTTCTCCAGCACCGCCGCGGCGTCGGTCACCCGCCCCGCCGCTTCGAGCGCGTCGGCGACGGTCATCCGCGCGCCGACGAAGCCCGCGGGCCTCGGGCGATCCCGCGTCGCCATCTCCGCCGCGCCGTCGAGGTCCCCCTCGGCGAGCAGCACCTCGGCCGCGAGCGCGGGCGCGCGGTCTTCCATCGCGTCGAGCGCGAGGCCCCGGTACTCCGCCCACAGCCCCGCGTCGGTCGCGCGGCGCTTCAGGGCCTCCCACGCGCTCGCCTCGGGCTGCGCGCGCAAGACCGAGAGCATCACGTCGAGGGCCTCGCGCGCGTCTCGCTTCGCCTCGACGCGCGACTCCAGCCACCGCGCCATCGCCGCGCGGTTCGCCTCTCCGGTCACCTGCATCCGCGCGCGCACCGCGGCCTCGGCGTCGTCGCCGCGGCCCGCCGCCGCGAGCGCCTCGGCCAGCGCCACGAGGTCGGCGTCGTACACCGCCGCGAGCGCCGCGACCGCGTCGTCGTAGCGGCCGAGCGACATCCACCGCCGCGCGATCATCGCGTGTCGGCCCAGCGCCTCGGCCTCGCTGAACCACGCCTCGTCGTCGATCATCCCCGCGTCGACGACGAGCCCCGCGACGGCCCAGCACCGCGACGACCACTCGTCGCCGCGCGCCACGAGCGCGCTCACCCTCTGCGACAAGGCCCGCCGCTCGCGCGGGGTCGCGACGCTCACCGCCGCCTCGATGGCCTCTCCACCCACGCCCCCGCGCATCGCGACGCCCTGCTCGATGTCGAAGCGGTAGAGGCCCATCATCGCCCGCAGGGCCGTCCACCGCGCCTCGTCGCCCTCGGGCAGCGACGCGGCGAGCGCGCGCAGGCCCTCGACGCAATCGCGGGCGACCGCGGCCACCGCCGCGCCCTCGGCGCCCATCTTCTTCGCGCGGCCGAGCGCCGCCGACGCGGCCTGCTCGTACATCGACGCCCGCGCCGCGGCGCGACCCGGCGTGCGCGCCTCGCCCTCGGCCACGATCTCACGGAGCGCGTCGGCCCCGCCGCCCTCGCGCAGCGCCTCGGCGGCGCGGAGCCTCCACGCGTCGAGGGGGGTGGGCGCCCGCCGCGCGGGGGCCTCGGGGAGCAGCGCCTCGATGGCGCCCTCGATCTCGGGCAACGCGCGGTGCAGCGCGAGCAGCACGTCGCGCGCGGCGCCGCCGTCGAGACGTCGCAGCCGGTCCTCCGTCGACGGCCCGTGGGCGAAGGTGCCGGGGCGGTGCTGCCACGCGAGGAGCAGCGCGCCGACGTGCTTGCAGTCGCCCTCGGCCCCGACGGGGCAGGTGCAGCGCGCCGCGGCGACGTCGTCGGCGCCGAGGGTGACCTCGACCTTCCAGACCTCGTCGCCGGAACCTTCGCAGCGCGCGGTGAGCCGGGCGCCGTGACGTCGCGCGTCGAAGACCGCGCCCCAGGCGTGGTAGGTGAGCGCGCGCTCGTAGTGCCGGTCGCCCACCCGGGCGCGGATCATCGCCTCGGTGGGGCGCAGCGGGGCGCCCGTCTCGTTGGCGGGCGCGTTGGTGTCGGGGGTGTGGTTCTGGAGTGCTTCCACGCCGCGAAAGTTACGGTTTCTCCTGTGCTTCGCAACGTGGTCGTGACATAGACTGTCAGCGCTTCAGGCGTGCTCTCGCACCGCCCGGTCGAGGGTCTCGACGAGGGCCTCGCGCGTCGTGACGGGCATCTCGCAGGCGGTGCCGCGGCAGACGAACGCGCGCGGCGCGCCGTCGGGCGCGGGGGAGCGTCCGACGAGGAGCTCGGGGTCGACGTTGGGGTCGCCCTGCTTCGCCGCGATGAGCACCCGGTGCGGCAGGTAGCGGCCGCGCGCCGCGTGGAGGCGCGCGCGGGTTCGTTCGTCCTCCACGTCGCCGGTCACGATCACCTCGACGGCGCCGCGCACCACGCGGTCGACGGCGCGCACCACGCTGGCGAGGCCGATGGGGTTGTCGACGGCGGCGCTCGCGTAGCGGCCCGCGGCGCGCTCGGCGGCGTCGCGGTAGCGGGCCTCGCCCGTGATCGCGCCGAGGCGCGCGAGGAGCTCGACGGCGAGCCCCGCGGCGCCGGGCTGCGCGTGGTCGAAGGGGTCGCGGCTGCGGTGCAGCACCACCTCGGCGTCAGAAGACACGAAGAAGAATTCGCCCGTCGCCGCGTCGACGAAGCGCGCGAGCACGGCGTCGGCGAGGTCGCGCGCGAAGGCGAGGGCCGCCGCGTCGAAGGTGGCCTCCCAGACGTCGAGGGCGGCGCAGCCCATCCCCGCGTGGTCGTCGCAGTAGCCCGCGCCGTAGGCCTCGCCGTCCTTCATCGCGTGCAGGAGCCGGTCGGTCTGCCACGCGCGGTCGCGCCACGCCGAGAGCGCGCGGCGCGCGGCGTCGATCCACGCGGGCTGGTGCAACGTGGCGCCCGCGTCGGCGAGGGCGCCGATGACCAGGGCGTTCCAGCCCGCGAGGCACTTGTCGTCGCGCAGGGGCTTGGGCCGCGCCTCGCGCGCCGCGAAGAGGATCGGTTGCGCGCGGTCGATCACCTCGCGCACCGCGTCTGCCGTCATCGAGAGCGACGCGGCGACCTCAGAGAGGGGCCTCGGGGTCCAGAGCACGTTGCGCGAGTGCTCCCAGTTGCCCTCGGCGGAGACGTCGAAATACGCGGCCACCACGCGCGCGTC
Organism: Polyangiales bacterium; assembly: GCA_041389825.1. GTDB lineage: Bacteria > Myxococcota_A > Polyangia > Polyangiales > JAEYZO01. The sequence goes on along the minus strand of JAWKRC010000010.1, from coordinate 150,837 downwards.
TTCGCGCGACAGCGGCGCCTCGAGCTCGTCGAGGGTCCACGCGAAGAAGCGGCCCTCCTCGCCCTCGCTGTCGGCGTCTTGCGCGCTGTAGAAGACGCCCTCAGGGGAGGTCATCTCGCGCAGGAGGTACGTCACCACGTCCGCCGCGACCCGCTCGAAGCGCGCGGCGACCTCGGCCTCCCCTCTCACGCGCGCGACGCGGGCGCCGTCGACGTAGAGCCGGAGGAGCAGCCCGTTGTCGTAGAGCATCTTCTCGAAGTGCGGGACCTTCCAGTCGCCGTCGGTGGAGTAGCGGGCGAAGCCTCCGCCGAGGTGGTCCCAGATGCCGCCCTCGCGCATCTTCGTGAGCGTCGCGCGAAGGCCCTCCCAGGCCTTGTCACCGTGCTCGGGCAGGGCCATCGCCGCGGCCATCGCGAGCAGGTCGAGGCTCATGGTGTTGGGGAACTTCGGCGCGCCGCCGAAGCCGCCCATGCGAAGGTCGACGCGGGGCAAGACCTTCGCGAGCGCGTCGCTGAGGAGCGACGGTGTGGGCGCGCGCGCGGCGGGCGCGACAGAGCCCACGCGAGAGACGGCCTCGGCGATGCGCGCGCCCTGCTCCATGAGGGCCTCGCGCTTCGTGTCCCACGCCTCGGCGACGGCGGTGAGGAGCTCGCGGAACGAGGGCATCCCGAAGCGCGGCCGCCCAGGGAAATACGTCCCGCCGAAGAAGGGGTGGCCGTCGGGCGTGAGGAACATCGACAGCGGCCAGCCGCCCGCGCGCTGCGCGATGAGCTGGTGCGCGAGCTGGTAGACCTGATCGATGTCGGGCCGCTCCTCGCGGTCGACCTTCACGGGCACGAAGAGCTCGTTGAGCACGAGCGCGGTGCCCTCGTCCTCGAAGCTCTCGCGCTCCATGACGTGGCACCAGTGGCACGCGCTGTAGCCGACCGAGAGGAAGATGGGCTTCTCCTCCCTCCGCGCGCGGGCGATGGCCTCGTCGCCCCAGGGGAGCCAGTCGACGGGGTTGTGCGCGTGCTGCAGGAGGTAGGGCGAGCGCTCGCAGGAGAGCGCGTTGGTGTGCTTGTGGCTCACGGCGCGTCGCTCAGGGCGACGTCGAGCACCTCGAAGCCGGCGTCTTCGACGCGGTCGCGGAGGTCCTCGGCGCGGGCCGTCGGGTCGAGGGTGACCTTCGCCTCGCCGATCGTGACGCGCAGACCGCTCACCCCGGGGGTGTTCGAGAGGGCGCGGGTGACGGCCTTCACGCAGCCGTCGCAGGACATTCCGCCGATCTTGATGGTGGCCTCGCTCATCGCTTCACTCCTCGCGGGCTGTGATGGGACTTTGTCGCGCGCGGCACAAGCCCCTTGCGGGATGCTCCCCCGGGGCCGACGGTGTCGGTCGTGAGCGACGACGCGCGACCCGTGGTGCTCTTCGACGGCGTCTGCAACCTGTGCAACGGCGCGGTGCAGTTCATCGTCGACCGCGACCCGACGGGGCGCTTCCGCTTCGCGTCGCTGCAGTCGACCGCGGGCGAGCGCCTCTTGCGAGAGCGGGGGGTGACCCCGCCCGAGGGCGACCCCGAGAGCGTGCTGCTGGTCGAGGGCGAGCGGGTGTGGTCGCACTCCGACGCGGCGCTGCGCATCGCGCGGGGGCTCGCCAGGCCGTGGCGGTGGGCGTGGGTGTTCGTGGTCGTGCCGCGGGTGATCCGCGACGCGGTCTACCGCTGGGTGGCGCGCAACCGCTACCGCTGGTTCGGCAAGAGCGAGGCGTGCCGCGTGCCCACGCCCGAGCTGCGCGCGAGGTTCGTGAAGGACTGAGCGGGAGTGGGGAGGGGCGAGGGGGAGACCGAGGGCGGCGATCAGCCCTGGTTGTTCTTGTTCCAGTTCAGGCCGATCTGCTGGTTGATGAGGAACTGCGTCCCGTCGCCCACCATGCCGTCGACCGTGTACCCGAAGGACTTCTGCAGGTGCACCACCGCGCCGTGCGTGCCGTCGCCGAACTTGCCGTCGACGTCGAGGCCGTAGCCGAGCCGGTTGAGGTCCTGCTGGAGCTTCACCACCTCTGCGCCCGACGAGCCCTTCTTCAACACTGCCATGCGACGTCTCCTTCTCTGTAGCCCCCGCGAGGGCCAACTCCCCCGCGGCGGGGGCGGATCATCGCCATCGACCCCACAAGGGTCAACCGTCAAAGATCACCGCGAGAGCGCCCGCGACTCGACCCAGTCGAGCGCGTGCGCGATCACCTCGGCGCGGTTCGTCTCGTTCAAGACCTCGTGCCGCGCGTTCGACCACACCTTCCACGTCACGTCGCGCAGGCCCGCGTCTTCGTAGGCCCTCAGGAGGAGCTTCAGCCCGCGCATCCGCGTGTGCACCGGGTCTTCGCTGCCCGACACGACGTACAGCGGCGTCGCCTTCGGGATGCGCGCGAGGTTCTCCTTCTTCGCGAGCCCCGGCAGCGCGTCGAGGAGGTCGACCCACAGCTGCGTCGACACGTCGAAGCCGCACAGCGGGTCGGCGATGTACTTGTCGACCTCGGCGGGGTCGCGGCTGAGCCAGTCGAAGTCGGTGCGCGCGGGCTCGAAGGGCTTGTTGAAGGTGCCGAAGGAGAGCTTCGTGAGGAGGGGCGACGGCGTGCGCGCCCCGAGTCGCTTGCGCTCGACGCGCGCGACGAGTCGGCCGATGGGCGCGAGGGGGTTGCTCACGCCGCTGCTCGACCCCGACAAGAGCACCGCCGCGAACTGGTCGCCGCGCTCGAAGAGGAGCTGCTGCGCCATGAACGAGCCCATGGAGTGCGCGAACAGAACCCGCGGCAGGCCCGGGTGCTCTTGCGTGGCGCGGTCTCCGACGCGGTTGAGGTCGTCGAGGCAGAGGCGCCAGCCGTCGCGGTCGGCGAAGTGCCCGCGCGGGTTCGTCGGGCCGATGGTCTGGCCGTGGCCGCGGTGGTCGCTCGCGTACACGACGATGCCTCGCGCGGTGGCGGCCTCGGCGAGGGGCGCGTAGCGGGCGCCGTGCTCGGCCATCCCGTGCGACACCTGCATCACGGCGCGCGGCGCGACGCCGTCGTCGGGGGACCAGCGGCGCGCGAAGACCTCGGTGCCGTCCGACGCGGGGAGCGTGAAGGTCGTCTCTCTCATCGTGGGGCCGCGAGGCTACACCGGCCCGTTGCGCGAGGGTGACGCGCCGTGCCATGCCTCGCGCCCGTGAATGACGTCCCCCGGCTGATGTTCGCGCTGTGGATCGGCGCGTCGGTCACGGCGGCCCTGCTCGCGGTGCCCGCCGTCGGCGCGGGGCGCGGTGGGCGACTCGCGAGCGCGCTCACGGCCCTCGCCCTCTCGGCCGCGGTGGTCGTCGGCGTGGCCTACGCCGAGCGCGGCGCGCGGCCCGGCCCCGTGGGCGCGGGCGTGGCGCTGGCCCTCTGCGCGCTGGCCCTCGCGCTCCCTCCCGCGCGGAGGGCGGTGGCGTCGGTGCCGCTCGGGTGGCGCGTGGGCGCGAACGCGCTGCGGCTCGCGGGGGCGCTGCGGCTCGTCGCGATGAACGGCGGATGGCTCCCGCCGCGCTTCGCGTGGCTCGGGGCGGGGCTCGACGTGTTGGTGGCCGTGACAGCGGTCGCCCTCGCGCTGAAGCCGACGTGGACCGCGCGACGCGCCGTGAGGGGCGCCTTCGCCCTGCTCGCGCTCGCGTCGCTCGGGGTCGAGGCCTTCGCGCAGTCGGTGTGGGTGATGCCGCTGCCGGGCTTCGAGTCGCTGTGGCTGGTGACGCTCGCGCCGATCTTCGCGGCGGCGGGGGCGTGGACGCTCCCCGTCGCTCAGGGCGCCGAGGCGAGCGCCGCGCCGGACCAAGGGGGGGCCTCGGAGGGCGCGTGAGACTCGCCGCTCGTCGAGGGCGTGACGGGCGTGACGCTCACGGGCGAGGACGAGGGTGAGGTCCGCACCTCTTGCAGGCGCATGAGGAGCATGGACTCGTGCCGCAGCACCTGGCGCGAGATCACGTCGGCGCCGCTCGGCCCGAGGTCGAAGTCGTGGAGGATGTACGCGGGGAATTCGTCGACGGTGGGCCGCTCGAGCACGACGGGCACGCCGCTGCGTAGGAGCGCGATGAGCTCGGCCTCCATCGACGCGGGGAGCTTCGACGAGCGGACCTCGCCCCGCTTCGCGAAGACCCGCAGGCGCAGGCGCTGGCTCCACCCCGTCGGGGCCTGGGTGTTGGCCCACACCGACTCGGTCACCACGTCGCCGCGGAACTGCGCCTCGTCGAGGGCCTTGCGCAGGTCGGGGTTCTTGTCGAGGAACGCGAGCTCCACGGCCGCGAAGCCGAGGGCCTCGACCAGGTTCACCAGCGTCGCCGCGGTCTTGGCGTCGTCGAACATCGTCTCAGCCTCCCTTCAGCGTGTTCAGTAGCGAGAGCGGCAGCTCGGTGAGCCCGAGGATCTCCACCATGTGGGGGTAGCCGTCGACGAAGAGCCGACGGTCGATCTCCTTCAAGAAGTCCAGGTCGGGCAGCTCCCACTCCTCGGGGTCCCAGATCATGCAGCGGTCGCCGGGCGCGCGGAGGTCCTCGAGGATCGCGTTCACCGCGTGGCGCGCCGACTCGTTCGCGGCCTCCATCGTGGTGAGCCGGGTGAAGGTCTTCATGTACGTGCCCGCGAGCACCCACGAGCGGTTCTGGAGGTTGTAGCCCCGGTGCCGGTCGTCGCCCTCGCGGAGCGCGCCGGGGCGCAGCTTCCACTCGCGGGGGCGGTTGATGAGGTAGGGCGCGAGGTTCCGCGCCACGCCCGACGCGCCGAAGACCAGGTTCTGGTCGATGTGGAAGCACACGGGCTTGGCGCGCTCGCCGTCGCTCGCTTCGAGGTCGATCGACGTCGACGACGCTGAAGCGCGCGCGGGGGCTCTCTTGCTCACGCGCTCGCGGTTCCCCGTGGCCTTCGAGCCGGTCTGCGCCGAGGGGCTGCGCGAGCGCTGCGCGTAGGGCGGGTCTTCGGCCTCGCTGTCGGAGAGGAGCGAGGGCGGCGCCACCTTGCGGCCGCGCTGGGTGTCGCGACCGATCGTCGCGGCGACCTCCTTCCAGACGCGCTCGGCGATCTCTGGCGCGGAGCACTGCCACGCGGTCTTCGACGGGAGGGTGGTGACGGCCTCGTCCGACGCGCGGTGCAGCGCGCCGATGTCGACCGAGACGACGCCGCGGTAGCCGTGCACGCCCGTCGGGCGGCGGTTCCAGAAGTGCGCCTGCGAGATCGACGACAGCCGCCACTCGCTGGACATGTAGAGCGTGTGCTCCTGCCCGAACTGCAGGTTCGCCGGGAAGAAGTACTGGACCCCGGTGAGGTGCCGCAGCGGGCCCGCGCCCAGCGAGGGGTCGGTCTGCTCGGCGGTGATGGCCGCCTCGAAGCGGGTGAGCGCCTCGAAGTCATCGACGCGGAGCGCGTCGGCGTTGTCCTCCCCCGGCTTGATGGCGAGGTTGGCGTGCGCCGCGAGGAAGTCCTGCGCGAGGCCGCAGTGGCCGTCTTCGTCGACGAACTGCTTCAGGCCGAGGAGCGACGTGACCGGGAGCGCGAGGACGAAATAGTGCGTCCGCCTCGCCGTGGTGAAGTTCCGCCGGGAGAGCAGGTCGCCGTCGACGCGCACCCGGGGGAGGAGCACCTCCTGGTCGTGCGCGTCGTTCTCCTTGTCAGGCGGGTCGAAGCCCTCGAGCGCGCCTCGGAAGAACCGCACGCCGCGGTACACGAGGTAGTCGCGCCAGAAATCGAACCACGCGGGCGACGTGGGCCCGTTCAGCGTGGCGTCGGTGAGCTGCCGCGGCGTGAGCTGATCGAGCAGGAGCTGCGTGACCATGTTGCCCTGGGTGCGCGCGTCGCTCTCGCTCGCGGTCATCGCGCCGAGCACCTCGGGGCCCTTCTCCATGTGGTCGCGGCAGCGCTCGGTGAACTTGTCGCCCTCGATGAAGTCCCACCAGGTGAGGTCCTCGAACTCCGCGGCGCGGCGCTCGATGGAGCTGGACATGTACTGAAAGAGCTTGAGCGAGAGCCGCGCGAGGTCCTGGCCCGTGTAGCCGAGCTCCTTCACGAAGGCCTCGACGGCGCTGAGCATCTCGCGCGGCGAGCGCGTCTGGTGCCGCGGGAATTTCACCAGACGAAACTCCGGCCCCGCGGGCTCGTCGCCAGCTTTGACCGCGGGCAGGCCCTGCGGGGCCCCCGCGGCGTCGCCGGGCGACGGCGTCGCGGCCTGCGGCGCGGGGGGCGTCGCGACAGCCTGCTGGCGCCGAGTCCCGAGCCACGAGTCGGTCTCGAGGCCGCCCGGGGGCTTCGGCACCACCAGCCACGTGGCCTCGGTGCCCACGAGGTTCTCGAACACGCTCCGCGCGACGGGGCCCGAGACGTCACCGCTGCGCGAGGTCAGGAGCGTGCGGCGCATCGTGTCGAAGAGGTGCCGGTAGAACCCCGGGAAGTACCGAAACCCATGCTCCCCCGGCACGAGGCCCGCGCCCCGCAGGAGGATCTCGACGCGGATGCCCACCGCCGCGTCGACGAATTCCTTGTCGTCCTCCGCGGGGCCCGACATCGACAGCCCCGCCTTGCGCGCCCGGTCGCGCACGAGGTCGAGGGCCTGGTCGAGCTCCTCGTTCGAGACCTCGCCGCCGCGCTTGATGACCCCGCGGAGCCCGAAGGTCGGCGCGTCGGCCCCGTACGAGCGCGCCACCAGCTTCGCGAAGCGCTCGAGCTCCTCGAACTCTCCGTCGCCCATCGTCAGCACCTTCGGCGCCTCGAGGGTCGTCTCGAACACCGGGTGGCGCAGATAGGGCAGCGCGCGTCGCATCCCCGTCGCCTGGCCCTCGCGCTCGACGCCCTTGCGCCCCGAGAGGAAGGCCCATTGCGTCTTCGCCACGCCGCCGACCGCGGGCAGCTCGGGCTCCATCGGGTCCGCCGCGGGCTCCACGACGTAGACCTCGAAGCCGCGCTCGACCAGCTCGTGCGCCGCGCTCAGCCCGGTGATGCCCGCGCCGAACACCCACGCCACGGGCGTGCTCGTCCCGATCGTCTTCGCCTCGCTCGACTTCTGCTGGCTCATCGCTCCCCTCTCGCCGCGTCTCGCGCCGCGGCCCACTGCCTGAACGCGTCAAGCCTCCACGCGAACGACGGCGCCCGCACCGCCCCGCGCACGAACGCTACCAGAGCGTCGTGGGCCGCCAGAAGGTCATCGACCTCCCCGCGCATCACCACCCGCCCGTCGATCACCGCCTCGGCGATGGTCCTCTCGCCGTCTGCGAGGGCCACCACCTCGGCCGCCGTCGCGCGCAGCGTCACCGCGGGCCGCGCGACCTCGGCGCTCACCGTCGCGCGCGCGCCGTCGCAGCGCACCGCCGCGGGCTGCCCCGACACGGTGATCAGCACCTCTCGCGCCCCGAGGGCCTCGCACATCGCCGCGTAGCCCCAGGGGAGCTCGGCCCGCAGCGCGTCGAGGCCCGCGCGGACCCACCCGTCGAAGCGGTCGGGGACGTCACGCACCGAGGAACTCGAAGATCGCACGGCCCTCCATCCGCACGCGCTCGCCGCGCACCTCGCCCTCGACGCGCACCGCGCCGCTGACCTCGTTGATGATCGTCACGCCCGCGTCGTGGTCGTTGGGGATCACCACCTGCGCGAGGTCCGACGCGGTGAACACGCACTCCACCCGGTCGCCGTCGGCCTCGGCCTCGACCTCGAGCCGCGCGGGCACGTCGGTCGCGGTTGACGGGCTCACCAGCCCCATCACCCGCGGCACCTTCAGCACCCGCTCGGGCCGCAGCAGGCCGCGGCGCGCGACCGTGAGCTCCGACCCGCGCATCACCCGGTGCTGCCGCGCGCCCCGCCACAGAAACAGCGCCTGCATGCGCGCCAGGGTGTGCGCGCGGTCGCTCAGGCGCACGAACACCACGCTCCACGGCTCGTCGCGCTGGGGGAGGCCGAAGCCCCACTCCCACGCGAAGTCGCGGCCCCACGCGAAGCGGCCCCAGTTGTGGTCGTGGTACGCGGGCGCGCGGTCGAGGGCGTGCGCGCGGCCGGCGACGGTGACGGTGCCCGTGGCCTCTCCGCGCGGCACCACCAGCCAGTTGATGGGCGGCCCCGGGTCGAGGGTGATGTTGTTCGCGAGCGAGGGCAGCGCCGTGGGCGTGATCGTGAGGTCGACCTCGATGGGGCGGCGCTTCGCCCGCGCGCGCAGGCGGTACGCGCCGTCGCGGAACTCCGCGACGTTCTCGCCGAAGCGCATCGAGAGCCCGCCGCCGGGCGCGTCGACCTCGTCGGCGGCGTAGAGGTCGACGGCGCCGTCCCAGCCGCGGTCGCGCACCAGCAGCGTGACGCGCGCGTACTCCGCGCCGGGGGCCGAGCCCTCGCGCACGTCGTCGACGAGCGAGAAGTTCACGAGCACGTCGACCTCGGGGCCGTACGCGCAGAAGTGCCACCACTCCTTGTGACCGCGCGCGCCCCCCGTGAGCGACGCCGAGCGCCGGAGCCAGTCGGTCTCCGCGAGCGTCGAGGCCACGCTCATCGCGACGGCACCCGGATCGCTCTCGGTGTCGCGCGCGGCGGCGCGGGCGGGGCGCTCGCCGCGGCCTCGTCGATCATCGCGCTCACCTTCAGGTGCAGCGCGACGAGACCGAGCGCCGCGTCGACGCAGCCCGGGTCGATGGCGTCGGCCTCGGGCTCCCGCGACGGCGCGAGCGCGGCGCGTGACCCGCGCGCGAGCCAGGCCCGCAGCCCCAGCGCGAGGTGCAGGAGCGTGTTGCGCTCGACGAACTCATCCCCGTGTCGCTGCAGCGGCGTCGTCACCGTCGGCCTCCAGACCGAAGAGCCGCGTGAGCATCGGCTCGAGGTCGCGCACCTGCGTCGCCTTCGCCATCGCGTCGAGCACCTTCGACGGGATGAGCGTGTCGCCGTGCTCCTCCAGCGCGTTGAGCGTGGCGACCTCCCACACGACCCGGCCGCGGCGCACCAGGTCCGACCGCGCCACCCGCTCACGGAGCGCGGCCCCCTCGGGCGTGCGCGCGAAGGCCCGGCCCTCGGCGGCGAGCGCGCGCAGCATCGCCTGCGCGGCCACCGGGTGGCGGAGCATCGCGCCCTGCGCCGCCCGCAGGAGCGCCGCGACCTCGTCCTCGTCCGAGAGCTCGAACTCGGGCACCTCGTCGGTCACGGCGTGAAGACCGTGAGGTCGATGGTCTTCACCACCTTGCCCCCGAGGCTCACCACGAGCGTTCCGCGGAGGTCGACCCCCTTGGGCCGCGCCTCGTCGATGGTGAGCGTGCCGACCACGAGCGCGCGCGCGTCGCGGTCGAGCGTGAGCGGCGCGTCGTCGGAGTAGCCGTCGATCGCGAACGAGGACTTCACCACGGTGTCGTCGAGGGCGATGAGCGCGTCGTCCTTCAGCGAGACGTCGACGACGCCCGCGGCCGAGGTGGAGTTCTTCACCCTGAAGCGCACCGGGGCGCGGTCGGCCGCGGCCACGCGCAGCGACTCGGCCTGCCCCGGCCGCTCGGCGCCCATGACCTTCGCGATGCGATCATGGAGCGCCGTGGCGTGGCGGTTCTGGAGCCCGAGCGCCCGGTCGACGAACTCGGCCTGCAAGACCCCGAGCTGGTACACGAGGTCGCCGAGGTTGCTCTGCAGCGCCGAGCGGTCGACGCGCAGCCCGTCGGCGACGGCGTCGCGCACCTTCGTGTTGAGCTGCTTCGCGTCGTGAACCCGCTTGAGGAGGTTCACCGCGCCGTCGATGGAGCCCCGGAGCACCGCGTCGATGACATCGGCCTCAGACCGTCTTCCCTCCGCCATACGGGTGCGGATGATGCCCCCGGGCGCGCGGGGGAGGGAAGAGGCTCTTACGTCCGCCTCGGGTCGCGGTCATCCTCCCGGCGCATGGACGCTCCCCTCGACCTCGACGGCTACCTCTCGGAGTGCCGCGCGTGGGTGCTCGACGAGATCCGCGCGATGGTCCCCCGGCAGGGCAAGGCGGCCGAGACCCTCTACGCGCCGATGCTGGCCTACCCCCTGCGGGCCGCGAAGGGGCTGCGACCCGCGCTCTGCGTGGCGACCTGCCGCGCCCTCGGAGGGTCGCTCGAGGCCGTGCTCCCCTCGGCCGCGGTGCTCGAGCTCTACCACAACGCCTTCCTCATCCACGACGACGTGGAGGACGGCTCCGAGAAGCGCCGCGACGAGCCCACGCTGCACCGCACGCACGGCGTGCCCGTGGCGGTGAACGTCGGCGACGCGATGCTCGCCCTCGCGCTCGGGCCGCTGCTCGACAACATGCGCGTGCTCGACATGGGCCGCGCCATCCGCGTGCTTCAGGTGGTGGCGCGCATGGCGCGGGAGTCGGCCGAGGGGCAGGCCGTGGAGCTCGACTGGGTGCGCCGCGCGCGCTGGGAGCTCACCGACGACGACTACCTCTCGATGGTCGACCAGAAGACGGGCTGGTACAGCTTCGTCGCGCCGGTGGTCATCGGCGCCATCGTGGCCGAGGCGCCCCGCGCGCAGGTCGACGCCCTCGCCGAGTTCGCCCGCGTGCTCGGCGCGGCCTTCCAGATCCAGGACGACGCGCTCAACCTCGACGCCGACGAGGCGGCATACGGCAAGGAGATCGCGGGAGACCTCTGGGAGGGCAAGCACACGCTCATCCTCCTGCACGGCCTGCGCTCGATGCCCGAGGCCGACCGCCGCCGCGCGCTCGCGATCCTCGCGAAGCCCCGGCCGCCGTCGGTGGAGGGCGAGCACCTCGCCTCGCGGGTGATGGCCCGCGCCCGCGCGCTCCGCGCCGAGGGTGAGCTCTCCGAGCGCGGCCTCGACGCGCTCACCGCGGCCCTCTCGGGCGGCGCGACCAAGACCACGGACGAGGTGGCCTGGCTGCACGAGCAGCTCCGCGCGCACGGCTCGGTGGAGTACGCGCGCGGCGTGGCGCGGTCGCGCGCCGAGGCCGCGGGCGCGCAGCTCGACGCGATGACCTTCCTGCGGCCGTCGGTGCACCGCGCGGTGCTCGAGGCCATGGTCGAGTTCGTGGTGCGCCGCGACCGCTGAGCGCCTCTTCACGCGGCGCCGCGCGTGGCGTCTACTCGCGGGCCATGCGCGCGCACGCCCTCTCGCTCTCGCTCTTCGCGACGCTCGTCGCGTGCTCCAGCGACCCCGCGCCCACCGACGCGGGCGTCGCCGACGCGCCCCTCGCAGACGCGGTCGACGCGACGCCCATCGACGCGATCGCCGCCGCCGACGCGCCCGTCGTCGTGACGCCGACGCTCCCGGACTACCCCGAGGTGACGCCGCCCGACAGCGTGGTGGTCGAGGCCGGCGTCCGCCGCGAGGTGAGGGACGTGCCGACGCCCGCGCCGCCCGCGAACCCCACCACGGGCCTCGCGACGCCCGCGGCGCTCAACCATGTTCGCCTGCTGCGGTACCGCGTCGACGCGCCGTCGCCCGTCGCGGTGCGCGCGGTGGTGATCGCGGTGCCGGGCTTCCTTGGGGGCGCGGGGAGCTTCGACCCGCTGGCCCGCGCGCTCGTGCGTCGGTCGATGGCCGCGGGCGCGCCCGTCGAGGTGTGGGCCCTCGATCGAAGGGCGAACGCGCTCGAAGACCTGCGCGGGATGCACGCCGCCGACGCGCGCAGAGACCCCGAGGTCGCCTGGGGCTACTACGTCGACCGCGGGGTCACCGTGGGAGGCCGCGCCTTCGAGGGCTTCCTCTCGGAGCGCGACCCTTCGCTCTCGTACGTGAGCGAGTGGGGCCTCGCGTCGGTGATGAACGACCTGCGCGCGGTGGTGAACCTCGTGCCCTCGCCGCGCGAGCACGTCGTCCTGATGGGGCACTCCCTCGGCGCGACCCTCGTCGAGGCCTACGCCGCGTGGGACTTCGACGGCGCGGCGGGCACGGCCTCCATCGCGGGCCTCGTGATGCTCGACGGCGTCGCGAGCGGGAGCGCCGTCACCGAGGCCCAGTGGCGCGACGGCGCGGCGTCTGGTCCGGCGGGCTTGCCCTCTCCCGGCGTCACCTCCCTGCGCCAGGGAGGGCCCTGGTTCGTCACGCTCCCGGGCCTCGGGGTGCGCGCGCTCGCGATCAGCGAGGTGGTCGCGCGCCGCGCGGCGCTCACGCCCGACGCGGTGGTGAACGACCCTCCGCGCGACCAGGTGTTCCGCGTGCTGCTGGGCGTGTCGCCCGTGCCTCCGCTCACCAACGCCGCGGCCTTCGGCTTCGCCTTCGACGACGCCACCTGCCCGCTCGCCTTCGCGCGGATGTCGATGGGCGCGCCCCTCGGACCGCTCACCACGCGCGCCAACCCCTTCGCGCAGGGAGAGACCCTCACGATCCCGTCGAGCCCGACGGAGACCTACCGCTGGGCCGACGCGCCCTCCCGCGACCCCGCCGAGTTCACCTCCCTCGCGAGCGCGGCCGCGGCGTGGACGGCCACGCCCTCGAACTTCAGCGAGTGGTATTTCCCGAGCCGGCTCGGCGTCGACGTGAGCGCGCTGGGTGACCTCCGCCTCGCCGCCGATGCGTGGCAGCGGCGCGAGGGCCTGCGCGCGTGGCGCGGCGCCGAGGTCGACGTGCCCGTGCTGGCGATCTCAGCGGGGCTCGTGGGCCGCGCGAGCGCCTTCGACGCCTTGCGCGCGAGGCTCGCGCCCACCATCGGCGCCGGCCTCCCCGCGGCGGGGATGACCCGCGACGCGGCCGCGGCCTTCACGGCGATCCACGCCGCGCGGATGACGCACCTCGACCCGATCACCGCCGACGACCGCGCGGGCAACGTGGTACCCGAGCGGGTGAGCGCCTTCGTCTCAGGCGCGACCGCGTCGACAGTGACCGTGCCGTAGATCAGTCCATCACGGGCGGCGCGCCGTAGCGCACCATCGGGCCGCCGTTGTTCGGCGGTCGCGGTCGGGGGCGAGGCCGGGGGCGCGCGCCGGTGTCGGGAGGCCCAGCGTCTTCCATCGCGGTCCCGGCGTCCTCGGCGGGCGTCCCGGCGTCGTCGGCCATCATGCCCGCGTCTTCGGGCGGCGCGGGCATCGGCGGCGGCGTGGGCTCGGGCTGCGCCGTCTGCTCCTGCGGCGGAGGCATCGGCGGAGGCATCGGCGGCGGGGGCGTGCTCTGCGACGAGGCGCACGCGGCGGTGATGCTCGCGGCGAAGGCGAAGAGCGCCGCGCGGCCCGCGCGCACGGGCGCGTCGGGCACCACGGTGAGGGTCGCGGCGTCGAGGGGCGCGTCGCAGAAGGGGCACGCGCGCGCGTCGCTGCGAACGTGGCGGCCGCAGTCGGGGCAGGGGGCGAGGGGGGCCTTCATGGGTCGACTCCGGTGGGTGACGGTTGCCGCGGGCGATCACACGCCAGCGGTCCGTGGGGAGTCAACCGAAAGCCGCGTTCCATCGGTGATAGAAACGGGCTCACCGTGAGCGACCCCGACCTCGACCTGCCGCGCCCCGACGACGAGTACACCGCGCGCTACATGGAGGGCGGCCGCGCCGTCGTGCAGACGCGGCAGCGCATGGTGTGGTGGTTCTTCGCGCTCCTCGGCTTCTCGGCCGCGGTGCAGGTGATCGCCGCCATCGCCGCGGGCACCTTCGCGTCGCTGCTCTCGCTGCCGCTGCTCGCGGTGGTCGGGCTGCTGTTCTCGCACCTGCGCGTGACGGTCACGCCGACGCACCTCTACATCCAGTTCGGGCTCTTCGGGCCCACGATCCCGCTCGCCAACGTCGAGTCGGCCTCGGTGGTGAAGTACCAGGCGATGAAGTTCGGCGGCTGGGGCATCCGCCGCTCCCTCGACGGCACGCGCGCGTACAGCGTGCCCGGCAACGAGGGGCAGGCCGTCGAGGTGCGCTACCGCGACGACAAGGGAAAGACCCGCGCGGTGCTGGTCACCACGGCCCGCGCCGACGAGGTCTGCCGCGCGGTGATGGCCGGCGCGGCGCGCGCGAAGGCGCAGGGCACGGGGGTGCGCGTCGAGGTCGACGCCGCGACGGCGGCCGAGGTCGAGGCCGAGGTCGAGCGCGCGATGAGGGGCGACGAGGGCGAGCGGAGCGGGCGCTGAGCGGCGCTCACATCGAGCGCAGCACGTCGCGCCAGCACTCCAGCGCCTCGCCGTTGTAGAGCACCACGCGCACCTCGCGCAGGTGCCGCGGGCGCAGCGACGCGAAGGTGCGGAAGGACTCCAGCATCAGCTTCGCCCCGAGTGCCATCGGAACCTCCCCGACGCCCGTGCCCAGCGCGGGGAAGGCGATGGAGGTCGCGCCCCGCGCCTCGGCCGCGAGCAGCACGCGCAGGGCGCAGCGCTGCAGGCAGATCGCGCCGTCGAGGGCGGCGACGGCGTGCGCGACGTACTTCGCCTTGAGTCTCCCCGCGCCCGTCCACGCGACCTGGCCCATCGAGACGGGGGCGAGGGTCTTCGCCTCGGTCGCGATCTCGTCTCCGCCCGCGCGGCGAAGGGCGGCGGCGACGCCGAGGTCCATGCGCATCCCGGTGTTGGCCGCGCTCACGATCACGTCGGCGCTCTGCTCGGCGATGTTCCCCACCCCGATGGAGATCGTCACGTTGCCCACGCTCGCCTCGTCGTCGCCGTGCGGCACGAGCGAGGGCGCGGGCTCGGTCACCACCGCGAGGTCGCGCGCGACCTCACCCGCGCTCGGGTAGCGGTCGTCGGCGCGCTTGCGGAGCATCCGCTCGACGACGGCGAAGAAGTACGCCTCGCGCGGGTCGCGCGGCGACGGCGGCAGGTACGCCTCGGTGGCGTGCGCGACGTGGAGCTGCAGGGGCCCGTCGCCGACGAAGGGCGCGTCGTTGGTGGCGAGGAGGTGCGCCGTGCCGCCGAGCGCGTAGATGTCGGTGCGCCGGTCGACCGCGCCGCGCGCCCACTGCTCGGGGGCCATGAGGAGCGGCGTGCCGATGACGGGCTCGTCGTCGTTGCTCTTGGTGGTCTCGACGGCGACGCCGAAGTCGCCCACCGACGCGACGCCGTTGCCCCCGAGGAAGAGGTTGGCGGGCTTCACGTCGCGGTGCACCACGCCGGCCTGGTGGATCGCCGCGAGCCCGCGCGACACGTCGAGGAGGAGCCGGATCACGAGGTCGAGGGGGAGCCGGCGGTCCATCGCGCGCGCGGCGTGGAGGAGCTCGTCGAGGTCGATGCCGTCGACGTAGCGCTGCACGACGAAGGCGGTTCCGTCTTCGACGCCGGCGTCGATGACGGCGACGACGTGCGGAGAGACCACCCGCGCGGCGAGGTGCGCCTCGCGGAAGAGCTGCGCGGGTGCGGTGGTCTTGAAGGTCTTGATGACCAGCGGGGCGCGCAGGACCTTGTGCGAAGCGAGGAAGGCCGCGCCCATCCCGCCCTCGCCGAGCACGCCGTGAACGGTCATCCCGCGGAAGGACTCGCCGGGCTTCGGGCCCGTCGGTGGCGGTGCAGGCGCGGGCGGCGCGAGCCCGCCGGGGTCCTGCGCGGAGGGAGAGGGCGCGACTGTGCCAGGGTCGACGTAGCCCGCGGGGAGCGGGCGCCGCGACGAGGGGCGTCACCCGGGGAAAGGCCACCGTCGCCATGGACGACGCTGGAGGAGAGGAGGAAGGCCGACGATCCCGGCGCGCGATGGCGCCGGTGCTCTCGTCAGAGGACGCGTCGGGGTCGTGGGCGCTCATGGGGCGCCGTGAGGGCACACGCCGCGGCGCGGTGCAAGGGCGAGGGGGAGGCCGACGGGAATCACTTTGACAGGAGGTGGCCTCCCCGGCGACTCCGGCGCGGGCGCGGGGCTGGCGGGGGATCAGCCGCGTCCCGGCGTCAAGCCCCGGCGCCGCCCCGGCGATCGCTTCGCCCAATGGATGTTCTGTTCACTCCGCGCTGTAGTAGCAGTGGTGGCGGGAACAGCCCTCCCGCTGACCGACTCCACCAATGGACATTGACTACAGAACGGCAAACTGCCAAGTTTGAGCCATGAACGTACAAGCCGGTGCGAAAGGCGAAAGAGGCGGCCGGCAATATGCGGGTGCCTCGACTGGCTTAGCGCGTCGAAGAACGAGCAGGCGTCAGAATCCGTTTGGTACATCACGCTAAGTTGGCTTGAAGTAGAAGGCGAAGCAGATCCAGAGGAGCGGACCCGATGCTGAGCTACGCGCGATCATCAGTCCAGTGCCGCCGTTTGAGCGGGTGTATCATGCTGATACAAGGAGACGATCCAAGATGAAACGCGGAGCCTTGATGCGTGATCGGAGTCTGTTGACAAATCGCGGCGTGTGGCGTGCTGCTCGATACAATGTGTTGCTGCTCTTTCTGATCGGCGCAAGAGATGATCTGATCGAAAATGTCAGCGGCTGGCACGCGTGATGATTATGGGTGCTTCGGTGCTTCTGTCGCGGGCGCTCTTCGCCATCACTATCGCTAGAGGCATGGAACCTTGCAAACGCACTCTATGATGTTCAAGAACGGTTCAAGTCAGGTTTGTGGACTTCTCTGGCGCGTGAGTCTGGGTGGAGTTGAAGCTCTCTCAAGAGCTACTTCCGCCGACTGGAATGGATGCGGGATTGGCGTTGACGCATCGGCCGGTGGTTGTTACCGATGATAGTCTGCTATTTCCAACTTGAGGCGTGGGTATTCGGTGATCAACTTCCGCATCTTCGGGGTTGTAGCGGAGCATGAAGTTGCGACGTGGCCCGACAATCGACGGCGCCGCGCTAACGCTCGCCGGGCCACCATGAGCCTCTGCCCGCTCCGCCACCGATCCCTGACCTGCGACCTGCGGAGGCGTCGTCATCAGCGACTGTGGATAAGGGATCCAACCGCTGGCGTCAAGCCCCGGCTGATCGCTTTGCCCAATGGATGTTCTGTTCACTCGCGCCGTGGTAGCAGTGGTGGCAGCCGATGACGATCGGGGCATGACGGTAGAGCCGTCTTTCCTCCCGCCGTGGTAGCAGTGGTGGCAGCGATGAACGATCGAGACATGACGGTAGAGCCAGTCTACGACATGGCGGCCGAACCTCGGTGACTCGGCTTGGTACGTTACTTACCGGCCTACGCCGTCGCCGTGGCTAGCGAGGCTCGTGGAGCACCGTTTCTCTCGGTCGCGCTTCCCTGGCGGATCGAGTAGCAGCGAGGCCGAAGGGAGGAGCTATGCGCGTTCTGGCGCGGGGGACTCCGCGCCGAGCTCGCCGCCGACGCGGTCGCGCGCTGCACGGATGGTCTTCGGTCGCATCCTCCACGACCTCGACCTGTTCGCCTGCGCGTACGAAGAGTCTGAGGGAAGCCAGCGTCTGGATGAGGAAGCTCAAGGCCAGAGAGCGACGACGACATCACGTTCTAGCGGTGGTCGTCTCTGGCTACGGGTCGTCGCCGACGACCTCAACTGTCCAGACCCGCAACCCCTCCCTCCGAGATGTTGAACCTCCCTCCGAGATGTTGAACCCCTCCCCGATGTGTTGAACCCCTCCGACCGGGGTTTGGTCTCCGCCGCGGGGAGCTCGACGCGTCGCTCCGAAGGCAGAAGGCCCATCTCTCCAGGGGTTCGACCTCTCCCGCCGTGGTCGGTCTCCGCGAGATGTTCAACTCTCCCTCGGAGGTTGAACATCTGGAGGAGATGTTGGACCATTTCCCTCGCTGTTTCTCTTACCAGCACCTCGCGCCGTCTGAAAACCCCGCGCGACCGGAGGTTTCCATACAAGACGGACTCGCCCCTCACGCCGCCGCCCTCGACTGGCGACTCCCGCGCTCCCTGCGCCGCGCGGCGTTCTGGGGCTTCCCGCCCATCGCTGGCCGACGACGTCGTGCAGACCGCCCTCTGCGGCCATCGCGACAGGTTCCGCTCCCCGAGGGACGCGCTGCGCTGGCTGCGCGCTTCGTCATCAACGCGGCCCGCAACGCGGCTCGCAACCGACGGCGGCGCCGTGTCGTGCGCAGCAGGGCAGCGCACCTGTGATGGGGAGGTCGACGCGGGCGCCGAGCCCTGCGCGCCCTCGCGGTGGTCGCCCTGCGCGGCGCCGCGCGCCCTCGACGGCCTCGACTGCTGGGCCAGGTGTTCGTCGCAGGTCGGGACCGGAGCCTGGATCCGCGCCTGGGCGTGAGTGATCCGGGCGCGAGAGAAGCTCCGCGTGCCGCGCCGATGGAAACCACCGGTTCCCCGACCTGTAGCTCGAAAGGGGCAGCCGCCTGCAGCGGCCCTGACGCGTCCATCGTGTTCGTCGTCTTCCCCCCGGCCATGACGTCGTCGCCGTCGACCACACGGGCTCGGGTATCCAGCGCCTCCGCGTCGCGGGGTCGTAAACCGGCTGTGCCCCGCCCCGCGGGCGCGGTCACCGTCGACAGACCGAACAGAAGGAGATCGCCGCGTCGCGGGCATCTCCCTCACCGCGCTCGATGGCAAGAGCGTCGTGTTCGCGGGGTCGCTCCCCGAGCGCGCTGCTCGCGTTGCCGACCGCATCCGCGTGGAGACCGAGGCCCGCCTCGAGACCCTCGCGATCACCCGGCAGCAGCGCGCCCATCGCGGTCTGGACGGACAAGCTCGCCGTGGGCCTCGCCGAAGATGTCCGCTACGCCGCGAGGCGTGACGCCACCGCCGCGCAGCGCGCTGCGGTCGTCCTACGCCGAGCTCCCCGCGCAGGCGGTGAAGAACGGCATCGCCCGCAACCGCGAAGAGGCCAAGGCTGCCAGAAGGCAGGCCCAACGCCCGCCCCGCCCCGCCCCCGCCCGGCGATCGCGCCCGTCCCCCAGCGACAAGCACAGGCTGATCGCGCCGATCCCTCCCGCGGGCGACGGGATCACCGCGGCGTCGCCCGCGCCGTGGAGGAGACTCTTTTGCAGCCCCCGCCAAGACCGCGCCCCCGCCGCTCCGCGCGGCGAGGGCACACTTCATCACCAGTCGCTGCCGCCCCCCCCGCCGTCGAAGCCGCCACCGCCGTCGAAGCCTCCGCCTCCGCCGCCGTCGTCCCAGCCCGACGACGACCCTCCAGCGTCGAAGCCTCCGCCTCCGCCGCCGTCGTAGCCGCCGTAGCCGCCGTAGCCGCCCTGCCGCTCCTGGCCGAAGTCGCGCTCGTCGTCACCCATCGCGCGGCCCGCTGCGTAGCCAGCGAGGCCGCCGAGCGCCGCGCCCGCGAGGCCCGCGCCAACCGCGGTGCCCATCCCGCTGCCGCCCTGCGGGCCGTAGTTGGGCCCGTAACCCGGGCCGTAGTTGGGGCCATAGCCCTGGTTGTAGTCGGGCCCGTAGCCGCCCTGCCGATAGGGCGCGCCGCCGAAGCCCGCCGAGGCCGAGCGCGCGCGCATCGCGCGGAAGAGCACCGCGAGGAGCGCGAAGCCCCCGAGGCCACAGAGCAGGAGCCCCCACGGGAATCCCGACGACCGCTGCGCCGGGGTCACCACCGCGGGGTCGCCATTGCGAGCGGGCGCGGGAGAGGCGCCAGACGTGGGGGCGGTGCCGACCTCCATCGCGGCGCGGTTGAGGATCGCGCCGACGCCGCCGGACCAGTCTCCCCGGCGGAAATACGCGTCGCCGGCGTCGTCGATCGCGCGGTAGCGCGACGACGCGATGCCGGTGCCGCGGCCGAAGTGCACCGAGGTGCGGCGCAGCGAGGGGCTCACGCCGATGACCACCATGTTCGGGCTCGCGACCTGCGCGGCGACGTAGCGGTTGAACTGCTCGCGGTCGGCGACGGCGTTGTCGGAGAGCACCCGCACGTCGAAGGGGTACGAGGCCGCGCGCTGCCGAAGCGACGCCTCCTGGTCGGGGGTGAAGAGGTCGGCCGAGTCGCGGAACTGCAGCACGCCCGCGAAGGCCTGAGCGCTCACGAGGAGCGCGGCGAACAAGAGCGCGCCGAGCGCGTGACGACGAGTACGGTTCATGGGGAGATCACCTCCTGCGCGGCCGCGCCGCGCCCTTGGTCCGGGCACCGGTAAGGCCTCGCGCCCCCTTGTCGAGGGCGCGGGCGAGGGGGTAACCCACGCCACGATGCCTCTGTTCGATCGGCGTGGGGTTCTTGGGGTCGCAGCCGCGGTCGCGTCATGCCGCCCCTCGTCCCCGTCAGCCCCGCCGCTCCGCGTCGCCGCGGCGGCGGACCTTCGAGACGTGCTCGACGCGGTGTGCGCCGAGGTCGCGCCCACGCTGGGCACGCGCCCCGAGCTCGTCTACGGCGCGTCGGGCTCGCTCTACGCGCAGATCACCCACGGCGCGCCCTTCGACCTCTTCCTCTCCGCCGACGAGGCGTACCCCGAGGGGCTCCTTCGCTCGGGCGCGGCCGTCGAGGTCTTTCGTTACGCCACGGGCGCGCTCGCGCTGTGGATCTCTCCGCGCCACCCGGCCGCCGCGCGCGCGGGCCTCGACGCGCTCAAACACCCTGAGGTGCGCCGCGTCGCGCTCGCCAACCCCGCGCACGCTCCCTACGGGCGCGCCGCCGACGCGACCCTCCGCGCGTTGCATGTCGCCGACGACCACCCGACGCGCGTCTTCGCCGAGAACGTCGCGCAGTCGCTGCAGCTCGCGCTCGCCGACGTCGTCGACGCGGCCTTCGTCGCGGCGTCGTCGTCGCGTCGACTCGCGGGGCGCGGCGCGCTCGTGCCGGTGCCCGCGTCGCTGCACCCGCCGCTCACGCAAGCGGGCGCCGTGCTCCGCGCGCCGGGGGACCTCTCCCGCGCGCGCGCCTTCGCGCGGGCGCTCACAAGCCCCGCGGGGCAGGCCACCCTCCGTCGCTACGGCTTCGCGCCCCCCTGAGCGCGATGGACCTCGCCGCCCTCGCGCTCAGCCTGCGGCTCGCGGCCGTCACGACGCTCCTGCTCCTCGCGCTGGGGCTGCCGCTCGCGTGGTGGGTGGCGACCTCGCGCTCTCGCGCGCGACCGCTCGTCGAGGCGCTGGTCACGCTGCCGCTGGTGCTGCCGCCGACGGTGATGGGCTGGCTCCTCCTCGTCGCGCTCGGCCCTCGCACCGCGGTCGGACGTCTCTGGGAGCGCCTCTCGGGCGGGCCGCTCGCGTTCTCCTTCGCGGGCCTCGTGGTGGCCTCGGTCTTCTACGGCGCGCCCTTCGCGGTGCAGCCCTTCGCGGCGGCCTTCGCGCGCGTCGACCCCGAGCTCCTCGACCTCGCGCGCACCCTCGGCGCGGGGCGCTGGGAGCGCGCGCGGAGGGTGGTGTTCCCGATGGCGCGCGGCGGCGTCGCGGCGGGCTGCGCGCTGGCCTTCGCGCACGTCCTCGGAGAGTTCGGCGTGGTGCTGATGGTGGGGGGGAACATCCCCGGCGTGACCCGCACGCTCTCGCTCGCGCTCTACGACGACGTGCAGGCGCTGCGCTACGAGCACGCCGCGCGCACCGCGGCGGCGCTCCTCGCGATGTCGGCGGCGCTCCTCGCGGCGGTGGCCACCGTTCGGAGGGAGCGCGCGTGGCGAGGCTGGTGACCGAGGACCTGGCCCTCGACGCGCGCCTCGACCTCCGCGGCGCGCTCGCGCTCGCCGACGAGGGCGTGACCGTGGTGCTCGGCCCGAGCGGCGCGGGCAAGACGAGCCTCCTGCGCGCGGTGATGGGCCTCGACCGACCGACCCGCGGCCGGGTGCGCTTCGACGGAGCGGTGTGGAGCGACGCCGCCGCGGGCGCGTGCGTCGCCGTCGAGCGCCGCGGCCTCGGGTGGTCGCCGCAGCGCCCGCGGCTCCTGCCCCACCTCGACGTGCTGGAGAACGTCGCCTTCGGCGCGGAGCCCAGGCGCGCCGAAGAGGCCCTCGACGTCGTGGGCGCGGCCTCCCTCGCCGCGCGCGCGCCGGCCTCGCTCTCGGGCGGAGAGGCGCAGCGGGTGTCGCTCGCGCGCGCGCTGGCGCGCCGCCCGCGCCTCGCGCTCCTCGACGAGCCCTTCGCCGCCATCGACCGACCGTCGGTGCCCGCCCTGCGCGCGGCGGTGTCGCGGGCGCTCCGCGCGGCGGGCTCCGCGGTGGTGGTGGTCACCCACGACCCCGACGACCTCTGGGCCCTCGCCGACCGCGTGGTGGTGCTCTCCGGCGGTCGGGCGCTCCAGAGCGGCGCCGCGTCGGAGGTCCTGTCGCGACCCGCGTCGGCCGAGGTCGCGCGGCTCGTGGGCTACGACAACGTGGTCGAGACCGCGCCGGGCCGCGGGTACGCCGCGCCGACGTCGGCGGTTCGTTTCACGAAATGGACGTCGGGTGACGAGCCCTGGGCCGAGGTCGAGCGGGTGTCGGCCTCGGGGCCGGGGCCGCGCGCGTGGGCGAGGGGCGCGGGCGGCGAGGCGCTCACCGCGGGCGAGGTCGACCCCTCGCTGCGCGCGGGCGACCGCTGTGCGGTGCGGGTCGACGCGGCGAGGGCGGCGCGGTTCGGGGAGGGGTGAGCGCTCAGCGCGGGATCATCGCGAGCGCCGTCTCGACGTCGCGCAGCGCGCCGCGCACGGCGGCCTGGATCACGCTGGACTCGTAGCGGCGCAGCGCCGCCGCGTCGGCCGAGGCGGGCACGCGGATCACGGCGGAGCCCGACATCATCCCGAGGATGGCGTGGTTGCGCTCGGAGACGATCACCAGGCTCACCTCGGCGCGCAGCGTGTCGCCGTCGGGGAGCTGCGCGCGCTGGAGGCGCTGCAGGCCGCCCTCGAGGTTGAACTGACGGATCATCCCGCGGCGCAGGCGCTGCTGCGCGGCGCGCGGGGGCGCGTCGACGAGCGCGGCGACGGAGCGCTGCGCGCCCAGGGCGCCGAAGACCGCGGAGCGCACCATCGCGGCGCGGTCGGCGTCGTGGCCCGCGCGGTCGGCGAGGTTCTCGGGGCGGAGGATGTAGCGCACGGCGCTGAAGTCGATGGAGGCCGGGTCGGGGGCGGTGACCTCGTCGCTCGACGGCGCGGGCGCGACGCGGGCGAGCGCGCGGCCCACGGCCTCGCGCACGTCGGCGTCGGGGTCGCTGGCGCGCGCGCGGAGGACGTGCACGGACGCGGGGTCGCCGAGCTCGCCGAGGGTCGCGGCGCAGGCGGCGCGCACCGCGGGGAGGGGTCGGCGAGGCCCTGCTCGAGCGCCTCGCGCGCGCCCGCGGGGCGCAGCCGACCGAGGGTGAGCGCGGCCTGCGCGCGGGTGCGCGCGTCGGGCGCGTCGCGGAGGAGGACGATCACCGGCGACGCCGCGGGGGCGCCCTGGCCGAAGGACGCGGCGCCTCGGATCTGGAGGCTCGCAGCGAGGATCAACGACCACACCGATGTCATGCGACGCATCCCGTGTCCTCCTTCGTCGAGACCTTCGACGACGAAATCAAAGTCGCACGCCGACGCCCCCTCGTCATCACGAAGTGCCTGGAAAAATAGGGTGCGGAGTGCGACTACACCCTGCGCTCTAGACACAGTTCGGAGCCGTCGCGCAACTTTCTGACGAGAGGTGCGACGGCTACCGACGCAGGCCGATCGCGCGCTCGAACATCGGCAGGAGCGCGCGCTCGTAGGGCGCGAGCGGCTCCTCGGGCGCGGCGCTCCACGTCGCGGGTGCGTGCGACGCCCGGGTGCGTCGACGCCGCGGGTGCGTGTGACGCCGCGGGTGTGGGCGGCGCGGCCACCGGCGCGGGCGCGGTGGGAGCGCGGGCGTCGACGTGCGCGGGCGCGGGCGACCACGCGGCGAAGGGGTCGTTGCCGATGTCGTCCGTCGCGTGGAGCGGCGCGACGGGCGGCGGCGCGACGGGCGGCGCGCCGGCGTTCCACTGGAGGGGCGGGAGCGACGCCGCGGCGGGGCCGGCCATCTGCAGCGCGGGCAACACCGGCGGCGGCGCGGCGGGCACGAGCGGCGGCACGACGGGGGGCGGCGCGGCGACGAGCGGAGGGAGCGCGGCGGGCGACGGCGCCATCGCGAGGGGCGCGAGCGGCGGCGGACCCGAGGGCGCCATCGCGAGCGGAGGGAGCGGCGGCAGCGCGGGCGCGAGCGGCGGCTGCGGCAGCGGCGGCAGCGCGGGCGCGGGCGGCGACGAGGGCCGCGGCGGCGGCGACGAGGGCCGCGCGTCGTGCGTCGAGGGCGCCGCGAGGAGGCCCTCGTCGACGATGATCGAAGCCACCTCGTCGACGACCGGCGGCGAGGCGTCGATGACAGGAGCGACCTCGCCCGAGACGGCGCCGGGCGCGCCGGTCGGCTCGTCGTCGAGCGCGCCGTCTGGCGGGAGCGTCTGCCGCAGCGGGGCCCGCGGCTCGTCGGGCTTCGACCGCGGAGGCACGGGCGGGATCGTGTCGGGCGGCGCGTCGCCGTGCAGCGCGGGCTTGAACTCCGTCGTCGACTCCTCCTCCTCCTCGCCCTTCACCCCGACCCGGCCCTCCTCCAGCGCGATCACGAACTCTCCCGTGCGCTCGGTGCGCGCGCGCGACGCGGCCACCGGCGGCGCGTCGCGCGGCGGCTCCACGGTGGCGTGCGCGGTGGTGTCGTCGTCGTCCATCGCCTCGACGTGCGCGTCGTCGACGGTCTCGATGGGCTCGCGGGGCG
The DNA here is from genome assembly GCA_041389825.1 of Polyangiales bacterium. Classification (GTDB taxonomy): domain Bacteria; phylum Myxococcota_A; class Polyangia; order Polyangiales; genus JAEYZO01. The sequence goes on along the minus strand of JAWKRC010000010.1, from coordinate 126,471 downwards.
TGTCCTCACCGACCGCGTCGTGCTCCTGGGTCATCTCGCTCGCGTCCTCGTCGGGGGGCGCCTCGACCGCGACGGCCTCACGCGTCACCTCCACCGCGGGCGGGGGCGAGACGCGCTCCGGGAGCGTCGCCGCGCTCAGGTCGAGCCGACGGATCTCGGCCCCGAAGCCCTGCGCGGTGAAGCGCGCCGCGCGCTGCGAGAGCACCGTCGCGGCCTCGGCCTGACCGAGCGAGCGCGCCAGGGTCGCCGCGCGCGCGAAGAGCCTCCCCGCGAAGCGACCCGCGGCGAGCGGGTGGTCGGCGTGCGCCTTCAGCGCGTCGAGCAGCTCCTCCTTGCGCCCGAGCGCCTCCAGGCAGCGCTCCTCGCCCTCCCAGTATGTGCCCTGGGTCGGGTCGAGCCCTCGCGCGGTGCGCCACGCCTCCAGCGCCTCGTCGCCGTCTCCGCGCGCCTCGAGCTGCCCCGCGAGCGCGGCCCACCGCGGCGCCACGCCGTCTCCCGTCGACCGCTCGACTCGCGCGCGCATCGCGCTGATGAGCCCGTCGACGTCGCCCGAGCGGGCGAGCGCGTCGGTCACCGCGTCGGCGAGCGCGTCGTTGCGGGGGTCGCGGTCCCACGCCGCGCGCAGGAGCCTCGCCTCGCGCGCCGCGTCGGGCGCGTGCACGCGGAGCGCCTCGGCCCACTTCAGCCACCGCCGCGACGCCGCCGCGCGGTCGAGCTCGTCGCGCGCGTCGGTCTCCAGGCGCTCGAGCACCTCGCCCCAGCGGCCCTCGCGGCCGAGCAGCCTCGCCCGCTGCGCGCGCGCGTCGTCGAGCTCCTTCGCGTCGTCGCTGAGCTCCACCACGCGCTCCCACGCGAGCGCCGCCTCGTCGAGGTCGTTGCAGGGCCGCTCGCTGAGCAGCGCGACCTCGCGCCACCAGCGCACGCGCGTCGCCTTGGGCGCCGAGCCCTCGACCGCCGCCGCGCGCAGTCGTGACCGCAGCTCCGCCATGCGGCCGTGCAGGCGGCACTCGCGGTCGACCTCGTGCAGCGCGTCGGGGTCCGTCGGGGCGAGGTCGAGGATGGCGCCGAGCGCGCGCATCCACGCGTCGCGGTCTCCGGCTGCGCGCCACGCGGCGGCGACCTCGCGCGCGGCGGAGAGACGGCCCGCGTCGTTGTCGGGGCGCGGGAGCTTCTGGAGCAGCTCGGCGCGCTCGCGGTGTCGCCCGAGGTCGCGGTAGAGGCGCTCGAGCTGCCGCGCGGCGGCGGGGTCGTCGTCGGCCGCGGCCGCGAGCACGGCCACGGCGTCGTCGGGCCGCTTGTCGTGCACGTACGCCGCCGCGAGGTCGCCGCGCACGCGCGGGGCGAGCGGGCTCTCGGGGTTCGCCGCGAGGAATTTGATCCGCAGCGTGAGGAGCTCGTGGTGCTTGAGCTGCGCGTTCTGGGCGGCGACCTCGAAGGCGCGCTCCTCGCCCGGCCAGAGTTCCAGCGCGCCCGCGGCGAAGGACTGCGCTTGCGCGTCGGGCTTCTCCGCGGCGATGGCGCCGAGCACGCGCGCCGCCTCTCGGAACTCGTCGGGCGTCGGCCCGTCGGGCGGCACGCCCCTCGCGCGAGCGGTCTTCACCAGCACGCGCGCGAGCGCGACGCGGTGCTCCTCGGAGCGGGTGAGCGCGGCGAGCTCACGGCGCGCGGCGGCCTCACGCTCGGCGTCGCCCTGCGCGGCGTGCAGCGCGGCGAGCTCCCCGAGGATGAGCACGCGCGCGTCGCGGTCGGTGGCCGACGTCCGCGCGCGCTCCAGGAGCGGCAGGGCCTGCGCGTCACGGCCCGCCCGTGCGTGGGTGCGCGCCACGCCGAGGAGCGCCTTCACGTCGGAGGGCGCCTCGACCAGCACCCGCTGCCAGACGGCGAGCGCGCGGTCGTCGCGGTGGAGCTCCTTCGACCAGAGCTCCGCCGCCCGGTGGAGCAGCGCCCGCGCGCTCGCCGGGGTCGAGCGTCGCGCGGCGACCTTCTCGGCCAGCACCGCGAGGGTCTCGAACTCCCCGCGACGGTTGAGCTCACGCCAGAGCGACTCGAGGGCCTCGTTGTCTTCGGGGTCCTTGTCGAGCCGCTGCACCAGGGGCAGGAGGGCCTCGTCGATCATCGTCGTCCCAGGCTGGCGACGCTATCACGGGCTCGCGCGGCGCCCCGCATCCGCGGCGTCGGCGGTGAAGGCGAGCGTCACCTCGGCGAAGCGATCGGGCGCTTCGAGCATGGGCGTATGACCCACGCCCGAGAGCTCCGCGAAGCGCCACGCGGGCTTGCGGCGCGCGAGGCCCCGCGCCGAGACCACCGAGATGAGCCGGTCGCGCTCGCCGTGCATGAGCAGCGTGGGCGCCGTCACCTTGCGCGCGATGGCCTCCCACCGCGGGCGCACCATCACCCGACGCAGGAGCGACCGCGCCGACGACAGGAAGGCCGCGTCGCCCCACGGGAGCCCCCGGCGGTACCGCGCCATGTCGAGGTGGGCCTCGTACACCTCGGGCGGGAGCGCGCGCACGTCGACGCCGCAGAGGTCCATGAAGTACGCGAGGAGCTTCTCGGGAGGCACCTCGCGCCCGACCTTGCGCAGCCACGCCTCGCCCACGCCCGGGACGGCGTAGGCCGTGAACGCGCCCACCACCGCGCGGTCGAGGGGCGCGGCGTCGTACCGGGGGATGGCGGGGTCGACGAGCACGAGCGCGCGCACGAGCTCGGGCCGGCGCGCGGCGACGGTGAGCGACACGAGCCCGCCCATCGAGTTGCCCACCAGCGTCGCGGGCGAACCGAGGCGCTCGACGAGGCGCTCGACCAGCGCGGCGTGACCGGGGATCGTCGAGGCGCGGCCCCCGAGCGGCGTGCGGCCGAAGCCCACGAGGTCGAGCGCGAAGACCCGATGGTGGCGGGCGAGGGCGGGGCCCACGCGCATCCAGTTCAGGGCGTTGCCGCCGAGCCCGTGGACGAGCACGAGGGGAGACCCATCGCCGCCGTGGTCGATGAGGTGGGTGGGGCCGTCGAGGTGGGTGAGGTCGCTCCGCACGGCGCCGACCATAGTGGCGATCGGCGCCGTCGCGAAGCGGGGGGCAGGGATCAGGCCGCCGAGCGCACGCCCACGTCGTTGACCGCGGGCGAGGTCGAGGCGCCGGTGAGGGGCAGGGGCTCGAGCGCGGCGTCGAGCACCTCGCGCATGTCGTCGGCGAGCACGAAGGTCATCGCGCTCCGCACCGACTCGGGCACGTCGTCGAGGTCGCGCTCGTTCTTCGCGGGGAGCACCACGCGGGTGAGGCCCGCCCGGTGCGCCGCGAGCACCTTCGACTTGATGCCGCCGACCGGCATCACGCGACCGCGCAGGGTGCACTCGCCAGTCATGGCCGTGTCGCTCCGAACGCGCCGCCCCGTCAGGAGCGAGGTGAGCGCGGTGAAGATCGTCACGCCCGCCGAGGGTCCGTCCTTCGGCACCGCGCCCGCGGGCACGTGGATGTGCACGTCGTGGTCCGAGAGCGCGCCCGTGGTGACGCCCAGCGCGTCGGCGTTGGAGCGCACGTAGGTGAGCGCGGCGCGCGCCGACTCCTTCATCACGTCGCCGAGCTGGCCCGTGATCTCGAGCTGCCCGCGGCCCGGCATGCGCGAGGTCTCGATGAAGAGGATGTCGCCGCCGACGGGCGTCCACGCGAGGCCCGTGGCGACGCCGGGCGTGGCGGTGCGCTCGGCGACCTCGGCGAAGAACTTCTTCCGCCCGAGGTACTTGTGCACGTCGCCCGCGTCGACCGTGAGCGCCTCGGGCTTCTGGTCCGTCGCCCGCGCGACCGAGAGCGCGACCGAGCGGCAGAGCCGCGTGAGCTCACGCCCGAGCTGACGCACGCCCGCCTCGCGGGTGTAGTCGTCGATGATCACCCGCAGCGCGGCGTCGGTGACGCGGAGCTGGCCCTCGGGCACGCCGTGCTGCGCGAGGTGCTTCGGCAGGAGGTGCTCCCGCGCGATCGCGAGCTTCTCGTCGGCGGTGTAGCCCTGCACCTCGATGATCTCGAGGCGGTCGCGCAGCGGCGCCGACAGGGTCGAGAGGTCGTTCGCCGTGCACACGAAGAGCGCCTCGGAGAGGTCGAAGGGCAGCTCGAGGTAGTGGTCGGTGAAGGACTTGTTCTGCTCAGGGTCGAGCACCTCGAGAGCGCCGCCTCCAGGCGAGCCCTGCCACCCGGTGCCGAGCTTGTCGATCTCGTCGAGGAGCACGACTGGGTTCTTCACCTTCGCCTTGCGCATCGCGTGGAGCACCCGACCCGGGAGCGCGCCCACGTAGGTGCGTCGGTGGCCGCGCACCTCGGCCTCGTCGCGCACGCCGCCGAGGGCGATGCGCACGAAGGGCCGCCCCGTAGCGTCGGCGATCGATTGACCCAGCGAGGTCTTGCCCACGCCGGAGGGCCCGCGAGGCAGAGGATCGTGCCGCGGGGGTTCCCCGGCTTGAGCACGGCCATGTGCTCCAGGATCCTTCTTCACGTCGTCGAGGCCGGCGTGGTCGGCGTCGAGCTTCGCAGACACCGCGTCGAGGTCGTCCTTCGCGGCGGCGCGGGTCGACCAGGGCAGGTCGAGGATCCACTCCAGGTAGTTGCGGATCACGTGCGCCTCGGGCCCGGGGCCGCTCATCGACTCGAGGCGCTTCATCTCGCGCTCGGCCGCGGTGCGCACCTCGTCGGGCAGGTCGGCCGCTTCGAGTCGCGTCTTCAGCTTCTCGTTCGGGTCGTCCGACTCGTCGTCGCCGAGCTCCTTGCGCAGCGCGCGGATCTGCTCCCGAAGCAGCGCGTCGCGCTGGTGCTTCGTCACCTCGCGCCGCACGTCCTGCTCGACGCGGGTCTTCAGGTCGGCGAGGGCCTTGGTCTCTGACACGAGCTTCGCCACGAGGCGCAGGCGCTCGACCACGTCGGGCGTCTCGAGCACCGCGAGCTCCTTCTCGGAGGGCAGGCTCAAGAGCGCGGCCACCTGGTCGGCGACGAGGCGGGAGCGCCTCGTCGGCGGTGAGCGACGCCGAGGTGCCGCCTCGCGGAGATCAGCTCGGCCACGCGGTCCTTCAGAGCTCGGCACGCGAGGGCCGCGCCTCGGTCTCGTCGGAGACGGGCTCGTCGAGCGGCTCGCCCTCGGCCTTCCAGTAGGGCTCGCGGGTGGAGAGCCCGGTGAGCGAGAAGCGGCTCAGGCCCTCGATGACGAGTCGGTAGCCGCGGTCGCGGGTGCGCTCCAGCCGCGCGATGCGCGCGATGGTGCCCGTGCGGTGCAGCGAGCCCTCGTCGGGGTCCGACACGGCGGGGTCGCGCTGCGCCACCACGCCGAGCAGCGCGCCCGGAGAGAGCGCGTCGAGGAGCGCGACCGAGCGGACGCGCCCGACGGGGACCGAGAGGGTGGTGCCAGGGAGAAGGTGCCCGCTGCGCAGCGGGAGCAGCGGGAACGGAGAGCCGGGGAACGGTCGGTTGGAATGGCTCTGGCTCATGTGGGATTTCGCTCCTTCCAGGAATGGGCGGCCGCCCCGCCAGCGCATCGCGCCGCGAACGGACCCCGCCCGAGCCGCTCCCCTTCCCCATCGCCCATGTCTCGGGACCAGCGGGGAGGTTGATCGGTGAACGGAAACTAAATCCGTTCACGAGACCGTCAAGCGAGGCGCTGCATCCGAGGCCGAAGGGCTCCCGCCGCGTTTCAGCTTCGCAACTGACCTTTCACGGTGCCTTGCAGACGTGAAATGGAGTCGTGTGCGAACCCCCGTGAATTCCCGTGCGGCACGCGTGGCACGGGAGTCGCTCTTAGGCTCCTCGGCGGCGGCGCCGGCGTCCTCCCCCCCCAACGCCCTAGGTGCCGCCGCTTTATTATTCTCCCTCTTCTACGGGGTCGAGGTGCTCGGTGAACTCACCTGGAGCTGCGACTCGATGAAGGTGTAGAGGCGGGTCCAGCGGTTCACCTCGTCGTCGCGGCGGGTGTCGGCGCCGTGACCCACGTCGCGCTGCATGTAGAAGAAGATCGGTGCATCGCCGGATTGGGCTTCCTGCAAGCGCGCCGCGAACTTCGTCGAGTGGCCCCAGTACACGCGGGTGTCGTGGTCGGCGGTCTCGATCCACGTCGCCGGAAAGCGCTGGCCCTCGCGCACGCGGTGGTAGGGCGAGTACGCGTAGAGCCACCGGAAGGCGTCGGCCCGCTCGGGGTCGCCGTACTCCGACGCCCAGATGCTCGCCGGGGGAAAGCGCGCGAAGCGCACCATGTCGTAGAGCCCCACGCTCGACACCACCGCGCCGAAGGCGTCGGGCGCGCGGGTGAGCATCGCGCCCATGAGGAGTCCGCCGTTGGAGCCTCCCGTGATGGCGATGCGCTCGGGGCGGCTCAAACCCGACGACGACAGCCAGCGAATCACCGACTCGAAGTCTTCGAAGACGTGCTCCTTCCTGTCGAGGGCGCCGTCGCGGTGCCAGGTCTCGCCGAACTCTCCCCCGCCGCGGAGGTTGGCGACGGCGTACACCCCACCGCGCTCCAGCCAGTAGATCGACGCGGGCGAGTAGCGCGGCAGGAGCGAGATGTTGAAGCCGCCGTAGCCCGTGAGCAGCACCGGCGCGTCGCCGTTCGGGGTCATCCCTCGCGGTCGAAGGAGGAACACGTTCACGGGCGTCCCGTCGCGGCTCGGCACCGACGCGCGGTCGAGCGCGAAGCGTGACGGGTCGACGCCGCCCGCGGGCTCCACCACCGCCGCGGGCTGCACCTCTCCCGCGCGGTGCAGCGCGGCGCGGTCGAGCGCGTACACCCGCGACGGCCAGAAGAACGACTGGAACGAGAACACCGCCCCGTCCCCGTCGTCGTTCGCGTCGACCCCGGGCACCGTCCCCTCCGCGGGGAGCGCCACCGAGGCGAGGCGCCGCCCGTTGAGGTCGTGCACGTACACCCGCGACGCGACGTTCTCGGTGTAGGTCAGCACCATCCGGTCGCCCGCGAGGGTCAGGTCGTCGATGACGTGCTCGCCCTCGGGCACCAGCGACCTCCACGGGCCCGCGGGCGCTACGTCGAGCGTCGTCACGCCCTCGCGTCGCGCGGGCGGAGAGCGGTAGAGCGCGGCCACGTCGGCCGAGAGCACGCGGTACTTCGGCGCGCCGCGGTTGGTCATCACGTAGAGACGTCCGCGGTGCACCGAGGCGTGAGAGAGGGTGTCGTCGCCCGCGATCACGGGCACCGCCGTCGGACGCGCCCCCGCGGCGACGCGCGCGCGTCGGTCGATCAGCAACACCTCCAGGCGGTTCCAGCCCTTGAAGAGGTTGATGACCAGCCAGCGACCGTCGGGCGAGACCTCGGGCGAGGGCGCGTCGGTGCCGACGTCTCCCTCGAAGACCAGCGGGTCGGCGCTCCCGTCGGCCGCGCTCGAGAGCGCGTGGAAGTACACCCTGCGCCAGTAGGTGTCCCTCGCCTGCGGTCGTGGTGCGCTCGCTCCTCGCGCGGGTAGCGCGTGAAGTAGAAGCCGTCTCGTCGGGCAGCCACGACAGCCGGCATCACTTCGCGTGCGATCGAGGTCTCGTGCATCTGCCCTGCGGCGACCTCCACCACGCGCAGCACGCTCCGCTCGTCGCCGTTCTGCGAGACGCCGATCGCGACGTACTCTCCGCGGGGCGACGGCACCACCCAGTCATCGCCGCGCGCGCCCCGAGGCTCGTCGTGGTCGACCAGGTCGCGCGCAGACCTTGTCACCGCCGCGCCTTCGACGGTCGGCCACGCGCAGCACGTACCGCTCGGGGCCTTCGTCGCGCGCCGTCGACGTAGGGGCCTGCGACGCGGGCCGCGGACTTCGCGCAAGAGTTCCGCGAGGCGCGACGCCGTCTCGGGATCGCAGGGTGCGTCGAGCCATCGCGGCCGAGCGCGCGGTCTGCGCGTCGATCCACGCGCGCGTCTCGGGCGAGTCGGTCTCCAGCGAGCGGTACGGGTCGTCGACGCCGCCGTGAGAGCGTTCCAGATTCACGGCCTCGCGCGCGCCCGTCGCCGAGCGCCGCGATGGCGTCTTCGGGCGGCGACCGAAGCGTCGACCGCGGGCGGAGGCGCCGTGCGCGCGGGGGGCCGCAGCGCGCGTCGTGCACGCCGAGAGCGCGGCCAGGAATGAGGCGCGAAGTGCATGTCGCATGGAGCGGGAGAGTAACCGCAGGCGACGCGAGGGTGGCCCGCCGCGCGCGTCGCCTCGTAGAGTGCGCGCGTGCTTCGCAAGACCCTCCCCTTCTTCCTCCTCGCCGCGTGCGGATCGAGCGGCGCCACCCCCACGGCCGACGCGGGCGCGCCCGACGCGGCGACCGACGTCCCCGTCGCCGTCGACGTGACGCGACCGCCCGACCGCGCCGTCGGCGTGCGCGCGCCGCGCACCGCGCGATGTGACGCGAGCGACGACCTGCGGTGCCTCCTGCCGTGGCCCTCGAACACCTACGCGCGCACCGACAGCGCCACCCCGACGGGCCTTCGCCTCGCGGTGCAGACCGAGGGTCTCGCGCAGGGCGACGACCCCGCCGCGCTCAACCGCGCCGACGGCTTCTCACGCGCCACGCCCATCATCGCGGGCTTCCGTTCGGAGGTCGACGAGGCCACCGTGGGCGACGGCACCACCGGCGCGGTGCGGGTGATCCAAGCCTCGGGCGAGGGCGTAGGCGCGCTCGTTCCGCTGCGCTTCGTCGTCATGCCCGCGGCCGACCCGCGCGACCCCGAGGCCGCCGTCGTGGCCTACCCGCGCGTGCTCCTCAAGCCCGCGACCGACTACGTGGTGGTCGTCACCGACGCGCTGCGCACCACCGCGGGCGGGCCCGCGATCAGCGACGACGCCGCGGCGGCCTCGCTGGGCCTGCGCGCGCCCCGCACGCAGGAGGAGGCCGAGCTCGCCGCCTATCACGCGCCCTCGCTCGCCGCCGTGCGCGCCGCGGGCGTCGACCCCGCGCGCGTGCTCCGGGTGTGGGACTTCACCACCCGCTCCGCCGACGACCCGCGCGGGCCGCTGCGGGCGATGATCGCGGCCTCGCGCGCAGCGCTGCGGTCGGGCTCCGCGCGCGTCGAGGTCGCGGGCGTCGACGTGGCCGAGGGCGGCACCGGGCTCGCGACGGTGCGCGGCTTCGTGCGCGGCCTCCCGCGCTGGACGGCGAGCGACGGGTTCATCCACCGCGACGCGAGCGGGGCGCCCGTGCTCGTTCAGGGCGAGACCTACAGCGCGCCCTTCCGCGTGCGGCTGCCGCGCGGCGAGGGGGGCTACCGCATCGTCGCGTACGGCCACGGGACGGGCGGCGACGTCGACGACAGCGCCTTCGACGAGACCATCACCGGGTCGGGCGCGGCGAAGGTCTCGACGCGCTTCGACGGGCTCACCGGCGCCGACCTCGTCGATACCTTCAGCCGCTTCACCCGCGCGGTCGTGGGCGTCGACCGCGCGGTGTCGTCGCTCCTTCAGGCGGCGTCGGGCACCGCGGCGATGCTCGCGTCGGCGCGCTCGGAGGACGGCGGCGGCGCGCTCCCGGCCGAGGCCGACCTGGGCGCCGCGCTCGCGGCCGACACGCTCATGGGCATGCCCAACCCCGCGGCGGGGCGGCGCCCACAGCCCGACCACATGGTGTGGGTCGGCGGGTCGCTCGGCGCGACCATGGGACTCACCCTCGCGCGCGCCGTGCCCAACTTCTCGGGCGCCGTGCTCAACGTGCCGGGCGCCGCGTGGACGCACTTCCTCACGGCGTCGAACATCTTCGGCGCGCTGCGGCCGTCGCTGCGGGTGGTCTACGGCTCCGACATCGACGTCGCGATCAACATCGCCGCGACGCAAGGCATCTGGGACGAGGTCGACGGCTCGGGGTGGGCCGACCTGCCCGGCAGCGACGCGCCGCTGCTCTTGCAAGAGTCCATCGGCGACCCGGTGCTCCCGAACATCGGCGCCGAGTTCGCCGCCGCGGCCGTGGGCGCCGCGCAGGTGGGCGCGGTGATCGTCCCCGTGGTGGGCGCGCCCGCCGTCGCGTCGGTCGACGGAGGCAACGCGCTCACGCAGTTCCGCGTGCCCGCGTCGGTCACGGGCGCGCTGAACATCCACGGCTTCGCCGCGGGAGACTCCATCGCGGGCGTCGCCGCGCGCGAGCAGATCGAGGCCTTCGTGCGCTCGGTCTGGGCCGGCGCGCCGCGCGTCGAGGTGCCGCCCACCTGCCGCGCGAACACCCCCGCCAACAGCTGCGATTTCTCCGCGCGGCAGTGACCCGCCCCGCGGGGCGGTGCTGGTAGCATCCCGCCCCGCGATGAGACTCCGAAGCGCGTGCCTCGCGGCGATCGTGTCCGCGTGCGCGGTGGGCTGCGGCGACGACGCGACGCCGGGCCCTGCCGACGCCGCGACCCCCAACGACCTCGGCGCCGTCGACGTGCCCGCGACCGACGCCGCGACCGACGCGAGCGCCGACGCGGGCGAAGACGTGCCGACCCGGCCGCCCGACCCGATCCCCTACGCGGGGCCCGACGACTGGTGCCCCGGCAGCGACCACTGCATGAACGCCGGCACCACCCTCGAGGTCGGCGCCGCGCGCGAGGAGATCAACCCCACCCTCGTCGAGTCGATGTGGGAGGACCGCAACAACAACGGCCTCTTCGACGACGGCGAGCCCTTCGTCGACACCAACGCCAACGGCACCTTCGACGCCGTGTGGATGGCGGGCTTCTCCAACGGCCGCCCCGCGACGGGCAGCCACGACGACCTCGAGGTGCGCGCCATCGCCTTCCGCTCGGGCGACACCACCGTCGTGCAGGCCGTCGTCGACTGCGTCGGGCTGATGATCACCGAGACCGACCGCGTCCGCGCCGACCCCTCCCTCGCGGGCCTCGGCATCGACCGCGTCGTGATCTCGTCGACGCACGTCCACGAGGGCGTCGACACGCTCGGCCTGTGGGGCGTGCGCCTCCTCGTGAACGGCCGCGACCCCGCGTACATGGCCCGCGTGCGCGAGCGCACCGCGTCGGCCATCCGCCGCGCCGTCGCCGACCTGCGCCCCGCCCGGATGCGCGTCGCCCAGGTCGTCACCGCCGACCCGATGACCCGCTCGACGCTCGAGTACGTGAACGACACCCGCGACCCGGTGCTCTACGACCCGACGGTCACCGTGGTGCGCTTCACCGAGGCCGCCTCGCCCGACACCACCATCGCGACCTGGGTGAACTGGGCCGCGCACCCCGAGTACACCGGCAGCCGCAACACGCTCCTCAGCGCCGACTACGTCCACGCGCTGCGCGAGACGCTCGAAGAGGGCCTGCCCGTCGAGGCCATCGGCGGGTTGGGCGGCGTGACGGTCTTCTCCAACGGCCCCCTCGGAGGGCAGGTCGGCCCCGGCGGCGGCGTGCGCCCGCTCAACGCGATGGGCGAACCCGTGCGCGACTCGGGCTTCGACAAGTCACAGTCCGCGGGCCGCAACGTCGCGCGACTCGCCCTCGCCGCGCTCGCCCGCGACGGCGTCGACGTGACCGGAGACGTCTCGGTCTCGTACCGCTCCGCGCCCATCTACGCGCGCGCCGAGAACCGGCTCTACGGCATCGCGTACACCCAGGGCGTCTTCGACCGCGAGATCACCCACTACGACCCCAGGCGCCCCCTCGACGCCAACAACCCCGCGTGGGTGCGCTCTCGCGTGACGTACTTCCAGGTGGGGCCCGTCGCGACGGTCACCGCGCCCGGAGAGCTCAACCCCGAGCTCTGGGTCGGCTACGACCCGATGTGGTCGTGGGGCCAGCCCATCCTCACCGAGACCGAGAACCGACCCGACCTCTCGATGGCCCCGTCGCCGCCCTACCTCCGCGAGCTCATGCTCGCCAACCCCGGCGTGCGCTGGGCCTTCGTCACCGGGCTCGGAGACGACTTCCTCGGGTACATCATCGCCCGCTTCAACTTCGTCGTGGCGCCCGTGCTGCCCTACCTCGCCGAGGCGCGGGGCGACCACTACGAAGAGACCAACTCCATCGGCCCCGACTGCGAGGCGCACCTGCAACACCCGATGATGGAGCTCGCCCGCTGGCGCCCGCCTACGTCTCCTTGAGCTTCGCGAGCACCCACGCGCTCACCGCGTCGGGCGCGTCGACGTGGAGCCAGTGGCCCGCGTCGTCGATCACCTCCACCGAGCGCGTCGCGGGGTGCGCCTCGGCCGCGCGCCTCGCCCGCGCGACGTCCTCCTGCGTGAACACCGACGAGCGGCCCCCGGCGAGCACGCGGATCGGCGGCGCCGCTCCCGACTCGATGGTGGGCCAGAGGTCCGTCGCGAAGTAGTCGACCAGCATCGCGCGGATCGAGGCCACGTCGAGGCGCATCACCAGCGCGTCGCCCTCGTGCGCGAGGTTCATCGCGAGCCAGGTCGCGAGGCCCGGCGTGTGGCCGCGCGCGCGCATCGCGTCGATGAAGTCCTGCCGGCGCGCGAAGCGGGCGCCCACCGCGTCGAGGGAGTCGAGCACGGCGAGGGTCTCCTCCGCGCCGGGCTCGGCGGGGCGCACGCCGGGGTTCGCGTCGAGGAGCAGCACGCCCTTCAAGGGCGGGGCGTCGTCGCGCGCGGCGAGGCACAGGGCGCTCTTTCCGCCGAAGGAGTGGCCCGCGACGAGCTCCACGGGCGCGTCGAGCGACGCGCAGAGGCGCGCGAGGTCGGCGGCCACGGCCGCCATCGTGTGCGGGGGCGCGAACCCTTGGGCGTCTCCGTGGTTGCGCAGGTCGGCCAGCACGAAGCCCCACCCGGGGAGCGCCTCGGACCAGCGCCGCGCGAAGGAGCGCCAGTTCGACTTCGACCCGAGGATGCCGTGCAGCATGAGGCAGAGGCGCTCGGGGCGCGCTCCGACGACGACGTGGGGGAGGATCGCTTCGGTCACCCGCTATCGAGAGCGCGGGAGACGCTCTCGGGTCAAGCGCGGCGCGCGTGCTGTATCGTGCGCGGCCGATGAGCACGGAACTCACGCGCTTCGGCGTGGCGATGGACGCCGACCTCCTCCAGCGCTTCGACGAGCGCATCGCGGCGAAGGGCTACGCGACGCGCTCCGAGGCGCTGCGCGACCTGGTGCGGGCCGACCTCGCCCACGCGCGGCTGTCGGGCGGAGGCCCCGCCGTCGCGACGCTCACGGTCGTGTACGACCACCACGTGCGGGAGCTCACCGAGAAGCTCACCGAGATGCAGCACGCGCTCGGGCACCACGTGGTGTCGACGCTGCACGTGCACCTCGACCACGACAACTGCCTCGAGGTGATCGTGCTGCGGGGCCCGGCGGGATTGATCCAGGGCGCGGCCGACCGGCTGATCGCGACGAAGGGCGTCACGCACGGGAGGCTGGTGGCGACGGCGCTCCCCGAGGGGGCCGAGCACCCGGCGCACGCGCCGATGGAGCCGGGGGCGCACGCGCACGACCACGGGCACGACCACGGGCACGACCACGCCCACCCGCACGATCACCCGCACCCCGCGGAGCCGCGTCGCAAGCGGTGAGGGTCTTGTGCCCGCCCTGCGATTGGGGTAACGGGACCGCCCCACATCTGTAGGAGCTGAGTGATGAGCAAGCTGGCCTCCCTGCTTGAGAACGCCGAGACGAAGTTCGCGGGCTACCTCAAGGAGAACAAGATCGACCCCATCCGCGTGATCGTGGCGTCGCGCGCGGTCGAGACCCTCACCGCGGCGGACCGCAAGATCCGCCTCGAGAAGCGCCGCGCCCGCGGCAAGGAGGACGAGGCGTCGAAGGCCGTCCGCGCGCAGAAGCCGCGCTCGGGCAAGCCGATCTCGGAGCAGACGCTCCTGCGCGCCATCAAGGGCGGAGAGGTGACCGGGCCGCAGAAGACCCGCATCGTCCGCGCGATGGCCCGGGTCGCCGAGCAGAAGAAGCTCACCGCGCCCGAGATGTCGAACCTCTTCTAAGCCTCCGCCCCGCGCCCCGCGGTCCTCGCGAGGCGCAACCCCTCTCCCCAACACATCCACCAGACGGCTGCGCCAGGTCGGTCGACGCGTACACAGCGGTCGGTCGACGCGCGCACATCAGTCGGTCGACGCGTACACAGAGGTCGGTCGACGCGTCCACCGAGGTCGGTCGACGCGCGCACGGTCGCCCTCGACGCGATGACGGAGGCCGGTCGACGTGCGCCGAGAGGTCACCCGGCGCTCCGCGGCGCGCTACGACGCCTCGGCCGCGCCTTCGCCGTCGTCGCCCGGCACCACCCGCGCCGCGCGCGGGCCGCGCACCCAGCCCGAGCACGGGCGCAGCGCCTCGCGCCACGACTCGACCCGCGCGGTGCCGTAGGGCTTCAGGTCGACGGGCACCGTGCCGAGCACCTCGACGCCCTCCAGCGTGGGGCGCGCCTTCAGCGCGAGGAAATTCACCCCCGCCGACTTCGCCCGCCGCGCCGCGTTCGCGAAGTCGGGGTCGTGCAGGTCGCTCGGGCGAACCGACTTCACGTCCTCGCGCTGCACGACGAACAGCACCGTCGCCTTCAGGCCGCGCTTCGCCTCGCGCGTGAGGAGCGTCAGGTGCTTCGTCGCGCGCGTCGACACCGAGTCGGGGAAATACCCGCGGCCGTCGGGGTACACGAGGTGGCAGTTCTTCACCTCGACGTCGTGCGCGCCGCCCGGGAGCGTGAGGCGAAAATCCACCCGGCTCCCCGGCGCGTGCGGGAACTCGGGCACCACGCCGTCGTAGCCGCCCACCCGCGGCACCGCGCGCGCGTCGAGCATCGCCCGCGCGAGGCGGTTCGGCAGGAGCGTGTCGACGCCCACCATCACCCCGTCGGACTCGACCATGACCCAGGTCCACTCCAGGCGACGGCGGGCGTTCGACGAGGGCAGGAGCCACACGCGCGCGCCGGGGCGCACGAGGCCCTCCATCATCCCGGAGTTCGCGCAGTGCGCGGTCACGAGAGACTCATCGTCGGCCGCCATCACGTCGACCAGGAAGCGGTCGTAGCGACGCAGCAGGCGACCCTCGCGCAGCGGCGCGGGCCACGGCAGCTTGAACAGCGGTTGCATCACGCCTCTCGAAACCCGTTCACGCGCCGTCGCCGCTGGTCGTTGGCGTGACGCCTCCCGGGAGACAGGCACTACCCGATGCGCGGCGTGAAGCGCAACCCATTCCCGGTCGCGGCGTGAGCAATCGCACTCGCGGGCGTTGCTCCGCGCCCGCCGCTTCGCCACTGTCCGCGGCCATGAGGCTCGACGAGATCCCCGAGGTGCCGGGCGGAGACGTGTTCGGCCACGCGAAGATGTTCGACGCCGACCGGCGCGAGCTCTTCCGTCGGGTGCGCGACACGGGCCCGCTCTCACGCACGCGCTTCCTCCACCGCGACGTGGTGTGGACGAACACCCCCGCGTCGGCGCCCGCCCTCCTCGTCGAGCGCGCGCGCAGCGTCGAGACGTCTCCCGGCCGGCGCCTCCTCCTCTGGTACCTCGCGGGCGACGGGCTCTTCACCGCCGAGGGCGAGCTCTGGCGCCGGCAGCGACGACTCATGGCGCCGCTCTTTCAACCGTCGGCGATGGCCGCCTACGCGCAGTGCATGAACGACGTCGCCGAGCGCGCCGTCGACCGCTGGAGCGACGGGCAGCGCGTCGACCTCGCGCGCGAGATGACCCGCGTGACCATGGGCGTCGTGGGCAAAGCCCTCTTCGACAGCGACACCTTCGACGAGGCCGACGCGCTCGGCGAGGCCCTCACCGTCGCCCTCGAGTGGAGCGACCGCAACAGCGGCTCGGGCCGCCTCGTCGCGCAGATCATGCTCCTCGAAGGCCTCTCGTCGCTCGAAGGCAAGCTCCCCGCGCCCGTCGAGCGGCTGCGCGCCGCCGCGATGGAGCGCTTGAAGGAGCCCGTGCTCCTCCCCGGCGCCTTCGACCCCGCGCTGCGCGCCGCGGTGCGACGCGTCGACGACCGCGTCGCGCAGATGATCGCCGAGCGCCGCGCGCAGGGGCTCACGCGCAACGACCTGCTCACGCGCATCCTCGCGGCGCGCGACGAGGAGAACGGCGCCGGGCCGATGACCGACAAGCAGGTGCGCGACGAGGCCAACACCCTCTTCGTCGCGGGCCACGAGACCACGGCCACGGCGCTCGCGTGGAGCTTCTACCTCCTCGCGCGCAACCCCGACGTGAAGGAGCGCGTGCAGGCCGAGGTCGACGCGCTCCCGCCGGGCGCGATCACCTTCGAGCGCGCGATGCGGCTTCCCCTCACCACCCGCGTCTTCAAGGAGTCGATGCGGCTCTACCCCCCGGTGCCCGTCTACGCCCGCCGCGCCGTCGAGGACGTGACCGTCGAGGGCTACGAGATCCCCGCGGGCACGCTGGTGTTCTGCGGGCCGTCGTGCGTGCACCGCGACCCGGCGGCGTGGCCCGACCCCGAGCGCTTCGACCCCGACCGCTTCTTGCCCGACGTCGAAGCGAAGCGGCCGAAGAGCGCGTGGATCCCCTTCGGCGCGGGGCCGCGGGTGTGCATCGGCAACCACTTCGCGATGCTCGAAGGCCCCATCGTGCTCGCCTCGGTGATGCGCGCCGCCGAGGTCACCGTCGACCCGACGCGCGAGATCCTCCCGGGGAACTTCGCGACGCTCCGCCCCGAGGGGGGCGTGCCCGCGACGGTGCGACGCAGGGAGCCCGCGCCTGCGGGAATTCCTCCGCCCGGCGTAGGCGCAGTAGCGTCGCGCGGTGTCGAGGGCGCGCTACATCGCGGTCGCGGGGAACATGGGCTCGGGCAAGTCCTCGCTCGTGCGCTGGCTCTGCCAGCAGTTCGAGCTGGTGCCTTTCTTCGAGCCCCACGACGAGAACCCCTACCTCGCCGACTTCTACGGCGACATGGGCCGCTGGGCCTTCAACAGCCAGCTCTTCTTCCTCGTCCGGCGCTTCCGCATCCACCGCGAGATCGAGGCCCTCGGCCGCGCCGTGGTGCAGGACCGCACGCTCTACGAAGACGCCGAGGTCTTCGCGGAGTACCTCCACCAGCAGGGTCACATCGACGCCCGCGACTGGGCCACGTACACCGACCTCTACACCACGCTCCGCGACGACCTGCGGCCGCCCGACCTGATGATCTACCTGCGCTGCGAGGTGCCCACGCTCCGCAAGCGCATCAAGCAGCGGGGACGGGCCTACGAGCAGGCGATCCCGCCGAGCTACCTCAAGGCCCTGCACGAGCTCTACGAGGCGTGGTTCGCGCGCTACGACCGCTCGCCCGCCCTGGTCATCGAGAGCGACCGCATGGACTACGTCACCGAGCTCTTCTCGCGGCAGAGCCTCCTGGAGACGATCCGCGAGCGCCTCGCGTGACGGCGCTCTGACGCGGGCGCGATCGGGGGTATCGTCGCGCGCCATGAAGCGCATCGAGCTCTCCGCGCCGGGGCCCGCCGAGGCCATGAAGCTGATCGACCTGCCCGACCCCGCGCCCGCAGAGGGCCAGTGCGTCGTGCGCGTCGAGGCCGCGGGGGTGAACTTCATCGACGTGTACCACCGCGGGGGCGTGTACCCCCTGCCCGCGCCGATCCGGCCGGGGCGCGAGGGCGCGGGCGTGGTCGAGGCCGTGGGCGCGGGCGTCACCGACGTGAAGGTCGGAGAGCGCGTCGCGTGGTGCGACCAGCAGGGCTCCTACGCGACGCACGTCGTGGCGAAGGCCGAGAGGCTCGTGCCCGTGCCCGAGGGCGTGAGCGCGCGCGACGCCGCGGCGGTGATGCTCCAGGGGATGACCGCGCACTACCTCGCCTACGACACCTTCCCGCTCAGAGACGGCCACGCGTGCCTCGTGCACGCCGCGGCCGGGGGCGTGGGATTGTTGCTCTGCCAGATGGCGTCGAAGCTCGGCGCGCGGGTCTTCGGCACGACCTCGACCGAGGCGAAGGCCGCGCTCGCGCGTGAGAACGGCGCCGACGAGGTCTTCGTCACCAGCGAGGGAGACTTCTTCCCCGCGGTGAAGGAGTTCACCTACGGCAAGGGCGTGCACGTGGCCTACGACGGCGTGGGGCTCGACACCTGGGAGCGCAGCCTCACGTCGCTGCGCCCGCGCGGGATGCTCGTGCTCTTCGGTCAGTCGTCGGGGGTGGTGCCGCCCATCGACCCGTGGAGGCTGATGCACCAGGGATCGGTCTTCCTCACGCGGCCGTCGCTGCCGCACTACACCGCCGAGCGGGGAGAGCTCCTCGCGCGGGCGGGCGCGGTGCTCGGCGCCGTCGGGCGAGGGGAGCTGAAGGTCCACGTGGGAGGGAGCTTCCCGCTCTCCGAGGCGCACGCCGCGCACGCGATGCTCGAGGGCCGCCGCAGCACCGGAAAGGTCCTCCTCGACTGCGCGGTGTGAGCCCGCGGTCGGCCTCGCGATGCTGCCCTCCGTCGACAGCCTCCGCTGCTTCGTCGCCGCGGCCGAGACGCTGAACTTCCGCGCCGCGGCGCGCACCGTCGCGCTCACCCCCGCGGCCCTGGGCCAGCGCATCCGCGCGCTGGAGGCCGAGCTCGGCACGGCCCTCTTCCGCCGCACGACCCGCACCGTGGCCCTCACCGACGCGGGGCACGCGCTCCTGCCCTACGCGCGACGCGCGGTGCAGTCGACCACCGACTGCGTGCGCGCCGTGCGCGGCGAGCTCGGCGCCGCCCCGATGGAGCTCGTCTGCGGCGCGCCCCCCGAGCTCGCCTCGGAGTGGATCGCGCCCCTCCTCCCGCGCCTCGCCCGCGCGCGCCCCGACGTGACCCTGCACGTGCACGTCGCGCACGACGCCGACCTCCTCCTGCGGCTGCGCACCCGCGAGGTCGACCTCGCCGTCGTGACCACCCCGCCGCGCGAGCCCCGCGTCGAGGCGACGCTCCTGCACGAGATGCCCGTGACGCTCGCGGCCTCGCGCGCGCTCCTGCGGTCCCGCGCCTTCGACGACCCCTCGGCCGCGGCGGGCCACTCGCTCCTCGACCTGTCGTCGGCCGCGCCGCTCTTCGAGCGCTGGCGGTCGGGCGCGGGGGCGGCGGCCCTCGACATGCGCTTCGGCCGCGTGCACCAGCTCGGGTCCTTGGCCGTGGTCGAGTCGATGCTCCTCCGGGGCGAGGGCGTGGCGGCGCTCCCGCACTACCGCCTCGCGCGTCACCTCGACGGGGGCGAGCTGCGCGCGCTCTTGCCGTCGCTCACCCGGGCCACGAGCCCGCTGTACCTGTGCCTGCGCCGCGACGACCCGCGGAGGCCCGTGCTCCTCGCGCTCGCCGCCGCCCTGCGGGAGCGGAGCCCGGCGGAGGCGTGATGACCCGCTGTGCGACGGGATCTTGACACGGCGCGTATAGAGCGGACCTTCCAAGGGATGCGCATCTTCGACCGGCCGCCGGCCCGCTACTTCGCCCCCAACATGGTGACGTGCCTCGGGCTGGTGTTCGGCCTCGCGTCGATCCGCACCTCGCTGATGGGTCGGGTGATGGCCGACTTCTACGAGGCGGCGTGGTTCATCCTGTACGCGGTGCTGCTCGACAAGCTCGACGGCGCGGTGGCGCGGCGGCTGAAGGCGAGCAGCGAGATCGGGGTGCAGCTCGACTCGTTCAGCGACTTCGTGACCTTCGGCCTGGCGCCGGCGGCGCTGGTGACGGCGATGGTGCCGCACGCGCTGCCCGACCCCTGGGCGACGGGCGCGCACCACGCGGTGCTGCTGGGCCTCGGCGCGATGTACGCGGTGGCGGCGGCGCTGCGCCTCGCGAAGTTCAACGTGACGACGGCGACCATCGGGCCGCGCTTCTTCATGGGCCTGCCGTCGACGAGCAGCGGGGGATTGCTGGCGTCGGCCTTCCTCGCGCACCACGAGCTCGGCCTCCCGGCGGCGGCGCTCGCGGGGATGGTGGTGTTCCTCGGGCTGAACGCGGTGCTGATGGTGTCGAACCTGCCGATGCCGAAGCTGCACATCTCGCGCAACCCGCTCTTCAAGACGGTGCAGATCGCGGTGGTGGCCGCGGTGTACGTGCTGGTGCCGCTGCACCGCTTCCCGACCTTCTTGATCGCGGCGGCGGCGCTCTACACGGTGGGCGGGTTCATCTACGGCTGGCACGTCACCAAGGGCGGCACGATCCCCGGCTCGACCGACGACGAAGAAGACGAGGGCGAAGACCCGCGGCCGTCGCACGCGGTGTGACGGAGCCGGGCGACCGTCACCTGCGGCCGTCGCGCGCTGGGTGAGGGGCGCAGCCGCGAAGCTCCCGCTCTCCCCCTGGTCTCGACACCTCGCGCGCCCGGTCACTCCTCCCCGTCGTCGCCCTCGTCGCTCCCGCCGAGGAGCATCTCCAGGTCCTCGGCGGTGAGGCCCCGCAGCGCGGCGCCCGGCTCGGCGCTCACCACCGCGTCGGCGATCTCGCGCTTTCGCCGCTTCAACAACTGGATCTTCTCCTCGACGGTGCCCTTCGCGATCAGCCGGTACACCGTCACCGCGCGGGTCTGCCCGATGCGGTGCGCGCGGTCCGTCGCCTGGTCCTCCACCGCGGGGTTCCACCACGGGTCGCAGTGGATCACCGTGTCGGCCGCGGTGAGGTTCAGCCCCGTGCCGCCCGCCTTCAGCGAGATCAGGAACAAGGGCGCCGTCCCCGTCTGAAAGCGCTGCACCGCGCCGTCGCGGTCGCGCGTGCTCCCGTCGAGCCACTCGTAGCGCACGCCCATCCGGTCGAGGTCGATCTTCCACAGGTTCAGGAGCTCGACGAACTGCGAGAACACCAGCACGCGCCGGCCCTCCTCGGTCAGCGCCTGCACCAGCTCCAGGAACGACTCCCGCTTCGCGCTCGCCGTCGCGGGCACCTTCGCGTCGACCAGCCGCGGGTCGCAGGCCATCTGCCGCAGACGGAGCAGGGCCGTGAGCACCGCGAGGCCGCTCTTGCCCATGCCCTCGGCCTTCACCTTCGCCTCGACCTCCTTCAGGAGCGTCGCGGCGAGCGCGTCGTACATCCGTCGCTGGCGCGTCCCGAGCGCGCACACGCGGTCGATTTCCTCCTTCGGGGGAAGGTCCTTCAACACCTCGCGCTTGGTGCGCCGCAGGAGGAAGGGTCGCACCAGCGCGCGCAGCCGCTCCGCCGCGGGGCCCGCGGGCTCCATCGCGACGGCGCGCTCGTAGCCCGACGCGAAGCCCGAGGCCGAGCCGAGCATCGACGGGTTGCACAGGTCCATGATCGACCAGAGCTCGCCCAGCCGGTTCTCGACGGGCGTGCCCGTGAGCGCGAGTCGCGCCTCGGCGTCGAGCTCCGCCGCGGCCTGTCGGGTCTGCGCGCCCGCGTTCTTCACGCTCTGCGCCTCGTCGAGCACCACGTAGCGGAACCGGATCCCCGCGAGCGTCGTGAGGTCGCGGCGGAGCAGCGCGTAGGTGGTGACCACCACGTCGGCCTTGGCGATCTCCTTCACGTCGCGGGTGCGCTTCAGCCCGTGCAGCAGCAACACCTTGAGCGACGGCGTGAAGCGCGCGGCCTCGCGCACCCAGTTGCTCGCCACCGACGTTGGCGCCACCACGAGCGAGACGGCGGGCCCGTCCTTCTCGCGGCGCCACTGGAGGAGCGCGAGGGTGGTGAGGGTCTTGCCGAGTCCCATGTCGTCGGCGAGCACGCCGCCCACGCCGAGCGCGTGCAGGAACTGCAACCACGCGAGGCCCTGCTCCTGGTAGGGCCGCATCGTCGCGTTGAGGCCCTCGGGCATCTCGGGCTTCGTCGCGACGCCGAGCTCCTTCAGCTTCGCGCGGAACGCCTCGAGCCCAGGGTCGACCTCGGCCTCGACGCCCGACTCGATCCAGCGCGTGACGCGACCGAGCTGGTGCGCCGCGAGCTTGCCCGTGACCGCGCCGCCGTCCTTCGAGGGCCTGAGCACCTCGGGGAGCTCGCCCGCGAGCTGCGCCACGGCGTCGTTGATCTCCGCGAGGGAGCCGTCGTCGAGGGCCACCCACCGACGCTTGAGCTTCAGCGCCTCGACGATGTCGGCGAGGTCCGCGACGAGCTCTCCCGCCGTGAACTCCAGCGTCGTGTCGAGCAGGCCGTCGACGAGGCGGAACCGCCCCTTCGCCTTGAGCGCGGGCTTGAACGACACCCCGCGCAGCTTGTCGGCGAGGAAGATCGTGAGCGGCACCTCGTGCCCCTCGCGCAGCGCCGCGAGGCCGCGCCGCCAGAACTCCACCGCGGCGTCGTCGCGCGCCGCCCACGCGCGCTCGTCGTCGCTCCAGCGCAGCCCCGCGTTGCGCACCCGCGCCATGGCCTCGGACTCGACCTCGAGGTCGCGCCGCAGCCCCTCGGCGCCCTCGGGCGGAGGCGCGCTCGCGTGCGTCGCCACCTCGCCGAAGGAGTACACCGCGTCGAGCCGCGCCGAGAGCTCGAGCGGCGTGCCCTCGATGCGCAGCACCATCGTCGGCGTCTCGCGCGGCGGCAGCCCCATCGCCTCGGGCCGCGGGAGCCGCACGCCTCGACCACCGACGCGACGGTTGAGGGCTTGATAGAACTCCGCCGTCGCGCCCGAGGGGATCTCCACCACGGGCGCGCGGTGCGCCTGCCACGCGACCTGCAGGTCGACGGTCGGGTCGACGGGGTAGAAGGTCGCGTCGGGGCGGCTCCACACGAGCGGGAAGGGCCCGGTGAAGAGCACCACCTGGCTCGCGTCGAAGCGCACGTCGCCGTCGGGGGAGGTCCACCGCGCGACGAGCGCGTCGGCCTCGCCGCCGTCGTCCTTCGGGGGAGACGGTCGGCGCCGCGAGGGGCGCCAGGGGTTGCCCATCTCGACGTAGTGCTTCTGGAGCACCGATCGCGACACCCGCGCGCGCTCGAAGCGCAGCGAGAGGGCCGTGTTCGAGAAGCTCACCGACACGCCCTTGGCGCCGTCGAGGATCGGCGCGGCCTCGCGCCCGCGGATCAGCGACAGCGCGATGGACGCCGCCACGCCCACCACCGCGACGCCCTTGCGACGTCGCGAGAGGGGGTGACCGAGCGAGGCGACGCGCGCGTCGTCGTCGGTGAGCGTGCCGCGCCCCGCCGCGGGGTCGTAGAGCGTGCGGTCGCGCGGGTCTTGAAAGCGCAGCTCGATCGCGGGGAAGTCGTAGCCCGACGCGTCGACCGACGACACGCGCCCCGCGTCGACGACGTTCAGCAACAGCTCGTGCGCGCGCTGCGACGACCGCGGCGTGACGGGCATCCAGTCGCGCACCGCCCGCTGCGCGGCCACCTTTCGCAGCGCCTCGGACCGCAGCGCGGCGACGTTCTGCACCGTGGCCGCGGCGCTCCGACCGTGCGCCACCGCGTCGCGCATCGGCGCGTTGATGGTGAGGTCGAGGAGCAGCGCCATCGCGTGCTCGCAGCGCCCCCACGTCCCGCAGTCGCAGCGCTGCACGACCTGCAGGCCCCAGCGGTCTTCGCCCACGACGCCCACCGCGGCGCGCACGCGACGTCGCTTCGGCGGGCCCGCGTTCGGGGCGTAGTACACGGGCGCCTCGACGAGCACGTCGCCGAACTCGCCGACCACCATCCCCGCGGCGTCGACGTAGGGCGCGACCGCGTACGTGAGCGGCGACGCGAGGGCGTCTTCGATGAGCGAGAGGTCTTGGGCGCTGTTGACGACGGTGTCGAGATCGAGCCGCGAGACCCAGGGCGCGGCCCTCCCCGTCGTGCCTTCGGTCTCCATGAGGGGCGGCGATGGTGCCCCTCGTCAGCACCCCCGCGCAAGCGTTCAGGGGCAGGTCGTGAGCGCGCGGATCCAGCGCTCCATCAACGCCGCGCCTTCGGCGTCGACCACCCCGCTCGAGACCGGCGGCATCCGGTTGGCGTCGGTGGCCCGCACCCGGTGGAGCAGCACCGACCGCTCCGGCGCGCCCGGCGCGATCACCCGCGCGTCGGCGACCCCGAGCGTGCCCGCGGTGGGCGGCCGGTCGCAGGCGCCCGTGCCCGCGAGCGTGGTGGCGAAGCGCAGGTCGAGGCCCCCGCGGCCGGGCCCTTCGGGGCGGTGACACTGCGCGCAGTGGGTGTGCAGCCACGCGCGGGCCCTCGCGTCGACGGGCGCGTCGCCGTCGGGCGCGGGGAGCGGAGCGACCCCCGCGGGGAGCGCGTTCGAGAAGACCCCGAGGTGCTCCAGCGTGCGGAGCTGGTTCGCGCGGCGCCCCGTCGAGGGGTAGGTGATGACCCCGTCGAGCTGCGACGCCTCGAGCCCGAGCGAGAAGCCCGCCGCCGCGGTGTGGCACTGCATGCACTCGCCGCGGGAGGGGTAGCGCCAGCGCACGCCACCCACGTCGCGGGTCTCGCTGCCCTCGACCAGGGTCGCGTCGGTCTGGGCGTCGTTCCACCGCCACGTGTAGCCGGCCCAGCCGTCGGGGTGGCGCACCATCAGCCGCGTCTCGATGCGTCGGCCCGCGAGGGTGAAGTGCTTCACCAGCACGGTGCCCTCGGGGAGGTCGAAGTCGCCGTCGGACCCCACCGCGACGCGCGCGCCGTCGGGGAGGGCGAGGTAGCGCTCCTTCTCGGCGCCGTCGGACCAGAAGGGCGCGTTGGGCGCGTAGGGGATCAAGCCCTCGGCGGGGCGCAGGGGGTTCGCGGGGTCGACGCAGCCCGTCGCGACGAGGCTCCGCGGCACGGCGTCCATCGGGGCGGCGCCGCTCGGGTCGAGGCGGAAGAACTGGCCATTGAGCGCGACGAGGTAGAGCTCGCCGGCCTGGTCCTCGGCGAAGCTCACCGCGCCCTGCGGAGACACGCCGAGGAGGCGTCGTGCGGGCCGCCCCGTCGCGTCGTCGAAGACCGCCCACACGTTGCGGCTGTAGGTGTCGCCGAAGACGAAATGACCGCGCAGCCACGGGATCGCCGCGCCGCGGTACACCGCGCCCCCCGCGATCGAGACGCCGTCGTCGCGGCCGTAGCTCACCACGGGGTCGACGAAGCCCGCCGTGGGGCAATCCCTCGGGGGCGAGTAGCAGCGGGAGCCCTCGCGCACGTTCCAGCCGTAGTTGCCGCCGCGGCGGATGAGGTCGACCTCCTCCTCCGCGCCCTGCCCGACGTCGCCGGCCCAGAGGTCTCCCGTCGCACGGTCGAAGCTCCATCGCCACGGGTTGCGCACGCCCCACGCGAAGACCTCGGGCGCGCCGCCGCCCGTCGCGAAGGGGTTGTCGCTCGGGATCGCGTAGCGCCTCCCCTCGGAGGCGCGGTCGACGTCGACGCGGAGGAACTTCCCGAGGAGGGAGTTCAGGTTCTGCGCGTGGCGCATCGGGTCGCCGCCGCTGCCGCCGTCGCCGAGGCCGAGGTAGAGGTACCCGTCGGGGCCGAAGGCGACGTGGCCGCCGTTGTGGTTCGAGAAGGGCTGCGAGACCTCGAGCAGCACCTCCTCGGAGGCGGGGTCGAGGGTCTCTCCGCCGTCGCGCGAGCGAAAGCGCGACACGCGAGAGACCAGCGCCTCCATCCGGCCCTCCCGCGGCGGCGCCGTGTACGAGAGGAAGACCTCGCCGTTGGTCGCGAAGCGCGGGTGAAAGGCCATCCCGAGCAGACCCGCCTCGCCGCCCGCCGAGACCCGACCGCTCGCTCGCAGGTCGATGAAGATCGCCGAGGCGGTCACGTCGGCGCGGTTCGCGAAGTGACGGATCCTCCCGGGGAGCTCCAGCTCGTACCAGCGCGCGTCATCGCCGGGGCGCTGGTAGAGACCGGCCACGGTGAGCCCCTGCGTGACCCCCGCGAACACCCGCGTGAAGCGTACGTCCGCGCCGGAGGTGGGGCGCGGGAACGCGCGGCAGGTGCGGTTCACCGGGCGTGCGTCGAGACCCCACGGCGACAGGGGTACGTCCCCCAGCGCGTCCTGACCTGCGTCGCCCGGCGGGGTGACATCGACGAGGCCCAGGTCTGCGTTGGCGTCCGTGCCCGCGTCGACGCGGGCGTCGAGGCCCAGGTCCGAGGTCGCGTCCGTCGAGGCGTCTCGCCCGCCTCCGCCGCTCGACACGCTCGCGCCGCAGCCGAGCCCGAGCGCCACCGCCGCCAGCCCCGCGCCGCGAAGCCCTAAGTTCATGCGCCCGAGACTACCCCGCGGCGCGCCGCGCGGTTTCTCACCGAGCGCCGGGGGATAGGGGGCTTGTCGGGCCTCCTTCGAGGTACTAGAGGTCGTGTCTAGTAAAGTGAAGGTCGGCGGTCGCGAAGCCCCGGTGATCGCCCGACGGAATAGAGCCCCTCGGGGCGTGCGTTCGGGGGGATGAAGGTCGGGCGCTGCCCGACAGACGGGCGCAGGCGGTCGTTCCAGACCCGTTCGCCCGGCGGAGGATCACCATGCGCATCGCACTCATCGGCGGCGTCGAACGCAACGAGAACGCTCTCTCCCGCATCGCGGCCGAGCACGGCCACACCCTCGACTACCACGGCGGTCACATGAAGGGCCGCGGCGTGACCGACATGGAGCGCGTCGTCGAGCGCGCCGACCTGATCATCGTGACCACCGACGTGAACAGCCACACGGCGGTGATGGTCGCCCGCAAGGCCGCGCGGCGCTTCGACCGCGACCTGCGGCTGGTCCGTAACTGCAACCCGACGCGCTTCCGCGAGCTGCTCGACGGGCTGACCGCGAAGGCGGCCTGAGGCCTCACCCGAGGCCGTAGCGCTTGAGGCGCTCGATGAGGCTCCCGCGAGGGATCCCGAGCCGCCGCGCCGCCTCTGACTGGTTGCCCTCCGACGCCGCGAGCGCCTCGGCGATGAGACCGCGCTCGAACGCGGCCACCCGCGCCCGCAGCCCCTCCGCGTGCTCGTCGCGCGCCGCGGAGGGCGCGAGGTCTCGCGCGTCGAGGGCGCCGTCGTCGCTCAGGGCCATCATCCCGGCGACACAGTTCTCGAGCTCGCGCACGTTGCCCGGCCACGGGCGCGCGGCGAGGGCCGACTCCAGCGCGGGAGACACCCGCGCCGTGGGCAGGCCGAAGCGCTCGGCGTAGCGGGCGGCGAAGTGCCGCGCGAGCGAGGGGATGTCCTCGGGACGCTCGCGCAGCGCGGGCATGCGGAGGGTGACCACCGAGAGGCGGTAGTAGAGGTCCTCGCGAAATCGGCCGCGGCGGGCTTCTTCGGCGAGGTCGCGGTGCGTCGAGGCGACCACCCGCACGTCGACGCGCTCCACCCGCGCCGCGCCCACGGGCTGGATCTCACCGTCCTGCGTCGCGCGGAGGAGCTTCGCCTGGAGCGCGAGCGGCAGCTCCCCGACCTCGTCGAGCACGAGCGTCCCCCCCTGGGCCTGGGCGAACCAGCCCTTGCGCTCCCCCGCCGCGCCGGTGAAGGCCCCGCGGGCGTGGCCGAAGAGCTCCGCCTCGGCCAGCGACTCGGGCAGCGCCGCGCAGTTGAAGCGCACCAGCGGCCCCTTCGCGCGTCGCCCCGCGGCGTGGAGCACGCTCGCGAGCAGCTCCTTGCCCGTGCCGCTCTCGCCCGTCACCAGCACGGGCACCTCGCGGTCGGCCACGCGCACCGCCGCGTCGAGCACGCGCTTCAGCGCGGGAGAACTCCCCACCACGGGACGGCCCAGCGCCCGCTCCACGTCGCTCCATCGGTCGCGGGCGCGCAGGGTCGAGAGCTCCGCGGCGCGCTCCACGGCGGCGCTCACCTCGTCGATGTCGAAGGGCTTGGTGAGGTAGTCGTGCGCCCCGGCCTTCATCGCCGCCACGGCCGCCCGCTCGCTCCCGCGCGCGGTGAGCATCACCACGGGCAGCGCGGGCCGCGCTCGCTTCAGCGCCGCGAGGAGGGCGAGCCCATCCATCTCCGGCATCGAGAGGTCGGTGAGCACCACGTCGCAGCCCTCGGCCAGCGAGAGCGCCTCGCGGCCCGACGCGGCCTCGACCACCGCGTGACCCTTCTCACCCAGCACCTCCGCGAGGGTGAAGCGCACGCCCGCCTCGTCATCGACCACCAGCACCTTCGCCATCGCAGGTCTCCGTCTTCGCCGTGTGAGGGAGCGTGAGCGTCGCCGCGGTGCCCCCGGCCGGTCGTGGGGTGAGCGCGAGCGTACCGCCGTGCATCCGGGCCACCGCCGCCGCGTGCGACAGGCCCACGCCCGTGCCCCCGGCCTTCGTCGTCGCGAAGGCCTCGCCGACGCGCCCGAGCAGCGAGGGGTCGACGCCCGGGCCCGCGTCGAGCACGGCGAGGGTCGCGCCCGAGGGGTCTTCGCGCACCGTCACGGTCACGACCCCGCCGCGGGGCGTCGCCTCGACGGCGTTCACCGCGAGGTTCACGAGGGCCTCTCGCAGACGGCGGGGGTCTCCCTCGGCGCGGGCGGAGCCTTCGACGCGCAGGCTCACGCCCGCCGCGGAGGCGCGGGGCTCGACGGCGGTGACCACCTCGCGGGCGAGGGCGCCGAGGTCGAGCGCTTCGGGGTCGAAGGAGGTGAGGGGGCGCGCGAAGTCGAGGTAGTCGCGCACGATCGACTCGGCGCGTTCGAGCTCCGAGAGTGCGACCTCGAAGCGGCGCGCGTCGCGGGCGTCGTGCTCGCGCCGCGAGAGGAGCTGCACGAGGCCCCGCACGCTGGACAGCGGGTTCCGCAGCTCGTGCGCCACGCGGGCGCCGACGGACTCGACCTCCCTCGCGCGGGAGGCGGCCTCGCGCACGCTCGCCTCTCGCATCGCGTCGAGGGCCTCGCCCGCGCGCTGGTGCGCCGACACGAGGCCCGTCACCCCCACCGCGAGGAGCACCATCGCCGCGGCCGAAGACACCACGGTCATCGCGATGTCGTACGGCGACCGAACCATCGCCGAGAGCGGCGCGAGGCCGAGGGCCGCGACGAGGCCGAGGGCGAGGGCGAGCATCCGTCGCGAGGGCAGGGCGTCGCCGAAGGCCGCGAAGCTCACGCCCACCGGCGCGAAGAGGAGCGGGAGCATCGGGCTGCGCGCGCCGCCGGAGAGCGCGGCCCCGACGGCGATGGCGACGGCGGTGGCGAGGAGCGAGCGGTCCATCCAGCGGTCGGTGACCGTGCGCGTGCGCAGGGCGCGCGCTTCGAGCGCGAAGGCGACGACCACGGCCACCATCGCGGGGCCCAGGGTGAGCCGCTGCGACGGAGGCGCGCCCGAGAGCGCGAGGAGGGCGCCGTTCACGCCGACGGCCACCCCGGCGATCCACGGCCGCGCGCGGAGGAAGCGCGTCCCCACGGCGCGCACGCGCTCGGCGCGGACATGGTCCCAGCTCGGCTCGGGCATCACGGCGCATTGAAGGAGCACGACGCGTTCCGACGCAACGCCGCGGGAGAAGCACAGAGATGGGGCCGCGCGTCGACGGCGCGCCGACACCCCCTGTCGAGAGATCGACACCCGCGCGCTCGATCCGCGGTGATTCTCGCGAGAAACGCGACGGCACGCCCGCTGCGATAGGCCGCCGCGGAGGTCCACCATGCACAGCACCGCCGTCGTCGATCGTCGCCCCTCGCTCCTCCCCCTCGCGCTCGCCGCGTGGGGAAGCCTCTCCGCCCTCGCGGCCGCCGCGGGCGTGTTCTCCCTGGAGCGCCGCGCGCTCGTCCCGCTCTGCATCGCGGGAGGCGCCGTCGGGCTCATCGCCGCGTACCGCGCGAGCGGGTCCTTCCGCGCGTCCGTCGACCGGGTCTCCACCGCGCTGATCGTCGCGCTCCACGCGGTGCGGCTCCCCATCGGCGCGGCCTTCGTCTACGAGTGGACCCGCGGACG
The DNA here is from genome assembly GCA_041389825.1 of Polyangiales bacterium. Classification (GTDB taxonomy): domain Bacteria; phylum Myxococcota_A; class Polyangia; order Polyangiales; genus JAEYZO01. The sequence continues at coordinate 96,932 of JAWKRC010000010.1, read as the reverse complement.
TCTCCCCGCGGAGTTCGCCCTCCACGCCGGCCCCGGAGACATGCTCGCGGGCGCGCTCGCGATCCCCATGGCCCTCGCCCTGCGTGACGGCGCCCCGCACCGCCGCGCCCTCCTCGCGTGGAACGTCCTCGCCTTCGCCGACATCGTCTCGGTGGCGGCGCACGCGCAGCGCATCGTGCTCTTCTCCGACCACCCCGAGCGCCTCGTCGGTCTCATGCGCTTCCCCTACGGGACGCTCCCGACCTTCGTGGTCCCGCTGGTGATGGCGACGCACGTCCTCGTGTTCGCGAGGCTGCGCCGCGCCGTCACTCGATGACCAGCAGCTTGATCGCCGCGAGGTTCACGCGGTTGAAGGCCCCGCCCGCGCCGCCGGTACCGCCCGTGTAGCGCGCGAAGTGGTCGAAGACCGACATGTTCGGCGCCGAAGCATCGTCCCGGATCACCACCCGGTACGTGCGCCCCGCGGTGAGGGTCGCGCGCACGAAGGTCGAGTCTCGCCACGCGTCCCACGCGCCGGTGTGGGGCATCGCGATCACGCCTGTAGCCACCACCGCGCCGCCCGCCTCCTGCACCTCGACGCGCTTCACCCCGCAGGTGATCCCCGTGGTGAAGCCCCCCGCGCCGTTCGAGTACACCGCCTGGATCAAGTGCAGCCCCGAGCGCGTCGGGGTGAAGGTCGCCTCGACGCGGCTCCCCGCGTCGCCCCAGCTCCCGACGTGGCGTCGGCCGTGATCGTTCGAGAGCGAACCACCCGTCACCGAGAGGTCGTCGGGGGCGATGGTCACGACCCGCGCGCCGTCTCCCCACGCGCAGGCGGGGAGCGAGTGCTGCGACGCGGCGCCCGACGCGAACACGGCGTCGACGGCGTAGCACGGCACCCGCCCGCTCGACGGCAGCGGGTCGGTGAAGGTGCTCCCTTGCCCCGGCGAGAGCGTCGCGACCTGGGCGCCGTCGCGGTAGAGCCGCAGGGTGACGTCTCCGCGCTCGTCGCCGACGTCGACCGCGACGCTCGCCGCGCCACCCGGTGACGGTGATCGAGGGCGTGCGCGGGATGAAGACGCGCCGCCAGTCGTTGAGATCGTCGACGGTGCGGATCGTCGACGAGGCTTCGGGCGTGTCGACGAGCGGACTCGACGCGGGAGTGCTCGCCGAGCATCTCCGCGGGTGATGGCGGCGCCGTCGGCGAGGGGGCGGCCGTCGACGGTGACTGCGCCCACGGCGTAGCGCCCGCGCGGTCGTCTGTCACGGGCGGCAGGCGCACGACGAGGTCGAGGTTCATCCCGCGCCAGCGCAGGGAGTTGAGGGCGATGGACTCCGCGTCGCGGAGCATCGGCGCGATGCTGCGGGATGTACGGGCGAACGCGCAGCCCCTCGACGATGCTTCGATACCGAACAGTGTGTCGTGCACCATCGAGACGAAGGCCGCGACGCTCCAGAGCTGCCGCTGCGAGTTCACGACGGGCCCGGAGTACGCGCCGTCTTCGACGCGGGGGCGGCCCGTGGCGAACTCGACGTTCTCCATGTTCGAGAGGTTCATCGCGGTGGCGCGCACCAGCGACTCGACGTTCCACGTGACCGAGCGGTCGTTGCGGACGTGCCGCGCGGCGCGGAGCCAGTACGCCGTGACGAAGGGCCACATCGCGCGGTTGTGATAGATCGGCGTGAGCTGCTGCTGGGGCCAGATGACCGCGAGCCCTTTGCCCGCGTGGGGGTACGAGGCGATGGCGTCGCGGGCCTGCGGGTTCGTCGCGACGCCTCGAGCACTGCGAGGGCGGTGGCGAGGGCGTCGAGGCGCTCGGTGGGCGCCGGGTCGAGGAAGGTAGGCACGAAGGCCGAGAAGCCGTGGAGGGCGTCGCTCCAGAAGAGCGCGCAGGCGATCACGGAGGGCGTCGGCCTGGGTGGTGTAGGTGATGGCCTGGGCGGAGTCTCCGCGCTCGGTGGCGAGCGTGGCGAGGGTGCGCAGCGCCGTGAGGTGGAGGACGTTCGTGCCGAGCGCGACGGACGACGCGATGTGCGCGGTGTCAGTGGCCGTGAAGGCGGGGTAGGTCTGCTCGCGCCAGTCGAGGAAGGACTGCTCCCCGCGGTACACGCCCATGGGTTCGTCGAAGACGACGGCGCGGTCCATGGTGGCGGTGTTGCGGAGGGCCTCGTAGGCGCGGTCGCGGAAGGCGGTGCGCGCGTCTCCGTCGAGCCACGCGAGGAGCTGTCGCGGCGCCGACGACCACACCGCGCGGTCGGTGGAGACGGGCCAGCTCCCCGCCGGTGCCGGTGTCTTGCACGACCTGAAGGTCGCCGCCGCCGCGGCGGGTGGAGAGCTTGAACTGAGGGAGTTCCGCGCGCGGGTGGGGTCCATCGCGGCGAGGCCGAGGTCGACGGAGTACGAGGTGTCGCGGGTCCAGACGTAGTTCCAGAGGCGGCCGGTCTCGAAGCACCCGCCCGCGGGGCAGGGGAGGGCGCCGCCGTTGTTGAAGGCTCCGTCGCGGATCTCGCTCACGGAGTTCTGCCGCACCTCTTCGATGGTGAGCGCGAGCGCGTCGAGGAGCGGGTTGCGCGTGCGAGCGTGGGCCAGTCGGTGCGCTCGGTGACGGCGCGCGGTTCGAGGGCTGCCCGTCGCGCAGGGCCGCGGTGGTGGTGAGTGTACGAACGCAGGCACGCGTCGGGGTCGGTGACGGCGACGGTGGTGCGGTCGCTGCCATCGACGATCTCGTTGGGGAGCGTGCGCGCGGCGCCCACGGCGGTGAAACCCGGCGCGCCCGAGGTCGAGGGGACGTCGGCGGAGGTCATCGCGTCGGTGGGGCTCACCGCGTCGGCGCCGAGGTCGAGTGGGGTCGAGGCGTCGGGGAGGGCGTCACGGTCGAGTCGTCACAGCCGAGGAGGCACAGGGAGAAGGCGAGGGCGGTCCATCGCATCGCGGGGCGAATCTCCATCGGGGGAGCGAGCGGGGCAAGGCGCGGGCTTCACACGGAGGCGGCGGGCGTGAGAGAACGGCGCGGTCGCCATGAGAGCCGCGCCGATCGTGCTAAGCCTGTCGCCGTCGGCGTGCGCGTCGACCTCGTCGAACGTGTACGCCGACCAGCAGGAGCCGCTGCTCCCGAACAGCACGATGCAGACCGCGCAGCCCTTGGTCCCTGGGGAGGACGACGGGCGCGCTTGCGTGCGGGCAGGTGGCCTGGTACCGGATCGCGTGCCCCGACGGTCGCGCGATGACGATGCGGATCTTCGGCAGGCGCAGGAGAACGCGCTCGGTGCGACGGCGACGCTGACGGTGGTGGCGCCCAACGGTCAGGCGATGGGCAGTTGATGATCCCGGTCTTCGCGCGCGCCGAACTGCATCCGCGGGAGCAGACCTCCTGAGCCGCCACCCGCCGGGGACCTTCTTCGCGCGGGTGCAGCGCCGACCCGAACGGCTGTCAGCGCGTGGGGTATCGCCTGTCGATCAGCGGCGGGTGATCTCAAGAGAACATTCGGATCTGGTTCCAGAGGGAGATACTATGTCAGCGGATTCAAACCAGTGGCTCGCGGATATTGGTGGTTCGCCCGTGATGGAAGTGTCGAACTTGATTGAGTTGCCATCTGAATTTTGGTCTATGACGGGTAGTGATCCTACGGGTGTTGTCTACCCCGCAACATCGTCCGCGGGACCTAACTGGGCAAGCAAGCTGTACCCAGCTTCGTATTTGAGAGGATCCCGAAATGGTTCAGGTAGCGTCGTGAGCGTATCGAAATCCTGTCGTTCGCGAGGACTACAGTTTTGGCTGGATTTTTCGAAATGAGTTTTGCGGCATCCAGTTCGAATCACATCGTTGATCCCCGCGGAACCAGCGCGGCAAGGTGCTGTATAAATGCTCCCCCCACAGAACGCGTTGTTAGTCTGTTGCTGGCCGAGCTTCGGGAGGCGCTGGAACTATGAAATGTGATCATCCCGATGGTGTTGTTATAACCCTTCAGGATGTTTGGCCGATGGGAGCGACTTTGCTACTCCATTGAAGAAACTTGCTTTTGTTCGCATTGTCGCCAGTCGCTAGTAAAGCACGGCTTTTCTGACTTTGATCGTTTTCGGGAGTATCCCAACGCTCTGAATCTTGCGTTGAAAAACGCAGGAACTGGAATGTCGCATATCAATGCGTTTGGGTCGGCAAATAGACGAAGAGAAGATCGTTCATTACAGTCGCGCTCAGGGGTTTGCTGCCCGAGATGATTCGAGACATCGAGATGCACCAAGGTGTTAAAGAAAGTGCGCAGTGGCCAAAATTGGTAAGCGTGGGCTTCTAGTTTGTCTGGCCATATCCGTACGAAGCAGAATATTACGTTTGACGCGATTCGCCGTCTTGTGGAGGCCGTGCGTGCAGTGTTCCCAGGCCCATCGCAATTGCTGCCGACCCGGTAGAATACGATTGGACGGCGGGAATATTTTGGCGATGTCTTGAAGCAAGACTTTTTTGATGTGAGGTTTGAGTACCCAGACGCGATGGGTCAGATATCTGAACATCAGCCTCTGTGCGTGTTTATTGGATGTGAGCGAACTAGATATTACGTTCAGAACTTGTTTTCGGCCATCGAGATGACGCGCGCGCGGTTCCGCAACAACACGCCCGGTTCCGACGCCATGCGGCTACGGGCGCACATCTCCAGGGTTGCGCGCTCGTTGCGAAGTTCCGTTCTTCACAGCCCACTTGCTGTCCAAATCGTCGAGCATCCAACGATGAGTCGAGGAGGTAATTCCTGTCGCTTCAGATGTAATTGTTAACCGCATCTTTGGAGGGTCTGTTTCCCAAATCTGATGATGCTGAGCAGAGGTTGGATCAGTTGAGGGCACTCTTCGGTAAATTGGAGGGATTGTCTCGTCTGGCACCAAGCGACGAGTCAGGTTTTGGAAACAGATCGATGAGTACAAGAGCTGGGAATTGATGCAGCTGGAGATGCGACTCGGAACTGCTAAATCGTGCCTTGGAAGGTATTCCAATCGGCGTGAAGAACTCGAGTAATTTTTGCGCGCGAGATTGGTCAGACTTGAATCTTCGACCTGGCCGGCGCGCTGCTGAGCGATCTCGCCTCGGTGGGTGGCGGCCTTAGTCCCTCGGATGGTGCAAACCTTGGTGGTCAAGGGCAATCGAAAGCATCCGAGTTCGTACGGGAATCTCGGTCTGATGAGGTCCATGGCCACCTGTTGCTGGTGGGAGTGTTGATGTTGGCGTTGAAGGTGACCCGGTATTCCCCGCTGAAAAATCTTGAACAACGATTTACTCAATTGGAGATGCGCGCGAAGCTGAAACGATAGGACAAGAGCGATGCATTGTTATCGACTGTGGGCGAGAAGCCAATGATGTCTCCCAAATCTGATCGACGCTGATCATTCGGCGACATCTCGGTTAGGTGACATTGCTTCCGGCGACCCAATTTTGGTGAGAACCTGCAGTCGCGCGACTTCACTCAGGATGAGTTTGCTATCAAAGATGACGGGTCCCGGCTGTTATCAATCGAGCTTGGTGGAATACAGCGCGCTCCGAGTCGTGACTGACTGTCTTGGCCATATTTTTCGCCCCAACATCGATACTTCTGTGCAACCTCATTGGTTATGGAGTCCGGGATTCATTGATTACCTGCAGTCGGCTTTCTGGAGCGAAACGGAGTGAGTAGAGAACTATCATCGGCCGTTCTGTTCTGCCAGTGGACGAGGGCTGGCACACCAAGACTTCTACTTTATTGAAGATTGTCATCAGGTCGCACCCGATGGTGACCTCTGTCGTTACTCGCTCAAACGCTGATCCGTCCGGACAGGATGTAGCCCAGGCGATCATCAGAATCGCCCGTTCTTTCCGGGGGCGGTGGCCGACCACTTCTGGCCCTCTCTTGCGGCGCAGACCTAGATCGTGCCACACTCAAACTTGTCAATGCCGCCATTCCGAGCGCTCACGATCATGCTGTTCGAGATACTCAAGGATCGGCATCGTCGTTTGACGAAAGGCGATGTCCGCAGAGGCGCTACGACAGTGGTGTGGATCAAGCCTGTTAAGGCTGTCAGAGTATATCACGACGGCGAACTCGTGATGCACACCATTGGCGCTGAGGAAGACCCAGAAACGGTGTTATCGTTCACTTCGGCAACTGCATCAGAGATTAGAGTTCAGTTTCATGCGAGAGGCCTTGATCACCGAGCAGGATCCTCCATACTTGGATCGAGTGTTGGAGCGTTTGATTGCACTTGTCGTGGAACTTTCCGAGGAGCGTGGGCGGTGCCGTGTATGTTATGCGTAAGGAATTGTTCGATCGAGCTGTTGTAAGTCGTTCGGAGAGTGAGCGGGTGCGGATCAACAAGAAGTCGATTGTGCGAGGGATCAGCGATGATCTGTTTCTGACGAGTGTTCCTTTGGGACTCTTCTTGCAGATGGGTCCGCGAAGACGGTGCGACTCATTCTGGGTCCAGACGGACGGATCCTGGCGATTGGTGCTTATTTTGACGGGGTCGGCGGGAGACGGGAGACCGCTAGATTTATCTGTAATTATAGCGGAGTCGTCAGCTCTGCCTCCAGTATTTATGTTGTAGTATCTCAAGATGGCAACATACTGTATTCGCGAGAGAGGGTCCTAAGGAGTGGGGAATTTCCATCCGCAGTAGCGTGCTTTCGGGTTGATGTGCGAAGTGGAAGGCGATGCGCGTAAAGTGTTCGAGGGTTGAATGCATATCGGTCGCATGACCCTCGATGCCTCCTCCCGCGCTCCGATGCCCGCGACCACCCCGCGCGCGTTCACGGGTCCTGAGCGCGCGCACCACCGCGTCGACCGAGCCCCGCAGCCCGACGTCGACGTGTCGACCACCACCCGCGCCTTGCGCGCAGAGCGGCGCCCGCGCCCGCAGGATCGCGTCGAGCTCCCCATCGCGTTGGCCCGGTCGCGCATCGGACGCGCGTCTCCCTGCGCCACCACCCGGCTCCAGTGGTCCTCGCGCGCGCGCAGCCACACGGTGGTCGTGCGCGATTTCGCAGCGCGAGAAGGTCTTTCGTCCTGACCATGCCCGCCCGTCGCGATGACCGCGGTGGGGAACTCCGCGAGCACCTTGCGCAGCGCCTCGCGCTCCAGCCTTCGGTACGAGGCCGTGCCGTGGAGCTCGAACAATGTCGCGAGCTTCATCCCGGCCGCCGCCTCGATGCCGGCGCGCGCGTCGAGCCCACGAAGGGGGATCCCCAACCGCTTCGGCGAGCCGCTCGCCCACCGCGGATTTGCCCGCGCCGCGCATGTCCAGGAGAGACACCACCCCGACGCCGGTCGTGCTCTCGTGCTCCTCGGCCGAGGCCAGAGCGCTGCGCCCGTCGTCTCGAGCGCGTCGGCCACCATCGCGAGCCGCGCGACCGAGATGTTCCCCTCGCCGCCCTCGACCTGCGCGAGGAAGCGCTCACTCACCCCCGCCTTCTCCGCGAGAGCCCGTCGCGTCATCGAGAGCGCGTCGCGCCGCGCGCGCACGGCCTTGCCCAACCGCGAGAGGAGATCCGCGCGCATCACCGGCACTATACTGCATCCACCCGCCCGATAGATAGGCACTATACTGCTTGCTCGCGCTCTCTCGCTCCGGTAGGGTGCCGTTCCCGTAGGAGACGCTGATGGACGCCGCGAACCCCCAGACCGACGCCCCCGTACGCTTCGAGACCGCGCCCGAGCGGTACATCCACTGGCGCCTCGATTTCCCCGCCGAGTACCAGGGCCGCGTCGCGCGCCTGACCATGGACGTGCAGGACGATCGCGGCCTGCGCCCCGGGTACATCCTCAAGCTCAACTCCTACGACCTCGGCGTCGACGTCGAGCTCGCCGACGCGATCCAGCGCGTGCGCTTCGAGCACCCCGCCGTGCGCGCCCTCGTCATCGAGAGCGCCAAAGACCGCGTGTTCTGCTCCGGCGCCAACATCTACATGCTCGGCAGCTCGACGCACCCCTTCAAGGTGAACTTCTGCAAGTACACCAACGAGACGCGGCTCTACCTCGAGTCGCTCTCGGCCGACTCGCAGATCCCCACCGTGTGCGCGCTCAACGGCACCGCCTCAGGCGGCGGCTACGAGCTCGCCCTCGCGTGCGACGAGATCCTCCTGCAAGACGACGGCAACAGCGCGGTGAGCTTCCCCGAGGCGCCGCTCCTCGCGGTGCTCCCCGGCACGGGCGGGCTCACCCGCGTCGTCGACAAGCGCAAGGTGCGCCGCGACCTCGCCGACGTGTTCTCGACCCTCGCCGAGGGCGTGCGCGGCAAGCGGGCCGTCGACTGGCGACTCGTCGACGAGTCCGTCGCGCGCTCCCGCTTCGACGCCGCGCTCAAGGCCCGCCTCGAGAAGGCCGCCGCGCGCTCCCCCCGCGACGCGTCGGGCGAGGGGATGCGCCTCGACCCCCTCTCCGTCACCCGCGACGGAGACACCTCCCGCTACTCCTTCGTGACCCTCACCGTCGACCCCGAGCGCCACGTCGCCGAGCTCACCGTGAAGGGCCCCTCGGGCGAGGCGCCCGCCACCGCCGAGGCCCTGCGCGCGGGCGGCTGCGCCCAGTGGAGCGTCGCGGCCTGGCGCGAGCTCGACGACGCCCTCCTCGACCTGCGCTTCAACCGACTCGACATCGGCCTCGTGCTCCTGCGCACCGAGGGTGACCTCGACGCGGTGCGCGCCTGGGATCGTTCGCTCCTCGAACTGTCTCGCACCGATTGGCTCGCCCGCGAGGTGCTCTACCTCCAGCGCCGGGTGCTGAAGCGCCTCGACCTCTCGGCCCGCTCGCTCTTCGCGCTGATCGAGCCGGGGTCGTGCTTCGCCGGGAGCCTCTTCGAGCTCGCCCTCGCCGCCGACCGGAGCTTCATGCTCGACGATGACGACGGTCGCTGCGCCGTGGCGCTCTCCGAGATGAACTTCGGCCCCTTCCCGATGAGCAACGGGCTCACGCGACTCCAGACGCGCTTCCTCGGAGAGCCCTCGGCGGTGGAGAAGCTCCAGGGCGAGAGCGACCCCATCGACGCGCGCGGCGCGCTGAAGCTCGGCCTCGTGACCTTCGCGCCCGACCCCATCGATTGGGACGACGAGGTCCGCGTCGCCGTCGAGGAGCGCACCAGCCTGTCGCCCGACGCCATGACCGGCATGGAGGCCAACCTCCGCTTCGCCGGCCCCGAGACCATGGAGACCAAGATCTTCGGCCGCCTCAGCGCCTGGCAGAACTGGATCTTCCAGCGTCCCAACGCGGTGGGGCCCCGCGGCGCGCTGACCATGTACGGCCAGCCCGAGCGCCCGGTCTTCGACAACCGCCGCACCTGAACCTTCACCCCCTCGACGGAGCGAACGCCATGTCGTCAGTGGTCAACGACACCAAGATCCCGAACAACGTGAACCTCAGCTCCGACCGCCGCCTCCAGCGCGCGCTCGAGGAGTGGCAGCCCAACTTCATCAACTGGTGGATGGAGATGGGCCCCGAGGGCTTTCAGACCGACGACGTCTTCCTCCGCACCGCCATCTCGGTCGACCACGCGGGCTGGGCGCATTTCGACTACGTGAAGATGCCCGACTACCGCTGGGGCATCTTCCTCGCCGACCCCGTCGAAGACCGCCGCATCCCCTGCGGAGACGACTTCGGAAAGCCCGTGTGGCAGCAGGTTCCGGGCGAGCACCGCAACACGCTCCGTCGGCTGATCGTGACCCAGGGCGACACCGAGCCCGCCTCGGTAGAACAGCAGCGGCTGTTGGGTCTGACCTGCCCCTCGCTCTACGACCTTCGCAACCTCTTTCAGGTGAACGTCGAGGAGGGCCGCCACCTCTGGGCGATGGTCTACCTCCTCCACTCGTACTTCGGCCGCGACGGCCGCGAGGAGGCCGACGCGCTCCTGCAGCGCCGCTCGGGCGACGCCGACAAGCCGCGCATCCTCGGCACCTTCAACGAGCCGTGTGAAGAGTGGCTGTCGTTCTTCATGTTCACCTTCTTCACCGACCGTGACGGCAAGTACCAGCTCCTCGCCCTCGCCGAGAGCGCCTTCGACCCGCTGTCGCGGACGACCCGCTTCATGCTCACCGAAGAGGCGCACCACATGTTCGTGGGTGAGACCGGCGTGCTCCGCGTGGTGCAGCGCTCGTGCGAGCTCACCAAGGCCGACCCCAACGGCGACGCCCGCGCCCAGGGCGGGATCGACCTGCCGACGATCCAGCGCTACCTCAACTTCTGGTTCTCGAGCTCCCTCGACCTCTTCGGCGGAGAGGTGTCGTCGAACGCGGCCTCGTTCTTCGCCTCGGGGCTGAAGGGCCGCGCCAAGGAGCAGTCCTACGAGGACCACGTCGCCCTCACCGGCACCAAGCGCGTGCCCGTGATGAAGGACGGCGCGGTGGTGGACGAAGACGTCCCCCTGCGCTCTGCGATGAACGAGGTGCTCCGCGACGAGTACGTCGAGGACTGCCAGCGCGGCGTCGACAAGTGGAACCGCGCCATCGCCGAGGCGGGCGTCGACTTCACCCTCACGCTCCCCTCGCGGCGCTTCAACCGCAACGTCGGCATCTACGCCGGCACCCGCTTCGACACCGACGGCCGCGTGATCTCCGAGGAGGAGTGGCGCGCGCGGTCGAGCGAGTGGCTCCCCACCGAGGCCGACCGCGCCTACGTGAAGTCGCTCATGACCCGCCCCGTGTACGAGCCCGGCAAGATGGCCCACTGGATCGCGCCCCCGAAGCAGGGGATCAAGGGCCGCCCCATCGAGTTCGAGTACGTTCGCCACCAGGCGTAGACCCACCCAATGCTCTGGACCCGCGTCGAGGGCGACGTCGGCTACGCCGAGACCCTCCGCCGCCGCGACGGCGCGTGGTCGGTGATCCACCGCGACCGCGGCCCCGACCCGAGCCCCCGCCCGCTCACGCCCCTCTCGCCGCTCGCCGCCGCGCCCGTCACGCCCTTCGACGGCGCGCTCTGCCCCCGCGCGCTCCGCCTCGACGACCTGCCTCGCGGCGGAGACGCGCTCTCGGCGCGCCTCCCGCTGCTGGTGAGCGACACCGTCCGCGTCGACTGGCTCTGGGCCGACGCCGACTCGCCGCGGGTCGTCGACCTCGACCACGACCAGTGCCTCCTCGTGGTCGACGGAGACGCGACCCTCGACTCGCCCTTCGGCGCGCTCCGCGTGGGCGGGGCGGAGTGCGCGTTCGTTCCTCGCGGCGTGGTTCACCGCTTGAGGGTCGAGGCGCGTCCGCTCCGCGCGCTGCTCGTGTCGTTCGCGACCGAACTGTCTCTGCCCGAGGGCGCCGTGGTCGACGGCCTCCCCACCGCCGCGAGCCCGCTCTCGCTGCGAGACGCGCGCGGCCCTCGCTGGTCTCGACTGAATCGTTCGGAGACGAACGAGAGCTACGACCTCGACGTGCTCCGCGCTGGATCGCGGTGGCGTGCGGCGCTCCGCGACGACCCCTTGCGCAGCCTCGGGTGGGAGGGCCGCGTCTCGCCCTTCGCCTTCGGCTGGGAGGCGCCGCTCCTCCGATCGAAGGCCGCGACCCGCACGCTGGTGGGAGACGGTTGCGCGCTGGGCTTTCGCAAGGGCGCGGCCGACCCCGCGGGGGAGCCGAGCGAGGACCGCGTGGTGCTCGCCACGACGAGCGAGGGCGAGGTGTGGCTCGCGTGGGAGCCCGCGGGCGCGTGGGGCGCGGCGCGGCTGCCCGACGAGGCGGTGTCGGGTCAGCCCGTGGTGACGGCGCGGGGCTTCGCGATGACGGCGAACCTCGCGATGGCGCTCAGGCCCTGAGCTTCCGCGCGAGGTTCGCGAGGTTCGCGAGCGACTCGCGGACGAACTTCGCGGTGTCGGCGTCGGTGAGCTCGCCCGCGGCGTTGAACTTCTCGTGCGCGCGGCCGACGTAGACCTCGGGCTTGGGCGAGACGATCATCCCGAGGCCCATGCAGACCTCGCGGGTGTGGGTCTGCCCGCGCACGGTGCCGTGGAGGCCGGGCGAGGCGCCGAGGGTCGCGGCGGCCTTGCCCGCGAAGGGCTGGCTCGGCGGGCGAGAGACCCAGTCCATCGCGTTCTTCAGCACGCCGGGGATGGAGTAGTTGTACTCGGGCGTCACGAAGAGCAGCGCGTCGGCTGCGGCGATGGCCGCGCGGAGCCGCTGCACGGGCTCGGGGAAGCCCTGATCGTAGACGTCACCGTTGAAGAGCGGCACGTCGTCGATGGGGTGGACGGAGAGGGTCACGCCCTCGGGCACGAGGCCCGTGCAGGCGTTGAGGAGCTTCTTGTTCCACGACTCGCGACGCAGGCTGCCGCAGATGCCGAGGATCGTGAGGGGCGCGGTCTCGCTCATGGGCGCGGGACTCTATCCCGATCAGAGCGCGTCGACCCTGACGATCGTCCCCCTGTCGCCTACGGCCCAGACGGCTCCGCCCGCGACGCCCCACACCCCACGCAGCGAAGGCGCGCCCGGCGCGACGCGCGTGGTCACGCGGTCGGTGGAGGTGCCCACCGCGTGCAGCACCACGCCGTCGTCTCCGACCGCCCAGGCCTCCGTGTCCGACGGCGCCCAGAGCGCGCGGAGGATGCGGGTCTCGGCCGCGGGCGAGTTGGTCCAGGTGATGGCGAAGCCCGCGACGTCGACCACCCACGACGCGAACACGCCCTGGCCCGCGACCCATCCCGTGCTCCGCCCCGTGGGCTGCACCGCGAAGAGGTCGGCCTCGACCCGCGGCGCCGTGAAGCTCCGCGCGCCCGTCGAGCCCTGGATCAACCCCGTCGGCAGGAACCAGATCGCTCCGCGGTCCCCCACCAGCCACACCGCGGGGAGGACGCCCGTCGAGAAGCCGCCCACGGCGCGCCAGGTCGCGTCGCCCGCGTCGGCGACGCTCCACGTGCCCGAGACGAAGCGGCGGGCGAGGCTGCCCATGTCTCCGCCGGTCCAGACGTCTCCGTTCTGGCTCCACGCGCCGTGCTGCACGAGGGCCGCGGGCGCCGAGTCGTTCGGGACGCGGGCGTCGCGCACCCAACGGTCGGAGTCCCAGCGGTAGGTGACCCCGTTCGCGGCGGTGGCGAAGGCGAGGTCCCGCGACGACACGGCGAGGGCCGTGAGGTCGACGTCGGGCGTGGTGACGGGGACGAAGCGCCAGGTGTTCCCGTCGCCGCGCCACGCGGTGCCCCCGCGACCGATCACCCAGAGGTCGTCGCGGGCCGTTCCGCGGATCGAGACCAGGTCGACCTTCACGCAACGGTTCGCGTCGCAGCCGACGGTGGGCGCGTAGCAGGTGCCGTCCATCGCGCGCGTGCAGGGCTCGGGCGGCGGCACGTCGGGGACGTCAGGGACGTCGGGCGCGTCGACCACGTCCTCCGCGTTCGCGTCGACCACGTCGCGGGGCCCCGCGTCGAGGGAGGCCGCCGACGTGACGCAGCCCTCGTCGCGTCGCGCGCTGGGGTTGTAGCGGTACCCCGAGGGGCACGCGCGGTCGGCGTGCGCGCAGCGGCCCTCGGCGAGGCAGACCGAGCCCGCCACCTCGTCGCAGCCTGTCGGCCGGGAGGGGTCGCAGCGCCACTCGGGCGCCGTCACGCAGCCCGCGAGGAGCGAGATCGTAAGGAGCCGAACGAAGTTCGAACGGCTATTGAGAAAGCCATTCTGTGTGATCTCTACAGAGTCGGTACGGTGGCGAACCATCGCTCAGAACGCCACGCCGAAGCAGGCCGCAGCGCCCCCGCGGGTGGGGGCGACGCCGACGGTGGTGCGATGGACGGAGCCGCGCCAGAGGAGCACTGCCCCCGTGACGGCCGCTGCGAGGCCGACGGAGAAGGTCACCCACGCGCCGACCTGCATCCCCTCGGCGGTCGAGACCGTCGACGCCCACCCGGCCTCGTTGGGCTCGGACGACGCGCTCCCAGCCACGCCGTGCGCCGCGCCGAGGAGGACCATCCCGAGCGCGGCCGCGCCGCCCCCGCCGCCGATGAGCGCCCACGCGAGGGTGTTGCTGCGACGCGGCGCCGGGGCGTCGACGCGGCGGACGACGGGCACGGGCGAGGGAGCGGGCGGAGGCACGACCTCGGGGGGCGCTTCGAGGCGAGCGACGCGGGCCTCGGTGCGCGCGCGCAGCTCGGCCGAGGTGCTCTCGGGCGCGAGCTGGAGGAAGCGCCGGAACGCGCGCGCGGCGTCGGCGTCGCGGTGCATGGCCTCGAGGGTCGCGCCGAGGTTGAAGAGGATCTCGGGGCTGCGCGTGTCGGTGTAGAGCTCTTGGAAGAGGGTGAGGGCGCGGGGGTAGTCCTGCGCGTCGAAGGCGGCCATGGCGGTCTCGAAGCGGCGACGCGCCGAGGCGGGCTGCGCGAGGGCGCCCGACGCGCCGAGGAGCGCGGTGAGCGCCAGGGCTGTCGCGAGGTTGCGCCGCACGGGGTGACTCCCCTATCACGCGGCCGCGCGAGCCGTCGCATTGTGGGCAGGAGTGGCGGTACCCTCCCGCGCCCATGAGCACCGGCAACACCTCGCTCCGACCGATCGCAGACGTGGCCGCCGACCTCGGGCTCGGCGCCGACGAGTACATCCCGTGGGGGCGCCACAAGGCGAAGATCCCTCTCGAGGCCCTGGAGTCTCGCGAGGCGAGCGCGAAGGGCGCGCTGGTGCTGGTCTCGGCGATCAACCCGACGCCCGCGGGGGAGGGCCAGACCACCACCTCGGTGGCCCTCGCGATGGGCCTCGCGAGGCGCGGACGAAAGGCCGTGGCCGCGCTGCGCGAGCCCTCGCTCGGGCCCGTGTTCGGCATGAAGGGCGGGGGCACCGGCGGCGGCGTCGCGACGCTGGAGCCCGCGGCGGACATCAACCTGCACTTCACGGGCGACATCCACGCGATCACCTCGGCGCACAACCTCTTGTCGGCGATGGTCGACAACGCGGCGCACCACCGCGACCCCGTCGACCTCGACCCGCGCAGCGTGCGCTGGCGCCGGGTGATGGACATGAACGACCGCGCGCTCCGGCAGGTGGTGGTGGGCATGGGCCGAGGGAACGGCCCGGTGCGCGAGGCGGCCTTCGACATCACGGCCGCGAGCGAGGTGATGGCGATCCTCTGCCTCGCGAAGGACCGCGCCGACCTCGAGGCGCGCCTGGGCCGGGTCATCGTCGGCACCACCGTCGGCGGAAAGCCCCTGCGCGCGTCGGACCTCGGCGCGGCCCCCGCGATGACGGCGCTCCTCCTCGACGCGCTGATGCCGAACCTCGTGCAGACCCGCGAGGGCACGCCCGCGGTCGTGCACGGCGGCCCCTTCGGCAACATCGCCCACGGCTGCAACTCGGTGATCGCGACGCGCATGGCGCTCGCGCTCGGCGAGGTGGTGGTGACCGAGGCGGGCTTCGGCTTCGACCTCGGGGCCGAGAAGTTCCTCGACATCAAGTGCCGCGCGTCGGGCTTGTGGCCGCGCGGCGTGGTGCTGGTCGCGACGCACCGCGCGCTGAAGATGCACGGCGGCGTGCCCGTGGCGCAGGCGGGCGCCCCCGACGTCGAGGCCCTCACGCGCGGGCTCGACCACCTCGCGCACCACCTGGAGACCCTGCGCTTCTACGGCCTCCCCGCGGTGGTGGCGGTGAACGGCTTCCCGAACGACTCGGCGCCGGAGCAGGCCGCGCTGCGGGATTTCGGCCGCGAGCACGGCGTGACCATCGCGCGTCACGAGGGCTTCGCCCGCGGCGGAGAGGGCTCCCTCGAGATGGCCGACGCGGTGAACGAGATGCTCGCCGCGACGGAGTCGAAGCCCCCGATCCCGCGCTTCGCCTACGACCTCAGCGACCCCCCCGCGGAGAAGATCCGCAAGGTGGCGCGCACCGTCTACGGCGCCAACGACGTCGTCTTCACCGCGCAGGCCCAGAAGGACCTCGCGACGGTCACCGCGCTCGGCGGCGGCGAGCTCCCGGTCTGCGTCGCGAAGACCCACCTCTCGCTCACCGACGACGCGAAGCGCCCGGGCCGCCCGCGCGGCTTCGACATCACCGTGCGCGAGGTGCGCATCTCGGCGGGCGCGGGCTACATCGTGCCGCTCACGGGCGAGATCATGACCATGCCGGGCCTGCCGAAGGAGCCCGCCGCGCGGCGCGTGGTGGTGCACCCCGACGGGCGCGTCACCGGCCTCATGCAGGGCGAGTGAACGCGCGCCGTGTCGCTCTCGTGGTCGGCGTGGCGTGAGCTCCTGCGCGACGAGGTCTTGCCCTGCGCGGTGGTCGACCTCGACGCCTTCGACCGCAACGTCGACCGCGTCGCTTCTCTCGTGGGCGCCGGGCAGACCCTGCGCCTCGCGACCAAATCGCTGCGGGTGCCCGACCTGATCCGTCGCGCCCTCGACCGCGGAAAGCACTTCACCGGGCTGATGACCTACAGCGCGGCGGAGACCCTCGCGCTGCACCGGCTCGGCTTCGACGACTTCCTCCTCGCGTACCCGACGGCGAGGGGCCCGGAGCTGCGGCTGATCCGCGAGGCGCACGACGCGGGCGCGACGGTGGCGCTGGTGGTCGACAGCGAGGCGCACCTCGCGGCGGCCTCACGCGCGATGGAGGGCGCGTCGCGTCCGCTGCGGCTCGTGGCCGACGTCGACATGACGCTCCTGCCCGGGACGGTGCACGCGGGCGTGCGTCGATCGCCGCTGCGCTCGGTCGACGCGGTGGTGCAGCTCTTCGAGCGGGCGCGATCGTTCGGTGACGTACGACTGGTCGGGCTGATGTGCTACGACGCGCAGATCGCGGGCCTCCAGGACCGCGCCCCAGGGAGGCGCGTCGACAACCTCGTCGCGCGCGCGGTGCGGTCGGCGTCGGTCCCGCACGTCGCGCGGCTCAGGCGCTCGCTGCGAGACGCGCTCGTCGCGCGGGGGCACTCCGTCGAGCTCTTCAACGGAGGAGGCTCCGGCAGCCTCGACCTCTGCGCGAAGGAGCCCTGGCTCACCGAGGTGACGGCGGGGTCGGCGCTCCTCTGCGGCCACCTCTTCGACGGGTACTCGAACGTCGCGTACGAGCCCGCGGCCTTCTTCGCCGCGGCGGTGGCGCGCGCTTCGGACCCGGGGTGGGTCACCTGCGCGGGCGGCGGATGGATCGCGTCGGGCGCGGCGGGTGAAGACCGGCTGCCGCGGCCGTGGTTGCCCGAGGGCCTGTCGCTGTCTCCGCGCGAAGGGATGGGCGAGGTGCAGACGCCGCTGCGGTTGCCGAAGGGCGTGACGCTCTCGCCGGGCGACCCGGTGCTCTTCCGGCACGCGAAGTCGGGCGAGGTGGCAGAGCACGTCGACGCGTACCTCCTCGTCGCGGGGGGCGGGGTGGTCGGTCGCGCGCGGACCTATCGCGGGATGGATCGTTCGGGGCCGAACGAGGCTCAGCGGGCGTAGTCGACGGCGCGGGTCTCGCGGACCACGGTGACCTTGATCTGGCCGGGGTAGGCCATCTCGGTCTCGATGCGGCGCGCGATGTCGCGCGAGAGGGCGAGGGCGCCGAGGTCGTCGACCTCTCCGGGCTCGACCAGCACGCGGACCTCGCGGCCGGCCTGGATCGCGAAGGTCCGCTCGACGCCCTTGAAGTCCTGGCAGATGCGCTCGAGGTCTTCGAGGCGCTTCACGTAGCCCTCGAGCATCTCGCGCCGCGCGCCGGGCCGGGCCCCCGAGATCGCGTCGGCCGCCGCGGTGATGTGCGCGAGCAGGCTCTTCGCGGGCTCGTCGTCGTGGTGCGCCGCGATGGCGTTCACCACCATCTCGTCCTCGCCCGCCTTGCGCGCGAGCTGCGCGCCGACGACCGCGTGGCCGCCCTCGACCTCGTGGGTCATGGCCTTGCCGATGTCGTGAAGGAGCCCCGCGCGCTTCGCGAGGCGCGGGTTCACGCCCATCTCCTGCGCGAGCAGGCCCGCCATGAAGCCCACCTCGACCGAGTGCCGCAGGATGTTCTGCGCGTAGGAGTAGCGGTACTGGAGCTGCCCCACCACGCGGTTGAGGTCGGGGTGCAGCCGCCCCACGCCCAGCTCCAGCGCCGCCGCCTCGCCCGCCTCGCGGATCGCGCGGTCGACGTCGTCCTTCGCCTTGTGGAAGAACTCCTCGATCTTCGTCGGGTGGATGCGCCCGTCCTGGATGAGCCGCTCCAGGGTGAGCCGCGCGACCTCGCGCCGCACCGGGTCGAAGCTGCTCACCACGATGGTCTCGGGCGTGTCGTCGATCACCAGGTCGCAGCCCGTGGTCTCCTGGAAGGCCCTGATGTTCCGCCCCTCGCGGCCGATGATCCGCCCCTTGAGCTCGTCGTTCGGCAGGTGCACCGACGTGACCGCGCGCTCGCCCGCGTACTCGCCCGCGTAGCGCTGCACCGCGATGCCCACCACGCGCTTGGCGCGCTTCTCGGCCTCTTCGCGCGCGACCTCTTCGATGTGCCTCGCCTCGCGCGCGGCCGTGCGGCGCGCCTCGTCGAGCACGCCGTCGATCACCTGCCGCTGGGCCTCCTCTGCGGTGAGCGAGGCCACGCGCTCGAGCGCCACCTGCTCGGACCGCTTCACCGCCTCGACGGCCGCGGCGCGCTCCTCGACGAGCCGCTCGGCGGACTTCTCCTTCTCGCCCACCGCGCGCTCGCGGTCGATCACGGCGCGCTCGCGGCGCGAGAGCTCCTCGTCGCGCCGCCCGAGCTGCTGGTCGCGCTCGGTCATCGCGAGCTCGCGCCGCGCGAGGATCTCGTCGCGCGCGGCCAGCTCCTTCTGCCGCCGAACGTTCTCGCCGGTGAGCCGCTCGACCTCGGACCGCGCCTCGGCGATCAGCCGGTCGGCCTGCGCGCGCGCGTCGGCGAGGAGTCGGTCGACCTGGGCCCGGGCCTCGCGCTCCACCGCGGCGCGGAGCTCGTCCTTCGCGCGCGCGGTGGCCTCTTCGAGGGTGACCGCGGCGGCGCGACGGAGCGACGCGACCTCGTCGGCGAGCCCCGCGTTGGCGGTGAGCTCGGCGCGCGCGGCCTCGTACCGGGACTCGACCTCTACCGCGTGCTTGCGCGCGTCGGCGAGGGACTTCTCGAGGGCTTCGCGGTCGCGCCGCGCGGTCTCGCGGGCCTCGTCGAGGGCGCGCTTCTGGAGGGCCCAGCCTCCGACGGCGCCCGCTGCGGCGCCGGTGATGAATCCGATCGGTGTCATTGGACCTCGGTCTTGCTGGCGAGGACGTCGACGGTGCGTCGGTCGGTGACCACCCACCGCGCCGCGACGTCGTGGAGCTCGTCGGGGATCTCGCCCACGAGCTGGAAATCGAACACGGCCACCACGCTCACCGCGCGCGTGCACAGCGGGAGCGTCTGGTCGTAGTGCCCCGCGCCGTAGCCCAGCCGGTACCCGCGGAGGTCCACCGCGAGCGCGGGGACCAGCACGAAATCGATCTCTTCGTGAGGGACGAGCGGGCACGCCGCGGTGGGCTCCTCGACCCCGAAGGCGCTGTACTCGCGCGGCAGAGGGCGGCTGCCCTCCCAGCCGAGTCGAAAGTCGAGCGGGCCGCGGTCTTCAGTGACCGGGAGGACCACCCGCTTGCCCGCCGCGAGCGCGAGGTCGATGAGACCCCCCGTGTCGAGCTCGTCGGCCATAGACGCGTAGAGGGCCACCGTGCGGGCCGCGCTCCACGCGGGCAGCGCGGCGACGCGGGCGGTGACCTCTTCGGAGCGCGCGGCGCGGGCCTCTTCGGGGAGCGAGCGACGCAGGCCCCGCAGCCGCTTGCGCAGCAGCCGCTTCGCTTGCGACTTCAGCGCCTTGAGCGCGTCGTCGTCGTACGGCAGGGGGCGGTCAGGCATGGGGGCTCTTGGATACCACGCCGCGCGCCCGCGACGGCCTCGCGGGGGTTGTCGTCGCGGGGCGCATGGGCCATTGTCCGCGCCCCGATGCGCGACCGACTCCCGCCTCGACGCGCCGCGGGGCCCGTCGCCCTCGCGGTGCTCGCCCTCACCGTCTCCGCCTGCCGCGGAGGCGCGCGGCGCGAGTGGCGACCTGAGGACCACGACTCCGGCGTCGTCTCTGGCGCGGCCCCCGTCGCGGCGCCGACCAACGACGACCCGCTCGCCTCGGCGCGCGCGATCTTCGTCGCGCAGTGCGCGAGCTGCCACGGCACGGGCGGGCGCGGCGACGGGCCGATGGCCGCGATGTTCCGCCCCGCGGACCTCACCTCAGAGGCGTTGCAGTCCGCCCGCGACGACGCGGCCCTCACCTCGGCCATCGTCAACGGTCGCGGCCGGATGCCGGCCTTCGGCAATCAGCTCCGGCCCGAGGCCGTGCCCTTGCTGGTGCGCTTGATTCGTAGCTGGAGGCGCTGAGTCAGACGTCGAGGTGGTCAACGACCACCACGCGGCCGCGGGAGGGCGCGCGGTGCTGCGCGGGGGGCGCGGCGCGGCGACGGGGCGCGCGGTTGGTGCGGGGGCGCGCGGCGGGCGCCGCGGGCGCGGCGGGGGCGCGGGTGGCCTCGTCGAGGTCGACGGGCGCGGAGTGTTCGTCGCGGGCCGAGCCTTCGGGCACCTCGACGCGCATCGGCCCGAGCGGCGTCTCGACGATGAAGAAGCGCGCGCCACGGGCGCCGTTCGCGCGGGCAGGGGCGGGGGTGGGGCGGAGGGTGATCCCGAAGTTCGAGAGGAATTGCTCGAGGCCCTGCGGCGCGCCCTGCGCGGGGCGAGCCGGGGCGCGCGTCGGAGGCGTCGGCGCTGCGGTCGGCGCCTGCGCGGCGCGGCCTTGACCGAGCGCGCTGTCGAGGTCGACGGGCCCCGCCTCGTCGTCACCCTCCTCGTCGCACGACTCTTCATCGCAGCTCGCCTCTTCGTCGCCCGCTTCGAGCGCCTGCGCGGGCGGCGCGGTGACCGACGGGGTCGGCGCGCTCGGCGCTGTGGGCGCGACCGCGGCGGCGCCGTTCAACGTGGCGAAGAGCTGCGTCACCCAGACGCGGCCGTCGTGACGGACGATCCCGATCCCGATGGAGCGCTGCGCCGGGTCGACCATGTTCTCGTGGTGACCCGGGCTCGCGACGAGCGAGCGCTGCGCGAGCTCTGCCGACTGGTTCATCGCGATGTTCTCGGCCACCGCGCGCCACGAGAGCCCCGCGCGGGTCACGCGGTCGGAGGGGCTGCCGGTGGCGGGAGACTCGTGGGAGAAGCGGTTGGTGCGGGCCATCTCGAGGGAGTGACCCTCGGCCACGGCGTCGAGCCGCGGGTCTTCAACGAGGGCCGGGAGCCCGGC
Source organism: Polyangiales bacterium (assembly GCA_041389825.1). GTDB lineage: Bacteria > Myxococcota_A > Polyangia > Polyangiales > JAEYZO01. Next base: position 75,806 of record JAWKRC010000010.1, on the reverse strand, counting down.
GCGCGCGCGCTCGGCGTTCACCCAGCTGACCATCGAGGAGACCTCGCTGCGGTCGACGGTCTGCGCCGCGGCGAGGGGCGCCGCGACGACGAGGGCGAGGCCCGTGAGGAAAGCGGTTCGTAGGGTGGGCATGGTCTGCGCCTCCTGAGGATGGGGCGACAGCACTATCGATGCCACCGCGTTGCATGCCGCGCGGAACGCTCAGCGCGGCGTCGTCAACGATCGTTGACAGGCCACCCCGCGAACGCGCGGTCACTCGTCGTCGTGGTCGTCGTCGGGCTCGGCGTCGGTCTCGTCGGGCTCGTGGTCTGCCGCGATCTGTACGCTGGCCGCGAGGCTGTCGTTGACGAGCTCCTTGAGCTCCTTGCCGACCTTGAAGAACGGGAGCTTCTTCGCGCCGACGGCGACGGGCTCGTTCGTGCGCGGGTTGCGCCCGGTGTAGGGCCTGTAGTCACGGATCGAGAAGCTGCCGAAGCCGCGGATCTCGATGTGGTCGCCCTGGGCCATCGCGTCGGTCATCGCGCTGAAGACGCAGTTGACGACGAGCTCGGCGCGACCCTTCGTGATGCCCTGCTTCTGCGCGATCGCCTCGATCAGCTCTGACTTCGTCATCGCCCTCGCACCCACCCCCCGCACGCCCTTGTGCCGTAGCGCGGCGGCGAGTCTACTGTCGTGACCGTGCGTGTCAAACGCTCCATCGCGCGTCTGACGGCGCTCGCCATGGTCACCTTCGCGGCGTGTCGCGAGGCGCGCGCGCCGTCGCGCCCCGCGCAGCGCGTCGACGCCGGGCCGCGGTGGGAGCGCGCGGCGTGGCCCGTGATCGACGTGCACACGCACCTCGACCCCGAGGCGACGCAGCGCTCGCTCGCGATGATGGACGCGCGCAACGTGCGCGTCGCGGTGAACCTCTCGGGGGGGTGGGAGGGCGCGGGCCTCGAAGAGTCGCTCGCGGTGGAGCGCGCGACGGGCGGGAGGATCGTCCCGTTCTGCAACGTCGACTGGCGCGGCGCGATGCTGCCGGGCTGGGTCGAGCGGCAGGAGGCGATCCTCGAGCGCTGCGCCGCGCTCGGCGTGCGCGGGTGGAAGATCCCGAAGGTGCTCGGGCTCTACCTCACCGACGCGAGCGACGGCGCGCGGGTGCGCGTCGACGACCCGCGCCTCGATCCCCTCTTCGAGCGCGCGGGGCGGCTCGGGCTCGTGGTGCTCATCCACGTGGGCGACCCCCGCGCGTTCTTCGAGCCCGCCACGCCCGCGAACGAGCGGTGGGAAGAACTCCGCGCGCACCCCGCGTGGAGCTTCGCCGACCCGCGCTACCCGCGGTGGACCGAGGTCCTCGACGAGTTCGACCGTCGCGTGCTGCGACACCCGCGCACGACCTTCATCGGCGCTCACTTCGGCAACGCCGCCGAGGACCCCGACCGCGTCGAGCGGCTGCTCCAGCGCGCGCCGAACTACTACATCGACACCGCCGCGCGGGTGCCCGAGTTCGGTCGCCACGACCCCGCGCGGATGCGAGCGTTCTTCCTCCGCTGGCAGGACCGCGTGCTGTTCGGCACCGACCTCGGCGTCGGGCCCGCGCCCGAGCAGTTGATGCTGGGCTCCACGGGCGAGACGCCGCCGACCGCGGAGGACGAGCGGAGGTTCTGGCGGTCGACCTTCCGCTACTTCGAGTCGACCGACCGGCGCTTCGAGAACCCGACGCCCATCCAAGGGCGGTGGACGATCTCGGGCGTGGGGCTGCCCGACGCGGTGCTGCGAAAGGTCTACGGCGAGAACGCGGCGCGGCTCCTGCGCCTGCCGCTCTCGCCGTCGGTCAGGCCAGCTTCGCGTTGAAGGCCGCGGCGCCGGGGTAGATCGCGTCGTCGCCGAGCGTGTGCTCGATGCGAAGGAGCTGGTTGTACTTGGCCGTGCGCTCTCCGCGGCAGAGCGAGCCGGTCTTGATCATGCCGGCGTTGGTGGCCACGGCGAGGTCGGCGATGAAGCTGTCTTCGGTCTCGCCCGAGCGGTGCGACACGACGTTCGTGTACCCCGCGCGAGACGCGAGTCGCATCGTGTCGAGGGTCTCGGTGAGGCTCCCGATCTGGTTGAGCTTGATGAGGATCGAGTTCGCCACGCCCTGGTCGATGCCCTTGCGGAGCCGCGTGGGGTTGGTGACGAAGAGGTCGTCGCCCACGAGCTGGGTGCGCGCGCCGAGCTTCGCGGTGAGGGCCTTCCAGGTGTCCCAGTCGTCTTCGGCGGCGCCGTCTTCGATGGAGATGAGCGGGAAGCGCCCCGCGAGCGTCGCGTACTTCTCGATCAGCGCGTCGCCGGTGACGGTCTCGCCGTTCCAGCGGTAGCGCTTCGTCTCGGCGTCGTAGAGCTCAGACGCGGCGACGTCGAGCGCGAGCGCGATCTGCGACCCCAGCTTGTACCCCGCGGACTCCACGGCCTTCGCGACGCGCTCGAGGGCCTCTTCGTTGTTGCCGACGCGCGGCGCGAAGCCGCCCTCGTCGCCCACCGCGGTCGAGAGCCCGGCCTTCTTGAGCTCCCCCTTGAGCTTCTGGAAGACCTCGGCCCCGGCCCGCAGCGCGTCGGAGAAGCGCTCGAAGCCGACGGGGCAGATCATGAACTCCTGCACGTCGAGTCCGTTGTCGGCGTGCGCGCCCCCGTTGAGGATGTTCATCAAGGGCACGGGCAGCGCCCTCGCAGTGACGCCTCCGAGGTATCGCCAGAGGGGCAGGCCGAGCGCGTCGGCGCCCGCGCGCGCGATGGCGAGCGACACCCCGAGGATCGCGTTGGCGCCGAGGCGAGACTTGTTGGCCGTGCCGTCTGCGTCGATCATCACCGCGTCGACGCGGGCCTGGTCGAGGGCGTCGAGGTCTTCGATGGCCTTGCCGAGGTGGTGCACGTGCTCGAGGGCCTTGAGCACGCCCTTGCCGCCGAAGCGGCCGTCGCCGTCGCGCAGCTCGAGGGCCTCGTGCACGCCCGTGCTCGCGCCCGACGGCACCGCGGCCCGACCGCTCGCGCCGCCCTCGAGGAAGACCTCGACCTCCACCGTGGGGTTGCCTCGTGAGTCGAGGATCTCCCGACCGATGACCTCTCGGATCGCAGTGTCGCTCATCGTGCCCTCATCGCTCCTCTTCGCCGCGCGTCGACCGCGCGGCGCGCGGCGGCGTGGGCGCGCGTTCTGTCGTGCGGCGTCAGGGCGCCGCGTCGTCGGCGTCGCCCGACGCGTCTTCGACGTCACCCGTAGAGGCGTCGTCGCCCGCGTCGGTGTCGCTAGCATCGGCGGGCCCCGTGTCTTCAGGCCCCGTGTCGGTCGGCCCGGTGTCTTCAGGCCCGGTATCGGTGGGCCCAGTGTCGGCCGGTCCGGTGTCCATGGGCCCGGTGTCGGCGGGCCCCGTGTCCGTCGGACCCGCGTCGATGGGCCCGGTGTCGGTGGGCCCGGTGTCGGTGGGCCCGGTGTCGGTGGGACCCGTATCCGTCGGTCCCGTGTCCATGGGGCCAGTGTCGGCGGGGCCTGCATCGACGCCCGTGTCTTCGCCCGCGTCGACGGGTCCGGTGTCTTCGCCCGCGTCGACGCCCGTGTCTTGCCCGACGTCGACCGGGACGTCGACGACGCCAGTGTCGCCCGCGTCTCCCGCGTCGACGGTCTGCGCGTCGGCGCCGGCGTCGGTCACGCCGCTGTCGGCGAGGCCGCCGTCGAGGCGGTCTTCGTCGAAGGTCGCGACGAGCTGACACCCCACCGCGAAGGCCAACGCGCTCAGCGCCACCGCGGCGAACCTGACCCGACGATGCTGCTTGGTCACCCGCAGGATCCTTCTTCTAGAACCGCACGGTGAGGCTGCCGGGGCCGATCCCCACCGCCTGCGTCGCCGCGGGGCGCTCGCTGCGCCCGCGGCCCGCGAAGTAGACCACCACCGCCACGGTCGCCCCGAGGATCGCCGTGCCGAAGCCGATGTCTGAGATCAAGGCGTTGGTGCGGCCGCGGTCGTAGGTGTCGCGCGTCGGGGTCTGCTCGTAGTCGTTGGCGTCGGAGAGCGCCATCACGCCGAACACCGTCCCCGCGATCAAGCCCGCGCCCGCGACGCCCGCGGCGACCCACACCGCCGGGCTCACGCCGCGGCGCGGTCGATCGATCGGCTCCACCGTGATCGGCGTCGGCGTCGGTGTCGGCTCGGGCTCGGCGATCTGCGTGGGCGTGGTCGTCGGCTGCGGCGCGCGCGCGACGAGCGGCACCGTGACCTCGGCCCTCGCGCCGGGGCTCACCTCGACGGGCTGCTCGGTCGCGTCGAAGTTCTCTGCCTGGAGCGAGATCCGATGCGTGCCGGGAGGGACGGACACCTCGGCGGGCGTGCGGTCGGTGGTCGCGTTGCCGTCGACCACGATCAGCGCGCCGGGGGGCGTCGAGGTGACCGCGACGCGGCCGGGGTGTTGCCGCAGCGCGGTGAGCCGGGCCTCGACGGCCGCGCGGTCGGTCGCGTTGGGGACGCCCGCGAGGTAGGCCTCGAAGGCCGCGATGGCCTCGGGCACGTGGTCGAGGCGCTCGTGGCACTCGGCGATGGGCCGCTGCACCACGGGGTTCGTGCGCAGCGTGTACGCGCGCTGGAACGACTCGAGGGCCTCGGCGTAGCGGCCCATGTTGAAGTGCTCGGTCCCCTCGGTGTAGGCCTGCCGCGCCGCCTGGAGCGACTGGTCGCCCGCGGCCTGGGTGGGCCTCGTCGGGGGCCGCCGCGGCTGCGCCGAGGTGATCGAGGGCGCGAGGCCGAGGCAGAGCGCGAGGGCCGCGCGCGCGAGCGCCGACGCGGACCTGGGGAGCGACGGTGTCTTCGCCACGCGCGCACCCTAACAAAACAGCGGCGAGGGCATCAATGCCTCACCGCGGTCGTCGTGAGCGCGTCGAGGAGCTCGACCTCGCGGCGCAGCGACGCGTCGACCTCGAGGATCGCCCCCACCCCCGCCTCGACCTCGCGCTGGAGCGCGACCTGCTCAGACTCGAGCGCGACGTTCATCTCTTCGAGCTGCTGCGACAGGTGGCCGAGCTGGTACTCGACGTCTTCGCAGGCGCGCACCTCGTCGCGGAGGAGCTCTTCGCACGCGGCCAGCTCCCACAGCCGCGCGTCGGCCTCGCCCTGCGCGTCGGGGTCGCCGTGGAGCACCCCGGCGAGGGCGTCCTCTCGGCGCCGGTAGAGCTCGTCGCGGCGGGCGCTGGCCTCGTCGCGCCGACGCTGCCGCTGCGAGAGGTCAGCGGCGAGCGCGTCCATCGCCTGGCCGATGGTGCTGCGGAACTCCCGCCCTCGCACCTCGAGCCCGAGGATGCGCGCGCTCGACACGTCGGCCCCCACCGCGCGCTCGGCCAGCTCGGCCACCAGCGCCTCCATCCGCTCGCAGCACGCGCCCACCGCGGGGGGCAGCGAGCCCCAGTACCGCTCCCCGAGCCGACCCTGCAGCGCCGAGAGGAACTCCCTCCACGCCGCGGGCAGGAGGGGCGTGCTCATCCTCGACGGGCTCGGCAGGTCGAGCACCCCGCCCCGCGGAGGCACGCCGTCGACGGGCGTCGGGTCTTCGACGACGGGCGGCGCCTCGACGCGGGCCGGGCCGCGCTCGGTCTCCTCCTCGTGGATCGACCGGAGCATCGGGCGCAGCGTGGTGGGCGACTCCTCGGCCTCGCGGTCGCCGAGCCCCTCGACGTGGATGCCCCGCGCGCCGCCGAGCACGATGGACGGACGGGGCGGGCCGAGGACGGCGTCGGCCAGGGGGTCTCCGCGCAGGTCTCGCATGAGCCGGTCGACGTCTTCGATGAAGTGGTACGCGTCGCGGTGGCGACCGTCGGGGTCCTTCGAGAGGCAGCGGAGGATCAGCGCCTCGACGGGCTCGGGCAGCGACGCGACCCGCTTTCGCGGCGGCACCGGCGGTTCGAGCACGTGCTTCACCAGCAGCTCCCCGACGTGCTCCACGTCGAAGGGCAACGAGCCGGTGACCATCTCGTAGAGCACCACGCCGAGCGAGTAGAGGTCGGTGCGCGGGGTGATCGCCCCGCCCGTCGCGTACTCCGGGGCGATGTACCCGGGGGTGCCGAAGACCTTGTGGTTCAGCGTGAGGGCGGGCTGGTCGAGGAGCTTCGCGATGCCGAAATCCAGCACCTTCACGAGCTCGCCGCGCTCGTCGCGGGGGATCAGCACCACGTTGTCGGGCTTGAGGTCGCGGTGGATCACCGAGGCTTGGTGGGCGCGGCCGAGCCCCGCCGCGATCTGACGCGCGATGTCGAGCGAGCGCCGCAGCGACAGCGGACCCCGCGCGATCACCGACAGGAGCGAGTCGCCCGGGAGGTACTCCATCACCAGGAAGACCACGCCGTCGGAGGTCTCGCCGTAGTCGGTGATGTCGACGATGTTCTCGTGCTGGATGCGGTTCACCGCGCGCGCCTCGCGCAGGAAGCGGTCGCGATGCACGGGGTCGCCCGAGAGGTCGTGGCGGAGCACCTTCACCGCGGCGAGGCGGTCGATCACGGTGTGCCGCGCGAGGTAGACCGAGGACATCCCGCCGCGGCCGAGGCGCGCGATGAGGCGGAAGCGGCCCGCGAGGGTGGCGCCCACGAGCGGGTCGAAATGGTCGTTGATGAGCGCGCCGTCACGGGGGCAGCGGAGCACCCCGGGGCCGAGCGCGTCGCCGCAGTTCGGGCAGCGCACGCCGCGGGGGACGCGCAGGTCGCCGCGCTCGGGGCGGAGCGAGGTCACGACTCCAGGGGGAGCGACGGGTCGGCGGACCACTCGGCGAGCGAGGCGTCGTAGTTGCGCACCCTCGGCACGCCCCGCGCGGCCATCGCCGCCGCGGCCATCGCGCTGCGCACGCCGCAGGTGCAGCACACCACGACCTCGTCGCGGGTGTCGACGCCGAGGGCCTCGAGCGTTCGCTGCAGGCGCGCCGCGCTCACCACCCGGCCGCCCTCGTCGAAGAGCCCGCGCCAGTCGAGGTTGCGCGCGCCAGGGACGTGCCCGCCGCGGGCCTCTCCGTAGGGCGTCGCGCCGCGGAACTCCACCGCGGTGCGCACGTCGATCACCTGCCGCGCGCGCTGCACCTGCTCGCGCGTCGCGCGGAACTCCTCGCGCGGTCGCGCTCGAAAGCGCCCGGGGCTCGGCCGCGCGTAGGAGGTCACCACCGGCCGACCCGCGGCCCTCCACGCGGCGAAGCCCCCGTCGAGGAGCGCGATGTCTGGGTGCCCGAGGAGCGCGAGCAGCCACGCGGCGTGCCCTTCCTCTCCCCACGCGCCGGCGACGCCGCCGTACACGAGCGTCGGTCGCCCGCCGTCGACGCCGAGCGCGGCGAGCGACTGCGCGATCGCTTCGAGGTCTGGCTTCAAGCGCCCGCGCGACGCGCCCTCTCCGGTGAAGGCCTGCCACGCGTACATCTGCGCGCCCGGCAGGTGACCCTGCGCGAAGGACGCCGCGTCGCGCGCGTCGAGCACGGCCGCGCCGCGCGAGACGAGCGCCGCCGCGCCGCGCACGTCGACGATCTTCACCGGCATCCGCACGGGGGGTTCTGCCCCTCCCATCGCCGCGGTGGAGAACAGCGTCAACGCCGCCAGAGTGAGTGGCGCGAGCAGGCGGAGGAGCATGGCCGTACTGTCGGTCAGGGCTCCGGGTGCGTCAACGTTGTGCCGCGCACGAACGCGCCATCGCGGCGCGGTCTATGAAGGCTGTGTCACGGCTGTGTCAGGCTCCGTTTCGTCTTCGTTCGTCGGAGAATCGTTCTCGCCGTCGGCGAGGGCTGTGCCCGCTTGGGCCTCGGCGACCTCGGGGCGCACGTAGCGCTTCAAGCGCTGGAGGAGTTCCTCGCGGCCCTCTCCGGTCTCGCCCGAGAGGGGCACGACGACGGCGCCCGACTCGGCGCGCACCGCGGCCACGACGCGCCCCCGCTCGCTGCGCGAGAGCTTGTCGACCTTCGTCACGCCGACCACGAAGGGCCGGTGGATGTGCTGCAGCCACTCGATGAGCTGGAGGTCGTCGTCGAGCAGCCCGCGTCGGCCGTCGACCAGCACCACCACGAGCGAGAGCGACGCGCGCGACTGGATGTACGCCTCGATGAGCGAGCCCCACGCCTTGCGCTCGGACTTCGACCGCTCGGCGAAGCCGTAGCCGGGCAGGTCGGCGATGGTGAAGCGCGTCTCGTCGCGCAGGCGCACGGAGAAGAGCACCACGCCGCGGGTGCACCCGGGCGTCTTCGAGGTGCGCGCGAGGCCGTGCCGCTGGCACAGCCGGTTGAGCAGGGTCGACTTGCCCACGTTCGATCGGCCCGCGAAGGCGACCTCGGGCTCGGTGGGCGAGGGGAGCGGAGAGCCCGGCCTGCTCTCGGCGACGTAGCGCGCGTCGAGGCAGTCTAGCGGCGACGTCGCAGGCGGCGCGTGAGTTTTGCCGTCACCTCGCGGAGCTCGTCGATGCGGAGGAGCCATGCGGCGACGAGATACACCGTTCCGAGCGCGGCGGCACCGACGACCGCGAGGAGCTTCGGGGTGAGCCCCGGCCCGGTGAGGTCGACGCGCGCCACGATCGCTCGCGCGGCGAGCCCCATCGCCGCCGACGCGACGGCGACGCGCGCGAGGGTCGACGCGATGGCGCCCCAGGGCAGGGAGACGTGCTTCCGCGAGCGCGCGACGAGCAGCGCGAGCTGCACCGCGGTGGAGCCCGTGATGGCCGCGGCGACGCCGGGGTGGCCCATGGGGCCGCGCAGGGCGAGGGCGAGGGCGATGAACGCGCAGAGGTCGACGGCGGAGATCCACACGGGCGTGCGGGTGTCTTGCGCGGCGTTGAAGCAGGCCGTGAGCTGCCGCACGAGCGCGAGGAGCGCGACGCCCGCGGCCTGCCAGCGGAGCGAGGCGACCACCTCGGCGACGCCGCGGCCTCCCATGCTGGCGAAGCGGCCGTAGCCGTAGATCACGGGCACGATGGCCTCTCCCCAGGTGGCGAGGAGCACCGAGGTGGGGATCGCGACGAAGGCCGCCACGCGGATCATCTGCGCGGTGAGCGACTCGGCCTTCGTGCGGTCTCCCGAGGCGAAGGCCGACGAGAGCTCGGGCAGGTGCGCGCCGGTGATCGAGAGGATGAAGAGCCCCTGCGGGATGTCGGCGATGCGCTGCGCGTACGAGAAGAAGCTCGTCGCCCCCGGGGGTAGCCCCGCGAGGAAGCGGTTCGAGAGGATCACGTCGATCTGGTAGATCGCGAGGCCGAAGAGGGTCGGCGCGATGAGCACGCCCGCGCGGCGCACCGCGGGGTGGCGCAGGTCGAGCACCGGCCGGGGCAAGAGCCCGTGCCGACGGAGCGAGGGGACGAGCGCGAGGAGCTGCAGCGCGCCGCCGAGGATCGCGCCCGCGGCGAGGCCGTACACGCCGTCGTAGCCCATGCGCTGCGCGATCGGGACGAACGCGAAGGGCGCGATGAGGAAGGCCACGTTGAGCGCGGCGGGCGCGAAGGAGAGGGCGCCGTAGCGGCCGACGGTCTGGAGCGCCGCGATCCCCACCGCGGCCGAGCCCATGAAGAAGATGTACGGGAAGAGCACGCGCAGGAGGCCCGTCGCGAGGGCGAGGCGGTGCGCGTCGCCGCCGAAGTCGCCAGCGGTGAGGGCCATGACCTGCGGGGCGAAGAGCATCCCGAGGAGCGTCGTGGGGATCAGCGCGAGGAGCGACGCGGCCCGGATGCGCGCGAGCGCTTCGCGGAGGGCCTCTCCGTTGTGCGCGAGGAGGGCGTCGCGCTCGCTCACCCCGGGCGGCAGGGCGGGCAGCGACTCGTCGGAGGTGCGGCGCGTGAAGGCCTTGTCTCCCCGCTGGAGCGTCTCGGACAGCACGGGCACGAAGGCCGTCGAGAGCGCGCCCTCGGAGAGAAGGGCGCGCAGGGAGTTGGGGATGCGCCACGCGACGAAGAACGCGTCGGTCGCGGCCACGGGGAAGGTGGCGGCGATGAGGGTCTCGCGGGCCATCCCGAGCACGCGCGAGAGCAGCGTGCCGAGCGAGAGGAGGAGCATCCGCTTCGCGAAGACGCCTTGGGGCGCGGGCGGGTCGGACGTCCCGGAGGGCATCGGCGGCGAGCGGATACCACCGGGCGACGACGCGCAGCAAACCCCCGACGGAGGCCGCGGCGAAGGGCCAGGTGCCCTGTGGGTGCGTGGGCGCTCCGCAGAGCTTCGTGGGCCGTCGGTGTGGTACCCCCTCGGGCCGAGCTGATGGACCTGATCGACCGCTTCGAGAGGCTCCTCGACCGGGTGCTCCCGCCGGCGGTGGAGGCCGTGGACCTCACCCGGCGCGGCGAGCGGCACCTGAAGGCGGGGGACGTCGACCGGGCGCTGAAGCTCGCGGAGTCGGCCCGCGCGCTGTCGCCCCGGTGGCTCCCGGCGGTGATGCTCTACGTCGAGGCCCTGACGGCCTCGGGGCGCCCCTGGGATGCCCTCTCGACCCTCGTGGCCGAGTCCCGCGAGCGCGCCCTCCCGCCGCCCGCGCAGGCCCGCCTGGCCTCCCTGGCGGCCGCCCAGGGAGACGTTCCGGTGGCCCTGGAGGCCGAGGCCCGGCTACGGGCGAGCGCGCAGGGCGCCGGACCCGAGGTCGCCGACCGACTGCTCCAGGCCGCGAGAGACCTGCGGGCGCGGGGGCTCGACGGCGCCTCCCTCCGCATGGCCCGCGGCGCCACCCTGGCCGACCCGGGCTGCTCGGGCGCGTGGGCGCTGATCGCCCAGGGGGCGCTCGCCCGCGGAGACCTCGACCGGGCCCGCGCCGCCTACGACCGCGCGCGCCGGGCGGTCTCGGCCATCGACGGCCCTTCGAACCGCGCGCTCGGCGCCGTGGCCCTCGCGCTGGGCGACCGAGACGCGGCGGTGATCGCGCTGCGGCGCGCGTGGCTCGTGGGGGAGACCGACGCCCTCGGCCCGCTGGTCGAGGCCCTCGAAGGTCGTGACGCGGGCGCGGTGCGGGCCGTGCTCGCCTCTGCTGGCGCCGCGGTGGGCTCGATCGTCCGTCGGGTGAGCGCGCTCGCGCAGGGGGCGCCGCCCGCGAACCTCGACGATGTCGCGGGCGCAGACGTGCCCGAGGCCGTGTGGCGATGGGCGCTCCTCGCGGCGTGGCGCGCGGCCCCGTCGCTCGCCGCCCGCTGGGCGAAGGAAGCGCCCGCGCGGGAGGGCTCTGCGGCGATCGTCGCCCTCGCGTCGGACCCTGGCGATGACCCGGTGGCGATCTTGCGGTCGGCGCTCGCGTGGCCTCCGACGCAGGCCGAGGCGCTCGACGCCCTCGCCTCGACCTGGGCGTCGCGCTGGAGCGCGGACCTGGTGGTCCTCCTCGACGCGGTCTCTGCGCGGCTCGCCGACTGGCCCTCGACCGAGGCTCCGCGGCTCGCCGAGGCCCTCACCGACCTGCGCCGGGAGCTCGACGCGCCGCTCAGGGTCGCCCTGCTAGGAGAGTTCAGCGCGGGCAAGAGCACCTTCGTGAACGCGCTCGTGGGCGCGGTGGTGTCGCCCATGGGGGTGCTCCCGACGACCGCGCAGGTGCACTGGCTCCGGCAGGGAGAGCGCGGCGCGAGGGTCGTCGAGCGGAGCGGGGTGACGGTGGAGTGCCCGGTCGAAGACGCGCCGAGGGTCGAAGCGCGCCTGCGCGCGTCGGGCGCGGAGGTCGACCACGTCGAGGTGACGCTCCCGACGCCCACCCTCGGCCGGGTCGAGGTGATCGACACCCCCGGCACCAACGCGGGGGACGGCTCGGGGGCTGCGCTGCGGCGCGCGCTCGACCTCGCCGACGTGGCCCTCTGGGTCTTCGACGCGCGTCAGGCCGGCAAGGAGAGCGAGCGCGAGGCGCTCACCGCCGCGAGGGACGCGGGGGTTCCTGCGGTGGGGGTGCTGAACAAGGCCGACCGTCTGGCCGATGAGGAGCGAGGGGCGGTCCTCGCGGCGCTCGCGGAGGGCCTCGGGGCGCTTGCGCCCTGCGTCGCGGCGCTCTCGTCGCGACGGGCGCTGGAGGGGGAGGCCGACGGGGCCGACGACCGCGCGGTGATCGCCTGGCTCGTCGACCGGGAGCTCTCGGGCAAGCGCCTCGCGTGGAAGCGCGCCCGCGTGGCGGTGCGTGCGTTGGCGGTGCTCGACCGCGCCCGCGCTGCGCGCGAGAGCTCCGCGGAGTCGACGCGGGCGAGGCGCACCGCGCGGGAGGCCCTGGCCGAGGCGGCGGGGGCGCTCCGAGAGTCGCTCCTCCGTGAGCGCGAAGCCGTGCGCCGCGCCGTCGCGCTTGCGTGGGCCGACCAGGCGCGCGGGCTCGACCCCGACAGCCCGACCGTCTCCGAGGCCGCGGCCGAGATCGTGTGGCGAGAGCGGGAGCGCTCGCTCGACCGGCTCCGTACGTCGCTCGACCGGCTCGGCGCCCTGGCCGTGACGGCGGGGGTGCTCTCTCCGCGCTCGACCGCGCTGCTGCGAACGCCTGTCGAGGTCTGGCTCGACCACACGGCCACCCTCGGCCTCGCCGACGCCCGTTCGGTCGGCGCGCCCTTGGGGGCGCTGCGTCGCCCCGAGCCCGCGACGGTCGGCGCCGAGGTGGGCGACCCCCTCTCGGGCCTCGACCTCGCGCTCGCGGCGCACGACGAGGTCGAGGTCGACGACGACCCGACCCTCGACGCGGCCCTCGCCCTCGCCGACCGCGTCCTCCGAGAGGTCAGCGCGCCCGCCGTGAGCCCCCATCCGACGCTGCGGGTTTATGATGCAAACTCAGCGCCGAAGGCTTAGGATCGGTCGTCGCGGCGCTTGAGGGTCGCTGGCGGAGGAGGCGAGGATGGAGATCAAGCTACTTCAGGGGCTCCACCAGAAGCTGGTGATGACCCCTCAGTTGCAGATGGCGATCCGGCTTCTGCAACTGTCGCGCCTCGAGCTGATCGACGCAGTGCGGGAGGAGATGCTGGGCAACCCCATCCTCGATGAGGGCGGCGACTCCCCCGAGGTCGAGCGGGCCCACGCCGAGGCCGAGACGCCCACGGTCGACCGGGTCGCGGCGCTCGATGAGCAGCGCGACAAGCTCCCGAGCACCATGGAGGAGCGCAACGCGATCTCCGAGACGGCCCAGCAGGACTACTGGGAGAAGTTCCTCGACGCCTACGCGAACCAGACGCCGCTCCCTACGCAGGGTCGGCTGTCGGACGAAGACCTGCCCTCCCTCGAAGCGACGCTCACGGGGCGCACCAAGCTCACCGACCACCTCGAAGACCAGATCCGGCTGTCGACGCTGACCGACACCGAGCGGCGCTTCGCGCTGCTGGTGATCCACAACCTCGACGAGAACGGCTACCTGAACCTCCGCGCGGCGGGCAAAGACGCCGTGCCGGTGATGCCCGAAGAGGAGCCCGAGGAGGAGGTCGCCGAGGGTGAGGGCTTCGAGGGCGAGGGCGTCGAGGCCCGCGCCGAGGCTGAGACCGAGGCCCCCGCCGCGGAGCTGTCGCCCGAGGCGGCGGAGCAGGCGCGGCGCGCGCTCACCATCGAAGACCTGGCCCGCGAGTCAGGGATGGACCCCGAGGACGCCGAGATCGTCCTGGGGATGATCCAGGCGATGGACCCGGTGGGGGTGGCCGCGCGCGACCTGCGCGAGTGCCTGCTCGTGCAGCTCGAGTTCCTCGGGTACGACGACGACGACATCGTGTGGCAGGTCGTCGACCACCACTTGCCCAACCTTGAGCGGAGGAACTTCGGCGCGATCTCGCGCGACCTGCGCTGCGAGCTGCAGGACGTCTACGACGCCGCCAAGCTCATCTCGACGCTGGAGCCGCGGCCCGGTCGGAACTTCACCACCGAGGAGCCCGCGTACATCACGCCCGACGTGTACGTGCACAAGGTCGGCGACGACTACGTGGTGAGCACCAACGACGACGGGATGCCCAAGCTCAAGATCAACGAGCAGCAGGCCCGGGCGTTGATGAAAGACCCGAAGGCTCGGGAGTTCATCCAGGGCAAGCTCGCCTCGGCCAAGTGGTTCGTGCGCTCGCTCGACCAGCGGCAGAAGACCATCGTGAAGGTCACCCAGGCCATCGTGGAGAAGCAGCGCGACTTCTTCGAGAAGGGGATCAACCACCTCAGGCCGATGATCCTTCGCGACGTGGCCGACGCCGTGGGGATGCACGAGAGCACCATCTCGCGCGTCACGACCAACAAGTACGTGCACACCCCGCGGGGGATCTTCGAGCTGAAGTACTTCTTCAACAGCTCCATCCGGCGCGTGGCCCAGGAGGACATCGCCTCGGAGAGCGTGAAGCAGGCGATCAAGAAGATCATCGCCGAGGAGGACCCCAAGAACCCCTTCTCGGACGAGCAGATCGTGAAGCAGCTCGCGGGGCAGAAGATCATCATCGCCCGGCGCACCGTCGCGAAATACCGGGAGATGCTGGGCATCCTCTCGAGCGCGAAGCGCAAGCAGTACTACTGAGGGCCGGACCCTCGGGCCGCCACGCGAACGACACGGGAGTGTCGCCAACCCCTTCACAGACCGCTTCGCGAGGAGTAACCCAGTAGTCGCTGGCAGGTTGCTCGTCGCCGTCGGCCGAAAGAGAAACGACGGGCATGGAGCGTCTGGCGGGCGAGGCCCCGGAGGCCGCGCGTCAGACCGAAGGACGGAGGACGTGATGGGAATCGCGATCACCTTCAGGCACGTGGCATCGAGTGACGCGCTCAAGACCTACGTGAACGACAAGCTCGAGCGGGTACAGAAGTACCTCCGGCAGCCGCTCGACGCGCACGTCACGCTCTCGACCGAGCGCCACCAGCACGTGGCCGAGGTGCTGATCACCACGGCGGGCCGTCAGTACCAGGCGCGGCACGACAGCGACGACATGTACAAGTCGATCGACCTCATGCTCGACAAGGTCGAGCACCAGATCTCGAAGCACCACGACGCGGCGACCCGCAACAAGAAGGGCGGGCCGAGCGCCGCGCAGATCGCTCCGACCACCGCCGAGGCGCTCAGCGACGAGGGCGGAGAGTAGTTCTCGCGGCGCGGCGTTCGGCGCTGGACACTCTCGCAGCAGGAGAGTATTCCGCGCCGACGCCATGCGGCTGAGCGACCTCCTCAACGAGTCGAGGGTGAGTACGTCGCTGAAGGCGACGTCGAAAGACGAGGCCCTCGCCGTCCTCGCCTCGCTGCTCTCCACCTGCCGCGACACGCCCGACCCCAACTCCATCGTCCGCGTGCTGCGCGACCGAGAGAGCCTCGCCTCCACGGGCGTGGGCGACGAGGTGGCGATCCCGCACGGCCGCCTCCCGGGCATCACCCGCGTGGTGGCCGCGCTCGCGCTCGCGCCCGACGGCGTCGACTTCGACTCCATCGACGGTCGGCCCGTAAAGATCTTCGTCGCGATCCTCGCGCCCGAGCGCTGCCCGGGCGACCAGCTCCGCGCGCTGGCGCGGGTCTCGAAGCTCCTGCGTGACCGCCGCGTGCGGGGCCGCCTCGTCGAGTGCGCCTCCGTCGCCGACGTGATGGCCGTGGTCGCCGACGAGGAGACGACGCTCCCCTGACCGCCGCGCGCGAAGCGTGGTAAGGCGAACGTGCGCGCTCGGGAGGCGCTCACGGCCATGCTCACTCGCACTCGACTGACGCTCGCGCTCGCGTTCCTCGCGCTCTCGCAGGGCTGCGTGGTGTACCGCGACCGGATCATCACCGTCTCGCAGCGCACCGAGATCGAGGTGCGGGGCGCAGCGCCGGCGAACCGCCTCGCGACGGTCTCGCTCGGGAGCGTCCCCGCGCGGCTCGATGGCGAGCGCATCGAGGCCGCGCTCGCGGGCTACGGCCGTTGGGTCGAAGACCCGACCTACGGGATGATCTGGGTGCCCGGGCGTAACTCCGGCGGCGGAGACCGCTTCGTCCCCTACGTCACCGACGGCCGGTGGGTGTCGACGACGGCGGGGTGGTTCTGGCAGAGCGACCTGCCGTGGGGCGCGGTGGCCTTCCACTACGGCCGCTGGGTGAACGTCTCCGCCGGATGGGCGTGGGTGCCTGGGAGCACCTTCGCGCCGGCCTGGGTCGACTGGCGCTCGGGCGCGGGCTGGGTGGGCTGGGCGCCGCTCGCGCCCGCGGGGGCCGCCTACGTCGCTCCCTTCGTCTACTGCTCCGCGGGCGCGCTCGCCGGCGCGGGCCTCGCGGGCCGGGTGGTCGCGGGCAGCGGCGCGTCGTCGCTCTACGCGCGCACCGCGCCCATCGACGCGAGGCCGGGTCACGGCGGCGCGGTGTACTCCCACGGCCCCGCGGTGGGGGCCGGGCAGAGCATCGCCTCAGTGGGAGTCTCCGACGCGTGGTCCGACGCGGTGCGCGCCACGCCTCGGGTGGGCGTCCCCGACGAGGGCGGCCGCGCGACGCGCGCGGGCGTTCCTCTCGACGCGCGGGTGCTGCCCGATCGGGTCGCGTCGATCCCCTCGGCGCTCGAGGTGCCGCGACCGACCTCGGGCGGCGCGACGGCGCTCTACGCCGACGCGACCGACCTCGGCGCCTCTCGCGGCGGGTTCAGCGTCGTGCGCGACGCGACGGGCACGCCCCGCCTCGGCACCATCTCCCTCGGCTCGACCCACGAGATCCCCACGGCCTCTCACGCGTCGTCGCCCTCCGCGCCGCCGAGCTTCGCCGCGCGCGACTTCGCTTCGGTCCCCGCGTCGCCCTCCCGCGCGGGATACGTCGACGCGCCGCGCGCGCTCCCGACGCTCCCGCCGGCATACGCCGCGACCGCGCCGCGCTTCTCGACCCCTTCGCCCTTCGTCGCGAACGCGCCGTCGGCCTTCGGCTCCACCGCGTACGCGCCGACGCCCTCGTACGGCGGCGCTCGCGCCGTGCCCAGCGCGCCCGTCACGCCGTTGGTCGCGCGCGCGCCCGCGTCGTGGGCGGCGCCCTCCGCGCCCACGGTGTCAGCCGCCCCTTCGTACAACGTGCGCGCCGCTGTCGCCGCGCCGCGGCCGTCGTACGTCGCGCCCGCCCCGTCCTTCGCCGCGCCCGCTCCCGCGCGCGGCGGCGCCTTCGCCGCGCCGGTCTCGCCGATGGTGCAGTCGGCGCCGCGCCTCCGCTGACGCGGTCTCGCGTCGACGTGGCGGGGTGGTCACGCGAGCCCCACGTCGCGGCGCGAACGCCGCTGCTTGCCTCGATTTCTCCGAGAGGGGTAAGAGACATCTGCGCCCCGGTGTCTCTCGAGGCGGCGCGTGGAGCGAGGTCTTCGATGCGATTCTTGAAGTGGCTACGGTCCCCATTGCTCCTCTCGGTCACTGTGGCCGCGTGCTCGGCGACGGGCGACGACAGCCTGGTGGTGCAGGCCGACGCTGGGCGCCGCGACACGGGCGCGACCTCCGACGCGCGCGTCGACGGCGGCAGACCCGGCACCGACGGCGGCGTCACGACCTGCTCCGACACCGACGGCGACGGGCTCTCAGACCAGGTCGAGGGCGCGCCCGGCACCGACACCGACGGCGACGGCACGCCCGACTCCATGGACACCGACTCCGACGGCGACGGCTACTCCGACGCCGACGAGGCGCGCCGCGCGTACCCGATGTACTCGGGCG
Organism: Polyangiales bacterium; assembly: GCA_041389825.1. Classification (GTDB taxonomy): domain Bacteria; phylum Myxococcota_A; class Polyangia; order Polyangiales; genus JAEYZO01. The sequence goes on along the minus strand of JAWKRC010000010.1, from coordinate 58,292 downwards.
ACCGCCGCGAGCTCCTCTGCGGCGTCTCGGGCGACAACTGCGACGCGCCCGACGACACGGTGCCGAACTACCGCGACAGCGACTCCGACAACGACGGCCTCACCGACCGCGAGGAGTTCATGCTCGGCACCAACCCCTGCGCCGCCGACACCGACGGCGACGGGGCGACCGACCTCATCGAGAGCGCCGCGATGAGCGACGCGCGCAGCGGAGACTCGCGCCCGCCAGAGAACTCCCTCTACGTGGTCTTGCCGTACTACCCGCCGCCCATGACGGGCCCGCGCGAGAACCGCGAGTTCGCGTTCTCCACGCGCATCCGCGCCGCCGACGTGTTCTTCCTCGTCGACAACTCGCAGAGCATGGACCCGGTCATCGCGAACCTCCGCTCGAACCTGTCGACCACGATCGTGCCCGGGATCCAGCGCGCGATCCCTGACATCCGCGTGGGCGTCGGATCCTTCGACGCGATGCCCGACGGCACCGACGGCCTCCCGGGTCGCCCCGGCGACTACACCCTCTGGGTGCGTCAGGCGATCTCTCCAGACGTCTCCGCGTCGCAGACCGCGCTCAACAACATGCGCACCATCGCCGCCGACACCGGCGGCGCCTTCTTCGGCGGCAACGGCCCCGAGTGCCAGACCGAGGCCTCGTACGAGGTCATCGAGGGCGGGGGCACGCGCGGCTTCGAGACCAGCGCCGAGGCGCGCATCTCGGTGCGCAACGCGCTCGACCCTCGCGGCAACGGGTGGGTGCCGCGGGTCGACCCGGTCACCGACTGCGGCTCGCGCCCCGAGGCGCCGCGCTACGGGTGGGCGTGCTTCAACGAGGGCCGCGTGCCGATCATCGTGCTGGCCTCCGACGCGCCGTGGCACGACGGCTGCGCGCCCGGGTCGCCGACGTCGCCGCGGGGCCACAACTGCAACGACCTGGTCACCGCGCTGAACCGTCGCGGCGGCTTCTTCGTCGGCGTCGACGTGGGCCTCGGGGTCGGCGGGCTCACGTACAACAACGCGCAGATCGTCGCCGAGCGCACGCGCACCACCGACGGCTCGGGGATGCCCGTGGTGTTCGGGCCGGGCCGCAACGTCGCCGCGGCGTCGGCGCAGATCGTCGAGGCCATCACCCGACTCGCGGGGCAGAACCGGCAGGACATCACCACCCGCGTGCAGCCCGACCCGACCGCGATGGACCTTCCGTCGGGCCGCACCACCGCGGACTTCATCAAGGCGGTCACGCCGGTGCGCGGCGAGCCCGACGCGCCCGACGGCTACGACCGCCGCGACATGACCACCTTCTTCAACGTCGCCCCCAGCACCCGCGTGATCTTCAACGCCGAGTTCTATAACGACTTCATGGAGGGCGGGACGACGGCGCGGCTCTTCCGCGCGACCATCGAGGTGCTCGGCCGCGCGGGCGCGGTGGTCGACTCGCGGCCCGTCTTCATCGTGGTGCCCGCGCGCGGCTCGGGCATCGGCGTGCCGGGCTGACGCTCAGCGCTGGGGCTCGGGCGCGCAGGCGTCCGGCCCCGGCTTGCGCGCGTAGACGATCACCACGCCCTCGATCTCGTGCACGGGCTCGTACCCGCAGCGCTCGAGCACGTCGCGGAGGCGCGTGGGGTCGAGGTGCTCCGCCTCGCGGTCGAAGGTCACCACCGACGGCACGCGGCGGATCACGAGGCCGTAGACCTCGGCCGCCGAGCGCACGCGGAGACGCCGGCGCAGGGCGTCGTCGTCGGGGAGCTGCGCCGCGCGGGCGAAGTGGTTCTCCGTCCCGGGGATCACCGCGCCCGACGCGCCGAGCGCGGAGCCCGGCCACAGCGCGAGCAGCGGGCCCGGGTGACGTCGAAGCGCCCAGCGCGTCCACGCGGCGGCGGCGTCGACCGCGCGCGGCCGGAACGCCGCGAGGTGGAACTCCCCGTACAGACCGCGCACCCACCGGCGGTGAAAGCTCGGCGCGCCGAGCACCGCGCACACCGCGACGAGGCTCAGCGGCAGCGCGAGGCGCTGCGCGACCGAGCGCTCGGGGCGGTCTCCGAGGAGGGCGCCCACGCCGACGCCCGCGGTGAGCGCGAGCATCGGCACGGCCACGGTGAAGTAGTGCTCGATCACCGGCATCGGCACGAGCGCCGCGAGCAGCACGCTCGACGCGGCGGCGAGCGGCGCGACCACGCGGCGCGCGGGCGAGAGGGCGAGCGCGACGAGCGAGAGCACGGCCATGAGCGCGAGCTCGACGCCGAAGGCCGAGAGGTGGTTGATCGGCGCGAGGCCCGCGAGGCCGTAGACCCAGGTCTCGCGCTGCGCCCACCACGGCGCTTGCCCCGCGCCCCACGAGGGCACCACGCGGTTCGCGTGGAAGGCGAGGTTGCCGAAGACGAAGCCCTCGGGCGCCGCGCGGTAGAGCAGCGCCGCGGGGAGCAGCGCGACCGCGGCGCCGAGCGACGCCGCCACGCCGCGACGCGCGCGCTCGATGAAGCGAGGGCCGACCGCCGCGATCGCGAGGCCGAGCGGCGCGGCCCAGCGCAGCGCCGACATCTGCGATCCGTAGGGGGCCCAGAGCACGTGCGCGAGGAGGAGCGCGAGGGCCACGGCGCGCGCGCGCTGCCACCGCGCGCCGCGCACCCACGCCGCGAGGATCACCGCCGCGATCGCGGGCAGGAGGAGGAGCCGCGTGCCCGCCGCGACGCCGACGAGGAGGCCCGCGACGAGGCTTCGACGCGGCGACGGGCGCTCCTCCTGCGAGACGAGGAGCGCGGCCGAGACGATGAGCAGGCCCGCGAGGCCGTAGGGGCGCACGCTCGGGCCCCACTGCCACGTGAGCTCGTTGACGAGGTAGAGGGCGGCGGCGGCGAGGCCGGCCTCCCACGCGCGGGTGGCCCGGCGCGCGCCTTCGGCCACCACGGTCGCGGTCGCGGCGACGCAGAGCGAGAGCGCCGCGCGCATCGCGGTGAGGGTCGGCGACACGAGCGCGATCGGCGCGAGGAGGTACGGCAGGTACGGCGCCTGGGGGTAGAAGAAGTCTCGGTAGGGCACGCGGCCGTGCGCGACGAGCTCGGCGGCGAGCGCGTAGAAGCCCTCGTCGACGTCGGACGGGGTGAGCGAGCCGACGCGCAGCGCGGCGACCGACGAGGCGGCGAAGACGGCGAGGGAGAAGCGGTGCCGCGACGCGAGCGAGCGCGTTCGGGCGGCGAGGGTTCTGAGCCCGGGGCGCACGGCGCGGGACGATGCCACCGACGCGGTCGCGGGCGCTACGACCGGACGCGGTTTCGACCCTCGCGCTTGGCCGCGTAGAGGAGCTCGTCGGCGCGGCGCACCATCTCGATGGGGTCGTTGTCGGTGACCGCGCGCGTCGCGACGCCGGCCGACACGGTGATCTGCATGATCGTTCCCTCGAACTCGAACTGCCGCGCGGCGATGATGCGCCGGAGCTTCTCGGCCGTGGCCACGGCGCCGGCGCGGTCGATCTCGGGCAGGAGCACGATGAACTCCTCGCCGCCGAGGCGGCCCGCGATGTCGTCGCGGCGGAGGTTCGACGCGAGCGACTGCGCGATCTGCCGGAGCGCCGCGTCGCCGGCGAGGTGCCCGTAGGTGTCGTTGATGCGCTTGAAGTGGTCGATGTCGAGCACGATCACCGAGAGCGGGCGGGTGTAGCGCGTGGAGCGGGAGAACTCGCGCTGCAGCGACTCTTCGAAGGCGCGGCGGTTCGCGAGGCGGGTGAGGCCGTCGGTGGTCATCACCCGGTAGATCTCCTCGTGGTAGGCCGACTCGATGTGGCCGCTGTCGAGGAACTTGCAGATGTTCCGCCCGATCTGGAGCTGGTCTCCGTGCGTGAGCGGCGCGGTCTGCACCGAGCGGTCGTTCACGAAGGTGCCGTTGGTGCTCCCGAGGTCGACCACGCGCCAGCCGCCCGTCGCGGGGTCGGGCTCGATGCGGCAGTGGGTGCGCGAGACGCACTCCTCGTCGAAGCGCAGCTCGCACTGCGACCCGCGGCCCACGAGCACCGGCGACGACTCGAGCGCCACGCGGCTCCCGAGGTTCTCGCCGTAGAGGATCACGAGGCAGGCCTCGCGGCGCCCGGGCTCGCGCGAGGGCCGCGGGGGTGCGCCGACGATGCGGTAGGGGCTGGTGTTCTCCTCCATGCGCGCCGTCAGGCAGTCTACGCCTCGGCGCGACCCGCTACGAATTGCCCGCGTCGTCCCCGTCGAGAACTGGACGTCACCGCCGCCGGGCGGCTATCGGCCACGGCGGCATGAAGATCCGCGCGGGAGTCGTCGCGGCGCTGGGCCTCGCGGGGGCCGCGGCGCCGCTGTTCATGCGAGGCCGCGCCGACGCGCAGCGCAGCCCGAGCCCGTCGCCCGTGAGGGTCGCCGTCGCGCCGATCGTCGACGCCGGCCCCGAGCGCGCGCCGGAGCCCGTCGCGATCACTGGGCTGGTCCCGGGCTTCGCGCCGCAGCGCGCGCGCCACGACCGGAGTGGGCGCTACGTCGTCGCGATGCCCGAGGGCCGCCGCGCGACGCTCACCCTGGAGCCCGCGTGGCAGCGCGACGTGCAGGCGCTCCTCGCGCGGCACGCGCTGCCCTATGCCGCGGTGGTGGTGGTCGACTCCGCCGACGGTCGCGTTCGCGTCTGGGCGGGGCGCGGAGGGGCCGACCCCGCGCGCGAGGCGGTTGCTCCCGCGGCGAGCGTCTTCAAGATCGTCACCACGTCGGCGCTCTACGCCGCGGGGGTGAGCGAGCGCGAGACGACCTGCTACAGCGGGGGCTTTCACGCGCTGACGGCGCGCGACCTGGTGGCCGACCCGCGGCGCGACCGCGACTGCGCGACGCTGCCCGAGGCCTTCGCCCACTCGACCAACACGGTGTTCGCGCGGAGGGCGCTGGAGCACCTCAGGCCCGACGTGGAGCTCGCGGCGGCGCGGGCGTGGGGCTTCGGCGAGCCCGTGCCCTTCGACGCCGCGGTGTCGTCGAGCGCGGCGAACATCCCTGAGGACACCTTGGGCTTCGCGCGCACCTGCGCGGGTTTCTGGAACAGCACGCTCTCGCCCCTGCACGGCGCGATGCTCGCGCAGGGCGTGGCGGCGCGCGGGCAGATGGCGCGGCCGTGGATCGTCGAGCGCGTGGACGACGCGCGCGGTCGGCCGGTGATGCTCGGCGGCGCGCGGCCGTGGAGGCGCGCGGTGAGCCCCGAGGTGGCGGCCATGCTCTCGCGCGCGATGGCGCGCACCGTGGCCGAGGGCACGGCGACCAGCGCGTTCAGGGACCGCGCGGGGCGGAGGTTCCTCGAGGGCGTGACCGTCGGCGGCAAGACGGGGACGCTCACGGCGGCGAGGCCCTACCGCGCGTGGACCTGGTTCGTGGGCAACGCCGAGGACGCCACGCGGCGGCTCTCCTTCGCGGTGCTCGTGGGCAACGACCCGGTGTGGCGCGTGCGCGCCCCGGTGGTCGCGCGCCAGGTGCTCCAGATCGCGTTCCAGGGCCGCGTCACCGACTGAGGGGGGCGCCGCGTCGGCGTCTGAAATGGACGAAGCCCCTGTCGCGACGCTGCGTTCGCGACAGGGGCTTCGTAGGTCGACGCGAAGGAATCAGTCGCGCTCGGCGCCCGCGGCCTCGCGGCGGAGCACGATGGTGGGCATGCGCTCGCGCGACTCGAACTCCTGTCGGAAGTTCGCCGCGTCGCGGGCCGAGGTGAAGGGCCCGACGCGCACGCGGTGCCACACCACGCCGTTGGGCGCGGTCGCGGGCGCGGCCACGTACGAGCGGTAGCCGCGCTCGCGGAGCCGCTGCGCGAACTGCTGCGCGTGCGGCTGCGCGCGGAACGAGCTCACCTGCACCACGTAGGGGCCCTCGTTGCCCGCGGGGGCGAGGGTGCGGGGCACGCCTCCGTTCGCGGCGGAGGGCGCCGCGCCCGCGTTGAGCGGGTGCAGGCGCAGCGAGATGCTCCCGGGGCCCGCGGCCTGCCCGGGGACGAGCACGGGTCGGTCTCCCGCGGCGGCGGCCGGGAGCGCCGGGGTCGGCGGCGCGCCCGCGGTGGTGGCGGTCGTCGGGGCGGTCTCGCTGCCCGCGGCGCCCTCTCCGGTCGCGGCCCGAGGGAGGTTCGCCGTCGCGGGGTCGCCGGTGAGTCGCTCGGCGTAGGTCGCCGGCGGCGCCTCGGGCGCGGCGAGGCGGTCGAGCCGGGCGAGCGGGTCTTCGCGCGGCGGCGCGGCGCCGTCGCCCGTCTCGCGGCCGACCATCACGCCGACGGCGAAGAGCACGCACGCAGTGGCGATCCCCCCGAGCGCCAGTGACATGACGCGCGAGGTGCTCCCCGCGTCGTCGCGCTCCTGGATCTGGTCGAGGTCTCGCATGGTTCCCATCGCGTCCATCGTCACAGTGGCTCCTTGCGAAGCGACACTGGCACCGCGACGGAGGGGTCGTCAGGTTTTCGACACGCGCCCCGAGCGCGCGTCGCTCACCGACCGACGACCACCTCGCGCACGCCCGACACCTCGCTGTCGGGCGGCGCGGTCACCTGATAGATCGACACCGTGTCGCCCCTGCGCGGCGCGCGCACGGCGCCCGTCGCGAGGTCGCGCTGCGGCGTGAGCGTGAAGCGCCACGCGCCCGTCGCGTCGGCGCGCGCGACGCCGCCGAGCACCTCTCCGCGCGGGCCCACCGTCAACGGGGTGCGGTCTTCGAGGATCACCTCGGCGAGGGGGAAGGCCTCGCCCACGAAGGTCACCACCACGCCGCCGTCGGGGCACTCGCTCGCGGGGCACTCCTCGATGGACTGAGACGTGACCGAGGGGGGCGGCACCGGGAGCGAGCGCTGGAGGCACCCCGTCGCCGCGAGGCCGAGGGCCATGAAGACGTGCAGCGCGCGCAGGGCCATCCCCGTGTCGTTAGCAGCCCGCGGACCAGGGCGCGATTCCCGCGGCGGCGTGGGGCTTTCACAGCGGGATCTCGGCGCGGTGTCGCGGGCGTTGGCGAGCCGCGCCAACGGGGTTGGCAGATGACATTCCCCGTCGCGCTCAGGAGCGGTCAAAAATGGTGTTCTTCACGGGAGTTTGGTAGAACTTCGGGACGCTGAAGGCGGCGCGTTCCGCGGCGGTCCGACGGGTTCTTCCGCGGGCGATCGACGGCGCGCCGGAGAGGGTCCGGGCAGAGGGGGTGGCGTGACCTCCCCGAGGACCCCGACGGGTGCCCCGGTGGGTGGCGCCGCCCGCGTGACGGAGAACAACGACCGATGAGCCAGCCGACCCCCGCGACCGACGGGACCCCTCCGCCGAGCGACGCGAACCTCGTCCCGGTGCTGATCGAGGAGGAGATGCAGAAGAGCTACCTCGATTACGCGATGAGCGTGATCGTGGGGCGCGCCATCCCCGACGCCCGCGACGGCCTCAAGCCCGTGCACCGCCGGATCCTCTACGCGATGCACGACATGAAGCTCGGGTGGAACCAGGCCTACAAGAAGTCCGCCCGCGTCGTGGGTGAGGTGCTCGGCAAGTACCACCCGCACGGCGACCAGTCCGTCTACGACGCCCTCGTGCGCATGGCGCAGGACTTCGCCATGCGGATGATGCTCGTCGACGGGCAGGGCAACTTCGGCTCCGTCGACGGCGACCCCGCCGCGGCCATGCGTTACACCGAGGTCCGCCTCGCGCGCCTCGCCTCGGAGCTCCTCAACGACATCGAGAAGGAGACCGTCGACTTCGGCGAGAACTTCGACGCGAGCGAAGAGGAGCCGCTGGTGCTCCCCGCGCGCTACCCGAACCTGCTGGTGAACGGCGCGGGCGGCATCGCCGTGGGCATGGCCACGAACATCCCGCCGCACAACCTCGGCGAGGTCGTCGACGCGGCCATCCTCCTCATCGACAAGCCCGACTCGACCCTCGAGGAGCTCTCGGCGCTGGTGCAGGGCCCCGACTTCCCGACGGGAGCGCTGATCCTCGGGCGCGCGGGCATCCGGCAGTACTTCGCCACGGGCCGCGGCAACGTCGTGATGCGCGCGCGCGCCGTGATCGAGCCCATGGCCCGCGGAGACCGCGAGCAGATCGTCGTCACCGAGATCCCCTACCAGGTGAACAAGGCGACGATGCTCAAGAAGATGGCCGAGCTCGTGCGCGAGAAGCGCCTCGAGGGCATCTCTGACATCCGCGACGAGAGCTCCCGCGAGGGCATGCGCGTGGTGATCGAGCTCAAGCGCGACGCCAACAGCCAGGTGGTGCTCAACACCCTCTACAAGAACACACAGCTCCAGGAGAGCTTCGGGGTGATCCAGCTCGCCATCGTGGGCGGGCAGCCCAAGGTGCTCTCGCTCCCGCAGATGCTGCGGGTGTTCATCGACCACCGCCGCGACGTGGTCACGCGCCGCACGCGCTACGAGCTCCGCAAGGCCGAAGACCAGCGCGAGCTCGTGCTCGGCCTGGGCATGGCGACGACGGACATCGACCGGGTCATCCAGACGATCCGCGAGAGCCCCGACGTCGACACGGCCCGCGCGCGCTTGATGGAGCTGCCCCTCGCGGGCCTCGGGGAGTTCATCCGCCGCGCGGGGCGGCCCGAGTCCGAGGTGGCCGAGGCCGACGCGCGGCCCGAGTACAAGCTCACCGAGCGGCAGGCCGACGCGATCCTCGAGATGCGCCTCGCGCGCCTGACGGGCCTCGAGCGCGAGAAGCTCGCGGCGGAGTACGGGCAGCTCTCCGACGCCATCGCGCGGCTGCGCACGATCCTCGGAGACGACGGCGTCTTGATGTCGGTGATCCGCGAGGAGCTGGTCGACGTGAAGGCGCGCTACGCCGACCCGCGCCGCACCGAGGTGGTGGCCGACGAGGGCGACATCTCCGTCGAGGACCTCATCCCTCAGCACGAGGTGGTGGTGACCTGCTCGCACCTCGGGTTCATCAAGCGCACGGCGCTCGACGAGTACCGCGCGCAGCGCCGCGGGGGCCGGGGCAAGGTGGGCATGGAGGCGCGCGACGAGGACTTCATCAACCGCGTCTTCGTCGCCGGCAGCCACGACCACGTCTTGTTCTTCAGCGACCGCGGGAAGGTCTTCCTGAAGAAGGTGTGGGAGGTGCCCGAGGGCTCGCGCACGTCGAAGGGCCGCGCGGTGGTGAACTTCGTCGGCCTCGACAACACCTCGAAGGACCAGGCGAAGGAGAAGATCGCCGCGATCCTCCCGGTGAAGGAGTTCGTCGAGGGCGCCGCGGTGGTGACCATCACGGCCAACGGCCTCGTGAAGCGCACGACGCTCTCGGCCTACGCGAACATCCGTCAGACCGGGATCATCGGCGTGGCCATCGAAGACGGCGACGCGCTCCTCGGCGCGGTGATCACCCACGAGGACTCCGACGTGATCATCGGCACGCGCAAGGGCCAGTCGATCCGCTTCAAGGCCAGCGAGATCCGTCAGGTGGGCCGCGACTCGCGCGGCGTGAAGGGCATCGAGCTGCGCCCCGGCGACGCCGTCGTCTCGATGGACGTGATCTCGGACCCCGACGCGCAGCAGGTGCTCTCGGTGTGCGAGCACGGCTACGGCAAGCGCACGCCCGTCTCGGAGTGGCGCTCGCAGTCGCGCGGCGGCATCGGGATCATCGCCATCGAGACCAGCGAGCGGAACGGCGACGTCGTCGACCTCGACCTCGTGGTCGAGAGCAACGAGATCATGGTCATCACCGACCGCGGGCAGATCATCCGCACCAAGGTCGAAGAGATCCGGCAGACGGGCCGCAACACCCAGGGCGTGCGGATCATCAAGCTCGAGGAGGGCGAGAAGGTCGTCGCCGTCGAGCCCATCGCCGAGCCTGAAGACCAAGGCGACGAGGTCGCTCCCGACGAGGGCGAGGCGCCGGTCGAGGCCGAGCCCTCGCCCGCCGCCGACGCGGGCTGAGCCCCCCTTCGGTCGCTCGCTGGCGCGCCGCGGCGGCCCTCACTAGAGTCATCCGCCCATGCGTGCCCGTGAGCGCCGACACTGGAGCCCGGCCCTCGCCGCGGCGCTCGCCCTCGCGCCCGCGACCTCGCGCGCAGACCCCCGCGCGCCGGCCCCTCCGTGGGATCGTACGCGACCGAACCAACCCTCTCGAACCGCTTCTCCCGTAGAGGTTTCGCCCGACGCGCCGCCGCCGCGCGCGGGCCGCTGGCCGACGATCCGCCCCGCGCCGCCGCGGGCGCCGCGCGCGCCCCTCGACGAAGAGCCCATCCCGACGCGCTCGCGCGGCGCGTCGCCCGACCTGGGCGAGGGGAGCTCCTTCCAGCTCCCGTCGGCGCGGGTGCTGCGCTACGGCGACGTCGTCGGCCGCTACGTGAGCCACCTCGGGTGGGCGGGCGTGCGCGCGGGGCTCTCTCGCTACGTCGACGTCGGCGTCGGGCTCCCGTACTACTTCGCCGGGGTCTCCATCGACGCGCGCGTGTCGTTCGTGCAGTCGGCGCGCTTCTCGGCCGCGTGGTGGGGCTACGCGACGGTGCCCTTCCTCGGCGAGGGCGAGCGGCCGACGAGCCACCTGGGCTTCACCTGGGCCTACGCGGGCCTCGGGTGGATGACCGGGCCGCTCGTGACCGCGAACGTGGGCCGCTTCACCGCGAGCGGGGGCCTGCACCTCGCGCAGCGCACGGGCCTCGGCGGCGTGTGGCTCGTGGGGCACGTCACCGCCGACCTGCGCGTCACCAACGGGGTGAAGCTCCTCGCGCAGGTGGCGTCGTTCTTCGAGCTCTCGCTGGAGCAGGGCGACCGCGCGAGGGCGCTCCTCGGCAACGGCGAGGCGCGGGTGCTGCCCTACGCCCAGGGCGGCGTGCGCTTCTTCGGGCGGTTGTTCGCGGCCGACATGGGGGTGCTCGTGCCGCTCTCGGAGGACTGCCCGCTGTGGTCTCCGCGGCTCGCGGTGATCCCGTCGATCTCGCTCACGCACCGGTTCTGATGGGCGAGCTCGTCGACGACTACGTGCGGGCGCTCGCGGCGAGGCCGAGGCCCGTGCGCGTGGTGACCAAGCGCGGCGTGTGGCACCAGGCGCTCATCGACCGCGTGCTCCGTGTGCTCACGCTCGGCGGGCAGGACCGCTACCTCACGGAGTACGTCACCACCCTCGGCCACACCATCTACGTGCCCGACGAGTGGGAGCGCGTGCCCGCGAGGGAGCGGTACAAGGTGCTGCGCCACGAGGCCGTGCACGTCGCGCAGTTCGAGCGCTACGGCTGGGTCGGGATGGCGCTGGGCTACGTGTTCCTGCCGCTGCCGGCGGGCCTCGCGTGGTGCAGGGCGCGGCTGGAGTGGGAGGCCTACGCCGAGACGCTGCGCGCGACGTGGGCGCTCGACGGGCCCGAGGCGGCGCGGTCTGAAGCGCTCAAGGCGCACATCGTGGCGCGCTTCACGGGCCCGGACTACGGCTGGATGTGGCCCTTCCCGACCGCGGTGCGCGCTTGGATCGACGCGGAGCTTGAAGCACTGTCGCGAGACCCGCCGCGGCTTTGATAGAGTGCGGCCCGATGCCCGCCCCCGCCGTCGGAATCGACCTCGGTACCACCAACTCCGTCGTCGCGGTGTCGTCTGGGGGTCGTCCCCAGGTGCTCCTCGACGCTGGAGGCTCGCCGCTCATCCCGTCGGTGGTGTCGTTCCCTGAGGACGGTGAGCGCATCGTGGGCCGCGCCGCGCGGCGCCGCCGCGCCGTCGACCCGCGCAACACGGTCTACTCGGTGAAGCGCCTCATCGGTCGGCCCTTCAAGAGCGAAGAGGTCCGCCGCGCGCGCTCCCGCGTCGCCTTCGACCTGAAGGAGGGCCCCGACAGCTCGGTGCTCGTCTCGACCCGCGCGGGCGACCTCTCGCTCCCGGAGCTCTCGGCCATCGTGCTCCGCGAGGTGCGCCGCGTCGCCGAAGACAGCCTCGGCGACAAGGTCGAGAAGTGCGTGGTCACCGTGCCCGCGAACTTTAACGAGCTGCAGCGCTCGAGCACGAAGATCGCCGGGCGCATCGCCGAGCTCGACGTGGTGCGCATCCTGAACGAGCCCACCGCGGCGGCGCTCGCGTACGGCTACGGCCGCGGCACGCGCGAGAAGATCTGCATCTTCGACTTCGGCGGCGGCACCTTCGACGTGACCCTCCTGGAGCTCTCGGGCAACGTCTTCGAGGTGCTCGCGACGGCGGGCGACACCTTCCTCGGCGGAGACGACGTCGACATCGCCATCGCCGACTCGCTGGTCGCGCAGTTCGAGCGCGCCACGAAGATCAACCCGCTCCAAGACCGGGTCCTCTACGACATCCTTCGCGACTCGGCCGAAGACGCGAAGTGCGCGCTCGCCACGCGCGAGTCCGCCGAGCTGCGCGTGCAGCTCGACCACAACGGCCGCGACGTGTCGTTCTCGCACACGCTCTCCCGCGCCGAGCTCGAGCGCCTCTCGAACCCGCTCGTCTCGCGCACCTTCGACGTGTGCGGCGAGGCGCTCAAGCTCGCGGGCCTGCGCGCCACCGACCTCACCGCGGTGATCCTCGTGGGCGGCTCGACGCGCATCCCCACCGTGCGCCAGCGCGTCGCGAGCTTCTTCGGCCGCGAGCCCCTGTCGAACCTCCCTCCCGAAGAGGTCGTCGCGCTCGGCGCGTCGATCCTCGCCGAGGCCCTCTCGGGCGGCGCGCGCCGCGGGCAGCACACCCGCCCCATGGCCCCCAACCGCACCACCACGGTGCACCCCGCGCCCGCGCCCGTCGCGGGCCCCGTCTCCGCGGGCGTCCCCGGCGCCACGCGGCCCTCGGCGCCGCCGCGCTCGTCGGGAGACCTCTCGAACCCCGGCGCGCGCAACACCCTCACGGGCGTCGGCGACGAGACCTCCGGCGCGAACCCCCTCCCTCGTCGCGACCCCTCGCACTCGGGCCCCCTGCGCGCCCCCACGCCCCCGCCGTTGCCTCCGGGCGTCGGCCCCTCTGCCCTGCGCGGGCCCACGCCCCCGCCGCTCCCGCCCGGCGCGCGCAACCCGCTGCGCGGCGCGACCCCTCCGCCCATCCCGGGCCGCGCCGCGCCGCCGCCGCTGTCGAAGTCCACCGTCCCGCCGCCCGCGCCGCCGGCTCCGCCCGACCCCACGGGGGCCTTTCAGCTCGACGACCCCTTCGCCGACCCGGGGAGCGCCACCATCGCGCAGCCTCCGCTCGACGAGCGCACCGTCGCCATGGAGTCTCCCGTCGGCGACCTCGGCACCGTCGACGAGCCCTCGTTCATGGGTCGCATCCCGAAGGGCGCCGAGCCTCCGGCCCCGCCCGCGCCCTCGTTCAACCTCGAAGAGTCCTCCGTGGTCGCGCCCATGCCACGGATGCGCGCGCCGACGATCCCCCCGAACGCCAAGCCCGCCCTCGGCGCGCCGCCGCGTCGGCCCTCGATGCCCGAGGCGCCCGCCGTCGACGAGGGCCCCATCGGGCTGCGCCCCGAGATCGCCGCGGCCCTGCCGCCCTCCATCGCCGCGGCCATCAGCGGCGTGCCCTCGCGTCCGCCGCCCGGCGCCGCGCCGGTGAAGATCCCCTCGGCCCCGGCCACGCCGCGGGTCGAGGCGCCCGCGCCGCCTCCGCCCGCGCCGCCTCCGATCGCGCACGCCCACGGCGTGAAGGAGGTCTCGGTGCCGTCGTTCAAGATCGACGACGAGCTCGCGTCGCACGAGCCGAGCGGCGCGGGCCGCACCGACGTCTCGGTGCCGTCGTTCCGCCTCGACGACGAGCTCACCACCGCGCACGCGACGACCCAGCTCGCGGGGCCCGCGGCGACGCGCGACGAGCCCACCGTGGCCGTGCCGGTGTTCTCCGGGGGCACCACGCAGAAGATGCCCGCGGCCGTGCCGCCGCCCGCGTACAACCCCTCGGCCTTCCGTGGGCCGACCGGCCCCGTGGTGCCCGCCGCGCCGCCCCCTCCGTCGGGCTTTCCGCCGCCCGCCGCGAGGGCGCCGACGCATCACCCGCCGCCGCATCACCCGCCGTCGCAGCACCCGCCGTCGCAGCACCCGCCGTCGATGGCCCCCGGGTCGGTGCTCCCGCCCCCGCTCCTCCTCGACGTGACGCCCTTCAGCCTCGGCGTCGAGACCGCGGGCGGGCTCTGCGAGACGGTCATCCAGCGCAACGCGACGATCCCCGTCGAGCAGACGCGCAACTTCGCCACGGTGATGGACAACCAGACCGCGGTGATCATCCGCATCGCGCAGGGCGAGTCGCGGCGCTTCGGCGACAACCAGCCGCTCGGCCAGCTCGAGCTGTCGGGGCTGCGCCCCGCCGCGCGCGGCGAGGTGGTGGTCGCGGTGACCTTCGAGCTCGAGGCCGACGGCACGCTCAGCGCGCGCGACCGACGTCGAGACGGGCAACGCGCAGGCCGTGAGGATCAACCTCCTCACACGCTGCCGTCGGAGTCCGCGCAGGCCGACATGGCCGCGCAGCCGTGAGGGGGAGCACGCCACGGCGTGACCCGAAGGGGGAGGAGGCTACCGATGCAGACTCGCAGGGGTACATCGCCGCGCGGCGCGCGGTCGCGGAGCCGTGGCGAACCCACGGCAGAAGGGCGATAAGGGTCACCCCATGCTCTCCGACCGCGTGCTGGCGGAGCACCTCGACCGGATCGACTACTACACCCTCCTCGGGGTGGCCCGTGACGCTCCGGTCGCGCAGATCCGCGACGCCTTTCACAAGTTCGCCTTGCGCTTTCACCCCGACCAGCACGTCGACGACCCTGACCAGCAGGGCCGCGTGCTGCGGATCTTCAAGCGCGGCTCCGAGGGCTACCGGGTGCTGCTCGACCCCGTCCTCCGCGCCCGCTACGACTCCGCGCTCTCGCGGGGCGAGGCGAGGCTCACGCCCGACGCCGAGCGCACCACCGTGGCCGCCGAGGCGAAGGTCGCGACGGTGGCCGAGGCGCCGCTGCCCGCCGACGTGCTGCCGCTCTACGAGAAGGCCGCCGACGCGCTCAAGCGCGGTGATGTCACCAACGCCAAGGCCTTCTTGATGCTGGTGAGCCGCAAGTCGAACCACCCGAAGGTGCAGGCGCTCGCGAAGGAGCTGATGGAGGCCGAGCGGCTCCGTCGGCGCTGAAGACGGCCGACGGAGCGGTGAGGGGCGGGGGCGTTACTTCTTGAGGCGGGCCTTGAGGGCGGCGAGCTCGTCT
The DNA here is from genome assembly GCA_041389825.1 of Polyangiales bacterium. Classification (GTDB taxonomy): domain Bacteria; phylum Myxococcota_A; class Polyangia; order Polyangiales; genus JAEYZO01. The sequence continues at coordinate 43,205 of JAWKRC010000010.1, read as the reverse complement.
TCGAGGCCGTCGCGGGTCTCGCCGCGCTCGAGCCGGCGAAAGCGCTCTTCGAGGTCGGCCTTCTTCGGGTCCTGGATGATGTCCTGCGCCTCGACCTCGGACTCCATCTGGTCGATGCGGTCTTGCATCTCCTTGAGTCGGCCGACGGCGCCGCTGTTCGAGCCGCCCACGTCGGTGTTGCCCGACGCGGCCCGCGCGCGCCCCACCTGCGACGCGAGCGAGGCCTTGCGCGCCTTGAGCTCCTCGACCTTGCGCTCGAGCTGCTCGATGGTGGCGCGGAGCTCCGTCACGTAGCCCGCCTGCTGCTCGCGCAGCCGGTCGGTGTCGCTCGCGTCGCCCTCGGACTTCTTCTTCCGCTTGAGGGCCTCGCGGGCGAGCTCCTCGTCGCCCTGCTCGAGGGCGAGCATCGCGCGGTTCTCCCACTTGCCCGCCTCTTCGGCCTGCTCGGCGTACTTCTTCTCGAGCTGCTTCACCGACGCGAGGGAGCTCACGACCTCTTGCCGGGCCTTCTTGAGCTCGTCTTGCATGTCTTCGACGGTCTGCGCGATGAGCTTGGCCGGGTCTTCGGCCTTGTCGATGACGCTGTTGAGGTTGGCCCGCACGGCGCGGCCCAGTCGGTCGAGGATTCCCATCGCTCCTGCGCTCCAGTCTCGGGCGTTGGGTCGCCACGCCCGGTGCTCTCAGCGGGCCCAATGGTGGCACCCGCGGCGACGGAGTGTAAAGCCTCGGCGCCCGCCGCGCGCTCCGCCGTTGGCCCCGCGTGCGGAATGCTGTAACCAACCACCGCAGCATGATCGAGGGACAGCGCATCCTCCTGACGGGCGGGGCGGGATTCATCGGCACCGGCCTCGTGCGGCGCCTTTGCGAGTCGAACCAGTGCGTGGTGTTCGACCTCCTGCGCCGCGACGCGCTCTCGCCCGAGGGCCTCGACAAGCACCCCAACGTCACGCTCGTCAAGGGCGACGTGCGCGACGCGGGCGCCCTCGCCGCGGCCATGGACGGGTGCTCCCACGTCGTGCACCTGGCTTCCATCGCGGGCGTCGACACGGTGCTCAACAACCCCGTGCCCACCATGGAGATCGCGCTCGAGGGCACGCTCAACGCGCTGCGCGCCGCGGCCGACCGTACGCCCTCGGTGAAGCGCTTCGTGGACTTCTCCACCAGCGAGGTCTTCGGCCGCTACGCCTTTCGCGTGGGCGAGGGCGACGTCACCACCCTCGGCGCGGTGGGCGAGGCCCGGTGGACCTACGCCGTGAGCAAGCTCGCGACGGAGCACCTCGCGCACTGCTACCACAAGCAGTTCGGCCTCCCGACGGTGAGCGTGCGGCCCTTCAACATCTTCGGCCCGGGGCAGGTGGGCGAGGGTGCGGTGCACGCCTTCGTGGTGCGCGCGCTGCGCGGAGACCCCATCGCGATCCACAACAAGGGCGATCAGATCCGGTCGTGGTGCTACATCGACGACATCGTCGAGGGGGTGATGTGCACGCTCGAGCGCCCCGAGGCCGTGGGCCAGGCCTTCAACATCGGCAACCCCCGGGCGACGGTGACGATCTACCAGCTCGCGCGGATGATCGTGCGGCTCGCGGGGTCGAGCTCCGAGCTGCGCTTCGTCGACTGGCCGCACCCCGACGTCGAGCTGCGCATCCCCGACACGCGCAAGGCTGAAGAACTCCTGGGCTTCGAGGCGAAGGTCGAGCTCGAGGACGGGCTCCTGCGCACCATCGCCTGGTACCGGGCGAGGGCGAAGGCGACGTGAGCGGGCCGCGGCGGATCGAGCTCGACGCCGTCCGCGCCGACGGGTGGTTCGAGCGGGTGCTCACCGGGGTGCCGGCCCTCGCGCGGGTGTGCGAGGGGCTGGGCGAGGCCCTCGTGGCGCTCTCGCTCGCGGCGGGCGTGCGCATCGTGGCCGCGGGCATCGACCGCGGCACCGGCGAGATCAGCTCGCTGGAGTGGGTGCAAGACGTGAACGGCGCCGAGGAGAGCCACGCCGGCACGCCCGACTCGCTGCGCTCCGCGGTGCTCGCGACGCTCACGGCCTACGAGCCCGTGCCCGCGACGCCGCCCGAAGACGACGTCGACGCCCTGCGTCGCTGGGTCGGGATGCGCGACCTGCTCCTCGCGCCGCTCTTCGGGCTGCAGCTCGTGGCGCTGGAGTTCGACGCCGACGGCGAGCCCTCGGCCTGGGTCACGCACGAGCACGGCGAGGAGAAGGTCCCGTACCCGCAGCTCCGGGGGTTCCTTCGGAGCCGGGTGTCCGAGGTGCTGCGCGCGCCTCCGCGGCGGGGCGTGTCGATCGACCTCGAGCAGGCGGTGGTGGCCCGCGCGGCGCTCGACGCGGGGCGCTTCGACGAGGTGGTCGAGAAGCTCGGCGGGTGGGTGCCCGCGCTGATGCTGTACCTCCGCACGCCCGAGGGGGCGTCGATGGAGCCCAAGCAACGGGCCGACGTGGCGCGCGCGCTGCGGGTGCTCGGCGCGGCGCTGCACGCGCTCGACCGCGACGAGGAGGCCGAAGAGACCCTGCGGCTCGGGGTGCAGTGGGCGCAAGACGGAGAGGGCGCGCCGGAGCTGTACGCCGCGCTCGCGACGCTGCTGGGGGAGCTCGGGCGGTGGGGCGAGGCCATCGGTCCGCTGCGGCGGGCGAGGGGGCTGGAGCCCGCGCTGCCAGGGGTCGACGCCGACCTGGCGAGGCCTTCCTCGAGACGAGGCGCGCGGTAGCGCGGTGCCGCTGGTGGCCGCGCGCTCTCGGACGAAGACCCCGCCAAGGCTGCCACCTCGGCGCGCGGCTCGACGGGGCTAGGGCGAGGACCTCGCGCGGTGGCGCGAGCGCAGCGCCGCGGTCGAGGCCGACGAGGATGAAGACGCGACGCCTGCGACCGAGGGTCCCTTACCGCCCCCTAAGTGGGTCGGAGGTACCGATGAGCGAGCATGGCGGGCGCTGACCGCGAGCCGGGGGCCCCGAACGCGCCAGGGCGCGCGCCGGTGGAGGACCCTCCGCCCGCGAAGTCTCCGTCCGAAGACCCCGCGCCCGACCCGCCCCCGCCGAGGCCCTCCGCCGGGTGAGCCGCCGCGCAGACCCACCCCCCGCGGGAGACCCCTCGAAGGACGCGCCTCCGCCCGCGGGAGACCCACCGCCCGCGGGGGAGTGATGAGCGTACCGCTCACGCCCGCGGTGCTCCTCCTGCTGCTGCGCTCGATCTGCGCGGCGGTGTTCGTGTTGGAGCACCTGCGGCTCGCGCGCAGGGCGTGGCGGGCGAGGGCCTTCCTCTCGGGGATGCTCGCGCCGGGCGTGTGGGCGTGGCGCGCGGGCGAGGTGATGTCGGCCTCGCGCTGGTTCGCCTCGGGCGTCGGCTTCGTCGTGACCTGCGTCGTGCCCGTGCCGCGCTGAATCGCGGCGTGCGCAGCGCGCGGTGATATCCTCGCCGCCCTCCGCGATGGGCAAATCTCAGTCACCGCTCCTCGGGTACAACACCAACGTCCGCCACAAGGGTCGGGTGTTCCACATCCAGACCGAGGACTCGGGGATCCAGAAGCCCCACGTCATCACGCACCTGTTCGCCGACGGCGGCAGGATCGTGAAGAGCCAGAAGACCTCGTACGCGCACATCGTCGACGCCGACGACCTCGCGACGCAGGTCAAGAAGCTCATGCAGGAGCAGCACAAGGCGATGTTCCTCGCCTTGCGCGAGGGGCAGTTCGACGCCCAGTTCGCCGACGAGCCCGCGCCCGAGGCCGCCGTCGCGACGGTGCCCGACGCGGGCCCGCTCATCGAGGCCGCCGCCGAGCCGACGCCCGAGCGCGCCTCCGCGCCGCCTCCGACGCGCGCCGTGCCGCCGCCCATCCCCGCCGCGGCGCGCGAGTCCGCCACACCGCCACCACCGCCGCCCGCGGCCCGAGCGTCGACGCGCGCCGTTCCTCTCAGGGCCTCGGCGCACCCGGCCGCGCACGAGCGCACGCTCGACGAGGTGATCCTCGAGTTCCTCGCGCGGGAGCTGGGCGAGACCGCCTAGGGCGTCACTTCACGACGCGCAGCCACGGGGGCCGCTCGCGCGGGGCCTTCGGCGGCTGCGACGGGCGCGACTCGACCTCTTCACCGTCGACGCCGTCAACCTCCTCGGCGCGCGCCGCCGCGGGCGCGGGCGACGGAGCGGGCGATGGAGCGGGCGCGGGCGCGGGGCGCGAGCTCGTGTCGGAGACGAGCTTGAAGGTGGGCTTGCGCGGGGCCTCTCTGGCGGCGCGGCGCTCGGCGCGCGAGCCGGGCGACTCGCGGCGCACCGCGGCGGGCTCGTTCACCAGCTCGGAGGGCATGTCGGCCTGCCAGTAGGTGATCTTGTCGAGGTCGTCGCGGAAGGCGAAGACCGCGCTCCAGGGCAGGTCGCAGTGGAAGGGCGAGCGGTTGAACGAGAGCGTGCAGCGCACGCCGTCGTCGTCGACCTCGAGGTCGGGGATGGGGATCGCGAAGTTCAGCCCGATCTGGAGCACGAGCTGGGGCTTGGTCGCGAGCCACGAGGGCACCTTCACGCCCTCGCGTCGTGGGTCGAGGTAGACGAAGACGCTGCCGCGGTCGAGGAGCTCGAGGAAGCGCTCCTTCTTCGAGAGGGTGTCTCCAGACATGGGTCGTGAATGGTCCCCGAGCCGGTGGTGAGTGAGGTTCGAAGGGCAACTCCAGAGGAGCCGTCGCCGTCGCGGGGCGCGATCATACTCGCGACCGCGGCGGGCTCCAAGCGACGCGGCGCGCGAGGAGATTGACGCGCCGTGGTGAGGGCGTATCTTCCGCCCCGCTTATGCTTGCACGCCCGTTGCTCCGGGGGTGTTCCCTTGATTCGAGGGGGCGTCACGGTTTCGACGTGGGTAGTGACGTGATCGATGGCGCGACCGCTGGCCTGAGACAGCGACAACAACCTCAGGAACCACAACTGCGAACGACAACGCGGTTCCCTACGCTCTCGCGGCCTGATTAGGCGCTAGAGCCGCCTGACGAGGAGCTTGCCTGTGCTCCTCGGCGGGCGTCATCGAACAGGCTGGCGCCTCACGCCGCGGGCCGCGTGAGGGGCGAGATTCAGGTCCGATGCGCCCCGCGGCGCGTCCGTCGGTGAACGACACGCGGGGCAAAGACCCAATCACCGACTACGTCGCGTAGAAGTCATCGCCGAGCGCTCGCGGACCGGGGTTCGACTCCCCGCGCCTCCACCCCTCACTCCTCCTCCTTCCTCACCACGGCGCGCGGTCGCCGCGCTTGACACCTCACCCCGAGTCGGGTGAACGCCTTGCGCGCCGTGAGCAGCGCCAACGACCCCCGCATCCCTGACATCGGCTCCGTCACCCAGGCCGAGCGGATGTTCCGCGTGAACTGGGTGGCCGCAGAGATCCAGGGCCGCGGCGGCGCGGCGCTCCTGCAGGCCGACGTGGTCTCGCGCTTCGGGCGCAACGTGCGCCTCGTCGACGTGCGCGACGCCGACGAGCTCATGGGCCCGATGGGTCACGTCCCCGGCGTCGACTGGGTGCCCCTCGACGGCGCCGAAGAGACCCTCTCCGCGCTCGACCCCGACGGCCCGGTGGTGCTCATCTGCGGCCGCGGAGACCGCTCCTCGACGCTCGCCGCCGCGCTCAAGCAGCGGGGCCTGCGCTTCGTCGCCGCGATGGCCGGCGGCATGGTCGCGTGGCGCCGCGGAGGTCTCGCGGTCGCGCGGGACCGATCGCTCCTCGACCGCCGCGGGGCGCTGCACCCCATCGACGCGCCGTGGGAGGTCGACGCGAAGCACCTCACCCGCGCCGACCTCGAGGACCACCTCGGCGACGCGATGTCGCTGCGCTGGGTGAAGCTCGCGTCGCTCCTCGCGACGGGGCGCCTCTGCTGCGTCGACGGCCGCGACGTGAGCGGCGTGCTCGGCACCCCGGGCGGAGACGCGGGCGAGTTCGTGCTCGCCCTCGCGGCGCTGGAGTCGATGACGGCCCGCGCGTTCTCGCCCGACGCCATCGAGGCGCTCTTTCGCCGGAGGCTCGACGCCTTCGGGCGCTTCTACGTGCACACCGACATCGCGTCGTCGAACGCGCTCATCGCCGCGATGCGCGCCGACCCCCGCTTCGAGGGGCGGCTCCCGCAGCCGCACGAGAACCTCGGGTGGCGCGCGTTCTTCGCGAGCCCCCCCGAGGCGCTGCGCGGCGCGCTCACCGAGCACCTGATGAACCCCGCGCACCTCGGCTGCGGTCACTTGAAGCTCGCGCGCCTGAACGCCGACGCCTATGGCGCGCGCCGCGCGCTGATCGACGAGGTGCTGCGCGCGTACTACCGCGCGCAGTGGGCGGGCTCGACGGAGACGGAGCTCTCGGTGCTCCCCGGCGGGCACAGCGAGGGCGCCGTGGTCGACGTGCGGGTGAGCGAGTCGCTCGCGCCCTTCACCCCGGTGCCGATGGTGTCTCCGAGCGCCAACGGCACCTCGATCTTCGTGCGCCACCCGCAGGTGTCGACGCTCCTGCGGCGCTACCTCGCCGAGTGGCTGCTGCGTCAGTCGGGCCTCGTCGAGGCGCCCACGGGCGGCGTCGACGCGCTGCACGCCGAGATGGAGCGCATGGGGGCGGCGCAGGCGGGCGCGACCCTGGGCGCCATCGCCAAGGGGCTACCGGTGTTCGCGGTGGAGTTCGACGGCCCGCGCCTCGCGTCGGTGACCCACGTCGGCGCGGTGTAGGGGTCTCCCTCCAGCGGTGGTGAGACCGCCGCCCTGCGCTGGGAGGTTCGGCCAGGGCGTTTCGCCTTGGCCGAGACCAGGGGGTCCCGACCCTGAGACCCTGAGGTCCCGACCCTGGGCTGTTTCGGCCTTGGGCTGAGACCTCGGAGCCCCGACACCGACACCGAAGGGCCCCGACCCAAGGCTGGAAACGCCCTGGTGACCGAGACCTCTGACGGGTCAGTGTTGCAGCTCGCCGAGGGGGAAGTGAAGGGTTGTGGCGCGGCGCAGGCGGCGGCGACCCTCACCTCACGCCCCTCTCCCGCATGCGGGAGAGGGGGCTGTCTGCACCGAAAACTGCAACGACCCTTCGCGCTGTGAGTGCGTGTGACGTTGGCTGCGGGCGGGGGATGGGGGGAGCGCTCTCACTGCCATGCACCCACGCCACATCACCCAATAGGTTCAGGGCAGTTTTCGGTGCAGTTTGCTCCCTCCTCCCGCATGCGGGAGGGGCGTGGGGGTGAGGGTCGCCCGCGGCTCCCCTGCACCCCCCTTTTACGGGAGGGTCGCCGCCCGCGGCTTCCCTGCACCCCTGTCGACGGGTGAGCGCCGCCCGCGGCTCCCCTTCACATCCCCTGTCGCTCAGCCCTCGCCGGCGCGCTGGCCTTCGAGGCGGTCGTAGTGGCGGTAGCCCAGCTTGTCGAGCGCCTCGGGCGGGGCGAGGTGGATGTCGACCAGGGTCTTCAGGTCGTAGGTGCCCGCGAGCACGGGCGGGCTGTACGCGCGCAGCGCCTCGGGCGTGCGGAAGGGCTTGAGCGGCGACAGCACCTGCATCGGGTGCGCGTGGACGAAGTGCGCGCCCGACAGCCGCGAGTAGCCCGGCGTGCGCGGCGCCGTGATCACGTGCGGCGTCGCGAGGAAGGTGCCGCCGGTGAGGATCTCCCACTGCTGGCCGACCTGCGCGACGATGCACCCCTCGGGGGCGCGGCCCTTCACGCGGTGTCCCGAGGGCGCGTCGGGCGTCGCGCGGGTGCGGAGGTAGAGGCCGCTCTCGGCGTCGGGCGGCGGGCAGCGCTTGCCCTCGGGGTCGATGAAGCGCCCGCCGGGGAGGAGGGTCAGGAGGTTGAAGTCGGTGTGCTCCTCGCCCCAGAGCACCTTGGCGTCGACCTGGGCCTGCGAGAGCGGCAGGTAGCGCAGCGCGCGGGTGACGTGCGGGCCGCCCTCGACCATGCCCGCGAAGGTCTCGGCGTCGAGGCCGAGCGAGAGCGCCGCGCCGCGGAGGAGCTCCAGCCCCGCGGTGTGCAGCGCCATGCCCATCGCGAGGTACTTCTCGGCGAAGCCCTCGATGCCCTCGGGCCAGACGTTGTCGGCGTAGATCTCGGGGTGGTCGATCTTGCACGCGGGGTCGAGGGGCACCGCCGCGGCGAAGTAGCACTCCTTGAAGTCGGGCTGGCCCTCGGCGGCGACGGCGTGCTCGGTGTTGGGCGGGGTCCAGCCGCGCTGGTACCAGATGTCGGCGCGGGCGAGGGGGCGCTTGTCGGCCTCGGGGCGCGACGTGAGCTTCGTGAAGACGTCGTAGTAGCCCTCGAGGATCTCGGGGGTGATGCCGTGGTTGCGCGCGTAGACGAGGCCGAAGTGGCCGAAGCCCTCGCGGATCGCGGCGGCGGCGGCGGCGCGGCGGTGCCCGCCCGCGCGGAGGTCGTCGAGGTCGATGGTGGGGATCGCCAGGGAGGGGGTGCTCATCGGTGTGTCGCTTCTGTGTGCCGCGGGAGCCACCGCCCGTCTCCATTGGGGCTTGTGCTTCGGCGGGCGGCGGGACCATACCAGCGCCCCGGAGAAACACGATGGCGCTCTCAGACGGACTTCGACGGCACCTCGACGAGATCGTGGGCTCGCACCGCGTGGTGCTCTTCATGAAGGGCACGCGGTACCAGCCCTCGTGCGGCTTCTCGGCCAGCGTGGTGGGCGTGCTCGACGCGCTCCTGCCCGAGTACCACACGGTCGACGTGCTCTCAGACCCGGCCGTGCGCGACGGGATCAAGACCTACAGCGACTGGCCGACGATCCCGCAGCTCTACGTCGACGCGAAGTTCATCGGCGGGGCCGACATCGTGCGGGAGCTCCACGCGACGGGCGAGCTCGCGAGGCTTCTCGGCACCGACGCGACGGGCCCGCGCGTGCCCGAGGTGACCTTCAGCCCCGAGGCGGCGGCCGCCCTCACCGCCGCGCGCGCCGACCTCGCGGGCGACGACGCGAGCTCCGTCCTGCGCCTCGAGGTGTCGTCGGGCTTCGAGTACGACCTCTATTTCGGGTCGGCCAACGCGGGCGACGTCGTGGTCGAGACCGCGGGTGGCCCGCTCCACATGGACGCGCCCAGCGCCGCGCGCAGCGACGGGATGAAGGTCGGCTGGGTGGTCACCGCCGACGGGGGCGGCTTCAAGATCGAGAACCCCAACGAGCCCGCGCGCGTGCAGCAGCTCTCGCCGCGCGCGCTGAAGGCCATGCTCGACGCGGGCGACGCGCTGGTGCTCGTCGACGTGCGCACCCCCGAGGAGCGGGAGACGGCGCACATCGAGGGCTCGCGCCTCCTCGACGCGGGCTTCGAGCACGAGCTCCTCGCGATGGACCGGGGCACGCCCCTGGTCTTTCAGTGCCACCACGGCGTGCGCTCGCTGCGCGCGGCGGAGCACTTCACGCGCAAGGGCTTTCGCAAGGTCTACAACCTCCAGGGCGGCATCGACGGCTGGTCGGTCAGCGTCGACCCCACCGTCCCCCGCTACTGATCTCGCACGGAGCGATCACCGATGTCGAACCACCCCACGGACTTCCAGGGCGACGTGAAGGAGGCCATCCGCGCCGCCCTCGCCGAGCGCATCTCCGACGCGGCCATCACCGTCACCGGCGGCGGCGGGCACTACACCATCGAGGTCGTCGCGCCCGTCTTCGAGGGCAAGGGCATGCTCGACAGCCAGCGCCTCGTGCTCCAGTCCATCGCGCACCTGATGAAGGGCGAGATGGCCCCCGTGCACGCCGTGGACTCGATCAAGACGCGGGCGCGCTGAGCTCCGTCGTCTCGGCCGCGGGCTCGGTCCGGCCCCCGGGGAGCGTGATCGTGAAGGTGGTGCCGTAGCCCACCTCGCTCTCCACCTCGATCTCTCCGCCGTGGGCCTTCACGATCTTCAGCGCGATGGCGAGCCCGAGGCCCGTGCCGTCGGCGCGCGTCGTGAAGAAGGGCTCGAAGATCCGCTCGAGGTGCTCGGGCTCGATGCCGCGGCCGTGGTCCTTCACCGCGATCTTGAGCGAGGTGCCCACGCGGTACGACTCGAGCTCCACGGTCGCGCCGCGCTCCGACGCCGCCGCCGCGTTGTCGAGGAGGTTCACCAGCAGCTTGCGCATGCGCGTCACGTCGAGCTCCACCGGGCCGGGCTCGGGCTTCTGCGCCGTGACCTTCAGCGTGAGCCCGCGCTCGGCGTAGAGCGGCGTGAGGGTGCGCCCGATCTCGGCCAGGAGCTCCGAGGGCAGCGTGGGCTCGGTGCTCACGCTCAGCGGCCGGGAGAACTCGAGGATCTCGGACACCGAGCGGTTGAGCCGGCCGATCTCTTCGAGGGCGATGTCGAGGTACTCCTTGTCGGCCTCGGCGATGCCCGCGCAGCCCCGCACGATCTGCACGTTCATCTGGATCGACGTGAGGGGCGTGCGGATGTCGTGCGCCACCGCCGCGGCGAAGGCGCCCAGGGAGGCGAGGCGGCGCGACTCCTCGAGCTCGCGCGAGAGGCGGTCGCGCTGCCGCGAGGCGCGCGCGGTCTCGGCGTAGAGGGCGTAGTTCTCGAACTTCAGCGCGAGGTGCTCGGCCATCGCCGCGCAGAGGTGGATCGTGGGCCGCCCCGGCCGCGGCTTGGGCAGCACGAGCAGCCCGTGGAAGGCCCTGCCGCGCGAGACGGGCAGGAGCACGCTCGCGTCGAGGCGCTCGATCCACGCGCCGAGGTCGGCGGGGAGCTCGGGCAGGTGGTCGGAGGTGTAGAAGCGCTTGGGGTGCGCGTTGATGAGGTCGACCAGGTCGGGGTCGACCTCGTCGTACTCCTCGGGCGCGACGGGGCCGTACCGGAGGAAGCGCACCTCGCAGCGGTCGGCGCGGTAGATGGTCGCTGCGACGAGGGCGAGCACGGCGCCCGGGTCGACGAGCTTGGCGGTGGAGGCGATGGCGCGCTCGACGATGCCCTGGCGGGTGTCGACCCTGCGCCCTGCGGCGTCGGCGGCGCCGCGCGCGCCCACCACGGCGTAGCCCAGGAGCAGCGGGATGCCCGCGACGACGACGGTGGCGAGGTCGGGCGAGAGGCCGCGGTCGACGTAGTCGTGCAGGGGCGGCGCGACGAGGCCGACGTAGGCGCCGAAGAGGGCCGCGGCGCCGACGGCCACGAGGGCCTCGGCGAGGAGCACGCGGATGTCGAAGAGGTGGTAGCGGAGGACGGCCGCGCCGACGCCGCCCACGACGACGAGGGCGAGGCCGAGCTCCTGCGCGAGGTAGAGCCAGGGGGGCGGCTCGGCGACGCGCGCGCTCACGACGCCGTAGACGATGAAGCTCAGCACCCAGGGGACGAGCACCGAGAGCTGCACGAGGGTGACGGGGAGGGAGGGACGTCGCTCGTCGGGGGCGATGGCCGCGCGCCAGTTGCGCTGGGTGTAGAAGACCGTGAGCCCGAGGTAGGGGACCATCGAGAGGTGCAGCCACACGGGGTCGGCGCGGTGGCCGCCGAGGCCGCGCTGGATGCCGAGGGCCACGGTGACGACGGTGAGGCCGAGGAGGGCGGCGTGCAGCGCGCGCGGCGCGGGGCGGTTGAGGGGGAAGCTGTACGCGAAGAGGACCAGGGCGTAGGCGCCGAAGTACGTCGACGAGAGGCCGACCAGGGTGATGTACGGGTGGTCGGCGCGCAGCCCCGCGAGGAGCCCGAGGGCGAGGAGGAGGATGCCCGCGGCGAAGGTGTAGCCGAGCTGGGAGAAGTAGCGGGTGTCGACGCGGCCGCTCGCGTCGCGGCGGATGCGGTGGGTGAGCCCCAGGATGAGCGTGACGGCGAAGAACGCCACGGCGACGAGGGGCTGCACGGCGGGGATGGCGCTCCTACGCGCGGTCGTCGGGCGCCGAGGGGCGCTCGATGCCGTAGTCGCGGATCTTGCGGTCGAGGGTGGGGCGGGTGATGCCCAGCACGCCGCACGACCGTCGCTTGTTCCATTTCATGGCGTTCAAGACCGTGGTGATGTGGCGGCGCTCGAGCTCCCTGAGGGTGAGGAGTTCGCCGACCTCCCGAGGGTTTGACGCCTCGGCGCTGCCCTCGGTCGCGTCGGCCTCGTCGTCGTCTCCGGCGTCGTTCGCGTCGCCCGCGTCGAGGTCGTCGACGGTGATGGGGAGGACGCCCGCCTCGAGCACCTCGCCCTGGGTGAGCACCATGGCGCGGGTGAGGGCGTTCTCGAGCTCGCGCACGTTGCCCGGCCAGGGGTAGCGGGTGAGCGCGTCGAGGGCGTCTTTGGAGACGTAGCGGATCTTCTTGTGGAGGTCGTGGCTGATCTTGCCGACGAGGTGGTCGACGAGGGGCTTGATGTCCTCGGGGCGCTCGCGCAGCGGCGGCAGGTGGATGCGCAGGACGTTGAGGCGGTAGTAGAGGTCCTCGCGGAAGAGCTTCTGCCGCACCATCTGCGAGAGGTCGCGGTGCGTCGCCGCCACGAGCCGCGCGCGCAAGGGGATGGGCCGCGGGTCGCCGAGGCGCTCGAAGACGCGCTCCTGCACCACGCGCAGGAGCTTGGCCTGCAGGTCGAGCGGGAGCTCTCCGATCTCGTCGAGGAAGAGCGTGCCCGCGCCGGCGATCTGAAAGCGCCCGGCCTTGTCCGAGGTCGCGCCGGTGAAGGCGCCCCGGGCGTGGCCGAAGAGCTCGCTCTCGAGGAGGTCCCTCGGGAAGGACGAGCAGTTCACGGCGACGAAGGGCTGGTCGCGGCCCTCGGAGGCGAAGTGGATCGCGCGGGCGACGAGCTCCTTGCCCGTGCCCGACTCGCCCGTGACGAGCACCGTGGCGTTCGAGGTCGACACTTGCCCGATGGTCTTGAAGACCTCGCGCATCACGGGCGTGCGGCCGACGATGGAGTCGACCGACTGCGCGCGGGCCATGGTCTCGACGAGGCCGTCGATGCGCTGGGTGAGCTCCTTCGACTCCACCGCGCGCTTCACGGTGATCTTCAGGCGCTCGATCTCCAGGGGCTTCACGAGGTAGTCCCACGCGCCCTGGTGCATCGCGGTGACCGTGGAGTGCATGTCGTCGCGCGCGGTGATGACGATGACCGGCCCGGTGCGCCCCGCCTCGCGGAGCTTCGCGAGGAGCTCCAACCCGTCCATGCGAGGGAGGCCGAGGTCGAGGAGGACCACGTCGGGGTCGTGCGCTGTGATGGCCTCGAGGCCCTGCAGGCCGTCTTCGGCCAGGGTGACCGCGTAGCCGAGGTCGCCCAGGAATTTCTCCAGCGTCCTGCGGATCGAGCGGTCGTCGTCGACGACGAGCACGCTGGGGCGGTGGGGCGGTGCGGAGTCGGTCATGGCTTCGCTCGGGGTGCGTCGCGCGGCGCGCGCGGCGTCTTGTGCGGGCCCGCGGGTGGGCGCTAGCGTAGCCCCGCGGGGCGGTCGAAGGGGCGCGCGGTGGAAACCAGGCAGTACGACAAGGCGGACGTAGACAAGATCGAACGGCAGCTCAAGGAGCTTCGCTGGCCCGTGATCGCGCTCTCGCCCAACACCTGGCGGTCGAGCTTCAAGGGCCGCGCGGGCACGTTCCCGCTGGTGATCCAGGTCGACACGGGCTGGTGCCGTTTGATGGTCCTCCCGATCGTTCGTCTCCCCGCCGACCAGGACAAAGCCGACAAGCTCTATCTGCGGCTGCTCCGGCTCAACGGTGAGATGCTCCTCGCGCGCTTCTCCCTCGACGAAGACGGCGACGTCGTGCTGTCGGTGGAGTTCCCCATCGAGAACCTCGACCCGAGCGAGATCCGCGACTCCCTCGACGTGCTCTCGGTCTACGCCGAGCGCCACCAGTCCGAGCTCCGCCAACTCGTGGTGTGACCCGCTGCCCTGCGACGAGGCATTACGGGAAGAACAGCACCTCGTCCTCGCCGTGGATGTTCACCAGGGCGTCGACGTACTGGATGAGGGTGTTCCGCCGCCGGATCACGCTGCGGAGCTGGGCCTCGGAGAGCAGCGGCTCGGCGCCGTCGCCGTCCTGCGCGATGGCGCGCCGCAGGTCGGCGAGGGTGAAGGCCCGCGCGCGCTCGACGAAGGCCCGCGAGAAGCGCTGCACCCGCTGGAGAAAGCTCAGGATGATCTCGTGACGGCCGCGGGGCAGGGGCTCGAGGAAGCCTCCGTTGTTGTCGCGGTACACGAGGTGGCCCTGGCCGTCGGTGAGGGTGTTGGTGCCGTGCCAGCGGTCCCAGTTGCCGATGATGTAGTCGAAGGCGATGAGGGTGGAGATCTCCTCGGCGCGCAGCCGCTCGCGGTCGGGCAGGTCGACGCCCACCACCAGCAGGTTGGTCCACTGCTCCAGGGCCTGCCCCGAGAAGATCCCCGCGCGGTGCAGCACCGGCACCCAGTAGATCATCGCCCCGCGCGACACCCCGTGGTTGAAGTACACCCGCGGCTGGATCGCGGCGGGCACGTCGCCCTGCGGCACGCGGCGGAACACCGCGGGCGGCACGCGCTCGATCCCGAGGATCTGGCTCACGCGGAACGCTCCGATCTCCGCGCGCCAGTGCTCGGCGTGCCTGCGCTCCGAGGGCTTGTACGCGCCGTCGATGTCTCCCTCGAGGTCGCAGTGGAGGTTGATCGACGTGTTGCCCACCTCGCGCGCGCCGCGGATGGGCGCGCTGCGCAGGGCCGCGATGATGTCGGCCTCGTCGAGCGCGCCGTAGCGCCGCCCGAGGCTGTTCGCCTGCGCGTAGGGGTTGGGCGGGATCGAGGGGTTCGCCGCGGGGCGCGCGCCCGCGTCGACGACCGCCACCGTCACGGCGCCGACGTCGGGCGCGGCCGCGGGCACATCCACCGAGGCGACCGTCGCGTCGACGACCGGGGCCGACGCGTCGGGGGCGGGCGAGGGCGTCGGGTCGGCGGTGAGGTAGGGGTTGGGCGGGAGCGCGGCGCTCGCGTCGGCGGCGCCCGCGTCGGCGTGCGTCGGGCGGTGGTGACGTCGACGCGGCTGCGCGAGCGCGGGGAGGGTCGCGGCGAGGGCCAGGAGGGACAAGCCGAGCGCGCTGCGGCGAAGGAGGGACGACATCGCGGAGACGCCGCGGAGTGTAGAACACCCTGCGAGGGCGGGGCGAAGTCCGCGTGAGCGCGCTTGACGCACGGCGAGCCCCGCGCGGACCATGCGGGCGATGCCGAGCGTGCGTCGCTACCACGAGCGCGATTGGGACGCCTTCGTCGAGCTCGACGTCGAGGTCGGTCTCCAGACCCTGCGCCACGCGCCCGAGGAGGAGCGGGAGATCTTCCGCAAGCGCTGGCCGACGCGCTTGAAGGAGCGCTGGAGCTGGGGGCCAGAGGGCCCCGTGGCCGAGGCCTCGGCGCTCTTCGTCGTCGAGGACGACGACGGCGCGTACGGCGGGCACCTCTGGCTCACCGAGAGCGAGGACGTGCGCACGGGCGTCGCGCGGCTGTGGGTGAACTCCGTCGCGGTGGTGCAGCGCTGCCGCTCGCGGGGCTTCGGCCGGCTCCTGATGGAGCGCGCGGAGGAAGAGGCCCGCGCGCGCGGGATCACCTCCATCGGGCTGCGCGTCGACGCCGACAACGTCGTGGCGCGCAAGCTCTACGAGGAGATGGGCTACCAGACCGTGCGCCTCAGGATGATCAAGCAGCTCCGTCGCGGGTGAGGTGCGACGCGAGGATGGCCCGCACGTCGTCGGGCATCTCGACGGCGCCGAGGGCGCTCAGCCGCGCGGTGACCATGGTGTGCGTGACCGTCGCGCAGACCTCGCCGCCGTCGCCGCGGCGGATCGTGTGGCGCAGGGTGAAGGAGCTACGGCCCACGCGCAGGGCCTCGACCTCGATCACGGCCACGTCGCCGTAGCGCAAGGGGGCGGTGTACTCGACCTCGAGGCGCACCGTGGGGACGCCCACGTCGCGGGCCATGGTGAGCGAGGGATAGCCGCCGGGGAGCGGCGAGAAGAGGGCCTCGACGGCGTCGTGGCAGTAGTCGAGGAAGCGCGCGAAGAAGACGATGCGGGCGGCGTCGACGTCCTGGAAGCGCACGGGGCGGGGGTGGGTGAACACGGGGCGTGAGGGTGCACCGAGGGGGCGCGGAATACCCAACGGATGCGCCCGGTTGTCGCGCGCGAGGGAGGGCTGTCGCGGGCCTCGGATGCGTCGTTGACACCCGGAACTCCACGACTAGGATGCGCGCCCGCCGCCGGGGCACCGATGCGTTGACCTCTGGCGCAGCGCGGTCGCGCGCAGCGGCGCCGGTCGGCGGCGCCAACCAGCGAAGGGCGAGGGCGATGGCTTTGAAGGACGTGATGATCGAGGCGCGGGACCTGACGAAGGTGTACGGGCTCCAACGCGCCGTCGATCGCTTGAGCTTCGAGATCCGAGAGGGAGAGGTGGTCGGGTTCCTCGGGCCGAACGGCGCGGGAAAGACCACCACGATGAAGATCCTGACCTGCTTCATCTCGCCGTCCGAGGGGGCGGCGACGGTGGCGGGCTTCGACGTGTTCGAGGACCCGCTCGAGGTGCGCTCGGTGCTCGGGTACCTCCCGCAGCGCGCGGCGCTCTACACCGAGATGGGCGTGGTCGAGTACCTGCAGTTCATCGCCGACCTCCGCGCGATCCCGAAGGACAAGCAGCGGGCGAAGATCGGCGAGGTGGTCGAGGTCTGCGGCCTGAAGGACGAGCTCTCGAAGACCATCGGGCAGCTCTCGTACGGGTACCGCCAGCGCGTGGGGCTCGCCCAGGCGCTCATCCACGACCCGAAGATCCTCATCCTCGACGAGCCCACGGCGGACCTCGACCCGAACGAGAGCGCCGAGGTGATCGAGTACATCAAGCGCATCGGCAAGACGCGCACGGTGATGCTCTCGACGCACAAGCTCGCCGAGGTGAAGGCCGCCTGTGGGCGCGTGCTGATCATCAACAAGGGCAAGATCGTCGCCGACGGCGCGCCCGACGAGCTCGCCTCGCGCAGCGGCCGCGTGCGCTACGTGGTGGGCGTCGACGACCGCGAGGGGCTGCGCACCAACGGCACGGCGCGGCCCGCGCCGGGGCGCGACGAGGTGCTCGACGCTGTGCGCGCGGTGGTGCCGGGCGCGACGGCGAAGCTCGTCGAGGGCGGCGACAAGGCGCACATGGTCGAGGTGAGCCACCAGGGCGGCGCCGACCACCGGCGGGACTTCTTCCGCATGGCGGTCGACCGCGGGTGGAACCTGGTCGAGCTCCACCGGGAGGCGGTGCAGCTCGACGAGGTGTTCCGCCAGCTCACGGTGGGCGACGAGCCGCGTCGCTCGGCGGCCAAGGCTTCAGCGAAGGGCAAGGAGTGACATCGCGATGGCTGACAACGCCGACAAGCCCGACGACGAGTCGGTGAACGAGACCGAGGCCACCGAGGCGAAGCCCGAGGCGCCCGCGACCGAGACCCCCACCGCGAAGGCCGACGAGGCGAAGCCCGCGGTCGAGGTGAAGAAGGCCGACGAGAAGAAGGCCACGGAGAAGAAGGCTGACGAGAAGCCTTCAGCGTCGCGGCCGAAGATGGCGCCGGGCTCCATCGGGTCGCCGATCCACAACACCTTCGTGATCGCGAAGCGGGAGTTCATCTCGTACTTCGCGTCGCCGCTCGGCTACATCGTGATCGGGATGTTCCTCCTGCTGGTGGGCTTCCTGATGTTCTACCCCTTCGCGTTCCTCGTGATCGGGCGGGCGAGCCTGCAGCCGCTGTTCAACAGCATCGCGTGGCTGATGCCCTTGATCGCGCCCGCCATCGCGATGCGCACCTTCGCCGAGGAGAGCCGCACCGGCACCCTCGAGATGCTCATCACCCAGCCCGTGCGCGACTGGGAGGTGATCGTCGGCAAGTTCCTCGGCGCGATGGGCCTGCTCGCGATCTGCCTGGTCGCGACGCTCTCGTACCCGCTGGCCGTGTCGCGCATGGGCCAGCTCGACGCGGGCCCGGTGTGGGGCGGCTACCTGGGCCTGCTCCTCGCGGGCGGCGCGTACGTCTCCTTCGGCGTGATGGTGTCGTCGTACACGAAGGACCAGATCACGGCCTTCTTCGGCGCGTTCATCATCTCGGCGCTCCTGTTCCTCTTGAACAAGGCCCTGATCTTCTTCGGTCAGGCCGCGCCGGTGCTCGAGTACATCTGCCCCGACTACCACTACACGCTGCTGTCGCGCGGGGTGATCGACCTGCGCAACATCCTCTACTTCGTCAGCGTGATCTTCGTGACCCTCCTGGCGACCGCGCGCTCGCTGGACAGCCGGAGGTGGAGCTGATCCATGGAACGCCGTAGCCGGGTCCGCGTCGAGACCCTCGCCTTCGTCTTCATCGTCCTGGGCATCGCGGTCACGCTCAACGCCCTCGCGGCGCGCGCGCTGACGGGCGCCCGCATCGACCTCACCCACAACGAGCTCTACACGCTCTCGCGCGGCACGCGCAGCACCCTCGGACGTCTCCAGGACGACCTCACCATCTCGGTCTACTGGACCCCCGACCAGCCCGCGCCCGCCAACGAGGACGAGCGCCTCCTGCGCGAGCGCCTCGAAGACTACGTCGCCGCGGGCAACGGCAAGGTGCAGCTCCGCTGGGTGCGCGTGCCCAACGACAACCAGGACCGCCAGCGCGACGCCGACAACGCCGGCTGCTCGCGCCGCCCGATCCAGGTCGTCGACCAGGCGCAGCAGCAGGCGCAGGCCGCGCAGGTCTATCGCTGCGTGACCTTCGCCTACCGCGACAAGACCGAGCGCCTGCCCTTCGTGCGCCTGCAGCTCGCCGAGGGCATGGAGTACGAGCTCACCTCGATCATCAAGAAGATGGTCGAGGGCGAGCGGGTCATCGGCTTCCTCACGGGCCACGGCGAGCTTGCGCCCGACACGGCGATGCCGTACCTCTCGCGCTTCCTCTCCGAGGAGCACCTGCCCTACTCCACCCGCACGGTCGACCTGCGCTCCGGCGCCGAGTCCGTCCCCTCGGACATCAAGGGCCTGGTGATCATGAACCCGAGCCAGGCCATCTCTGAGCCCGAGCTCCGGCAGATCAACAGCTACCTCATGCGCGGCGGCTCCGTGGCCGTCTTCGCCTCGGGCGTGAACGTCACCGGCACCGACATCCGCCCCTCGGGCTCGGCCGCGTCGCACGGGCTCAACACCCTGCTCAGCGGCTACGGCGTCACCATCAACCCTGACATCGTTCTCGACGCGCAGGGCTCCGACACCGTGCAGCAGATCGAGGACACGCCCATCCGCGTGCCGCTCTTCACCTACCCCACGCTCATCGCCCGCCGCGGCGACAGCGGGCCGGGCATCGACACGTCGCACTTCGCGGTCTTCCGCCTGCGCGCGATCAACCTCCCGTACACCTCGTCGCTCACCGTGAACCGCGGCCGCGCGACGGAGAACGGCACCACCCTCACCGAGATCGGCCGCACCAGCTCGCGCTCCACCACGGTGCGCGAGAACTTCGACCGCGAGCTCGACGCCGAGGCCGTGTGGCAGCGCCGGGGATCGCTCTTCCGCGGCTCGTCCGCGGGGAGCTACGTCGTCGCGGTGGCCCTCGAGGGTCAGCTCCGCAGCGCGTTCTCCACCGCGGCCCCCGCGGCGCAGGGCGACGCCGGCGCGGCCCCCGCGGCGGACACCACCCCGTCTCACGCCACGAGCGCGCACCCCGCGCGCCTGCTGGTGGTGGGCTCGGGCAAGCTCTTCAACATCGAGCAGCTCCGCGCGCTCGCGCCCGTGCAGGGGGGAGTGCCGGTCAACATCCGCCTCCTGGAGAACGTCTTCGACTGGCTCAGCCAGGACACCGACCTCCTCGCGGTGCGCGCGAAGAACATCGCCGACCCGCCGCTCGGCGAGGTCACCGAGGTGAAGAAGCAGCTCTTCAAGTGGGGCAGCATCGTCGGCCTGCCGCTGCTCGTCGGGCTCCTCGGGGTGTTCATCCTCCGCGCCCGCGCCGCGGCCCGCCGCTCGATCTCGCTCTGAGCCGCGCCGCGACCGCTCCCCCTCCCACTCACTCACTCACGAGAGACGCAAGAGACCCATGAACAGCAAGGGCATCACGATCGGGCTGGTCGTGCTCGTCGGGCTCATCGGCGCGACGGCGTACGTGTACCGACCGGCCCCGGCCGAGACGAACACCACCGCGACCGCGACGCCGTGGACGACCTTCGAGGCCAGCCGCGTCGACCGGGTGATCCTCACGCGCCCCACGGGCGCCGAGGACCAGCGCACCATGGAGTTCGAGAAGCAGAACGGCGCGTGGCGCATGGTGCGGCCCGGTCAGGGCCCCACCGAGGCGCGCTCCGTCGAGGACCTCGTCGAGCGCTTCGCCGAGATGCGGGTGAACCGCGTCGCGGGGCGGCAGGCGTCGTCCTACGAGGCCTTCGGCGTCGACGACGGGCACGGCACGCGCGTCACGCTCAAGGCCGGCGGCGGAGAGCTCCTCAACGTGATCGTGGGCAACGGGCTCGGCGGCGGCACGGCGATCCGCGTCGCGAACCGCCCCGAGGTCTACGAGGTGAACGCCTCGGTGTCGTCGATGGTCACCCGCGAGGCGCGCGACTGGCGCAACCGCGAGATCGTCCACGCGTCGCGCGACGCGGTGCGGGGCGTGTCGTGGACGTCGGGCGGCGCCACGCGCGCCTTCGAGCGCAACGGCGACGCCTGGGCCGCCGCGGCGGGCACCACCGTCGAGCGCCTCGACCCGGCGCGCGTCGGGTCGCTCGTCGACACGCTCGCGAACCTGCGCGCGACCGACTTCGCCGCGGCCGACGCCGAGACGGGCCTCTCGGAAGAGAGCCCGCGCGCCGTCCTCACCCTCGGCGGAGACGCGGGCGCGAGCACCGTCGCCCTGCGCCTCGGCGCGAACCACGGCGAGGGCGAGTTCTTCGTGATGAAGGAGGGCGACCCCGTCGTCTACATCATCTCGCGCTCGCAGGCCGAGGCCGTGAACCCGCCGCTCACCGCGCTGCAGACGCCCGCCGACGGCGGCGCCCCCGCCGACGCGAGCGCCCCCGCGCCCGCCGCCGCGCCGCCCACGCCCCCGTCTCCGGGAGGCGCAGCGCCGCAGATCCCGCCGGAGCTCCTCGAGCAGATCCGCCGCCAGATGCAGCAGCAGGGCGGCGCGCACTGACCCGCCGGGCGCGGCGCGACCGTCATCGCTCCGCGCCTCCCTCCCCTCCGCGGCCTACCGCGGGTTCAGCCCGAACCAGCCCTCGATCTCTGCGCAGCGCGCCGCGGTGAGCCCGGTGCTCGCGCGCACCGCGTCGCCGATCTCGAGGTAGGCGTCGCCCGTCGCGTCGTACGCGGGCCACGCCACCGCGCCCGCGCCGTTCGGGTCGCCCGTCGCGGCGAAGCGCGTCCAGTAGCCCATGGTGGCCTGCTCGACGGGCACGTCGGCCTCGGCGCGCGTGAAGAAGCCCGCGTAATTGCCGAAGACGTAGGGCAGCTCCGCGGTGTGGTAGACGCCGAGCCCGAGGAGCGTGCCCGCGCGGTTCAAGCGCGTGAAATGGTAGAGGTACGCGCGCTGCCCCGAGGCCGCGTGCGCGCGGGCCTGGGCGCGGGCGGGGCACACGAAGACGGCGTCTCCGACGAAGGTCGTGAAGGCCGCCTTCGGGGTGCGGAACATCGCTGAGGGGTACAGGCGCAGCACGTCGTCGACGCGCTCGGGTAAGAGCGCGCGCACGGCCTCGCGGTAGGCCGCGTCGTCGTTGATGGTGGCCGTGAGCGTGAAGGCCGTGCCCTCGTCGAGGTTCGCGCCCGTGAGGAACGGCACGCGCGCCGAGCGCCCCGCGAGGAAGGTCGTCCACGGCGCCTCGGTGATGGCGCGGCCGTCGATGTTGGGCTGCCAGCGCGCGGCGAGGCGGTCGAGCTCGAAGTTGCGCGGCTCGGCGGCGATCACCTCGGCGGCGGACTTCGCGCGCAGGCACGCGGGCACGTCGTCGCGGTCGGCGCACCCCGCGGTGGTCGCGAACTGCCTCCCGAGGGAGTACGCGCTCTGCGGCAGGCCCGGGGTCGAGGGCCCGTCGAGCGGCGTCACGAGGAAGGAGCACGGCCCGCTCTCGCTGATCGCCCGGTGGAACAAGCCCGACGAGAGGGGAGAGACCATGTGCAGGCAGATCGAGATGCCGCCCGCGCTCTCTCCGAAGATGGTGACGTTGTTGGGGTCGCCGCCGAAGGCCGCGGCGTTGTCGCGCACCCACCGCAGCGCCGCCACCTGGTCGAGGAAGCCGTAGTTGCCCGACGAGGGCGCGGCGGTCTCTTCGGCGGTGAGCGCGGGGTGCGCGAGGAAGCCGAGCTGCCCGAGGCGGTACTGGAAATTCACCAGCACCACGCCGCGCTCGGCGAGGCGCGCGCCGTCGTAGTCGAGGCCGCCGACGGAGCCCGCGGTGAAGCCTCCGCCGTGGATGAACACCATCACGGGCCTGCGCGCTTCGGCGCGGCCGACGTCCGAGGCGCCCGTCCAGACGTTGAGGGTGAGGCAGTCTTCGTCGGTGGGGACGGCGCCGAGGAGGAGCCCGGGCGCCTGCGGGCACGCGGGGCCCTTGCGGGTCGCGTCGCGCGGTGCGGTCCACGGCGTCACGGCCTGCGGAGGGCGCCACCGCAGCGCGCCCACGGGCGGCGCCACGTAGGGGATCCCGAGGAAGGCCGCGACGCTCCCGGTGGCCGTGCCGGTGATGGGCCCCGAGGTGGTCGTCGCGCTCGCGGGCGCGTCTCGTCGGCCCCGCGTCGACGCCGCACGTCGGTCTCCACCGCGGCGTCGCTCCCGACGTCGTTCACCACGTCGGCGCTCGCGCGTCGGTCACCGCGTCGGTGGTCGACGCGTCGGCGGAAGCGGCGGGCGAGGTCGATCCCGCACGCGGGCAGGAGCAGCGCCAGGGGGAGCACGAGCGTCGTTCGCATCGGTCCCGCGTTCTCTCACGACACCCCGCGGCGAGGGAACGCCCTCAGAACTCCTTGGATACTCTCCCGTCGCGCGGCTGCCGATCCGCGTCGCGCCGCGGCGTTGCTCGGCCTCGACGGGCGTACAGCCCGTCTTCAGCCTCGCGCCTTGCTGCGCTCGCGTCTCGATGGCCGCACTCGGTCCGAGTACTTCAAGGAGTTCTTACGAAGCTGCGCGGCCCGCGCGTTTCGGGTATCGACCGACGGTCGCGCATGGCCCGTCAGTCCCGCAGCGTCCGCAGGCAGATCGTCGCGTCCTTCGCGGTGCTGATCGTGCTCTTCGGCGGCGCGGCGGGGTGGTCGTTCTGGCAGCAGCGGGCCGCGGCGCGCTCGCTCCGCCTCGCGAACGAGGGCTACCTCCGCCTCTCGGTGGAGCTCGGCACGCAGCGCGCGAACCAGGGCATCCTCGACACCCTCGTCGACCTGTTGCCCGACGCCCGCGACCGCGTCGCCCTCCGCGCGTGGGTCTCCCTCACCCGCCGCTCGCGGCGCGCGCGCCTCGCCCGCGCCCGAGGGCTCATCGACGCGAGCCTGCGCGTCGCCACCGACCCCGACGACGTCGCGCTCCTGCGCGGCGCGCGCTCGACCCTCACCCGCATCGACGCCACCTACGCCGAGGACGAGCTCCTCTTCGACCTGCTCTTCCAGTCGCTCGCGGGCAACGACCGCGCGGCCACCCTGCGCCTGAAGGAGACCCTGCTCGCCCGCGAGAACGAGTGCGAGCGCACCCTCGCGCGGCTCGTGCGCGACATCCAGGGCCGCGTGCAGCGCCTCGCCGACCACTCCGAGCGCACCCAGGCCGTCTCGCTCCGAGGGACGCTCCTCGCCGCCGTGCTCGCGATGCTCGTGGGCGCCCTCACCATCGCCCGCGCCCGCGCCGCGCTCGCGCCCCTCGAAGCCTTGCGCGACCGCGCCCAGGCCGTCGCCCGCGGAGACCTCTCGGCCGTCACCGTCGAGGCCCGCGACGACGAGATCGGCGAGCTCGCCGCGGAGTTCGAGCGCATGGTCGAGACCCTCTCCGCGCGCGACGAGCTGCTCCGCCGCGCCAACGCCGAGAAGCTCCAGGCCGAGCGCCTCGCCGCCATCGGCCGCATGGCCGCGCACGTCACCCACGAGGTGCGAAACCCCCTCTCGTCGATGGCGCTCAACACCGAGATGCTCGCCGAGGAGGTGAGCGGCGCCGAGGCCGCGCGGCTCGTGGGCGCGATCCAGCGCGAGATCGACCGGCTCACCACCATCACCGAGGAGTACCTCCGCGTGGCGCGCCTGCCGCGACCTCGCTTGGAGCCCGAAGACCTCGGCGACCTCGTGCAGGAGGCCGCGGGCTTCGTGCGCCGCGAGCTCTCCGCCGCGGGGGTCGAGCTCGACGTCGACGTCGCCCCCTCGCTCCCCACGGTGCGCGTCGACGAGGGCCAGATGCGGCAGGTGCTGCTGAACCTGCTGCGCAACGCGCGCGAGGCGATGGAGGCCGCGCAGAGCGACACGCGCCGGGTGAGGGTGCGCGCGCGCCGCGCGTCGCGGGGCGTCGTCGACGGCGTCGAGGTGGCGGTGAGCGACACGGGGCCGGGCCTGCCCGACGCCGCGAGGGAGCACCTCTTCGAGCTGTTCTTCACCACCAAGGAGCGGGGCACGGGCCTCGGGCTGCCGCTGAGCCGAGAGGTGGTGCTCGCGCACGGCGGCGAGATCACCGCGTCGCGGGCCGACGCCGACGAGGGCGGCGCGCGCTCCGTGATATGGCTCCCCGTCACCACGGAGGCATCGGATGCGGATCGACGGCGGAAGGATGACGCGCTGCGGCCCGTCACGATCGAGACGGGCTTCAAGCGCCAGGCCGAGGGTAGCGTGCTCTACCGCGCGGGCAACACCGTGGTGCTCTGCGTGGCGAGCGTCGACGAGGGCGTGCGCGACTTCATGAAGGGCCGCGGCAAGGGCTGGGTCACCGCGGAGTACCTCATGCACCCGCGCGCGGGCGTTCGCCGTCAGTCGCGCGACGGCTTCAACGGCCGCTCGCTCTCGGGCCGCTCGCACGAGATCGCGCGGCTCATCGGGCGCTCGCTGCGGTCGACGGTCGACGCGCGCGCGCTGGGCGAGCGCACCATCACCGTCGACTGCGACGTGATCGAGGCCGACGGCGGCACGCGCACCGCGAGCGTCACTGGCGCGATGGTGGCGATGTGCATCGCCCTCTGCGGGATGCTCCGCCGCGGGATCATCACCAGCCCTCCGCTGGTGACGATGGTGGCGGCGACCAGCGCGGGGGTGGTCGCGGGGCAGCCGATGCTCGACCTCTGCTACGACGAAGACTCCCGCGCCGACATGGACCTCAACGTGGTCGCCGACGCGACGGGCGCGATCGTCGAGGTGCAGGCCACCGCCGAGGGCAGGCCCGTGCCGCGGGCCACGGTCGACGGCGTGGTGACGCTGGCGCTCGGGGGCGTGGCGACCTTGATCGAGAAGCAGCGCGAGGCGCTCTCCGCCGCGGGGGTCGACCTCGCGAAGCTGACGGCCCCTTCGTCGTGAAGTGGAGCTCCCGCGGGGGCCGGGGGTAACACCCGGCGGCGATGAGAGCGCGATCGGCGTGGGCCGTGACCCTGGGCGTGGCGCTCGCGGCGGCGGCCGCGGGGGCCCAGCACCGTGACGGAGGCGCGGCGTCGGTCGACGCGTCGGAGCCGCGGAGGCACCGCTCGTCGAGCGCGACGGACGCGGGCGTGAGCGCGAGCGCGACGACCACGGCGAGCGCGAGCGGGTCGAGCCGGCGAGAGCGGTCGTCGAGCGCGACGGACGCGGGCGTGAGCGCGAGCGCGAGCGCGACGACCACGGCGAGCGGGAGCGGGAGCGGTCGGCGCGAACGAACGTCGAGCGTGGACGCGGGAACGGGCGCGAGCGAGACCGCCGCGCGCCGGGGGAGGGAGACGCCCGACGCGAGCGCGACGACCGCCGCGCAGGCCGACGCGGCGACGCGGCGACGCGACCCCTGCCACGAGGTGCTCCGCGCGGCGCAGTTCGAGGACGTACCGGGCGCCGAGCGCGCGTGGGCGGCGTGTCGGCAGCGCATCGCGGCGCCGGGCCGCGTGCCCGTGGCCGACGACCTGCGCACCCTCGAAGACGCCGCCGAGGCGCTGCAGGGGCTGCGGCGGCGTGACGGCGCGTACTGCGTCGCGCCCGCGGCGCCCTTCGACCTGTCGGGCGCCATCGGGAGCGCGCGCGACACCCGCGCGTGCCTGCAGGCCCTCGACCGCTTCATCACCAGCGAGGAGGCCGTCGCGCGCTACCTCGTCGAGGAGCCCTACGCCGCGGGCAGGCTTGCGCAGCGCGCGGGGGTCGACGTGACGGGGCTGCGGCGCTCCGCGCGACGACGCGCGGCGATGAGCGAGCGCGCCGACGGAGAGACCGTGGCCCTCGCGCGGCTGGTGGGACGACACTTCATGCGCGCCTGCCGGTGCATGGGCGGCGCGCAGCCCGACAGCCCCGGCGCGGTGCGCGCGATGCGGCTCCCCACGGGCGTGGAGTCTGTATTGCTGCGAGGGCTCGCCGAGCGCGGCGCGACCGAGGCGAGCCCGTGAGCGGGCCGAGGCTCCTCCTCGCGTCGGCGAACCCGGGAAAGCTCCGCGAGCTGCGCGCGATGCTCGACGGCGTCGAGGTGCTGAGCCTGCGCGACGTGGGGATCGCCGACCTCGAGGAGCCCTTCGACGACTTCGTCGCCAACGCGTCGACCAAGGCCACGCAGGCCTCGACGCTCTCGGGCCTGCCCGCGCTCGCCGACGACTCGGGCCTCGCGGTCGACGCGCTCGACGGCGCGCCCGGGGTGTTCTCGGCCCGCTTCTCGGGCGCCCACGGAGACGACGCCGCGAACCGCGCGCTCCTCCTCGAGCGAATGCGAGACGTCGACGACGGCGCGCGGGGCGCGCGGTTCCGCTGCGTGCTGGCCCTGGCCGACGTGGCGGGCGCGCTCGGCCCGCGGGTGCTCGTCGCGCAGGGCGCGTGCGCGGGGGCGATCACGCGCGCCGGGCGAGGCGACGGCGGCTTCGGCTACGACCCGCTCTTCGTCCCCCTGGGCCTCGACCGCACGATGGCGGAGCTCCGACCCGACGAGAAGGCCACGCTCTCGCACCGCGCCCGCGCGCTCCGGGCGATGCGGCCCACGCTGCGCGCGTACCTCGGGCGCTGACGTGGCGCCTCGCGTCCGTCGTTGCGTGGCGTCGGCGCGCGGGACTGCGATACCCTGACCGCAGCCCATGGCAGCCTCGACCTCACCCACGCTGAGCCCGGGCGCGACCCTGGCAGACCGCTACGAGATCCTCTCCCACGTCCGCAGCGGGGTGCTCTCAGAGGTCTACCGCGCGGCGGTGAAGGGGAGCGACCAGCGCGTCGAGGTCACGGTGCTCCGCACGGCCTTCGCCTCGGCCGAGCTCCCCAAGCGCATCGAGCGGGAGCTCAAGCGCGTGGCGGAGCTCTCTCTGCGCGCGGTGCCGGCGCTGCGCGAGGTCTTCTCCGACCCCGCGGGCCTGGTGGTGGTGGTCGACGCGCCGCCCGACGGCGCGGAGCCCCGCTCGATGCGAGCGCGCGTCGACGCCGACGGCGCGATGGAGCCCAGCGAGGTCTCGCGCGTGATCTCCGAGGTCGCGGGCGTGCTCGACGCGATGCACCAGGGCCTCGCGCCGCCCCACCTGCACCGCAGGATCAACCCCGACACCGTGCGCACCCTCGCGAGCGGCGAGGTCGAGGTGCTCGAGTGCGGGCTCGGCCACGCCCTCGTCGCGACGGGGGTGGTCACGCCGCGCATCCCGATGCAGTCGCGGCAGTACCTCTCGCCCGACGAGCTCCTCCAGCGGCCGAGCGTGCGGGCCGACCTCTTCGCGCTCACCTCCCTCGCCTTCGAGTGCCTCACGGGCACCGTGGCCTTTCAGGGGCCCACCGAGGCGAGCCTGTCGGCGGCGATCCTGCGCGGGCCGAGGCCCAGCGTGTGCGCGCTGCGCGACGACCTGCCCTCCGAGGTCGACGCGGTCTTCGCGCGCGGCTGGGCGCAGGAGCCGTCCAAGGCCTTCCCCAACGCGACGGAGCTCGCCGAGGCCCTGCGCGAGGTGGTCGCGCGGCAATCGACGCCGGGCTCGCTGCCGCCGCCGAAGCCCGTGCCCCCGCGTCGCAACCCCGCCACCAACGCCACGCTCCAGGTCGGCGGGTCGGTGCCGCCGCCCCTGAGCGACAGCGAGAAGGCCGCCCTCGGCTCGCCGCCTCCCCCGCGCGCGCCGCGACCGCTCAACCCCACGCAGAAGGTGCTCGTCCCGCGCATCCACGCGCCGGGCACCGAGCGCCTCCAGGACGACGACGACGCCATCATCGACGCCGCGATCCGCACCGTCGCGCCGCGGCCCGACCCGACCGACCCCCCGCCGCCGATGCGACCCGGCGCGCCGCGCTCGAACCCGCCCAGCGACGGCTGGGTCGACCTCGACGCGAAGAGCTCCGCCCGCCCGCGCGCGGCCTCCACGTCGAGCCCGCCCACCGAAGACCCCTCGGGGCGTCGCCGCTTCGGCACCCTGGTGTCGTCGGTCCCTCCGCCGCCGCCGCCCTCGCGCGCCCGCGACGAGAGCTCGCCGAAGCTCAACGTCCACGCGCCCATCCCTCGCGCGCGGCCGAGCTCGGTGCCGCCGCCGTGCCCGAGCGATCGCACCACCTCGGTGCCCCCGCCGCGCCCGCCCGCGCGGCCCGCGCACCCGGGGGTGGCCGCGCAGCCCACCGAAGACGACCCCGGCGAGGTGACCTTCGACCTCAGCGCCGACCCCGACGAGATCATGCCCTCGGCGCCGCCCGCGCGGTCGGTGCCTCCGCCGCCGTCGAGCTCGAAGCCACCGGTGTCGGCCGCGCCCTCGCCGCCCTCTCCGGCGCCGTCGCCCGAGCCGCTCACCCCCTCGCACGAGATGGACCCCGAGGAGGAGGTCGAGTCCTTCGAGCTCTCGCCGAGCCTCGACGCGTCGCCCCCCGAGGAGCCCGTCACCACGCCTCCGCCCGAGCCGGTGACGATCCCGATCCCCGTGCCCGCGCCGGTCTTCGACCCCGTTCCTCCCGCGCAGCCCGCCGCGCCCGCGGTCGACCCCGCGGCGGTGTTCACCCCGCCCACCTTCGCGCCGCCGTCCGCGCCCTACGCGCCCCCGGTCGAGGCCGCGCCCGCGCCCTCGCCGCCCAACGTCCCGTCGTGGCAGCCCGTCGCCGAGCCGCCCGCGCCTCCGCGAAAGCCCGCGCTCGGACGGCGCGTCGCGGTGCTCGGCGGCGTGCTCATCGGCTTCGCCATCGCGGCCATCGGCGGAGGGCTCTACCTCAACCGCGACCGCACCAACGACACGCCGCCCGCGCCGACGCGCTTGCCTCCGCGGCCCGTGGTCGCCGCGGCCGACGTGACCCCCGCGGCGGAGGTCGACGCAGTCGCTGTCGCTGCGATCGACGACGCGTCCGCGGGTGACGCCGCGACGGTGGCCGCGGCCTCGCTCGACGCGGCGGTCGCCGACGACGTCACCGCCGTCGCCGCGATGGAAGACGCCAGCGCCGCGACCGAGGACGCCGCCGTGGCCGCGGTCGCGGTCGACGCGGGCGCGGTGGCCTCGGCCGATGTCCCGCCCTCGGAGCGTCGTCGTCACCCGCGCCGTCGCGACATGCGCGCGATGGAGGCGTCGTTGCGCGACGAGGTGTTGACCTGCGTGGGCGGGGAGCACCGCCGACGGGTGCACGTCACGGTCACCTACGCGGGAGAGACGGGCCAGCCCACCGCGGTGAACGTCTCGGGGATCTACGCCGAGCCTCCGATCGGGCCGTGTATCGAGGGGGTGTTCCGGCGGCACCCGGTCGACCCCTTCACCGAGGAGGAGTACGAGGCGCGGTTCACCTTCCGCCGCCGCTCGCACCACGACGACGAGGACGAGGAGGAGTGACCCTCGCGGGGTTCGACACGCGCGCCGCGCCGGGGCGATGATCCCGCGATGCGCGCCGCGATCCTTACGTGCCTCCTGAGCCTCTCTCCCGCCGTCGCGACGGCGCAGACGCAGGGCCAGCCCGCGCCACAGCCCGCCCCGGAGCTCCCGCCCCCGCCGCCGCCCGCGTCAGGCGAGGCCGCGCCGCCGCCACCTCCGCAAGCGCCCGCGCAGCCCGTCGCGCCGCCGCCCGCGGCGATGTGCCCGGGCTGGGCGGTGCCGGTCCCTCAGGGTACTGGCAGCCGCCGCGGTACTACGCGCCGCGCAGGGTGCGGTACCGCGAGGGAGATCCGGTGCCGCCGGGCGCGCGGGTCATCACCACCAACGACCGAGGTTTGATCGTCGCGGGGTCGTTGACCTTCGGCGTGCCGTGGCTGGTGTCGGCCCTCATCGGCAGCTACGCGCTCTCGGAGCGGCCCACCGACGACGAGCGCGCGGTCGCGTGGATGATGGCGCCGGTGATCGGTCCGCTCGTGACGCTGGCGACGCTCGACGACGTGTCGGGCGTGGCGGCGATGCACCTGGTGCTCGACGCGGTCACGCAGGCCGCGGGCGTGACGATGCTGGTGGTGGGGCTCACCGCCGAGCGTCGGTGGCTGGTCTTCGACGGGCCGACCCCCGCGGGCGCGCGGTTGAGCTTCGCGCCGTCAGCCGCCGGGCGGCCAGGGCTCACGGTGGGCCTCACGCTCTGATCGGGGCAGGAGCCGCGCGGGCGGCCTTCGGTCCAGCGCGGCGCGAGGGTCAGGCGCGGCCGCGCGAACGACGCGTCGAGCGCGGCGCGTCTCGGCTCGGCGTCTCCGAGAGCAGGTCCGCGTGCGTCGCGTCGCAGATCGCCGCCACGCCGAGGTGCTGCGCCCTCGCCTCGGTGGTGATCGCGTAGTAGCGCTCGCGCACGCGGTCGGTGCGACCGATGACCCTCACCGCGTGCTCGCGGTGGATCTCGTCGGCGACGAACGACGGCGCGGGGAACACGCCCACGCCCACCCGGCCGAAGGAGGCCATGGTCGCGCCGTCGTCGAACTCCGCCACCACCTGCGGGTGGATGCGCAGCGCATCGAACCACAGGTTCAGCCCTCGGCGCATGGCCGACCCGTCCGTGGGCAGCAGCGTCGGCGCGCCGTCGAGCGAGCGAGGGAAGCCGCGGCGGTACCTCTCGGCCAGCGCGGGCGCCGCGAGGAAGGTCAGCCCGCACTCTCCGAGGAGGTGGTTGAACCCGCGGAGCTGCAGCGCGGCGCCGATGGGCGCGTCGCTCAGCACGACGTCGAAGCGCCGGGCGGCGAGGTCCGCGAGGAGCCGGTCGGCCTTGTCCTCGCGGCAGACCAGCCTCGTCGGCTGCGGGAGCGCGAGCGCGGGCGCGAGGAGCCGCTGCACCACGGTCTTGGGGATCACGTCGACCACGCCGACCGAGAGCCGCAGCGTGGGCCCCGAGGGCTGGTGCTCCACCGCGTTGGTGAGCTCCTCGCCGAGCGCGAAGATCTCCTGCGCGTAGCGGTAGACCACGCGCCCCACCTCGGTGAGCGCCAGGCCGCGCCCCGCGCGCTCGAAGAGCTTTCGACCGAGGGCCCCTTCGAGCTCCTTGAGCTGCAGGCTGATGGTCGGCTGCGAGACGCGCAGCTCCTCGGCCGCGCGCACGATGCTGCCCTCTCGCGCGACCACCCAGAAGTACTGGAGGTGGTGGTAGTTCAGGTGCACGGGAGACCCTCCTGCGTCGCGCGCGACGCGCCGGTCATGCTTTGGGAAAAGCTAGGTGACGCGTAGAAACTTTGTCATGGCCTAAGTCGCCCCGCGCCTCCACTTTCAACCGCGAGGAGGTGACGATCATGAACATCGACACGAGGTCTCTCGGTTTCGAGCTCACCCCCGCGCTCGCGCGGCACGTGGAGGACCGGGTGAGGGCAGCGCTCTCGCAGGCGGGGGGGCAGGTCTCTCACGTCGCGGTGCGGCTCGACGACGTGAACGGCAAGCGCGGCGGGGTCGACAAGCGGTGCCGCGTGGTGATCTCCCTCGACCGGCGCCCCCCGTCGGTCGTGTCGGTGACCCACGCGGACCTCTACGCGGCGATCGACGAGGCCGCGCGCACGGCGTGGCGGGCGGTGCAGCGCGCGCTGACGCGCCACGTCCGTCGAGAGCGCCTGGATCCGCAGCGCCCCGGCGCGCTGGTGAGCCCCTGAGGTGGACGCCATGAAGACCTCGATGACGCCGCGTGCCGAGAGCGACGCGTTGCCCAGGATCCACGTGACCGAGCAGGACTGGCAGAGGCTGAACAGCCTGCTCACGACCGCGCGACGTCGCGGCTCGCTGGCCGAGGACGAGGCCCTCGACGCCGAGCTCGCGCGGGCCGAAGTCGTGCCTTCGAGCGAGATCGGGCCCGACGTGGTGACCATGAACTCACGGGTGCGCTTCGCGTTGGGCGACGGGCGCTGCTACGTGCGGACGCTGGTCTATCCCTGGGACGCCGACGCCGAGAAGGGGCTGGTCTCCGTGCTCGCCCCCCTCGGCAACGCGCTGCTCGGGCTCTCCGTTGACGACGTGATGACCTGGACGCTCCCGGACGGGAGGACGGTGAAGGTGAAGGTGCTCGAGGTGCTCTATCAGCCCGAGGCCGCTGGCGACCCGCACCTCTGAGCGGGCCAGCGGTCGATCAGCCCCCTACCGTTGGCGACGGTGGGGGGTGGTCCAGAGATGGTTGGGATCCCATGAATCACCGCCGGGCATCCAATCGACGGGCGGCGACGCCCCGATGCCCTCAGGAGGTCAGCCATGGGATCACCGACACGACCGCTCGATCGCCGGGCCGTGCTCCGGCGCGCAGGGGGCGGCTTCGCGCTCCTCGTGCTCTCGCCCCTCGCAGCCGCGGTGCAGGCGTGCGGCAAGAAGGAGTTGAGCTGCGCCGACAGCGCAGGCCTGAGCTTCTCTGACGCGCAGACGCGCGTGACCTATCAATACACGGACCGGGCGCTCGACCCGTCGAAGCCGTGCCGCACTTGTCGGCAGTTCCGCTCAGCGGGGGAGCAGGCCTGCGGTCGCTGCGAGGTGGTGAAGGGGCCCATCCACCCGGCGGGCGGTTGCCGCGCCTGGGCCCCGAGGACCTGAGCGACGGCGCGCGGCGTCGCCGCTCAGGGGCGCGGCCGCTCGACGACGCGCTCTGACTCCAGGCGCTGGCGGTGCGCGCCGAGCAGGTCGCTCCGGGTGATGATGCCCACGACGACGCGCGGCGCGGCGCGGCTCACCACCGGCAAGCGGCCGACGTTGGCGCGGACCATCTGGTCCGCCGCCTCGCGCAGGGTCGAGTCGTCGTACACGACGACCGGCGGTCGCCGCACCAGCTCGGACAAGGGGCTCTCAGGGGGCGCGTCGCCGAGGAGGTCGCGGCGGGTGAGCACGCCCACGATCGCGCCGTCGGCGTCGACCACGGGGAAGCCCTGGTGCGTCCCCGCGCGCTTCCTCGCGGCGCTGAGGGGCTCGTCGGCGCGCAAGGTGACGACCTTCGTCGTCGCGTGGTCGCGCACGAGACGGAGCGCGAATTCGTCGGCGGCGTACTCGCCGACCACGGGCGTGCCTCGACGGGCGAGCTTCTCGGTCATGATGGTGTTCGGCATCCGCAGGCACGACACCAGGTACGCGGCGGAGCACCCTCCGAGCAGCGGCAGGAGCGCGAGCGGCTGCCGGGTGGTCTCGTAGGCGAAGAGCACCGACGCGAGCAGCGCGCGCGACGCGCCAGAGAAGATCGAGGCCATGCCGACCAGGGCCCCGAGCCGGGGGTCGAGCCGCAGCGAAGGCGCGACGGTCGCCGCGCCGGCGGTCAGCGCCGCCCCGAGCCCGCCGCCGATGGTGAAGAGCGGCGCGAGCGTCCCGCCAGAGGTGCCCGAGCCGAGGGAGATCGACCACGAGACGAGCTTCCAGAACACCAGGGCCATGAGCGCGCGGCCCGCGATGTCGCCCGTGAGGATCTGGTCGATGTTGTCGTAGCCGACCCCCAGGGTGCGGGGTGAGACGAGCCCGCAGAGGCCCACCGCGAGCCCGCCGATGGCGGGCCACCACATCCAATGGACGGGCAGGCGCTCGAAGGCGTCTTCGATCGCGTACACGAGGCGCGTGACGTAGACCGACGCCACGCCGACGACCGCGCCGAGGACGATGTACCCCGCGAGCGCCGCGCCGCCCGGCGGGGTCAGCGCCGTCATCGCGAAGGCGGGTCGGTCGCCGACCAGGGCCGCGCGGACGCCGTTGGCGACGACGGACGCGAGCGCGACCGGGACGATCGACCGAGGGCGGTACTCGAACAGCAGGAGCTCGACCGCGAGCAAGACGGCCGAGACGGGCGAGCCGAAGGTCGCGGACATCCCCGCGGCGGCCCCGGCGGCCAGGAGGGTCTTGCGCTCCTGCGTCGAGACGGGGAGCACCTGGCCGATCAGCGAGCCGAGCGCGCCGCCGGTAGCGATGATCGGGCCCTCGGCGCCGAAGGGCCCCCCCGTACCGATGGAGATCGCCGCGGAGAGCGGCTTGAGGAAGGTGATCCTGAAGGGGATCCGGCTCTGCTTGTGGAGCACCTGCTCCATCGCCTCGGGGATGCCGTGCCCGCGAATGGCGGGGGCCCCGTAGCGCGCCATGAGCCCTACGACGACGGCGCCCAGCACGGGGATGAGCACGGCCGCGGCCCCGAGGTGGTGGCCCGCCGGCGAGTTGAGGTGCGCCGAGGCGCGGCCGAAGTACGCCAGGTTCGTGATGAGACCGATGAGGGCGGTGAGGCCCTGCGCGACGACCGCCGCCACGGCGCCGAGGAGCAGCGCGAGCGCGGAGACCATCACGACGCGGCGGTCGGCGAGCGTCGGAGCGCGTGGGAGCTCCATCTCGTCGAGGGTCGGGCCGATCGAGACCGAAACGGGGAGCCCCCCGCGGGTCGCGCTGTCGGTGGGCTTGGGGGCGTCAGACATCGCTACCCGTCTCCTTCTCGAAGAGCGGGCTCACCTCTGCTTCTCCGAGCGCCGTCGCGATGCCGTCGGGAATTCGGCGTAAGCACGCTCTCAGACACCCCCTGGTCGTTCAGCGCGAAGAGGGCGGCGACGAGCCTGCCTTGCAGCGGCTCAGGTGCGCGGTCGTGGAGCGCCCGCCCGGAGCGCGTGAGACGGAGCTGAGCCCGACGGGCGTCGGCCGGGTCGGGTCGACGGGAGCCGAGCCGTCGGGCGACGAGGCGCTGCACGACGACGGAGACGGAGCTCGGGTCGGTGAGCGTCTTGGCGGCGAGCTGCTCGAGCACGAAGAGCTGCGCCATGCTGATGCTCAGCGCGCGCTCGACCTGCCCGGACGCCAGGCGCAGCGCCTGCACCATGCAGCGGAGCGCGTCGAGCGAGGCGCGCACGTCGCGATCGCGCGACGACGCGGGTGGATTCATGGGAGCCCATGTATTCCGTCGGGTCGGGGGCCGTCAATCCTCGGCGGTGGGACGCGCGGCTCAGACTCGGGGAGGCTGGCGCATCGCGCCGCATGGGGGGATGAGGCAGGAAACGCCATCGTTCACGCGGTTTTTCGGCGGGAAGATTCCGTGCGTGGGCCGGTTGTGATCGCCAGTATGCTCAACGCGATCCCTCCGGAGCCGTCTGACGCGCAAGAACCCCCCGGTCAGACGTCGAGGTTCTCCGTCCTGGACGTGATCCTCTGGCTGATCGTCCTGAGCCTCCTGGCGGGTGTCTGCTGGGTCTTCAAGGACTTCGGCGCCTGAGATCGCTCGAATCCGCTTCGAGCGCCTCGTGACGGGTCAGAGGGAGCGCGGATCATGGGACTTCGACTGCTCGTTCTCCTCTCGGTGATCGCGACGACCGTGGTCGTGCTCTACCGCAAGGCGCGACGGACCTCGGAGAGCTCGGAGCGACGCCCTCCACGAGAGGAGCCGCCCGCGCGGCGCGACAGGGTGTAGCCGAGGAGGCCCTTCGACGGCCCGGCCTCGGCTACAACCGCCGGGCCTCGATCACATCCGCCTGAACCGCCTTGGCGCCGGAGACTCACGCGCGTGCGAGAAGCGTCCGACACCCCTTCTTTCATCATCGACCGCGTCCTCGTGCGTCTCGCGCGCCTCGGCGTGCGTCGCGCGTGGACGGTGCTCCTCGCCACGCTTGTCGTGCTCGGGCTCGCGGCGGGCGCGGCCTCGCGCCTCGAGTTCCGTGAAGACTTCCTCGAGCTCCTACCGAGCGAGAGCGTGGGAGCGCGCCTCCTGCGCGTGGCGATGGGACGCATGGGCGGCGGCAGCGCGACGCTCTTCGTCGTCGTCGAGTCGCCCGACCCTGAGGCCAACCGCCGCCTCGTCGACGCGCTCGAACCTCGCCTGCGCGCGCTCCCGCCGACCCTCGTGCGCACCGTGGAGCACGGCCCAGAGGAGGCCCGCCGCTTCTTCTGGCAGCGCCGCTGGCTCTACGCCGAGGAGGCCGACCTCGCCGAGGTGGCCTGCGAGCTCGCGCGGGCCCGACGTCGCGCGGTGCCGGGCTTCGTCGACCTCGACGACGAGCCCTGCCGCCCGTCGCCCACCGCCAGCGCCGTAGGACGCGCTCCGACCGAGCCCTCGACACCCGATCCCGCTGAGACCTCGGAGGCCGCGCGGCCCTTCCAACGGTTCCGACAGATCCTCGCGGCGCGCACGCGAGACATCGACCGCTACCCCACCGGCTACTTCCGCACCCCTGAGGGGACGCTCTACGCGATCGTCCTGCGCTCTCCGGCGACGGGCACGGGCGACGCGACGGGAGACCAGCTCCTCGCGCGGGTGAACGCCATCGTGCGCGACGTGCACCCCGAGCGCTTCCACCCACGCGCGTGGGTGGGACTCGGCGGAGACATCCCCAACGCCATCGCCGAGCGCGAGGCCCTCAAGGAGGAGGCGCTCAAGACCTCGGGGGTCGCCGTGGTCCTCATCCTCGGGGTGATCGTGCTCTTCTTCGGCTCGATCACCTCGCTCCTGCACATCGGCCTGTCGATGGCGACGGGGGTCGCGCTCGCCTTCGCCGTCGCCTCGGCCGCCTTCGGCTACCTCAACGCGTCGACGGCCTTCCTCGGCTCGATCATCGCGGGCAACGGGATCAACTACGCGATCCTCTACCTCGCCCGCTACCGCGACCGACGCGCGGTGGGCGACACGGTCGAGGCCGCCCTCGTCGACGCGGCGGTGACCTGCCGTCGCGGCACGCAGCTCGCCGCGCTCGCGGCCTCGTTCGCGTACGGCTCGCTGATGCTCACGTCGTTCCGGGGCTTCTCGCAGTTCGGGCTCATCGGCGGCGTCGGGATCGTCTTCTGCTGGTGCGCGACGATGGTGATCGTCCCCGCCTCGGTCGCGGCCGTCGAGCGGGTGCGCGCGAGGCTCCTCCCGCGCGCGACGACGCTCCGGTCGCCGCGCGAACCGCGCACGCCCATCACCGGCGCCATCGCCACGATCACCGAACGCTGGCCCGCGGCGGTGCTCCTCGTGGGCGCGCTCGCCTCGCTCTGGGCGGCCTCGGCCCTGCCGCGCTTCCTCGCGGACCCGTGGGAGTACAACTTCGCGCGCCTGGGCTCGCGCGGCAGCCGTCACTCGGGCGCCGACGCCTGGAGCAGCCGCGCCGACCGGATCTTCGCGGGCACCGGCGGCGGCGCCGCGGACCTCCTCCTCGCCGACCGGATGGAGGACGCGATCCCCCTCGCGCGGGCGCTCGTCGCGCGGGACCAGGCCCGCACCGGGGGCCGGTGCATCGATCACGTCGAGACCGCGTGGGACCGCCT
This sequence comes from Polyangiales bacterium, assembly GCA_041389825.1. Taxonomy (GTDB): domain Bacteria; phylum Myxococcota_A; class Polyangia; order Polyangiales; genus JAEYZO01. The sequence goes on along the minus strand of JAWKRC010000010.1, from coordinate 5,685 downwards.
CGGCGGAGAGCCCGACGCCGTCGCGCGCAAGCTCCGCGTGCTCGACCAGATCCGCGAGGACATCGACGCGATCCTCCCTCACCTCACCGGCGAAGACGCCGCCCTCGCGCGCGAGTGGCGACCGCCCGAGGGGCTGCGCGCCCCCACGCCCGACGACCTCCCCGCCCTGGTGCGCGCGCAGTTCACCGAGCGCTCAGGCCGCTTCGGCACGCCCGTCTTCGTGCACTACAAGCCCTGGTACAGCCCGAGCGACGGTCGAAAGCTGATCGTCGTCGCGGGCCTCACCCAGAACGTGCGCCTCGCCGACGGGCGCGTGGTGCCCACGGTGAGCCGCGCCACGGTCTTCGCCGAGATGGTGCAGGCCATGAGCGCCGACGGCCCCCGCGCGACGCTCGCGGCCTTCGCGGTGGTGGTGCTGCACTCGCTCCTCGCCACGCGTCGGCTCGGCCCCGCGGCCATGGTGCTCGGCTCGCTCTTGTCGGGCGTGCTCCTCACCGTCGGCGGCGCGGCGCACCTCGGGGTGCGGTTGAACTTCCTCAACTTCGTGGCGCTGCCGCTCACCTTCGGCATCGGCGTCGAGTACGCGATGAACCTCTACGACCGCGTGGAGCACCTCGGCGGAGACCCGAGCCGCGGCCTGCGCTCGGTGGGCGGCGCGGTCACCCTCTGCTCGCTCACCACGATCATCGGCTACGGCTCGCTCCTCGTCGCCGACAACCAGGCGCTGCAGTCCTTCGGCTACCTCGCCGTCGCGGGGGAGGTCGCGTGCATCACCACGGCGCTCTTCCTCCTGCCCGCGGCCATGCAGCTCGCGCGGCGTCGCGGGGTGAAGACGGAGACCGAGCCGAAAGGAGACGCCTGACCGATGGAGACGGTCCCGCTGCTCGACGAGCTCGCGTTGATCGCCGTGCTCGCGGTGGCGGTCACGGTGGTGCTCTCGCGACTGAAGCTGCCGACGGTGGCGGGCCTCCTCGCGGCGGGCGCGCTCCTCGGTCCGCACGGGCTCGCGCTCGTGCGCGAGGTGCACGCGATCGAGGTGCTGGCCGAGGTCGGGGTGGTGCTGCTGCTCTTCACCATCGGCCTGGAGTTCTCGCTCACGCGACTGCGGGACATCTTCCGCCAGGTCGCGCTCGGCGGCGCGCTCCAGGTGGGGCTCACCATCGCCGCGACCGCGGGCCTCGCCGTGGCGCTCGGGCAGCCCCTTCGGCGCGGCGTCTTCTACGGCTTCGTCTTCGCGCTCTCGAGCACGGCCATCGTGCTACGCGCCCTCGGCGAGCGGCGCGAGCTCGACGCCCCGCACGGCCGCTTCATCGTCGGCACCCTCATCTTCCAGGACCTGTGCGTCGTGCCCATGGTCCTCATCGTCCCGATGCTCGGGCAGAGGGGAGCCGCAGGGTCCGCCGCGCTCGGCGTCGCGATCGCGATGGGCAAGGCCGCCGCGGTGGTGGCGGCGACCCTCCTCGTGGCGCGCCTCGCCGTGCCGCGCGTGCTCGCCTGGGTCGACGCGAGCCGCAGCCGCGAGGTGTTCCTCCTGGCGATCCTGGGCCTCTGCATCGGCACCGCGTGGCTCACCTCGCTCGCGGGCCTGTCGCTCGCGCTCGGGGCCTTCCTCGGGGGCATGGTCGTGGCCGACACCGAGTTCGGCCACCGCGCCATGGGCGACATCCTCCCCCTGCGCGACGCCTTCGTGAGCGTCTTCTTCGTCTCCCTCGGGATGCTCTTCGACCTCCGCGTGGTGATCGAGTCGCCGCTCCTGGTGCTTGGGCTCCTCGCGGGCTTCCTCGTCGCGAAGGGCCTCCTCGCGACGGTGGCCGCGATGGCGATGCGCTTCCCCTCGCGCGTGGCGTGGCTCGCGGGCGTGGGGCTCGCGCAGTTCGGAGAGTTCGGCTTCGTGCTCGCGCGCCTCGCGCAGACCCACGGCGTGGTCGACGCAGCGACCGTGCGGCCGCTGTTCGCCGCGGGCATCGCGAGCATGTTCCTCACGCCGCTCCTCGTGCGCGCCGCGCCCCACATGCTCGCCGGCGAGCGCCTGCTCGCGCCGCTCGAGCGGCTCATCGGCGTGCGCAGCATCGACGAGGCCGATCAGGGCGGCCACGCGCTCGAGGGGCACGTCGTCATCGTGGGCTTCGGCCTCGCGGGTCGCCTCGCCGCCGAGGCGCTCACCGCGTGCGCGGCGCCCTTCGTCGCGCTGGAGCTCAACGCCGAGACCGTGCGCCGCGCCAAGGCTGAGGGCCTGCCGGTCTACTACGGCGACGCCACGAGCGAGGAGGCCCTGGGGCACGCCCACCTGCCGCGCGCGCGCCTGCTCGTCCTGCTCATGAACGACCCCGCGGCGGCCGAGCGCGTGCTCGACACCGCGCGCCGGGTCGCGCCCGAGGTGCCGGTCTTCATGCGCACCCGATACCTCCTCGAGCGCGACATGCTCCTCAAGGCGGGCGCGAGCGACGTGGTGGCCGAGGAGGTCGAGGGCGCGGCCGAGATGCTCGCGCGGGTCCTGCGCGCCCTGGAGCAGCCCCGCAACGTGATCGACCAGCGCATCGAGCGCCTGCGCGCCACCACCGGGGCCTCGGACCGCAAGGCGACCGTGCCCCGACCGGTGCTCCGTGACGTGCGGGGCCTCGACGAGCTCAAGATCGAGTCGGCCCGGGTCGAGCCCGGCAGCGCCGCCGACGGCGCCTCGCTCGCGGGCCTCGCGCTGCGGTCCCGCACGGGCGCGCTGGTGGTGGGCCTGCGGCGCGCGGGCGCGCTCCTCGAGCACGTCGACCCGCACCTGCGCTTCGAGCCCGACGACCTCGTCTACCTGGTGGGCACGAGCGAGCACAATCGCCGCGCGTTGTCGCGCTTCGCGGCCTCGGGCCGCGCCGGAGAGCGCGACGAGCCCCCGCGCTCTGAAGATGGAGGCGCGGACTGAGCGGAGGTCTCGAATCCGAGGAGCGACGGCGGTAGAAGGACCGCGAATGCGCGCCGCCGTCCTTCCGCCGCGCTGGCCCGTGCCCTCCGCGAGGCCCCGTCGCCAGCCTCGCTGGGTCTCGCGCGTCGCCGCCACGCTCCTACCGCTCGCGGTGGGGTGCCGCCCGACGAGCTCTCGCGCGGCGCGGGCCCCCGCGTCGCCGAGCGTCACCCGGTGGCTGGTGCTCGCCCCACACCCCGACGACGAGGTGCTCATCGCGGGCGGCGTGCTGGCGCGCGCGGCGTCGGAGGGCGCGCCGCTGCGCGTCGTGGTGATGACGAACGGCGACGACGACTGCGTTCACGACGGGCTGACGCGCGAGCGAGAGAGCCTCGACGGGCTCGCGCAGCTCGGCGTCGACGCCGGGCGGGTGTCGTTCCTCGGGTATCCCGACGGCGCGCTCGCTCGCCTCGGCCGAGCCCCGCTCGCGACACGTCGGAGGATGGGCGGCCGCTGCGTCGAGGGTTACTCGACCTACGGCGCGCACGGTCAAGGAGGCGCCGAGTACCACCTCGTGCGCTTCGGCGGGCACGCGAAGTACACCCGCGGCGCCGTCGTGAGCGACCTCGCGACGCTCCTCGCGGAGTTCCGCCCGACGGACGTCGTCACCACGCACCCGCTCGACACGCACCCCGATCACGCGGCCACCTACGCGCTCCTGCGGGCGGCGATCGAGCGGCTCGCGTTCGCCCCGCGCGTCCACCGCGCGATGGTGCACAACGGCGACTGCTGGCCGATCGGGGTCGCGCCGCGCGAGCCGTGCCCCGCGCTCCCCGCGCTCCCGGCCGACGCGACGCCGCCGCTGCCGGGGCGCCTCCTCGGGTACGCGCCGCGCGAGCGCAGATTGGTGCCGCCGTCGTGCGCGTCGAGCGACGTCTCGCGCAACGCCAAGGTGCGGGCGATCGGCGCGCACCGCTCGCAGACGCGCGGCCTCGCCACGAGCTACCTCTTCGGCTTCGCCCGCCGCGACGAGGTGTTCTTCCCCGAGACGCTCGAACGCCGAGGCCGGAGGTGGCTGCGCCGAGGGTCCGCGGTCGACGACGCGGTGGCGCCCGCCACGCTGGCGCTGCGCTCCGGCGAGGCTCAGGCGCTCGATCACGCGCCGCCGCTGGTGGTGGACGCCGAGCTGCCGCGCGGCGCGACCGCGGTGTCGCTCGAGGGCGACCAGGGCGGCTAGCGCTGCGCGTCGACGGTCTACGCCGCGAGGCCTGGATCGAGCGGTGGGACGCGTCCGGCGGGCGGCGGGAGCTGCACCGATGGCCGCTCCCGCACGACCTCTACTCCGCGCACGAGGCCGAGTCCTTCGTCCTGCGGCTCGACCCGAGGCCCGAGGACGGACACCTCGTGGAGCTGAGCGTGTATTGCCGCGGGTCGCTGGTCGGCGTGGCCATCGACCTCCACCCGCACCCGAGCGGCACGCGCGTGCGCGTCGAGGGCGCCTCGGTGGTGCTGCGCGTCCGTCAGCCGCCTGTCCACCCCCGCGCGCCGCGGTCGGGCGACGGGCCAGGAGCGTCGAGATGACCCATCGGACCTTCGCCATCGGTGACATCCACGGCGACATCGACGCCTTGCGTCGGCTCTTCGCGCGAATGCCGGCGCTCGACGGCGACGACACCGTCGTCTTCCTCGGCGACTACCTCGACCGCGGCCCGCGCTCTCGCGAGGTCGTCCGCGTCGTGCGCGCGATCGACCGCGACATGGGCTGTCAGAGCGTCGCGCTGCGCGGCAACCACGAGGACGCGTGGCTGCGGGTGATCGACGAGGGGTGGCCCGAGTTCCTCCTGCCGGCGCAGAACGGGTGCCTCGCGACCCTGCGTTCGTTCACGGGGAGCCCACTCGGCGCCGACGCGATGCCCACCGCCGAGGAGATGGCGACGATGCTCCGCGGAGACTTCTTCCCGCAGGACGTCGTCGACTGGATGCGCACGCTCCCGTGGTGGCACGAGGACGAGCACGCGATCTACGTCCACGCGGGCCTCCCGCTGAAGGACGGGCGGTGGCTGCACCCGTCCGAAGCGGAGCCGCGCGCGGCGCTCCTGTGGACGCGCACCGCGGCCTTCTTCCGTGACTACCGCGGCAAGCGCGTCGTGGTGGGGCACACGGCGACGAGCACGCTCCCGCAGGAGCTGAGCGCGCACACGCCCGAGGACCCCACCGACCTCTTCGCCGGCGAGTGCGTGCTCGCGATCGACACGGAGGCGGGGCGCGGCGGCTTCCTCACCTGCGTCGAGTTGCCCGAGATGCGCGTCTATACGTCCCGCTGAGCCGCGCGGCGGGTCACGGGACTGCACGGTTTTGTACGAAAGTGTCAGCGCCTGCGAAGGAGCGTTGCTCGCGATCGGAGCATGGTGACACCTTCCGGCGCCGCGTCGCCGCCGTGATCAGAACCTCTCGCTCTCCCACGGCTGACAGCCCCCACATCCCCATGCACGACCCGGACATCGCTTCGGAGCTCTGCCTCGACGACGGCGCCGACATCGTCGGTGACAGCGAGGCTCCAACACGCACCGAGCGCCCCGCGGCGCTCAGCACGCTCACGACCCGCATCGTCGCCCTGACGGGCGCTCCCGGCCCCCAGGACCTCGTCTGGAAGGCGGCCATCGCCGTCCTCCTTCTCCTCTCGGTGCTGGTGCCGCTCGAACACGGTCTCTTTCCGATCGCGCTCGACCCCTCGGCGATCTTCTGCGGCTCTCCCGCGCGCGTGGCGCTCTCGCTCCTGGCGATCTTGAGCCTGG
>JAWKRC010000009.1:0-205242 GCA_041389825.1 Polyangiales bacterium | reverse complement strand
GAACGGCCGCACGGTCTACATGGTGACCGTCGACGGACGTCGCGCGACGAGCCACGGCGGCTCCCTCACCGAGATGGCCGAGCTGATGGTGGAGCTCGGGGCCTTCCGCGCGATCAACCTCGACGGCGGGGGCTCCACCACCATGTTCGTCGCGGCCGAGGGCGGCGTGGTGAACCGACCGTCGCGGGGGTGGGAGCGCGAGGTGATCAACCACGTCGGGGTGATCGCCCCGGCGCCGCCTCCCGCGGCCGCGGCGGTCGCGCCGACGGTGACCGAGACGCCGCCCGAGGTGGTGCAGCGGGCCGAGCAGGTGCGGGCGCAGGCGTCGCCGCAGCGGGACGTGACCGCCGGCGAGGGCACGGGCTTGCGGGGGTGGCTGCGCGCGCGCTTCGGTCGCTTCGCGGCGATCGACAGGCTGCACCTCGGGCGCAACCGCGAGGTGGTGGTCCCGCTGTTGTTCGTGGGCGGGGTGATGTCGGTGCTCTCGGTGGTGCTCTACGTCGTCTCGCGGGTGAAGCGCGCGCGGAGCCGCAAGGCGCGGGAGAAGTCTCTGCCGACACGCCCGAGCGCTGTCGAGGGCAGGGCGTCGACGCCGTGAGCGCGTTGGAGCACCGCGTGGCGCGCGACGTGGGCCGCGCGGTCGGAGACTTCGGCCTCATCGAGGACGGCGACCGGGTCATGGTCGCGGTGTCGGGCGGCAAGGACAGCTACGCGATGCTCGAAGCGCTGCGGGGCCTGCAGCGCCGCGCGCCGGTGAAGTTCGAGCTCGTCGCGGTGCACCTCGACCAGGGCCAGCCGGGCTACGACGGCGCGCCGCTGGAGCGGTGGCTGCGCGACGAGGGCTACGACTTCCGCATCCTGCGCGAGGACACCTACTCGGTGGTGATGGAGCACGTCACCGAGGGCAAGACCTACTGCTCGATGTGCTCGCGCCTGCGCCGCGGCGTGCTCTACACCGCGGCGACGAAGCTCGGCTGCAACCGCATCGCGCTGGGTCACCACCGCGACGACGCGATCGAGACCCTGATGTTGAACCTCCTCTTCGCGGGGAGGGTGGCGGCGATGCCCGCGCGCCTCGTGAGCGACGACGGCGCGCACGTGGTGATCCGCCCGATGATCTACTGCGCCGAGGAGACCCTCGCGGCGCTGGCGCAGGAGCGGGGCTACCCCATCCTCCCGTGCAACCTGTGCGGCTCGCAGGACGGCGCGCAGAGGAAGCGCGTGAAGGCGATGCTCGCGCAGATGGAGCGGGAGAACCCCGGGGTGAAGGGCTCGCTCTTCGCGGCGCTGGGCAACGTGCGGCCGACGCAGTTGCTGGACCGCGAGCTGATGCCGAAGCCCGACGACGCGCGCGACGCGAGCGGGAAGAAGCGCGGCCGGCTGCCCGTTCTGGGGTGAGGGCGGCGCGGGTGTAGACTCGCGCGCGGAGGCGATTGCGATGACCAGCTCGGCGCGGCGGATCGAGGTGATGTACGAGGTCCCCGAGGCCGACCCGCGGTGGGTGCTGCGCGACGAGGACAACGTGCCCGAGAGCGTCTTGCAGAACGAGGTGAACCGCGAGCTCATCGACGTGCTGAAGACGTGGCTCGCGGGGCGCGGCGTGAGCGGGAGGGTGGGCGGCAACATCGCGCTGCGGTGGGACCCGTCGCAGCCGCAGGTGGGCGTCGACCCCGACGTGTACTGGATCGAGCCCGACGTGCCCGAGGGCGAGCTCGCCAAGAGCATCTGCACGTGGAAGCCCGGCCACACGGCGCCGCGGCTCTGCGTCGAGGTGGTGAGCGAGCGCACGGTGGACAAGGACTACGGCGACGGCCCCGACCGCTACGCGGCGTGCGGGGTGCGCGAGCTGTGGGTCTTCGACCCGAACCGCTACGGGCGCGGCGCGCGGGGCGGTCCGTACCTGATGCAGCTCTGGCTGCGCGACGAGCGGGGGCGCTTCCGCAGGGTGTACGCGGGCGAGGGGCCGTTCCGTTCGAGGGAGCTCGACGCGTGGGTGGTCGCGGTGGAGGACGAGACGCGGCTGCGCGTCGCGGACGACCCCGAGGGGACGCGCCTGTGGCCGACGCTCGCCGAGAAGGAGCGAGAGCGCGCGAAGGAGGAGCGCGCGGAGAAGGAGCGGGAGCGCGCGGAGAAGGAGCGGGAGCGCGCGGAGAAGGAGCGGGAGCGCGCGGAGAACGCCGCGCTCCGGGCCGAGGTGGAGGCGCTGCGCGCGAGGCTCGCGCAGGGCGGGTGAGCGGCGGGGTCAGGGGTCGGCGGGGCCGTCGTTCAGCACCACCGCGCGGAGGTGGTCGAGCACCTGCACCGCGGTGAGGTTGCGCTGGTTGTAGCCGTAGCGCAGCGCCGTGGCGGTGAAGTTGGTGCTGTGCGAGCCGTTGTAGATGTTGGGGTGGATCCCGTCTCCGCTGATGCCCTGGTTGATCATCTCGGGGCCGTGGGTGGCGGCGTAGAAGTCCCAGAGGGGGACGTTCTGCTCGCGGGCGACGGAGGCGATGACGTCGTTGTACGAAGCCACGCGCGCGCCGAGGGTGGCGCTGTCGCGCCGCGCGGGGATGGTGCTGAGGACGGGGATGACCCCGGCGTCGACGGTCTCGGTGACGATCCGCGTGAGGTTCGCGCGGTAGGCCGTGAGGTCGTTGAGGCGCTCGAGGTCGTTGGTGCCGAACATGATGAGCGCGATGCTCGGCAGCGTGCGGTGGTACTCGCAGCGCAGGTAGGTGTTGTACGGCGCCGGGCAGTCGGAGCGGGAGACCGCGCGGAGGACGTCTTCGGTGGTCCAGCCCGACTCGGCGGCGACGCTGTAGATCGAGAAGGCGTTGGCCTGACCGCACCAGGCCGCCGTGCGGTTGGAGGGGAAGCTCGTCGCGCGGAAGTAGTCGATGGTCGACGCGAGCCCGCTGTACGTCGACAGGTTCTCGTCATGGCACCCGATGTCCTCGAGGAAGGACCCCGTCGCCGTGATGCTGTCTCCCACCTTCGCGAAGACGGCGGCGCGGTTCCCGCGCGAGGCGCCCGCCGCGAGGATCGCTCGCAGCCGTGACTTCATCGACGCGTTGATGGTCGGCACGACGCCTCCCGAGCTCCCTCCGCCGCCCGCGTCGGTGCCCGCGTCGGTGCCCGCGTCCACGCCGGTGTCGACGCCCGCGTCCACGCCCGTATCGACGCCCGTATCGACGCCCGTATCGACGCCGCTGTCCACGCCGGTGTCGGTGCCTGCGTCGGCGGGGCCGCTCCCGTCGTCGGCGGGGCCGTCGTTCACGATCACGGCGCGCAGGTGCTCCAACACCTGGAGCGCGGTGAGGTTGCGCTGGTTGTAGCCGGAGCGCAGCGCCGACGCGGTGAAGCTCACCGACGACCCCCTCGCGACGCTGGGGTAGTAGCCGTTCGAGGCGAGGCCCTGGTTGGTCATCGTCGACGCGGTCATCGCGACCCAGTAGTCCCAGGCCGGGACCTGCTGCTCGGCGGCGACGGCGAGGATCGCGTCGTTGTAGGCCGCGACGCGGGCGCCGTAGGCGGCGTTGTCCTTGCGCGGGGGGATGGTGCTCAGCACGGGGATCACGCCCATGGACACCGACTCGGTGACGACGCGGGTGAGGTCCGCGCGGAAGGCGCTCGGGTCGGCGGAGTACTGAAGGTCGACGGTGCCGAGCATGACGAGCGCGAAGGCGGGACGCGTGCGCCGGAGCTCGCAGCGCAGGGGGGTGTTGTCGGGCGCGGGGCAGTCCGACGGCGCGGAGCGGTAGGCCGTGTTCACGCTCGCGGCGGTGTTGCCCTGCGCGGCGGCGGCGGAGATCAGCGAGAACGCGTTGGCGCTGCCGCACCAGACGCCGGCGCGGTTCGACGGGAAGCGCGTCGCGCGGAACGCCTCGACGGTGGGCGCGAGCGAGGCGTAGCCGCCGAGGTTCTCCTCGCCGCAGGCGATGTCGTCGAGGAAGGCCCCCGACGTGGTGAGCTCGTCGCCCACCTTGGCGAAGACGGCGGGGTTGTTCCCGCGCGCGGCGCCGACGGAGAGCACGGCGCGCAGGCGGGCCTTCATCGCGCCGTCGATCACGGGCACGACGGTGCGCGCGCTCGCGGCGAGGGCGATGGACGAAGGGTCGTCGTCGGCGGGCGCGCATCCGCCCGCGAGGAGGGCGAGCGCGGACGTCACCGCCGCGAGCTTGAGAAAGATCGACACGGAGTCCTCCAGTGGGACCGCGGGGGGTGGTGTCTGTGTTCGTCCGCGAGAGCCCGGAGTGCGATGCCCACAGCGGGGCTGGAGTGACTGAAGCGAGGAGAAAGTGTCCTCCGCGGCGCGAGACCGGTGCGGGTCAGGGGCGCGGGTTGACGAGCGCGCGCGGCGACAACATCGAAGCGACGCGATGCAGACGCGATGGACGTGGGCGCTCGGCGTGATGGCCGGGCTGGCGATGGGGTCGCGCACGGCCGAGGCGCAGTTCCTCGAGCGGAGGGTGGGGGTGAGGGCGACCGCCGAGGTGGGCTTCGTCGGCGCGGCGGCGCACTTCATCACGCTGGGCCTGAACGGTTCGCGCGTCGACTACGTGGAGGACGGCGACCAGAGCACGCTCTTCCCCTTCGCGCGCCTGTCGGCCGAGGTCGACATCGACCAGCGGCACCTCATCACGCTGCTGTATCAACCGCTGCAGCTCGACACGACGGCGACGCTCTCGCGCGACCTCACCATCGACGACGAGCGCTTCGCCGCGGGGACGCCCGTGCGCTTCCGGTACGGGTTCCCGTTCTGGCGTATGGGGTGGGCGTACGACGTCTTGCCGTCGCCGACGCAGGAGCTGGCCTTCGGCGTGGGATTGCAGCTCCGCGACGCGACCATCGAGTTCGAGTCGCTCGACGGGCGGCAGTACCGACGACGGAGCGACGTGGGGCCTGTTCCGTTGCTGCGGGCGCGGGGGAGGTTTCCGTTCGCGGGGAGGGGCTTCTTCGCCTTCGAGGTGGACGGGTTCTACGCGCCGATCTCGGTGTTGAACGGGAGCGACAACGAGGTGACCGGGGCGATCCTCGACGCGAGCGTGCGCGTGGGGGCGCGGGTGATGCCGCACGTGGATGTGTTCGTGAACCTGCGGTACCTCGGCGGAGGCGCGACGGGGCAGGGGAGCCCGACGCCGACGAGCGACGGGTACCAGAGCAACTGGCTGAACTTCATCTCGGCCTCGCTCGGGGCGACCATCGACTCGCGGCCGTAGGGGCGGGGGTGGTCGTGTAAGTGACCGATAGAGTTGGAGAAATGGGCGCAACCCCTCCGAGGGAGGGGTTGAACCCCTCCGAGGGAGATGTTGAACCCCTCCGAGGGAGGGGTTGAGATCTCGATCGGAGGGGTTGGACCCCTCGGCGGGAGGGGTTGAGATCTCGATCGGAGGGGTTGGACCCCTCGGCGAGAGGGTCGAGATCTGATCGAGGTTGGACCCCCGGCGGAGGGTCAGCGCCGACGGCGGGCGCCTGGGAGAGATGGAGGGGAGGGGGCCGACGGTGGCGGGCGGAGCTTGTCGAGCTCGGTCAGAGCGGACCAGCGGCCGTCTTCGGCGAGGATGGTGCCCACGCGGTCGAGCATCGCGAGGGCCTCGCGGGGCTTGTGCTGCGCGAGGAGGAGGTCGCGCATGGAGCGGGCGGCGCGGAGGAGCACAGAGGGCTCGCGGAGGGCCTCGGCGCGGGAGAGGGCGGCCTGACACTCGCGGAGGGCGCCTTTGTGATTGCCGACGTTCCAGAGGGCTTTGCTTAGAACGAGGCGCACGTCGATTTGCTCGATGGAGAGCTGAAGTTGGTCCAGCGTCGCTTTCGCCGATTCAAGCAACGCGAGGGCCGCCCGGTGTTGGCCCTGTCTTGAGAGGCACGATCCGAGATCGACCTCACTGATCGCGATCTCAGTACGGAGTCCCAACTCACGATATAGAGGAAGCTCTTGGTCGCGAATAACCGTAGCAGCCTCTTCGAGGTTTCCTACTGCCTGGAGCACGTTCGCGATCCTTCCGAGGGTGACGGCACGCGATCGCACATCGCCAAGGCCGTCGAAAACCGGCAGCAAGTCATCTCGATAGGTTTTGAGCGCCTCGTCGAAATTTCCGCGTGCCTGGAGCACGTCGGCGATCTTGCCGAGGGTGACGGCACGCGACCGCACGTCGCCGAGCCGTTCGTAGACGGGGAGCTGGTCCTCTCGCCGTATCCTCAGCGCTTCGTCTAGGTCCCCTCGGTCCTGGAGTACATCCGCGATCTTGCCGAGGGTGACGGCGCGCGAACGCACATCGCCAAGGCCGTCGAAAATCGGCAGCACGTCATCTCGATAGGTTCTGAGTGCCTCGTCGAGGTTCCCTCGTGCTCGGAGTACATCCGCGATCTTGCCGAGGGTGACGGCGCGCGCGCGCACATCGCCGAGTCGTTCGTAGACAGGGAGCTGGTCCTCACGTCGGATCCTGAGCGCCTCGTCGAGGTTCCCTCGATCCTGGAGTACGTCCGCGATTTTGCCGATAGCAACGGCACGTTCGCGCACATCGCCGAGTCGTTCGAAGACGGGGAGCTGATCTTCTCGCCGAATCCTAAGCGCTTCGTCGAGGTCTCCCCAATCCTGTAGCACGTCCGCGATTTTGCCGAGGGCGACGGCGCGCGCGCGCACATCGTCGAGTCGTTCATAGACAGGGAGTTCCTCCTCACGTCGGATCCTGAGTGCGCCGTTGAGGTCCCCTCGGACCTGAAGCACATCCGCGATCTGGCCGAGGGTGACAGCTCGCGCGCGCACATCGCCGAGTCGTTCGTAGACAGGGAGCTGCTCCTCACGTCGGATCCTGAGCCCCTCGTCGAGGTCTCCCCGCGCTTCAAGCACGTCCGCGATCTTGCCAAGGGTGACGGCTCGCGAGGGCTCATCTCCGAGTCGCTTGAAGACGGGGAGTTCCTCCTCACGTCGGATCCTGAGCGCCTCGTCAAGGTCCCCTCGCGCCTGAAGCACGTCCGCGATTTTGCCAAGAGTGAAGGCACGTTCACGTACATCCCCGAGTCGCTCGAAGGCGGGGAGTTCTTGCTCACGTCGGATCCTGAGCGCCTCGTCAAGGTCCCCTCGCGCCTGAAGCACGTCTGCGATCTGGCCGAAGGTGACCGCTCGCGAGCGAATATCGCCGAGGCGTTCGAAGACTGGCAACTGCTCCTCTCGACGGATTTTGAGCGCCTCGTCGAGGTCCCCTCGTGCCTCGAGTACGTCAGCGATCCGGCTGAGGGCTACCGCTCGCTGATGGACATCGCCGCGTCTGTCGAAGACGGGCAAGAGTTCCTCTCGATAGGTGCAAAGTGCCTCATTGAGGTTCCCACGTGCCTGGAGCACGTCCGCGATCTTGGCGAGGGTGACGGCTCGCGAGCGCACGTCGCCGAGTTGTTCGTAGACGGGCAGTTGCTCCTCCCGTCGGATCCTGAGCGCCTCGTCGAGGTCCCCTCGCGCTTGGAGTACGTCCGCGATCAGGCCTGCTGCGATCGCTCCCAACCGCATGTCTCCCAAATCGTCCGCGGACCGCCGCAACTCACTAGCGCGCTCAAGCAATTCGTCCCAACGCCCAACCGTCCACAGACAGGAAGTGGCGGAAAAACGAGCGTCCCATGCGTCTCGTTCACGGTTGACCGATCGATACTCCTGGTTCGCCTGCTCGAAGCCCTGCAACGCTCCCTCGATGTCACCCTCTCGCCAGGACGCTTCTGCGCGTGCGACGCGGACCGCAACGTGCAGGGAAGTCTGGCCTGAGTCATCGGCGACCCTCACCGCCGCGGACAGTGAACCCGCGGCGGCATCTCTCTCGCCGAGCATCAGTTGGAGCTTGCGCCGCAGCAGGAGCGCGCGGACGCTCGTCGCTGGGCGTGGGCCGTCATCCCAGTTCTCGCGCGCGAGCAGCGCGAGGGCAGCGCGTGCGCCCTCGGTCTCCTCGACGACCGCGGCGTCGAGGAGGAGGGCTTCCTTCGTCCACGCGCCTCGATCGGGGGTCGCGAGGAACTCCGCGATCTGGTCGCGGGCGTGGTCGTACTCGCCTCGCGATCGCGCGTGGTCAGCCTCGCGAAGCAAGGCGGGCCAGTCAGCCTCGGACAGGTGGAGTTGCGTCGACGGAGACCGCCACTCGGAGAGCGAGCGCGTCGCCAAGGGCGCGGACTCATTGGAACGCTCGGGGAGCGACTGGCGAACCAGCGTGCTGAAGTAGTGGCAGAAGTCGGGTGCGACCGTGCGCAGCTTGAGGAGCGCCGACGGGTGCGCCGCGACCAGACAGGTCATCGGGAGCGCGCGGGCGAGTGCGTCACGCTCCAGGTTGAGTCGCATGAAGACCGTCGGACGCGGATCATCGGCCGCACCGCGGGTCGACTCCAGGTCGGTGAGGACGAGCACCGTTCGCGAAGCACCCTCAGTCGTTGAGGGCAGTCGCTGCGGGATCTCATCGGCCAGCACCTGCCCCGCGAGTGATTTCAGCGAGAATTCAACAATGGGCCGACTGGGAAGGTGCTCGCGGAGCCAGTCGACAAGAGCCATTCGCACGACCGGGGTCGGCACCTCCACTGCCGCCACCTGGAAGTCGCTCCCGTCGGACAACTGGAGGTAACGGAGGAGGGTGGTGCGCTCCTCGTCGTTGTACCAGCGCTCGACGAGGATCTCATTGGCGGAGGGGGCCGACGTCGCGAGGACCACGGTCTTTCCCTCAATCGGTCTTCGTCTGTGTCTCGGGGGCCGGGAGCGCCTTGAACGCGGCCTGCACCTCGGGGATCTCAGCGACGAGCGGGTGAACGTCGTACCAGCCCTCGCTGTTGTAGCGATAGACGAGCTGTTGGTAGAGCAGATCGAGGCAATCGGGTGCGTCGTTGATCTGCTTGTCGCGCATGATCCGAGCGAGGGTCGGCGCCCAGCCGTTGGCGTTGATCCTGTCTCGCATGTCGATGCGAAGACGCGTCGCCGCGCGGTCGATCGCGGCGTGTTCGAGCTTCGCTCCCGGAGCGATCACGATGGCCTCGCGCACCAGTCGGAGGAGGTCGCGCATCGCGCCTCCGCTCGCGCTCAACAGTCGATCCCGCGCGGCGGGGTCGGGCATCAGCTTGTCGAGGTCCATCCTCTTGTCGAGCGCTTCGAGGAGGAGCTTCTTCGCGACGCTCGCGGGGTCGAAGGCGTCGTGAGGCTGATCCTTACGGCGCAGGCGCACCGTGTAGAGGACGACCGGGATGTAGCTCTTGTCGAGGGGCTCGGTCTTCGGCTTGTAGTGCAGCGCGATGGGCGGCGTGACGATCATGTGGCACTTCAGCGCGCGCACGAGTCGGCCACTGCCATACAGGAGCTTGTCGACCACCTCGGGGTCGTAGCGGTCGAGGTTGTCGATGACCACCAGGAGCCTCCGCTCGCCGAGCGCCTCGTTCGCGGCGTCGAGGAGGTTGTTGACGTGCTTGAGGAGCGCGTTGGGGTACCGCCGGAAGGCGTGCTGGATCTGGTAGCGGTACTCGCTCTCCGTGCGCATCAACGCCTGGAGCTCGGATTTGAACTTCACGATGAACGGGATCTCGTAGCCGCCACCGACCTCTCCCTTCAGGTCGGCGCTCAGCTCCTTGCTCCCACTCCGTGGTCTGGACGATGGAGCTGAACCAGTCCTGCACCTGCTTCGTGAGCGAGGCTGGGAGCGAGATTCCCTCTTCCTTCAAGCGCTCTTCGAGGCCGAGCCCGATGGAGAGCAGGAGGTCTTCCGCGGAGATGTTCCGCTCGTCGAGCTTGAGGTTCGCTTCGAAGTAGTAGCTGCAATACGCGGACTTCAGGTCGTCACAGACGCGCAGGATCTCGGTGGTCTTGCCCGCGCCGCGATGGCTGACGAACGCGACGTGGACGCACTCCGAGTCGTCGCGGAACGTGAGGTGCGCCTTGACCTCCCGGCTCGTGTCAGGGCCTCGCGCGGGGGAGAGGTCTTCGTAGCGCTCGTCGTCGGGCTGCAGCGGCTTGTCGTGGTTGCAGGTGCGGTAGGCGTCGTCGAGCGTCGTCGCGCGGGGAGGGGTCGGCATGGTCGTTCCGTCGTGGCGGCAGCGCCGCGTCGCGTGGAGTAACCCACGCTGGCCGCGGCGGTGTCCACATCGAGCGAGGGGCCGATCTCATCGCGGTCACGCGCTGACGACGCCCCGGTCGTAACGCACCCCCGCGGCGCAGCCGTGCCGCGCTGGTGATCCTCCGCCTCCGATCGGGTATCACCCTTCAGCGCCCCGCCCGAGGAACCCGTTGGCCGACCCCTCGCAACATCGACCCACCATCGCCGCGCCTCCGCCCCCGCGCGTGCGACGGCGACGGCGCGTCACCGTCGCCTCCGTCGTCTTCCTCGCGCTCCTCGTCGCGGTCGTCGCCGTGCTGCGCTCGGACCGCTTCACCCACTGGGTCGCCGCGGAGTTCGCCGCGCAGGTCCACGCCGCCACCGGCCTCGACGTCACCCTCGGCCGCGTCTCGTTCTCCTTCCGCCGGCTCGCCGTGCGCGTCGACGACGTGGTCGTGCGCCGCCGCGACCCCGCGTGTCAGCCCCTCGTGCGCGTCGAGTCCGTCGAGGTCGTCCCCGCCGTCGGCCCGCTGCTCCAGGGCACCGTCCAGATCGCCCGCCTCGACGTGACCGGCGGCGCCGTCGACCTCCGCTTCGCCCGCACCGACCACGGCGTCGAGCTCGCCTGCGGGCCCGTCACCCAACGCTCCACGTCCCACTCCCAGCCCGGGGAGCTGCCCTTCCGAGACATCTCCGTCTCCGACCTGCGGCTGCACCTCGAACACCCCGAGGTGGGCTCCGTCGACATCGCCTCGGTCGACGTCGACGCCGTGAACCTCGGCCAACGACGCCTCCGCGCGGGCGTGCTCGCCCTCCGCGGCAGAGCCCGCACGCGTTGGTTCAACGGCCCGCTCCGCCGCGTCGAGGCCCGCGCCACCGTCGACCTCGACCGCGGGAACGTCCGCGTCGTGCCCGCCGTCGTCGAGGCGGGACGTCTCTCGCTCAACATCCGCGAGGCGGAGTTCCTCCCCGGGCAGAACGCGCTCCTCGACGTGGGGGTGCGGGCCTACCTCGAAGACATCCTCCCGGCCATCCCCGGCGCGCCCGAGATGGAGGGCCTCGCCACCGTCGACCTCCGCGGCAACGTCCGCGACCTCGCGCACCCGCTCGACTCGATGTCCGCCGAGGGCTCCGTCTCGGCCCTCGGGCTCGGCCTCTGGGGCAGGGACTCCACCACCCGCGAGCGCATCCGCTTCAACCTCTCCGACCGCGCCTCGCTCCGCTTCACCGCCGACCGCCACGGCGTGCGCGCGACCAACGTCGAGGCCTCGTACGCCCACGGCCTCCTGCGCTCCCGCGAGGTCGTCGTCTCCCTCGGGGCCGTCCCCGCGATCAACGGTCAGTTCACCCTCGACGGGCTCGACTTCACCCAGCTCATGCACGACGTCACGGTCTCGTCGCGCACCAAGGTGATGTGGACCCTCTCGGGCCCGCTGCACCTCCACGGCACCCTCGACCCGCTGCGCCTCACCATCGACCTGCGCGAGATCGAGGGCCGCGACTTCGCGCTCCTCCAGGACTACTTCATCGTCCAGCCGCGCACGCCCATCGTGTCGCTCGCGCGCACCCGCGTGTCGTGCCGCATGGAGATCGACCCGGTCTCGATCTCCTGGAACGACTGCGACGCGCGCTTCGGCCGCTCGCACGCGACGCTCCGGCAGATCCGCGTGCGGACGAGCCACGACCCCACGCACCGCGACCGCGACCTGAAGATCACCGGCCTCACCATCGACGGCCTCGACCTGCGCGACGCCGGCACCATCGCGGGGCTCGCCGTCGAGGGCCACGTCACCGGCGCCCTGCACGCCGACACCGACACCGACGTGCCCGTGCTCCACGGCAGCGGGCGCGTCACGGACTTCAAGGTCACGGGCCTCCCCTTCGGCACCCTCGACATCCCCGCGTGGTCGCTCCACGGAGAGCGCGTCGAGATCCCCGAGGCGCACGGCCGCACGCGGCTGCGCAACGCGCCCTACACCCTGCGCGACGGCTTCATGGATTTCTCCCGCTGGACCGTCCACGCGGGGGGCCACGCGAGCGCGCCGCGGTTCAGCCTCGACGACTTCTACGACATGTTCCTGTTCACGGGAGACCCCGTGTTCACGCCCTACACCGGCGCGGGCCGCGCCGAGGCCGACGTCGACTACGTGTTGGGACGTCCCGGCGACGACCGCGACGGCGTGATGAACGTGACGGCGCGCGTCGCCGACGCCGACGTGGTGGCCTTCGGCGAGCGCCTCACCGACGTGAACGCGCGGCTCTCGTACGAGTGGCTGCGCCGCCGCGACGGCATCCGCGGCGCGCGGGTGAACCTGGAGTCGTTCACCGGGCGAAAGGGCGGCGGCCCGCTCACGGTCTCAGGCTGGATGGACCTCGGCGCGCGGATGCACTTCGCCGCGTCGGGCACCGACGTCCCCCTCGGGTCGATGGACATGCTCCGCGGCCGCGCGGTGAGCGGCGCGCTCTCGGCCCTGGTCACCGTCGAGGGCACCCCCGACGCGCCGCGCGTCGTGGTCGAGTCGGGCGTGCGCGACCTCACCGTGCTGGGTCGTCCGCTCGGCCGCGTGAGCGCGCGGGTCACGCAGATGCCCGAGCACGAGGTCACGCGCGTGCTGCGCGAGGGAGAGCACCCGCCCGCGAACGTCACCACCCTCAACGTGCGCGCCCTCGACGACCGCCTGCGCCTCGACGCCGACCTCACCACCCCGTGGAACGACTCGCGCTGGCGCGACGTCTCGGGCGTCGAGCACCGCACCGTGGAGCGCGCGTGGGGCCGCTCCATCGCCCGCGGAGACCTGGAGACCACCGAGGCCCTCGACCTCCTGCCGTGGCTCACGCCCGCGGTGCTCGCGCGCCTCGGAGACGACCCCGAGGCGACCGCGCGCTTCGCCGTGCACGTCGACCGCGCGCGCCTCGACGAGCTGCACCGCATCGAGGGCAGCGTCGACCTCTCCACCCTGCAGCTCCGCGCGAGGGACATCCCCTTCAGCCTCGCGCCCGACAGCCGCGTGGGCGTGTGCCTCCACGGAGGGACGGCGTGGATCTCTCCCACGGGCGCGCCGGGCTGCCGCGGGGCCGAGGGCGCGATCCCCGCGCGGGAGTCTCGCTACGACCGGCGTCGCCCGACCTTCGTGGGGCCCGACGGCGCGCGGCTCTGGGTGGGCGGCGGCGTGGAGCTCACGCCCGACCTGGGCGTCGCCGCGTTGGACGTGAGCGCCCGCGCCGAGGCCGACCTCGCGCGCCTCGCCGCGCGCACGCCCACCGTCGCCTGGGCCCGCGGGACGGCGGTGCTGGACATCTCCGCGGTGGGCAGCCTCGACCAGCCGAACCTCTCGGGCGCGCTCTTGATGGAAGACGCCGCGATGATGGCCTCGGGCCTGCCCGCGCCGCTCACCGACGTCGACCTCGAGCTCCGGGTGCAGGGCACCGAGGCCGTCTTGCGCCGCGCGTCGGCGCGCGTGGGCGCGGGCACGGTGTCGTTCACCCGACCGGGCCGCCCGGGGCGCTTGAGCTTCACGGGCACGCGCTTCGAGCGCCTCGACGTGCCCATCGTGGTGCGGGGCCTCTCGATCTCTCCCATGGAGGGCGCCGACGTGGGCCTCGACGTCGACGCGACGCTGCGCTGGGCCTCGGGGGAAGACCTCCCGATGGTGCAGGGCGACGTCGAGATCACCCGCGCGCGCTACTCGCGGCCGATCCCGCTGAGCGCCGACCTCGCGGGGCGCCTGCAGGGCGGAGGGCAGAGCGCGCCGTCGGCGCCCTACGACCCGGCGAACGACCTGGTGCGCCTCGACCTCACGGTGCACACGCCCGCGCCGATGCGGATGGTGAACAACCTCGGCGACGTGGAGTTCTCGCTCGAAGAGTCGCCGCCCTTCCGCGTGCAGGGGACGCAGCAGCGGCCCGGCGTGACGGGGACGATGACCGTGGGCCGGGGGTTGGTGCGCCTGTACGAGAACGAGTTCGAGGTGCGCCGCGGGCGCGTGGCCTTCGACAGCCCCGACCGCATCAGCGCGAGCTTCGACGTCGAGGCCCAGACGGAGGTGCGCCGCACGGGAGACAGCTCGCGCTCGCAGTGGCGGGTGCGCGCGAGGGTGGCGGGCACGCCCGACCAGTTCGCCATCGACCTCTCGTCGGAGCCGCTGCTCTCGCGCGAGGACATCGTGCTCCTGCTGCTCTTCCGCATGACGCGCGCGGAGCTCGACCGGCTCGGCGGGTTGAACACCGGGCAGACGCTCGCCATCGAGGTCTTGTCGCTCACGCTGGGCCTCGACCGCGTGGTGCGGAGCGCGATCCCGGTGATCGACGACTTCAGGGTGGGCAGCGCG
The DNA here is from genome assembly GCA_041389825.1 of Polyangiales bacterium. Classification (GTDB taxonomy): domain Bacteria; phylum Myxococcota_A; class Polyangia; order Polyangiales; genus JAEYZO01. Next base: position 190,892 of record JAWKRC010000009.1, on the reverse strand, counting down.
TACAACCCGCGGACGAACCGCACCGAGCCGCAGGTGAGCGTGGGGCGGCAGTTGCTGGAGTGGCTGCGGGTGGGAGGCTCGTTCACGCTGAGCGAGCAGCCGCAGGCGCGCGCGACGGGGGACTTTCGCCTGGGGGACCAGCTCGGCGTGCAGGTGCTCTTGGAGAGCGCGAACAACCAGCTCGGCACGCAGAGCGCGAACGTGGGCGCCGACCTGCGCTGGCGGATGGAGTTCCGTTGAGGGCGACCGGCGCGCGTCCGCTCTCGCTCCTTGTTGCGCTGCTCCTCGCCGCTGCGACGGCGCGCGCGCAGGACCTCTCGCTCACCGACGCGCCGCCCCCGTCGCAGGCACCGCTCCCCGGCGCCGAGGGCCTCTCGGGGCCCGTGGTGTCGGTGCGGCTGGAGCCTCCGATGTCGGGCGAGAACCCCTGGAGCCGCACGGGGCTCGCGCCCAACGCCGAGTTCACCCCCGCGGCGGCGCGCGCCGCGCTGCGCGTGGCCCTCGCGACGGGCACCTTCGCCGAGGCCGTGGTGAGCGCGCGGCGCTCCGCCGACGGGCGCGGCGTCGAGGTGGTGATCCGCGGCGAGCGCCGGTACCGGCTCCAGAGCTACGTGCTCCACGGCGTCGAGGCGCGCACGCAAGACGAGGTCGGGCAGGACCTCAACCTCAGCCCCAGGGGCGCCGTGACCGAGAGCGCCGTCGAGGCCGCGATGCGGCGGGTCACCCGCGCGTACCGCGACCAGGGCTTCGTCGACGTCGACGTGGGCTACACGTGGCGAGAGACCGACGACCCCGCCGTGAGGGTGCTCGTGGTCGAGGTGCGCGAGGGCGCGCCCGCGCGCGTCGGGTCGGTGACACTCGAGGGCGTCCCCGCCGACGTGCTCTCGGACGTGAGGACGGCGCTCGCGATCCGCCGCGGAGACGTCGCCGTGCCCCGCGCGGCCTCCACGGGGAGAGACGCCGCGCTCAGGGTGCTGCGGGCGAGGGGGCACCTCGCGGCCTCGGCCAGCGAGCCCGTGTGGACCACCCGCGCGCAGGGCGCCGGCGCCGCGACGCTGCGAGACCTCACCCTTCGCTTCACCCCGGGAGACCGCTACCGCGTGGCGTGGCAGGGCCTGCGGTCCTTCCCCGTCGAGGGGATGAACGCGGCGCTGCGCCTCGAGGACGAGCGCGGCTTCGACGGCGCCACCCTCGACGCCCTCCTCGCGCGCGTGAAGGACTACTACGTCCGCCGGGGCTTCCTCGACGCCGAGGTGAGCGCCGTGGTCGCCCCCGACGGCGAGGGCCGGCGCGTGGTGCGCATCACCATCCGCGAGGGCCAGCAGGTGTGGATCTCCCGCATGACCTTCGCGGGCGCCCACGCCTTCACGCAAGAGCAGCTCCGCGCCACCGTCGAGTCCGCGCTCACCTCGGAGCTCCCCGACGACCCCTCGCCCTACACCACCGAGCGCCTCGACCGCGCGCGCACCTACGTGCCCGCGCTCTTCGCCGAGGTCGTGCGCGAGCGCATCGTGCGCCGCTACCGCGAGCGGGGATACCTCGACGCCCGCGTGAGCGCGCCCACCACCGAGCGCGTGCCCGACCCTAGAGGGCCGCGCGACCCGCGGGGCGTTCCGCACCCGCCCACCCTCGCGGTGCGCTTCGAGGTCACCGAGGGCCCGCAGACCTTCATCGAGGAGGTGCGCTTCGAGGGCCACCGCGCCGCGTCGAGCGCGCGCCTCGCCTCGGAGATGAACCTCGAGCTCGGCCTCCCGCTCTCGTACGCCTCGGTCGACGAAGCCCGCGTGCGGCTCCTGGCCTGGTACCGCGAGGAGGGCTTCGCCTTCGCCCGCGTCGAGCCCGAGGTCGAGCGCTCGCCCGACCGCACCCGCGCGCGCGTGAAGGTGGTCATCCACGAGGGCCCCCGCGTGCGCGTGGGCTCCATCCGCGTGCGAGGGAACACCCGCACCCCCGCCGACATCGTGCTCACCCGCCTCGCCTTCGGCGTGGGCGACGTCTACCGGACCTCCGAGGTGCAATCGAGCCAGCGGCGGCTGGGCGAGCTCGGGATCTTCTCGGGCATCAACGTCGCGCTCGAAGACCCCGACGTCGAGGCGCCCGTGAAGACCGTGGTGGTCTCGGTCGCCGAGCGCACCCCGCAGTCGCTCGAGCTCCGCGGCGGCTTCTCGACGGGGGAGGGCCTGCGCGCGGGCTTCGAGTACAGCCACCTCAACGTCTTCGCGCGGGCGGTGTCGTTCTCGCTGCGCGCGCGCGGGGGCTTCCTCGTGCAGATCCCGGGGATCACCCCGCAGTTCCCCATCGAGCCGCGGTTCTCGCAGCTCCTCAACTGGCGCGTGTCGGCCTCGCTGGGCTTCGGCTACGTGCCCGTCCTGGGCTACGGCTGGGGCAGCACCGTCGACCTGTCGAGCACGCGGCTCCTGCAGCCGCCCTTCTACGCCATCACCACGCACGCCGTGGGCGTGTCGATCACCAACCGCACGGTGCGCAACCTCTCGCTCTCGCTCACCCCCGAGTTCCAGTACGTCACCACCGACCTCTTCGGGCGCAACACCATCGACGGCTTCCTCCAGGACGAGTTCATGCGCTGCACCAGCGGGGGCTTCCCCGAGGAGCAGTGCCTCGTGCGCCAGCAGACGCTCCAGCAGCAGCTCCTGCGTTACTCCAGCGGCACGAGCGTGCTCTTCAGCCTGCGCTTCGGCCTCGCCTACGACCGCCGCAACAGCGCCTTCACGCCCACCCGCGGCTTCATCGTGAGCGCGGGCACCGAGTGGCTCCAGGTGCTCGACGCCGACGACAGCAACCTCACCTCGTCGGTGCTCCAGGTCACGGGGCGCGTCACGGGCTACGTGCCCATCCCGATCAACGACATCGTCTTGATGCTCTCCTTCCGCGCGGGGCGAAACTTCGCCCTCGGCCCCGCGGGCTCGAGCGGCACGCACCCCTCGCGGCGCTTCTGGCTCGGCGGCGCCGACTCCATGCGCGGCTGGCTCCAGAACCAGCTCGTCCCGCAAGACGTGGTCGACGCGCGGGCGAGCAGCACCACGGGCAACGTGCAGCTCACCCAGGGGTCCGCGGGCGGGGAGTTCTTCGTCAACGCCGTGGCCGACCTGCGCATCCCCACCCCCGCGTGCTTCTCCCTCGGGTGCGTGCAGATCGGGCTCTTCGTCGACGTGGGCAACCTCTGGTCGAAAGTCCCCGACCTGTCGGACCTCTACCGCCTGCGCTGGTCGCCCGGGATCGGCCTGCGCCTCGCGAGCCCCTTCGGCCTCGTGGCCCTCGATTTCGGCTTCAACCCCCTGCACCGCGACGAGGTGCGCGAGTCGGTCTGGGCCCTGCAGTTCTCCCTGGGCTCGGGCTGAGGCCGGTGTTCACCCGTACACCCCCCAACGGAAACTCGCGCCCGCCGCGGCGTGGCCCTACGCTGGGCCTCCTATGGCGAACTGCATCGGCCCCGGAATGTGGATCCGGATGCACTACACCCTCCGAGACGGGCGTGGGAACCTCGTCGAGCGCACCGACGGCCCCGAGGGCGAAGGGCCCGTGGAGTGGGTGGTCGGTCAGGGGATGGTCGTGCCCGGCCTGGAGCAGGCCCTCGACGGCGCGTGCGCGGGCGACGTGGTGAACGTCACCGTCGACCCCGAAGAGGCCTACGGGCTGCGCGACGAGACCGACGTGTTCGAGGTCGACAAGAGCGAGTTCCCCGACCCCGAGGTGCTGGAGCCCGGCGCGGAGTTCGTCGCCGAGGGCGACGACGGCACGGCCCTCTCGATGCGGGTGATGGAGATCAAGGACGAGTCGGTGCTCGTCGACGCCAACCACCCCCTCGCCGGCCTGACCCTGAACTACGAGGTCAGGGTGCTCGAGGTGCGGCCCGCGACCCCCGACGAGCTCCTGGCGGCCGAGGCGGACTTCTCCGAGGCCTCGTCCCCGTCGGGGGCGTCGTCGTGATACGGTGCCGCCCCGACGCGTGGAGGGGGGCCACCGCGAACCCTGCCCGAACTCCGATTGGATCATGAATCGTTCCGCGAACTTGCCTGAGTCCGAATACCCCAGAGTGATGCCCTTCAAGGCGGCCGCCGAGCGCATCGACCTCGACGCCGCCAAGGTCGTGCGACGCCTCACCCGCGCGGGCTTCTCGGCCTTCCTCGTCGGCGGCTGCGTGAGGGACCTGCTCCTCGACCGCAAGCCCAAGGACTTCGACGTCGCCACCGACGCCCGCCCCAACGAGGTGCGCAACCTCTTCCGCAACTGCCGGGTGATCGGCAAGCGCTTCAAGCTCGCCCACGTCACCTTCGCCGGCGGCAAGGTCATCGAGGTCGCGACCTTCCGCAAGGACCCGACGCTCCTCGCCGACCCCGGCGACGACTGGGAGGCCCCCGAGGGAGAGTCCGACCCGCGCCGTCGCCCTGGCGAAGATCAAGACCTGCTCATCCGCCACGACAACGTCTTCGGCACGCCGCCCGAAGACGCCGCGCGCCGCGACTTCACCATGAACGCCCTCTTCTACGACCTCGAGCGCCGCGAGGTGGTCGACTTCGTGGGCGGCCTCGACGACATCGAGCGCAGGGTGATCCGCACCATCGGCGAGCCCGACGTGCGCTTCCGCGAAGACCCCGTGCGGATCCTCCGGGCCATCAAGTTCGCCGCGCGCATCGACCTCGGCATCGAGCCCGACACCTTCGACGCGATGCTCGCGCACCGCGACGACCTCATGCGCGCCGCGCGCCCGCGGCTGCTCGAAGAGGTCTTGCGCTTGATGCGCGGCGGGGCCTCGCGGCGCTCGATCTGGCTCGCGTGGGAGACGGGCGTGCTCGCGGTGCTCCTGCCCGAGCTGTCGTCCTTCCTCGACGACGACCCCGAGGGCCGCACGACCTTGTGGAAGCGCCTGCGGGTGATCGACACCCTGGTGGCCGAGGGCGACCCGCCCACCGACGCGGTGCTACTCGCGGCCCTCACGCTGGAGCCCGCGGCCGAGCACCTCGACGGCGCGCGCGACCTCACCGGCGCGGTGACCGACTTCTACGAGGAGATGCAGCAGCGCTTCTCGATCCCGCGGAAGATGTACGACCGGCTCCGTCAGGTGGTGGCCACGCAGCGGCGCATCAAGACCAACCGCCACGCGCCCCTCGCGCGCAGAGACTTCTTCCCCGAGGCCGCCGCCCTGTGGACCCTCGAGCAGCGCGCGCTCGGAAAGGGCCGCGACGCGATCGAGCGCCACCTCAACGCTCACCCCCGCGCCGCCCGCGCCAGTTGACGGCTACGGCGCCGCGCGCTCGCGGATCGACACCACCACCAGCGTGCCGTCGGGCGGGTCGCGCGGGGCGAAGGCCACCTCGAGCCATCCGCCCATGTCGCAGCGGAAGACCGCGGCGGTGCCCGCGAGCGCGCGTCGGGCGACGATGGCGCGCAGGCCGTCGGCGATGAGCGGCGCGCCGGGGATCGGCCGCGGCGGCGCGCGGAGCACCTCGGGCATCGGGAGCGCGCCCCGGCGGTGACAGGTGCCGTTGCCCAGCGCGCGGTTGATCGACTGGATCGCCGCGCGCGTTCCCTCGGCGTTGAAGCGGCGGTCGATGTCTCCGACGAGCGCCTCCACGCGCCGACGGAGTTGCCCGCGCCCCGTCGCCCGCGCCCGCGTCGGAGGCCATCGCCATGCGCGCCGCGAGGAGCTCGGCCTGGGGGATGAGCCTGAGGTCGACGTACTGCCGCGGGTCGTGGTCGGCGTGGTCGAGCGTCCAGCGGACGCGGACCATCGTCGCCTCGGGGCTGCTCTCGGGCGGAGGCGGCTCGCTGATGCGCCCGCACGCGGCGGCGCTCATGGCCATGACGAAGAGGAGACGGCGCAACGGAGCACTTCGCGCGCGGTCACCGCCGCGCGCCGCGCACCCTACTACAGCTTCACCCGCGCGTGGCGCGGGCTCACGGCATCGGCACCTCTGCCGGCGCCGCGGTGATGCCCGTGACGCCGGTCGCGAGGAGCGCGTTCTCGCCCGCCCAGCCCCAGCAGAGCACGCGGCCCGTGCTCGCCTCGACGCCGCAGGGCGTGCCGTACCCGCGCCCGAGGCGGACGCGCGACATGCGGTTGGGCAGCGCCGTCCACGCCGAGACGGTGAAGCTCGCGGCGCCGGTGCCCACCTGGCCGAACTCGTTGCGGCCGCGGCAGTACGTGTTGCCGTCGGTGCGGATCTCACACTCCGTGTCGACCACCGACTCGCCCAGCACCTGCACGCGGGTGTTGTAGACCACCCCGTCGAAGGCCGCGCGCACGACGGGGCGCACCGACACGCCCCAGCCCCACGCGATCGACGACGCGCCCATCACGTGCGCGTACGCGCGGAAGTAGTTGCTCTCGACGTCGATGATCCCCATCTGCGACGCGGGCGCCGACGCCGTCGACGTCGGCGTCTGCACCGGGAAGGGCACCGACCGGTTCGTGCGGAACCCGTCCCCGAGCTCGCCCTCCAGGTTGCGCCCCCAGCACACCGCCGTGGAGTCCGCGAGGCGCGCGCAGTGCGAGTCGCTCCCCATGCTGAACTGCGTCGCGTTCGAGACCCCCATCACGGGCACCGGCGCGTTGGTGTTGAGCATCTCGCCGTTGCCCACGCCGCCGTAGAAGTTGTAGCCCCAGCAGCGCATCGCCCCCGTGGTGAGCCGCGCGCAGGTCGTGTAGTCGCCCGCGTGGATCTCGGCCACGCCCGCGAGCCCCGGCACCGCGACGGGCGTCGTGCGGTTGGTGTTCGTCCCGTCGCCGAGCTGCCCCTGCGCGTTCGAGCCCCAGCACACGACGGTGCCGCCCGCGCGCAGCGCGCACGCGTGCTGCCAGCCCACCGCGATGGCCGTCGCGTCGGTGATCCCCGTGACGTACGCGGGCAGCGGGCTCTGCGTGGTGTTGCCCCGCCCGAGCTGCCCCGCCTCGTTGCCGTTCGCCCGCGCGCCCCAGCAGATCACCCGGCCGTCGTTGCGCAGCGCGCAGCGCCACTGCGTCGTCGCCATCAGCGCGCCGTTCACCCCGCGGCCCACCTGCAGGTCCGTGACGTTCCTGAGGTCTGCCCCCTCGAACTGCACCGCGCGCGGGGTCGCGACGAGCTCCGTGCCGCCGCCCGCCTCGCCGTAGGGGTTGTAGCCCCAGCAGCGCACGCGGCGGTCGACGCCCACCGCGCAGGTGTGGTGGTCGTAGAGCGCGATCCGTAGCTGCTCGCCGCTCAGGCCCGCCACCGCCACCGGGGTCGTGCGGTTCGTGGTTCCCCCGTCGCCGAGCTGCGACCACACGCCCTCGCCCCAGCAGCGCACCGAGCCGTCGGCCACGATGGCGCAGGTGTGGCGCATCCCCGCGCGCACGACCCGCGCGCCGGCGATCCCCGACACCGTCACGGGCGCGTTGCGGCTCGACGTGGTGCCGTTGCCGAGCTGACCCTCGACGTTGCGCCCCCAGCACACGACCGTTCCGCCCGCGCGCCGCGCGCAGGCGTAGTGCTGCCCCGCGGTGAGCTCCACCGCGTCGGAGAGGCCCTGCACCGTCACCGGCGTCGCGCTCGTCACCGAGGCGCCGTTGCCGAGCTGACCCGAGGTGCCCGTGCCCCAGCATCGCACCGTGCCGTCGCCCAGGCGCGCGCAGGTGAAGCTCGCGCCGGCGAGCACCTCGAGCGCGGGCGCGCCGAGCGTCACCGCGGGCGCGAGGGCGGGCGCCGTCACCGCGCGGGGGAGCCCGTCCCAGCAGTACACCTGACCGTCGGCGCCGAGGCCGCAGAAGTTCGTCTCGCGCGCCGAGAGCTGCCGCACCGCGGGCAGGCCGAAGACCGTGCCCATCGCCACGCCCGCCGCCCAGCAGCGCACCGCGCCGTCGGTGAGCCGCGCGCACGCGCGGTTGCTCCCCATCACCACCTGCTCGACGCCCTCGAGCGGCGTGCCCTCGGGCACCAGCACCTGCACCGGCGTCGGGCGGTGGCCGTAGGCGTCGCCCGCGGCGGTGAGCATCCCGTTGGTGAAGGTGCTGTTCGACGAGTGCCGCCCCCAGCAGAAGACCCTCCCGCTGGTGAAGCGCGCGCAGTTGTTGAAGGTGCCCGCCTCGAGCTGGTCGACCCGCGCGCACGCGCCGTCGAAGCACCCCGTCGGGCAGACGTTGTTGCACGCGCCGCAGTGGTTCGGGTCGCGCGACAGCTCCGCGCACTCGTTGCCGCACACCACCTGCGGCGGGCGGCAGGTGAGCGTGCAGCGGCCCGTCATGCACTGCTCCCCCGCGGCGCACGCGTTGCCGCACACGCCGCAGTGGAGCGTGCTCGTCGAGGTGTCGACGCAGGCCATGGCGCACACGGTCTGCCCCGCGACGCAGGCGACCTCGCACGCGCCCGCGCGGCACGCGTAGCCCGCGGGGCAGCGGTTGCCGCAGGCGCCGCAGTTCTGCGCGTCGGTCTGGGTGTCGGTGCACCCGCCCGCGCAGGTGACCTGCCCCGGGCCGCAGGTCGACACGCAGCGGCCCGCGCTGCACACCGCGCCCGTCGCGCAGCGGTTGCCGCACGCGCCGCAGTTGCTCGGGTCGTACGAGAGCTGCGCGCACACGCCGCCGCAGCGCACGAAGCCGTCGGGGCAGGGCACCACGCAGCGGCCGCCCTCGCAGGTGAGGCCCGGCGAGCACGCGGCGCCGCACGCGCCGCAGTGGCTCACCGCGGTGTCGGTGTTGGTCTCGCAGCCCGTGGACGGGTCGCGGTCGCAGTCGCCGAAGCCCGTCGCGCACATCCCGATGACGCACGCGCCGCCGGCGCAGGCCGCGGTGCCGTTGGCGGGCGCGGGGCACGCGTTGGTGCACGACCCGCAGCGGGTCACGTCGGTGGTGAGGTCGACCTCGCAGCCGTTCGCGGGGTCTCCGTCGCAGTCGCCGTGGCCAGGGAGGCACGAGAAGCCGCAGACGCCCGCCGCGCAGGTGGCGATGGCGTTGTCGGCGCCCGCGCAGGCGCGGCCGCAGCCGCCGCAGTTCGCGGTGTCGGAGCGCGTGTCGAGCTCGCAGCCGTTCTCGTGCGCGCCGTCGCAGTCGCCGTAGCCCTCGCTGCACGCGCCCACGGCGCAGGCCCCGTTCACGCACGCGGGCGCGGCGTTGGGCGTGACGCACGCGTTGCCGCAGGCGCCGCAGTGGCCGGCGTTGGTGCGCGTGTCGACGCAGCCGCCGAGGCAGCAGGTCGCGTCGTTGCCGCAGCCCATGTCGCCGCAGACGAAGACGCACTGGTTGCCGCGGCAGAGCCGCCCGCCCGCGCATTGGGTGTCGACCGTGCACTCGACGCAGGCGTGGGCGTCGGTGTCGCACACGCGGGTGGCGACGCCCCCGTCGGCGGTGGCGCTCGCGCAGCCCTCGTCGGAGCGGCAGCCCGCGACGCAGGTGTACGTGGCCTCGTCGCAGTGCTGCGAGGCGGGGCAGGCGTCGGCCGAGGGGAGGCACTCGACGCAGCGCGCGCGAACGCGGTCGCACACGCGGCCCGCCGGGTCCGTCGCGCAGTCGGCGTCGCTCGCGCAGCCGCCGGGCCCGAGGTCGACGGGGACGTCGGCGTCGGTGACGTCGTCGCTCGCGTCGGGGAGGTCGTCGGGCGCGGTGACGTCGTCGCCCGCGTCGGGGGCGTCGATGTCGACGACGTCCATCGCCGGGGTGTCGAGGGGCGGCGTGTCTTCGGGCGGAGCGACGTCGGTCGCGTCGGTCGACGTCGTGACGTCGACCTGGGCGCTCGCGTCGGTGTCGTCGGGGCCTCCGACGACGGACGCACCGGTGCAGCCGACCGCGAGCGAGAAGATCGCCGCGACGAACAGCGCGACAGGGCTGGTACGCATAGGGAGCGAAGACCTCCGGAGGGAGCGTCGACGCTACCGCGACACCCGACGTCGATGACAGGTGTTCGAGGGTGACAAACGGTGCGGCAGAAATGCTGCCCGCGCGGTCAGCGGCGGAGGTAGATCGGGTTGTTCACGGCGAAGGCGCGGCGGCCCGAGTAGACCGGGGTGAGCTCGTCGCCCGAGACGGCCACGATCACCCACGAGCCCGAGGCGGCGACGGGCACGCGGAAGTCTCCGCGGTAGCGCACCACCGGGTCCATCGGGTCGCGGGTCGCGTCGGTGAGCGCGACGGTGGGCAGGGCCGCCGTCGACGCCTGGAGAGCGCTGGGCGCGCACCCACGACGGCGCGCGGGCGACCACCGAGACCACGGCCTCGGCGCCGGCCCCCATGAGGTCCTGCCCGGGCTGGGCGGGGGTGCCTCCGCCCGCGCCGGGGGTCGCGGTGACGGTGAGCCACACGCCGCCCGAGATGAAGCTCCGGCCCGCGCCCACGGCGGCGCCGATGGCCTGCGGCGTGGCCATCGCGGGGGTGTCGGTGCCGAGGTACATGCACGTGCGGGGGTAGCCCACGGGGCTGCTGTTGATGTGGTGGCTGTCCGACGAGCCCACCGCGGCGACGCGCCGGCCGCTCGCGAGGAACGAGAACCAGTCGGCGACCTGCTGCTCGTTCTCCTCGAAGGCGCTGTCGTTGAAGAACTCCACGGCGTTGAACTGGGTGTCCCAGTAGTCGGGCCGGCCCGCGGTGCGGGTGGTGTTGTCGTAGCGGGCGGCGTCGAAGTACGCGCCGTTGCTCGCCCCGCGCGGGTGGTTGATCACCAGGGTGGGGTTCTCGGGCCGCGCCCTCACGTCGGCGAAGACCGCGGGCGGCAGGCGGTTGGCCCACTGGAAGTTCCCGCCGTTGGGGCGCGAGGGGTCGGGCACCAGCGGGAAGACCCCGAAGTGCCCATAGGTGAAGGTCGTGAGCTCGATGGAGCCGACGCCGCGCACCCAGCGCTGCAGGCCCATGTCCTCGACGAGGGGCTGAAAGTCAGCGACGTACTCGTGGTCGGAGCGGGCCATCACGTCGAGGCCCTCGCCCGCGCCCGAGGCGAGCTTGAAGCGCGCGTCGTCGTCGCTGTCGGGCGAGCGGTGCGTGTGGATGTGGAAGTCCCCGCACAAGACGCCCTCGCGGGGCATCACGCGGGTGAACTCGGCGGTGACGTCTCGCGTGGCGTCGGCCGTCACGTCGACGGTCACGTCGGTGATCTCGTAGAGCCAGCCGCGCGAGACCACCACGCGCCAGCGGCCCGGCGGCACGGGGAGCGTCACGTCTCCGTTCGCGGGGAAGACCGCGTGGAGACGTCCGCGGCCGACGAGGTTCTCGCCGAAGGCCTCGGGCACCGTGGGCACGCTCCCGCCCGCCGCGGGGTAGACCTGCACGCGCGCGGGCGCCGGGTCGCCGCCCTCGGTCGCGCGCACCCGCACGAAGCCCGTCGCGCCGAGGGAGAGGGTGGCGCTGCTCGCGCCCGCGGCCACGGTGACCGGCGCGCCCACCGGGTAGCCCACGCGGAAGGCCGTCATCCGCACGTCGCCCATCGGGACGTGCGCCGTGAAGCGCCCCATCGCGTCGGCGTCGACGCGGTCGAGGTAGGTCATCCCGTCGGGGGAGGTGACGTGCACGCGCGCGCCGGCGACGGGCATCCCGCGGGCGTCGTTCACCACGCCCTGCACCTCGCGCAGGGTGGCCCCGTCGACGCGCGCGAGGGAGCGCTGCAGGCCGTCGAGCCCGACGCCCTCGCCCACGACGAGCTGCGCCCACTCGAAGCGCGTCTGCGCGCAGCCCGGGATGGTGATGGGCGGCGCGGTGAAGGAGTCGAAGCCCGACTGCGAGATGAAGGGCGTGAAGGTCTGCCCCGCGGTGGGGAGCCTCCAGGCCCAGCTCACGCCGACCGGGTCGACCCAGCCGAGGGCGCGCGGGCGGCCGGGGTCTTCGACGAAGCCGCGCTCGGGGATGAAGCGCAGCATCCGGTTGCCCTGGAAGAAGGCGTGGAGCACCCGGTTGATGCCGTAGCTGCCGGGGGTCTGCACGTCGAAGGTGACGCTCACGTCGACGTGGTCGGCGCCGGGGCTGAGGGTGTAGTCCACCGCGGCGTCGATCTCGGAGTAGTCGCCCGGGGCCACGACGCGCGCGAACTCGTCGATGAAGGGGATGGCGCGCATCCGGCCGAGGGAGCGCACCACGGCCGTACCGTCGCTCCCGTCGCGGAGCACGCTCACCGAGCGGGTGTTGAAGGTGAAGCGGCCGAGGCCGGTGATGACCTCGCCGAAGTCGGCGGCGTCGACGAGGCGGCCGCCCTCGTAGCGCGCGGCGCCGATGGGCATTCCCCCCCAGGGGTTGTAGCCCGACGAGTCGCGCGCGGCCTCGATGATGACCGCGACGCGCTCGTTCACGAGGGCGTAGTCGCCGGGGCGCCACTCGCCAAGGCCCGTGCGGTTCTGCGGCAGCTCGCTCGCTTCGAGACGTCCCGCGCGCACGCCGCTCGAGGGCACCTGCAGCGGGTTCGCCGCGCCCTCGGCGCTGCCCGCCTCGAAGGGCGCCATCGTCGGACAGCTCGTGGGGACGTCCTTGTCGGGCGTCGCGTCGGAGACGTCTCCGACGGGCGCGTCGAGGTCGCCCGCGTCGGCGGGCGTCGCGTCGAGGCCGCCCGCGTCGTTGGCGTCAGGGGCGGGGTCAGAGCTGCAGTCGAGGCCAGCCGTGAGGAGCAGACCGAGGCCAAGGAGTCGCGCGCCGCGAGAAGTCATCAGGGCCGCGAGTGTGTTTCGAGAACGTCACGAAGAAAAGCCGCGAACCGTCACAAGAGCAGGTCCTCGCCCGGGACGAGCGACAGGCGCAGGTCCATGCGCCGCTCGTCGGCGAGGTCTTCGAGGTAACGGCGGAGCTGCGGCACGCCCGCCACGAGGCGCTCGAAGAGCTCGCGCGCGAGCACCAGCGCGGTGCCGTTGGCCGTCGCGGTGACGGTGGCCGTGGTGGGCGTCGCGTCGAGGAGCGCGATCTCTCCGAAGAGCTCGCCGGGGCCGAGCGTGGCGATGTCGACGCCCTCGCGCGTGACGGCGGCGCCGCCCGTGAGGAGCATCCAGAGGCCCTCGCCGGGCTCTCCCTCTCGGATGAGGGTCGCGCCCGCGGTGAAGCTCCGCGGCTCGAAGCGCGCGGCGAGCTGCACGCGCTGCGCGGGGTCGAAGGGCTTGAAGAAGGGGTGCGTCGCGAGGAGGTGGTCGACGAGCCGCTGGCGCATGAAGCGCTCGAGCGCGGCGGCGAGCACGGCGAGCTCGCGCGACGCGGCGGCGAGGGCCTCGCGGCCGAAGACCAGGAGGTCCGCGGGCTCCGTCGCGGTGACCGTGGCCCCGCGCGGCGCGGCGGAGAGCAGGGCCATCTCTCCCACGACGCTCCCGGCCTCGAGCGAGGCGAGGCGCTGGCCCTTGCGGGTCACGAGGAGCTTGCCGCGGGCGATCATGTAGAAGGCGTCGCCGGGCTCTCCCTCGCGCATCACGACCTCACCCGGAGCGACGCGCAACAGGGTCACCGCGTCGAGCACGCGCGCGAGCGCGTCGGGCGGGAGCTCGGACAGGAGCGGGATCGGCGCGACGGTGGGCGGGGCGTGGGGCAGGGCCTCGTCGGAGCACGCGACCTGCGTCGCGGCGTCTGCGGTCTGCGCGGCGTCGAGGGAGGGCGGCGGCCACGCGTTCTCGGGCACGGCGGACTCGGGGTCGGGCGGCGCGAGGCGCACGGCGCGGCCGAGCGCGGGGGAGCCCGTGGCGTAGCGGGCGGCGAAGGCGTGGGCGAGCTGGCGCGCGGCGGGGTCGAGGGCCGAGAGGCGCTTGAGCGCGACGAGGGCCTTGAGGGGGTGGCCCATGAGCGCGCACTGGCGCAGCGAGGCGGCGTAGACGAGCGCGGCCTGCGGCGCGCGGCCGAGGGCCGAGAGGACGTCTCCCGTGACGAGGCGCGCGTCGAAGTCGTGCGGGGCCGAACGAATCAGCGCGATGAGCGGTCGCAGCGCGTCGGCGGGGGTCGGGCCGCGCAGGGCGCGGTCGAGGTCGGCGGCGAGTTCGCGGCGGGTCGGGGCTGCCATCGAGGCGAGAGCGTATCGCGGAGCCCGAGGAATCGGGGCGTGGACCTCGGGAGCGCGGGTGCCTACGGTAGGCGACCGCCCCTCGCGTCGCGGGCCGCGTCGGTGTTGCGGCGCCCGCGCGATGGGTCCATGACGAGGGGTTGGTTGAGAGAGCGAGGTGACGATGTCGCGAAACTTTGAGCTGTCCTTCCGCGTGGGGTCGATCCCGGTGCGGGTCGAGCCGTGGTTCTGGCTGTCGGGGTTGATCCTCGCGTCGAGCACCCGCGACGGCCCGCGGCTGGTGCTCTGGCTCGCGGTGTTCTTCGTGTCGGTGCTCGTGCACGAGATGGGTCACGCCCTCGCGGCGCGGGCCTTCGGCGCGCGGGCGTCGGTGCGGCTGCACTCCTTCGGCGGCGTCACCATGCCCGACCGCAACCTCACGCGCGGTCGCAACATCTTGATGACCCTCGCGGGCCCCTTCGCGGGCTTCGCGCTCGCGGGCGTCGCGTGGTTCCTCACGCCCATGACGGCGACCGCGGGCCCGCTGGTGGCGTGGACGCTCGGCACCGTGGTGATGGTCAACCTGTTCTGGGGCGTGGTGAACCTCTTGCCGGTGCCTCCGCTCGACGGCGGGCTGGTGCTGCTCGGCGCCCTCGGGCCGCGCCGCGCGAAGGTGGGTCACACCATCGCCGCGGTGGTGGCCGCGCTGGTGGCCCTCGGCGCGGTGTCGGGGTCGCAGCCCTACATCGCGATCCTGTTCGGGTTCTTCTGCTGGCAGAACATCCAGGCGCTGCGCTCGCTCACGCGGCGCTGACGGCGGGGGCGGCGTCGGGCTCGGCCGTCGCGCCGGGCTCGGCGGCCACGGGGAACTCCTCGGCGTGGCGCAGGAAGAGGTTGCGCTGCCACGCCGCGACGGCGACCGAGAGGGGGGCGTAGCCCGCGAGGGCGAGGGGGACGAAGGGGTTGTGGGTCACCAGGCCCAGCACGAGGGCGAGGGCCATGAGGGCGACGTTGTAGCCGACGACGAAGACCGAGGCGGCCTGCGTCGCGCGGTCGGCGTGGTCGCGGGCGCCGCGCAGGAGCGCCGTCGAGGCGCGCCAGGTGAGCACCGCCGCCGTCGCGCCGGGGAAGTACAAGAGCAGGAGCGGCTGCCACTCGGTGGACAGCCCGCGCATCCCGTCGACGGCGACGAGGAGCCCGAGGAGCCACAGGAGCGTCGCGGGCACGAGCATCTGCGCGAGGAAGTAGCCGCAGAAGGCCGCGAGGCGCAGGGGCCGCGGGCACTGCTCGCGGGCGGGCACGTACGACTCGCGCAGGGCGTCGCCCTCGCGGTAGGCGCCGTCTCCCACGGGGACGGGCGCGCGGGTGACGCCCTCGGCGCGCGCCCACCGCGGGCGCCAGTGGGCCTCGATGAGCAGCGTCGCGAAGTAGGGGACCACCATCGCGAGCGCGAGGCTGAAGAAGCCGCCGAGGGCGAGGCGGGCGAGTTCCATCCACGGCGAGGTCGAGTTCATGGGCGGCCATTGTACGCGCGTCGCGCGAGGCCGCCGCGCGCGCGGGGTGGTGATAGGGTGCGGGCGGTCGTGGACGGAGGTCGAGCGGTGCGAAGCGGTAGGCGGTGGGCGACGGCGGGCGCGCTCGCGGGGCTGTGGGCCTTCGGGCACGAGGCGGCGGCGCAGACCGACCCGGGCGTGCTCGAGGCGACGCGGCGCAACCTCTCGCAGGAGGCCATCCAGGCCCGCGCGGCGGGCGACCACGAGCGCGCCCTCGACCTCGCGCAGCGCGCGGGGCAGCTCGGGATGACCACCTCGCTGCGGCGCTTCATCGCCGAGGAGCAGGCCGAGCTCGGGCAGACGGGGCCCGCGATGGGGAGCGCCGAGCGCTGCGTGGCCGAGGCGCAGCGAGACCGCGGCCCGGGCGCGCAGGCGCACGGCGAGGCCTGCCGCGCGCTGACGGTGACGCTCGAGCCCCAGGTGGGGCGGCTGGAGGTGCGCGTCGCGAGCCCTCCGCCGAGCACGCGGGTGACCGTCGACGGAGAGCCCCTGCCCGAGTCGGCGTGGGGCGCGGCGCGGGTGGTGACGCCGGGCCGCGTGCGGGTGACGGCGACGGCGACGGGGCACCGGCTCTTCGTGCGCGAGGTCGACGTCGACGCGGGGCAGTCGGTGCCGCTCGTTGTGTCGCTGGAGCCCGCGCTGCCGGAGCCCGCGCCGCCGCCCCCGGCGGTCGACGCGCCCGCGCCGGAGCGGCGGCCGCGGGTCGACCCCGCGACCCTGAACCGGCAGATGATCCACGGAGACGACCTGCGCAGCTCGCGCGGGGGCCGCGTGGGCGTCGGGCCCTTCGTGCTCTTCGGCGCGGGCGCGGTGAGCATGGGCCTCGCCGCGGTCTTCTACGTGGTGCGCAACACCGCGCTCGACGACTCCAACGCGCAGTGCGACGCGAGCGGGTGCCCCGAGTCGGCGCGCCCCGACCACGACCGCGCGGTGGTGTTCAACACCCTCACCAACGTCGCGCTCGGCGTGGGCGCCGCCGCCATCGTCGGCGGGATCGTCTGGTTCGTGCTCGCGCCGCGCACCCCCACCCGCCGCGCGCCGCGGGCGTCGCTCATGGTCGCGCCCTCGGCGGGCGGCGCCGTCTTCGGGCTCACGGGCTCGCTCTGAAGATCACGCCTCGGCGTGGGCCACTTCCATCGCGACCTCGATCATCGCGTCGAAGGTGGTCTGCCGCTCCTCGGGCGAGAGGTGCTCCCCGGTGCGGATGTGGTCGCTCACCGTGAGGAGGGTGAGCGCGCGGGTCTTCGTCTCGGCGGCGACGGCGTAGAGGCCGGCGGCCTCCATCTCGACGCCGAGCACGCCGTACTTCTCCAAGAGGTCCCAGAGCGCGGGCTGCGGGTGATAGAAGAGGTCTGACGAGAAGACCTGCCCGACGCGCACGGGGAGCTTCAAGCGCTCGGCGGCCTCGACGGCGCGGCGCGCCAGGGTGAAGTCGGCCACCGCGGCGAAGTCGTGGTCCATGAAGCGCATGCGGTTGACCTTCGCGTCGGTGCCCGCGCCGAGGGCCACGATCACGTCCCTCACCTTCACGTCGGGGAGCACCGCGCCGCAGCTCCCGACGCGCATCAGCACCTTCACGCCGAACTTCGTCGCGAGCTCCGTCGCGTAGATCGACACCGAGGGGATGCCCATCCCGTGGCCCATCACCGACACGCGCTTGCCGCGGAAGGTGCCCGTGAAGCCCAGCATCGAGCGCACGGCGGTCACCTGCTTCGGCGCCTCGAAGAAGCGCTCGGCGATGTACTTCGCGCGCAGCGGGTCGCCGGGCATCAGCACCACGTCTGCGAAGTCTCCTGGGCTCGCGGAGATGTGCGGGGTCGTCATGGCGGGCGACTGTACCTCTGGCCCGGGAGCCGCCGTCAGCCCTTCTCGTCGAAGCGGTACGACGACACGCCCGCGCGCCGCCCCTCGGGGTCGCGGGCGTAGCGGGTGTGCGCCGTGCGGTGCTCGATGGTGACGCCCAGGGCCTCGCAGCGCTTCTCGAAGGCCGTGAGCCCGGGGGCGTCGGTGGCGACGGCGAAGAAGTCCATGGAGCCTTCGGGCACCGCGGGCTCCCCCTCGGCGCGGGGCTCGATCATCAAGACGGCGCCGCCGCCCAGGTCGAGCCAGTGGGAGCCCTGCTCGGTGATCCGCAGGAGGGGGAGGCCCAGCGCCTCGCGGTAGAAGCGGGAGACCTCGGCGGGGTGGGCGCAGCGCAGCGCGACGTGGTGGAGGGGCATCGCGGCCATTGTCTCCCAACCCCGGGCGCGGCGATGATCGTTCGCGGAGGACGTGATGGGGTTCATCGACGAGATCCTGGCGCAGCCGGGCTTCAGCCGGTCTCAGCTCGCCGTCGGCGCGGTGATGTACCTCGCGTGGACGGCCGCGTACCTCCTCATCATCGTCAAGGGCTTTCGCGACAAGAGCTACGGCGTGCCGTGGCCGAGCCTCATGCTGAACATCGTCTGGGAGGCGATCTTCAGCTTCAACCTCACCGACGCGCGGCTCTTCGCGTTCTTCGTGTGGGGCAACCGGCTCTGGTTCATCTTCGACGTGGTGATCGTGTACCAGTTCCTGCGCTATGGGCGCGGCGAGCAGGGCGAGCGCGCGGTGCAGCGGTGGTTCTTCCCCCTCGCGGTGGTCTCCTTCGCGATGGCCTGCGCGTTCCTCTACACGTTCACGCTGTACTTCAACGACGTGAAGGGCGTGGCCTCGTCGATGTCGATGAACCTCGCCATGAGCCTGATGTACCCCTTCACCCTCGCGCCGCGCCCGAGGGCCGCAGGATGTCGTACGGCGCCGCGTGGCTGAAGATGATCGGCACGGCGGCGGGCTCGGTGTTCCTCTACCGCTGGTGGCCCGCGCAGTTCGTGAACGGGAGGCTCATCACGCACCCGACGATCGCCGAGCCGGTGACCTACTCGTACATGGTGTTCCTGTACGTCTCGATCCTCCTCGCCGACTGCGTGTACATCGCGCTCCACCACAGGGTGTGGGTTCGTACGTCGTCGCGAGGGCGTTGAAGCGCGGCGACTCCAACGGATAGTCTCCGCGCCCTCACGATGAGCGAAGACACCCCGCGGTACCCGGTGCTGGTGGTCGAGACGTCTCCCGACGCCGTCGACGTGTTGATCGGACGGCTCACGCTCCTCGGCGCCGAGGGCATCGAGGAGCGCGACGGCACGACCCTCACCCGCGGCGGCGCGAAGGGCGTCACGCTTCGCGCGAGCTTCACCGACGAGGCCGCGGCGAGCGAGAGCCTCGCCGACGTGCTGGCCGACCACGGCGCGCGTCGAGTACGTCGTCGGCGACGACTGGAACGACGCGTGGAAGGCCCACTGGCGCCCACGCGTCCTCACGCCGCGGGTGGTGGTGGTGCCGTCGTGGATGACCTACGACCCCGAGCCCGGCGACCTGGTGATGAGCCTCGACCCGGGGCGGGCCTTCGGGACGGGGCAGCACCCTTCGACGGCGCTCGCGGCGCGGGCCATCGAGCGACGCATCGAGAAGGGCGAGCACCCGCTGGTGATCGACCTCGGGTGCGGGTCGGGGATCTTGTCCTTCGTGGCGTTGATGGAGGGGTTCCGCGGGCGGTGGGCTGCGACATCGACCCTGAGTCGGTGAGCTACGCGCAGGAGGGCGCCGAGGCGCTGGGCCTCGCGTCGCGCGTCGAGCTGCGCGCGGGCGGGGTGGACGTGGTGACCGAGACCTCGACGCTGGTGGTGGCGAACATCGAGGCGGCGGTGCGTCGACGTCGGGCGGCGAGATGCGTCGACGGGCAAGCAGTGAGTTGCGCGGCGCCTTCAGCGCTGCCCCGGTCAAGGTCGTGGTTGCGCGGGGTCTGCGTCGGCGTCCCACCCCTGCGGAGGCCGCGCTCTGGCAGCGGCTTCGTGGGAGTCGCCTCGGCGTGCGGGCGCGTCGACAGTGCGTGTTGCTCGGATGGATCGTGGATTTCTACGTCCCGGCGGTCGCGCTCGTTGTCGAGGTGGACGGCGACATCCACGACCTCTCCCAGGACGACGACGCGCGACGCACCGAAGTGCTCGAGCAGGCAGGGTTGCTCGTGTTGCGGTTCCACAACGCGGAGGTGCTCGATGCTCCTCAGCGTGTGTTGACGGTGATCCGTGCGGTCATCGCCTCACGCTGACACCGCGCGACCACGCGTTCCTCAACACAAGGGTCAGGGCAGTTTTCGGTGCAGTCGGCTCCCCTCTCCCGCACGCGGGAGAGGGGCCGGGGGTGAGGGCCACTCCCTCGCTCCCGCGTGCGACAGCGTGCGCGGGGGTGAGGGCCCACCGGCGCGGGCGGACGGACATCCCGTGACCGCCCGCGTTCGCGTCGCGCCCGACGAGATCGACGCGGGGGTGGTGACGGTGCGCGGAGACGTCGGCCACCACCTCGCGAGGGTGACGCGCGCGCGGGTGGGAGAGCGCGTGGTGCTCTTCGACGGCGTCGGGCGCGAGCGCGACGCGGTGGTGCGCGCGGTGGTGGGCGAGAGCGTGGAGCTCGCGTGCGAGGGCGACGCGCGGCGCGGCGCGGGCGCGGATGGGGCGCGGGTGCTGTGGCTTCACGGCGTCCCGAAGGGGGACAAGCTCGACGCGGTGGTGCGGCAGGCGACGGAGCTCGGGGTGCTCGCGCTACGCCCGGTGTACACGTCGCGCTCGGTGCCGCGGGAGAAGGCCGACGGCGCGCGGCGACGTCACGAGCGCCTCGCGCGCATCGCGGAGGAGGCGTCGCGGCAGTGCGGGCGCGCGGAGGTCCCCGCGGTGCTCGACGCGATGGCGCTCGACGACGCGCTCGACGCGGTGCCCGCGGAGCACTCCGTGCGACTGGTGGCGTGGGAGGGGGCGACCGTGCCGTTGCGGAGAGTGCTGGAGAGGAGTGACGGGGAGGGGGCGGTCGCGGTGCTGGTGGGGCCCGAGGGTGGGCTCGCGGAGGACGAAGTGCGACGCGCCGAGGCGAGGGGCTTCGTCGCGGTGTCGCTCGGGCCGCGGGTGCTGCGGACGGAGACGGTGGCGCCCGCGCTGCTCGCGGTGCTGTCGGTGATGCGGGGCGACCTGCGGTAGCGGGGGGTGCGCGCGGCGATGCGCGTCGCCTGGGCGCCATCCTTCGTCGCTCGCGTACGTGAAGTACGCGTCGCTCCTCAGGACGCGCCCATGCTCGCGCCTCACCACGCGCACGCAGTCCAACGCGGGGCGGCTGCCCCGCGGGGCCGTGGCGCGTCGATCACGTCGTCGCGATCGCCAGCGCGGGGTGACTGCCCCGCGGGGCCGTGGTGCATCGGTCACGTCGTTGCGTGCGGTGAGGGGCCCAGCGACGTAGGGGGCGCGCGGGGTCAGTCCTCGGTCCGCTCGGTGTCGACGGTCGGCGCCCACAGCCGCGCGTAACAGAGCCCGACCGGCCGCTGCCCGCGGAGGGACACGACGTAGCGTCCGGCGGGGTGTGAGGCGCTCACGGCAACGCGCCCGTCGCCGCCGGCTCCGACGGTGGTCGCGTCCGGCGCGGCGACACGCAGCGCCGTGAGCGCGGTGCCGGAACACCACGCGAAGACCTCGAGCGGTTGACCCGCGTCGAGCAGAACGTCGAGCGTAGGAAGGCGCCCGTCGCCGTCGAAGGTGAAGACGCGCGTGACTGCGGTACGCGCGACCCCGAAATACACGCTCGTCGGCAGCGCGGTCGGGGGGCGGCAACGTGGATGACGTGGCGAGCACTCGACGCTCGCGGCCGCGTGTTCGACGAGGCGGCCGTCGCGCAGCCGACGACGCCGCGTGATGACGTAGCGCGAGAACGCTCCGTCGAGGTCGTTGGCGAGGCGCCGCTCGACGACGACGCCGCGTTCGACCCGGAGATCGATCAAGAGACCGTCGTGGAGGTCGCCCTCTTCGAGGCGCGCGAGCTCGCGGAGCCGTCCCAGGTGCAGGCTGAACACGCGGGTGTCGCGAGGGGGACCAACGACGCCGAGGCCTCCGCACCCCGTCGCCACGACCGCCTCGTCGACGCCGTCGCCGTCGAGGTCCCCGAACGCAACGCCGTACACGTGGAACCACCCAAAGGGCGCGTCGGCGGGCGCGTAGTGTTGGCCGCGGTGGGTCTGCACCGACCCCAGGCACGTGTCATCCCAGACGCGGTTGGCGAAGTCGACGGCGCGTACGCCCTGCGCCTGGCCGATGGAACCGCTGAGGGACAGCGCGAGGAGGAGGGCCAAGCGCATTCCAAACGGCCACGGTGCAGCGTGCGTGCCTTCTCCGATCGCCGCGGATCGACGCGCGGGTCGGCTGTGCACCTCCGCGCCGTTCTCCCTGGAATCCACCAGAGAGACGGCGCGCCAAGCCCCAGCGAAAAACGACTCCCCCGCGCGCCGTGACGTGGGCGGGGCACCGCACCCGCCGCGTCGCCGTCGCGACGCGTCCTCGCTTCGGAGCAGACCGCCGGTCGCACCGACAGCCCCTGGGCGGTCACGCGGCGGTCACACCGTCACGCGGCGGTGGTAGGTCGCCCACTCGATCGCGATCACCAGCAGCGCCACCAGCAAGAGGTACGGCCACCACTCGCGGCGCACGCCCGCGCGGCCCGCGACCGGCGCCGTCGCGCGCTGTCCGCTCAGCGTGAGCGTGTGCTGCGGCGCGCAGCGCGACTCGCCCAGGTCGCTCAGGTTGCCCGCCACCACGCTGTGCTGCTCGCCCGCGTGCACGCGGTGAAAGCCCGCCTCGGTGCCGAAATACGCCGCGCGGCCCTCCACCACCGGCACGCTCACGCGACGTCCCGACGGCGTCTCCACGGTCGCGCGGTCGAGGCCCGCGGGCACCGGGATCCTCCACGTCTCGCCCGTGCGGAACGACGACAGGTACGCCGGGTCCTCCCCCGCGAACCAGTCGATGGCGTTCACCAGCAGCACCGGCCACGAGATCAACAAGGGCAGGTCGCTCTCCCTCACGTCGAAGGAGAGCAGCACGAAGCGGTCTCCGCCGCGCTCGCCCGCGATCAACAACGGGCCCTGCGCGCTCTGGCCCAGCACGCGGTCCTCGGGGCGAGGGCGGTAGCGGACGATCCTCCCGATGTGCGTCTCGTCGAGGTCGTTGGTGAAGCGCATCAGCGGGTGGTGACGGTCGACCCGCGTGAAGCCGATCGCGCTCCCCGCCGTCGCGTTCACGAAGCCCGCGTCGGCCTCGACGGGCAGGTCCGCTCCCTCGGGGCGCAGGTAGATCGCGCCCACGCCCGTCGGCACCGCCACCGCCGGGCCGTCGAAGATCGCCACGTCGAAGCGCGCGCTCCGCAGCCGCGCCGCGGCCTCGGCGGGCGGCACCTGCACCACGTCGAGGTACTCGTCGAGGAGCAGCGCCGCCTCGAGGTAGCGGTTGCCCGGCGTCGACACCAGCACCCGCGCCCTGCGTCGCTCGGGCAAGGTCGCGTAGGCGCGGTCGTCGGCGGGGAGGTCGTCGTGGCCTCCGCCCGCGAAGGCGATGCGCGCCTCCATCTGCTGCGACGCGCCCGAGAGGTCGGGCAAGACCCGCTGCGAGCTCCCTCCCGGCGGGAGCGTCACGCGCGTCACCTCGATGGGCGCGCCGTCGGCGCTGAGCGTGAGCTCCACCTCCTCGGGTCGGTCGGAGAAGCTCCTGAGCTCGACCAGAACCTCGTATCGCGACTTGTCGAGCGGGTATCGCCGCACCGCGAAGGCCGTGATCGCCACGTTGCGGCCGCGCACCCCCACCGGAACGAAGCGCAGGGGCGCGCCCTGCAGCCGCACCTCGCCGTCGGAGTCCCGCGCCTCGCCGAAGGCGCCGTCGCCGATCACCACCACCTCGGGCGAGGGGTTGCCGCGCGTGGCGTCTTGCGCGAAGCGCAGCGCGCGCGCGAAGTCGAGGCCCGTGTCGCGCGGGGCGTAGGCGCTCACCGCGGACTCCAGCGCCGCGGGGTCGTCGGTCATCGGAGAGAGGGCCGTGACCTCGGCGTCCATCTGGGCGACGAGCATCCGGTCGGCGGGGCCCATCTCGCGCACCAGACGTCGCAGCGCCTCGCGCGCGGCGTGAGAGCGGCCGTGGAGGACGTCGACCGCCTTCATCGACGCGCTGCCGTCGACGAGCACCACCAGCGAGCGACCGCTCCGCGCGGCGCCCGCGGGGCGAGGGTCTCCGAGCGCGGCCACGATCAGCGCGAGGAGCGCGAGCTGGATCAGGAGCGAGAGCAGTCGCTTGAGCTTCGAGAAGAGGCTCGACGTGGGGCGGTCGGCCAGCACCCGGTCCCACAACCGCGTGAAGGGGACCAGCACGCGACGGCGGCGCAGCTTGAGGATGTAGAGCACCACCACGGCGCCGCCCGCCACCGCGAAGATCGTCGCGAGCTGCGTGAGCGGCAGGCCGAGGAGCTCCATCAGCCGACCACCCCCGTGCGGCGGAAGAGCTCGAGCACCTGGTCTTCGAAGGCCCCGTTCACGTCGGCGGCGACGAAGGGCACCTGGCGGTTCTTGCAGAAGCCCGCGATCTCTTCGCGCCACGACGCGTGCGCCGCGCGGTAGCGCGCGACCAGGTCGGGCGAGAGCGTCACCTCGCGCTTGTCTCCGGTCTCGACGTCTTCGAGGGTGAGGTCTCCGCGCTCTCCGGGGTCGGCCTCGCGGGGGTCGACGAGCTGCACCACCATCGGCTCGAAGCGCTGGTAGCGCACGGCGTTGATCCCGCGCTCGAAGCCCGCCGGGTCGTAGAGGTCCGAGAGGAGGATCGCCACGCCGCGGCGCTTGTTCTCCGCGGCGAAGCTGCGCGCGGCCTCGGCGATGGCCGTCTCGCCCGAGGGCTGCAACGACCGGAGGAACTCGAAGACCTTGAAGATCCGCCCGCGCCCGCGACCCGGAGGGAGCCGCGCGGAGACGGTGCTGCTGAACGCGACGATGCCGACGCGGTCGAGGTTGGTGAGGCCGACGTAGGCGAGGGCTGCCGCGAGGCGTCGCGCGTGGTCGAACTTGCTCGGACGGCCGAAGCCCATGGAGCGCGAGCAGTCGAGGAGGATGTAGATGGCGAGGTCTTCTTCCTCCTCGAAGAGCTTGAGGAGGAGGCGGCCCGTGCGGCCGTAGAGGGCCCAGTCGAGGTAGCGCAGGTCGTCGCCGGGGACGTAGTCGCGGTGGTCGGCGAACTCGATGCCCGAGCCCGACTTCTTCGTCTTGCGCTCGGCGCGCATGCGGCCCGCGAAGAGCCGCCGCGACACCACCGCGAGGTAGTCGAGCCGCCGCTGGAACTCCTCGTCGAAGAGCTCCGTCGACGCGGGGGCCTCAGCGCGCTTCGTGCCGCGCAGTCGATCGAGCCAGCCCATCGAGCGCTCAGCTCAGGGCCTTCACCGACCCGAGGATCTCTTCGAGGACGGCGTCGCTCTTCACGCCCTCGGCCTCGCCCTCGAAGTTCAGGATCATCCGGTGCCGCAGCGCGGGCAGCGCGCTCGCGCGCACGTCGTCGATGGAGGGCGAGAACCTCCCGCTCATCAGCGCCTTGATCTTCGCGGCCAGCAACACGCCCTGCGCGCCGCGCGGAGACGAGCCGTAGCGCACATAGCGCTTCACCATCGTCGACGCGCCCTCCCCGTCGGGGTGCGTCGCGAGCACGACGCGCACGGCGTAGTCCTGCACCGAGCGCGGCACGGGGACCGAGCGGGCGAGGGCGCGCATCGAGAGCACGCGGTCGCGGTCGAGCACGGGCTTCACGTCGGCCTCGCTCGTGCCCGTGGTGCGGTCGAGGATCGCGTGCATCTCGTCCTTCGAGGGCGCGCGCACGTGGAGCTTGAAGAGGAAGCGGTCGAGCTGCGCCTCGGGGAGCGGGTACGTGCCCTCCATCTCCAGCGGGTTCTGCGTCGCGAGGACGAAGAAGGGCTCCTCCAGCACGTGGGTCTGCCGCGCGACGGTGACCGAGTGCTCCTGCATCGCTTCGAGCAGCGCGCTTTGGGTCTTGGGCGTGGCGCGGTTCACCTCGTCGGCCAGCACCAGGTTCGCGAAGATGGGGCCGCGCTGGAACTCGAAGCGCTTTCGACCGTGCTCCTCCTCGGTGATGACCTGCGTGCCGAGGATGTCGGCGGGCATGAGGTCGGGCGTGAACTGCACGCGCGAGAACTGGAGCGCCAGCGCGCGGGCGAGGGTGCGCACGAGCATCGTCTTGCCCAGGCCCGGCACGCCTTCGAGGAGCGCGTGGCCGCCCGCGAGGAGGCAGGTGAGCACCCCGTCGACGATGGCCTCGTGGCCGACGATCACGCCACCCACCTCCTTTCGCACGCGCGAGAGGTCGGCCTGGAACTTCTCAAGGGCCTCCTTGGGAGGGGCCTTCGTCGCTTCGTCGGTCATCGCTCTCACTCTTCTCGCGGTCGGATGAGCTGGAAGTACCGCCGCACGTAGCCTCGGTAGCCGGGCGGGACCTCTCCCTGGTGGAGCACCTCGCGCGCGTGGTCCCAATACGGTTGGTAC
This sequence comes from Polyangiales bacterium, assembly GCA_041389825.1. Classification (GTDB taxonomy): domain Bacteria; phylum Myxococcota_A; class Polyangia; order Polyangiales; genus JAEYZO01. Next base: position 165,033 of record JAWKRC010000009.1, on the reverse strand, counting down.
ACGGTGCGGTAGGGCGCGTTGGCGAAGCCCTGCGAGGCCGCGCTGCGGATCACTTGCGAGCGCGACGGCCCGTTGCCCGTCTGCTGCCCCTGCACCTGCACCGCGCGCGTGCGACCGAGGAGGTCTCGCGACGCGCCGCGGCCGTTCTCGTCGTGGTTCGCGCCCGCGCCCTCGCCGCGCTCCTGCCCCGCGCCGTCCTCCGCGCCGGGCTGGCCCTGGTTCCCCTGACCCTGCCCTGGAGCGGGCAAGGGGATGCCCCCGCCGCCGCGCGAGAGCGTGAGCCCCTGCGGACGCCCGTTGCCCTGCTGGCCGCCCTGGCCCTCGGCCCCGTCGCCCGCGTTGCCGGGCTGGCCCTGCCCTGGTGTCTGCTGCCCCTGACCCTGCTGGCCTTGCTGCCCGCCCTGCTGGCCCTGCTGCCCGCCCGCGCTGCGCTGAAAGCGCGCGAGCCGCTGTCGCATCTGCTGCCCGTTCTGCCCGTTCTGCTGGCGCAGCATCTCGCGGAGCTGCTCCAACTGCCGACGCATCTCTTCGAGGGAGCGCTGGCCCTGCTGCTCGCTCTCCATGCGCGAGAGCTGCTCGGCGCCGCGCTCGAGGTCGCGCAGGGCGTCTTGCATGTTCCTCGCGAGGTCCTGCGCGGCCTGCTGCAACTCGCGCTGCAGGTGCTCGGCCTCGCGCCGCTGCGCCTCGCTGCGCTCCTGCTGCCGCTGGAGGTGCTCGGCCTCGCGCCGTCGCCTCCGCAAGAGGTCCTCCTCGCTGCGTGAGAGCTGCCGCTCGCGCTGCTGCCGCAAGAGCTCTTCCATCTCGCGCCGCGCCTGCTCCAACTGCCGCTGCAGGGCCTCGCGGTCCTCCTGCGGTCGGGCCTCGGCCGCGCGCTGAAGCTGCTGCTGCAACTGCTGCCGCTGGGCTGGCGTCGGCGGGTGCTCCCGCAACTGCTGCGCGAGCGCGCGCATCGCCTCTCGCGCGGCGGCGGCGTCTCCGCGCTGCATCGCGCGGGCGAGGTCGCGGGTGAGCGCGTTCTGCTCGCTCATCGGCCGACCCATCTGCTGCAGCGCGCGCTCGGTCGCGTCGCCCTCGACCTCGCGCTCCATGTCGACCGCGCGCTGAAGCTCCGCGAGACGACGAAAGCCCTCCTGCCGGTCGATGCGCGAGGCCGCGATGTCGTCGAGGAGGCGGTTGAGCTCGGACACGGCCCGTCGCGACGACTCGGTGCGCGCCTGCCGCTGGATCTGCTCCGCGGCCTCGCGCATCGCCTGCAGGTCGTCGTCGGTGAGGGCCACCGGGTCGCGCGGGCCCTGCGGCGCGGCCGTCGCCGGACGTCGGATCACCCGCTGGTCGGGGAACTCCACCGCCGCCGCGAGCGCGAGCACGGCGAGGGAGCCCAGCACGAGCTTCGTCTCGTCGGGCCAGCGCCAGGGGAGCGCGCCCTTCGGGTCGAGGGAAGTCTCTCGCGCGCGGTCGACCGCGTCGGCGACGGCGGCCTCGGTGAAGGGCGTGCGCTCGTCGTCGGGCAGCGCGCGGAACTGCAGCGCGTTGGAGAGCCGGTCGTCGAGGCCGTGGTGCCGGTCGAGGAGCCGCGCGGCTTCGAGCGGAGACACCCGGCGCAGCGCGCCCATGAGCGCGCCCGCGAGGGGGAAGAGCGCGGTGAGGGCGAGGGCCACGCGCGCGCGGCCGTCGGAGAGGAGGCCCAGCTTCGCGATCACCAGGGTCGCGGTCGCGTAGGCGAGGCCCGGGACGAGCGTCGCGACGGCGCCGCGCAGCGCGCGCAGGGCGCGGACCCGGGAGCGCATCCGTTCGACGGCGACGGTGTCGGGGGCTTCGGGGTCGCGCGGGGGAGCCATGAACGTAGGAGACGCGCGAACCGGGGGATGGGTTCCCGCGAGGTGGCGGTCAGTGTAGACCCGCCGCCGCGGTCACCGCACGCACAGGAAGATCTGCGAGCCGATGAATCCGGCGCTGGAGTCGACCTCGACGCGGAGCGCCTGCGCCGAGGTGCCCCCCGGGCAGGAGCACGCGCCCGTCACGGGGTTCACCGCGCGGCACCCGACCCCGCCCGGCACCCCGTCGTCGACCTGGTAGGCCCCGCCGAAGCCTGGCCGCGGAGACCCGCTCCGCGTGCACACCGTGATGCGCGAGCCGATGAGCCCGCTCCGCCCGTCGACCCGGTCGACCAGCGTGCGGAAGACCGCGCCCGCGTAGCCCGACGGGCACGAGCAGCCGCCCGTGTAGGGGTTGCCCGCGCGGCACCCTCCGCCGCCCGGCACGCCATCGTCCGACTGGAAGGCCCCGCCGTAGTCGCCCGCCGCGGGGCCTCCGCAGAAGGTGATGACCGCGCCCACCTGCGTGCCGCGGCCCGCGCAGTCGTTGATGGTGCGCACGCCCACCGTCGACCCGAAGCCCCCGAGGCAGCCGCAGCCTCCGCCCACGTAGGCGTTGCCGTTGAAGCAGCGCGACGCGCACGACGGGTCGCTCAGCTCGAAGGCCCCGCCGAAGCTCTGGCACGCGCCCTCGCGGCACACCCCGCTCGGGCAGGCGACCCCGCAGCCGCCGCAGTTCGACGCGCTCGTCTGCGTGTTCACCTCGCAGCCGTTCGCCGCGTTGCCGTCGCAGTCGGCGAAGCCCGCGGCGCAGGTGACCACCGTGCACGACCCGCCGCCGCAGCCCGCGACGGCCACGTTGGGCAGCGAGCACGCGCGGCCGCAGCCGCCGCAGTGGCGCGGGTCGGTGGCCGTCGAGACCTCGCATCCGTTCGCCGCGCTCCCGTCGCAGTTCGCGAAGGGGCTGTTGCACGCGCTCACGAGGCACGCGCCGCCCGCGCAGGCCGCCGTCGCGTTGGCGAGGGAGCACGCCGCGCCGCACGCGCCGCAGTGGCCCGCGCTCGTGCCGAGGTTGGTCTCGCAGCCGTCGGCGCCGTTCGCGTTGCAGTCGGCGAAGCCCGCGGAGCACCCCGTGAGGGTGCAGCGGCTCGCGACGCAGGCCGCCGTGCCGTTGGGGAGCGCGCACGCCGCGCCGCACGCGCCGCAGCTCGCGGTGGAGCTGCGCGTGTCGGTCTCGCAGCCGTTGGCGGGGTTGTTGTCGCAATCCGCGAAGCCCGCGGCGCAGCTCCCCACGGCGCAGCGGCCCGCGGCGCAGGTGGCCGTCGCGTTGGGCAGCGCGCAGCCCGTGCCGCACGCGCCGCAGTTGGAGACGCTGGTGTTGAGGTCGGTCTCGCAGCCGTTGCCCGCGTTGCCGTCGCAGTCGCCGCGGCCCGCGCCGCAGGTGGCGACGCCGCACGCGCCGTTGGTGCACGCGGGGGTGCCGCCGGAGACGGTGCAGACGCGGCCGCACATCCCGCAGTTCGCGACGTCGCCGCGGAGGTTCGCCTCGCAGCCGTTCGCCGCCGAGAGGTCGCAGTCGGCGAAGCCGTCGTCGCAGGCCGTGACCCGGCACTGCCCCGTGACGCAGGTGCCCGTGGCGCGCGGCAGGTCGCAGGCGCGGCCGCACGCGCCGCAGTTGAGCGCGTCGCTGCGCAGGTCGCTCTCGCAGCCGTTCGCCGCGTTCCCGTCGCAGTCGAGGAAGCCCATCACGCACGAGGTCACGCACCGCCCCGCGAGGCAGCCCGGGAAGGCGTTGGGCGTCGCCTCGCAGGCCGTGCCGCACGCGCCGCAGTTGGTGACGTCGGTGTTGAGCCGCGCCTCGCAGCCGTTGGTGGCGTTGCCGTCGCAGTCGCCGAAGCCCGCCGCGCACGAGGCCACCGCGCAGCGGCCCATCACGCACGCGGGCACCGCGTTGGGGGGATTGCACACCTGCCCGCACGCGCCGCAGTGGGAGGTGTCTCCGCGCGTGTCGACCTCGCACCCGTTGGCGGGGTTGCCGTCGCAGTCGGCGAAGCCCGGGTCGCAGGTGTAGACGCAGCGGCCTCCGCCGCACGCGGCCGACGCGTTGGGGCGCGCGGCGCAAGCCATGCCGCAGCCGCCGCAGTGGGCCACCGACGAGAGCGTGTCGGTCTCGCAGCCGGTGGCGCGGTCGGCGTCGCAGTCGGCGAAGGGAGACGCGCACGCGCCCACGGTGCACACGCCGTTGAGGCAGGCCGCGGTGCCGTTGGTGACGGTGCAGGCCATCCCGCAGCCGCCGCAGTGGGCGGTGTTGCCGAGGGTGTCGACGCAGGCGCCGTCGCAGCAGGCTTGCGTCGCGGGGCAGGGCTGCGACGCGGTGCAGCCCGAGACGCACACGTTGCCGACGCAGAGGGTTCCCGCGGGGCAGTCGGCGTTGGCGAGGCAGTCGACGCAGGCGCGGGAGCTGGTGTCGCAGCGGCGCGCGGGTCCGGCGCCGCCGTCGGCGCCCGCGTCGGGGGCTCCGCCGGGGTTGCAGGCGTCGTCGTCGCGGCAGCCCGTGACGCAGGTGGTGTCGCGGCAGTACTGGTCCGCGGGGCAGCGGTCGTCGGCGGCGGTGCAGGGCACGCAGCGGCCGGTGGTGGTGTCGCACGCGGGCCCGCCGGGGTCGCCCACGCAGTCGGCCGCGGAGGCGCAGCGCGCGGGCGCGTCGGGCGGGACGTCGACGGGGACGTCCATCGCGTCGGGGCGTCGATGGAGGGTCGATCGACGGTCGGGACGTCGTCGACGTCGTCGCCAAGGTCGGCGGTTACGTCGACCGCGTCGGTGAGGTCTCCGCCCGCGTCGGCGGGGCCTCCGACCACGGAGCTGCCCGAGCACCCGACCGTCACCGCGAGGAGGGCGGTGACCACCGCAAGAGAAGCGCGCATCGCGGTCTACGGTACATCAACGCGCTTCGGGTATCGTCGCGCCCCGATGCTCACGAAGCGCGCGCTCACGCTGGTCTTCCTGTCGCTCCTCGCCGCGGGGTGCGGCGATGACGTCGCCTCGTCCCCCGACGCGTCGGCCCGGGATGTCCCGGTCGTGGTGGACGCGGGGACCGCGGACCTGGCGCGCTCGACGCCGGTCCGTCGGACAGCGGCGCGGTCGACGTGGTCGACGCGACGTCCCGACGTCGCCGCGGACACCGGGATCGACGCAGGCACCGACCTCGGCGCGATCGACGCTTCGCCCGCGGACACGGGCGCGACGGACGCGGGCACCGACCTCGGCGCGACCGACGTGGGCGTCGACGCGGGGCGCTTCGACATCGTCGGCACCGTGGGCGGCTCGTGCGGGACGCTCGCGTCGATGCTCGCGTCGACCGCTCCGTCGTTGGTCGACGACCAGCTCGTGTTCATGACGGGCGAGAGCTACGCGCGGATGAACCTCTCGCCCGACGGGCAGCGGCTCTTCGACACGGCGAACGCGGGCGGCTCGTCGGCGGAGAGCGAGGTGATGAGCTTCGAGGTGCTGCACCACTGCGAGGGCGCGCGGCTCCTGCGCACCGAGACCGAGATCCGGTACCAGCCGCCCGACGACTCGGGGCCCAACTCCATCACCGACATCCTCGTCGAGATCGCGGGGCAGCGCGTGGGCGTGAGCGTGACCCGCGCGTGGAGGCCCTCGCCGCTCGCCTTCGGCGACACCGAGGTGCGCGCGCTCCTCGTCGACAAGCTCAACGGCGTGAACCGCTCCAGCGTGCGCGTGCTCCCCGAGGACCGCTGGGTGAAGCAGATCCTCCACGTGTGGGTCGCGAACGCCGAGGTCGCCGCCTCGGTGCGCCGGGTGTGGATGTCGCTCGACGCGAGCCTGCGCGCCAACACCATCGTGCTCGTCACGCAGACCACGGGCGGAGGCTTCCTCTACTGCAACCCCGACCCCCCGCTCGGCATGGAGTGCCCGCCGATCATGTGAACCGATGGTGGTTTCGCGCGGAGGTCGGTAGCGTCACGCGGATGGAGCGACGAACCCTCCGGGCCGGGCTCGTGGTGACCGTGGCCCTCCACGGCGCCGCGTGCGAGCGCACGATCCGCACGAACAACCCCCCCGAGCCGCAGCCGCAGGTGCAGGAGACGCACAACCCTCCTGAGCCGCAGATCCCGCCGCCGATGAACCCGCCCGCGCCCGACGCGAGCTGCCCGCCCACGGCGCCGACGGCGACGCAGCCCTGCCCGCGGCCCGAGCTGCGGTGCACCTATGAAGCCTGCGGGATGCCCGACGGCATCACCGCCACCTGCACCGCGCAGGGCTGGCGCGTGGACATCGTGACGTGCAACCCGCCGCCGCCGCCGGAGCCGACGCCGCCCACGGTCAATCCCCCGCCGGTGCGACCGTCGCCGTCTCGCTGACCCGCCGCGGGTGGTGTACGAAGCCGCCCCATGCCTCGCTCGCGCTACGCCCTCTCGCTCGTGCTCGCCGTCCTCTCTGCGTGCGAGGCGCGTGGGTTTCAGCCCGTCGGCCCGACCGCGGACGTCCCCGCGACGAGCGACGTCACGACGACCGACGTGCCCGTCGTGAGCGACGCGGGCGAAGACGCGAGCGCCGTCGTCGACGTCCCGCCCGCGCAAGACGTTCCGCCTCCGCCCGAGGACGCGCCCGTCACGGAAGACGTCCCGCCTCCGCCCGTCGACGTCCCTCCCGCGATGGACGTCCCTCCCGCGATGGACGTCCCCCCGCCGCCCGTCGATGTCCCTCCCGCGATGGACGTCCCTCCGACGATCGACGTCCCTCCCGCGATGGACGTTCCTCCCGTGAACACGTCCGCGCAGATCGCCGCGGTGCGCGCCGCGTCGGGCGCGGTGGACCTCCCCGTCACCGACGCCGTGGTCACGTACACCGTCGCCGCGACGCTCCGCACCGACGGCAGCGTCGCGCCCAACGACCCCGCGGGCTTCTTCGTGCAGGCCGACCGCCTCGGCCCCGCGCTCTTCGTCGCCGTCGACCCCGCGACCCTCTCTCCCGCGCCCACGCCCGGTGACCGCGTGCGCTTCCGCGTCACCCGCGTCGGAGGCCCGGTCTCGCAGCTCGGCCCCTGGGCGCAGTCGATCACGGGCTACACCCGCACCGCGACGGGCGTCTCTCGCGCGGGCCTCACGCAGACGTGGAGCGGCACGGGCAACCTCGCGTCGAGCGTCTCGACCTACGAGCACGAGCTCGGCGCGACCACCGTCACCGTCACCGGCGCCTTCGCCTACGGCGGCATCGGCTTCGTGCAGGCGCCGATCTCCACGCCCTCCATCGACACGACCATGGCCCTGCGCTTGCGCGTGCGGGCCGACCTCCAGACCTCGCTGGGGCTGCGCGAGGGGTGTCGGCTCACGGTGACCGCGCCGCTCTGGCGCTACGACCTCACGACGCAGATCGCGGTGTGGTCGAGCGGAGACGTCTCGGCCCTCTCGTGCCCTCCCGCCGACGCGGGCGTCGACGCGGGGCCGCCGCCGCCCGACCGCGTGTGGGTGCTGCGCGTGGGCGACGGGGTGACCCCGCTCTCGGGCGCGGCGAACCCGCTCACGCTGGAGGTCTACGACGGCGAGACCGGCGTCGCGCCGCGGGCGCCCATCGCGCTCCCCACGGTGATGTCCGGCGCGAACCGGCCGATCACCCTCTCGGGCGTGGCGACGGCCGAGGGCTCGCTCTCTCGCTCCCTCGACGGGCGCTACCTCACGCTCGCGGGCTACTCGGCCACGCCGGGGACGCCCTCGGTCTCGGGCTCCGCCGCCACGCGGGTGATCGCGCGCGTCGACGCGTCCGGCAACGTCGACACCCGCACCGCCATGGGCTCCTCCGCGGACTTCGCCGCGGTGCGCGCCGCCGTGAGCGTCGACGGCTCGTCCTTCTGGACGGTGCACTCCTCGGGCGGAGCGGGCTTCATCGGCTACACCGCCTACGGCGGAGGGTCCACGCTGAACGTGAGCAACTCCATCGTGCTGCGCGGCCTCGCGGCCTTCGGCGGGCGGCTCTACGCGACGGGCTCGAACCCTGACGCGTCGGGGCTCTACGCGACGACCTCGCTCCCCACGAGCGCGCCGGCGACGATCTCGCCGCAGCCGGGCTTCCCGATGACCAACGCGCGGTCTCCGTACAACCTCGTGGTCTTCGACCGCGACGGCGACGGCGCGGCCGAGACGGTCTTCTTCGCCGACGACAGCGCGCCGCTGGGCGGCGGCGGGCTCTACGCCTGGAGCCGCCTCGGGAGCACCTGGTCGTCGCTCGGTCAGGTCACGGGTCTCACCACGGGCCTGCGCGGGCTCGCGGGCCGCGTCGAGGGCGGGGGCTACGTCTTCTACGGCGTGACCGCCGAGGGCCGCGCGTCGCTCGTGCGCATCAGCGTGAGCGCGACGCTCGAGGGGACCGTGACGCTGATCGCGACGGCGCCGGCGCTGACCTCGTACCGGGGTGTGAGCCTGGGGCCGTGACGGGAGCTACCGCGTCGGGGTGAAGCTCTCGAGCACGGACTGGTACAGGTCGCGGTGCCCGGCCACGTCGTCGGCGGGGCCCGCGACGTTCACGGTGTAGAAGGCCCCCGGGCCCGCGGGCACGATCCACTGGAGGAGCGTGGTCGCCGCGCGGGTCGCCTCGCCGCGCGTGCCCTCGATGAACAATCCCTGCCGACGGCCTGGGCGGATCGGCGAGGTGTGGACGATGGTGTTGGCCTGGTCCTGCTCGAAGCCGCGGCGGCCTCCCTCGATGGCCTGCTGCGGCGTGCCCGTGAGGTCGTCGAGGAAGTGCAGCACGATCGCGTGGTGCTCGCCCTCGTCGGCGACCCCGATGCTCTCCGCGGCGCCGTCGCTGTGCGCAGCGACCGCGAACCAGGGGAGGGCTCGCATGGCGCCGCGAGGGTGTCAGAGTCGCGAGGGCGAGACGAGGGCCACGTCGCGGGGGTCGCGCGCTTCGCGGCATGGACCCCGACCGGTAACGTGGGGTGTCACCGACGCGTAGGGTCGCGCGCGCCAAAGGAGAAGCGCGGTGGAGGGGCAGGGTCTGACGGTTCCCCCAGGAGTTCCGCGAGCTGTCGGTGATGACGCTTGACCTGATCGGGGGTCATGCCGAGGAGATCGCCGAAGCCCGGGCTCAGGCTGCCTGAGACCGCGAGCAAGGCGCTGCTCGTCTGGATGCCGAACTGCTGGACGAGCTGAGCCGTTCGTGGCGGCAAGAGGAGCTGCCGTCGTCGATCTGAGCTCCGAAGGCGACTGTGGACGAGCGTGTCGGGCTCGCCTCGATCTTCAGGTCTGGCATAGGGCTCCGAGTGTACCGCTCGACGCTCCCGCGCCAAGGCGGGTGCAGTCACGCTGGGCAGCGGGTCACAGCCCACACACCTCCCAAGCGTAATGATCGACGTACGACGCCGAGACCTGACCGTATCCGGGCTCCGGGCCGACGTAGTTGGACGCGGGCAGGAGCTTGCCGAAGAGCGTGTCCCAGCTATTGCGGAGGATGAACCAGCCTCCGCCGGGCGCGTTCGCGTCGGGCGCGAAGCCGCAGATGCACACCGCGTGACCGTCGACCTGGGTCATGTTCGGCAACGGGTTGATCACCAGACCGAACTCGTAGACGGTGTTCCAGTTGTTGGCGTCGGGGTTCGCTGGGTCGGTGAACACGGGGAGAGACACGGCCACGCAGGAGCCCAGCAGAAGGTGTTGCGACACCAACGCCGCCGCGCCTCCGTTCGGGGTGGCGTAGAGCGAGGGGCTGCGTCGACGCGAGAGCGCCGCGCTCGTCGCGCTCGTCGAGATCGAGCCGCACTGCGCGGGGTCGTTCGCGGCGATCGTCTCCTGGTAAGGCGCGAGCACCTCGTCACAGATGCCGTCGTTCGTGAGCGCCTTACGAGCGTTGTCGAGCCACATCCCGTCTTCGGCGGGCGACAATCCGCTGTAGCCTCTCCCCTTGCAGAAGAGGAACTGCTCGGAGAGGTCTGGAAGCGTGCCTCCGGATGCCTCGGCCTGCTCGACGCACGCGGTCACCGAGAACGCGACGCAGGTCCCGCGGTCGCCCTGGAAGCGCACGGGCCACTGGCTCGGGCGAAGGTCGATCGCATGATTCGGGAGCCCCGGGACCGGGGCGATCGCAGCGTTGAGGTTGGTGCTGGTGGGGGCCGCGGTGCTCGTCGCGCCCGCGGGAGCAGCGGCGCCGAAGGGGAAGCGCGGCAGACCCGTCATCGACGCGCGCGCGATCGCCGAGCTCCGGGCCTGCGGCAGCGCCGAGGCGACGGCGAAGGCGAGACGCGGCGGTTGGAAGTCTGGGAGGAGCGCGAGGGAGGGCAGGCGCAGGAGGACCGCGTAGGCGCTCGCCTCGTCGACAACCCCAGATGCCCGTAGCAACGTCTCCTCTTCTGTCGTCAGATCGACGCGCGAACGAACCTGCTGGATCAGCTCCTGAACACTCATCGCCACGACCTCCTCGCGGGGGATGTGTTCATCGACCCAGGGCCCCCGCGGGAGGATACATCCGCGTCGGCGTGAGGGGGCAACCGGGGCCCTCATGTGAGCGAGGATCAGCGCGTGACGATGATCCCCGGAGGGCTCCTCCGGGCTCGTAGAGGCTCACGACCTCCGCGTCGCGCACGGTCACCTCCCACACTCCCGGCGACGTTACTACCGAGCCTCGGCGAGGCCGATGGCGTCGACCTCGTTCCACCCGCGGACGCGGCGCGTGTCGAGCACGAGCCGCACCGCCACGATCGAGCGCGCAGACGGGAGCGTCACCTCGGCCACCGCGGACGTGCCCTCCGCGCCCGAGGCGGTGCCCTCCCAGAGCACGGTGGGGGGTGAGCCCTCGGTGATGTCGTCGACGCGGCGCACCGCGCCCGGGTGGAGCGTCTCGACCCACACCACCGACCCCGCGTTCACGACGTACGGGAAGCGCACCTCGATCCACTCCTCGCCGCCGTCGGTGGCGCGCGGCGCCCACGCCTCGCGGATGTCTCCGTAGCGGGGGTAGACGTCGGGCGCGCCCAGCACCGCGCTCGCCGCGTTGGCCGACGACGAGTACTCCGACGAGAAGCCGCGCACGCCGCTGGCCCAGACGATCCCTCGCCCCGCGAGCTCCGCGGGAGACGGCGTCGCGTAGTGGAAGGTCGCTCCGCTCACGGCCTGCGACGGGCGGTTCGGCCTCCTTCGCGCGCCGTGGGGGTTTTCCGTGACGAGGGCCACCACCGCGATCGCGAGGGCGAGCACGACGATCATGCCCAGCGCGGTGGCGGCGACGGGCGCGCACCCGCGTCGCGCGGAGACCTTGGCGCGCGTGCGGAGCGCCTCGGGCAGCGGCGCGGCGGCGAGGAGCCCGACGGTGTCGATCTCGGCCCAGCCCGAGTTGGCGACGTAGACCCGCAGCCGACGGATGGGCCGCGGAGGGTTGACGGCGACCTCGAGCACCTGCGCGTCGCCGAGCGACTGGGGCGGGGCTTCGTAGAGGAGTTCCTCGCCGTGGGTGAGGTCGACGACGGCGAAGGTCGCGCCCGGTCGGTTGGTCTCGAAGACGCGCACCGCGGCGACGGGGACGTCGGCGTTGTAGGTGAGCTCGATCCACTCGACGGGGCTGTGCGCGGGGCCGGGCGCCCACGCGCCGCCGATGTCTCCGCAGCGGGGGTAGACGCGCGGCGGGCCGATCACGGCCGACGGAGACCACGACCCGCCGTAGGTGCTCGACGCGGTGGCGTGCGAGGGCCACAGGCCGCGCTCGTGCGCTGCGACGTCGCGGGTGGCCATCGCGGCGGGCGAGAAGCGCTGCGCGGCGCCGAAGGTGCGCCCCGACGGACCGCGGAGGAGCCCGTGTTGCGTGGGCGCGGGGTTGTCGTCGAGCGAGGCGGTGACGGTCTGCGTGGGCGCGAGGTAGGTGACCTGCTCGCAGTACGCGCACTGGAGCGTGGGCTGACCGGAGCGCCGGTCGAGGGTGGCGCCGCAGTTTCCGCAGCGGGTGACGGTGGTCTCGACGGGCATTGGGGGAGGGGGAGGATATGCCAGCGGGGCTGTCCAGGGACTTCAGTCCGGAGGGGCGCTCACCACTGCACCGGCCCCGGCGACTGGTCTTCGTTCGGGCTGAGCGCGCCCCAGCACCACACCGAGCGGTCGAGCCGCAGCGCGCAGGTCGAGGAGGGCCCCGTGACGACGCGGTCGACTCGGTCGACGCCCGCGATCACGGTGGGATGCAGCGTGCAGCTCTCCTCGCCCAGCGAGCTGACGCAGCGGTCGGGCTCTGGTGTTTCGGGGCGACCGAAGCGCGCGCCGTAGATGTTCCCCCAGCAGCTCACGCGGCGGTCGGCGAGCACCACGCAGGTGTGGCTGCCGCCCGTGGAGCCGCCGCGCACGCCACACAGCCCCGGGTCCGTCGGCGGGGTGAAGATGTCGTCGGTCGAGGCGCCTCCGCCCAGCTCGCCGAAGTGGTTCGACCCCGCGCAGCGCATCGAGCTGTCAGGGAGCGTCCAGCAGAAGTGGAAGGTCGCGGCGTTGTGGAGCACCGTCGCTCCCGTCGGCACCGTGAAGATGTCGCGCGGCACGGGCACGTCGAAGCTGCCGTCGCGGAAGCGCACGATCCATCCGGCGGCGAGCGCGGTGATCCCCGCGACGTCGGTGTAGGCCGCGACGCGCTCCGGGGTCGGCACGTTGAAGGGCCCGATGAGGTTGGCGCCTCGCCCCCAGCACCAGAGGGTCCCGTCGGCGCGCACGGCGCAGAAGCCGAAGAGCCACCCGGCGAGGTCGACCACGTCGGTGAGCCCAGGGACGAGGGTGGGGCTCGTGCGGCAGGCGTAGCCGTCGCAGGTGTCTTCGCCGTCGTGTCCGACGCCGAGCGCGTCGAAGTCGTTGCGCCCCCAGCAGCGCACGGTGCCGTCGTCGAGGCGCGCGCAGGCGCCGTAGTTGTCGTTCACGACGACCTGGGCCACGCCGCGCAACCCCGGCACCGTGGTGGGCGGCACGTTGAGGCGCGCGCTCGGGTCGGCGGCGACGAAGCCGAGCTCGCCGTAGAAGTTGTTGCCTGCGCAGCGGAGCGTGCGGTCGCTCATGATCGCGCAGCGGTGTCCGCTGCCGTTGATCGAGAGGTCGACGACGTAGGGGGCCGAGGGCGCCCCGGCGTCGTCGACGGTCGCGTCGTCGAGCACCGAGGGGTCGCAGCGCGAGGCGTCGACCGCGGGCGGAGCGTCGACGGGCGCAGTGACGTCGACGAGCGGCGCGAGGTCGGGGAGCGGCGCGAGGTCCGTGGGGACCGCGGCGTCGGCGGAGACGACGGTGGAGCCGCATCCCGCGCAGAGGAGTGTGAACGACGCGATCACGCAGAGACGCACGGAGTCCCTCCCGGTGGCAGCGGGAGCGAGGGTACCGCGATGAGCGCGGGAGCACAGCGACGCGGTAGACGGGGCACGCGGCAGTGGCCCGAATCCTCGGGCTGCGCGTGGCGTCTGCGATCCCCCGCGCGAAGGCCGCTGTCGTTGACACCCGGGATGACGGGAGCCTAGAAGCGCTGGCATGGCGCTCTTCCACCGCCAGGGGAGGACCTTCGCGACGCTGCGGAGCCTTGGCGGGCTCTCGCTCGCGGAGTGCGCGGCCGCCGCCGGGGTGGAAGCGTCGCTCATCGCAGCGGCGGAACGAGGCGAGATCACCCCCGCGGTGCGCGCGCGCCTCGCGTCTCTGTACGGCCTCGACGAGCGATCCATCGGCCACGGCGACGCGGTGCCGACAGAGGGAGAGGGGATGACCGTGTTCCTGCTCCACAGCGCGCACCAGGATTTCGACGCGGCGGACCTCTCCGTCTTCGAGAGCGCGCTGCAGGCTGCGAGGGCCTACGGCACCACCCTCGCCGGTCGTGAGGCCAACGCGCGTCGGACGCGCTTCGTCCCTGTCGCGCCCGCGGGGCCGCTCCCCCGAGACGCCGCGCAGCAGGGGCATCGACTCGCGCGTCAGGTGCGCGCCGCGCTCGGGCTCGCGGGAGAACCCTCGGAGATGTTCGACACCTCCTCGAAGCTCGCTTCGGTGTGCCGGTCCTCGTCGGTTCGCTGCTCACCACCGACCTCCGCGCGGCGTCGGCGGTCGACGTCGGCCGCGCCAGCGCCGCCGCGGTGCTCGCGCACGACGACGAGAGCTGCGCGAGGAACCCTCGGCTCGCGCGGGTGTACCTCGCCCACGAGCTCTGCCACGTCCTGTTCGACCCCGCGTCCGCATGGGGTGCGTTCAGGTGGCGCTCGACGAGCGGCCGCAGCAGGCGGCGCGTCGGGGACGGGGACGCTCGCGCTGCTCGAGAGCCGCGCGAAGGGCTTCGCCGCCGAGCTGCTCATCCCCTTCGTCGGAGCTCGCGCGCTGGTCGGCGCTCCGCGCGCCGTGTCGGGCCTGAGCGCAGCGCGGGAGATCGTGGAGCGGGTGGTCGCTCGCTTCCTCACGCCGTGGCGGATCGCGGTCTTTCACCTCGGCAACCTCGGCTTCATCGACCTGGAGCTCGCCGGAGAGCTCGCCGAAGACCCGACGACGCGCGGAGACGAAGGCGACACCGAGCTCCCCGAGCCGGGAGCGACCCCGATCTGCCTGCGAGAAGAGCCCGACGCGACGAGCGCCTGGCAGAACGTGGACGTCCTCGCGAGCGAGGCGCCGGCCTTCGTGGAGACGTCTCGCGAGGTCGTGTCCTCGGTCGCGCGTGACAGGGAGCGGGTCGCGGCGGAGGCCCTCGACCGCGCCTACGCCGAGGTCGCCGCGGACCGCCCGTTGGCGGCCACCGACGCCCTGCTCGATCACCTCGACAAGACCCTGTCGGCGGGCGACACCGCGAGCGCGTGCGCCGTCCTTGATCGACTCGACGCGAGCCGCCTCTCGCCGAACGTGTTGACGGGCGTGCTCGCTCTCGTGGCACGCCCGCGAGGTGCTCGGCGGCGCGCACGAGCGCGCGTTCGAGCGCGCGATGGTCGCCCTCGAATCGACGTGGAAGCTCCCGCCCGAGCGCCGGGAGAGGATCGCCGCGAGGCTGCGTTGAGCGTCGCGCCGGGCGTGGAGGCGCTCGACCCGAGCGTGCCTCCTCGATCGTCGCCGCGCTCCTCGTGCATCGGAGCCCCGTCGGCGCTCACGTCGGGCTGCTCTACCGCGCGACGGACGGCGGGGACCTCCGGCTCGTGCATCAGGCGTGGCACTACGACTCGCGAGACGAAGCCCTCGGGGAGTACGAGTGCGAGCACGTTCTCTGGTGGG
This sequence comes from Polyangiales bacterium, assembly GCA_041389825.1. Classification (GTDB taxonomy): domain Bacteria; phylum Myxococcota_A; class Polyangia; order Polyangiales; genus JAEYZO01. Next base: position 150,023 of record JAWKRC010000009.1, on the reverse strand, counting down.
TCCCACCCGGTCTCGACGAGGACGAGCTCGCCGACCTGCGCTCGCACGCCGCGCTGGTGGCGCGACGTCTACGCGACGGCGCGCTCCCCTACGCCTTCGACCCGCTCGACGCGCGCATCGGAGAGGACGGCGCCGTCGATCTGGGCGCGAGCTTGGGGCTGACCTGCGCGACCTTCGTGATGAAGGTCTTCGCGTTCGCCCGCGTGCCGCTGCTGCTCGACGAGGAGTGGGAGACGCAGCGCTCTCCGACCCGCGTCGCCGAAGACGCGACGGCACAGCGGACAGTGGCTCGCTACCTCCGCGGTCGTGACCCAGCGCACGCATCCCATGTCGAGGCCGACGTGGGGTGCACGCGCTTTCGCGCGGAGGAGTCGCCGCGGCGTCAGGGCTCGCGCAGCGTCCGGCGTCCTTCGCGGTCGCAACCACCGCAGGAGCGACGCTGCTCACGGCGGTCCGAGCGTCGTAGTCATGCTCTCTTCGTCGCTCGCCGCTTCCGCGTGGTCGTCGCGGGCTCCGCGGCGCGCTCCGCGGTGACCCGCGCGAGCAGCGCCTCGGCCGTCTCGTAGTCGCGCCCCTCGGCCCGCGCGAGCTCCGCCTCCGTGGGCACCAGCTCCCCCGCGAAGGCCTTCGCCAGGATTGCCTGCGGGAGCTTCTCCGCGCGCGCCGTGGCCGCCGCGACCCGACGCTCGATGGCGTCGGCCACCGCGAAGAGCGCGTCGACGCGGCGGACGATCTCGTCTTTGTTCTTCGCGGGGCGGGACTGGTACGTCGAGCGACGCGAGGAGTCGCGTGTTGAAGTAGCCCTCGTAAGCTTCCGACCTGTCCCTCACCGGTCTGCCTGCGCACTGAGGGAGCGCCTTGAAAAGCCGCCCAGAGATACGCCAGGTTGAGGAGCAGCGGCAGTTGGTCCGGTCGAACGCGAAGGAGATGGAACTGTGATGACCGCGCCAGCCTCCGCGGGAGTCGCGACCGCACATCGCTCCACCGTTCCCGAACGCGTGAAGAGCACGTCGTCGGCCTGCACACGATATCGCGCGAAAGTCGCGGCCTTCGATGGTGGAAGAAAGTCACACTTCGCGACGTCGATCCATCCGGCTGGACACAGCCCACGTGTCCAGCACGATCACACCGTGATCGGTGAACTCGAGGACTTCATCGACATCGGCCCGATCTGGACGGCATCGTCCGGGCTGCTCCCGAGCTCCCCGACCTTCATCCAGGACCATGTAGATGGGATCGCAGCGCGCTCCTCATCCGTGAGCTCCGGCACCTGACCCGCTCCCCAAAGTCGACCCCTCCGAACGCTGCCTGTCGACTGCTCCCTCTCCACCACGGGTGTTGGGAACGCGCCGTGTTCCTCCCTCCACTCCCGCGTCAGCTCCCCCGAGCACGCCGCCGCCAGCACCGCCTGCCGGAAGCGCTTGAGGATGACGGGCACCCGATCGAGCCGCGCCTTCGCGCGGTTCACCTGTTCGAACAGGGCCTCGACCTTCTCGACGATCCGCCGCTGCTCGGCGAGGAGGAGGGAGTGGTACTTGAGATCGGCAATCTTATCAAAAGTGATTCTCGGAAGCTGCACTCCGCCGACCGCTCATTCGCCGTCTGAACCGTCTCCTTGCGCGAGAGAAACTGGACAAGCAAAGAGCTTCTCGATGTGCGGTCGTCGCGAGAACACGAGGATCTCGGTCGACCCAACGCCATCGAACGGAGCGATCGTGACCTTGTTCAAGTAGGGCCGGAGCTTGCTGTAGAGCACGTCCCCTTTACGGAACACCGCCATGGAACTCTTGGCGTCGCTGGCGATCCTCGGCCCGACAAGCCTGTTGGTGTTGCTCTCGATATGTTCCAGTCCGACGTAGGGACGCGAATCGTTGGCCGACGGCTCGTCCTTCTCCGTGGACGGGCGAACGACTTCTCCAGAGCTTCGACGATGGTCCACCCCTCCGGCAGCTCCCCGCTCACGCTCGCCTCCTGCGCGCCTCTCCTGTACCGCTGCCTGACCCCGGACTGAAGTCCGGGCAGGCCTTACGCTCAAGCCCTCGCGAGGCGAGGGCTTCTCACTGGCGCTCGCGTCGCTGCGACTGACACAAGTCTGATGGAACCAGCGGGAAGCCCTCGCTCTGAGGGCTTGATGCGCTGCCCGGACAGCGGGGATGGATGGAGCCTGTCCGCCCGTTCACACAGACCACTCCGCGCGGCCCTCGCTCCGAGGCCGCAGTCCCTGGCCGGGGTCGTGGCGCAGCGACTTCCTTCCACCTCCCTTCAAGTGCTGAGCCCTGCGGCTCCTGTTCTCGGGGCTCGTAACGTGGGCCCTGAAGCGCCGAGCGGCACGGGCTCGCGCGGGGGCTGAGCAGCGTCGCAGGTCACCGCGGGGAGGCCGAGCAAGGCGGCAGAAGGGCTCGACCCCAGGGGGCCTCCTTCGCCACCGCTCGATTCGCCACGTCGCGACCGACTGGGGAGGTGCGAGACCTCTCGCACCACGCCCGGTGCGTCCGCGAGCAGCACGTCGCTGGCTAGGCCAGAAGGCCCCAACGCGGCGGGATGCCCAGGGCCGACCCGACTACCGCCAGCGGCGAGGTCCGAGAAGCGGACCGATCGCCCGGCCAGAACAGGCGCGCGATCGCTCGGCACCGTCGGGGCGCGTCGCAGAGCCCGCGTCTGGTGGGGGTTTGCGACAGTCCTTGCCGCAGGCATGCGTGTGCCCTCGAAGGTGACAGTGTCCAGTCGCGTCCGGTGGCCACCCGCGGGGTGACCTGCGGGCAGTTGGGTGCTGGGGACACCTCGCCCCGGCGTGGAAGCCCAAGGGGTGGTGCGCGGTGGCGATGCGCCCGGCCACCAGGCGGCAGCCGCGGCCTCCTGGGCGTGCCGTCTCGCCCAGCTCGACCCATCTGCGCGGCGTCGAGACGAGGGGAGCCCACGCCCTCGACGACAGCAGGCTCGGGCCGAGGTGGTGTACCAACGCACCCGCCAGGGTCCGCCGCTCGCGGAGGGCGGCTGGTCGAGGCGCGCGCCCAGCCCGCTGGCCCGCGTCGCGGGTGACGGTGGCACCCGCCGAGCGCCCGGCCTGAGCCGTCACGGACGCCGCGGGACGACGCGAGCATACTCACGCCGTCGTGCGAAGCCTGGCGATGGTCCTGCCCGAACAGCCCGCTGGTGGCGCAGCCGTTCGCCGCCTCGCCGAGGACTCCACGGGTCCAAGACGCGCCTCGCGGGCTTGAGCGTAAGGCCTGCCCCGGACTTCAGTCCGGGGGAGCGATCCGCCTCCCTCACGACGCCGTCGCCTCCGCCCCGCTCTCTAGCATTCGGAGCACCGCGTTGAGCTCCGCGACGGCCTCCTCCAGCTCGCCGATGGCGTCGGTGGCGAGCTCCTCGGGCGGCGGCAGGTCGTCGGCGTCCTCCAGCGAGTCTTCCTTCAGCCACTTGAAGCCGTCGAGCTTGAAGTCGCGCTCCTTCACCTCCAGCGCGCTGAAGTCGCGCCAGCGGTCGTCCTTCGAGTCGGAGCGCTTGCGCAGCGACCGACCGCTCGGGTCGTCGCCGTAGCACCTCTCGAAGTCCGCGAAGTGCGCGCGGGTCAGCGGCCGGTCCTTCTTCGTGATCCCAGGGACGTTCGTGCGCGCGTCGTAGATCCACGTGCGCTCGGTGGGGTAGCCCTTGGTGAAGAAGAGCACGTTGGCCTTCACGCCCTGCGAGTACGGCGTGAAGGTCCCGCGCGGGAGGCGCAGCACCGTGTGCAGGTCGCAGTCCTCCGCGAGGATCTTCATCACCTCGCCGGCCTGGTCCGCGAAGAGCACGTTGTCGGGGAGCACCACCGCCGCCCTCCCGCCCGGCTTCAGGATGGTGAGCACGTGCTGCACGAAGTTGAGCTGCTTGTTCGAGGTCGCGACGGTGAAGTCGTCGCGCTCGGGCACCTGCCCCGCGCCCTTCGTCCCGAAGGGAGGGTTCGTCAGGATCACGTCGTAGCGCGTCGCCGACGGCGCCTCGGCGATGGAGTCCCCGAGCGCGATGTGCGGCTCGACGTTGTGCAGGTACAGGTTCATCAGCGCCATGCGCCTCGGGCGCGCGACGAGCTCCTGGCCGTAGTAGGTCTTCGACCTCACCCGCTTCGCGACGTCTCGCTCGAGCGCGCCCTTCGTCTCGTCGCGCAGCCACTCGTAGGCCGACACGAGGAAGCCTCCGCTCCCCACCGCGGGGTCGCAGACCTTGAAGTCGCTCTTCGTGCGCGGGTCGGGCTTGATGCAGCGGCAGATCGACTGGATCAGCACCCGCGGCGTGAAGTACTGCCCCGCGCCTTTCTTCCCCTCGGCGGCGGCCTTCTCGAGCAGGCCCTCGTAGGCGGCGGCCTTCACGTCGACGTCGAGGGAGGTCCACGCCGTCTCGTCGATGAGCGAGACGAGCTTCTTGAGGTTGACGGGGTTGTTGAAGCGGCTCTGCGCCCCCGCGTAGATGTCGCCGAGGATGCCCTGGGTCTTTCCCAGCGTGCGCAGCACCTCGACGTAGTGGTCGGTGAGGTCGACGCCGGAGCGGTCGCGGATCGACGGCCAGCCGCAGCCCCGCGGGAGATCCACCCCGCGCTCGTCGGCCATCTTCAGGAAGAGCAGGTAGGTGATCTGCTCGATGTAGTCGCCGTAGTCGATGCCGTCATGGCGGAGGGTGTGGCAGAAGCCCCAGAGCTTCTGCACCACGTCTGCGTTGCTGAGGGTCATGCCGCGATAGCCTCGTTGAAGTCGTGGAGGAGGTCGTCGAGCGCCGCGTCGCCGAACACGCGCCGCGCCGCGCCGAGCCCGCCCGCGTCGCTGAGCACGGGCACGAGCTCGAAGTCGTCGCGCTCGATGGAGAGGTTCTCGCGCAGGTGCGCGTGGATGCGGTCGAGCCAGCGCTGCTGGTCGGGGGTGAAGGTCCTTCCCGCGGTGACCTTGGCGAAGGCGCGGTCGACGCGCTCGGCCGCGGTGAGGAGCGGGGCCTCGGCGTCGACGGCGCGCTTCACCATCGAGATCACGTCGACGAGGGCCTTGCGGTAGATCGCCTCGTGCGCGCGCTGGAGCTGGTCGATGGTGAAGCGATGGCGGCTCTGCTTGAGCTTCTCGCGCAGCTCCGAGAGGGCCTCGGGGCTCCACGCCTGCGGTCGGTCGAGGAGGATGGTCACGGCGTCGATGTGGTCGGGGTTCTCGGCGACGAAGCGCGAGAACTCCTGCAGGTAGTCGGCGGGCTTGTACCCCGCGCCGCCCGCGTCGCGCAGCACGAAGGTCGACGACACCGTGTCGACGGTCTCGTAGGCGCGGACGAAATACCTCTCGGGCCGTGGGTACGTCTCCAGCAGGTGCAAGAAGCGCTCGTCGCGGAGGACGGACATCGTCGCGACGAAGTCGCTGTCGAGCCGCGCGGGGAGCCCGCTCGCGAAGGTCGCGAGGTCGCCCTGGGGGACGTAGCCCGCGAAGTGATCCTCAGCGCGGTCGCTCGCCATCGCCTTGGCGATGCGCTGGAGCCGCTTCACGAAGGCGTTGATGTTGCCCTTGCGGTTCTTGTTCGCCCAGATGTCGGCGACGAGCTCGCGCAGGGAGCGCGAGGGCGGTGAGGGCTCCTCCTTGGTGATGCCCGTGGAGGCCTTGAAATACTGGAGGAGCGTGCCGTCGAAGCAGTCGAAGACCGTGAAGTGGTCCTTGTCGGTGTGGTGCTCGCCCTTGCGGGTGCCGCGGCCGAGCATCTGCTCGAAGAGGATGCGGCTCTTCACTGGCCGCAGGAACACGATGAACTCCAGGTCGGGGATGTCGACGCCGGTCGAGAGGAGGTCCACCGTGACCGCGATCGCGGGCGAGGGGCGGTTGCGAAACTCCCGGATGCGGTGCAGCGGTCGGTCGACCCGCCCGGTGATCTTCTCGACGAAGTCTTCGCCGCGGCCGAACACGTCGCGCGCGAGGGTGACGAGCTGGTCGGCGTGCGAGAGGTGCGGGATGTCGTTGACCGCGAAGATCAAGGTCTTGGGGAAGCGCCCGTACGCCCGCTCGTGCGCGTCGGCGTGGCGCTTCACCTCGGCGAGGATCTTCTGGTTCGAGTCCGGCGCGCTCACCTCCTGCTCGATGGCGCCGGTGTCGTACGCGCGCTCGTCTTCGAGGGTGTCGAGGGTCGAGAGCCCCGTCTCGGGGTCGACCACCTCGACGTTCTCTCCCTCGCGGAGGAACACGCCCTCCATGCGCACCTCGGAGCGAACGGTCACCACGTCGTAGTCGACGAGGTGACCGTCGCGCACGGCCTGCTCGTAGCCGTACTCGAAGACCTTGTGGGTGAAGTACGCGGTGGTGTGGCTCGCGGGCGTCGCGGTGAGCCCGACCTTGATCGCGTCGAAGTGGTTGAGCGTCGCGCGCCAGGTCGAGATCTCCTGCGAGGTGTATCCCCGGTGGCACTCGTCGGCGACGATCACGTCGAAGGCGTGGATCGGGATGTCGAGCGCCGTGGCGTCGGCCTCGGGGCCCTCGTCGCCGCCGCCGAAGACGGCGGAGCGGCCGAGCACGTTCATCGCCATGCGCTGGATGGTCGCGACGTAGACGAAGGCGTGAGCGGGCTGCGGGTCGGTGAGGTACTTCTGCGGGAGCACCTTGGGGTCGAACTTGTCCTCGTCGGAGAAGTCTTCGGTCTGGAACTTCGACGAGTAGACCTCGTAGACCTGATCGAACTTCTTGCCCGGCTCGACCTCGAAGGACGAGAAGGCGCGCACGGCCTGGGCCGCGAGCGCGCGCCGGTCGACGAGGAAGAGCACCCGCCGCGCGACCCCCGACTTCATCAGCCGGTAGATCTGGTTCACCAGCGTGAAGGTCTTGCCGGTGCCCGTCGCCATCGCCACGAGGAGGTTCCGCTTGCGGTCGGCGATGGCCTTGTCGACCGCGGCGTTGGCGTCCTTCTGGTAGGGGCGGAGCTTGGGGTGGTCGTGGGGGAGCGCGAGGAGCTTCGCGCAGGCCGCGTCGTGGTCGCGCCCGAGCATCTCGGTGAGGGCCGACGGCGTATGGAAGCGCGCGACGGTGCGTGACCGTTCGAGCGGGTGCCGCACGTCGCGGAACCAGATCACCTCGCCGTTGGTCGCGTAGAGGAAGGGGCAGCGGTACTCGCCGAAGACCCCGAGACACACGGCCGGGTCGAAGCTCCGCGCGTACCGCTCCGCCTGGGTGAGCACGTTCTGCGGCCCGACCGAGAGCTTCTTGGCCTCGACGACCCCGACGACCTTGCCCCCGCTCCAGAGCGCGTAGTCTGCCGGGCCGAGAGCGGTGGGCTCCTCCTCGGTGCGCCACGCTCCGGTGGAGACCCCCGCGAGGCCGAGCTTCCACCCTGAGTCATCGAGTTTCGGATCGATGCGCTTCTTGCGCGTCAACCATTCGAGCTCCGTACTCATCCCGGGCGCCGAGGCTATGCGTCCGAGAGGGCGAGGCACAAGGCGTCACGCGCGCCGCGGTGCCCGCCGAGCATCGTGGGCGGTGGTCGACCACCGTCCTTCATGCCCGCCGAGCATCGGGACAGTGGTCGACCACCTCCGCGGATGCTCGCGCTGTGTAAAACAAGTGGCCGACCACTGCCCTCGATGCTCTGGCCTCGAAGGAACGTCGCGTCACATTTCCACGCAACACCCGCAACGCCCTCTCGAAGAGACCCCGCGAACCGCCACCGGAGGTCTCTGCGATGCACGACGACAGCCCTCGCCCCGCCCACCCTGACGCCGCGCTCGTCGCGGACTTCACCCACGCCGACCCGCGCCGACTCGACCGCGCGATGCGCGCTCTCCTCCCGCGCGTCGTCGCCACTGCCCGCGCGATCCTCTTCTACGAGGACCCGTCGGTGGTCGACGACGTGGTGCAGACCGCGTCGCTGAAGATCGTCGCCGCGCGCGACCGCTTCGACCCCGCCCGCGGTCGGCTCCTCCCCTGGGTCACGCAGGTCACCCGCTTCACCGCCATCGACGCCCTGCGCGCCGCGAGCGCCTACGACGAGGACCACCGCGACGTCGACGACCTCGACGCGCTCGCGCACCGGGGAGGCCGCGTCGGCGTCGACGGCGTGGCCGTCGTCGAGGCGATGCTCGACGCGCTCCCGAGCGAGCTCCGCGACGCGCTCCGGGCGAGGGTCGACGGCGAGACCTGGCACGACGCCGCGGCGCGCCTCGGGTGCACCGTCGACGTGCTGCGAGGGAGGGTCACACGCGGTCGCCGAGCGGTCGCCGCGATGATGGAGCGCGTCGCGATGGACGAAATCACTGTCGCGAATCCCAAGGCGTGAGGGCGGCCCGTACTGGTGGGCGAGGGCGACACACCGGCCCTCGGAAGGAGTGAGTGAGCCATGAAGCGCAAGCCCATCGATCCAAACTGCTCGTCGGAGGCCGAAGAGGCCGCCGTCGAGGCCCCGCCGCCGGGGACTCGCAAGGCGTGGACGTCGGTCGCCGAGGAGGTCGACGCGATGCCCGCCGCGCCGCCGCCGCCGCGCGGGTACGACATCCGCTACGTCGTGGACGCGGTGCTCGGTCTCGTGACCCGGTGGATGGTGGGCGCGATCTTCTCGCGCCTCTCGTCCTTGCCGATCACGAGCTTCGACCCCGCGAAGCTCCACGCCTTGCCGACGGTGGCGCGCGCCCTCTCCTACGCGCGCATCCAGCAGCGTCGGCAGGCCGTTCAGAGCTCCGAGGCGAAGGTGCCGGCCGAGCTCGGCGAGGCCGCCCGCTCGACGCGCCAGAGGATGGCCGTCGCGGTGGAGTACCACCTCGGCGATGACCCGGCGGTGCAGCGCGAGCTCGCGGCGATCCGCGAAGGCAGCGGCTGGCTCGACACGGCCGAGGACCTGCTGCGCCTCGCGGCGCTGTACGAGGAGCACTCCGCGCGCTTCCCGAGGCAGAGCGACCGCAACTACTTCGCGGGCGACGCCGAGAAGGCCAGCGAGCTGCACGACGCCATCGTCGGTTCGACACGCGCCGACGATCCGTCTGAGGTGTGGGCGGCCCGCGTCGCGAAGCTCTGGCAGATGCTGGAGCGCAACTACGAGCCGACGCGCCGCGCGGTGGCCTTCGTGACCGAGGCCGACGTGCCCGCGCTCACGCAGCTCCGCCGCTCGGCGCAGTCGAGCGACAAGCCCGCCGCGAGCGACAAGCCCGCCGCGAGCGACAAGCCCGCGAGCGACAAGCCCGCGAGCGACAAGCCCGCGAGCGACAAGCCCGCGGCGAGCGACAAGCCCGCCGCGAGCGACGCGAACGCGATCGCCTGACGCGCGCCGCGCAGCGACGACCGGCCCTCTCCACGCAGCGCGCGTGGGGAGGGCCGTCGCCTTTGAGGGATCGACCTCTCTCGCGCCGCCGCGCCGCCCTCGCACGTCGCGCGCTCCACCCACATCGCCCTCCCGCGGGCCACGTTGCGTCGCGCGGCGTCCTGAGAGACATTCCCCGGCCATGCGCGCGCTGATCGCAGCCCTCGCGGCGCTCCTCGCGTGGTCCTTCGCGGCCGACGCCGAGGCCCAGCACCGCCGCTCGCGCCGTCCGCGGGTCAACCTCGCGGCCTACCGCCGCAACGTCACCCGCTGGCACGACCCCGGCCGCGCGAGCGAACCCCGCTACACCGACGACGGGCGGCTCATCCTCCGCCTCGTCTCGCTCAACGGGCTCGGCACCGCAGAGCTCACCCCCGCCACCGCCGATGGAGGCTTCGACGAGGCCGCCTGCGCCGACGCCGCCCGCGTCATGGGCGACGCCCGCAACCACCGCGAGACCCCGATGGACCGCCGCCTCATCGAGGTCGTGTACGCCATCGCCCGGCACTTCCGCGCGGGGCAGGTCACCGTGGTGTCGGGCTACCGCGCCGAGGCGCGCCACTCGAACCACGCCCTCGGCCGCGCGGCCGACATCCTCGTCCCTGGCGTGCGCGACGAGGCCGTCGCCGCCTACGCGCGCACCCTCGGCTTCACCGGCGTCGGGGTCTACCCCGTCAGCGGCTTCACCCACGTCGACGTGCGGACCCGGAGCTTCTTCTGGGTCGACCGCAGCCGGCCGGGCACCACCGCGCGGCGCTCCCGCCGCTCGCGACGTCGCCGCGGCCGCGGGGGCATCACCGAGATCCACGGAGAGCTCGCCCGCCGCAGCGACGCCGACGCCCGCGCGCGGCGTGCAGCCCCTCGGCGGCACCACCGGCGGCACCGTCACCGACGGCGCGCAGGCCGACGACGACGACGGCGACGGCGACGAAGACGGCTGAGAACCCCCGCAGTGCGTGACGCCGAGGTCGAGGCGCTGGTCAGCCGCGGCGAGGTCGACGCCGCCGTCGCTCGCGTTCCAGCGCTCCCAGTGGAGGCGCGCCGCATATCTTCGCTTCCTCGGCCGCGGCGCCGACGCCGTCGTCACCGCCGTGCGCGGCGACGAGTGGCGCCTCGCCATGGACGTCGCGCTGCAGTCGCACGACGACCAGCTCCTCGCGATGCTCGCCCGCGACGGCGGCGCCGACCCCGGCCGCGCCGCCATGCTCGCGGGGCAATGCCGCCTCGCGCGCCGCGACGACGTCGCCGCGATGGTGCTCGAACCCTCGTCGCCGCACGAGGCCGCCGGGATCTGGTACGCCCGCGGCGAGTACGCCCGCGCCGCGGAGTGCTTCTCCCGCGCGAACGACGTCGCCATGGCCGCGCGCAGCCTGGAGCAGCACCTCGCGCAGACCCCCGACGACGCAGAGGCCGCCGCGCGCCTCGCGACGCTGCGCGCGAAGGCCGGCGACGACGCGGGCGCCGTGCGCGCGCTCCAGCAGGCCGTGCGGGTCGAGGCCAGCTCCGACGCGGTGTGCGCGCTCGTCGCGGGCCTCCACCGCCTCGGGTACGCGCAGGCCGCGCGATGGTGGGTCGACCGGCTGCGCGACCACGACCCGTCGCTCCCTGCGTCGCCGAGCGACTACGACCCCTACCTCCCGCGCGCCGAGGGCGCCGAGGAGCGCTACGCCGGTCGCTACCGCGTGGTGAGGGAGGTGGGCTCCGGCGCGACGGGCCGCGTGCTCGAGGCCGTCGACGAGCTCTCGGGAGACACCGTCGCGCTCAAGGTCCTCACGGTGAGCGACGACCGCAGCGCGGCCTTCGGGCGCTTCATGCGCGAGGCCGAGATCGCGCGGAGCCTCGACGACCCCAACCTCGTGCGCCTCCGCGCGCTCGACCCGCAGGGCCCCACCATCGTCTACGACTGGATGCCCGGCGGCACCCTCGCCGAGCGCGTCGCGACCATCCCTCCGCGGGAGCTGCGCGCCGTCGCGATGCGCGTGCTCTCGGCGCTCCACACGCTCCACCGCAACGGGGTGGTGCACCGTGACCTCAAGCCCAGCAACGTGCTCTTCGACCCCGCGGGGCAGGCCCGGCTCGGAGACCTCGGCGCCGCCCACCTCGGCGACCTCGGCGCGACCGTGACCGGCGGGCTCGTGGGCTCGCTCCCGTACATGGCCCCCGAGCAGATCACGGGCGGAGCCCTCAGCGCCGCGACGGACCTCTACGGCTTCGGGTGCGTGCTCTTCCAGGGCGTGACGGGGCACCTGCCCTTCCCGGGGCCCGACTTCGTGGCGCAGCACCTTGGCGAAGACCCGCCGCTGGCCTCGGAGGTGCGCCCCGGCGTGCCGCACGCCTTCGACGCGCTCTTCGAGAAGCTCCTCGCGAAGGACCCCGACGCCCGCCCCGCCGACGCGCCCGCCGTGCGCGCGATGGTGGCCGCGCTCCCATGGGAGGCCCTCGAAGACATCCCCCGCGCGGGGAGGGCCTCGCGCACGTCGATCCCGCCGCCCGCCGACGGCGAGGTCGAGGGGCGCGTCCCCACCGGGGCGCCGGGCTGCTGGCGCGACCCGGTGATGGGCCGCGAGGTGCTGCTCCTGCGCGTACCGCGCGAGGCGCGGGGGCTCGTGCGCGCGTGGGCCCAGGGGCCCGTCGAGATGCAGGCCGTGCACGACCTCCTCGAAGAGGGAGACATCGACGTGGTCGAGGTCGACGCGCTCACGCCCGACGCGACGCTGCGGCAGCTCGCTCCCGTGGCGCGGGTGCGCGCCGACGCGGCACTACGCGCGTGGGGGATCGAGCCCGAGTCGGCCCTCGCGATGCCCGTGGTGCGCGACGGCGACGAGGTCACGCTCCTCCTGGAGCACGCGCTCGCGCTCCGCGGCGTGCAGGTCGCGCGGCGCTGACCGTCACTCCGCGCGGGCGGGGCCGTGCGTGGCGTCTCCCGCGGTGCGCGCGCGCAGGTCGTAGCGGCCCGGGCCGAGGTCGAGCGGCACCAGCACCTGCGCCTCCCACCGGCCGTCGTCGTGCGTCACGGTCGTCCCGAGCGGGCGCCGCCGCGCCGCGCCGTGCACCAGCTCGATCACCACGGGCAGGTCCGCCACCGGGTGGCCCTCGTCGTCGCTCGCGACGCCCGCGCAGCGCACCATCGTCCCGCGCAGCACGTCGTGGCTCGACGCCGCGCCGCCCACCGCGCGCACCTCGTCGAGCGTCAGCCGCGTCGGCGCGCGCAGCACGCCCTCCTCCGTCGGCTCCACCCCGCGCGTCGCCCCCGCCCGCGCCTCGCCCCCGCCCGCGCCTCCGCTCGCCGCGGGGCCGTCGCCCTCACCCTCACCGCTCGCGCCCACCGCGCCCGTACTCGCGCCTCCGCCCGACGTCCCTCCGCCCGCGGTACCGCCCGACGCCCCGCTCGCGCCGTTCGCCTCTCGCGCGTTCGCGCCGTCGCTCCGCGGGTCGACGGGCGCCGGGTCGTTCCCGCTGGGCTCACCCGGGCTCGTCGGCGGCTCCGCAACCCCGGCGTCCGCGGTCACCACCGCCCGCGACCCTGGACGCGCCAGGTTCGAGTACCCGTTCGCGTAGCCCGCGGGCTGCGGCAACACATCTGGGTTCTCGGGACGGTGCTGCGCGCGCTCCGACGCCGCCCGCGGCTCGAAGGGCACGTTCCACCCTCCGAGGTCCACCCGCGACCAGCCCACGCCCGGGAGCAGCACCTCGACCCACGCGTGCGCCTCGTTGCCGACGTAGCGCGTCGGGATCCCCAGCGCGTGCGCCGTGAGCGTGAAGGCGTACGCCCGGTGTCGGCACGCCCCCACGCCCCCCAGCGCGAGCGCGCGGTACGGGCGCGACCCCGGCGCCGTCGGGAGGTCCCCGTCGCGAAAGGCCCTGAAGTGCGCCGTGAGCCGCGCGAGCGCCACGTCGAGGGGCATCCCCGCGCGCAGTCCCAACCGCTCCAGCACCGTCGCCGACTCGCCCGCGAGGAAGGTCGGCACCGTCGGCAGCGTCACCCCCGCGCTCGGACCTCCCACGGGAGAGGTCGGCACCCGCGGCGGAGAGAACGCCCGCTCGGCGCTTCGAGCACCCAGGTCAGGCCGCATGCGACGCGCCTCGCGGAGGTCTCCGCGGGCGTAGAGGTTCCTCGCGCTGTCGGTGAAGAAGGCCACGGGCACCGACGGCACCGTGCGGTACGACACCACCGACTGCTCCGCGGCCACCGAGGGGACGGGCGTCGGCGCGTCGGGGCGCAGCTCGATGAAGGCGTCTCCCGTGAAGCGAGAGGTGCGCTCCGTCGCGGGCCAGGGGCTCCACCCGACGCGCAGCGGGTGCAGCGAGGGGTCGCGCACCGTGAGCCGGCCGAGGTCGTCGACGGCGTCGTAGGCCGTCACCCGCTTGAAGGGCGCGATGGAGGGCGTGAAGACCTCTTCGTAGCGGAGCGAGTAGCCCGGCGGGGAGCGGGTGTCGGTGTCCATCTCGCGCACGAGGGCCGACCACGCCGCGCGCGGGCGCAGGACCTCGTCGCTCGGGCGCGTCGAGTCGGTCCACCCGTTGCCCGCCGTGGCCCGCATCGCGCCCTCGGACTGCGGCGCGACGAGCACGCCGGGCGGCAGCGCGCGCAGGCCCGTGTCGCCCGGGATGTTCACGTGCAGGCGCGCGTTGGGCGTCTGCGCGCGGCCCGGCAGGGCTGACACCGTAGCGAGGAGGCACAGGGCGACGGCAGGCGAGGCGCGCATCAGGGTCCGTGCGAGGGACCACCGTGTACCCGTCGGGGTTCCAGCGGCAAGCCCAGCGGGACCGATGTACCATCACCACCTCCGATGAAGGTCCCGTTGGTGATCCGCGCTCTCGGTGCTCGTGTTCATCCACGAGCTCGGGCACTACCTCGTCGCTCGCGCCTTCGGGATGCGCGTGAAGGTCTTCTCCATCGGCTTCGGGCCCGTCCTGTGGCAGTGGCGACCGAAGGGCAGCGAGACGGTCTTCCAGGTCGCCGCGATCCCCGTGCTCGCCTACGTGCAGATCGCCGGGATGTCTCCCGCCGAGCCCCACGACCCCGACGACCGCGCTCGTACCAGGAACGCCCCCACCCTCGGACGTCTCTTCACCATCGCCGCGGGCCCCCTCGCCAACTACCTCGCCGCCTCGCTCATCATCTTCGGCGTCCTCGCGCCCTGGCGGTAGCGGCCGGTAGGGCGCGTGCTCCCCGACTCCCCCGGGCTGCGACCCGGAGACGTGGTGCTCCGCGTCGAGCGCTCGGCCCCGGCGGACTTCGGCGACCTTGCCGAGTCGATCAACGCCACGCGGCCTGGCCCTTCACTCACCGTGCGCCGCGAGGGCTCTCTGGTCGAGCTCCACCCCGCCGCGCGCGAAGAGGCCCGCGACCACCGCTTCCGCATCGGGGGATCGGGCCGGGCACCGCGCAGGCGAGCGAGCGCATCCCGATGTCGCAGGTGATGCGGCACGCTCACGGCCCCCGCGCGCATCACGGTGGAGCAGGTGAAGGCCATCGGTCGGATGATCCGCGGCCGCGAGCGCGTGAACGTGATGGGCCCGTGGGGATCGTGCACGAGACGGCGAAGCTCGCCGAGCACGGGTGGCGCCACGCCTTCGACGCCTTCGCGATCATTTCCCTCGCGCTCTTCTTCTTCAACCTCTTGCCCGTGCCCGCGCTCGACGGCGGGCGGATGCTCTTCCTCGGGTACGAGCTCATCACGCGGCGCAAGCCCTCTCCCACGCTGGAGGAGCGCGCGACGCGGTACTCGATGATGCTGCTCCTGGGCCTGAGCGCGCTGGTGATCGTGCGCGACATCGCGCAGATCGCCTTCGGCTGAGCCGATGCCCGTCGTCGACAACCCCGACGACCGCGACGCGCTGCGCGAGCTCCGCGCCGCGCAGGAAGACCCCTGGGTGATGTACCTCGTCGCCCGGCGGGAGAGGCTCCCGACGGCGGGCGAGCTCTTGCAGGCCGCGGCGGCGGCGACCCTCGACGTCTCGCTGCGCTTCACCCGCGACCCGAAATGGACGTCGCACTTCGCGGAGTGGGGCTCGCGCTCGTTCCGCAAGGTGTGCCTGGCGTGCGAGCGAGCGCGATTGAAGAAGTCGATCGTACCCGACAGCGGCGTAAGCTCCTGCGCGGGGCGAGCTGTGGCGCGGGCGCTGCCTCCGCGCTTGAAGAGCGAGCGCGAGAAGCTGCCGGTGGTTGCAGGCGCTGACGGGCGAGGCCACCGCGCTGGGCCTCGACGCGCGGGAGATGGGCGAGGCGCCCACCGTGCGCTTCGCGCTGAACGCCGACGCGCCGATGGGGACGGGGAAGCTCGCGGCGCAGGTGGGGCACGCGGTGTTGATCGCGGCGAAGGTGCTGGGCCCGCGCCACGGTGCGGCCTTCGATCAGTGGCTCGCGGCGGGGACGCCGTGCGTGTTCGCGCGGGCCGACCGCGAGGCGTGGGGGGCGCTACGGGCGGGCGAGGAGGTCGCGGTGGTGCGCGACGCGGGCCTGACCGAGGTGGCGCCGGGGACGGAGACGGTGATGGCGCTGCCCCCGTCGCTCCCGTCGACCTGGGGACCGGTGTGGAGGGCGCTCCCGAGGGTGTGAAACCAAACCGGGGGTGGGGTCGAGGGTGGTCCGGTTTTGGTTTGAGTGGACCGCGGGGCGGGGTCGAGGGCGGTCTGGTTTGGTTTGAGTCGACCGCGGGGTGGGGTCGAGGGCGGTCGCGTTTGGTTTGAGTGGACCGCGGGGCGGTGTCGAGGGCGGTTGGCCCTCACCCCCACGCCTCGCCTACTGCCCGAGGCTCTGCAGGCGGCCCGCGGCGGCGCGGTCGTCGGGGCGGATGCGCTGGATCTCGCGCAGCGTGGCGATGGCTCCCGCGCGGTCCCCCGTCGCGAGCTGGAGGTCGGCCCGGCGGTGCAGGTAGTTCGTGTTCCGCCGGTCGAGCCGCGTCGCCGTGCGGTACTCGTTCAGGGCCGCGGTCTGGTCCCCGAGGCGGTCGTTCGCGTCACCCAGCCGCGCGTGGAGCGACGCGTCGTTCCCGCGGCGGCGTACGGCCTCCTGCAGGAGCGTGCGCGCCTGCGACCAGTTGCGCGCGCGCATCGCCGCGTCGATGGGCGCCATGTCCACCGGCTGCGGACGCGGCCTCGACGGCCTCGCGACGGGCGTGGGCGTGGGCGTGGGCGTGGGCGTCGCGACGGGCGTAGGCGTGGGCGCGGGCTCCGGCGGCGGGGGAGGCTCCGCCACGGGCGAACCCGCGTCCTCCTCGGCGGCGACGGTGGGCGCTCCCGCGTCGACCTCGGCCACGGCCACCACGTCGGGCGTCTCGGCGAGCGCTCCCGCGTCGGCCTCGGCCACCGCCACCACGTCGGCCGTCGCCGCAGGCGGGACCGCGGGCTCCGTCGGCTCGGTGGGCGGCGTGGGCGTCGCCTCGGGCTGCGTCGGCGGAACCACCGTCATCGTCCGCGGAGGGGGCTCCGGCGCGGGCTGCGCGCGGCGGCGCCCCGCGGCGAACCAGCCGCCCACCCCCGCGAGGAGCACCACGACCACCAGCACCACCACCCACGGCCCCCGCGACGACTTCGCGTGCGTCGGCGCGGGCGGCGCCATCGTCGGCTGACCGGCGGGGTAGGCCCCGCCCATCGACGGCGGAGGCGCCCCGTAGGGCACCTGCCCCTGCTGCGGACCCCACGCGCCGGGCGGAGGCTGCTGCTGCGGGGCCATCCCCCACTGCGGCGGCTGCATGGGCCCCTGCGGCCCCCACCCCGGCGGAGGGTTGTTGGTGTCGACGGCCATCGTGCGCTCGATGGCGGGCGCGTCGAAGGCCCCCTCGGGAGGCTGCGGATAGCCCTGCGGCGGGCCGTACACCCCCTGCGGGCCCATGGGGGGCTGCGGCGGGGACGGCTGCGGCGGAGGGAGGCTCCCCTCGACGGTGGCGGCCACGGGTCGCGGGGCGCTGCCGCGGCGCTGCGGATCGGCGGTGGGCCACGACGGCGGGGGGATGGACTGCGGCGCGGGCTCGTGGAGCATCTGCCCGGCGAGCACCTGCTGGGCGACCGCGTCGGGGAGCGAGGCACGGCGCTCCCGTCGGCCGAGGCGTCGGGCACGCCGAAGACCCGCGAGGCCTCGTTCTGGTTGGTGTCGAGGACGTCGTCGTAGTCGAGCCCCTCGGGCTCGTGGAGTTCTCGGGCAGGGGCACGTTCCCAGAGACGGCGCGGGGCCGCGGGGCCGAGCCCTCGTAGCGGGCGACGTCGTCGGGGTCGGGCGCGACGCCGAGGAGGGTGGCCTTGGGTCCGCCGCGGGTGGGCGGGCCGAGGTTCATCCCCGGGGGAGAGGGCGGAGGCGCCGGGGGCATCGCCGCCACCGCCGCGGTCGCGGCCGCCGCGCGCTGCGAGAGGGCGGGGCCGATGGTGGTGGGGAGCGAGTCGGCGACGGCCTCGTCCCACGACGCGGTGACCACGGTGCGCTCTCCCGGCTCGACGGCGAAGCCCTCGGCCTCGTCGAAGGCCGCCTCGGCGGAGCCCGTGGCGCTCGCGGGCGCGGGCTCGCTGCCCATGAAGGGCCCGAGCTGCCGCTCGACCATCTGGGCCCCGAAGGGGCGGTCGCGGGGGTCGCGGGAGAGGAGCGTCCCGATGAGGCGCGAGAGGCCCGAGGGCACGGCGCCGTCGAGGGGCTCGGGGTCGGCCTCGACCTGGAGGTGCACCACCCGCGCGGGGTCGATCCCGAGGAAGGGCGGCACCCCCGCGAGGGCCTCGTAGAGCACCGCCCCGAGGCCGTAGAGGTCCGAGCGGAACGAGATGATCTTGCCGAGGAGAACCTCGGGGGCGATGTAGCCGGGGGTGCCTCCGAGGAGCCTCCCGTCGGGGGTGGTGAAGCTCCGGGGCATCGCGGGGTCGATGAGCGCGACGTTGCCGTCGGCGCCGAGGATCACGTGCCCGGGGCGCAGGTCGCGGTGGAGCACACCGGCCTTGTGGAGCTCCCCGAGGGCCGAGCAGAGCCGCGCGCCGAGCCACGCCACCTCGGGGGCCGAGAGCCTCCCGCGCGACGCGATGCGCTCGTGGAGGGTCTCGCCCGAGACGAACTCCCGCGCGACCCAGGTGACCTCTCCCGCCTCGCCGAACTCCAGCACGTTGGAGAGGTTGGGGTGGCGCATCTGCGAGAGCTTCTGGAGCTCGCGGCGCACGCGCTGGCGGTCGGTGGGCGAGGTGAAGGCCGAGGCGTCGACGGCCTTCACGATCACGGTGCGGCCGGTGTCGGGGTCGCGGCCTTCGTAGAGCGTCCCGGTGGCGCTCGAGAAGCGCACGAGGCCCGTGCGATATTTCTCGCGCACCTCGTCGGAGAGGGGCCTCGGCGCGTCGGCTCTCATCGCTCTGAACCCGTGACCTTAGCGTGGCCCTCGAAGCGGGGGCGACATCGCGGCGCGTTGTCGGACGGCCACGCGCGGGTGTCAACGCCGGGGCTGGAATCTCACCGCGGGCCTATGGGAGAACTCCGCGCATGAGCCACCCTGGTGCCCCGAAGCCCGCCGAAGACGCCCCCGTAGACGTGCGCGAGCGCGGCGCGACCCGCGACGGCGTCGAGCAGGTGATGGACCGTCGGCTGTTCATGCAGCTCCTCGCCTTCGAGGGCGACGCGCAGACCCTGGCCGCCGCGATGCGCAGGCACGGCGTCGCGTCGGTGGTCTACGAAGACGTGAACCACCCGGGCGGCGTCGGGCTCCTCACGTGGAGCGAAGACCCGACGCACTTCGTGAAGTCTGTTCGCCCCGCGGTGAAGGACGCCGGCGTGCACCCGCGGCCCGAGCTCTCGATGCTCGGGCGCACCTACAGCACGGGCTACGAGAGCGACCTGGAGTTCTGGCTCCTGCGCCGCCCGGTGGAGACCGCCTTGCACGAGGGCTGGGACTGGGCCGTGTGGTACCCGCTGCGTCGCCTCGGAGCCTTCAACCGCCTCGAGGGCCGCGAGCAGGGCTCGATCCTGCGCGAGCACGGGCAGATCGGCCGGGCCTACGGCGCGGCGGACCTCGCGCACGACATCCGCCTCGCCTGCCACGGGATGGACACCAACGACAACGAGTTCGTGGTGGGCCTCATCGGGCCGACGCTCCACCCGCTCTCGCACGTGGTGCAGGCCATGCGTCGCACGCGGCAGACCGCGGAGTTCATGGAGAAGATGGGCCCCTTCTTCGTGGGCTACGCGGTCGCGCGCACCCCAGGGCGCTGAGGGCTCAGCGCGCCTCGCCGCGCCACTGCACGGCGACGCCCACCATCCGTCGCACGCCCCCGCGGATCACCTGGTTGCTCACCTCGACGAGGGCGTCGGCGTCGGCCTCGCAGGTCCCGCGGCGGAGCTCGGCGCGGCACTGGGTCTCGCGGTCGCGGTCGCACT
The DNA here is from genome assembly GCA_041389825.1 of Polyangiales bacterium. Lineage (GTDB taxonomy): Bacteria > Myxococcota_A > Polyangia > Polyangiales > JAEYZO01. The sequence goes on along the minus strand of JAWKRC010000009.1, from coordinate 130,411 downwards.
CGGCGGTGACCACGGCGAGCGACTCGCGCGGGCGGTTAGGCCCACGGTCGTTGTAGAGCGGAGGGTCGGCGCAGCGCTCGGGGCGGGCGCCGTCGCGGCTCTCGATGCGGCGGATGTGGTGCGACGCTCCGTGGACGCATCCCAGGAGCGCCGCGCAGGCGAGGGCGAGTCGGGCGCGCACGCGGGCATCATCGCGGCATCGCCCGCGAGACGAAAGCGGGATCAGCGACGTCCGCGTCGGCGCGGGGCGGGCTCGGGCTCGACGGGCGGGGGCGGCGGAGGCGGCGGAGGCGGGGGCTCGGCGGGCGTCGCCACGCAGCGGAAGCCCAGGGTCGCGAGGCGCGTGCCCGGCGGGGCGTGCTGACGGCGCGTGGTACGCAGGTCGGCGGCGTTGGTCGAGCCCCAGTGGCCGCCGCGGATCACCCGCTCCTGGCCGAAGCCCGGGCCCGTCGGGTTCGTCGCGGGGATGGGCGAGTAGGGGCCGAACCAGTCGGCGGTCCACTCCATCACGTTGCCGGCCATGTCCGAGAGGCCGTAGGGCGACAGCCCCGGCGCGAAGCGGCCCACGGGGGAGGTCTCTGCGAAGCCATCGTCTCCGGGCATGGCGCCGCGCGGCGCGGGCAGCCCCCGTCGCGCGAGGCCCGCGGCGCAGGCGCCCCGGCACGCGTTGGTGCGGTCGGGCCCCGGGGGAGCGTCACCCCAGGGGTAGGTGCGCATCTCGCTGCCGCGCGCGGCGAACTCCCACTCGGCCTCGGTGGGCAGGCGGGCGTTGCGCGAGCGGCAGAAGGCGTCGGCCTGGGTCCAGTCGACGCAGTTCATCGGGTGGTCGTCGCGGTCGGTGCGCGGGCCGTTGCAGAGCTGGCTCCACGCGGGCACCTGCCCCGGAGGCAGCCCCGGGAGGTTCACCGTGGGCAGCGAGGTGCACGAGCCCGACTGGGCGCAGGCGCGGTACTGCGCGACGGTGACCTCTCCGCGGTCGATGCAGTAGGGCGCGAGGGTGACCCGGTGCACGGGGCGCTCGTCGGCGGCGGCCTCGGTGACCGAGGGCGCGGCGCCCGCGGTGAAATCGATGTTCTCGATGAGGACCATCCCGTTGGGGCAGCGCGGCGGGGGCGGCGGCGGGGGCGCCTCGGGCACGGGAGACGGCGGCACCACGGGGGCGCAGCCGTTGGGCGCGAGGCACACGCACGCGTCGCGGGCGGGGACCCACTCCTCGCCGTCGTTGCAGCAGTGGTCGCCGCTGGCGTGCTGGCCCTCGTCGCAGCGGACGCGGTGCCGTCGGCCGTGGCGCTGCGCGAGCGCGTCGGGGGTGGAGAGAGAGAGCGCGGCGAGCGAGGCGAGCGCCGCGAGGCCCGTGGAGAAGAGGGAGGGTCGAAGCATCGTGTGGGCCCTCGGGCGCGCCGGGCGCCCGGGTGGACGGGGGGTTAACAACGGTTCGCCGCCCGACGCAAGGGAGGCGCGGCGCCCCGCGGCGGGTCAGCGTAGCGCGCGGATGGACCGGAGGTACGCGCGCAGCGCGGGCAGGTCGCGCTCGGCGAGGGTGCTCGGGGGCACCGTGGGCATGATCCCGCCGTCGTCGGAGCCGGCGTGGAGCACGCCGTTCATGCGCTCGGGCGAGAGGGCGAGGTCGGTGAGGGCGCCGCCGTCGACCTCGGCGCCGGGGCCGTGGCAGCGGGCGCAGGCGGCCTCGAAGAGCCGTCGGCCCTCGGCCACGGTGGCGGGGTCGTCGGAGACGGGGCTGCCGCGCTCACCGCCCGAGGGCCCGCGCCGCGCGCGGGGGTCGAGACGGGGGTCGGGTCGCACGCGACGGCGAGCGCGGCCGACAGCGCGAGCAGGAGGGCGGGGGCGGCGCGCATCACAGGGCCGAACGCGATACACCACTCGGCGCCCCCTTGGGAACCCTCGGGCGTCGCGCGCCGCGCGATCAGCGGAGCTTGAGCGAGAGCGAGACCGCCTCGGGGTGGTTCGGGTCGATGCGCAGCGCGGCCTCGACGGCGCCCCGCGCGCTCGCCGTGCGGCCCGCGCGGAAGTACAGCCGCGCGAGGGCGACCTGCACCGAGACGTCGTCGGCCCGGAGCTTCGCCGCGCGCCGCGCGAGGTCGACCGCGCGGGAGAGGTCTTCGCTCGCCTCGGCGTAGGCGTGCGCCGCGAGGAGCAGCGGCCCGTGGTCGTCGGGGCGGAGCTTCGAGAGCTTCTCCCACGCCTCTCCCGCAGCCTCCCAGCGGCCCGAGCGCTCGGCGTTGCGGGCGTTGGTCACGAGGCGCTCGAGGGCGTCGTCGTTGCGGCACGCGTCGGCGAGGCGCTCGCGGGTCGCGGCGTCGAGCATCGCGGGCTGGGGCGTGATGGGCCCCCCGCGGCGTTGCAGCGGCGCGGCCGAGCGCGTGGCGCGCGGCTCGGGCGGCGTGGGGGTGGGGCGCCGCGTTCCGACGGGGGGCGACGGGGCCGTGCCCGGCGGGGCCTGGTTCAGCGGGTGCGGCGCGCCCTGCCGGGCGAGCTCGAGGTAGTTCGGCGTGGGCGCGCGAGAGATGTGGGGCGCGGGGGTGGGCGCGCGCGAGGTGAAGGGCGCGGGGGTGGGCGCGCGGGAGGCGGTCGGCGCGGGGGCGGGCGCGCGGGACGGCGTCGGGGCCTGCGCGGCGAGGCGGGCGTCGTAGGCGGCGCGGGCCTCGGGGCGGCTGAGCTGCTCGAAGGCCGCGGTGATCTCGCGGAAGATGGCCTCGATGAAGGGCAGGAGCCGACCCACGTCGCGCTGCGAGAAGAGGTCGGGGTGAAAGCGCTTGGCGAGGTCGTAGTACGCGGCGCGCAGGGCCACGGCGTCGACGGAGCGCGAGACCCCGAGGATCTCGTAGCAGTCGCCGCCGAGCCGGCGGTAGGTCGCTTCGACGAGCGCGCGCTCCTCTGCGGTGAGCGGGCCCTGCGTGGGTTTGGGCTGGGACGCGTCCATGGAGGAGGGCGACGCGGCGCACCTCGCCGCGAGCTGTGAAGCGAGGGTTTCACCATCGCGCCGCGATTGCAACGGCGCCGCTGGCGTGCGCGTCACCGCGTCATCGTGGCGGGCACTTCGACTGGAGCGTGCGCCGCGCCGCCGCGCCCGCGCGCACCGTCTCGAGCTCGCGCACGAGGGTGCGGGCGTCGTTGCACCCGGGCTGCCCTCGCTCGCGGAGCATCTGCGTGACGAAGCTGTCGCCGTCGACGCCGAGGCGCTCGCGCAGGCGCGACATCTCCGAGGGCCGGTCGCAGTTCGCGGGCTGGCACATCGCGTCGGCGCGGCGGAGCGAGACGATCGCGGGGCGGAGCCGGCCCGAGCGGAGCTGCGCCATGCCCGCGTTGGCGAGGGCCTGCGCGCCGCTGCGCCGCGACTCGCGCTGCAGGGCCTCGCTGCGCCGCGCGACGTGGTCGACCACCGACGCGTCGGGGCCGCGCGGGAGCACCGCGGGCGGGGTGGCCGGCGCGGGCGCGGGCGTCGGCGCGAGCGTGGGCGCGCGGGCTCCAGCGTCTGCGCTCGCGGCCTGCGCGCCGACCTCGGCGCCGACGTGGTTGGCGTCGCGCTGGTCGCGGGCCTTGAGCGCCGACCACACCGCGATGAAGCCCGCGGTGACGCTCACCGCGCCCACGAGCGCGAACACCAACGGCCCGGCCGCGCGACGTCGCGAGGGCGGAGCGAAGGGCTCCAACGAGGGCGAGTACCCCGCGGGGGGAGGGGTCGCGGGCGGGGGCATCGCGGGCGGCGGAGGCACGCCCGGCGCGGCGGCCATGGGCGGCGGCGGCGCGTCGAGCATGAGGGTCTCGCTGCGCGCGGGCGGCGCGGGCGCGGCGGGCGCGGGCTCGACGTTGGGGCCGTCGCCCCCGGAGAGCTCGCGCACGAAGGCGAGGGTGCTCGGCGTGCGGCGCTCGGGGTCCTTCTCGAGCGCGTGCGTGAGCGCGGCGTCGTAGCGCTCGGGCAGGGCCGCGCAGCCCGGCTGCGCGCGCAGGGGCGCGGGCGGGCGGTTGAGGTGGGCGTCGGTCCAGTCGGCGAGCGACTGCGCGGGCCAGGGGAGCGCGCCCGCGAGGAGCTGGTAGGTCACCAGCGCGAGCGCGTACACGTCGGAGCGCGCGTCGACGGGCTCTCCGCGAAGCTGCTCCGGGGCCATGTACGCGGGCGTGCCGAGCACCGTGCCCACGTTGGTGAGCGCGCGCTCTCCCGGCGCGGGGGGCCGGTGCGCGATGCCGAAGTCCACCACCTTGAGCGTCTCGGGCTCGTCGGGGTTCGCGCTCGGCGCGAGCAGCACGTTCTCGGGCTTGAGGTCCCTGTGGAAGATCCCCTGCCGGTGGGCCTCGTCGAGGGCGCGCGCGATCTGCCACGCGTAGGCCTCGGCGAGCGCGGGCGCGACGCCGCCGAGCGCGAGCTTCGCCGCGAGCGACCCGCCCGAGACGAACTCCATCACCGAGACGAAGAGCCCGTTCTCCTCGCCGTAGTCGTACAGCCGGATGATGTTCGGGTGCTCGAGCGAGGCGATCATCGACGCCTCGCGCCTGAAGCGCGCGACGATGTAGTCGTCGTTGCCCCGCGCGGCCGCGAGCACCTTGATGGCCACGGGCCGCGTGGCCTCTCCGACGGGCTGCTCGCCGAGGTAGACCCGGCCCATGGTGCCCTCGCCGAGACGTCGCGAGACCTTGTAGCGCCCGAGCAGCGTCGCGCCGACGAGCGGGTCGTCGGGGCCGACGCCGTCGAAGCGCTGCCCGCAGCGCTGACAGAATCGCGCGTCGGGCGCGTTGCGCGGCGTGCCGCAGGCGGGGCAGGGGGCGTTCACGGCGGTTCGAGCCGCCGGAGGATACAGCGCCTCGGCGGGGCGGTGTGCATCCCCTTCCGACGTCTGGCCCGCGCCGCGGGTTAGCATCGCGGCGCCATGCCTCTGCCGCAGCTCACCTCGGGGATGATCTTCGCCAAGGAGTTCAAGGTGCTCCGACACCTCTCCGCGGGGGGCATGGGCGCGGTCTACGTGGTGGAGCAGCTCTCGACGCGCCGGGAGCGCGCGCTGAAGATCATGCTGCCCGACCTGGTGCGCGACCCGCGCAACCGCGAGCGCTTCACGCAAGAGGCGACGGTGAGCGCGCGCATCCGCAGCGACCACGTCGTCGAGGTGGTGGCCGCGGGCATCGACGAGGAGACGGGCACTCCGTGGCTCTGCATGGAGCTCCTGGAGGGCGAGGACCTGTCGTCGGTGATGGCCCGCCGCGGCGCGCTCCCGCCCGCCGAGGTGCTGGAGGTGATGCGCCAGCTCGGTCACGGCCTCGGCGCGGCGCACCGCGGAGGGCTCGTGCACCGCGACCTCAAGCCCGAGAACATCTTCCTCGCGAACTCGCGGCGCGAGGGCGTGCCCTTCACGGTGAAGGTGCTGGACTTCGGCATCGCGAAGGTGGTGGGCGAGAACCACACCGCGGCCAACGCCACGTCGGCGCTGGGCTCTCCGCTCTGGATGGCGCCCGAGCAGGCCGAGCAGAAGACCATCCGCCCCGCGACGGACGTGTGGGCCCTGGGGCTGATCGTCTTTCACCTGCTGACGGGCCGGTACTACTGGCGCGCGGCGTCGATGAACGATTTCAACCTCGCGTTCCTCCTCAAAGAGATCTTCATGGACCCGCTCGACCCCGCCTCGGCGCGCGCCGCCGCGACGGGCGCCGCGGGCGCGCTCCCGCAGGGCTTCGACGCGTGGTTCGCGGGCTGCGTGAACCGCGACGCGCAAGGGAGGTTCCCCTCGGCGAACGAGGCCGTGGCCGCGCTGGTGCCGATCCTCGCGACGGCTGCGGGGGTGCCCGTGTCTCCGTCGAACCCGAACCCTGTGGTGCCCCCGACGAGCGCGCAGCCGTCGTGGAACACCCCGCAGCCCGCGCCCAACTTCGGCGGCAGCCTCGCGCCCGCGGCGTCGCAGTCGTGGCCCGGCCAGGGCTCTGGGACCATGGCCGTCCCCTCGCAGCAGGGCTACCCGATGTCGCACACGCCGCCGGTGCCCGCGTGGGCGCCGCCGGTGCAGAACGCTCCCTACGGCGCGCCCTCCACCGCGTACGCGCCCAACACCGCCTACGCCCCGCCGCCGTACACCCAGGGCGGGTCGAACGCGAAGGTGGTGGTGATCCTCGCGGCGGTCGCGCTCCTCGTCGCGGGCGCGGGCGCGGCGATGTTCTTCGTCTCGGGCTCGGGGCCGAGGGAGCGCGCCGACGCGGGGGCCAACACCACCACCACGAACACCACCAACACCACCACGCCGACGCTGCCCAACCTCGCCCAGGCCTTTCGCGGGCCGCAGTGCAGGGGCTCGGGCACGCGGGTGAACGTCACGGGCCTGCCGCGCGCGACGGCCGTCGCGTCGGGGCGCTTTCACGCCTGCGCCGTGGTCGCGGGCGGCGTGCGCTGCTGGGGCTGGAACAACATGCGGCAGCTCGGCGACGGCACCACCGAGGACGGCTACTCGCCCGTGATCGCGGCGGGCGTGAGCGGCGCGACGGCGGTCACCGCGGGGCTCGGGAACACGTGCGCGCTGATCTCCAACGGCGGCGTGATGTGCTGGGGCCAGGGCCCGCGCGGGCCGCGCGGAGAGCCGACCTACGTCGACGGCGTGAGCGGCGCGACGCAGGTCGACGCGGGGCAGCTCCACACCTGCGCGGTGACCTCGGACGGCGGCGTGACCTGCTGGGGGCTCAACAACGAGGGCCAGCTCGGCGACGGGACGTCGACGCACCGGATGAGGCCCGTGCGCGTCGAGGGGCTCTCGGGCGCGGTGCAGGTCGCCGCGGGCGACAACCACACCTGCGCGCTCGTGCGCGGCGGCACCGTGTGGTGCTGGGGAAAGCAGGAGCAGGGGCAGGTCGGCAACGGGCACCGCGCGAGGGAGCCCGTGACCTCTCCGTCGATGGTCGCGGGGATCACCAACGCGGTGCAGGTCGCCGCGGGCGAGGCGCACTCGTGCGCGCTGCTCTCAGACGGCACCGTGCGGTGCTGGGGGCAGAACGACCGCGGGCAGCTCGGGAGCGGCCGCGCGGGCAACTCCCCGACGCCCGTGGCGGTGCAGGGCATCAGCGGCGCCGCGCGCCTCGCGCTCGGGTCGAACCACGGGTGCGTGATGCTGCGCGACCGATCGATGCGCTGCTGGGGAGAGAACTACGGCTGCCAGCTCGGCGGAGGGCCGTTCCAGAACGCGCCGGTGATCGCCGTGGAGAACGTGGGGCCCGTGCTCGCGCTCGCGCCGGGCGGCTCGCACACCTGCGCGCTGCGCACCGACGGCGCCGTCCGTTGTTGGGGGCTCAACACCTATGGCCAGCTCGGGAACGGCGTGAACAGCACGCAGCCTGACCTGTGATGTTGAGAGTCTCAATCATCGTGCGGATTGATGTGTGACGGGCTCACGTAGGCGGGTGTGCGCGGGTGATGAATCTCTTGACCTGCGTGGCGTAAGGGCGAGACGATCGGCCTTACGCAACCGTCTTGAGGGGTCTAAACGCCAAGGTTTCACTGAACCAAGGACGGGGGTTGCGGGGCGTAACCTCACGCCGGGCTGAGGAGTACTCATCCCCGACGCGCCGTGTCGGCGCGAGTGTCTCAATCGTCTGTTGATTCGGAGGAAGGTTCACATGGAAGAGAAGAAGGTCACCCAGACCCTGGCGGACGACGACATCCAAGACGTCGCCCCCTCGCGCCGCTCGGCGCTCGGCGCCATCGGCGCGGCGATCGCGACGGCGGTGGTCGGGGCCGTGGCCCTGTCGCCCTCGCGCGCCGAGGCCTGCCGCCGCACGACGGGCCGCAACGACAGCGACCCCACCGACGGCGCCGGGCACGGCCGCACGGGCGTGAACGACAGCGACTCGAGCGACGAGGCCGCGTGCGGCCGCGGGCGCCGGGGCAACACGGGCCGCAGCGACAGCGACCCCGGCGACGCGGCGGGCCGCGGCGGTCGGCGCTGCAGCGACAGCGACCCGAACGACGGCCCGGGCCGCGGCCGCAACTGCTGACCGGCCGGTCGGCGGTAGCTTCTCCCTTCATCAGCGCGCCCCTCCACTGACAATCCCCACGCCCATCGAGAGCGCGGAGCCCCGCGGGGTCACGGACCTCGCGGGGTGATCCGCGCGAGGACGGATCACGCCATGGCTCACGGTGACAAGAACAGCACGCAGAAGAACTTCCCGGCGTTGGCGAAGATGCTCGGCCCGCACAGCGTCGCCTCGTTCATGGACGACTACTGGGAGAAGGCCCCGCTCTACGTCCCGCGCTCGGGCGACGGCCCGGTGAAGCCCCTGGTGTCGCTCTCCGACATGGACGCGATCCTCACCGCGCGCCCGCACCGCCACCCCGACATGCAGATCGTGAGCGCGTCGCAAGACATCTCCCCCGACGACTACACCGACGCGAACGACTACATCGACCCGACCCGCGCCGCGCGCCTCTTCGCCCGCGGGGGCACCATCATCCTCAACCACCTCGACGAGTCGTCCCGCGCCGTGCGCGACGTGTGCGCCGCCCTCGAGGGCGAGCTCGGCATCCAGGTCCAGGCCAACACGTATTTCACGCCCGGCGGCGCGCAGGGCTTCCCCGCCCACTACGACTCCCACGACGTGATCGTGGTGCAGTGCGTGGGGCGCAAGACCTGGCGCCTCTACGACTCCCCCAAGGGGCTCCCGATGCGCGGCGAGAGCTTCGAGCGCGCGACCACCCCCGTGGGCCCCATCTCCGCCGAGTTCACCACCGGCCCGGGCGAGGCGCTCTACATCCCCCGCGGGCTCATCCACGACGCCGTCGCCGCCGACGAGGGCGCGTCGCTGCACGTCACCTTCGGCTTCCACGGCGTGCGCTGGAGCGAGGTGATGATCGAGGCGATGGCCAACCTCGCGATGCAGGACGACACCATGCGCCAGAGCATCCCGCTGGGCGCGCTGGTCGGTCGCGCCGACCTCGACGCGCTCCGCGAGGGCCTGCGCGAGCGCGTGCAGCGCCTCGCCGCGGCGGCCTCCTTCGAGCTCGTGCAAGACAAGCTCGTGCAGCGCTTCGCGGGCGTCCGAAAGGAGTCCCTCGAGGGCATCTTCCAAGACGCCGTCAGCCCCATCACCGCCGAGACCGTCTTCGCCACGCGCCCCGGCGCGCTGGTGGTCCTCGACGCCACCGCCGACGCGGTGACCCTCACCATCAACGGCCGCAGCACCCGCTGGCCCGCCCACGCCGAGGCCTCGCTCCGCAAGGCCCTGAGCGCCCTCGAGGCCGACACCTTCACCCTCAACGACCTCGGCGACTCCCTCGACGAGGCCGGCCGCCGCACCCTCCTGCGCCGCCTCCTCAACGAGGGCGCCCTCCGCATCGTGCGGTAGTCTCCCGCCTCACCATGCAAGACGTCCTCGTCGTCGCCATCGTCTTCGCGGTGCCCATCTCGGCTATCTGGGCCTGGGCCAAGGTGCGCATGCGACGCATGGAGCTCGACGCCGGCGTGGGCTCCCGCGACCTCGCCGAGCGCCTCGCGAAGCTCGAGCGCGACAACGCCGACCTCCGCGAGCGCGTCGGCACGCTCGAGTCCATCGTCACCCTCGACGAGCAGCCCCGCACCAGGGTGCGCGTCGACGTCTCCGCCGCCGCGCGCGACCTCGACGAGGTCGAGCGGGCAGAGGCCCCCGCCGACCGCCGCGCCGCGCGCTGACCCCGCTCACTCCCTCAGCAGCACGCCAGGGTTCATCACGCCCGCGGGGTCGAGCGTGCGCTTCACCGCGCGCAGCGCGTCGGCGAAGAGCGCCGGCCGCTCGCCGTCGTACCAGGGCCGGTGCGTGCGCCCCACCGCGTGGTGGTGCGTGATCGTCGCGCCGTGCGCGCGTAGGGCGTCGCTCGCCGCGCGCTTCACCGCGGCCCACTGCGCCAGCGCGCGCGAGGGCTCGTAGCGGCCGATGAAGCTGTAGTAGGGCGCCGGGCCGTCGGGGTACACGTGCGTGAAGCGGCACGAGACCACGCCGCCGCCGCAGTGCTCGGCGAGGGCCTCGCTCACGGCCGACACCACGTCGCGGTGCAGGGCCTCGAAGGCCGACCAGGCGCAGCAGGTCTCGAAGGTGTCGGCCATCACGCCCACCAGCGCGAGCGCGCTCTGCAGGTACGGCCCGTCGAGGAAGGCCCTGCGCCACTGCGCCGCCGCGCTCCCGTCGTCGCCCGCGTCGTCGCGCGCGAGCACGCCGCGCGGGCACTCCCCGCCGTGGGCGAGGGCGATCTCGAGCGCGCGCGCCATCGCGGACTCGGGGTCGTGGTCGGCGCTCTCGAAGCCGAGGAGGAGCGCCGCGCCGCCCGCCGCGTCGTCGACGCGGTTGATGAAGGCCTCGGTGGGGTCGAGCACGCGGCAGTTCGACGGGAGGAGCCCCGACTGCGCCACCGCGCGCGCCGCGCTCACGGCCTGCTCCATCGCGTCGAAGCGCGCGCTGGCCGAGCGCCTCCAGCGCGGGCGAGGGAGCACGCGCACCACGGCCTCGGTGATGACCCCGAGCGCGCCCTCGGAGCCGAGCGCGAGGCGCTTCGGGTCGGGCCCCGCGCCGCTCGACGGGACCGCGGGGGTCTCCCACGCGCCCGAGGGGCTCACCACGCGCACCGACTGAACGCGGTCGTCGATGCGGGTGTAGCCCGTGGCGAAATGGCCCCCGGCGCGCGTCGCGATCCAGCCGCCCAGGGTCGAGAACTCGTAGGACTGCGGGTAGTGGCGGAGCGTGTGGCCCGAGCGGGCGAGCGCCGCGTCGATGGCGGGGCCCGTCGCGCCGGCGCCGATACGCGACGTGAGATTCGCGACGTCGACGTCGTGGACGCGGGCCATGCGCCGGAGGTCGAGGGCCAGCGCGCCCGCCCACCGGGGAGAGACCTCGGCCTCGACGCCGCCCACCACGCTGGTGCCGCCGCCCCAGGGGACGAGCGCCGCGCCCGCCTCGGCGCACCACGCCATCGCGGCGGAGACCTCGGCCTCGTCGCGGGGGTAGGCGACGAGGTCCGGCGCGGGGGAGAAGTCTCCCTGGAGGGCGCGGAGGATGTCTCTCCACCCGCGGCCGTAGGTGTGGCGCAGCCGGTCTTCGCGCGCGTCGGTGACGAAGCCCGCGAGCGACGCGGGCGCGCGCACCCGCGGCGGCCGAAGCGAGACGGCGTCGATGTCGGGGGGAGGGATGTCGGGCAGGTCGCCGACCCCGAGGGCCGCGCCCACGCGCCGGGCGAGGGCGCGTCGGGCGGCCGCGTCGGGGAGGCGCTCGGTGAGCCCCCAGGCCCAGAAGCTCCGGGGGTCGTCGCTCACTCCGCGCCGATCTCGCGCAAGAAGTCTTGCGCCTCGGTGAGGTTGGCGTCTTCAGAGAGCGACTTGCGCGCGAGGAAGATCGCGCGCTTGGAGTCTCCCTGCGCGTGCGCGATGCGCCCCTGCTTCAAGAACGCCATCGCGCGGCTCATGGGGCCGGGGCTCTTCATCAGCGCCACGGCGCGCAGGGCCTTGAGGGCGATCTCGTAGTTCTGCAGCTCCATCGCCACGTCGGCGAGCTCGGCGGCCACCTGCCCGTTCTGGGGGTCGGTGTCGAGCGCGGCGTTGAGCCAGGCCATCTCCACCGCGTGGTCGGCGGCGGCGTAGGCGAGGCGGCCCATGCGGTGCTGCAAGACGGCCAGCTCCTTCGAGCGGCGGTTGCGGTGCCCCGCGATGGCGTCGTTCAGGAGCTGCGACGCGTCGGCGAGCCGCTCGGCGGCCGTGAAGGCGTCGGCGAGCAGCACCGTGATGTCGTGGTCCGAGGGCCGCAGCGCCCGCGCCTGCTCCAGCACCACCACGGCCTGCCCGGGGTCGCTCGCCTGGTCGAGCCAGGTCTCGCCCGCGCGGCGCAGGCGCTCGAAGCGGGCGTCTTCGTCGGGGGCGAAATCGGCGTCGTCCATCCAGAGCCGCGCGGCCTCGCGGGGCATCGCGAGGCCCTCGTAGAGCGCGCGCAGGCGGTGGCGCAGGCCCTCGTCGCCGCGGTTGCGCTCGTAGGCGCGCTCCAGGCCGTCGCGGGCCTCTTCGGGCCGGCCCGCGCGCTCGCACGCGTCGGCGAGGCGCAGCGCCGCCGCCACCTGCTCGGGGCCCTCCTCGGCCTGCACCAGCCGCTGGAAGATCGTCACGGCGTCGTCCCACCGGCCCGCCGAGGCGTGCAGGTCGCCCACGCGCCGAAGGGCCTCGGCGTCGCGGGGCGCGCGCTCGGTCCACCCCGCGAGGAGGGCCTCGGCCACGTCGCTCTGCCCCGCGCGCGGGAGCACGTCGACGAGGCGCATCGTGGCGTCTCGCTCCGCCGCGAAGTCTCCGCCCTCGGCCGCGCGCAGCCGCCGTCGGTCGAGCGCCGCCACCAGCGCGGGCAGCGCGTCGGCGTCGCCCGCGCCGAGCGCGTCTTCGAGGTCCGTCGCCGCCGCGCGGTCGTCGCCCGCGGCCGCGTGCAGCTCCGCCCGCAGCCGAAGGAGCCACGTGCGACCGTCGCCCTCGGGGCCCTGCGCGTCGAGCGCCTCGGTCACCGCCGCCGCCGCAGCCTCGGCCTGACCCGCCGCCGACAGCGCCCGCGCGTGCTCGGCCACGAGCCCCAGGTCTTCGGGGACGGCCGCGCGCGCCTCGCCCAGGAGCGCCGCCGCGCCGGCCGGGTCTGAGAGCTGGTCGCGCCGCAGCGCCGCCGCCGCGCGCAGGCCCTCGGCCCGCGCCGCCGCGTCGGTGAGGCTCCGCGCGTGGTGCTCGCGCAGCCCCGCGAGCGCCGCCCAGTCCTCGCGCGCCGCGTAGCGCGCCTCGAGGTGACCGCGGATCGTGTCGTCGCCCGGGTCGGCCCTGAAGCCCAGGGCGAGCGCGCGCTCGACCCCCGACTCGTCGCCGAGCCCGTTGCGCAGCCCCGCGAGCTCCATCGCGAGGGCCGCCGCCTCGCGGCCCGACTCCAGCGGCACGAGGCTCTCGAGCGCGTCGGCGCGCTCCTCGGCCGAGTCGTCGTCGGTGAAGAGCTCGCGCATCCGGCGCAGGAGCGCGCGGTCGCCGTGCGCCACGTCGAGGGCCGCGCGCAGCACCTCGAGCGCGCCGAGGCGGTCCGACGGAGACACCAGCGCCGCGAGGCGCAGGCCGAGGTCGCGCGCCGTCGCCGCGTCGGAGCGGTCGCGCGCGCCGTCGAACTGCCGCCGCAGGAGGTCGGAGAGCGCGTCGGTCTGCCCGGTGCGCTCGTAGAGGTCGGCGAGCATCGTCGTGGCCGCGGCGTTGTCGGGGTCCTCGTCGAGGGCGCCCAGCAGCGTCGCCGCCGCGTCGTCGATGCGGTCGGGCTGCGCCAGGAGGATGCGCGCGCGCTCGAGCCGCAGGTGGATCCGCGCCGCGGGCTCGTACACGCTGCCCACGGTCTCGTCGATGAGGCCCTCGAGGCGCTCGGTGTCGCCCATGCGGCGGTACACGTCGAGGAGGGCTCCCACACCGCGCGGTCCGACGGGTCGCGCTCGCGCAGCGACTCGTAGGTGCGCGCCGCGAGCTCGAGGTCGTTCAGCGGGCCCGACGCGAGCGCGCCGAGCTGGAGCGAGAGCGCGAAGCCCTCGATCGGGTCGGCCGCCGCCGCGGCCTCGGAGAGGTGCCGCCCCGCCGCCGCGAGGTCGCCCTCCACCCGCCGCCGCTCGGCGAGGGCCACCAGCGCCCACACCGCGTCGGCGAGGTCTCCGCGGTCGCGCGCGGCCTCGACGGCGCGCGTGAGGAGCGCGTCGACGCGGGCCTCTTCGCCGCGCGTCTCGGCGAGCGAGACGGCCTCGCGCAGCACCTCCATCGACACCGTGGGCAGCGCCGCGCGTCGCTCGAGCGACTCGAGCAGGACGGCCACGTCGTCGCCCTCGCGCGCCACGCTCTCGAAGAGCGCCAGCAGCGACTCGTCGGCGTTGCGCTCCGCCGCCGCCCGCAGGAGCGGGATCGCCCGCGCCTGGTCGGGCTCGCGCTCGAAGGCCCACGCGAGCCACTCGACGCCCTCGTCCCTCGTCGCGTCGTCGCCCGAGGCGAGCTGCAGCTCCGCGAGGCGCCACGCGTTCTCGGTGGGCGACTCGGGGTCGGCGTCGACCAGCTTGCGCAGCACCCGCGCCTGCCCGGCCTTGTCGTCGAGCCCGCGGTACGCCCGGTCGAGCCCGCGCCAGACCTCCAGCAGCGCGCCCTCGTCGGCGCCCGCCTCGGCGGCCTCGTAGCTGCGCGCCGCCGCCGCGAGGTCGCCGATCTCTCCCTCTTGCAGGCGCGCGAGGCGCAGCCCCACGCTCGACAGCGCCGCCGCGTCGCCCGCGTCGCGGGAGCGCGCGAGCACCGCGCCCAGCGCCTCGGCGTAGCGGTCGAGCCGACCCAGCGCGCGCGCCTCGGAGATCGCCGCCTCGTGCGTCGCCTCGTCGAGGGGCAGCCGCGCCACGGCCCGCAGCCGCGCCTCGAGCGCCTCCTCGGGGCGGTCGAGGTTCACCCGCAGGTGCTCGGCCATCGCGCCCAGCACCTCGGCGGCCTTCGCCGGGTCGTCTTCGTGCGAGAGCCGCGTCTCCATCGCGCGCAGGAGGAGCCGGGGCTCGCCCGCGTCGCGCAGCGCGCGCTCGAAGCGCCGCGCCTCGGCGCCGCTCCGGCTGGCCGTCTCGAAGGCGCTCTCGAGGGTCTCCTTCGCGCGCTCGTCGTCGCCGAGGGCCTCGGCGATGCGGTGCAGCTCGTAGAGCACCTCGCTGGGGCCCGGCCCCGGCGCGCGGCCCGGAACGATGGTCGCGCCGCTGCCCGGCGGCGGGTTCCTCCGCACGATCATCAAGAGCGCCCGGTACGCGCGCTCGGCGCGCTGGAGCTGCCCCGCCTCGCGCGAGAGGTCGCCCAGGAGCTTGAAGATCCCCGGGTGGGCCATGTCGATGGTCGACGCGGTCTCGAGCTGCGCGAGGGCCTCGTCGGTGTCTCCGCGGGCCTGCGCGAGCTGGGCGAGGTGGTAGTGCACCACCGCGCGCTCCAGCGGCCGCTGGCGGCCGTAGCTCTCCACCAGGGCGTCGAGCATCGCGCGGGCCTCTTCGAGCCGACCCGCGCCGCGCAGGGCGTCGGCGAGGGCCGCGCGCACGCCGCGGTCGTCGGGGGCCATCCCCGCGGCGCGCTCGAGCACGGGCACGGCGCGCTCGGGGGCGCGGATGCGGTCGTGGAGCACCTCGGCGGCCTCGCGCAGCTCGGCGAGCGAGGGCTCGACGGAGCCGTCGTCGGGGCTGAGGAGGGCGGCCAGGGGCTCCCAGTCTTCGTGGGCGCGGTACTGCTCCGCGAGCATCGCGCGGAGGGCGCGCGCGCCGGGGTCTGCCGCGACGCCGCGCTCGAGGGTGGCGCGGGCCGCGTCGGGGGAGCCCACGGCGAGCTGGGCCTCGGCGAGGCGGGCGACGGTGTCGCGTCGGGCCTCTCCCTCGGCGCCCGCGAGGCGGCGCTCGAGGTAGCGCGCGGCGGAGGCGTGGTCGCCGCGGGCGGCGTTGAGCCGGGCGAGGTGGTCGAGGGCCTCGGCGTCGTCGCGGTCGGCGGCGACGTGCTCCCACGCGGTGATGGCCGCGGCGGGGTCGCGCAGGCCCTCTTCGGCGAGGATCGCCGCGCGGCGCCACAGGGCCGACGAGGCGTCGGCGTCGCCCGTGAGGGCCACGGCGCGGGCCTGCTGCTCGAAGAGGTCGAGGAGCGCGCGGTGGTCTCCGCGCGACGAGAGCACCGACTCGAGGACGTCGACGGAGGCCGCGTGGCCGGGGGCCTCGCCGAGGTTCTCGCGGAGCACCTCGACGCGGGCGTCGGCGTCGCCGAGGGCCTCGAGGATGCGGGCGATCTCGAGGCGGAGCTCGACGCGGCGCGGGAGGTCTTCGGTGAGCTTGAGCTCGTCGCGGCGCAGCGCGAGGAGCGACTCGCGCATCCCGCCGGCCTCGTAGAGCGCCGCGAGGGCGGCGATGGCGCGGAAGTCGTCGACGGTCTCGTCGAGGATGCGGCGGTAGAGCTGCGTCGCCATGTCGGCGTCGCCGAGGTCGCGGGCGGCGCGCTCGGCGGCCTCGTGGCGCAGCGCGCGGGCCTCGTCGGGGGCGTAGGGCATGTTCGCCCCGGCCACGAGGAGGCGCACGGCGTTGTCGGCGCGGCCGGCCTCGGCGTAGAGGTCGACGAGGTGGCGCAGCGCCCACGAGGCGCGCTCGCTGGCGTGGTGCAGGGCGCCCACGTCGGCGTCGGGGTCGAGCGCGAGCGCGCGCCAGCGGGCCTCGGCCTGGTGCAGGAGCGCCTTGAGGATGTCTTCGGTCTGCGAGGTCTCGTCGTCGGAGAGGTCGAGCGCGACGGTGGCGGCCTCGTGCAGGGCGTCGAGGCCCTCGTCGGCGCCGTCGAGCACGCGGCCGAGGGCGCGCAGGGTGTCGATGAGGCTCTGCCCCGGCGCGCGGCGCTGCAGGTCGGCGAGCATCGAGAGGGTGGGCGCGTCGCCGCCGTCGTGGGAGACGGCCACGCGCAGGCGCGCCTCGGCGGCCTCGTCGTCGCTGCGGCGGTCGCGGTGCCACACGCCGATGGAGGTCTCGAGCGCGCGGGCGAGCGAGGCCGGCGCGTCGGAGGACCCCACGGCGGACTCGAGCGCCGAGAGGGCGCGGCTCCAGCCCTCGAAGTCGTCGTCGATGGTCGACTCGACGGCGGAGACGAGCGCGGGCTCGACGGCGGCGCGGGCGAGCGAGGTCGCGACGAAGGCCGCGGCGAGGGTGGGCCACTCGCCGGTGCGCGCGGCGACGCGGAGGACGGCCGAGGCGGCGTCGAGGTCTTCGCGGTCGGCCTCGGCGACGCGGGTGAAGGCGGCGAGGGCCGAGGGGGCGTCGCCCACCTCGCGCTCGAGGAGCTCGCCCATGCGGAACGCGAGGGGCGTGGCGCGCGGCGCGTCGCCGAGGGCGTCGATGGCGGCGCGGTAGGCGCCCACCACCTCGGCCCAGCCGCCGGTGCGCGCGGCGAGGCGCGCGAGCTCGGACTCCACCGCGGCCGAGCGGTCGGGGTCGGCCGCGACCTCGGGCAGCGCGCGGGCGGCGAAGGCGAGGGCGCCCGCGGGGTCGTCGGCGCGGCGCTCCTTGAGGGAGGCGGCCTCCATCAGCACGTCGGCGCGGCGGTCGGGGTCGTCGGTGGCCGCGAGCCGGTGGTCGACGAGGCCGAGCGTGTCGGACCAGTCGTCGGTGGCCGCGTAGGCGCGCGCGAGCACGGCCACGGCGGCGTCGTGCGACGCGGGGTGCGCGAGGGCGCGGTGAGCCCGGCGCGGGCGCCCGCCTCGGCGGGGTCGGCGTCGAGGGCCTCGCGGTACGCCGCCAGCGCGCGGCCCGCGTCGCCGCGGTTGCGGTGCACGTCTCCGGCGCGGCGCAGGAGCGTCGCGCGCCGCGCGGGCTGGGCCTCGGCGCCAGCGGCGCGGTCGAGGAGCTCGAGGAGGTCGTCCCACCGCGCGGCGCGGGTGTAGAGGTCTGCGAGGGCGTCGACCACCTCGGCGTCTTCGCCGAAGGCGTCGCGCACGCGCACCCACGCGGTGATGGCCTCGTCGACGCGCTCGAGGGCGTCGGCCCAGGTGCGCGCGGCGCGCACGAGGTCGTCGCGGCGACGTCGCTCGTCGGCGCTGACCTCGGCGCGGGCCTCGAGGGTCTCGATGAGCGGCTCCCAGCGCCCGGCGCGGGCGAGGAGCTCCACCGTGGCGTCGAGGGCCTCGGCGTCGGCGTTGTCGATCGCGAGCCGCGCGCCCCACGCGCGCAGGGCGCGGTCTCCGTCGCCCAGGCGCTCGGCGAGCTTCGCGGCCTCGCCCAGCACGGCGCGCTTGGCCGTCGGGTCGCTCTCGAGGCCCGCGAGGCGCTCGAGCACGTCGAGGCGGTCTTCGTCGTGGCCGCGCGCGGCGAGGAGGCCCGCGAGGCGTCGCGCGACGGGGTGCGCGACGCCCTCGGGCGCGCCCTCGGTGTTGAGCGCGACGGTGTAGAGCGCGATGGCGCCTCCTCGTCGCCGAGCACCTCGGCGCGCACGTCGGCGGCCTGCACGAGGAGCCCGAGGCGCAGGCCCAGGTCGGGGTCGCCGCGGCGCGCGAGGGTGTCGGCGGCGCGGGCGAGTGCCACGGCGCGGGCCTCTTGCGCGCCGGTGCGCTCGGCGAGCTCTTCGAGGCGCTGGCGGTGCGACGGCGCCTCGGGCTCGAGCTCGACGAGGGCGGCGAGCTGGGGCACGGCCTCGGCGTCGCGGCCCGCGGAGAGGAGCCGCTCGGCGAGCTCGCGGTGCACGTCGGCGCGCGAGGGCTCGTCCTCGGCGACGCCCAGGGCGAGGCCCAAGACGCGCAGGACGTCTTCGTGGCGGCGCGCGGTCTCGTAGTGGTCCTTGAGGTAGGCGATGGCGCGCCGGGCGGCGTCGGCGACGCGGGCCGTGGCGACGCGCTCGAGGAGCGACCACGCCGTCGGTCGGTCGCCCCCGCCGGCGAGGAACTCCTCGGTGGAGCGCAGGGCCTCGGAGGGCTCGTCGAGGGGGTCGAGCCACAGCGTCGCGACCCGCGCCCGCGCCGCGTGGGCCGCGTCGGCGGAGAGGTACGGCAGGCGCTTCGTCCAGAGAGTGACCAGGTCGCGGAAGCGCCCGTGCCGCTCGTAGAGGCGCTCCAGCGCGCGGGCGACCTGCGCGTCGGAGTGGTCCATCGCGAACTGCAGCTCGAGGTAGCGGATCGCGCGCTCGGGCTGGTCGGTGAAGTTCTTGGCGACGTTGGCGGCCTCGTCGAGGAGGAGCCTGCGGCGCTCGCGGTCGTCTTCGGGCACCGCCTCGATGGCCGTGTCGTAGAGCGAGAGGAGCTCGCCCCAGCGCGCCCCCACCGTGAGCAGCATCGACAGGCGCTGAAAGGCCCAGTCGGTGTCGGGCGCGCGCAGGAGCACCGCGCGCAGGAGAGACTCCAGGGCCTCGGGCTCGCCCGACCACTCGTCGTGCCACGCGACGGCGCGCTGACCGACGCGGGCGATGTCGTCGGCGCTGAGCGTCCCCGCGAGGGCGGAGCGGTAGCGCGCGGCGACCTCGTCGGGGTCGTCGAGGGCGCGCGAGGCGTCTTCGGCGGCGCTCCACGCGGCGTCGAGGGCGGGGTCACGGTCGAGGTCAGACAGCGCGGTGCGGAGGCTCTCTTCGCGGTCGGTGCTCATTCGCGGGCTCTCGTCGGCGGTGACGGCCCCGGCGCGCGCGTGCGCAGGCGCGCAGGGCACTCGGTGTCGGACCGACGTCGGCTCCCGCCGCGCCGTGTCCGTGGAGGGCCGCGAGGATACCGAAGCGAAAGGAGAGTCGGAGCGGGAATCGTCTCCCCCGGCTCACGCCGGGGGAGACCGCGAGGCGATCAGGGCAGGTTCATCACGGCCGCGGGGGTGCGGTTGGCGTCTCCGCCGGCGTTGATGGTCCCCCGGCCGAGCTGACCGTTCATGTTCGAGCCCCAGCAGAGCACCTGCCCGTCGCCCCGCAGGGCGCAGGCGTAGTCGAAGCCCGCGGCCACCTGGATCACCTGGCTCAGCCCCATGGGCGTCACCGGCGCGAGGCTCTGCGTGGTGGTGCCGTCGCCGAGCTGCCCCGCGCTGTTGCCGCCCCAGCAGCGCACCGTGCCGTCGCGCAGCGCCGCGCAGGTGTGGCTGCCGCCGGCCGAGACCGACACCGCGGAGTTGATCCCCGCGACGGCGGCGGGCGCCTCGCGCTGCGTGGTGCTGTTGTCGCCGAGCTGCCCGTTGGCGTTGTTGCCCCAGCAGACCACCGCGCCCGACTGGCGCACCGCGCACGAGTGCCCGAGGCCCGTCGACACCGACACGGCGTCGGCCACGCCCGTCACGCTCACCGGCGAGGCGCTGTTGATCGCCGCGCCGTTGCCGAGCTGACCCTGGGTGCCGCGGCCCCAGCACACCACGCCTCCGACCCGGCGGAGCGCGCAGGTGTGGTTCGGCGCGGCGTCGATGTTGATGAGGTCCGTCGGGCCCGACACGGTCACCGCGAAGGGGCGGTTGGCGTTGGAGCCGTCGCCGATCTGGCCCTCCATGTTGGCGCCCCAGCACGACGCCCCGCCGTCGCGGCGCAGCGCGCAGGAGTGCTGGTCACCGACGGCCACCGCGACGGCGTCGTTGATGTTCAGCACCTGCACGGGGGTGTTCGAGTCGTTGGTCATCCCGTTGCCGAGCTGACCCGAGCGGCCGGTGCCCCAGCAGAACACCGCCCCGTCGCGCCGCGCCGCGCAGCCGTGAAAGCGCCCGACCGCGATGTCGACCACGTCGCTGAGGCCCGTCACCGCCGAGGGCGCGCCGCGGGTGGTGGTGGTGCCGTCGCCGATCATCCCGTTGTTGTTGGCGCCCCAGCACACGGCGCTGCCGTCGGACTTCCGGGGTGCACACGGTGGCCTGCAGGAGCCGCGAGGGGCGCAGGCCGCGGCCGTCGCCGAGATTGCCCGGCATGGGGTTGGTGCAGGGCATCCCCCGCCGCCGCCCGCCGAGCCCTGGAATCGGATCGCCGTGCCGTTGTCGCCCACGGCCCAGTAGTCCGTCGCGCTCGCCGACCAGAGCGACACGGAGTTCGCCTGAGTGCCCGAGTTGACCTGCGCCCAGGCCGAGCCGTTCCAGTGCACGGTGGTGCCCGCGTCGCCCACGGCCCACACGTCGTTGGCCGCCGACCCGCGCACCGCGCGGAGGCGCGCCGTGGTGCCCGTGAGCACGCTCGAGAAGGCCGTGCCGTTCCAGTGCTGGGCGGCGCTGTTGCCCACGAGCCAGACGTCGTCGGCCGCGCTGCCCCACACGCCGAAGTACGACGTCCCGCCGGGGAGCGGCTGCGCCGACCACATCGCGCCGTTCCAGCGGTAGACCCTCGCGCCGGCGATCCAGACGTCGTTGCCCGCGGCCATCCACACCGACTGCAGGTCGCTGTTGGCCTCGATGCCCGTCGACTGGTTCATCCATCGCGAGCCGTCCCAGTGCCAAGCCTGGTCTCCGCCCACGGCCCACACGTCGTCGGCCGCGAGGCCCGAGACGTAGCGCAGTTCGTTCGACTAGCCCCGCCGCGGTGCGCGCGGCGTCGACCCGTTGAGCCGATACACCCGCCCCTCGCCCGCCTCGGCCGAGCCCGACGCGGGGATCGTCGCCGTGGTGACGAAGGTCGAGCCCATGTCGAAGCCGCCCACCGAGACGAAGCGCTCGACGCGCTTGCCCATCTCGTCTTGCAGCTCGAAGGCGGGGCCGTCGACACGCGGTGCCGTTGAAGCGGCGGATCACCCCCTCGCCCACGACGAAGATGTTGTCGGCGCCGGTGCCCCAGACCGCCAGGAGCTGGTCGGTGGTGCCGGTGTTCACCGACATCCACGAGCCGGTGACCATGCCGCCGGTGGTGGTGCAGTTGTTGTTCGTCCCGGCGTCGCTGGAGCTGCCGGAGTCGCCGCAATGGGCGACGGCCAGGGCCGCGATCACGGCGGCCACGGTGCGGGTGTACTTCATGGGTGCCATCGAGGGGGTTGTAGAGAAGAAAGAAAGTGCGCGAGGCGCGGGCGGCCGCATCGCGGGGCGACCGCCTCGCGGTCAGCGGTCGGCGGCAGCGGCGGGCGCCTGCCGCGAGGTGCACAGGCCCATCGCCGCGGCTCGACACCCACGCGCGTCAGATCGCTGCCGCCGCGTGGCAGGGTACCCGGTCGAGCAGGAGGAACTGACACCGCCATCGCATTGCGCGTCAGCCATCGCGGCCGCGTCGGTGACGCTCAGGCCACCGTCGACCGCGCCCGAACCCGCCGTCTTCTTCTTCGCCGTCACCCGGCGAGGTTCCACCGCAATCGATGGTCTCGCGCGGCCCGGCACTCGCCATCGGAACCTGCCCGGGCGAGGCCCGTCAGGCGCCCGGCCTCCGCAGGTCGCGGCACCTCCGTAGGTGCCCGTGGGGCAGGTGACGCCGATGCAGCCGTCGTCGACGCAGTAGCCGTCGGGCTGGCAGGTCTGACCGCCCGCGCAGGGGCGGCACTGGCAGCCGGGCACGCAGGCGCCGTTGACGCACACGTCGCGGGGGTCGCAGGTGATGCCCTCGCAGGGGTCGACGCAGCGGCCCGCGCGGCACGACTGGCCGTGGGGGCAGAGCACGCCGTCGCACACGCCGACGCAGGCGCCGCCGGCGCAGCGCTGGCCCGCGGGGCAGGTCACGTCGAGGCAGGCGTTCTCGACGCAGGTGCCGCGGGCGGAGCAGGTGCGGCCCGTGAGGCAGCCGAGCTCGGGCTGGCAGCGGTCGACGCACGATCCGCGGTCGCAGACCTGGCCCGTGGGGCAGAGCGAGTCGTCGTCGTCAGGGTTGCCGTCGCAGTCGTTGTCGTTGCCGTTGCAGCGGCGCGGGCGGGGCATGTTCACCTGCTGGCAGGTGGTGCCCATGCCCGAGCAGATGGTGATGCCCTGGGCGCAGGCGCCCATCTGGCCGGGGACGGTGCAGTCCATTCCGGCGCCGGTGCAGCCGCCGGCCACGCCGCCGCCGCGGATCTGGAAGCGCCAGAGGCCCGGGTCGCCGCCCGGGACGTTGGAGCTACGGCACACGTCGAGGATCGCCATGGTCCGCGACATGGGGAGCGAGACGTAGTCCATGCGGTTGCCGGCGTCGAAGCCGACCTGGGCGGGGGTGCCGCCGAAGCCGCCGGTGCCGCCCGAGGCGTCGCCCGTCGTCCACTCGCAGCGGTTGTAGCGGAACTCGACGTCGAAGTCGCCGGCCGTGGCGCAGGTGGCCGAGGTCGACAGCACCATCTGGAAGTCGTTCAGCCGGTCGTTGTGCGAGCTGTAGTACCCGACGTTGTTCCAGGTGATGACGATGCGGTTCGGCTCGATGTGGAAGCAGATGTTGTTGCGCGTGGGCTGGCCGCCACCGCGCGTATCGACGTCGCCCCACCACGGCGCGATCATGGGCTGCTCGGCCACGGGGAAGGGGTTCGGGGTGTAGGTGAAGAGCGCCCCGCGGAAGGTGATGTTCCCGTTCGTGTTGAGATAGAACGAGGTGTACGTGCGGCCGAAGAAGTTGAGGCCGCCGGGGAAGGCCGGGCGGAGGTCGATCGCGACCGCGGCGCCAGCGCCGCCCGGGCCCGAGTAGGAGCCGTCGTCGTTGGGGTGTACGCAGTTGGTGGCGAGGCCGTAGCCCGTGGGGCCGCCGAAGCCGTTGAGGAGGGGGATCGCCTCGGCGGGCGCCGCGAGGGAGAGGAGCGCGGCGGCAGCGGCCGTGGCCAGGGTCGACGTGCGAAGACTACGGGCGATCATCAATTGCCTCTTGTTCTAGGCCGCGGGAGCGCACCGGCGCGCCGTCGCGACGCAAGCATCATGGACCTTCGATGGAGTGGGGCGGGCTGGAACATACCCGCGGTTTCGCGGCACTGTCGAGGGCGCGCGCGGCGATGCGGTCAGCGCGGCCGCGCTGCGCTGGTGTACGATCGCTCGCCCCGCGAACGGCGGGGGGCGCGGAACCACTGGAGACGGATCGACGATGCTTCGACAGGCTTGGATCGTGGGCGTGGCGGCGGCGCTGGCGGCGTGCGGGAGCGACCCCGCGCCGACGAACAACACCGGCAACGACTCGGGCGTCGCAGAGACGGGCGCCGACGGCGGTGACACCGACGTCGCCGCGATCGACGGCGGCGGCACCACCGACGCGGGCGGTGAAGACCCCGACGTGGTGGTGACCTTCCACCCCGACGCGAGCTCGCCCATGACCGCCATCGAGGCCCCGGCGCAGACGTGGACGTGGGTGGACTTCCCCGACTCGGCCTGCGGCAACGGCGCTGCCCACGGGCATCGCCGTGAACCTCAACCCCTCGTCGCGCCGCGTGTTCATCGCCTCCAGGGC
The DNA here is from genome assembly GCA_041389825.1 of Polyangiales bacterium. Taxonomy (GTDB): domain Bacteria; phylum Myxococcota_A; class Polyangia; order Polyangiales; genus JAEYZO01. The sequence continues at coordinate 106,658 of JAWKRC010000009.1, read as the reverse complement.
GGAGGCGGCTGCTGGGACGGTCTCCTCTGCTACGGCGTCGGCTCCGCGGCGAACCTCCGCACGGGCTACAACGCGACGCAGTTCTCCGCCGAGCGCTCGAGCCTCGCGGCGGCGCCCTTCTTCAACCGCACCAACATGCAGAACCCCTGGCGCGACGCAGGCCTCGTGTACGTGCCCTACTGCACCGGCGACATCCACGGCGGCGACCGCATCACCGTACCGCTGGGGCGCGGGCGTGTACCCGACCTACCACGTCGGCGCGCGCAACATCGACGCGTTCCTGCGGCGCCTCGCGCCCACCTTCACCAACCCCGAGCGCGTCACCATCATGGGCGCCTCGGCCGGAGAGGCTTCGGCGTCGGCATCAACTGGGGCGCTTCGCCAACGCGTGGCCCGGCGTGCGCGTCGACATGATCGACGACTCGGGCCCGCCCGTGCAGCCCCGCCGACGCTGGGCCACCATCCGCAACGCGTGGAACCTGCAATTCCCCGCGGGCTGTACGCAGTGCTCCGAGCGCACTCGACCGCGCTCCTCGAGTACTACGCGACGCGCTTCCCATCGCCGACGCGCATGGCGCTGCTCGTACATCAACGACACGACCATCCCGACCTACTTCGGGCAGACCCCGCAGCAGTTCGGCATGGCCCTCGAGGGCCTCGCCGCCTCGCAGATCACCCCCCACGCGAACATGCGGTACTACTTCGTGAACGCCTCGGGGCACGTGCTCGGGTTCAACTTCGCCAACCGCGCGACCGGCGGTCCCTCGGTGGGCGAGTGGCTGAACCAGATGGACTCCGACGACCCCATGTGGGCGAACGTCCCGGGCCGCTGAGCCCGTTGCGCCGCGGGGCGTCGCGGGGGTAGTGCGTTCCGTCATGGAACTCCGCCCCCTCGGCCGCTGCGGGCTGCGCGTGAGCGCCCTCAGCCTCGGCGCGATGACCTTCGGCGAGTCGCGCACCTTCATGCGCGGCGTAACCTCGCCCGACCCCGAGGCGAGGCGCGTCTTCGACCGCGCCGTCGAGCGCGGGGTCAACCTCGTCGACACCGCCGACGTGTACTCCGAGGGCCACTCCGAGCGCCTCGTCGGAGAGTGGATCCGCCCCCACCGCGACAAGGTCCTCCTCGCGACCAAGTGCCGCTTCCCCATGGGCTTCGACGCCTCGCGGGCCGGGCCCCACGGCTACGGGCTCTCGCGCAAGCACGTGGTCGAGGCCTGCGAGGCCTCGCTCAAGCGCCTCGGCACCGACCGCATCGACCTCTACCAGACGCACATGCAAGACGGCGCGGTGCCCGTCGACGAGACCCTGCGCGCCCTCGACGACCTCATCACGCAGGGCAAGGTGCTCTACGCGGGATGCTCGAACTACGCGGGCTACCGGCTCGTCGAGTCGCTCTGGTCGGCCGACGTGAAGCGCACGCACCGCTACGAGAGCGTGCAGCTCCAGTGGTCGCTCGCCGTGCGCGACGCCGAGCGGGAGATGGTCCCCGCCGCGAGGGCCTTCGGGCTGGGCGTGCTCGTGTGGTCGCCGCTCGCGCGCGGGTTCCTGTCGGGCAAGTACCGACGGGGCGAGCCTCCGCCCGAGGGCTCGCGCCTGGAGTCGTGGCAGGACTCGATGCGGAGCTTCGACAACGACCGCTGCTGGGCCATCGTCGACGCGCTGCGGGACGTCGCCGAGCGGCACGACACCACGCCCGCGGCGGTGGCCCTCGCGTGGCTTCTCTCACGCAAGGAAGTGAGCTCGGTGATCGTCGGCGCGCGCAGCGAGGCGCAGCTCGACGCGAACCTCGAGGCGCTGGAGATCCGGCTCGAACCCCACGACCTGAAGGCCCTCGACGACGCGTCGAAGCCCGACTGGGGCTACCCCTACGCGTTCATCGGCGCGCGCGAACCGTGGTGACGTGACCGCCCGGCGCGACGCGGCCGTCGCCGCGCTCTTCACCCTCTCGGGCGCGAGCGGGCTCGTGTTCGAGCTCGTGTGGGTGCGCCTCCTGGGCCTGTGGACGGGCCACTCCGCCGTCGCCGTGAGCCTCGTGGTCGCGGCCTTCCTCGCGGGCCTCGGCCTCGGCAACGCCCTCGGCGGGCGCCTCGCCGACGCCACCCCGCGCCCCTTGCGCGCCTACGCCGCCGCCGAGGCCCTCACGGGCCTGTCGGCCCTCGCCGTCACGCTCCTCCTCTCGCGCGCCACCGACCTCTCCCTCGCGCTCGCCTCGCTCGGCCCCGCGGCCGCGTCGCTCGCCGCGCGCGCGTCCCTCGCCTTCGTCGTCCTCCTCCTCCCCACCGCGGCGATGGGCGCGACGCTCCCGCTGCTCGTGCGCTGGGCCTCGCGCTCGCCCGACGGCGTGGGCGCGTCGCTCGCGCGGCTCTACGCGCTCAACACCCTCGGGGCCGCCGCGGGCTGCGCCCTCGCGGGCTTCGTCGTCGTGGGCGCCCTCGGCTTCACCCTCACCGCGCTCCTCGCGGCCGCGCTCGACCTCGCCGTCGCCGCGGGCGCGCTCGCCCTCTCGCGCCGACACACGACACCGACGTCGTCTGTCACCGAAGACCCCCCCGCGCCGCTCGGGGCCGTCGGCTTCGCCGCGCTCGCCTCGGGCTTCGCCTCCATCGCGTGCGAGGTGCTGTGGTTCCGCGTGCTGCACGCCTTCGTGCGCTCGTCGACCTACGCCTTCACCGCGCTCCTGGTGGTCTTCCTCGCGGGGCTCGTCGGGGGCGGCGCCCTCGCCACGCGCTGGCTCCACGCGCCCGACCGCGCCGAGTCTCGCCTGCGTGACGCGCTCCTCGTGTCGGCCGCGCTGGTGCTCACGTCGGTGGCCCTCCTCGGCCGCGTAAGCTTCCTCGTCGGCGTCGCGGGCGGCGCCCTGCGCGGCGCGCGAGGACGACCTCGTGCCCCTCCTCGTGGGCGCCGCGGTGATCCTCGCGCCCGCGGTGGTGATGGGCGCGTGCCTCGCTCGCGCAGTCGGTGGCGGCGCGCCGCGGGCTGGGTCGCGCCTCGGTCGGGCCGTGGGCGCCACGGCCGCGCTCAACACCCTCGGCGGCGTCGGGGCTCGCTCGTCGCGGGCCTCGCGCTCATTGCCCCTCGTGGGCGCCCGAAGGTAGACGCCCTCGCCGCAGCGCTCTACCTCGCCGCGGCCCTCGCGCTCTCGCGCCCGCTCACCCTCGCGGAGACTGGAGTCGCCCCGAGGGTCGCGCTCGCGGTCTGCGCCGCGTGGGCGCTCCTTTCCCGACGCAGTACCTCCGTCGCGCGGTGTCGGCTTCCCCCTCGCGTGGTCGAGGGTGCGCGAAGGGCGCGGTGACGGCACCGTGGCGGTGCTCCACTACGACCGCGACACGGTGTGCGGCCACGGAGGCCACTGCGGCGGGCGCTGCGGGCGGGCTCCGCTTCGACCGCTCGTGTTCGGCACGGTGTCGTACGCGAGCACGATCCCACTCCCCGCGCGGCGGTACATACGCACCCTCGCGCACCTGCCCTGGCTCGCTTGCACCGTCGCCGCACGAGACGCGCTCCAGGTCTGCTACGGCACGGGCACCACCGCGGGGGCCTTCGCGTCGCACGACGACCTGCGCGCGCTCACCGTGGTCGACATCAACCGCGACGTGTTCGCGCTCGCGCCGCACTTCACCGAGAGCAGCCGCGGCGCGTGGCGCGACCCGCGCGTGACCCTCGTGGTCGAAGACGGGCGGCAGCACCTCGCCACCACGCGCTCGCGCGTCGACGTGCTCTCGCTGGAGCCTCCGCCGCCCACCGCCGAGGGCGCCTCGACGCTCTACACAGCGGGCTTCTACCGGCTCGCGCGTCGCGCGCTGCGGCGCTGCGGGGTGGTGGCGCAGTGGATCCCCCTCGACCAGCAGAGCGACGCGCTCGACCGGGCCATGCTCGGCGCGATGGCGGGGAGCTTCCGCGAGCTCGCGCTCTTCCTCACAGCGCGCAACGAGGCCGTGGTGCTCGGCTCCGACTGCCCGCTGCTGATCGACCCCGACGCGTGGCGCCTGCGGTGGACGCCCTCCGTCGCGCGCTCCCTCTCTGAAGTGGGCTTCGACGGCCCCGAGGCCCTCGCCGCGACGTGGCTCCTCGACACCCGCGGCGTGCGCGCGCTCGCGCATGGGGCCCCTCGGCTCACCGACGACCGGCCGCTGGTGGAGCACTACCGCGCGGCGGGCGGCGCGCGCTTCGAGCTCGGCGCGTGGCTCGCGCGCGGCCTCGACCCCGCGCAGTCCGTCCCGAGCGGAGACCGCTTGAAGGTGGCCGACCGCGCGCGCGTCGAGCGGGCCCTGGCGCGCGCGTGGGAGCGCTCGATCCGCGGCGACGACGCGGGCGCGCTCGCGCTCACCCGCGAGGCCCTCGCGCTCGTGGGCGACGACCCTTACGTCTCGTGGGTCGAGGCGCTGGAGTTCGGCTGCCTCGACCGCGCGGCCCCGTGATAGGTCTCGCAGCGTAGAGAGAGGCGAGCGATGGCGATCGAAGAGAGCTTCATGAAGTCGGTGTTCTACGGCGCCATCCCCGAGGAGATGGTGTTCCCCTACCCCGAGATGGGCAGGGCCGAGCGCGAGAACACGGGGCTCATCGTCGAGAGCCTCAAGCGCTTCGCAGAGACCGTCGACGCGTCGAAGATCGACCGCGAGGCGCACATCCCGCCCGAGGTCCTCCAGTCGCTGCGCGAACTCGGGATGTTCGGCCTGGTGATCCCCACCGAGTACGGCGGCAAGGGCCTGGGCGCGACGAGCTACGCGCGGGTGGTCGAAGAGCTGTCGGCCATCGACGCCTCCATCGCGGTGACGGTGGGCGCGCACCAGTCCATCGGGCTGAAGGGCATCCTCTTGTTCGGCACCGAGTCGCAGAAGCGCCGGTGGCTGCCGCAGCTCGCGACGGGAGAGCGGGTCGCGGCCTACGCGCTCACCGAGGCGGGCGCGGGCAGCGACGCGGCGGCGATCCAGACCCGCGCCGAGCTCGCGGCCGACGGCGACGGCTACCACCTGAGCGGGCAGAAGGTCTACACGACCAACGGCGGCGTCGCCGACCTCTTCACGGTCTTCGCGCGCACCACCGCGGCCGACCAGCGCACCAAGCCGCGCATCACGGCCTTCGTGGTCGAGCGCGGAGAGGGCGTTCGTACGGGGCCGAACGAGCCGAAGCTGGGCATCCGCGGCGCGTCGACGACGACGGTGGAGTTCGACGACGCGCGGGTGCCGGTGTCGAACGTGCTCGGCGAGGTGGGCCGCGGGTTCAAGGTCGCGATGGAGGTCTTGAACTCGGGCAGGCTCGGGCTCGCCGCGGGCTGCGTGGGGATGGCGAAGAAGCTCACGAAGCTCACCGTCGAGCGCGCGCAGCGCCGCCGCGCCTTCGGCCGCCCCATCGGCGAGTTCGGGATGATCAAGGACAAGGTCGCCCGGATGATGGCCGAGACCTACGCGCTCGAGTCGATGGTCTACCTGACCACGGGGATGGTCGACGCGAAGGTGCCCGACTACTCGCTCGAGAGCGCGATCTGCAAGGTCTTCGGCAGCGAGGTGTTGTGGCGCGTGGCCGACGAGGCGCTGCAGGTCGCGGCGGGCGTCGGGTACATGCAGGAGCACCCCTTCGAGCGGGTGCTCCGCGACGCGCGGATCAACCTGATCTTCGAGGGCACCAACGAGATCCTCCGGGCCTTCATCGCGCTGTCGGGGATGCAGGGCCCCTCGCGCAAGCTCGCCGAGGTGGGGAGGGTCTTGCGCGAGCCCATCAAGGGCTTCGGGCCGCTGTACGACTTCGCGATCCAGCGGGCGCGCACGGCCTTCGGGCGCGAGCGGATGAACCGCGCGCACGGCACGCTGCGCCGCGAGGTGGTGGTCTTCGAGGAGTACGTCGGGCACTTTCAGAAGAACGTCGACAAGGTGCTGCGCAAGCACGGCAAGGAGATCGCCGAGATGCAGTACACGCAGCGCCGCGTGGCCGACATCGCGATCGACCTCTACGCCCTGGCCTCGGCGCTCTCACGCACGACGCGGGCCATCGAGCGCAAGGGCGAAGACGGCGCGCACCGCGAGATCGAGCTCACGGCGGCCTTCGCGAACATGGCCGAGCGCAGGCTCCAGGCGAACGTGGCGGCCTTCGACGACAACGACGACGAGCTGCGCAAGGGCGTCGCCGCGCAGGCCTACGGCGACGGGGGCTACACCTTCGACGTGATCTGACCGCTGGCGCACCGCCGACGCGGTGCTACGCCGCGCGGCCGATGAGCACCGAGCGCACCGCGTGGCACCCGCCCTTCACGACGCTGCTGCGCGAGCGGGCGCCCGCGTGGGCGAAGGTGACGGGAGAGCCGCAGCTCACGCAGGAGCCGCTGCGCCCTGACGACCTCATCGAGCTCCGCGTAGACGTGCCGCGCGACCCGAGCGACGTGGGCGAGGTGCTGCGGGGGTTGTGGCCGCTGGTGCGCGTGGTGGCGCTCCTGGAGTTCAAGAGCGTGTCGCGGCCCTTTCGGCGCGGAGACCTCGCGCGCCTGCTCGCGTACGGGCTGGTGTGGTTCTACACGCGGCAGACGGCGGACGCGCTCACCGCCCCGACCGCGGACGGAGGCGTAGAGCGCCGACGCGCGGAGACCGCGGACCTCACCCTCGCGCTGGTGGTGCCCACGATGAGCCCGACGCTCACCCGGGAGCTCGCGCAGATGCGGCTCGCGCTGACGACGACGGGTGACGGGTACCGCCGCGCGGAGGCGTTGGTGGTCATCGAGCTCAACGCGCGGCGGAGCGCGAGCACGACGAGCTCATGGCCTTCTTCGGTGGTCGACGCGCGACCTCTCGGTAGAGAGAAGTCGCGCGGTGGGTGGGCCAGAATACGAGCGGGTGAAGCACCATGGACAAGGCATCCCCGGCGCTGGAGGGGTACGACGACTGGCTCGAGCGACTGATCGCCGCGGTGCCCGCGAACGACGGGTCCGCGAGGCCTCGCTCCCGAACAGCTGCATCGTGGGCATGGCCTCGCGCCGGAGCAGCTCGTCGTCGCGCTCCCTGACGAGGTCCTCCGGGGGCCTGTCGGAGGAGTACGTCGCGACGCTGCCCGACGGGAGAGGAGAGTAGTGCAGTCAGAAGGTCCGCGCGCGCGCCGCGGTCGCTGACCACCCCGGAGTGATCACGCGAGCCCCAGTTGTGGGGCGTCGCGGTCGTGCGCGATGGTCAACACCGTGAAGCGCGCGTGGGCAGTGGCCGTGGCGGTGTCGCTCGCGTCGGGGGGGGCGCGCGGGGGCAGACGCGCTTCCCGCAGGCGGAGCGTGCAGGCCGCCACGCGCCGGTCGCTCCTCGTACGGCTACGACAACAACGGCGGCGCGAGCGAGTGCCGCGACTACACCTGCGGCGGGCGCTGCTACGACGGCCACACCGGGACGGACATCCCCGTGGGCCTCGGCACCACCGTGCTCGCGGGCGCCGCGGGCACCGTCGTCGCGACGAACAACGGCTGCGCGAACTACGCTGCAACCATCAGGCGCTGCACCTGCGGCAGGCGCTGCGGGAACTACGTCCAGCTCCAGCGCCGACGGCACGCACGATCTACTGCCACGCGCTACAGCTCGACTCCCATCGTGGTGAGCCGCGGGCAGAGCATGCAGGCTGCAGCCAGCTGCATCGGCCGCTCGGCTTGCCTCGTCAGGGGAGCTCGTCGGGCGCACGCACCTGCACTTCGGCAACCAGAGCGGCGGCGTCTCGCGCGACCCCCTTCGTTTCGGAGATTACAGCAACGGAGGCGGGCGCTGGGTGGCGCAGCAGCGTACCCGAACTCGCCGGGAGACGCGTGCGAGGGGCCGCCGCCTCCGCTACGTGCAGGCCGCGCGTAGGGCCGCTTCGGGTGGAACTTAGCGGGGGGGAGCCCTCGCGAGGATTGACCTGCCGCCATCAGCAGGCCCTCGGACCCTGACACCTGGGGCGACAACTTCTTCTGCTCGGACATCGACCGGGGCCTCCAGCTGGTCGAGCGCGGGGCCCACATCGCGGGGATGACCTGCACCGCGGTGAACGAGAGCTCGGAGCCCGCGTCGCACGCGTGGGGAGACAACTTCCTCTGCGCGCCGACGTGGCTGCCGTACCGCTTTCAGTTCGCGACCGCGGGGCCGTCGCGGGGATGACCTGCTTGAAGTGGGCGGGTAAACCGACCCGCACACCTGGGACGACAACTTCCTCCTGTTGGACGCGCGACACGAGCTGCCAGCGCCGCGAGGGCTACCTTCGCGTGGAGCTGCGCAGGCCGATCGCGGGGATGAAGCCCTGCACGCAGGTGCACGAGTCGAGCGACCCCCACCTGGGACGACAACTACCTCTGCGCGGCAGGCGACATGGGCCTCCGCTGGTCGAGCGCGGGCGCCATCGCGAGGGATGGACTGCACCGCAGTCGGCGAGGGCTCCGAGGCCCGCGGAGCGCACGTGGACGGACAACTTCCTCTGCGCGCCGCGGGAGTCGGAAGTACGCGCTTCCGCTGGTCGACCGCGGGGCCATCGCGGGCATGTCGTGCCTCCAGTGGTGGACGTACACGCCTCCGCCGCCGGTGGACGCGGGCGTCCCCCGATCGAGGGCGACGCGGGGGGCGCGCGTGGACACCGCCGTCGATGTAGAGGGCGACGGACGCGGGCGTGACGGACGTCAGCGCGACCGATGCGGGACCGATAGGGGGTGACATTACGTGCCCGTCGGAGTCGCGAACGACGTGCCGGGTGTGTCGACGGCGGCGGGGAGGAGCCGCTGCTCACGCCCGCCGCTGGACGAGACGGGCGGCTGCGGGTGCACGGCGAGCGGGCGCGGTGCAGGGCGGGGGCGCGTTCGCGTGGGCGGCCGTGGTGATGGTCGCGGCGCTCCGTCGACGGCGGCGGTCGTAGTAGCCTCCGTCGCGTGGGACCGACCGAGAGCTACCTCGCGCAGAAGGAACGCTGGCCGAAGCGCGGGCGTCACATCCTCGCGCAATACACCGACGACGCGGTGATCGTGTATCAGGCCTTCCGCACGTCGACGGGGCGCGCCGCGGCGGAGGGCGGAGCGTTCGGCGAGGGCTTCAGCCTCTCGCGCATGAGCTGGATCAAGCCGAATTTCCTCTGGATGATGTTCCGCTCGGGTTGGGCCACGAAGGAGGATCAAGAGGTCGTGCTCTCGATCTCGCTGAAGCGCTCGGCCTTCGACCGCGTGCTCGCGGCGGCGGTGCACTCGACCTACGTGCCCGAGGTGTACGGGCAGAAGGCCGACTGGCAGCTTGCGGTGCGGCGCTCCGACGTGCGGCTCCAGTGGGACCCGGACCACTCGCCACGCGGCGGGAAGGTCGAGCGACGCGCGATCCAGCTCGGGCTGAGCGGCAAGACCCTGGAGCGCTACGCGCGCGAGTGGATCGTCGGGATCGAAGACATCACCGACTTCGTCCACGCGCAGCACGAGCACGTGACGCGCGGAGAGCTCGACCGGCTGGAGACCCCGCGCGAGGAGGTCTACCCGGTGGAGGACCGCGCCGTCGCGGCCCGCCTCGAGATCGACCCCGACACGGACTGACTCAGCGATCTGCTCGCGCGAAATCGCCGTTCACGCGCTGTTCGAGCTCCGCGAGGTCGTCGGGCGAGAGGCGGCCTTCACGCGCGAGGCGAGAGAGGAGCTCCTTCGTGCGCGCGACGATCGAGAGCCGCTCGATCATCGGCTGCGCCTCGCGCGCGACGAGCGCGCACGCGAAGGCGCGGCACGCGGCGGGGCGGTCTTCGTACACCTCGCAGTCTCTGTGGAAGGCCGCGCAGGGCTGCGCGAGGGCCTTGCCTCCCACCACCGGGAGCCTGAGCCTCCGCGCGACCTCGACCTCGCGCTCGGCGAGAGGCACGCGGCCGAAGAGCGACCCGTCGCAGCACAGCCCGCACGCGCGGCAGAGCGACTCCACCTCTCGCGCTCCGGTCAGCCCTTGGGCTTCTTTCCGAAGAGGCTGATCTCGTGCGTGAGCACGGCCTTCACGCTCTTGAGCGACACGGGCTGCTTGAACTTGTCGACCAGCGACGCGTCGTCGGTCGCCGCGTCACCCTCGGCCTGCGGCGGCGCGGGCTCGGGCGGAGGCTGCGACGCGCGGCCCTCTCCCTTCGCGGGCCACAGGTGGATCTCCTTGGTCATCACGCCCTTGAGGGCGTTCCACGTCGAGCCCTTCGCGGGCTTCGCGTCGCTCGGGAACACGTCGGGCGGCATCAGCGGGTGGTCGATCACCATCGCGAGCGCCGACCCGATGCGCCGCTGACGGTCGGGCGCCGCGCGCGACACGAGGTGCTTCAGCGCCTTGAGGATGCGCTCCTGCGCGGGCGTCGCGGGAGGTTCAGGGTGCGCCGCGAGGGTGGTGTCGATGAGCAGCGCGAGGTGCGTGAGGCTCTGCACGAAGCGGGCTTCGCTCATGGGCGCTTCGAGGATCTCGTGCTGGAGCACGCCCCACAGCGCCACCGCGAGCGCGTCGCTGCCCATCACGTCGGCGTTGGGCATCGCGGCGAGGAGCGTCGCGGCGGGGGAGCCGGGCGACTCGGCGATGATCCGGTGCACCATGGGCGCGAACTGGAGCGAGGGGTTCGAGCGCGAGGGGTCGGCCCTCACCCCAGGGAAGCTCGGTCGCGACGGCCCCGTGGGGTGGGTGCCGGGCTGCGACGCGGGCGCGGCGACGTCGATGAGGCCCGCGGCCTCGAGCTCGGCGAGGGCCTGGTCGAGCCGCTCGCGCACCACGTCCATCGAGGCGGGGCGCTCGGCGGGCTTCTTCGCGAGCATGTCGAGGACGAGGCCCTCCAGCAGCGTGCCCGCGAGCTCGGGCCGCGAGGCGGACAAGGGGTCGGGCGGCTGCGAGAGGTGGTGCGTGACCAGCGCGAGGTCTCCCTCGGCGTCGAAGGGCCGTCGCCCCGTCACGCACTCGTGGAAGATCACCCCGAGGGCGTAGATGTCCGACGCGGGCGACACCGCGCCCACCCGCCGGTCGATCTGCTCGGGAGACATGTACGCGGGCGTGCCCACCACCGAGCCCGCGCGGGTGATCTTCGGCTCGTCGTCTCCGCCCTCGCGGAGCTGCGCGATGCCGAAGTCGAGCACCTTCACCCGGTCGGGGCGGCGCTTGTCGTCGAGCACCATCACGTTCTCGGGCTTGAGGTCGCGGTGCACGATCCCGAGGTGGTGCGCGGCGGCCATCGCGTCGCACACCTGCCCCGCGAGGCGCCCGAAGCGCGCGAGCGAGAGCCCCTCGGGCTCGCGCAGGATCGCGTGCAGCGAGCGGCCTTCGAGGAACTCCATCACCAGGTAGAGCCCGACGTCGTCGCTCGCGCCGAAGTCGGTGACGAAGACCGTGTTCTCGTGGCGCAGCTTCGAGCAGGTGATGGCCTCGCGGCGAAAGCGCTCGGCCACGACCTCGTCCTCGGAGAACTGCGGGTGCAGCACCTTCACGGCGTAGGGCGTGCCCATCGAGACGTGCTCGGCGCGGTACACGGCGCCCATGCCTCCGACGCCGAGGCGGTCGACGAGGCGCAGGTTGCCGATCACGGCGCCGAGGTTGCGGTCGCGGCGCGCGAGCTTGAGGTTCAGTCCGCAGCGCGCGCACTTCACGTCGCCGGGGGTGACGGGCTCGGAGCACGAGGGGCACGAGGTCATGGCGACCGTCGAGGGTAGTCGAAGCACGGCGCGAGTGGGCGGCGCCCCGTCCGCGATGGACGCACCGCCGCGATCGCTGCATGGTGCGGCCCTGCCGATGCGACGCGCCGCTTTCTTCTCCGCGCTGTGCGCGCTCTCCGCCGCGTGCAGCGAGCCCGCTCCGACCGCCGCCCCCGACGCGGCCTCTGACCTCGGGACCGACACCGCGACGCCCGACGTCTCCGACGTCCCCGACGCTCCACCCGACGCCGAGGGCCTCGACGCCTCCGTCGACGTCGCGACGGTCGACGACGCGGGCGAAGACGCCCCCGACGTGCGCGTGCGGGTGGTGCCCACCGAGTGGCCCGCGTCTCCGCCGCCCTTCCCGAGCTACTCCGGCGGCGCGTGCCCGACCCTCATGGGGGGCCCCACCTCCGCCGCGGGCTTGAACCCTTCGTTCCCCACGGGCGACACCCGACGTCAGTTTCGTCTGATCGTCCCTCGCGCCTACGACCCCGAGGGGGCCGACCGCTGGCCGCTCGTCTTCGCGTGGCACTGGCTCGCGGGCGACAGCGCCCAGATGGTGCGCGAGGCCGACCTCGAGCGCTCCGCCGAGAACGAGCGCGTGATCGTCGTGGTGCCCGACCAGCAGCGCAACCCCGACGGCAACGCGACCAACCTCTTCACCTGGCCCTTCCTCGACCGCAGCGACCCGAGCGGCGAGCGCGTCTTCTTCGACGACCTGCTCGCGTGCGTCTCGGCGCAGTACCGCGTCGACCCGACGCGCGTGCACGCCATGGGCGTGAGCGCGGGCGCGCTCTGGGTCACCGCCCTCACCAGCACCGAGAGGGCGCGCCACTTCGCGTCGGTGGCCATCCTCTCGGGCGGTCTCGGAGAGGTCCCCAGCACGCTGCACCTCGCCTACGCGCCGCAGCCCAACCGCTACCCCGCCATCGTGCTGTGGGGAGGCCCCACCGACCGGCTCATCGTCGACTTCAACGCGGCGTCGATCCGGCTGCGCGACGCGCTCGTCGACCACGGGCACTTCGTCGTCGCGTGCACGCACGACCGCGGCCACGCGCTGCCTCCCCTGCCTCCGCCGGGCGAGGGCGAGTCGCGCTTCCAGTTCGTGTGGGACTTCTTCCGCGACCACCCCTACGGGATGCGCCCCGCGACCTCTCCGTGGATCGACGCGGGCCTGCCGCCGAGCGCGCCGACGTGGTGCGCGATCCCGCCCGAGATCACCGGGGGGTGACGCTCAACGGCCGTCGTACACGACCCGCGAGGCGACGAAGGCCGCGCTGAACACGATCACCGAGACGCCGCCGAAGGCGCGGATCCACGCGCCGCTCGCGAGGGTGTGCGCCGCGCGCTTGTCGATGACCGCGCCCGCCCGTCGGGTGGTAGGTGTCGTCGGGCATGACCGCCCTCGACGCGATGCGGGCGCGACTCCTCGCGCGCTTCCCCGACGACCCCGCGCGCGTCGCGCGGCAAGGGCTCCCCGTGTGCGCGTGGCTCCTATGAGCGCGTCGCGCGCCCGAGACGCGCAGGTGGTCGCCGTGAACGGGCCGCAGGGCGTGGGAAGTCTTCCCTCTGCGCGGCCGCCGTCGACGCGCTCTCCGCGGCGGGGGCGCGGGCGGTGACGGTCTCCATCGATGATTTCTACCTCACCCACGACGCGCAGCGCGCGCTCGCCGCAGCGCACTGGCGACCGCTACCTCGAGCACCGCGGCTACCCGGGGACGCACGACATCGAGTTCGGGTGTCGCGTGATCGACGCCCTGCGCGACGACGACGGCCGCGGCGTGGCCGTGCCCGTGTACGACAAGTCCGCGAGGAGGCCGCGGAGACCGCGCGTAAGCCTGCGTGGCGCACCGAGCGAGGGCCTTCGACCTCGTGCTGGTGGAGGGCTGGATGATCGCCTTCGCGCCGGTGCCCGAGCGCCTGCCCGACCCTGCGATGGCGACAGTGAACGCGCTCCTCGCGGGCTACGCCGCCTGGACGGGCTGCTGCGACGCGCTGGTGCACCTCGCGATGGCTGACCCGACCTCGGTGGTGCGCTGGCGGGTCGACGCCGAGCGGGCGCGGCGCGCCGAGGGCGCGGGCTCACCGACGACGAGGCGCGGGACTACGTGCTGAGGTTCGTCCCCGCCTACGAGCGTGGCGGCCCGGGTGAACGGTCCGACGCGCTGCGGCTGGTGCTCGGCGACGACCGCTTGCCCGTCGATGGCCGGTCAGCGGTGGCCGCGCAGGCCGAGGCGGTGGGTGTTGGGCTTTCCGCGGAAGGCCGTGGTCACCTCGAGGGTGTCGTCGGTGACCGCGCGCGCGAAGTGCGCGACGCCCGCGTCGGTGGGGAGGATGTCGGCGTGGTCGAAGCCCGCGGCCGTGAGCCACATCACCTCGACGCGGTCGACGCCCTCCTCGCCGCGGGTCTGCCCGTGCATCGCGAGCGCGCGCCCGCCGTGCAGCAGCACGAAGCCCAGCGTGGGGTAGCGCCGCGCGGTGAAGTCCGCGGGGGAGGGGAACCCCTCGCCGATGTCCTTCAGCGAGGGGAGGTGCTGGTGCAGGTACTTCACCAGCAGGTCGTAGGTGGGCTCCTTGATCGAGGGGAGCTTTCGCGGCGCGGCGATCACGGGCAGCGCGTCGACGTCGAGGGTCGCCATCTCGACGTGGAGCCTCCAGCGCACGGCGAGGGGCGCGGTATCGATGGCGTCGTCGGCGAGGGACTTCAGCATCCAGTGGAAGGGCGAGAACGACCCTCCGCCCGGGCGAAGGACGAGCGACTCCCACATGGGCCGACGCAGCGACCACCTGCCGCCGTGCGCGCGCACCGCGACCTCGCCCACGAAGGCGCTCGCGTGGAGGACGGCGTTGAGGAAGAGGTTGTCGGGGTCCTTCGGGTCGCTGCGGGCGATCCAGTCGTCGCGGCGCTCGCGGGTGAGGGCGCGCGCGAGGGCGCCGACGCCCGCGTCGTCGAGGGTGAGCTTCTGTCCGAGGAGCCCGCCGGCGTTGTCGGCGAAGAGGGCCGCGGCCTCGGAGAGCGTCTCGGCGAGGTGGGGGTTGCCGCCGGGGTTGGCGTCGACGTCGCGGTGGAGGAAGGGGTCTCGCCGCACGTCTTCGGGGTAGTGGGGCCAGAACCAGTCGTTGAGGAGCGACTCCGCGGTGATCGGCGCCATGAGCGTTTGAGGGTATACACGTCTGCGACCGGCCGCGACGATGCTCCCCGCCTTCACGCACGCGACGACCCCGAGGCTCCTCCTGCGCCCGCTGGCGATGACCGACGCGCGCGAGCTCCTCACCCTCGTCTCGGGCTCGCGCGGTGAGCTCGGGAAATACATGTCCTGGCCGCGGGAGCTTTGACCTGGAGCAGGCGCGCCGCTTCGTGAAGATCGGCCGCGACGGGTGGGCCGCGGAGCGCACGGTGCGCCTCGGGGTCTTCGAGCGCGAGACGGGCGAGCTCGTGGGCAACGCCGAGCTCGACGGGGTCAACCTTCGCCGCTCGCAGGCCGAGCTCGGGTACTGGGTGCGCACCGACCGCGCGCGGCGGGGCTACGCGACCGAGGCGGCGCGGGCGATGGTGGGCTACGCCTTCGCGACGCTGCGGGTGCACAAGGTCAGGGCCGACGTCGCCGTGGGCAACCACGGGAGCGCGCGGGTCTTGGAGAAGCTGGGCTTCTCCCTCGAAGGCACGCTCCGCGAAGACCGCAAGGTGGGCGGGGTCTTCGTCGACCACTGGCGCTACGGGATCTTGTCGCGGGAGTTCCTCTGACGCCCCGCCGCGTGGCACCGTTCGCCCGCGATGAGTGAGCGCGAGTGCCCGCACTGCGGCGCGGTGATGGACCCGTCGAAGCCCTGCCCGGTGTGCGAGCTCTCGATCGGCGCGGTGGCCGCCCCGAGCCCCGTCGAGCGCGAGGGCCTCGCGCGGTGGTGGCACAACGGCCGGCTCGCGGTGCTCCTCGCGGCGCTGTGCTTCGCCGCGGCGACCTTCGCGCCGCTGGTGTCGGGCCTCTCGGTCTACGTCCACGGCGAGCGCGCGGTGGTCTCGGTCTCGCTGTGGGACCTCGCGCTCAACACCTACCCCGCCCTCAAGGGACGCATGAGCGCGTGGTTCGTGCCCGGCGCGGCGGTGTTCCTCCTGTCGCTCCTGCGCTCGCGGCGCGCGGGGCCCGCGATGCAGGCGACCCGGCCGCTCCTCTTCGCGGTGGCGCTCGCGCCCGTGGCGGGGGTCGCGCTGCCCCTGCTCCGTCTCAGCCGGCAGCACGTCTCGGCGGGGGCCGCGGTGGCGCTCGCGGCGGTGGGCGTGGCGCTCTGCGTGGTGGCGGCGCTGCGCTTCGGCCGCGACGAGCCCGACGCCCCGAAGCGCCGGAGCGCGCTGCGCGACGACGACGACGACTGATCGGTCATCCAAACGGCGGATGACCCCGCACGACGTCCCGCCCCCCGAGCTCCTCGACCTCGCGACCGGCTACCAGCGCTCGCAGACCCTCTTCGCGCTGGTGGCGTTAGGGGTCCCGACGATCCTCTCGCTGCGCCCGCTGGCGCTCGGGCCGCTCGCCGAGGCGATGCGCGTCGACCGCCTCGCGGCCGACCGCTTCCTCAACGCGTGCGTGGCGCTCGGGCTCCTCACGCGCGAGGGAGACGTCTTCGCCAACACCCCGGTCAGCGAGCGCTTCCTCGCGCAGGGGTCGCCCGCGTACATCGGCGACCAGTTCTCGCGCTACGCCGCGACCTCGTACCCCCTGTGGAGCGACCTCGCGGGTCGGCTCCGCGCGTGGGTGCCCGGCGCGACCGACGCCGACGACCCCGACGACGACGACCAGGGCGCCGCGTCGATGCGCGCGCAGCACACCTTCTCGCTGCTGGTGGGCCGCGCCCTCGGGAGGGCCTTCGACTTCAAGAGCCACCGGGTGCTCCTCGACCTCGGCGGAGGCTCCGGCGCGATGGCGATCGGCGCCTGCGAGGAGAACCCAGCGCTCCGCGCGGTGGTGCTCGACCTGCCGCAGATCGCGCCCGTGGCCGAGGAGATGATCTCCCGCGCGAAGCTCGCCGACCGGGTGAGGGTGGTGTCGGGGGACTTCAAGCGCGACGCGTTGCCCGAGGGCTTCGACGTGGCGCTGCTGGCGAACCTGTTGTCGGTGTCGAGCGAGGCGACGAACCGCGAGCTCCTCGCGCGGATCTACGACGCGCTGCCCGCGGGGGGCGCGGTGATCCTGAGCGGGTGGGTGCTCGACGACGCGCGCACGAGCCCGGTGGTGCCGGTGCTCTTCTGCCTCGAGGACATCAACCGCCGCGCCCCCGACGTGGAGCGCACCGGCGCGACCTACGCCGAGTGGCTGCACGACGCGGGCTTCGTCGACGTGACGCGCGGGATGTACTGCCCGCCGACGAGCATGGTCGTGGGCTACAAGCGGGGCGGGTAATCGGTCAGGGCACCCGGTCGTCGAGCGCCATCAAGTAGGTCTCCAGCGCGGTGAGCTCCGCCTCGGTGAGCCCGCGCGTGCGGCCGTGTCGGTCGTCGGGGTTGCGCGTGGTGAGCACCGCGCGGAGCGTCGCGGCGGAGCCGTCGTGCAGGTAGGGCGCGCTCCTCCACAGGCCGCGCAGCGAGGGCGTGTCGAGGCCCGTCAGCGCGCCGCCCAACCGCTGCCCCGAGCCCGCGCCCAGCGTGCCCACGTCGTGCAGACGCGGCGTGCGGCCCTCGATGAAGCCGCTGTCGGTGAACGCGCTCCCCGCGTGGCACTCCGCGCAGCCCGCCCGCTGGAACACCGCGCGGCCGTCGTCGAAGCGCTGTCTCCACGCCGCGTCGTCGTCGCGCCGGTGCGGAGACACCCCCACCCGCGTGAGCGTCGCGACCCACGCGGCCATCGCGTCGAGCTCGGCGCTCAGCCCCGCCTTCGGGTCGCCGAGCGGCGCGTCGCGCGTGCCCGTGTGAAAGTCCGCGTCGGCGATGAAGCCCGTCCCGCCCTGGGCGTTGCGGATGTCGTGCTCGAAGTCCTGGAGCTCGTCGAAGTTCGCGCTCCAGTGCAGCGGGCCCTGCGCGGTGCCCGCGCGGCCGTCGAGGGCGATGGTGTTGCGCAGGCCCTCTCCGCGCTGGGTGAAGTCCCAGGTGAGGTTGTCGCCCTCGCCGTCGAGGTGGCAGCTCGCGCAGGAGAGGTACGAGGTGCGGCTCATCCGCGGGTCGCGCGAGGCGTAGAAGACGCGCAGGCCCCGGAGTTGCTCGGGCGTGAGCGTCTCCCGCGCGGTGGTCGCGAGCTCGGCGACGCGCGGCGGAGGCTGCGACAGGTCGCGCACGTCGAAGACCCGCACCGTGCGCGACGTGAACCCGTGCGCCCACAACCGCGCGCCGTCGGGGGAGACCCACAGCCCTTCGGGCGCGCCGCCCACGTCGCGGATCGAGCCCGCGACGTTGTAGCTCGTCGGGTCGAGCGCGATCACCACCTCGGCGCCCTGCATCGCGACGTAGACCCGCTCGCCCTCGGGTGACCACGCGACGGCCGAGGCCATGTCGAGGTCGTCGAAGACCTGGCGCCAGCTCTCGTCCATCGCGCCCGTCGGGCCGTCGAGGTTGACCTCCACCGCGATGGCGCGCGCGGTGGTCTCGTCGCGCAACGGGCGCCCCGTGCGGAACATCCCGGTCACCACGTTCGCCTTGAGGGAGGGCACCAGCGCCGCTCTCCCATACGGCGCGAAGGCCAGCGCCCCGAGAAAGCCCGGCACGCCGCTGTTGTCCGTGTCGCTGTCGATCCCCTCTTGCCGGCGCAGCACCAGCGTCTCGACCACGCGCGGCGCGCTCGCGTCGCGCAGGTCCACGCGGCGCACGCGGCCCCCGTCCTCCGACCCCCTCCAGCGGGTGACCAGCGCGTCGCCGTCGGCGTTCACCGCGACGTGGCGCGGGTCGTCGCCGACCTCCACCGTCGCGCGCACCGCGCCCGTCGCCGCGTCGACCACCGCGAGCGCTCCCGAGTCTTGCAGCGTGACGACGAAGCGCCCTCCGCGCGGGTCGGCCGCGACGCCGAAGGGACGCGACCCCGCGGGCAGCGCCACCCGCTGTCGTCGCGCGCGGGAGGCGGCGTCGATCAGGTCGAGCGCGGCGCCGTCCTGGCACGCGACGGCGACGGTGGCGCCGTCGACCGCGACGGTGCGCGGGCGGTCGCAGACCTCGACCTCAGCGACCCGCTCGGGAGGGTCTTCGCGGAACACCGCCACGGTGTCGCTGTCGGGGTTCACGACCCAGAGCTCGCGGCGCGCGCGGTCGTACGCGATCGTCGACGACGCGGTGGGGCGCACGGCGGTGGGCTGGCGCACGACGGTGACCGAGAGCGTCGCGTCGACGCTGCGCGCGCCGTCGGTGACGGTGGCGAAGAGTCGAAAGCTGCCGATGGCGTCCCAGGTCACGCAGCGGCGGGCGTCGCCGTCGACGGGGGTCGTGTCGGGCTCGACGATCCAGCGCACGCGGGCGGCGTCGGGGCCGTCGTGCGCGACGGTGAAGCAGCGCTCGACGCCGACGTAGGCGACGGATCCTCCCTCGATGCGCGCGGCGGTGAGCACGCGCGGAGGGACGTCGACCGCGGGTGCGTCGATCGCGGTGGTGACATCGACCGGGGTGACGTCCGAGGCGTCGATCGCGGCGTCGGTCACGGTGGCGTCGGGCAGAGGCGTGGTCGCGGGCGACGACGAGCACGCGCCGAGGAGCGCGAGGAGGGCGCCCGTTCCCCAGCGCTTCACGAGCCGCAGACCCCCGTGGTGAACACCGCGCGGAAGGTCTCGGTCGTCGCGTTGCCGCTGTAGTCCCGCACGCCGCCCGCGGGCACGATCACCTCGTAGCGCGCGCCGGGTCGGAGCGGCTGCGACGGCCAGAAGTTCACGATGCCCTCCTGGCCCGAGTACCAGCCCTCCAGCGGCGTGGCGGCGCCCTCTTCGCGCACGATGAACGACGACGGGCCGACGCTCGCGAGGTCGACGAACTCGTCGAAGGTGAGGCCCACGCGCGAGGTGAGGGCCAGCCCTGCGCGCCGTCGCGCGGCACCGACCAGTTCACCCGCGGGCCGCGGCGGTCGGGCTCGCGCTGGTAGGGCACCACGTTGCTCGACTCACCGCGCACCGCGCCGTCGTCGACCGAGAGCACCACCACGTTGCCGATGGGGTTCACCGTGTCGAGGTCGCCGGTCATGTGGAACTCCCGCGTCGGGCGGAGGTTCGTCGGGTCGGTGACGTCCACCGCGGCGCCGAGGTCGCTCAGGCCCACGAAGGCCGTGCCCTCTTTCAAGAAGACGTAGCCGCCGTTGGCCGAGCCCGGGTACTGCCACGCCCCGAGGAAGCTCGGCCGCGACGGGTCGGAGATGTCGAAGGTGATGAGACCGCCGCCGATGAGGTGCCGCGCGAAGTAGGCCCGGCCGCCGTTGATGTGACCGAAGTACGAGGTCACGTAGAAGGGGCGGCCGTTCACCGTCGTCCCGTTGTGCAGGAGGAAGCTCCCGCCAGGGATGGGCCGCGGGTCGCCGGGGTCGGAGATGTCGAACATCGTCGTGCGCGAGCCCTCGGTCGAGAGCGCGACGAGCAGGTTGCCGATGGCGTGCACGCCCCCGACGCGCATCGAGGGCTCGGGCACCACCTGCCGCACGAGCCGCGGCGCGCGAGGGTCGCGGGCGTCGACGACGAAGAGGCCGTTGTCGGCCGCGCCCACGTACACGTAGGGCGACTGCCACGACACGCTCATCACCACGCGCTGGTACGAGTCGGGGTAGGTCACGCCCGGCAGCGCGAGGTCGCTCACCCTGCGCATCGCGCGCGGGTCGGAGATGTCCCAGAACATCACGCCCGACAGCGAGGTGGTGACCATCCACCGACCGTCGTGCATCTGGAGCCCCGCCGCGTGCGTCTCGCGCATCTGGGGGTCGATCGCGGTGCCGACGTGCACGGGGGCGCAGGGGTCGTTGAACTCCCAGGCCGAGAGGCCTCCGCCGCCGGACTCGTGCGCCCACGGCATGTAGAGGTGCCCGTCGAGCATCAGCACGGTGTTGTGGTGGTCGCGGTCCGTCGGGCCGCCGTGGAGGTGCGCGCAGGTGTGGTCGATCTCGGCGTCGGTGAAGCTCCGCGCGGGGCCCCCGGGGCCGCGGAGGAAGCCTCCGTCGGGCGCGCCCGCGGTCTCGGGCGGGAGCGTCACCGCGGCGTCGGCGAGGTCGCAGCGCACCGTCGTGGCGGCAGGGACGTCCGTCACGTCGGTCGCGTCGACCACGTCCGAAGCGTCGGTCGCGTCGTCGGGGAGCGGGACGTCGGGTGAGGCCACGTCCATCACTCCCAGGTCGGAGGTGGGGACGTCCGTCTCGGTCGACGCGTCGGCGGAGGGCGAGGGGTCGGCGCTGCACGCCGCGAGGGTCGCGATCAGCGGCAGCGCGACGCGGTAGGCGAAGGTCATGGCGAGGCCGTGAGTCTATCGAGATTCCGGCCCGTTCCAACGCCGCGGGCGTGATATGCCGCCGGGGAATGTGCGGCATCGTCGGCTACCTCTCCGCGCGCGAGCCCATCGACGTCACCACCCTCGCCGCGATGCGCGACGCCATGACGCACCGCGGCCCCGACGGCGAGGGCCTGTGGCGCAGCGGTGACGGCCGCGTGGGCCTCGGGCACCGACGTCTCGCCATCGTCGACCTCTCCCCCGGCGGCGCGCAGCCGATGGCCTCGGCCGACGGCCGCTACCAGATCGTCTTCAACGGAGAGATCTACAACCACCACGCGCTGCGCGAAGACCTCCGCGCGCTCGGGTGGAGCTTTCGCAGCGCGAGCGACACCGAGGTGCTCCTCGCCGCCTACGCGCAGTGGGGCGACGGGTGCCTCGCGCGCCTCTCGGGGATGTTCGCCTTCGCGGTCTACGACACCCGCGACGAGACGCTCTTCGTCGCCCGCGACCGCGCGGGGGAGAAGCCCCTCTTCTACCGCCACGCGAACGGCGTCTTCGCCTTCGCGTCGGAGCTGAAGGCCCTCCTCGCGCACCCCGCGATGCCGCGACGGGCCGACGCCGCGGGGCTCGACCACTACCTCGCCTACGGCTACGTGCCGCGCGAGCTGTGCATCCTCGAGGGCTACGCGAAGCTGCCCGCGGCCCACTGGCTCCGCTACGACCTGCGCGCCGACCGCGTGACCACGGGCGCGTACTGGCGGCTCCCTCACTGGGCCGGCGGCCCCGAGTCGTCGTGGCAGACGCTGCTCGAAGAGGTCGAGTCGCTCCTCGATACGTCGGTGAAGCGGCAACTCGTGGCTGACGTTCCGGTGGGGGTGCTGTTGAGCGGAGGGCTCGACTCGAGCCTCGTCGCGGCGACGGCGGCGCGGGTGTCGTCGAGGGTGACGACCTTCACCATCGGGTTCCCTGGGAGCGGCCTCGACGAGAGCCCGATCGCGCGCCGCCTCGCGCGGGAGCTCGGCACCGAGCACGTCGAGCTGATGGCCGAGTCTGACAGCGCCGAGCACCTCGCCCCGCTGGCGGCGCAGTTCGACGAGCCCATCGCCGACAGCTCGATGGTGCCGACGTACATGGTGAGCCGCCTCGTGCGCTCCCGCGCGACGGTGGCCCTCGGCGGAGACGGCGGCGACGAGCTCTTCGGGGGCTACAAGCAGTACGCGTGGGTGCACCGCCTGGCGCGCGCGCACCGGGTGGGGCTGTATCACCTGCCGCTGATGCCCCTCGCGTCGCGGCTGCCCGAGACGCTCCCCGGGAGGCGCATGGCGCTGCGCATGGTCGACCGCCGCGACCCGGTGGTGACGCTCCCGCGGCTGATCGACCCGCGGGGGCGCCGCGCGCTGTTACGGCGCGGGGCGTCGCCGTCGCCGGAGCTGTACCGCGAGCGGCTGGTGGCCGACCGCGCCGACGCGAGGGAGCGCGCGATGGCGCACGATTTCCTCACGTACATGGTCGACGACGTGCTGGTGAAGGTCGACCGCGCGAGCATGTTGACCTCGCTCGAGGTGCGCGCGCCGCTCCTCGACCACGCGGTGGTGGAGTTCGCGTTCTCGCGCCTGTCACCGCGGCAGAGGGCGGGCGAAGGCGAGCGCAAGCGCCTCTTGCGACGTCTCGCGCGGAGGCGCCTGCCCGCGTGGTTCGACGTGACGCGCAAGCAGGGCTTCAGCATCCCGTTGGCCGCGTGGCTGCGCGGGCCGTGGGCGCCCTTGCTCGAAGGCATGGCGTCGCGGGCGGGCGAGGGGCTGCTCGACGCGGGCGAGGTGCGGAGGTTCGTGCGCGCGGCGAAGGCCTCACCGCGGAACGCGACGGAGATGTTCCAGCTCCTGATGCTGGAGCTGTGGCGGGAGCGCTACGGGGTGACGCTGGCGTAGGGCGGGGCGGTCGGGTAGGCACTCGGGGGTGTTGGCGGCGGCGTTGCTGATCGGTGGGGCGGTGCTGCTCTACCTGGGCGCGGAGTGGTTCGTGGGCGGCGCGGCGTCGCTCGCGCGGTCGCTGGGCGTTCCGCAGTTGTTGGTGGGCTTGACGGTGGTGGCCTACGGGACCTCGGCGCCCGAGGCGGTGGTGGCGGCGCAGGCGGCGCTGAACGACCACGCGGCGATGGCGCTCGGGAACGTGGTGGGCTCGAACATCGCGAACATCGGGTTGATCCTGGGGCTGAGCGTGCTGGTGCGTCCGGCGGCGGTGCCCGCGGGGGTGGGTCGGCGCGAGGTGCCGATCATGGTGGCGACGGCGCTCGCGGTGCCGCTGGCGGTGTGGCTCGACGGGGGCGTGCGGCGGGTGGAGGGGGCGTTGTTCCTGCTCGCGGCGGTGACCTACACGGCGGCGATGGTGCGCGCGGCGCGCGGAGACATGGCGCGCGAGCGCGAGGCGCGGCGGGCGGCGTCGGTGGAGGCGCACGCGGCGGACGCGGCGGGCGCTCCGTCGGTGACGCGGGGGAGGGGGCGCTCGCTGCTGGTGGCGCTGGCGGGCGCGGCGATGCTGGTGCTGGGCGGGCGGTGGTTCGTCGACGGCGCGACGCGGCTGGCGCTGGCGGTGGGGATGAGCGAGCGGATGGTGGGCTTGACGGTGGTGGCGGTGGGCACGTCGCTGCCGGAGCTGGCGACCTCGCTGGTGGCGTCGCGCCGCGGGCACGGAGACATCGCGGTGGGCAACGTGCTCGGGTCGAACGTGTTCAACGTGCTGTTGTGCCTGGGCCTCGCGGCGTGCGTGCGCCCGATCGCCGCGAGCCTGCGCGCGTCGGCGCTGGACCTCGGGGTGATGGTGGGTCTGACGCTGGTGGCGGCGGCGATGCTGCGCGCGCCGCGCACGCCGAAGCGCTGGGAGGGCGCGGCGTGCGTGGGGCTGTACGCGGCCTTCCTCGCGGCGCTCGCGGCGAAGGGGTGAGGGGGCGAGTGGAGGGCGGGAGGGGGTCGGGCGAGGTCGCGTCGCGACGGCGCCGCGAGCGGGCGGGCGGCTGCGGCGCCGCCTGTACGCACGAGTCGTCGTACCGAGGGGGCCGCGCGGCCGTCGCCGCGCGTCCTCTCGGCGGAGCGGGGCGCTCTCGGAAGAGAGGACGCGTCGCGACGGCGACGCGGCCCTCGCGGTACGACCCGGACGCTTGTACGGGGGAGGACGCGTCGCGACGGCGACGCGGCCCGCGCAGTACGACTTCGCGGTCTGCTCGTCGCGAACGGCTACTCGCGGTGCCGCAGCACGTAGTCGTAGGCCGCGATGAAGTGCGCCTCGTTCTGAATGCGCCAGATGTTCCCGTAGTCGGCCCACACCGGTCGGTCGCGCGGTACGAGGTCCGCGCGCTTGAGATCGGTCGTGGCGCGGCACTTCAACGCGCAGCGGATCTCGACGGGCGCCTCGCTCGCGGCGAGGAGCACGTGGACGTGGTCGTCCTCGACGGCGAGCGCGAACAGCTTCCATTCGCGGGTCGCGCAGAGGTCTCGGAACGAGGCTCGAAGCAACGATCGATGGACGGCTCCGAAGTTCATCGGCGGCCAGCGCATCCGCGCGCGGCAGTACGTCTCCAG
Source organism: Polyangiales bacterium (assembly GCA_041389825.1). Taxonomy (GTDB): domain Bacteria; phylum Myxococcota_A; class Polyangia; order Polyangiales; genus JAEYZO01. The sequence continues at coordinate 82,114 of JAWKRC010000009.1, read as the reverse complement.
GCCGGGGGCTGGAGGGTGACGCGTCGAGGGCGACCGCGACGTCGCGCGTGTCGTCCGCCCCTCGGCCGCCCCGGGAAGACGCGTGCCGTACGCGCGAAGCGAGAACCACCACGTCGCAGATCGGACTCGGTTCGACATGGCGCCCCGTGTCGCGAGCCGATCGCGGAACGTTGCGGCAATTCTCGGCGTCCCCACCCCCGTACGGACGTCGCGTTCGAGCCGCGGGGGCCGCGTCGACGCCGCGACGCGTCCTCGCTTTGGATGCGCCGGTCACGACGACCGAAGACGCGGCGTTCGTGGCCTTCCTGGCGGCGCTCGCGGCGAAGGGGTGAGAGACGCTCGAAACGCCCGAGAATGCGGAGTTTGGGACGGTTCGGACCGTCGGAAACAGGGTCGGGGGTCGTTCGGCGACGGTGATCACCGTCCCAAAAGGGTTCGAGGGGTCGTTCGGCGACGGTGATCACCGTGCCGAAGAGGGGTGCTGGGGTCGATTCGAACGGTGATCTCCGCGGCGGAGAGGGAGGCTGTCGTCCCGCGCGGCGGCAGGTCGCTCGACCCGCTACGGCCCGAAGCTCCCCACCGCCTTCGCGAGCGCCGCGTCGGCGTCGGCCACCGCGCGGCCCAGCCGCAGCGCCTGCGCGCGCGCGTCGAGCTCCGCGCGGTACGCGTCGAGCAGCTCCGCGATGCTGAACGCGCCCGCCTGCCACGCGCGCCGCGCCTGCTCCAACAGCTCCGTCGTCGCCGCCACGCCGCTCTGCTCGAAGCGCGCGAGCGCCTCCCGCGCCGACGCGCGCACCCGCCACGCGCCGCGCACCTCCGCCCGCGCACGCGCCTCCAGCGACTCCAGCCGCAGCCGCGCCGCGTCGCGCTCCGCCAGCGCGCGGCCCACGCGGCCCTGGTTCCGGTCGAACACCGGCAGCGGCACGCTCACCCCGCCCAGCACCGACACGCTCCCCTCGGCCGCCGTCACGTACCCGCCCAGCCAGAACGACGGCACCGGCCTCCCGTCGGCCCGCGCGCGCTCGCCCTCGGCGCCCTGCCGACGCACCTCGATCCGCGCCCGCGCCAGGTCGGGCCGCGTGCGCAGCGCGAGCGCCTCCACCGCCTCCAGCGACTCGGGCAGCGCCACCGGGCGCACGCCCTCCACCGTCACCGGCGCGCTCTGCACGTCTCCCTCGCCGAGCGCCGCGAGCAGCGCCGCCTCGGCCCGGTCGCGCTCCAGCGCCGTCGCGTCGAGCTCCGCCTGAAGGTTCGCCCGCGCCGTCGCGATGCGCGCCGTGTCGTAGGTCGTGCCCAGCCCCGCGCCGCCCCGGGAGCGCGCGATGGCCTCCACCGACGCGAGCTCGGTCACGCCCGTCTCCCAGAGCCTCCGCCGCGCCTCGGCCCACGCGCGGTCGAGCGCGTAGCCGTGCAGGTCGTTCACGCGCTCCCACAGCGCCTCAGAGACCTCGGCCTCGACCTGCGCCACGCCCGCGCTCGCGGCCTCTCTGCGCGCGCCCCGCTGCCCCGACGCCAGGACAGGCAGCGTCAACTGCGCCGAGCCGTTGTACCGCCCGTCGGGCGGCACCCCCGTCGCCAGGATGTTCACCCCCAGCGCGAGCTCGGGGTTCGGCAAGAGCCCCGCGGTCACCACCTCCCAACGCTCGGCGGTGACCCTCGCCCGCAGCGCGCGCGCCTCGGGAGAGCGCGCGAGCCACGCGTCGACCACCGCGCGCTCGTCCATCGGGGGCGCGCTCTCCTGCGCGCGCGCCGCCGACGGGAGCGCGACGAGGAGCGCGGCGAAGAGCGCGATCGCCGCGGGCGGCGGAGACGACACCCGGTGGTGCACCACCGCCTCGGGCGGAGGCCGCGTCGGCCGGTACACCAGCGGGAGCAGAAGCAGCACCGCGGGCAGCGCCGACACCACCCCCGCGATGATCGCGATGGCGAAGGGCCGCTGCGTCTCGCTCCCCATCGCGTGCGAGAGCGCCGCGGGCACGAGCCCGAGCGCCGCGAGCGTCGAGGTCAACAGCACCGGGCGCAGCGCCTCCACCGCGCCCGTGAGCGACGGGGTCTCGTCGCCGTGCTCCGCCGCCTCGTCGACGCGCTCGCACACCAGCACCCCGCCCAGCGCCACCTGACCGAGCAGGGCCACGCAGCCCACCGCGGCCGACACCGAGAGGTTCTCGCCCGCGAGGCGCAACCCCGCCACCGCGCCGAGCACCGCCACCGGGAGGAGCGAGAGGATCGCGAGGGCGGGCTTCCACCGGCCGAAGAGCGCGCGGAGGATGAGCGCGACGAGCAGGAGCGAGAGCGGCACCGTCACCGCGAGGCGCTTCATCGCGCGGGCCTGGTTCTCGAACTCGCCGCCCCACTTCACCGTCACGCCCTCGGCGAGCGGGACGCGCGCCGCCCTCCGCCGCGCCTCGTTCACCACCGAGCCGAGGTCGCGCCCGCGCACGTTGAACTTCAGCGCGACGAAGCGAGAGAGGTCTTCGCGCCAGATGGCCGCACGGCCGCGGGTGAAATGGATGTCGGCCACCTCGGCGAGGGTCGCGCGTCGGTCGCCCTCACCGAGCGTGAGACGTCCGAGGGCCTCGGGGTCGGCGCGCGTCGCGTCGGGCAGGCGCAGCGCGACGTCGAAGCGGCGCTGGCCCTCCCAGATGGAGGTCGCGACCTTTCCGCCGAGGGCGATCTCGATGACCTGCTGGGCCTCGTCGACGGTGAGCCCGTGCTGCGCGAGGCGCTCCCGGTCGAGCTCGATGGCGAGCTGCGGCGCGTCTCCCGCTTGATAGATCGCGAGGTCGGTCACCCCCGGCACCCGACGGAGCTCGGCGCGCAGGGCCTCGGCCGTGCGCTGGAGCGTCGCGAGGTCGTCGCCGCGCACCTTCACCACCACCTGGCCGATGATCCCCGAGAGGGTCTCGTACACGCGGTCGGTGATGGGCTGCGAGAAGTTGTACTGGACCCCGGGGACCTCGCCGAGCGTGTCGCGCAGGCCGTCTTCGAGGTCTTGCCGACGCAGGCCGCGGCGCCACCGCTCGCGCGGCGCGAGGGCCACGAAGAACTCGACGTTGTTGGGCCCCTCGGCCTGCGCCGCGTGCTCGGGGCGGCCGATGTGAGAGAGCACGTCGGTGGTCTCGGGGATCGCCATCATCCGCGCGCGCATCCCGGGCACCTGCCGCCGCACCTCGTCGAGCGACACCGTCGAGGGGAACACCGCCGTGATGTACAGCCCGCCCTCGTCGAGCTCGGGGAGGAACTCCGTGCCGATCCCGCGCGCGTAGGCCCCCGCGGCGACGGTCACCATCAGCGTGAGCGCGACGGCCACGCCGCGGTGACCCTTCAGCGCGTGCAGCGCCCGGCCGTGCCACCGACGCAGCGCCGCGAGCCACCGCGGATCACCGTGCGGGACCTCCTTCGGGAGGAGCACCCGCTCCAGCGCGGGCACCACCGTGAAGGCCGCCGCGAGCGCGCCCACCAGCGCGAAGGCGTAGGTGAGCGCCATCGGGGAGAAGATCCGCCCCTCGACGCGCTCCAGGGTGAACACCGGCAGGAGCCCCGCGACGATGATCGCCATCGCGTAGCCCACGGGCCGCGCCACCGAGGCTCCCGCCTTCGCGATGACCTCGCCGCGGTCTTCAGCGCGACGTCGGTCGAGCGCGTAGAGCGTCGCTTCGAGCACCACCACCGCGCCGTCGACGAGGATCCCGAAGTCGATGGCGCCGAGGGAGATGAGGTTGGCCGAGCGGCCGAGGAGCGTGAGGCCCACGAAGGCCGCGCCCAGCGCCAGCGGGATCACCGCGCCCACGATCACCGCCCCGCGCAGCGTGCGAAGGAAGAGGTACAGGACGGCGATCACCAGCACCGCGCCGTGCAGGAGGTTCCCCTGCACCGTCGAGAGCGTGGCGTCGACGAGGCGCTGCCGGTCGTAGAAGGTGTCGACGTGCACGTCGCGCGGGAGCACGCCGTGCTCGAGCTCGTTGATGCGCGCGCGGATGCCCTCGAGCACGTCGCTCGGGTTCTCTCCGCGGCGCAGGAGCACGATGCCTTCGACGACCTCGTCGGTCTCTCCGCGGCCCACCGCGCCCCTGCGCGGCGTCGAGCTCTCGACCACGTCGGCCACGTCGCGCACGTGCACGGGCACGCCCTGGTTCCACGCGACGAGGGCCTCGCCGATCTCGGCCGGGTCGCGCAGGAGCCCGAGGCCGCGCACCACGAACTCCTGCGAGCCGATGGCGACGTTGCCGCCGCCCGCGTTGGCGTTGGCGCGCTCCAGCGCGGTGTAGACGCTCCCCACGCTCAGGCCCATGGCCGCGAGGCGCACCGGGTCGAGGCGCACGGCGTACTGCCGCTCGAAGCCGCCGAAGGTCACCACGTCGGCCACGCCGTCGACGGCGCGAAGCCGTCGCTCCACCACGAAGTCTTGAATGGCCCTGAGCTCGCGCAGGGGCCGCGGCCCGCGGAGCGTGTAGCGGTACACCTGCCCCACGGGCGTCGCGTCGGGGCCGAGCGAGGCCTCGACGCCCTCGGGGAGCTCGGCCTCACGGAGACGCTCGGCGACGAGGGCGCGGTTCTCGCGCGTGGTGCCGCGGTCGTCGAAGCGCAGCGTCGCGAGGGCGAGGCCGTAGACCGACACGATGCGGGTGCTGGTCACGCGGGGCGTGCCGGCGAGTGCGCGCTCCAGCTCCAGCGAGACGCGGCGCTCGACCTCCTCGGCGGATTGACCCGGGAAGACCGCCACCACGTCGACCGAGGGGTCGGTCACGTCGGGGAAGGCCTCGACCGGGAGCTGACGGAAGGCGTGCAGGGCGATCGCCGCGAAGAGGAGCGCGAGGCCCAGCACCACGGCGGGCTTGCGCGCGGAGCGGAGGATGATGGCTGCGAGCACGGGCGTCTCCTCTCGCTCAGAGCAGGGGGTCGAGCTCGCCGTCGAGGAGCACCGCGCCCGCGGTGACCACGGGCTCGCCCGCGTCGAGGCCCGAGGTGACCAGCACGCGGTCGCCGAGCGAGAGGCCGAGCTCCACGCGGCGGCGCTCGATCACGCCGGGCGCCACGCGCACGAACACCACGCGGTCATCGCGGCGCAGGAGCACCGCCGAGCGAGGCACTACCACCGCGCCGTCGCCGCGCACCGCGACCTCGACGCGCGCGAGCATCTCGGCGGTGAGGCGCCGGTCCCAGCGGCGCGGGGTGCAGGTGGCCGAGGCCGCGCGGGTGTTGCGGTCGACCGCGCGCACCACCTCGCTGAGCGTGCCCTCCCAGCGGTCGTTGCCCACCGCGTTCACCGTGAACGAGCAGGGCATCCCGTCGTCGAGCCACACCGCGTCGCGCTCGGGGAACGACGCCCGCACCACGAGCCGGTCAGGGTCGCCCACCATCAGCGCCGGCTGCGCGTCGTCGGGCGTGACCCTCTCGCCCGGGTCCATCGTGCGCATCAAGACGCGGCCCCCGCGCGGCGCGCGCAGCACCCAGCGGTCCCCCGCGCCGTCGCTCACCCCCGCGGCCGAGAGCGACGACCGCAGCCCCGCGAGGCTCGCCCGCGCGCTCTGCAAGCGAGCGTTGGCCTCGGTGAGCTCCCGCTCCGTCGCCGTGCCGTCCGACACCAGCCGCTGCAGGCGCGCGGCGTTGGCCTCCTCGGCGCGCAGCGTGGCCTGGGCGTTCACCAGCTCCGCGCGCATCCGCGCCACGTCGGGGCTGCGCAGCTCCGCGAGGGGCTGCCCCGGGGTCACCACGTCATCCACCGCCACCCGCACCCGGTCGACGAAGGACACGAAGGGCACCCGCAGCGCGTACGAGGCGTCGGGCGCGAAGGCCAGCCGCCCGTGGCCCACCAGCACCGCCTGCACCGCGCCGCTCCCCGCGGCCGTGGTCTCGATCCTCGGGTCGAGGTCTCCGCGCACCAGCAGCCGCGTCGGGTGGTCTGGATCGACCCGGTACGGGGGCGCGAAGACCCGGCGCCGGTCCGCCTCGCGCCCGCGTCCGCACCCGACGACGGCGACCAGCGCCGCGACCAGGGCGACGCGGAGCCTGTGAAGCATCATGCGCTGCCCCACAGCAATCGCCGCGCCTCAAGCCCCCGTGACGTCAGCGAGGCACTCTAGCGCGGCGTCGACGTCGCGCTGACACGAGAGGCCCCACTCCGCGGCCGTGTCGACCTCGCCGACGCGCACCCCGAAGAGCGCCACCCGCGCGTGGGCGAACACGCTCTCGTCGGTGGTGTCGTCGCCCACGTACAGCGCGCGCGAGAAGCCTCCGTCGGCGCAGAGCGACTCGATCGCGTGGCCCTTGTGGGGTGCGTCAGAAGGCAGCACCTCCACGACCATGTGCCCCTTTATGACCCGAGCGCCTTCGACCGCTCCCGCGGCCCGCGTCGCGGCCTCGCTCGCGACGTCGAGGTCGGGCGCGCCGCGCCAGTGCAGGGCCACGCCGCCCGGTTTGCGCTCGACCCTCACGCCCGCCACCTCGCGCAGCGCGGTCGAGAGCGCGTCGCCCCAGCGCTCGACCCGCGCGTCGCTCACGCCCTCGTCGCTCGACTCGCGGCCGTGCGAGCCCACCACGCGCCGCACCGGCACGCCTTGCGTGAGCCGCAAGACCTCGGACCGCGCCCGCCCCGACACCAGCGCGACCGCGTCGGGGCGAGCCCGCACGAGGCGCTCGAGCAGGGCGCGGGTGCGGGGGCGCATCGTGGCGTGCGCCGGGTCGAGCACCAGCGGGGCGAGGGTGCCGTCGTAGTCGAAGGCGAGGAGCGTCGGGCCCGCGGAGACGAACGCGCGCAGCGCCGCGCGGCCCTCGTCGGTGAGGAGCGGCTTCGCCCTCACGCGTCTCCCTTGGGCGCGGGCACCCGCGCGAGCTCGCCCGGCGGGGCGATGCGCTTCTCGCGGCGCACGCGCGCGGCCTCGGTGAGCATCCGCCCCGCCCAGCGCCACACGTTCTCCTCCGACACCACGCGGCGCATCTCGGTCATGCGCGCGGCCTGGTCGTGCGCGGGCATCTCCACCGCGGTGAGGAGCGCGTGGGCGGCCTCGTCGATGTGGTAGGGGTTCACCACGAGGGCGGCCCCGAGCTCGCGCGCCGCGCCCGTGAAGCGCGAGAGCACCAGCACGCCGCGCAGGTCGTCGCGGGCGGCGACGAACTCCTTGGCGACGAGGTTCATCCCGTCGTGGAGCGAGCTCACGTAGCAGAGGTCGGCGGCGCGGTAGAGCTCGTACACGGCGCGCGGGCCCATGGCCTCGCGCACGAGGATCACCGGCCCGACGCCGCCCTCGCCGAAGCGCTCGTTGATGGCCGCGGCGAGGGTCTCGACGCGCTCGGTGAGCGCGCGGTACGCGGGGAGGTTCGTGCGGCTCGGCGCGGCCACCTGCACGAAGTAGAAGCGACCGCGCAGGCCCGAGTGCTGCTCCAACATCCGCTCGACGGCGAGGAGCCGCTCTTCGATCCCCTTGGTGTAGTCGAGGCGGTCGACGCCCACGCCCACCACGGCGTCGTCGGGCAGGCCGTAGCGGTCGAGGAGGGCGCGCCGGCACTCGCGCGGCGGCGGAGACACCGCGGCGATGGCGTCGGGCCACGCGATGGAGATGGGCCACGGTCGCACGCGCGTGCGGTGGCCGTGCATCACCACGGAGCTGTCTTCGTGGTCGACGCGCGCTTCGAGCAGCGCCGACACGCCCGCGAGGAAATGGTTGCAGTGGCCCTGGGTGTGAAAGCCCACCACGTCGCTCGCGAGGAGCCCCTCGAGCACCTCGCCGCTCCAGGGGTTGATCGCGTAGCGCTCGGCGTTGGGCCAGGGGATGTGCCAGAAGCTCACGATGGTGGCCTTCGGCAGCCGCTCGCGGAGGAAGCGCGGCGCCATCGCGAGGTGGTAGTCCTGCACGAGCACGACGGGGTCGTCGCGGCGCGCCTCGGCGGCGACGGCGTCGGCGAAGCGCTCGTTCACGCGCAGCCACGCGGCGTAGTCGTCGCTGCGGAACACCGGCCGCTCGTGCGCGACGTGGCACAGGGGCCAGAGGCCCTCGTTGGCGTAGCCCTCGTAGTAGCCCTTGTACTCCGCGTCGGAGAGCCACACGCGGCGCAGGGTGTAGCGCTCCCCGTCGGAGGCGTCTTCGGGCACGCGCACCCTCCCGCGCTGGTCTGAGGTCGCGCGGTCTCCGCTGCCCGAGCCGTGCGCGACCCAGAGGCCACGGCACGCGCGCACCACGGGCTCGAGCGCGGTGACGAGCCCGCCGATGGGCTGCCGCGCGCGCACCACGCCGTCGTTGCCGCGCTCGTGCACCCACGGCTCGCGGTTCGACATCACGACCACGGGCACGCCGCGCAGCTCGGTGTCGAGCACGCGGCGGAGCCGGGCAGGGGTCCATGGATCGTGGGCGGAGGACAGATCACTCCCCTCCGCCCCTCGCGTCGAGGGGCTCCCTTCCATGCCGCGCACCCTAACGCGCGGCGTCAGCGCGTCGCAACCCCCGAGCTCCGCCGTGGATTTCTGCGGACCTCTCTCAGCGCTCAGCGCATCACACCTCGTTCGGCGCGGTACTGCAGGCACATCGCGCTGCCCGACGCGACCTTGCGGCACCCGTCGGCGCGGAGCGCGTACACGGTGCACTCGACGCGCTTGCCGACCTTTCCGCGCAGCGCGAGGCAGCGCCCCGCGTCGTCGAGGCGCAGGTGACGCTCGCCCTTGTCGTTCACCACCACGAGACGTCGCGCGAGCGCTTCGTCCTTGAGGATGGGCTCGTGGTCGCCGACCTCGACCCAGTCGACGGAGCCCTCGCGACGGTTCTCGTCGGGGTTGCAGCAGCACGCGCCGCAGCGTCGGCAGTCGAAGAGGTCGGCCATCGCTACGGCATCGGGAACGCGGCGACGACGGGGCGGTGGTCGCTCGCGGTGGTGTTGGGCACGTACGCGCAGAGGGGGCGCAGCGCGCCGTCGCCGCGGGTGATCCAGACGTAGTCGATGCGCGCGCCGGGGCTCCGCGCGGGCACGGTGGGGCCGCGGCCGTCGCCGACGACGCTCCAGACGTCGCGGTACTGCGCGGCCATCACGTCGTGCACGGGTCGGTCGGGGGTGAAGTTGAAGTCGCCGAGGATGAGCGCGGGCGGAGACGACGCCGTGAGGCGCAGCACCTCGCGCACCTGCGGCTGCGCGGCGTCGACGTGAAAGTCGAGGTGCGTGAACCCGACGCGGAGACGTCTCCCGCCGCCGAGGTCGAGGCGGGCGTCGACGTAGACGCGCGGCTCGAAGCCCTCGGCGGGGAGGTCGTGCGCCACCGCCGAGAGCACGTCGAAGCGCGAGAGCAGCGCGACGCCGTACTGCCCGCCGGGGAGCGGCCGGGTCGCGCGGAAGACGTAGTTCATGCGCGTGAGGGCGCCGAGGCGCGCGGCCTGGTCGACGCGGCCCGAGCGGTTCGAGTCGCGGTCGACCTCCTGGAGCGCGACGAGGTCGACGCGGGCGTCGTTGATGACCGACGCGATGGCGTTGAGGTTGGTGACCTGCGCGCTCTTGATGTTGAAGGTCATCACGCGGAGGACGGTGGGTTGGTTGGGGCCGCGGCAGGGGTCGCCGACGATGGGGCCCGGGTCGCGCACGCCCGTGTCGCGCACGCCCGTGTCGCGTGGGCCGGTGTCGCGGGGGACGTCTGCGCGGCCCGCGTCCATCACGGGCGAGGGGACGTCGACGGCGGCGTCCATCGAGGGGCGCAGCCGGCGTCATCGTCGCCCACCGGGACGCAGGTGGGGTGGAGGCAGTCGCCCGCGCGTCAGCGTCGTCGCACTCGACGTCGAAGGTTCGCACACGGTGCCGGGCTCGCACGCGGTGGTCTCGCAGGTCACGGGCCCGGGGTCGGTGACGTCGTCGGGAGAGACGGGAGGGTCCGTGGAGGGAGGACGTCGGGGGAGCGCAGCAGGGCGGGGGGCTCCGACGGCGCGCACGCGGCGAGGCAGAGGACGAAGGTGAGGGAGCGGGCGCTCACGCCGCTTCGGTAGCACGGATGGGCGTGAGCGCGCGGTCAGCCCGTGCTCGGATACTTCGCGGGCTCCGCGACGGAGGTCTCGGCCTTCGCGTCGGTCTTCGCGTCGGTCTTCTTCGCCTCTGACTCCGTGTCAGTCTTCGCGTCGGTCTCGGCCTCTTCCGCTCCGCGCGGCGCGTTCACCCGCGAGAAGAGGGCGGGACCTTCGCGTCGAGCTCGCGCAGCCCGAAGGCCACGGCCCCGACGGCGCGGGCCTCTTCGTAGCGGTCGCTGAGCAATCGCCCGAGGCGGTCGCGTAGGAGCCCCTCGGCGGTGCGTGAGCGCGCCTTCGCGACGCCGCGCGGGGTGACGTTGGCGACGAGCCACGCGCCCTTCTCGCTGAGCGTGTCGAGCTGCGCCGCGGTGAAGGGTGCTGTCGGCCATCAAGGCGCCGTCGTGCTCGGCGAAGGTCTGCGCGAGGGTCACGCAGTCGCGCCCGCGGTCGAGCAGGCCCGCGCCTTCACGGATGGCGGCGGCGCGTCCGGCGGGGACGATCCCGAGGAGCTCGACGCACTCCAGGTAGCGGAGCGCGGCCTCGCGCATGGGGATGAGCTCGCGGTCGACGGCGGCGATCTCGCCCGCGGAGACAGGGTGGGCGACGAGGTCGACGGCGAGGGTGGTGGCGAGGCAGAGGGCGGGGAGTTCCACAGCCGCGCGACGTCGATGGCGCCGACGCGACCCGCGAGGGCTTCGCGGAAGGGCTCCAGCGCAGCGAGCCCGCGGGTGACGTTGTGCCGAGCGACGTTCACGTCGCCGCGGAAGGAGCGGGGCCTCGTCCTCGGCGATGGCCTCGGCGACAGGCCCGAAGTGCGCGAGCGCGACGCGCGGGTCGTGGGTGGTGAAGGGGACGGTGACGGTGGCGATGCAGGAGGTGCGGTTCTTCATGGCGGGGGGTCCTTTCCAGAAGGGACATCCCCGCTCGGGGAAGGGTGACGTCACTTTCCCGAGGGGCCACCACTTTTCAGGGCGACGGGAGGGTGACCCGCCCGGAAGCGCGTCGACGCGGGCCTTTAGGCGCGGGGGAGGGGTGACCTGTCCGAGCGCGTAGACGCGGGTAGGCGACGGGAGGGGTGATGCGATGCGCGGGGTCGAGCGGCCGAGTCGCCGCGGGAGCAGCGAGGGATCACGCCGCGTGGGCGGGCGGCGCTCACTCGGGGTCGATCCCGAGCGCGCGGAAACGCCAGGCGCTCGGCCCTCTCTCGCTCTGCGTCGGCCCTCTCTCGCTCTGCGTCAGCCCTCTCCGTCCCGTGGGCAACGGTTCTCCGCTCGCGTCGCACCAGCGCAACCACCGCGCGTGGAGCCCCTCGAAGTCGCCCTCCAAGGACCCACACCCGCAAGCCCACGCCGAGGTGCGCGAAGAAGGCCCGCTTCGCCCGGGAGTACACGTGGCCTCGAGCTCGAACACGGCAAGCTCTCCCCGCGTCGAGGAAAGCCCCTGGGTCCCACACGACGTAGTGCGTGACGCGCATCCGCGCGTATCGACGCTTCTTCTGTCCGAGCTCCTCGCCCTCGCGGTTCGACACCACCTCGATCCCACGTCGGGGGCCTTGCCGAACTCCCAGATGAAGTAGCTCCTGTGCTCCTTCTTGAAGATGTCGGGGTGAGGTTCGACATCGGCGCTCAGCAGCACGTCGGGAACCACGGGGGGCTCGTGCACCGACGAGAACACCCCCACGTTGACCATGGCCACGAAGCTCCGACGCGTCCGTACCGGACGGAGGCCCGCCCCACGAGCTGTAGAGCGCTTCGGTCAACAGCCGCTGCTGCTTCTCCCGGAGTAGATCGCCACCGGCGCGTCGTCCTCCGTCACCAGGCCAGAGACGTCGGGCGCGATGTCTTCGGGCGCGTGGGGCCGCGGGTGCGCCGGACGTCATGCGGATCACTCTGCGCTCCGCGCGCGAAGGGCGTCAACGCGTTGGCCGAGCGCCTCGACGCTCCCGACCAGTGAGGGGCGTGAAGGTGTAGGCGACGCCTCTCGGACGCGTGTCTGGCTCTCGACGACGGGGGAGGGACGGGCCGCGGCGACGACGCGAGGTCGCCGCGCCGCCAGGGAGGTCGTTGGAGACCGCATGGCCGTGATGACTCCGTGAAACCCGTCAGCGTGGGATCACGCAACGGATGCCAATCGACTCCGAGCGGTACGAGGGGCTGCGCCGACGTCCAGTGAGAACACGCCGCTCGTCGTCCCACTGCTCCACTGACCCCCGAGCAGACCCACTCCCGGCAATCCGATCGCACGCGTGGGGACTTCGCGCACGACGGAGCCGTTAACGTTCTGCGTGGCATCTTCACCGTAGCCGGACGGCCAACTGAGAGCGTCGATGTTGATGGCGTTGTTGGTTCCGTTCGCGGTGCCTGCGGCGGCGTACCAGTCCTCGGTTTGCTCCCAGAGGTTCCCAATCAGATCTTGCACGCCCCACGAGCTCACACAGTCCGTTCCAAGACCTGTGTTGCGCGGCCCCGAGCCGCCGGTGTTGCACCCGTGCTCTCCTGTGGCGTTCCCGTTGAGCGGCGCCGTCGGGTCGATCGCCACCAACCCATCCGTCGCCGCGAACCACTCCCGCCGCGTCATCAGACGCTTCCCGGCCGCGCTGCACACCGCGCTCGCCTGAAACCACGACAGGAACCGGCTCGGGGTCACCCCTGCGCGGGACAACGCCAGCAAGGAGTCACGCGCCCCCGCGGCCCACTGCCCGTTGGCACCAAGGCGACTCGGGTAGTCTGCCCCAGTCGCACCGAACTGCGCGCCGCTCGTCGCGTCCCACACGCTGGCCTCGTAGCGGTCCATCCAGAAGGCGGTCGCGCCGGTGCCGACCCGCACCACCTCGTCGCGCACCGTGACCGCACCGAGCGCGTACGCCCGCGAGCAGACCACCCAGCGCGTCTCCGCGCGGTCGCGCTCATACCCCACCGGACAATCGGCCGTGCCCACCTGCTCGGCGTAGCGCGCGTACGGGACCGGGTTCACCGCTCCGGTGGCGACGCCCGCGTCCCCTACGTCGACGCGCACGGTGACGTCGGAGCCGTCGAAGAGGTTCGACGGGCATGCCGCGGTGTCAACCTCACCGGTGAAGCTCCCGGTCGAGGTGTCTCGTGCGAGGGTCGTCGGCACGGTGCAGACGGTGCTCCCGCCCTTGAGGAAGTCGTAGTTCACCGTCACCGAAGCGCCCATGCCGGGGCCGTTGATGGTGCCCGATACGGTGAGGGCAGAGCGCGAGTGACCACCCGTTCGCCCCGCGGTGAGCGCGTTCGCGGCGGTCATCCCGGCGCACACGGCGACGGCGACCACGGCACCCTGGAAGTGCGTGCGATGCAGGAACGATCGACGGTTCGTGTCCAACCGAAGCTCACTTGTGAAACGTGTTTGGTGTGGCGACAACGCTGACGTTGCGCCCGCCACGGTCATTCCGTTCCGCGGCAGCGCCCAACCCCAGCCAGCGGGCGTGCTGCGCCAACTCCCCGTCCCGAATCCCCAACGCGTTCATCGCGGGATCACGCAGCGGAAGCCGATTTCCGCCGCAAATGCAGACGGGGCGTAGCGGAGGTCCATGACATACACTCCGGTCTCAGCTGGAGCGTTGCGCCAAGAGCCTCCGCGAATCACTCCTGCCGGCAATCCGGCGTTGAGCGTCGCATCCGACTCGAAGACTGCTCCGCCGACGTTGAGGCTGCGGTCACTAGAGAAGATCGTCGCCCCAGGCCACGTGGTGCTAAAGCTGTTTCGCGTCTCGTCGCCAGGCGACCCCGCCCAATCAGCGGTCCATTCTGCCAAGTTGCCGATCATGTCCTGGGCGCCCCAAGCACTCCGACAGGCGGACAACGAAACTGCTCTCAGGGCCATCGCGACATCGCCGGACAGTGGTGACACTGACTCTCGTCCGGGGTTCCATGCTGCAAAGAGCCACTCAGCACCATGAGGGAGACGCTTGCCCGCGAGTCGGCAGGCCACGTCGGCCTGAGCCAGGTCAAGAATCTGCTCGGCTGCCCGCCAGCCGGATCACGATAAGCTGAGTACATAACGCCTGACCGTCCATCGTCCATTGTCGGGGAACGTGTCCCCATAGTCGTCCGCCGAACGTCCGAGGACCACCGCTGTGGGGGCGACGTCGTAGCTCGTGGAGACGCTCATGCTACCGATCGATCCAGAACGCGCTCGCGCCGGAACCAACCCGCTACCTCGTCGACCACGGCGGCGGTATCTCTGCTGCGTCGCACACACAATCGCATATCCCCTATGAGCTCGAATCGCTATCGCGCTCATACCCCACCGGGCAATCGGGCGTGCCACCTGCTCGGCGTAGCGCGGCGATACGGGACAGGGTTCACCGCGCTGCCGTTCACCACGGTCGTCCCGCCGACCACCACGTCGACCTGCACGTCGCTGCCGTCGAAGAGCGCGTCGGGGCACACCTGCCCAGCTTGATCCAGCGGCACCTCCGCGGAGAACGCGCCTCCGCGGTGGGCATCACCATCACCACGGGCGCGCACTGCTGCGCCGCCCCGTTACGGAAGCGGAAGGTCACCATCGCGCTCGACCCCGCGCCCGTGAGCGTCCCCGCCACGGTCAGCGCGCGTCGCGTGCGACCGCCCGGGTCCGCCGCGGCGAGTCGCGCACCGAAAAAGCCACCGACCACCGCCGTGAGGCACGGCACGACCACACCGACGACCCACCGTCGCGTCTTCATCCCCGTTCCTCCGCGTGTCAGTGGATCGTGCCGTGGAAGGTGATCCCGCCCGCGCTCCCCGAGAGCGAGCCGTGCCACGAGATCTGCGCGTTCATCTGGATCGACGCGTCCGGTGGGCTGACCAGCGCCGCGCTGACGAAGGTGAAGGTCATCTGGATGCCGCCGTCCGGAGGGGCGACCACCGTACCCGTGTCGACGTCAGGCACGTCTACGACGTCCGCGTCGGGTACGTCCCCGTCGATGCTCACGATGTCATCGTCGAAGAACTCCACCCGGTCTTCGTCGACGATCACCGTCGCGTCCTCTTCGACGATCATCCCGCGTCCTCGTCGACGAATTCGGGTCGCTCGTTCATGCCCGCTTCGACGTCAGACCTCACCACGGCGTCCATGTCCGCCGCCGCGTTGCGCTCACTCCCCGGGCAACCCAGCAGACCCGCTCCGCACAGCATCACGACCGCAACGGTCACTCGCGCTCGCTCTCATGGCTCCCCGCCTTTCGTCAGAACCGCACCGCGCACGTCAAACCCCCGCTCCGCCGCCCATGGCGGGCGCGCACACGTCCACGCGCGCTGCTCGCTCGCGCGTCGAGACGGCGCCGTGACCAACAACACCGTCCCCAGCACCGCGAGCACCCCGCCCGAGGACGAAGCCCGCGATCGTCATCGCTCGACCCGCGTCGACGCCGTCGATGATCCCGCGCAGTAGGTCGCGTCCGTCTCCCGCGGGGTACACCGCTGCGTCGTTGTCGTAGGTCGACCGCCGCGCCTGCGCGTGGAGGAGCCCCGCGATGCCGACGCCGACACCGGCCCCGGCGAGGCCCACCGCGGTCCACCCCGCGGGCACCTGCCAGGAAGTCTCCCGGTGCATCAATGGGCGGAGGCATCACGACGGCCGAGGGGGCCAGGCCCGGCCTGAGGGGCCGTCTCTGAGCGCGCGGTCGCAGCGCCCACGCGGGGAACGAGCCGCACCTGTTCGCGCACCAAGGTTCTCGGCGGCACCTCGATCGAGCGTCGGAACAGCTCGTGCTGCGGTGAGCGCACTTCGACAACGACCGTCCCAGCGACGACGGGGAACGCGCCAGTGCGTGGCCACGTACCTGCGGGGCGACCGTTGATGAGCAGCTCGCCCGATGGTCACTCCGCCGATGAGCTCCAACTGACCGAGATGCCGCGAATCGTCTCGAGGTCGCTGAGGGTCTGGACTCGTTCTCCAGAACCCACGGCTCACGGATCGTCAGCGCCTGCATCACGTCTCGCTGCGCCTCCAGCCACATCCCGAGGCTTCCTTCGGCTAGGCCTGCGCGGGCGAGGGCACGCGCCCGTGACAGAGCGCGAAGGCCTGACGGAATCGCTCGAGCGCTTCGACGTCCCTCTGCGACTGGCGAAGGGCGCGGCCCTCGTCCTCCAGCGAGGTCGGCGCGTGTCTGTGCCGGGCAGGTCGATGGCTGGGCGAAGCGAAGCCAGCGCGCAGGCGAGCGTCGCGGGGATCGGCGCGGAGTCGGTGCGAGCGAATCATCTCAAGGTGCCGTCAGTACTCGCCCATCTGACCGCGGCCCCTGCGATTGTCGCGGAGGAGGTGGCAAGACTCCACGGCGACCGACTCGCGCGCGCGCGGTGTGTGACTCGGCCGCGTCGCGAGGACGGGTGCTCGTGTCTTCCCGCCGCGATGGGGCGATGGCTCGGGTTCGACGAGGTCCGCGGCCAGCAGCGTGGGTGCGGTCGGCGTCGGTGCGATCGGCGGGTCGACTGCAGGCGTCGGGGCAGGTGGCGTAGGAATCACAGGCTCCGGTTGTGGGAGCACCGCGGCGTGCGCGGCGGCGCCGCTCGTGGGCGCTCCAGCAGGATCGGCCCCGGCGGCGCGTCGACGAACACGATGTCGCGCCCGCGGCACCAGGAGCGTTGACCGACAGCCGATGCACCGCGCCGTCGCGACTGTACTCCCCGTGAAAGTTCCCGCTCGCGAGCGCAGTGTCATCGAGGGTCATCGTCGCGTTGGGCGCCGTGACCTGCAGGTCGACGACGAACCTCTCCACCCCGGGTCGCGCCCCACCGGACGCCCGCCACGCCCGCGGCGAGCACGACCCCGAGCGCTGCGATCGTGAGGACGCCCTTCTGTGACGTCGGGCTCCGCGGTGTGACCGATGACGCGTGCGCCGCGCCACCGAGCGTCGTGCGCCGCTCAGGAAGCGAATCCCGCGGCGCCGGCGAGGTCATCGAGGCCGACGAGAGTCGCCCCTCGAAGACGGGCTGCCAGTGTCGGCGCACGGGCTCCGACGCGAAGGGCAAGAGCGCGAGCCCCAGCGCGCGCGTCGTCGGAAAGCGCTTCGCCGGGTCGAGCGACATCGCGCGCATGATCACGGCCTCGAAGGTCTGCGGGATCTCAGGCCGGAGCGTGCGGCGGCATGTACTCGCCCGTTCCGATGCGCGCGATGAGGCCGAAGACCGTGGGCGCGTCGAAGGGCGGTCGCCCCGTGACGCACTCGTAGAGGATCACGCCGATCGCGTACTGATCGCTGGCGTGCGTCGCGTCGCTCGCGCCGCGGGTCTGCTCCGGCGACATGTACATCGGCGTGCCGAGCACCGTCGCGCTGGCGGTGCGGACGTCGCCCGAGCCGTCGACGCGCGAGATGCCGAAGTCGAGCACCTTCGGCACGAGCACCCCGTCGCGGGTGATCGAGAGGTGGATGTTCCCTGGCTTGAGGTCGCGGTGGACCACGCCCTCGTCGTGCGCGGCAGCGATGGCGGCGACGACCGGCGCGACGATGTCGGCGGCGGCCTCGACCGAGAGCACGCCGTCGTCGTGGAGCCACTGGTCGAGGTCGCGTCCCTCGAGCAGCTCCATCACCAGGTAGGGGAGGCCGCGGTGCGCGCCCACGTCGAAGACCTCGACGGCGTGCGGGTGGCGGATGCGAGACGCGGCCTCGCCCTCACGGAGGAAGCGCGCCGTGACCTCGGGCGAGCGCGCGTGCTCGGGCAGCAGGATCTTCAGCGCGACGCGCTTCTTGAGCGCGCTGTGGCGGGCCTCCCAGACCTCGCCCATGCCGCCGACGCCGACCCGACGCACGGCCTCGTAGTTGCCGACGCGCTCACCCGGCGAGAGGATCGCGTGCTCCAGCGAGCTCATGCGCCGACGCGGAGTTGCGGTCCCGTGCCCCCACTCATGCTGCGTAGAGGGAGTGAACACCGCCCGCGAAGAGGCTGTCAACGCTCGTGGCGGGGTGACCGCGGCAAGATCACTCGCGAATCAGCGCGATCCTGGCCGGCGGCGCTCGATCCCTGAAGTACACGGTCATCGGGCGATACCCCGCCGCGGCGAGGTCGACGTGATGGGTCACGCCGTCTCGACGGAGCGTCTGGCGGAGCGTACCCACGCCGGCGGCGCGTCCGTCGAAGCGCACCGTGGCGACGCGCGGAACGACCTCGAACTGAACCGTGTAGGTCTCGTCGCCATGGGGCCACAGCGTGGCGCCGACCACCAGCGTGAGCAGCGCGACCAACGGGAGAGCGAGGAGCCAGCGCCGATTGCGTGGACGCGAGGGCAGCCCGATTTCGGTCAACGAGTACGCCATCGACGCGGGCACGTTCGCCGCGGGCGCGTTCGCCGCGGGCGGAGTCGGCGCGACCGGCGCGGGAGACGCGTCGGAGGGCGCCGCGCCGCGCGGCGTGGTGGGGCCCGTCTCGGCGTAGCGGGTGAGGAGCCAGACGGTGTCGGCGTGCGCGATCGAGGCCCGTTGCTCCGCGAGCGCGTCGAGCTGGGTGAGCTCGTAGCCGATGGACTCGAGGTCGGGGAACGAGAGCTTGTGCCGCTGGAAGATCCTCCCCCGTGAAGCCCTCTTCGATCCGCGGGCACTCGAGGAGCGCTTGCAGGAACGCGCGCATCGACGGGATGCGGTCGTCGCGGTTCGGCGCGAGCGCCTGCGCGACGATCTCGGAGATCTCCTCGGGCACGCCGGGCGCGACCTCGTCGAGGCGCGGCGCTGCGCTGTTCAGCACGTTGAGGAGCGTCGCCGGGACGTCGGGGCCAAGGAAGGGTGTGCCCCACGATGCACTCGAAGAGCATCACGCCGATGGCCCACGTCGGCGCGGTGGTCGACGTCGGTCTCCCCGCGCACCTGCTCGGGGGCCATGTACTCGGGCGTTCCGAGCTCGCCCGTGAGCGTACGGATCGAGCCCGACCCGTCGATGAGTCGCGCGACGCCGAAGTCGATCACCGTGGGCACGAGCCCTCGCTCGGGGTGACGCGCGAGGAAGAGGTTCGACGGTTTGAGGTCGCGATGGACGACCCCCGCGCGGTGCAGGGCCACGAGCGCGCCCATCGCGGGGAGGAGGATGTCGAGCGCGTCGTGGGGGGCGAGGCGCTTCTCGCGATCGAGCATCCGGCCGAGGTCGAAGCCTTCGAGGAGGTCCTGAACGATGTAGAGCGCGCCCGTGTCAGCGTCTTCGCCGACGTCGAGCACGCGCACGACGCTGGGGTGCGAGACGCGAGACGCCGCGCGGGCCTCGGCGATGAAGCGCAGCGCGACCTCTCGGTTCGAGCTGTGCTCGGGCCGCAGGAGCTTGAGCGCGACGCGCTGGTGGGTCCACCCGTGCTCGGCCTCGTAGACGGTGCCCCAGGCCCCTGAGCCGAGGGGGCGGAGGATGCGGTACTTGCCTCCGATGAAGGTAGGTTGGGCGATGGTGGGAGGGGAGAGCATCGCGGCTCAGCGGGGAATCACGCAGCGGAAGCCGACCGTAGGATGAAAGAAGCTAGGTCCTCCACCCAGGCTCAAGTAGTAGATGCCCCCTCGGACGCTATCATTCCAACCCCCGCCACGCGCCGCGACACTTGGCGAACCAAATGTGACTCTGCCAGCACCGTCAAAACGTACAGCGCCATTTACGTTGAACGTCTGGTCATCGTTGTAACCGTAACCGGACGGCCATGTGGCTACACCATCGTTCACGAGCGCTCCTGGCGAGGACCCATTGCCAGACCCGGCAAACCACTCTGCGGTCATTTCCAAGACATTGCCGATCATGTCTTGAGTACCCCAGCTGCTGCGACAAAGGGTTCCGCCCCCGGCATTTCGGGGTCCATCAGCCAGTGTAACGCATTGACCTCCTGCGCCGTTGCTCGCCCCTGGATCGACCGTGCCCTGCGCCGCGGCTCCCCATTCTTCTCCGGTCGGGAGTCTCTTCCCGCTCGCGCGACAAGCCTCCTGAGCCTGGAACCACGTTACCCACCGAGCGGGGAAGTAGGCCCCTCCCGCCACGCTCAGGGCGTAGGCCGGAGGCGAAATCTGCACTGCCGAGAGGCCTGAACTCCACTGGCCGTTACGAGGAAAACGAACTGGGTCGAAGTTCGTCTCGTTGTCAAAAAGTCGATTTCCACCGGTCACAACCCCCCCGCGGGTTGTCCAGATTGTCGCCTCATAGCGGTCGATCCAGAACGCGGTTGAGCCATCCCCCACACGCACCACATCGTCGCCATATCGATCTCGGCAGATCCACCGTCCCGGCGGAGTAGCGCCGTCCACTTCGCGCTCGTACCCCACCGGGCAATCGGGCGTGCCCACCTGCTCGGCATATCGCGCGTAGGGCACAGGGTTCACCGCTCCCGTCGCGACGCCCGCGTCCCCCACGTCGACGCGCACCGTGACGTCGCTTCCGTCGAAGAGGTTCGACGGACACATCGCGGTGTCGACCTCACCGGTGAAGCGCCCGGTGGCGGTGTCTCGCGCGAGAGTCGTCGGCACCGTGCAGACGGCGCTGCCTCCCTTGAGGAAGACGTAGTTCACCATCACCGAAGCGCCCAGGCCCGGGCCGTTGATGGTGCCCGACACGGTGAGCGCGGAGCGCGCGTGGCCACCCGCGCGCCCGGCGGTGAGCGCGTTCGCTGCGGTCATCCCGGCGCACACGGCGACGGCGACCACGGCCCCCTGGAAGAGCGTGCGACGCAGGAACGATCGACGATTGGCGTCCATCCGAATGCTCACCGGTAGAATGCATCTGCGGTGTCGACGGCGCGTGCGTCGCATCCGCCACGTTCAATTCGTTGCGCGGCAGCGCCCAACCCCAGCCATCGGGCGCGCCGCGCCGACTCGCCGCCCCGGACCATCTCTCTGCTCATCGCGGGATCACGCAGCGAAAGCTGGTTCCGGAGTCGCGGTAGTGCGGCCCGCTCCGCGCGTCGAATGCGAACACACCGGCACTCGCCATGGAGCGATAGCCACCCCCGCGGAGAATTGCCGCAGGTACCCCGTAGCTGACGATCGGTGTCGGCTGCCCAAGCGCTGAGACGCTCCCAGGTACGTTCCCCACCGCGTCCCCTCGGTACTCTGCGGTCCATTCGCCAACCGGGCCACCGTCCGGAATCCCGTTGTGAGCTGGCGAGAACCAATCCGCCGTCCACTCGTACGGTTAAGCCGATCAAGGGGCGTCTCGGCGCCCCATCGGCTGACACATCGCCTGTCACCCCGGACCTCGCGAGCCCCCGTCTGCCGGATCGCGCCCGCGTTCGTCCGACACGGCCCAGGATTGCCCGGTTGCTGCCCGGGTCGCTCGTCCCCACCGCGGCCATCCACCCTGCCCGAACGCGAGTCGCTTGCCCGACGCGCGACAGGTCGCTTCGGCCTGGAACCAGGTGATGAAGGTGCTCGGGAAGATCATCGGCGTCGACACCCCGCCTGCCGCCCGGCTCAGCGCGTAGTAGGCCGCACCCACCGCCCGTTCCGCGGGAAGACCGTCGCGTCGAAATCGCCGTCCGACAAGAAGCGCTGCAGCATCGTGGCCTGCGGGTCTTCCCACACGCTGGCCTGTAGCGGTCGATCCAGAAGGCCGTCGGCCCGACGCCGACCCGCACCACCTCGTCGTAGACCACGCCGTCCGCGCGTCGCTTCACGCACAGCCGCATGTCTCCGGTGAGCTTCGCGTCGCTCGCGCGCTCGTACCCCACCGGGCAATCCGGCGTGCCCACCTGCTCCGCGTACCTCGCGTACGGGACCGGGTTCACCACGCCGCCGTTCACCACCGTGGTGCCGCCCACCACGACGTCGACCTGCACCGCCGCTGCCGTCGAAGATGCGTCGGGGCACACCTGCCCCGTTCGGTCCATCGGCACCTCGGCCGAGAACGCTCCGCTCGGGCCAGTCGGCGCCACCATCACCACGGGGCGCACTGCACCGCGGTCCCTTTGCGAAAACGGAAGGTCACCATCGCGCTCGACCCGGCGCCGGTGAGCGTCCCCGCCACCGTCAGCGCGCGTCGCGTGCGACCGCCGGGGTCGGCGCGCGCCGCGTACATCCCGGCCACGAAGGTGCCCGCGCCGAACACCGCGACCATCGCGCCCACCCCGACCGCCGTACGGACGCGCACGAACCCCGTTCCCCTCTCCACCATCGATCCGCTCCCGGTGCTCTGCGCCGACGCGCGCCGCCGACGCTACACCGCGGCCGCGGCGTCTGTCTCCGCGCCTTCACCGCTTGCGACCCTGTCGCCGAGTCTGCGAATGTCGTGCGCCTCGGGCGGCGCCCCGGGCGACGGCAGAGGAGCGGCGCATGACGGTCGGAGCCATCTACGAGGTCGAGTACAGCCTGCACCTGACCGGCTACGACCCGCTGCGGGTGCTGCGGGTCGACGTCTCCGAGGGGCTCTCCGAGGTCGGCCACTGCGTCGTCGAGGCCATCGCCCCGAGCCTCGACACGAAGCCGGGCGAGCTCCTCGGCGTCGAGGGCTACCTCATGGCCCAGCGCGTGCGCGTGCAAGACGGCGCGAGCAGCCCCGTCGGCGACCCGACGTATTTCACCGGGCTCGTGCGCGCCGCCGAAGACCGCGGGGTCGTCCACGACGCGCGGCTGATCGAGGTCGAGGTCGCGCCGCGCATGGCCGTGCTCGGGCTCTACAAGAGCAGCCGGTTCTTTCACGAGAAGACCCCCGTCGAGGTCGTCACCGAGCTGCTCACCGACCACGCGGGCTACGAGAGCAGCAAGGTCGACGCGGGCGGCGCGCGCGCGGCCACCCGCGAGCTCTGCACCCAGTGGGACGAGACCGACCTCGATTTCGCCCGGCGCCTCCTCGAAGAAGAGGGCCTGTGCTTCCTCTTCACGCACGGCGCCGACGAGCACGGCGTGAAGCTCCTCGAGGGCGACCGCGGCTCGGTCTTCTCGAGCGCGCCCATCGAGCTCCCGCTGATGCTCGACGCCAACTCCGCGCAGGCCGACGCCGAGAGCGTGCGCACCCTCGACCGCTCGCAGCGGATCTCGCCCCGGCGCGTCGAGCTCCTCGACTGGCGCTGGGGGTCGCAGCGCCTCGAGGGCGGCGCAGACGCTCCGGGCAGCGACGTCCGGATCGGCGAGGTGAACGAGCACGCCGCCTCGGTGCGCGGCGAGGCCCCGAAGTCGGCCGCGCGAAGGGCCGGTCAGCTCAGCGCCGAGTCTCGCCTCGTGCGGGGAACCTCGAACGCGCTCGCGCTCCGGCCCGGCGTGCTGTTCACCGTCGTCGACGCCGTCGGCGACGTGAGCGAGGAGCTGCTGGTGGTGCGCGTGCGCCACGAGGGCAGCGCGCCCGAGCAGCTCCGAGGGTACAGCGACGAGGCCGACCGCTACCGCAACAGCTTCGAGGCCGTGCCCTCGGCGAGCGGGTGGAGGCCGCCGCGGGTCACGCCCCGGGTGCGCGCGACCATGCCCCACCTCGCGCGGGTGCTGAACGTCAACGGCGAGCAGCCGGTCGGCGCCGTCGCCCTCGACACGAAGGGTCGAGTGCCCGTGGAGTTCCCGTGGCCGCTCGTCGGCAGCGACAACGCCGCCCGACGGTGCATGGTGCCCACGATGCAGCCCGTGGCGAGCGACGGCTTCGGGTTCCATTTCGCGCCGCGGGTGGGCTCCGAGGTGCTGGTGAGCTTCATCGACGGAGACCCCGAGCGCCCTGTGCTCCTCGGCTCGGTGTACCCCACGTCGGGGCAGCTCCCCGAGAGCGTCGACGCGCTGCGCACCCGCTCGGTGCTGCGCACGGGCACCGTCACCGCGAGCGGCGCCGAGTACAAGCCCGGCCACTTCAACGAGCTCTCCTTCGAGGACCTCGAGGGCTCCGAGCTCCTCTCGATGCGCGCCGAGAAGGACATGAAGGTCGAGGTCCTCAACGACCGCGCGACCACCGTCGGCCACGACTCCACCGAGGCCGTTGAGAACAACCTCACCCTCGACGTGAAGGTCGACCGCACCGAGACCGTGGGGGGCAACCACAAGCTCTCCGTCGAGGGCGACGTCGACGTCTCGGTGCAGGGCAAGACCTCGGAGTACGCCGCCGACACCTGGCAGATCTCGGCCGACGAGGGCCTCACGCTCCAGTGCGGCGGCAACGCGAAGGTCGAGCTCGTGCCCAACGAGATCACCCTCACCGCGAGCAGCAGCCTCACGCTCAAGGTGGGCGGCAACAAGATCGAGATCACCACCTCGGGGATCTCGATCACCGCGGGGGGCGCGAAGGTCGAGCTCTCGATGTCCGACGTGAAGGTGACCGCGGGCGCGGGCTCGGTGGCCGTCGGCCCCGCGACCGTGAACGTGAACAACGGCGCGCTGGAGGTGATCTGATGGGCGTCCCCGTGGTGACGATGGGTTCGACCGTGATGTGCGCGCACGGCGGCAAGGTCACGCTGGTGCCGATGCCCAGGGTGAAGGCCAACGGCCAGCCCGTGGTGCTCCAGCCGACGCCGGGCGCGGTCGCGGGCTGCGCGTTCCCGCCGCCCCCCGTGGCGAACGGGCCCTGCGTGACGGTGAGCTTCATCACCGGCACCACGCGGGTGAAGGTGATGGGGATGCCCATCCTCACGCAGGCCAGCAGCAGCGTCGCGGCGCCGACGGGCACCCCCGCGGTGGTGGTGATGGGCGAGCCGAGGGTCACCGCGTTGTGAGCGTTCGCCTCCGCGCAGTCCACGAGGTCTGGAGGCTCGACTGGTCGAGCCGCGAGGGCGGCGGCCAGCGCTTCGACACCGTCGCGAAGGCGCGGCGCTTCCTCGATCGGTGGGGGTCCGACGCGGCGGCGCTGTCGTCGATGCGCGCGCTCCTCGCGCGGGGCGCCGAGCCGGTGCCGTGGCTCACCGACGACGAGGTGCTGCGTCGCTGCGCCGAGGCGCTCTCCCGCGGCCGGATGCGCGCGTGGCCGGCGGTGCTCCTGCGCGTCGACGACCTCGCGCGCGGCGAGGTCGAGGCCCAGCCCGACGAGGCCGTCGAGCAGGGGCCGCTCCACGAGGAGAAGACCTGGATCGAGATCGAGCTCACCGACATGGAGGGCAACCCCATGCCGGGCGAGCGCTACTGGATCAAGCTGCCCGACGACACGGTGCGAGAGGGCGCGCTCGACCGGTTGGGCAGGGCGTATTTCGGCGGGCTCGACCCGGGCGAGTGCGAGATCCGCTGGCCCGACATGGACGAGGAGGCGACCGTCGACCGACCGCCCGTCGCGCCGCCGACGCCCCCCGCGCCGAAGGACTGGATCGAGGTCGAGCTCACCGGCGACGACGGCTCGCCCATCGCCGGTGCGCGCTACTGGATCAAATCTCCCGACGGCAAGGTCCACGAGGGGCGGCTCGACGCCGAAGGGCGAGCGCGCGTCGACGGCATCCCCGCGGGGCAGTGTGAAGTCCGCTGGCCCGACCTCGACGACGAAGCCGCGGTGCAGGCGCCGCCTCCGGGGCCCACGGCTTCGCCGAGGGCGACCGATGTCGAAGAGGCCCAAGGCGAGCAGCCCGAAGACGAGGCGGTCGACGAGGCCCCGGTGCGCGACTGGATCGAGATCGAGCTCACGGGCGTCGACGGCACGCCGCTCCCCCGCGAGCGCTACTGGATCAAGCTGCCCGACGGCAGGGTGCGAGAGGGGCGCACCGACGCGCAGGGGCGCGCCCGCTTCGACGGCGTCGACCCCGGGCAGTGCGAGGTGCGCTGGCCCGACGTCGACGACAGCGCGATGGCGCAGTGATCGACGCGCGGGGGCCATACACGACGTCGACGTCGTGCGTGCGTGCCTTGACACCGCGGGGCGCGGCGGGATGTACTCCGCGTCCCGATCTGGTCGGGCGGGAGCAGTGATGCCCACCAATCATCGTGTGCAACAGGGCGAGTGCCTGAGCAGCATCGCCGAGCGCTACGGCTTCTTCTGGCAGACGCTCTGGAACGCACCCGAGAACGAGGGCCTCCGCGCGTCGGGGCGGCACCCCAACGTGCTGCACCCCGGCGACGTGGTGGTGATCCCCGACAAGCGGGTCACCTCGTACATGCGCCCCACGGGCTCGCGCCACACCTGGAAGGTGAAGGGCGTGCCCGCGAAGATGCGCCTGCGCTTGATGTGGGAAGACGACCCGCGCGTGAACGAGCCCTACACCCTCTTCGTCGACGGCAAAGAGACCTCGGGCACCACCGACGGCGACGGGTGGATCGAGGTGAGCATCCCCCCGCGCGCGCAGACCGGCACGCTGGTCGTGGGCGAGGGCGACCACGAGGAGGAGTACACCCTCACGCTCGGTCAGCTCGACCCCGTCGAAGAGGTCTCGGGCGTGCAGGCGCGCCTCGCGAACCTGGGCTTTCCGTGCGAGATCAGCGGCAGCCTCGACGAGCCGACGCGGGCGGCGCTGCGGCGCTTTCAGCTCCAGCAGGGGATGGAGCCCACCGGCGAGATCGACGACGCCACGCGCTCGCGCCTGCGCGAGCAGCACGAGACCGAGTGAGCCCCTGAGGAGACCCCCGCTCCGATGCCCTGGAACCCCCCCGTCATCGTCGGCAGCACCTTCCTCGACACCGAGAGCACCGACCACAAGTACAAGGGCAAGAACGCGATCTCGCGCGCCGCGTACGACCTCGACAAGGGGATCACGTTCCGCCGCCGGATCGTGAGCGTCGACGCCGTCTCGCTCTCCCACGGCCGCACGGTCTACGGCACCTCGTACACCGAACACGGCCACGGCTCCGTGGCCTCTACGGCGTCGGACCGACTGCGGTACGTGCTCGACAGCGGCCCGGTCACCCTGCGTTGGACCCTCGCGGGCCACGCCCACGTACAGCGGGTCGAGGTCGAGATCTATCGGCCGAACACCCTCGCGCCCGTGTGGACCCGCGCCGTCGACTACGTGAACGGTCAGCCGAGCGCGGGGGGCAGCCTCCAGTTCGACCCGAACACCCTCGTGCCCGAGGTCTTCGGCGACGAGCTCTCGGTCTACAAGCTCCGCGTGCGCGTGCCGCCGGGGAGCTACCGCCGCGCGACGATGTCGCGGTGGGTGTACTTCGTCGTCGAGCCGCCCAACTGGCTGAAGCTCACGGTGAAGGTCCGACCCGGAGACGCACCCCTGGAGCGCGTGGGCGTGAAGCTCACGCCGCTGGGGCAGTCCGAGCGCGTGGTGACCACCGACGCGCAGGGCACCGTCTCGCTGCGGGTGATCGCCAACGACGGGAACTACAGCGTCGCCGAGCTCGTGCACGACCCGCCGCCCCGCGGCGAGGACGTCGACGAAGACGAGGACGAGCCGCTCTACATGGTGACCGCGGTCGAGTCGGCCTGAGCCGGCGAGATCCCGCGAAGAGGCGCCCCGATGGGATTGATCGTCAAGCCGAGAGACCAGGCCGAGGAGTACACCGTGCAGGCGGGCGACACGCTCACCTCCATCGCCTCGACCAAGGGCCTCGACAGTTGGAAGACCCTCGCCCGCTTCAACTTCGGCACCACGCGGGCGTCGGAGGTGGTGCGCGCGCTCGTCGAGACCGTGGGCGTGAAGCAGGCCGACCAGGCCGGCGAGCACAAGGACAAGCCCGCGACGCTGCCGCTCACGCCCGACGCGAAGCTGGGCACGCCGAAGATCCTCGTGCCCAAGCCCTGGAAGCAGGACCTCGAGGGCAAGAAGGCCTACACGGTCTTCGTGCAGAAGACCCGACCCGCGGCGGCGGTGGGCTTCCGCGCGCTCGACCGTTGGTTCATCCCGAAGACCGAGAAGTGCGAGGTGAAGTACGCGCTCGACGGCAACGCCGACGTGGCCGACAAGCTCGCGATGCTGGTCTTCGGCAGCAACTACTGCGAGTGCACCGGGTGGAGCGACGGGCTCGGCGCCTGGGGCGCGCCCGCGGACCTCGCCGACGAGCCGATCTTCAAGAAGGACCTCTCGGCGCCGACGCGCGGCGCCGAGACGGCCCTTGCAGACGGCGGCTGGGAGGGTGACGCGAGCACCGACAAGGGGATGCTCTCGCGCAAGACGGGCACGGCGACGAAGCGCTACGTGAACGTGGCCTTCTCGCCCTACACCGTGGTCCTGCGCGCGTGGAAGGACGGCGAGGCCGAGGACGCCAAGGCCCTCCTCCTCGTGAAGCCCTTCTGGCCCGAGTTCGAGGAGACCAAGACCGAGGTCACGCCGACGGTGACGGGCACGGGGCCCCTCCAGATCGCGTGGACCAACGCCGCCGTCGCCGAGCGGGCCGCGCTCGAGGTGAAGGACAAGGCCGGTCGGCGTGTGTTCTTCGCGGTGCTCGAGGGCGACCACCTCAAGGCCGGCGCGCGCAGCTTCACGTGGGACGGGCGCTACCTCGGGGAGATCCAGAACACCCACGGCGACGGGCGCTACCTCGACGACTCCGCGAGCCTCGACGGCGACGGCTCACCCAACAACGAGAACGCCCCGTACACGTACAAGGTCACCACCTCGGTCTCGAAGGTGAAGAAAGACTCGCTGAAGATCGAGTGGGAGGTGCGCAAGACCACGCGCCTCGCGCAGGGGATCGTCAGGGTCGTCGACAAGAACAACAAGCTGGTGTTCGAGCGCCCGCTCACCAAGGCGCTGGTCGGCCAGGGGGAGCACAAGGTCGACGACTGGGACGGCGCCTACGCCGACGGCGTGAAGAACAGCGCCGACGAGGCGAAGGTCATCGCGGCCGACATGCCGTACCGCGTCGAGGTGCGCGCGCACACGGGGCCCCACGAGGAGAAGGGCCTCGCGCTCGCGGCGATGCACACCGAGGTGCGGCTGCACGTCGCGAAGGGCACCGCGGAGCCTGAGCACTTCGCCTACGAGCCCCGGATCGCGCCGCAGAGCTTCACGCTTGAGCCCGCGCCCACGGTGCGGGGGCTCGCGCCGACGAGCGGCACCGACTGGATCCAGATGAAGCTGGCGGAGTTCGGGTACCACCCCGGGCCCGTCACGGGGTCGACCAACGAGCACTACGAGCGCGCCCTGCGGGAGTTCAAGCGCTCGGTGCCGCGGCACAAGACCACGACCAACTACCAGCGGATGGCCATCGACACGAGCGAGAGCGGTGACCTCTACGCGGCGATGCAGAACATCCGGGCGAGCGACAAGCGCAAGCCATACGGCGACCGCTCGCTCATCATGGGGAACAGCGACGCGCCGGACCTCAGCGACGACGGGTACAAGAACGCGCTCAAGGACTCGAAGGCGCACGTGGTCGTGTGGGTCGACGACCGGCAGTACTACACCGTCGGCGACGCGGCGCTCGACGAGGCGGGGAACAGCTTCCTCTCGGGGTCCGCGACGGCGGACCGCTTCGCGCTGATGAACTACCGCGGGGGCATGGAGGTCGGCGACGGCAAGACCACCCTCGACCTCGCGGAGATCCCTCGCCCGTGGGTGCCGCTCCAGGCTGCCCCGCGGTTGATGAGCCGGACGAAGCACCTCACCGACGACCCACCATCGAACCCCTCGTCCGACGAGCTCGCGGCGATGCGCGCCGCCCTCGGCCCGCTGCGCGTCGACTGGACCGTCGACGAGCTCGATTTCGACCTGTCACCCATCAACACGTCGCACGCGAACTACAGCAGGGACTACGTCCGCACGCAGCGCTACGTGCACTGGGCGCTGGAGCAGAACCAGGCGAAGCACACGCGCGCCGACACCAGGCGCGAGGCGACCTACACCAACTGCAAAGAGGCGCTCGGGGGCGCGCGGCCCGCGAACGCCGCGAGCTACCACGCGTCGGTCTTCGGCGAGGGCGACCTGGGCTTGAAGCCCTGGCGGTCCAAGGGCGTCTCGGACAAGGAGTGCATGGCGACGGTGGCGCACGACCACATCGCCAGCGCGCAGCGCGCGAACACCGACCTCTTCGAAGACACCCTCGGGTACGCGGGGGTGTACTTCCGCCCGTCGATCGTCGCGGGCGACGGCTACCGGGTGAAGGCCGAGCTGCGCTTCGAGAAGTTCGACGGGTACGAGTTCCCCAACCTCGACGCGCTCAAGAAGCGCTACCCGGTGCGGCCGCAGTCGCACGGGCCCGAGATGCGCGTGTGGCGACGGAGCTCGTTCCGCGGGTACTCGTGCTGGGGGCCGTCGACGGGCAACTGGGGCGCGACGTTCATCAACGCGTTCAGGGAGTTCTACCGCGCCGCGCACGTCTATTTCGTGCACGAGGGCGGCGCCGCCAACGAGGTCCCGATCACCGACGTCTTCGACCCGTCGAACAACGCGCACGTCACCCGCTACAAGGAGATCATCTCGCGCAACGTCACCGACGTGCGACTGAAGGACAAGTCGAAGATGACGTTGAAGAGCGGCCACCTGTGGCCGTGGTCCGACGACAACCATTTCGGCTACCCGTACATCTCGACCGTCGACCTGCCCATCGGTGACCTGAGCAACTGGCTCGACGAGATCTGCTCGGCCACCTGGCGAAAGTTCCGCGCCGCGCTTCTCATGGGCTTCGTCCGCGAGTCCGAGCGCCGAGGCTTCCTCCGCGGGCACATGTTCCTTGAGTTCAAGGCCTCACCGCAGTTCTACATCGCGCAGTACAAGTGCAACGGCACCACCGAGCACACCTGGTGGGGCATCCAGAAGCGCAATACGAGCGGCCTCTGGAACAACGTCGGGTGCCCGTCTGCCGGATGCGTCGACGGCTCGGCGAACCCGGGGCGCATCACCTTCCGCGGCACCGTGACCATCAACTCGATGCCGCTGCCCGCGGTGGGCGGCGCGCTCGGAGCGACGTGGCTCTTCTTCGAGGGCGAGTCCGCCGACCGGCTCAAGACCGTGTGGGTCCACGAGGTCGGCCACCACCGCCACCTGGAGCACGCCGCCGACGGGCCCGGGCAGAAGCCCGACCTGCACGACAGCACCGAGAACGGAAAGGTCGCGAGCTGGGTCGGCGTCGGCGGCGGCGCGGAGCCCAAGGCGAAGCGCTGGGACCGCCGCTGCATCATGAGCTACTCCGACTGCCGCTACGGCGAGCTGGGCTACTTCTGCGGCGTGTGCGTCATGCGCAACCGCGGGTGGCGCGTCACCGGCCTCGGAGGCCCCGGCACCAAACACGCTCACCCGTGAACCGCCGCGCGCCGCGCGGAGGAGCGATCCCTCGATGTCTGTCACCCTCACCGTCACTTCGTCTCCCGCCCTGGCGGTCGTCGGAGGCCCGATCAAGGTCACCGTCGTCACCGCGAACGAGGGCGACGCCGACGCGCAGGTGCCCGCGATCACCGCGGAGAGCCCCTACGAGTTCTCCCTCGTTGACGCGGGCACCGGCGACGGCCGCTACGCCCTGAGCGCCTACGCCGCCCGGAGCGGGCGCAACCAGGACTCCGCGCCCGCGCCCAGGCCGAGCTTCTCGGCGCTCGCGCCGGGCGACACGCTACCCCGCGATTTCGACCTCGGGGCGCTCGCCCTCGAACCCATCGCGCCGGGCGACTACCTGCTCTCCGTCGCGTGGTTCTCGCCCGCGGGGACGATCGAGTCGCCGCGCGTACCGCTCGCCGTGCGCGAGCCCTCCGTGATCTCCCTCGCCGCCGGGTGGTGCGCCGGCGACGACGCGCTGACCCTCTGTGTCGCCCACGCGCTCCCTGACGGTCGCACCGCCGTCGACCAGCGCTCGGGCTCCTCCGCCGACCCGCTCCGCGGGGTGCTCTTCCCTCGTGACGCGTTCCCGAGCGGCGACCGTCCGGTCATGGCGGCCACCGCTGTGAGCCTCTTTCACGCCCAGGAGTCGCGCTGGTACGCGGCCCTGGTCGACGGCGCCGTCGCCGCGGGCGTCGCGCAGCGGGCGGTGATCGCCAAGCGCCTGGCGCCCGCGCCGATCCAGCTCGCGCGCGCGTCGCTCTATGAACTCGGGTGGCAGACCGACCGCCAGTCTGCGTTCTTTCTCCTCGGCGGCTTCGACGGCGACGGACAGCTCGTTCTCGCGGTCGCCTCCTGCCACGCGCGGAGCCCTGCGCCCAGCGTCACGGTCTTTCCCACGGGCGTGCGCGCCGCCCCGGCCGCGTGGTGCGCGCGGGGCTCGTTGCGCGACGAGGGCCGCGTGCTCGACGTCGTGCTGGCGTTCACGTCCGCCGAGGGCACGTCGCTCTACCGCTACACACTCTGGCCCGACACGGGGACGCTCCAGGGGCCGGCGCCGATCACCACCCATCCGGAGCCGGTCGCGGCGCTCGCGATGGACCCCGTCGGCAGCGAACGCCCCGAGGTCGTCGACGTGTTGTTCGGCCCGGTCGGTGTTGATGGGCGCATGACCCTCGCGCGCGTCGCGCTCGACGCCTCGTCCACCGTGGCCCTCTGGCGCTTCGTGGCGCCGTACCACCCCGAGCGCGAGCGGCCCGCCGCGTGGGCGCTCGCGCAGGCCGCGATGGATGAGCCCCTCGTCCTCGCTCACCTCGCGCCGAGCGTCTACGCGCTTCGGGTCGGCGATGGGGCAGCGTGGAGCGAGGTCGTGAGCGGAAGGTCCCGCCTCGGGTTCCTCCACGCGGTAACCCCCGCGGGGTACGCCCCGATCGCGATCTGGGCGTCCCCCGACGGCGGCGTCGAGGTCCACCCGGTCGAGGTCTGACCGCTCACCGTCTCCCGAGCACGAAGAACCCGATCCCTACCAGCGCCAGCGCGAGGATCGCCAGCACCCACGCCGGGACCGACCTGCTCCCGAGCTCGCTCGCCTGCTTCACCGCGTCGAGCTTCGCGGTGGTGTTGCCGCTCCTCGCCGCGTCGGGCGCGGGCGTCGCGCGCGGCGGGGCGACCGACGTCGGCGGGGGCGCAACGGGCGGCAGCTCCACGGGCTCGGCGGGCGGCGTCGCGGGCAGCTCGGGGAGCTTGTAGATCCCCCCCGCGAAGACGTGCGAGGTGCTCGCGGCCATTGAGCGCGACATCGCCAGCTCGTTGAGCTTCTTCGTGAACGCGGTCATCGCCTCGCCGCGCACGATCGTGCGGCCGCCCACCTCCAGCGGGTCGAAGCCCCCGAGCGGCGTCTCGCTCAGGGCCACGGTGCGCTCGGCGGCGAGGTCGAAGCCGCCCTCGGCGGAGTGCGTCTGCTTGAAGGCCTTGGCCTGCGCGACGTAGCGCTCGATGTCCTTGGTGGTGACCGAGGCGTCGTCGGTGAGCGTCGGAGCGTCGGGCGCCGTCGCGGGCTGCGCGGCGAACTTCGGCGCGGGCCGCACGAGCGTGCTCACCTCTCCCTCGGCCTCGGCGGTGAGCGGGTGCGCCGGCGGCTGCGGCGCCGCTCGCGGCGTGTGGAACTGCACCGGCTCGCCGATGGAGCGCGCGGGCGTCACGGGCAGCGTGGGGAGCTGCAGGGGCGCCGCGGGCGTCGCCGCGGGGAGCGGCGGGAGCGCGAGCGCGGGCGCGGGCGCGGGCGTGGGCTCCGGCACCGGCGGCGGGAGCCCGGGCTGCACCGCGGGAGGCGGCGGCGCGGGCGGGATCGCCGGCATCGGGATGGGCGTGGGCGCGCGCAGCGGCGACCCCGCGGCGAGCGGCGGCGGCGTGGCGTCGTTGAAGAGGGGAGGCGGCATCGCGGCCACCGCGGGCTCGGTGGGCGCGGTGCCGACGCTCGCTGCGCTCGCTGCGCTCGACGCCTCGGGCGCGGCGGCGCCGGTCGTGGATGGTGCGCCGCCGTCGGCGGAGACGGGGCCCTTCCACGCGACGGCGAGGGCCGATCGGAGCACGCCGCCGTTCTGCGGCCTCGCCTCGACGGTGTCTCGCGTCGCGTCGAGGAGCAGCGCCCACACCGCGTCGGGGACGTCGTCGCGGCCCTGGTAGCCCCGCACCTCGGTGATGCTCGCGTCGGGCTCGGGCAGGTCGGCGAGGGCCTCGAGCGCGAGGAGGCCCGCGGCGAAGACGTCGGTCGCGGGCGTGCGGTCGGCGCCGCTCAACTGCTCCGGGGCCTGGCAGCGCACCGAGCGCGCGCTCTGCCGCGGGGCGTCGAAGGGCTCGCACCACGGGCCGAGGCCGATGTCGATGAGCCGCGCGTCGATGGTGTCGCCGGTCTCGGGCACCGGGCCCACCAGCACCGACGCGGGAGAGAGCGCGTCGTGCACCATGGGCGGGCGCCGCGCGTGGATGACCTCGAGCGCCGCGCAGAGGTCGTCGAAGAGAGACGCGATGACCTCGAGGCGCAGGGGAGACTCCGCCGCGCGGGCCTCGTCGAGGCGTGTGCCGAGCGAGGCGCCCTCGAAGAACTCGTGAACGAGGTAGGGCCGCGTGTCGTGGATGCCGTGGTTCACCACGGTGAGCACCGCGGGGTGGCGCACCTCGCGCACGGCCTTGAAGTGGTTGAGCAGCGGCTGCGGGAGGCGCTGCGCGCCGTCGATGGGGCGGAGGAACTTCACCGCCACGAGGCGGTCGCGGAAGCGGGTGTCTCGGGCCTTCCAGACTTCGCCCAGGCCGAAGTCGTCGAGGCGAGAGAGCAGGGTGTAGCGCCCGTCGATGGAGGTCTCGGCGGCGAGGGGCACCGGTGGCATGGCCGTGCGTTGTAGGGCAGCACCGCGTCGGAACACAACGCGGCGAAGCGTCCGCGACGACCCGCGGGCGATCACTTGCCCGAATGGGTCGGCATGAGGGATCGTTGCCGCGATGCGCGCCTTGACTCCTTCTCTTCGTGGCCTCGGTGTCTGCGTCGTCCTCGGAGCCTTCGCGCTCGCCTGCGGCGGAAAAGACCGGCCCGACAACCTCAACGGCGGCGCGGGCTCGGGCTTCGACGTCCCCTACGGCGAGGGCGGGTTCAACTTCGAGATCCCCACGAGCTCCGACAGCGCCACCGACGACCTCGGCGGCGCGATGGACGGCGGCGCCACCGACACGGGCTCGACCCCCGACGACACGGGTTCGACCCCCGACGACACGGGCGCGACCCCCGACGACACGGGCGCGACCCCGACGACGCGGGCGGCCCCCAAGACGCTGGCGACGAAGACGCGGGCGAGCCCTGCACCACGCCGGGCACGAGCGAGACCTGCGACTGGCCCTACCCCCCTGAGATCCTCTTGCACGGCTGCGCGCGCGGGATGCGCACCTGCGGGTCGAACCGCCGCTGGGGCGAGTGCCAGGGCCGCGTCGAGCCGCAGACCGAGACCTGCAACAACATGGACGACGACTGCGACGGCACCGTCGACAACGTCTACCGCGAGTGCGGCCTCGGCATCTGCCGCCGCCGGATGCTCGCGTGCGTGCTCGGCCGCGAGGTGCCCTGCACGCCCTTCGACCCCGAGCCCACCGAGCGCTGCAACAACCTCGACGACAACTGCAACGGCATGGTCGACGAGATGCTCACCCGCGGGTGCTTCTCGGCGCCCGACAGCTACCGCGACCGCGGCACCTGCCGCGCGGGCACCCAGACCTGCGCCATGGGCGAGTGGGGAACGTGCATGGGCGAGGTGCTCCCCCGCGCCGAGGTCTGCACCAACACCACCGACGACGACTGCGACGGCACCGTGAACAACGGCTGCCCCGACATGTGACCCGCCCGCGAGCCCCCATGCGACCGACCACGGCGACGCTCCTCGCGGCGCTCGCGCTGGCGCCGACGACGGCGCTCGCGCAGCGCCCTCCGTCTACCGCGCGGGTGACCGGCGCGCGGGTGTACGTGGTGCGGTCGGGCGACACGCTCCTGCGCGTGGCGAACCGGCTCGGCGTGCCCCCGCGGGAGCTCGCCGCGCGCAACGGCATCGCGCCCCCGTACCGCCTCACCGTGGGCCGACGTCTCCGCCTGCCCGACGGGGTCTCTCCCGAGGTGCTGCGCACGCTGCCCCTGCGAGACGCGCCCGCGTCGAGCACGACGTCGACGTCGGGTGACGCGGCCCCCGCGGAGCGCCACCGCGCGGGCTTCGTGACGCTGCTGCGCGCCCGCGACGAGGCGGAGCTCTCGACGAACTTCGCCGCGGCGATGCCGAACCTGCGGCTGCGCGTGGAGCGCTTCCTGCGGGCGAGAGACGGGCGGCAGCACCACGTGCACCCGCGGGTGATGCGCTTCCTCCAGTCGCTGAGCGACCGCTTCAACGGCCGGCGGATCGTGGTGCTCTCGGGGTACCGCCCGCGGGCGAGGGGCGCCCCGCTCGACCGCCACGCGCAGGGCTACGCGGTGGACCTGCGGGTGGAGGGCGCGCCCCTCCGCGCGGTGTGGGAGTTCTGCCAGCAGGTGCGTGGGATGGGCTGCGGGCTCTACACGGGCGCGAACTACGTCCACGTCGACGCGCGCAACGACGCCGAGGCCTGGACGGGCGGTCCGCGCCGGCGCGGCCAGGAGGTGCCCGTGGTGGACCCCGACCGCTACGAAGACCCCGCGGTGGTGCGAGACGACGCCCGCCCCGACGACGCCCCCACCCGGTGACCGCTCGCTACTCGTCGGCGAGGGGCGGCGAGAGGAAGATGAACGCGGGCTCCGGCGGGACGACGTCCTCGGTCCAATCGCGTGCGTCGAGCACGCGTCGCTCCTCAGGACGCGACCATGCTCGCGCCCGTCGCGGAGCCCGCTCCAGCGGACTGCCTCAGCGGGGAGCCCGCTCCAGCGCGTGACCCCGATCGGCAGGCGCGGGAGACCGCGCTACCCTCGGAGAGGGCGGCGACAGGAACGTGAACGCGGGCTCCACCGGGCCCATGTCCTCGGTCCAGGTCCATTCGCCGGAGGTGATCTCGTGGCCATGGAGCGCTCGTAGTGGGTGAGGCCGGGCACCACCTGGATCACCGCGTACCCGCCCTCGTAGCGACGGATGCGCCCCGCGTGCACCGCCGCCGTGCACACCGACGAGAAGCCCGCGTAGGTGCCCGTGCCGAAGACCAGACCCGGGAAGCCGTCGGCGGGGCAGGTGAACGCGATGACGGAACCCACCGTGCGACCGCGCTCGCCGAAGGTGCTGAGGTTGCTCGTCCAGGTCACGGCCTGACCCGGGCCGCCGTCGTAGGTCTCCGCCGCGGGGGCGTCGGCGCCCGCGTCGTCGGCGGACTTGCGCGTGCCGCAGCCCCACGTGAGCGCCGAGGCGGCGAGGGAGAGCACCAGGGCGACGGCCCCGCGGGCGACGGCGGACTTCACGGCGAAAGCTCTCCTCGGGCGGCGAAGAGTCGGGACTCTACACCCGCTCCGGCCTGCGCACCGACTGCGCTTTGCCACTTGTGGCGAGGCCCGATCGGGAGCATCGTCACCAGTCGCCATGGCACACGAGAGCGTCCTGGGAGCGGTCGTGGGTTCATCGCAGCCTCAGGGGGTCTACCCCTCGCGCGACCTCGGCCAATGGATCCAGTCCCGCGTCGCCGACGCCGGCCACGAGTCGACCTTCGCGGTCGAGGTCGACGAGCGGTACGTCCGCATACGCAGGGTGCAGGGCGGCTGCGCGTCGATGGTCGAGCACCCGCTCTCGACCCCCGCGAGCGCGCAAGACTTCGTCGCGGCGCTCGCTCGCTGGGCCTCCACCGCGGGCCTGAACGCCCGGGTGAGCCCGCAGCAGGGCCCCCACGCCGTGACCCTCGTGCGCCCCATCGACTGAACGCAGCCCACTCCCTCCCCGCGTCACCCTTGAAGTCCACCGCCCTCGCGTGATAGCTCCGCGGGCCATGGCCGGAGTCTCGCTGCGGACGTACGTCTTCCTCGACAGCCTGCAGCCGCAGCTCGCGTCGTTCATCGGCAAGACCGCGAGGGGCTTCCTCCCGGTGCCGTGGATGGCCTCGCTGTGGATCGAGATCGCCCCTGGGATGGCGATCAACCGCGTGACCGACCTGGCGCTCAAGGCCAGCCGGGTGCAGCCCGCCGTGCAGGTGGTCGAGCGCGCCTACGGCCTCCTCGAGGTCCACCACGAGGACAAGGGCCAGGTCATGGACGCGGGGCGGGCCATCCTGGGCGCGCTGGAGCTCAACGAGCACGACCGCCTGGCGCCGAACCTCCCCACCAACCAGGTGATCCGCGGGATCGAGCCCTACCAGGCCCAGATCATCAACCGGAACTCCCAGGGCATGATGGTGCTCCCGGGCGAGTCGCTCTTGATCCTCGAGACCGACCCCGCGGGCTTCGTCGTGCTGGCCGCCAACGAGGCCGAGAAGGCCGCGCGGGTGTCGCTGGTGCACATCACGCCCTACGGCGCCTTCGGCCGGCTGTACCTCTCGGGCCCCGAGGCCGAGATCGACGCCGCCGCCGAGGCCGCCCGCGCCGCGCTCGCGAGCGTGCAGGGCCGCAAGCAGGAGACCCGCCTCGACCGCTGAGGTCTGAGCGCTTCAACGCACACAACACGAAGGTCACAAGGTCATGAGCGACGCGCTGGGGATCATCGAGACGAAGGGCTTCGCGGCCGCGGTGCAGGCCGCCGACGCGATGGTGAAGGCCGCGCGGGTGCAGCTCGTCGGCTACGAGAAGGTGGGCGGCGGCTTCACCTCGGTCATCGTCCGCGGAGACGTGGCGGCGGTGAAGGCCGCGACCGAGGCGGGCCAGCGCGAGGCCGAGCGGGTGGGCGAGATGGTGTCTCTGCTCATCATCCCGCGGCCGCACGCGAACATCGACGAGGTGCTCCCCCTCGGCCGCGGCGCGGCGAAGAGCAAGCCCTCGCCCACGGAGGGCTGAGTGCTCATCGCGCGGGTCACCGGCACCCTGGTGTCGACCCGAAAGGAGCCCACCCTCGACGGGCTGAAGCTCCTCGTGGTGCGCGCCTGCGACGCGACGGGCAAGCCCACGGGCGCGCCGCTCGTGGCGGCCGACGCCGTGGGCGCGGGGCTCGACGAGGTGGTGCTCATCGCGGCGGGCAGCTCCGCGCGCCAGACCGAGGCCACGCGCGACCGCCCCGTCGACGCGGTGATCATGGCCATCGTCGACCTCCTCGACCTCGACGGAGAGGTCACCTACGAGAAGATCGCGCCCTACCAGGGCTAGACCCCCGCCTCACGACGCGCACTGACGCGCCGCCCTCCCTCCCGCTCACCACCGCACGCGCACTGGCGCGCGCGCGAACGGCACGCTGCTCGTTCGCCCCGGCTCGCCCCAGCACCACACCGACCCGTCGGCGACGATCGCGCAGGTGTGGTCCCACCCCGCGCCGATCGCGACCGCGTCGCGGAGGCCCGCCACCACGTTGGGCGTCGCCGACACCGCCGCCTCGCCCGCGCCCCGCTGCGACCGCGCGTTCGACCCCCAGCAGAGCACCGTGCCGCCGCGCTGGAGCGCGCAGGTGTGGTAGCGCCCCGCGGCCACCGCGACCGCGTCGCGGACGCCCATCGCCTGCACCGGCGCGGCGCGGTCGGTGGTCGTTCCGTCGCCGAGCTGGCCCTCGTTGTTCCAGCCCCAGCACCAGACCGTTCCGTCCTCTCGCAGCGCGCAGACGTGCGACACCTTCGCCGAGAGCTGCGTGACGCCGGGAAGACTGAAGGGCACGCCGAGCCCTCTCCACTCCGCCGAGGTGTCTCCGCGCTGGCCGTGCTCGTTGTGGCCCATGCAGCGCACCGTGTCGTCGGCCCATCGCGCGCAGGTGGCCGTGACTGAGGCGCGCACCTCCACGGCGCCGCGCAGCCCTGCGGACGCGCGAGGCGCGGAGCTGTAGTAGCTGTCGTCGCCCAGCTCGCCCGCGTTGTTGAAGCCCCAGCACCACACCTCGCCGTCGGCGCCCCGCGCGCACTCATGAAAGGTCCCCGCGGTGACCTCCACCGACGCGGGCACCGCGGGGACTGCGGCGGGGGTGGAGTTCTCGCGGCCCGCGGCGGAGCCCCAGCGCAGCACGGCGCCGTCTCTCCGCACGACGCAGACGCTGAAGTCGCCCGCCGCGAGCGACACGACCTCGCTCACCCCGAGGGGCGCCACGGCGTCGAGCACGACGTCCTCGTGGCCGACCCCGAGCTGACCGTAGGCGGTGTTGTCTCCGCGGCAGCGCACCGATCCGTCCTCGAAGCGCACGCAGGTGTGGCTGATCCCGCCGGCCACCTCCACGGCGCGCACGCATCGCCCCGCCTCGCACCGACCCGGGCACTCGCACCCGCCGTCGACGCGGTCCTCCATCGGTACGTCCACCGTCGCCGCGTCGCGCGCGTCGACCGCTCCTGCGTCGGTCGGCGCCGTCGTGCCGACCACCGTGGTCGAGCAGCCCATCACGCACACCCACGCGAGCCACGGCGCTGCGCCCCGTCCCATCGCCGCGAGTGTCGCCCGTTCCTCACGACGTCACAACGCGCGGGCCGAGCAACCTCCCCCCGACCCCATCTCAACCTCCCCTCGACCCCATCTCAACCTCCCCTGTCCCTATCTCAACCTCCCCTCGACCCCATCTCCGCGTCCGTCTCATCGCGTTCAACCTCCCCTGAACCCCTGTCGACCCGAGTCGCGGTGGTCTCGACCTTTCGCGCGGCGCGAACCCACACCCGCGCCTACATCGCCCCCGTCACTTTCGCCGCGCGGGCACTCCGCGCTTGCGACGTCGCACCCGCGCACCGTTAGCATCGCCGTCGGGAAAGGTACGGCGATGCGAACACTCCTCTGGTCCCTCTCGGCCGCGCTCTTCGCGCTCGCCCTCGCTGGCTGCGACGGCGCCAGCGTCGTGGGTGCGCCGCCCGACGCGCTCTCCCTCGACGCGGGCGGCACCGCCGACGCCGCCTCGGGCATGGACGCCGACGTGACGTGCCCGTCGCCGCTCGCCTCGTGCGACGGGCGCTGTACCAACACCAGCGCAGACCCCGCCCACTGCGGCGCCTGCGGCCGCGCCTGCGCCACGGGGGAGCTCTGCCAGAACGGCGGCTGCGTCCCGCGGTGCGCGCCCACCGAGCGCCTCTGCGCGGGCGGCGACGGCGGCGCGATGCGCTGCGTCTCCACCGACACCGACCGCGCCAACTGCGGCGCCTGCGGCAACGCCTGCGGCCCCGACCAGGTCTGCTCCATGGGCGCCTGCACCTTCATGTGCACCGCGCCCGCCACCGAGTGCACCCGCCCCTCGTCGGGCGACGGCGGCGAGGGCGAGCGCTACTGCGCCAACCTCCAGTCCGACCGCGCCAACTGCGGCGCCTGCGGCAACGCCTGCCTCGACGGCTACGTCTGCGACGGCGGCGCCTGCCGCATCCGCTGCGCCGAGCTCCAGGTGCCGTGCCCCGGCCCCTCCCCCGACGCGGGCCCCATGGGCGGCGGAGAGATCTGCGCCGACACCACCAACGACGTCCGCAACTGCGGCGCCTGCGGCAACGCCTGCCCCTTCGGCCAGCTCTGCTTCCGCGGCATGTGCCAGACCATGTGCGGCGCGGGCTTCACCGAGTGCTCGGGCGTCTGCCGTGACCTCGCCTCCGACCGCAACGCCTGCGGCATGTGCGGCAACGCCTGCGGCTCGGGCGAGCTCTGCGTGATGGGCCGCTGCGTCGTCTCCTGCGGCTCGGGCCTCTCCGACTGCGACGGCACCTGCCGCGACCTCGCCTCCGACACCAACCACTGCGGCGCGTGCGGCAACGCCTGCCCCGGCGGCCAGGTCTGCTCCCGCGGCGCCTGCACCGTCACCTGCGGCTCGGGCCTGTCGAACTGCACCGGCACCTGCCGCGACCTCGGCACCGACAACGGCAACTGCGGCGCCTGCGGCAACGCGTGCCCCGCCGGTCAGGTCTGCTCCATGGGCGCGTGTCAGGTCTCTTGCGCGACGGGCACCTCGAACTGCTCGGGCCTCTGCCGCGACCTCAGCACCGACCGCAACCACTGCGGCACGTGCGGCAACGCCTGCCCCTCGGGTCAGGTCTGCTCCTCGGGCCGCTGCCAGGTCTCGTGCCTCGAAGGCCTCTCCAACTGCGACGGCGTCTGCCGCGACCTCACCACCGACAACAACCACTGCGGCGCCTGCGGGCAGGTGTGCCCCAGCGGTCAGGTGTGCTCCCGCGGCGCGTGCCAGGTCTCGTGCGGCACCGGGCTGAGCGTGTGCGCGGGCACCTGCCGCGACCTGCAGACCGACCTCGGCAACTGCGGCGCGTGCGGCAACGCCTGCCCCTCGGGCACCGTCTGCTCGGGCGGCGCCTGCGTCGTGTCGTGCCTCACGGGCCAGTCGAACTGCGCGGGCGTCTGCCGGGACCTCCAGACCGACAACAACCACTGCGGCATGTGCGGCAACGCCTGCCCCTCGGGCTCCGTGTGCTCGCGCGGCACCTGCACCGTGTCGTGCGGCGC
Organism: Polyangiales bacterium; assembly: GCA_041389825.1. Taxonomy (GTDB): domain Bacteria; phylum Myxococcota_A; class Polyangia; order Polyangiales; genus JAEYZO01. The sequence continues at coordinate 40,150 of JAWKRC010000009.1, read as the reverse complement.
GGGGCTCACCAACTGCACCGGCGTCTGCCGCGACCTCTCCACCGACCTGCGCAACTGCGGCGGCTGCGGCGTCGAGTGCGGCGCCGGGCAGGTCTGCTCCGCGGGCTCGTGCCAGGTCTCGTGCGTCACGGGCACCACCAACTGCGCGGGCGTCTGCCGCGACCTCGCCACCGACCGGCTCAACTGCGGGATGTGCGGCGTGACCTGCCCCTCGGGGCAGATCTGCTCCGCGGGCGCGTGCGCCGTGTCGTGCCCCTCGGGGCAGACCGACTGCTCGGGCGCGTGCCGCGACCTCGACACCGACCGCGACAACTGCGGCGCCTGCGGCCGCTCGTGCCCGAGCGGGCAGGTCTGCTCCCGCGGCGCGTGCACCGTGTCGTGCGGCGCGGGCACCACCAACTGCACCGGCGTGTGCCGCGACCTGCAGACCGACCTCAACAACTGCGGCGGCTGCGGCGTGGGCTGCCCCTCGGGCACCGTCTGCTCGGCGGGCGCGTGCACCGTGTCGTGCGGCGCGGGCCTGTCGAACTGCACCGGCGTGTGCCGCGACCTGCAGACCGACAACTCCAACTGCGGGATGTGCGGGCGCTCGTGCCCGAGCGGGCAGGTCTGCTCGCGCGGCGCCTGCGCCGTGTCGTGCGTGGCGGGCACCACCGACTGCTCGGGCGTGTGCCGCGACCTGCAGACCGACAACAACCACTGCGGGACGTGCGGCCGCGCCTGCCCCTCGGGCACGGTGTGCTCCGCGGGCGCCTGCACCGTGTCGTGCGGGTCGGGCCTCACCAACTGCTCGGGCGTGTGCCGCGACATCGCGAGCGACAACAACAACTGCGGCGCCTGCGGCAACGCCTGCCCCTCGGGCACGGTGTGCTCGGGCGGCACCTGCGCCGTGTCGTGCGGCGCGGGCCTCTCGACCTGCGCGGGCGTCTGCCGCGACCTCGCGACCGACAACAACAACTGCGGGATGTGCGGCCGCGCCTGCGCCAGCGGGCAGGTGTGCTCGGGCGGCACCTGCGTCACCACCTGCGGCGCGGGCCTGTCGAACTGCACCGGCGTGTGCCGCGACCTCTCGGGCGACCGGCTGAACTGCGGCGCCTGCGGCCGGGCCTGCGGCGCGGGAGAGATCTGCGCCGCGGGCGCCTGCGTGCTCTCGTGCGCGTCGGGGCAGACCGACTGCGCGGGCACCTGCCGCGACCTCACCACCGACAACGGCAACTGCGGCGCCTGCGGCCGGGCCTGCGCCGCGGGCACCGTGTGCTCGGCGGGCGCGTGCACCGTGTCGTGCGGGTCGGGCACCACAGAACTGCGCGGGCACCTGCCGCGACCTCTCGACCGACCTCGGCAACTGCGGGATGTGCGGCCGCGCCTGCGCCGCGGGTCAGGTCTGCTCGGGCGGCGCGTGCACGGTGTCGTGCGGGTCGGGCACCACCAACTGCGCGGGCGTGTGCCGCGACCTGGCGACGGACAACAACCACTGCGGGATGTGCGGCCGCGCGTGCGCGTCGGGCACCGTGTGCTCGGGCGGCGCGTGCAACGTCTCGTGCGGCGCGGGCCTGTCGAACTGCGCGGGCGTGTGCCGCGACCTCGCCACCGACACCAACAACTGCGGGCTGTGCGGCCGGGCCTGCGCGGCGGGTCAGGTCTGCTCGGGCGGCACCTGCACCGTGTCGTGCGGCGCGGGGCTCACCAACTGCACGGGCTCGTGCCGTGACCTGCAGACCGACAACTCCAACTGCGGGGGATGCGGCCGCGCGTGCGAGTCGGGCACCTCGTGCTCGGGGGGCCGCTGCAACGTGACCTGCCTCGCGGGGCAGACGGCGTGCGCGGGCGTGTGCCGCGACCTCACGAGCGACAACAACAACTGCGGGGTGTGCGGCCGGGCCTGCGCGGCGGGTCCAGGTCTGCTCGGGCGGCGCCTGCGCGGTGAAGCTGCGGCGCGGGGCTGTCGAACTGCGCAGGCACCTGCCGCGACCTGGCGACGGACCGCGCCAACTGCGGCGTGTGCGGCCGGCCTGCGCGGCGGGTCAGGTCTGCTCGGGCGGCGCGTGCACGGTGTCGTGCGCGACGGGGCAGACGAACTGCTCGGGCACCTGCCGCGACCTGGCGACGGACAACAACAACTGCGGCATGTGCGGGCGCGTCTGCGCGAGCGGCACGGTCTGCTCGGGCGGCACCTGCACGGTGTCGTGCGTGTCGGGGCAGACGGCCTGCGCGGGCGTGTGCCGCGACCTCGCGAGCGACAACAACAACTGCGGGATGTGCGGCCGGGTCTGCGCGGCGGGCACGGTGTGCTCGGGCGGCGCGTGCGCCGTGTCGTGCGGGAGCGGGCTCACCAACTGCGCGGGCTCGTGCCGCGACCTCACCTCAGACAACGCGAGCCTGCGGGATGTGCGGCCGGGTCTGCGGCGCGGGCACGGCCTGCGCGTCGGGCGCGTGCGCGGTGTCGTGCGGGAGCGGGCTCACCAACTGCTCGGGGGTGTGCCGCAACCTCGCGACGGACAACGTCAACTGCGGGGTGTGCGGCCGCGCCTGCGCGAGCGGCACGGTGTGCTCGGGCGGCGCGTGCGTGGTGTCGTGCGCGGCGGGGCAGACCAACTGCGCGGGCACCTGCCGCGACCTCGCGACGGACAACAACACTGCGGGGTGTGCGGTCGGGTCTGCGGCGCGGGCACGCCCTGCTCAGGCGGGTCGTGCGTGCTGACCTGCGCGGTCGGGCAGACCAACTGCGCGGGCGTGTGCCGCGACCTCGCGAGCGACAACAACAACTGCGGCGCCTGCGGCTGGGCCTGCGCGAGCGGCACGGTGTGCTCGGGCGGCGCGTGCGGCGCGAGCTGCGGCGCGGGGCAGACCAACTGCGCGGGCGTGTGCCGCGACCTCACCAGCGACAACGCCAACTGCAGGGCGTGCGCGCGGGTCTGCGCGGCGGGCACGACCTGCCTCGCGAGCGCGTGCGTGGTGTCGTGCGCGTCGGGGCAGACGAACTGCGGGGGCGTGTGCCGCAACCTCTCGACCGACAACGCGAACTGCGGGGTCTGCGGCCGGGTCTGCGCGAGCGGCACGGTGTGCTCGGGCGGCGCGTGCGTGTCGACCTGCGGGTCGGGGCAGACGAACTGCGGGGGCACCTGCCGCGACCTGTCGAGCGACAACACCAACTGCGGGGTCTGCGGCCGCGTGTGCGGCGCGGGCACGAGCTGCTCGGGCGGGTCGTGCGTGGTGTCGTGCGCGTCGGGGCAGACGAACTGCTCGGGCGTGTGCCGAGACCTCGGGAGCGACAACAACAACTGCGGGGTGTGCGGTCGGGTCTGCGCCGCGGGCACGGCCTGCGTGTCGGGGGCGTGCACGGTGACCTGCGCGTCGGGCTTCACCAACTGCTCGGGCGTGTGCCGGGAGCTTGCGACGGACAACGGCAACTGCGGCGCCTGCGGCCGCGTGTGCCCGAGCGGGCAGGTGTGCTCGGCGGGGGCGTGCTCGGTGTCGTGCGGGAGCGGGCTCAGCAACTGCTCGGGCGTGTGCCGCGACCTCGGGAGCGACAACCTGAACTGCGGCGCCTGCGGCTGCGCGTGCGGGGCGGGGCAGGCCTGCGTGAGCGGCACCTGCGTGGGGCAGGGCGCGCTGCGCTTCACGCTCACCTGGAGCGTGAACGGAGACATGGACCTGCACGTGCTGCCCCCCTGCGGCACGGAGATCTACTACGGCCGCACCTCGGCCTGCGGCGGCACCCTCGACGCCGACGACACCAGCACCCGCGGCCCGGAGAACATCTACTGGGAGAGCTCGTACACGCCGGGGCGGTACTACGTGTGCGCCGAGTCGTTCACGAGCGCGGTGGCCAGCGCGACCTACACCGTGGTGGTGGTGCGCGGCGGCGTCGAGGTGCGGCGGGTCACGGGCACCCGCGGCGGGACGACCGACGGCAACCGCGCCTGCGGGCCGGGCTTCAACACCTTCTTCATCGACCTCTGAGCAGGGGCGTTGCGCGCGGTGGCGGCGCTCGGATAGCGTCGCCGCCGCGATGGCCTCTCCAGACCCAAGATGGACGAGATCGTTGCGCTGGTCGTCGACCGGCTGAAGAAGCAGGGGGTGAACCCCTCGGCGGACGTGATCTCCCGCGCCCTCGCGGGGGTCGCGCCGGCGGTGCAGGTGCGGCGGCGAGGGGTCTTCGACGACGTCGACAGCGCCGTGGCCGCGGCGCGGCGGGCCTACGAGCAGTACGAGCAGATGCCCATGGAGACCCGCCACGCGGTGGTGCGGGCCATGCGCCAGGCCGCCATGGGCGCGCTCGAAGAGATGTGCCAGCGCGCGGTGAGAGAGACCTCCCTCGGGCGCGTGGAGGACAAGCGGCAGAAGAACCGCGCGGCCATCCAGAAGACGCCGGGGCCGGAGTTCCTCGAGCCCATCGCGAGCTCGGGCGACGACGGGCTGATGGTGACCGAGCGGGCGCCCTACGGGGTGATCGCGTCGATCACGCCCTGCACCAACCCCACCGAGACCATCATCAACAACGGCATCGGGATGGTCGCCGGCGGCAACGCCGTGGTGTTCAACACCCACCCCCTCGCGAGGGAGACCTCGGCCTGGTACGTCTCGCTCCTCTGCGACGCGATCGTCTCGGCGGGCGGGCCCGAGAACCTCCTGTGCTGCATCGCGCGGCCCACCATCGAGCGCCAGGCCCTGATGACCCACAGGGCGTGCGCCTCGTGGTGGTGACGGGCGGCGGCGCGGTGGTGCAGCAGGCGATGCGCTCGGGCAAGCGGGCCATCTCGGCGGGCCCGGGCAACCCCCGGCCATCGTCGACGAGACCGCGCACATCGAAGAGGCCGCGCCGGGATCATCGCGGGGGCGAGCTTCGACAACAACATCATCTGCACCTGCGAGAAGGAGATCGTCGCGACGGCGGGCGCGGCCGACAAGCTCAAGAAGGCCCTGCGCGCGGGGCCGACGCACGAGCTCTCGCCGGGCGAGGTGCGGCAGTTGGAGCGGGTGCTGATCACCTCCGACGACCACGTGAACCGTGACTTCGTGGGCAAGAACGCGGGCGCGATCCTGCGGGCCATCGGCAAGAGCGCGGGCGACGACCTGAGGCTCCTGTGGGCCGAGCTCGACGAGAAGCACCCCTTCGTGCAGCACGAGCTCTTGATGCCCGTGCTCGGGATGGTGCGCGTGAAGGACATCGACGAGGCCATCGCCTGCGCGAAGCGCGTCGAGCACGGCTTCGGTCACACCGCGACGATGTGGAGCACGAACATCGACCACCTCTCGCGCGCGGCGCGGGCGGTGAACACGTCGATCTTCGTGAAGAACGGCCCCAACTACGCGGGCATCGGCGTCGGCGGCCAGGGCTGGACGAGCTGGACCATCGCGTCGCCCACGGGCGAGGGGCTCACCACGGTGCGCACCTTCACCCGCGAGCGCCGCTGCACCCTGAAGGACGCCTTCAGGATCGTCTGAGCGACACCCGACGTCGACGTCGGGTGAGGGCGAGCGAGAGGGCGACCGCGCACACCGTCAGCGCGCGCGAGGGCGCGGCGGGAGCGCCCGCGTCGCAGGAGCACCCCGAGCGGACGATGGCGTCGTCGGGCGTCGTGGGGAGCGGGCTCGCGCCGGCGTCGTCGCACTGCGGCGGGCAGCGGCCGAGGGGGCGGCAGACGGCGCAGGGGTCTTCGCCGTCGTCGAACATGGGCGGCTCGAAGCCCTTCACCTCGGCGGCCATGGGCCCGGCGTCGGGGACGAAGAAGGGCTCGACGTCGTCGGGGAGGCGAACGTCTCCCGCGGGCGGCACGTCGGCGCCCGCGAGCACGTCGGCGGGCGGGAGCGCGGCGTCGACGGGCGTAGGCTCGATCACGTCGGGCAGCGGAAAGCCCGCGTCGGGCTGAGGCCCGGCGTCGACGGGCGCGGGCGGCCCGGCGTCGACCGAGGGCGTGGGGTCGTCGATGGGCACGCAGCGCGCGGTGGTGGCCGTGTCGTTCACGCAGCGGAGCCCGCGGTCGGAGCAGTCGGTGGTGTCGGCCGTGGGCACCCCGTTGGAGCAGCGCACGACGCGCGTGCCCAGCGTGCAGAACGAGACCTCGCCGCGCGCCGAGGGGCAGCGCGGAGAGACGCAGCGGCCGCCGAGGTCGTCGGCGACGCAGGTGTCTCCCGTGGCGGCGCAGTCGCTCTGCGTGACCAGCGCGCCGTCGCGGCAGTGCCCGAGGCGCGTCCCGAGGAAGCACACGTCGCGCTCGCCCTGGGCCGGGCACGCGAAGAACGCGCAGCGCGCGCCGAGCGCGTCGTCGACGCAGCGCGCGCCGTAGGCCCCGCAGTCTCCCTGCGAGACGAGCGCGCCGTCGCGGCAGCTCCCGATGTAGCGCCCGCCCCAACACGTCCCGTGCTCTCCTCGCGGCCGGCACGCGAAGAACACGCACCGCGGCCCGAGCGCGTCGTCGACGCACGACGCTCCGTAGGCGCCGCAGTCGCCCTGCGAGAGGAGCGCGCCGTTGCGGCAATGGCCGATGTAGCGGTCGAGCCAGCAGGTGTCGTGCTCTCCCTGCGGCCGGCACGCGAAGAAGACGCATCGCGGGCCGAGGGTGTCGTCGACGCAGGTGGCCCCGTAGGCGCCGCAGTCTCCGCGGCCGCAGTCGCGACCGACGAGGGTGGAGCCCTCGCAGCGGGGCGAGCAGGTCTGCGGCGGCGTCGGCCCCGCGGTGGGGTCGCACGCCGTGCGATCGGCCGCCTGCAACAGCGGGAAGGGGTCGACGTCGTTGCTGTAGTTGCCGTCTCGGTGGACGTTGAAGTGCACGTGGGGGGCGGTGCCCGTCGCGCCGGTGTTGCCCACGGTGCCGATCACCTGCCCCGCGCGCACCCGCGCCCCCGGAGTGATCCCCGCGGCGATGGTCGTGAGGTGGCCGAAGTAGTAGCTCCACCCGCAGGCGTCTTCGACGGTGACGCGGTTGCCCGAGGTCGACGACGCGACGCCCGCGCGCGTGACCGTGCCGTCGCGCACCGCCACCACGGGCGCGCCGCGCGGCGCGAAGAGGTCGTTGCCGTGGTGGTCGCCGCCGTAGTCCGAGTTGTCGGGGCTGCCCGAGGGGTGCGGCGCGCAGGTGAAGTTGCTCCACGCGCGGTCGTAGCCGCCGTTGTGCGGCGCCGCGATGGGGTAGCGCTCGATCGCGGGGTCGCAGCGAACGGGCTGCGACGCGATCACCACCGGGTCGTCGCCGTCGTCTCCGCGAGGGTCGTTCGCGAGGCACGCGGCGAGGATCGCGCTCAGCGCCGCGCAGAGCACACACAAGCGTCGTCGCGCCGTGGCGTAGTTCATCCGTAGGCCCGCGCTCACGCGTACCCGCCCGCGCGCGCCGCGGTCAAGGGATGGTCGTCCTCGCGCAATCCCGTCTTTCGGCCCGGAGTGAATCCCCGGGTCGCCGCGGCGCGTCGTCTCTCATCGAACCCAACACGGAGGTGCTCCGCATGAAGATCCAGACCGCACTCCTCGCCGGCTCCCTCGTCGCCCTCGGCGCGGCCGAGGCCGTCGCGCAACCCATCGTCGACGTTCAGTTCGGCGCCGGGGTCGCAGCGATCCCGCCCCCGGCCGTGATGGCCGAGACCGCGCCGCCGCCGCCCGCGCCGGGCTTCCAGTGGGTGCCCGGCTTCTGGGCGTGGAACCACGGCCGTTACGTGTGGGTCCCAGGCCGCTGGATGGCCCCGCCGCAGCCCGGCTACACCTGGGCGCCCGGCGCCTGGGCCCACCACGGCCGCGCGTGGCGATGGTCCCCGGGCCGCTGGCGCGCGCCCGTCGTGGCCGCGCCTGCGCCGCGGGCTCCCGTCTACGTCGCCCCGGGCCGCAACCCCTACTGGCGCCGCGGGTGGCACCGCGGGCGTGCGCCCGTCACCGTCGCGCCCGCCCCGGTGCGTCCTGCGCCGGTGCGTCCCGGCCCGGTGTACGTGCACCCCGGCCGCGGTCACGGCCGCGGTCACTGGCGCCGCTGAGCGCTTCAGCGCGAGCTGAGCATCGCCGCGAGGGCCACCGCGCCGCCGCACACCAGCGGGATCAACAGCGCGCCCACGAGGATCGCGACGACCTTGCCCGAGGCGGCCCCCGGCGCCGCGCGCATCCGCGCCTCGAAGGGAGAGAGCGGCAGCGCGCGGCCCGGAGGGGGCAGGGCCTCGAAGGCCGAGGCCGCGTAGGCGAGGTGCTGCACCATGGGGCCCACCTCGGCGGGGACCCGGTCGGGCTCGAAGAACCGCCGGGTGAGCCGCAGGGCGCCGGGGCGCAGCGCGAAGACCCGCATCTCGCGGCCCGAGGGGTCGACCACGGCGCGGAGCACAGCGTCGCGCACGGCGGGCACCGAGAGCGCGGCGACGGCCCAGCGCGGGTCGTCGGCGGACACCACCAGCCCCGCGAACGCGGGGTCGGGCACGGGGACCTCGGTGAGGCTGAACACGTCGCGCACGAGGGTGCCGAGGCCCGTGCGGGGCCCCACCGCGAGGGCGGTGTGCAGCGGCGTGGCGAGGTGCAGGTCGAGCTGCGGGCCGCGGCGGGTGTAGAGCGCGTCGAGGCGACGGCCGCCCACCACGCCGTGGAACTCGCGCACGTTCGGGATCGACCCCGACCCGTGGACGCCCAGCGCGGCGAAGGCCGGGTCGAGGGCGCGCGTGCGCCGCGCCGCGAAGGAGAAGCCCCACGCGGCGAAGCCCACGACGCCCACGCCGACGACGGCGGTGAAGGCCGCGAGGCGCTCGACGCCCCCCGCGGGGAAGGCCAGCGCCGCGGCGGCGGCGACGCCGAAGAGGGCGAGGGCCGCGAGGGGCGCGAGCAGGAGGATCACCACCTGGGCGCCGCAGCCGCGGCGGTAGGCCTGGGCGAAGGGGTCGCTCATCGCACGACCTCGGAGTCACGAAAACAATGTCGTGTGTGGTCACGCACCGGAGACCACCCACGCGGCGGCGGCGGCCCAGGCGAGGCCGGTGAGGGCGAGGGCCGAGAGCGACCACGCGCGGGCCGACGCGGCGCGCTCGGCGGCGTCGCGGTCGCCGCGGTCGGCGGCGAGGTAGGCGCCCACGGAGACGAACACGGCGGCGAGCCCGACGAGGTTGAACGCGCCGAAGAAGGCCACCACCCCGAGCACGACCGACACCATCGCGCGGCCCACGTGGTCGACCTCGAGGGCCGCGACGGGCGCGGGGTAGTAGGCCCTCGGCCCGTAGGAGGGCGGCGCGGGCGCGCGCGAGGGCTGCGCGTACGCCGGGGGCGCGTGGTAGGGGGCGGCGCCGAAGGGCGGCACGGCGGGCGCGGTGGGCGGGGCGTACTGCGGGACGTAGGGCTGCGGGTGGGGCTGCGGGGCGGCGCCGACGCGGGTGGCGGGCCACGCGGGGGCGGGCGGGGGCGCGGCCGGCGACGCGGGCGACCTCGGAGGGGTCGACGGCGAGGGTGGAGCGCGCGTCGACGGGGCCTGGCGCGGCGACGGGCATGGCGCAGCGAGGGCAGGGAGAGACCGCGCCCGAGGCGACGAAGGGGTGGCCGCAGCGAGGGCAGGACACCAGCATCGCGGGCGACGGTATCACGGCGGGCTTGTGGCCCACCGCCGCGGGGTGTTAGTGCCGCGAGGGTTCGCGTGGGACCTGCGCTGGCGGTGCTGGAGACGACCTCGATCGCGCGCGGCTATGTCGCGCTCGACGCGATGGCCAAGCGCGCGCCGGTCACGGTGCTGCACGCCGAGCCGATCAGCCCGGGCAAGTTCTGGGTGGCCATCGCGGGCGGCGAGGCCGAGGTCGAAGAGGCCCTCGCGGCGGGCGTCGAGCGCGCCGACGCGCAGAGGCTCGACGACGTGCTGCTGCACTACGCGCACCCCGCGGTGCTGGCGGCGGTGGCGGGGGGCGTGAGGCTCGCGCCGCCCGACGGGTCGGTGGGGGTGCTGGAGCTGAGCTCCATCGCGGCGGCGGTGCGTGCGGCCGACGCGGCGATGAAGTGCGCCGACGTGTCGCTGGTCGACCTGCACCTCGCGCGCGGCGTGGGGGGCAAGGGGTACCTGGTGATCGCCGGGGAGCTCGCGGACGTCGAGGCCTCGCTCGACGCGGGGCGCGACGCGGCGGGCGAGGCGAACGTGGTGGGGCGGGAGCTCATGCCCCGGCCCGACGAGGCCGTGGCGCAGGCCGCGGCGCGGCCGAGGTCGTCGCTGCGCGGCGACGGCCGCTGAGCGCCGCGCGGGGCGCGGAGCCTCTCAACAACGATGGAGACTCCGACGCGAGGCCTGTGCTCTCATGGCTCCATGGACCGGCCCCTCCGGCGCGCCCACGCGTGGAGCCTCGCCGCCGCGATCGCCTCGGCCAGCGTCGCGGCCTACGCCCAGCCCGCGGCGCAGCCCGCGAACCGAAGCGAGGCCGAGGTGCGCTTCGAGCGCGGCGCGGCGCTCTTCGGCGCGCGGAACTTCGAGGGCGCGCTGGTGGAGTTCCAGCGGTCGTACGAGCTCTCGGGGCGGCCTGACCTGCTCTACAACATCGGCCGCACGTACCAGAACCTCGGGCGCTACCCCGAGGCCGCCGCGGCCGTCGAGGAGTACCTGCGCCGCGCGACCGACCTCCCGCCCGCGCGCCGGGCCGAGGTCGAGGCCACCGTCGAGCAGCTCCGCGGCTTCATCGCGCACCTGCGCGTGAGGGTCACGCCCCCGGGCGCCACGCTGCGCATCGACGGCGCCGAGGTGCCCGCCAACCGCGCGAGGGAAGACATCCCCGTGAGCCCCGGCCGACACACCGTCGAGGCCACCGCGGCGGGCTTCGAGCGCGGGCAAGAGAGCGTGGTGGTGGCCTCGGGAGACCACCGCGACGTGACCCTCGCGCTCGCGCGCCCCGCGCCGCGTGGGGTGGGCAACGCGGGCAACGCGGGCAACACCGGCAACACCGGCCCGGGTCGCGCGACGCCCGCGCCTGCGCGGGGGTTGCCGCCCGCGGTCTTCATCTCCACGGCGGCGGCCACCGGGGTGTTCCTCCTCGCGGGCACGATCTTCGGGGTGATGACCAGCTCCACGCACGACGAGTTCATCAACCTCGACCGCGACGACCCGAACGCGCCGACCGTCGCGTCGCGGGGCGAGACCTACCGCGCGCTCACCAACGTCTCCTTCGGCCTCGCCGCCGCGGCGGCGTCGCGTCGGTGATCCTCCTCACGCAGACCCGCTGGCGGAGCGAGCGGCCGAGCGCCACGCTCTCGGTCGGCCCCAACGCCCAGGGCGGCGCCGAGGCCGCCTTCCACCTTACCTTCTGACTCCGTAGGAGCGCCCTTGAGCCCCGTGCGTGCCTCGCTCGCGTTGTCGGCCCTGGTCGCCCTCGCGGGCTGCACCACCGACTTCTCCCTCGACCAGCTCTCCACCGACGCCACGGTCTCGACCGACGCCGCCGTCGACGCGGGCTCCGGCGCGTGCGGCGCGTCGGGCCAGCCCTGCTGCCCCGCCACCGCGGCCGACGCGGGCGGCACCTGCGCCTCGTCGCTCGTGTGCAACGGAGAGTCGTGCGTCGCGTGCCCCGAGGGCCTCGCGGCCTGCGCGGGCCGCTGCGTCGACCTGCGGGTGAGCCCCGTCCACTGCGGCGCGTGCGGCGTCGCGTGCGCCGAGGGCGAGCAGTGCGTGGGCGGAGGCTGCGACCTCGTCTGCCCCCCGGGCCTCACCAACTGCGGCGGCCGCTGCGTGCGCCTCACCGACGACCCGACCCACTGCCATGCGGCTGCGCGTCTCGTGCGCGTCGCCCTCCAACGCCGCGACGGTGTGCAGGCAGGGCCGCTGCGGCGCGGGCCCCTGCTTCGCGGGCTACGGCGACTGCGACAACAACCCCGCCAACGGCTGCGAGATCGACCTCGCCACCACGGCGGCCCACTGCGGCGCGTGCGGCCGCGCGTGCGCGACGCCCAACGCCACGCCCACCTGCGTCGGCGGCGCCTGCGCGCCCGGGGAGTGCCTCCCGGGCTTCGCCGACTGCGACCGCGACCCGGCCAACGGGTGCGAGATCGACACCCGGGTGAACGCCGCGAACTGCGGCGGCTGCGGCATGGCCTGCCCCGCCGGGAGGGTGTGCGCCGCGGGCGCGTGCGCGGCGGCGCCGACGGGGTGCGAGCCGCGGGTGCGCTGCGTCGCTGGGGGCCGTGCGTCGACACCGCGACCGACCCGAACAACTGCGGCGCCTGCGGCCGCTCGTGCGGCTTCGCCAACGCCACGCCGAGCTGCGCGTCGGGCGCGTGCGCGCTCGGGGCCTGCAACACGGGCTTCGCGAACTGCGACGGCGCGCCGATGAACGGGTGCGAGGTGAACACCGCGAGCAGCCTCAACCACTGCGGCGGCTGCGCCCAGCGCTGCGACGGGGTGCAGAACGCCGCGCGGGTCTGCCAGGGCGGCCGCTGCGACTACACCGCGTGCGAGATGGGCTTCGGCGACTGCGACAACGACCGCGCGAACGGCTGCGAGGCCAACCTGCGCGCGTCGGTGGCGCACTGCGGCGGCTGCGGGCGCGCGTGCTCGCTGGCCCACGCGACGCCGCGCTGCGACGGCGGCGCGTGCCGGGTGCAATCGTGCGAGGCGGGTGGGCCAACTGCGACGGCAACGACGCGAACGGGTGCGAGGTGAACGTCCGCGCGAGCAACACAGATTGCGGCGGGTGCGGGCGGTGTGCGGGTTCATCATCCCGGGGCTCTTCGCGGCCTGCTGCAACGGGTCGTGCTCGTCGCGCGCGAGCTGCAACTGAGAAGGTCAGCACACCCCTGCTGCGCCCCCGATCCAGCGGTCGGCCGCGCTCGAAATACCCGCGTATGTCTCGCGCGGCCTCCCTCGTCTCGGGGTGCTCGCGACGGCTTGTGCTGACCTTCTGACCGCTACGCGCTGAGCTCGAGCATGCGCTCGATGGGCTTGAGGGCCTTCACGCGGAGCTCCTCGGGCAGGGTGATCTCGGGCTCGAGGGTGAGCAGCGCGCGGTGCACGGCCTCGAGGGAGTTCTTCTTCATGAAGGGGCAGTCGTTGCAGGCGCAGTCGGCCTCGGGCGGGGCGGGGATGAATTCCTTGTCGGGCGAGGCCTTCTTCATCTGGTGGAGGATCCCGGTCTCGGTCGCGACGATGAACGACCGCGCGGGCGACGACTGGGTGTACTTCAAGAGCGCCGAGGTCGAGCCGATGAAGGCCGCGTGGGCGAGCACGCCGGGCTCGCACTCGGGGTGGGCGATCACCTCGGCGCCGGGGTTGCGGGCCATGAGGGCGATGATCTTCCGCTCGGAGAAGGTCTCGTGGACGATGCAGCTCCCCCGCCACAGCAGCATCTCGCGCCCGGTCTGCCGCGCGAGGTAGGCGCCGAGGTTGCGGTCGGGCGCGAAGAGGATGGGCCTGCCCGCGGGCACGCTCTCGACGATCTTCGCCGCGTTCGAGCTGGTGCAGATGCAGTCTGAGACCGCCTTCACGCCCGCCGAGCAGTTGATGTACGAGATCACGTAGTGGTCGGGGTGCCGCGCGACGAAGGCCGCGAAGCGGTCGGCGGGGCATCCCTCGGCGAGGGAGCAGCCGGCCCGAGGTCGAGCAGCACCACCTTGCGCGTGGGGTTGAGGATCTTCGCGGTCTCGGCCATGAAGTTCACGCCCGCGAAGACGATCACGTCGGCCTGGGTCTTGGCCGCGGCCTGCGAGAGCTGGAGCGAGTCGCCCACGAAGTCGGCGACGTCCTGCACCTCGCCGTCGACGTAGTAGTGGGCGAGGAGCACGGCGTTGCGCTCGCGCTTGAGGCGGGCGATCTCGTCGGCGAGGTCGGTGTGTTCCATCGTGTCGGTGTCCCTTCTGGTGCAGGGCGCGTTGTACCCCGCCGCGCGAGGCGGGTGGGAGCGTAGGGCGCCCCCGCGGCGCGGTCACCGCGCGCGCTGCCCTGTTGTGACGGTGGTGACGATCGCGTATCGTCCCGGCCGCCTGCCGAGACCTCCGGCGTCGGGGCCACGATGAAGCCTGCGCCGCGCCCGCAGACCGCGAGAGGGCTCCGGGCGTCGGAAGCGGTGCATGGCGACCCCAGAAGAAGAACAGTGGCTCGACCGCGCGAGGGCGGGTGACCGCGCGGCCTTCGGGCGGCTCGTGCGCCAGCACCACCGCCGGGTGTGGCGCCTCGCGCTGCACCTCGCGGGCTCCGCGGGCGACGCCGACGACGTGACGCAAGAGACCTTCCTCCGGGCGTGGAGGGCCATCGAGCGCTTCGACGGCCGCGCCGACCTCTTCACCTGGCTGTACCGCATCACGGTGAACGTGGCGCTGAACCTCCGTCGGCAGCGGAAGAGGGTCACCACGGACATCGACGACCCGCGGGTGCCCGAGCCCGTGAGCGACGGGGTGAGCCCGGCCGTCGCCGCGGAGCAGACGCAGGCGTACCGGCACCTCGCGGCGGCCCTCGACGGGTTGTCAGAGTCGCTGCGCACGACCATGGTGCTCGCGTGCGTGGAGCAGGTGCCCTACAAAGACATCGCGGGGATCCTGGGTTGTAGCGAAGGCACGGTCGCGTGGCGCGTTCACGAAGCGCGTCGGCGGCTGCGGGCCGCGCTCCCAGACGACGCCGTGAGCGCGCTGGGAGAGGCGCCCCCCACCGGAGGCCCTCGTGGACGATGACCTTAGACTGAAGATCGCCGCGTCGCTCGACGCGGTGGCCGACGCGCCGATGGACCCTGCGGTGGCCCGGGCGCTGGAGTCCGACCCCGACGCGGTCGCCTACGCGCGGGAGCTCCGCGCGATCGAGTCGGCGCTCACCCGCTGGCCGACGCCCGAGCGCGCCGCCGCGGAGTGGGACGCTCGGGCTGAGGCCCTCCTCGCGGCGCTGGGCCCCGAGCCCAAGGGCCGACGTCGCAGCGGCGTCGAAGCCCGAGACCCGCTGGCCTTCCCTACCTTCGACGACGAGAACCCCATGGAGTCACAGCCCGCCATGTCCGAGCCCAACGACCACGACCCGGACCTCGACAACCTCACAGCGCTGACCCGCACCTCCCTCGGCCCTGGCGCGATCCCGTCGACCCCGCCGCGCTCCCTCGGGGGTTCGATCACCGACGACATCGACGACACGAGCTCCGGTCTCGTCGACATCAAGCAGCTCGCCGAGATGGCCCGCAAAGAGGCCGAGGCCGAGGCCGCGAAGCCCGCGCCCGCCACCCGCGAGGTCCCGAAGACCCAGCCCATCGCGCAGGCCGAGATCGAGAAGAAGATCGAGGCGAAGTCCACCAAGAAGGACGACGTGATGGTCACGCCCGCGAGGGCCGCCTCGCCGACCGTGGCCGAGCCTCCGCCGAAGCGCGCCAACACCGGGCCCCTCTGGGCGCTGGGCGGTGTCGCGCTCACCGCGGGCGCGTTCTTCCTCTTCAACGGCACGCGGAGCGAGAGCCCCACGACCCCCGCGATGAACGCCGAGACCCCCGCGGCCACCGCGCCCGCCACGCCCGAAGCGACCACGGCGCCCGCGCCCACCCCGAGCGCCGAGCCCTCCGCGGCGGCGCCCGAGCCCGCGCCCGCGGCCCCCGCTGAGGCCGCGCCCGAGTCTGCGCCCACTCCCGCGCCCGTGGTGGCCGCTCCCCCGCCCGCTGCGCCCGAGCCCGCGCCGACGCCCGCGCGCGAAGAGGCCCGCGCCCGCGCGCACCACACCACCACCACCGCCGCTGCGCCGACCCCGCCCCCGCCGCCCCGCGCTGAGCCTCGCCCCGAGCCCCACGCCGCGCGAGAGGCGCCCCGCGCCGCGCCTGCCACCACGCAGGCCGCCCCCGCGGCCCCCGCCGCTCCGTCTCGCCCTGCCGCGTCGACCGGCGCCGCGGGCGGGGGCGAGGGCCGCCCGCAGTCCATCGACGAGCTCATGGGCCGCGTGGCCCCCGGCGCGCGCCCCGCGGCGCCTGCGGCGGCCGCACCCGCGGCGCAGCCCGACCTGCCCGAGCGCCTCAACCGCTCGGCGATCACCGGCACCCTCGCGCCCCTCAACGGCGCCGTGCGCGCGTGCGCCCAGGGGCAGACCGGCACCGCGCCGGTGAACATCACCATCGGCAACGACGGCAACGTGCGCAACGCGGCGCTGAGCGGTCAGTTCGCGGGCACCCCCGTGGGCGAGTGCATCACGGGCGTCGTGCGCCGCGCGCACTTCCCGCAGTTCCGCAACCCCACGCAGACCGTGATGTACCCCTTCGTGATCCTGCCGCCGGGCCCCGGCGGGCGCTGACCCGAGAGACGCACGCACGCACGACGATTCGCGACGTCGGTGACACGACACCGACGTCGTGCGTGAGCGAGCCTCACGGGCGCAGGTGCGCGTCGGGAGCGCACGCGGTGGGAGCACGGGAGCCGCGTGGGGAGCACGCCCGGGAGAGGGCGGGACGGGGCGGCGACCCTCACCCCCCTCACCCCCGGGAGAGGGCGAGACGGGGCGGCGGCCCTCACTTCGGCCCCTCTCCCGCGTGCGGGAGAGGGAGCCGACTGCACCGAAAACTGCCCTGACCCTCATGCGCGAAGTCGCGTGGGAGTGCTGGCTGCGCGGGGGTGGCCCTCACCCCGGCCCTCTCCCGCGTGCGGGAGAGGGGGAGCCGACTGCACCGAAAACTGCAACGTCACTCGGCGCGGGGCGACGCCACTGGCGGGGGCCGCCGGTTCGCTCGCGATGCCTCGGGTCTGCGGGTCTACGGCGGCGGCAGGGGGCTGCTTTGGGCGGCGAGATGCGTCGACGGGCAAGCAGTGAGTTGCGCGGCGCCTTCAGCGCTGCCCCGGTCAAGGTCGTGGTTGCGCGGGTCTGCGTCGGCGTCCCACCCCTGCGGAGGCCGCGCTCTGGCAGCGGCTTCGTGGGAGTCGCCTCGGCGTGCGGGCGCGTCGACAGTGCGTGTTGCTCGGATGGATCGTGGATTTCTACGTCCCGGCGGTCGCGCTCGTTGTCGAGGTGGACGGCGACATCCACGACCTCTCCCAGGACGACGACGCGCGACGCACCGAAGTGCTCGAGCAGGCAGGGTTGCTCGTGTTGCGGTTCCACAACGCGGAGGTGCTCGATGCTCCTCAGCGTGTGTTGACGGTGATCCGTGCGGTCATCGCCTCACGCTGACACCGCGCGACCACGCGTTCCTCAACACAAGGGTCAGGGCAGTTTTCGGTGCAGTCGGCTCCCTCTCCCGCACGCGGGAGAGGGGGGGGGTGAGGCAGCCGCGCAGCCCGGGGGTGAGGGCCACCGCCGCGCAGCCCGCGGGGGAGGGCCACCGCCGCGCAGCCCGCGGGGAGAGGGCCGCCGCCACGTCGCGCGACGCTCGCATCGGTCGCGGCGGAGGACTTGGGATGTCGAGGAGAGAGGCCCGCTCCCACCGCGCGAGGGAAGCGGCGGGGCGGGCGATGGGGGGATCAGGCCGTGGTGTAGGTGAAGTCGGGCACGGCCTCGAGGCCGTTCTGCATCCCGTTGTAGTTCACCACGAAGGTCTGCGGGACGACGTCCATCGTGCCGGTGATGATGCCCGAGGGGTTCGCGGCCACCACCTGCTGGAGCAGCGCGTACAGCACGATGAAGTGCTGCGACTCGTCGCCCTCGATGTTGCCCGCGAGGAAGCGGTTGCCCGCCGCCGTGAGCCCCTTCACCGCGCGGTTGTACGCGATGGCCGCGGCCTTCTCGGCGTTGCACGCGAGCACCATCACGTTGCGCACCGTGGCGCTGAAGCCCGTGGGCGGCGTGAAGGTCACCGAGTTCTCGTCGACGGGCGTGCCGCCGATGGCGCGGATCGCGGCCTGCAGCGCCGCGGCGTGCGCCTGGTGCTGCGTCTGCCAGCGCTGCGCGATCACGTAGAGCACCGGGCCGTTGGCCGCGAGGGGGTCGCCCGTGGCGGGCATCTGCAGCGTCGGGAGGCCCGCGGCGTAGGCCTTGATGGCGAGCCACTCGGCGCTCAAGAGGCTGTTGAGCACGGTGATGTCGGGGTTCGGCCCGGCGGGGGTGTCGTCGCCGCCGCAGGCCGCGAGGGTCGCCGAGGTGCCCGCGATGGCCGCGCCGCCGATGAAGCCGCGGCGAGAGAGCTTGTTCGAGTCCGTCATGGTGTGTTCCTGCCTCTGTCGTTCACGCGGTGAAGGCCAGGTCGGCCACGGAGTCGAGCGACGCCGACGGGTTCGCCTCGATGGAGACGAAGGACGACGGCACGATCGCGTTGGTCATCGTCGCGGCGTTCATGCCCGGCTGCGCGATGCCCTTGGCGAGGAGGTACAGCACGATGAAGTGCTGCGTCTCGACGCCGCCGATGGCCGCGACGACCTCGGCCGCGCCCTGCGTCGACAGCGTGCGCAGCGCGTTGGTGTACGCGATGGCCGCGGCCTTCTCCTTGTTGGCCGCGAGGCGGATCAGGTTCGACACGCTCAGGCTCAGGCCCGCCGGGGGCGTGAAGAGCACCGTCGACTCGTTCACGGGCGTGCCGCCCGCCGCCGTCACCAGCGGGATCAGCGCCGTCGCGTGGTCGCGGTGCTGCGCGCGGAAGCGGTTCGCCACCGCCGCCGCCGCGGGCCCGAGCGACGCGCCGGGGTCGGTCATCGGCGGGCTCATCAGGTACCCGATGGCCGTGTCGTAGGCGCGGATGGCCTCGTACTCCGCGCGCAGCAGGCCGTTGAGCGCCGTCGCGTCGGCCGCGTTCTGCGCGTGCGCGTCGCGCGTCACCGCCGACACCGCGAGGGCCGCGCCGACGCCTACGAGCGCCGCCGCCGCGCCGCTCGTGAGGGCGTCGCGCCTGCTGAGATCATCGTTCGACATACTCGTTGCCTCCTGAGAAGGATCCACGCCGCCCGGGGCGGCCGCGCCGCAGGATACTCCCACCGCGCGAGAGTCAAACATGGCGATGGTGTCGCGGTGCGATTCGTCTCTGCGCCGCGAATGGATGTACCGTCGAGGTCGCCATGGGAGACGACGAGCGCGACGACCTCGACCGTGACGCGATCCTGGCCCGGCGGCGGCGCTTCATCGCGGCGGCGCTCACGGGGCTGGTGATGTCCCACTGCTCCTCGACGGTCGAGGGCGTCGACGCGGCGACCGACGCCACCGACGCGGCGGGAGACGTCACGACCGACCGCGGCCCGCAGCCCTGCCTCACGCCGTTGCCGCCCGACGCGGGCCCAGACACGGGCGCGGCCCAGCCCTGCCTCGGCGCGCTCCCTGACGACGCGGGCCCGCAGCCCTGCCTCACCGCCGACGCGGGCCCGCCCGTAGACGTGGGCTTCGACGCGGGCCCGCAGCCCTGCCTCGACGTGCCCTTCGACGCGGGGCCGATGCCGTGCCTCGAGCCTCCGCCGCCCGACGCGTCGGAGCCCGTCGACGCGAGCGAGCCCCTCGACGCGGGCGACCTCGACGCCGAGCCCACGCCCTGCCTGCGCATCGCGCCCGACAGCGGCGGGGTCGACCGATAGCCGAGGTCGACGCGGGGACTACGGCAGCGTCGACACGAGGATCACCGACGCGGGCCGCGAGGTGAGCACGTAGACGTAGTAGATCCCCGGGTCGAGCACGCGGTCGAGGGTCACCGTGCTCTGCGGGGCGTCGTTGACGCAGCGCGGGGCCGCGCTCGCCGAGGAGACCGTGTCGACGCAGGGCTCGTTGCGCCCGCGCGTGGCGACGTTGAGGGTCACGCCCGGCGGCGCGATGAAGCGCTGGATCGCGCGCCCGCGCACCGCGACGCGGAAGCCGAGGACGATGTCGTTGCCCTCGCGGTTGCACCCGACGGAGAGGTCGTCGGCGGCGCCGCAGGTCGTGAAGGCCTGCTGCACCGTCGTGCGGACGTCGATGATCGGCGCGCCGGCGCAGCGGTCGCCGAGGAGCACCGGGGTGACGCAGCGGGGGCAGCCCGAGGCGCAGAACTCGACGTCGATGCAGGCCGCGGCGCCGCTGCCGGGGCAGAACGACGGCGTCGCGCTGCACGCGCGGCACATGGGAACGTCGGGGGGCGGCGTCGGGACGTCGACGGGCGGCGGGCCGCTGTCGACAGGGGGCGGACCGCTGTCGACGGGCGGCGGGCCGTTGTCGACGGGGGGCGGACCGTTGTCGACGGGCGGCGGGCCGTTGTCGACGGGCGCGACGGGGATGTCCATCGGTGACGCGGGCCGGTCGAGGGCGGTCGCGTCGGTGGACGTCTGCGCGTCGGGCAGGGCGCCGAGGGGGGTGAGGGTGCTGGGGTCGGCGTCGCTGCACGCGGCGGTGACCGCGAGGCACGCAACGACGACGCGGGCGAGGGGAGGGGTCGCTCGCGGAGCCATCTGCTCCGGGACCTTACCAGCGATGTCGCGAGGGCGAGACGTCGGAGCGCGCGGTGCGCCGACCGAGGTCACAGCGAGGCGAGGTTGATGCCGTGCTTCTTCGCGTACGCGACGAGGCCGATGCGGTCGATCGTGCGCAGGTCGCTGGTCGACAGCGTGATGTGCACGAAGCGGCCGAGCTCGGGCACCCACAGGCGGCGGGCCTGGAGGTTCGGGAGCTGCCAGCGCTTGGTCTTGATGTTCGAGTGCGAGACCTTGTGGGCGATCGCCCGACGCAGGCCCGTGATGTCGCTCTTCGCCATGACGCCGCTCGCTCAGTTCTTCTTCGGGTTGGGGAGCTTGCCTTCTTTGTGCACCTGGTGGGTGCGGCACCACTCACAGTAACGGCGGAACTCCAGCTTCTCGGTGGTCGTCCGCTTGTTCTTGGTCGTGTAGTAGTTGTTCCGCTGGCAGTTCGAGCAGAACATCCTAACCAGGTCTCGCATGCTAGGCCTCGGTGTGGAGCCGCCGCCGGGCGGCAGAGGGGCCGGGAAGAAACACCCGAAGGCCCGCCGCGTCAAGGCCCCGGCGGCGAGCGCCGCGAAAAATCTCTGGACAGGTCACGGCGCGCGGGCGTTCGTGGCGCGCACGGTGTCGATGATCGAAGAGCCCCAACTCATCCTCCCCAACGTCGACGCGGAGCCCGGCGCCCTCGGGCCGCAGCTCGCGAAGCTGCCTCGCGCGCGCAGGGTCTTCGTGAACCGCTCGCTGCGCATGGACCACG
This sequence comes from Polyangiales bacterium, assembly GCA_041389825.1. Lineage (GTDB taxonomy): Bacteria > Myxococcota_A > Polyangia > Polyangiales > JAEYZO01. The sequence goes on along the minus strand of JAWKRC010000009.1, from coordinate 19,190 downwards.
TCGAGTGGGTGGGCTTCGACATGGACTACACCCTGGCCATCTACCGCCAGGACGAGATCGAGGCGCTCTCCATCGCGGCGACGGTGAAGAAGCTCGTCGACCGGGGCTACCCCCCGTACCTCGCCGAGGCGCGCTACGAGACGCGCTTCCCCATGCGCGGGCTCTTCATCGACAAGCGCCACGGCAACGTCTTGAAGATGGACCGCTACAAGTACGTGGGCCGCGCGTGGCACGGGATGCGGGAGCTCCCGCGCGAGGAGCGCCACGCCCTCTACCACGCGCGAAAGCTCCGCGTGGCGGCGCCGCGCTTTCACTGGATCGACACGCTCTACGCGCTGCCCGAGGCGGCCCTCTACGCCGGCGCGGTGGAGGTGCTCGAGCGGTACGGCGCCAACGTCGACTACGCGTGGCTCTTCAACGACATCCGCGAGTGCATCGACGAGGCCCACCGCGACGGCTCCATCGTCGACGTGATCGCGCGGGAGCTCGACCGCTTCGTGGAGCGCGACGACGAGCTCGGGCCCACGCTCCACAAGCTCCGGTCGGCGGGCAAGAAGCTCTTCCTGCTGACCAACTCGCGCTGGAGCTACACCGACAACATGATGCGCTGGCTCCTGCGCGGCGCGCTGCCGGAGTACCCCACGTGGCGGCAGTACTTCGACGCGGTGGTGTGCGCGGCGGCCAAGCCCGTGTTCTTCACCGAGAAGCGGCCGCTCATGGAGCGCCTCGTCGACCTGCCCGGCGAGCCCACGCGGCCCGCGTACTCCGTCGAGCGGGGGAGGGTGTACGAGGGCGGCAACCTCAAGGACTTCGAGCGGATGATCGACGCCCAGGGCGACCGGGTGCTCTACGTGGGCGACCACATCTTCGGCGACATCCTGCGCAGCAAGAAAGACTCGTCGTGGCGCACCGTGATGATCATCCAGGAGATGGACCACGAGCTCGAGGCCATGGAGCGCAACCGCGACGCCGTCGCCCAGCTCGACTCCATGGCCCGCCGGTGGACGCGCCTCGAGGACGAGCTCCGCTACTACCAGTCGCGGCACCGCGCGCTCGCGCGGGCCAACGGGCGCAGGGCTGAGGGCGAGGGCGAGGCGAGCGACGAGCTCACCGAGGTGCGCCGCGCCATCGACGCGCTCAAGGGCGCCATGCGCGCGCTCGACCAGCGCTGGCGCGAGCTCGAGCGGCAGACCGACGACGCCTTTCACCCCTGGTGGGGGTCGCTCTTCAAGCAGGGCGCCGAGCTCAGCTCCTTCGGCGACCAGGTCGAGGAGTACGCCTGCCTCTACACCTCGCGGGTGTCGAACCTCCTCGCGTACTCGCCCGCGCAGTACTTCCGCTCGCCGCGCGACCTGATGCCGCACGAGATGCCGTGAACCCGCCGCCCGCGCCCGCGCCCCCGCCCGAGGGGCTCTGGGCGCCGCTCGCGCACCGCAACTTCCGCCTCCTGTGGGGCGGCTTCATGGTCTCGCACGTCGGCGACTTCGTGCAGGTGCTCGCCCAGAGCTGGCTGGTCGTGAACCTCACGCCCTCGGGCCTCAAGGTCGGCCTCGTCGCCTTCGCCCAGGCCGTGCCGCGCCTCGTCATCGGCCTCGCCGCGGGCGCCCTCATCGACCGCGTCGACCGGCGACGTCTCCTGCTCGTGACCCAGTCGCTCGCCGCGGTGCAGAGCGTGGTCTTCTGGGGCCTCGTGCACACCGGCCGGGTCACCTACGGCTGGGTGCTCGGCCTCTCGCTCGCGCTGGGCGTGCTCGACTCGCTGAACCTCAACGCGCGCCAGGCCCTCATGCCCTCGCTCGTCCCGCGGCCCATGATCGCCCGCGCGGTGGCGCTGCAGGCCCTCGGGGTGAACGTCACGCAGATGCTCGGCCCCACCCTCGGGGGGCTCCTCCTCGGCGCGTGGGGCGTCGAGGGCTGCCTGGTCTTCAACGCCGTGACCTTCACCGTGCTCATCGGGTCGATCACCGCGATGCGCCTGCCGCCGAGCGAGCCCGTGGCCACGGCGGGCCTGCGCGGAGACATCGCCGAGGGCCTCGCCTACGTGCGCGACCACGCCGAGCTGTGGGTCCCCATCGCGCTCGCGTGGTTCCTCGGGCTGGTGGGGATGCCCCTGGTGCGCCTGCTCCCGCTCTTCGCGCGGCTGGAGCTTCACGCCACGGGCCGCGGCTACGGCCTCCTCTACGCGGGCGCCGGGGTGGGCGCGATGGCCGCGTCGCTCCTCGTCACGGCCCGGGCGCGCCCCGCGGAGCTCCCTCGCAACATCGTCGTCGGCGCCGTGGCCTTCGGCGTCGCGACGGCCCTCTTCGGCGCGGTGGGCTCGTGGGGCGCTGCCTTCGTCGCGCTCATCGCCTTCGGCGCCGCGCAGATGACCTTCCGCTCGGCGGTGATGACCCTCGTGCAGACCGAGTCCCCCGACCGGCTCCGCGGGCGGATCATCTCGGCCCTCACCATGGACTTCGCCCTGTGGTCCCTCGGCGCGGTGGCCCTCGGGGCGGTGGTCGACGTCGTGGCGCGCGCGCGGGCGGGGCTCCCCTGGGGCGCCGACCGTGCGATGATCCCCGCGGTGGCGACGGGCTACGGGCTTCGCGCGGTGTTCGTGGCCTCGGGCCTCGCGTGCGCGCTCGGGGGCGTGTTCGCCTCGCGCGCGCTCAAGCGCGTGGCCGACGCGCTCCGGGGCAGGGCCGGGTGAGCCGTAACCCGCTCGGGCTGCGGGCCCAGATGGCCCTCGCGCTCACCGCGGTGCTGGTGCTCGCCGCGGCGCTCGCGCTCCTCGCGATCCGCCCCCTGATGGCCCGGCCCGGCCGCGTCGCGCGCACCCGCCTCGGCCTCACCCTCTCCCGCGCCGTCGCCGGAGAGGTGAACCTCACGCCGCCCGAGCGCGTGCCCGAGCTCCTGCGGCAGTCCATCGGCGAGGCGGGGCTCTCGGGCGCGGCGCTCTACGACCATCGGGGCCAGCCCCTCGCGCGCGCGGGGGTCTTGCGGCTCTCGGTCTCGCGGCACCCTCCGCCGCACGACCGCGTGTCGCAGAGCGACGAGTACCTCTCGGTGGTGGTGCTCCTGCCCTCGCGCGGGGTCTTCGTCGCCGAGACCTCGCTCACGCCCGGTGCCTTCGAGCGCACCGTGCCCACCCTGATGCTGCTCTACACCTCGTCGGCGGGGCTCCTCGCGCTGATGGTGGTGTACCTCCTCCTCACGCGCTTCATCGTGCGGCCCGTCGAGGGGCTCACCCGCGCGGCCGAGCGCGTCGCCGCGGGGCGCCGAGACGTCGTGGCCGAGGAGCGCGGCGCGGCCGAGGTGGTGCGCGCGGCGTCGGCCTTCAACCGCATGACCGAGCAGCTCGGCGCGCGGGAGCGCTCGCTCACCGAGCGCGAGGCCGAGCTCGAGGCCCGCGTGAAGGAGCTCGAGCGCGCCACGCGCGACCTGCGGCGCGCGCAGGAGCAGTCGGTGCGCAACGAGCGCCTCGCGGTGGTGGGCCGCCTCGCGGCGGGCATCGCGCACGAGGTGGGCAACCCCCTCGCGGCCATCGTGGGCCTGAGTGACGTCATGGTCGACGGCGGCCTCGACGACGACGAGACGCGGGAGTTCGCCTCGCGCATCGGGCAGGAGGCCCAGCGCATCCACCGCACGGTGCGGGAGCTCCTCGACTACGCGCGGGTCGCGCCGCCGAGCTCGCAGGCGCCGCCCGCGGCCGACGGCACGCCGGCGCAGTCGCAGGGCGAGGTGGGCGAGGCCATCGAGCAGGTGGTGCGGCTCCTGCGACCACAGAAGGCGCTCAAGGAGGTGAGCATCGCCGTCGACGTGGAGGAGGGCATCGCGCCCGTCGCGCTCGCCACCGACCGGCTGGTGCAGGTGATCCTGAACCTGGCGCTCAACGCGGCCGACGCGCTGCGCGGGGCGGGCCGCGCCGAGGGGAGCATCACGCTGCGCGCGCGCGCCCTCGACGAGCGCGCGGTGGTGGTCGAGGTGGAGGACGACGGGCCGGGTATCCCCCCCGCGGTGCGCGAGCGGATCTTCGAGCCCTTCTTCACCACGAAGCCCGCGGGCGAGGGCACGGGGCTCGGCCTGCCGACCTCGCAGGCCATCGTCGAGCAGGCCGGCGGCGCCATGCGCGCCGAGGAGCGCCGCGACGGTAAACCGGGCGCCGTGATGGTGGCGGAGCTGCCCGTGGTGGGGGCGAGGCTCACGCGCGAGACGCTTCTGTAGCGGTACGGGGTTCCACGCGGGCGCGCGGGCTTGCATGATGGGCGGCCCGTGGCCTGGAGCCCGCGGCGGGTCGTCCGCGGCGGCGGTTGTTCTTCGGCGGCGGCCCCACGGAGTCCATGGCTCTCTTCGGCAATCGCTCCGCGCTCCAGAAGGCGCTCCGGGCTGAGTGGTCCACCGACGACGAGAAGATGCTGGTGCTCTCTGCGCTGCGCGAAGAGAGCGGCCTGCGCGCGACGGACCTCGTCCCGCTGCTCTTCGTCTCCGACGCCGTGGTGCGGCAGAACGTGGCGCCGATCTTCACCGCCCGCGCCGACGCCCGCGCCGTGGCCGCGCTCCTGAGCGAGATGCACTCGAAGGCCACCGCCGCGCGGGCCTTCGCGATGCGCGTGCTCTCCCGCGTGCGGCCCGAGCTCGTCGCCCCCGCGGTCGAGACGCTCCTCAAGGACCCGTCGTCGCTCAAGCAGCGGCAGGGCTGGGAGGTCGCCATCGAGCTGCCCGCCGAGGTGCGCGGCGGCTTCGTCGAGCGCGCGCTGAAAGAGGCCCCCGACGCGATCCGCATCGCGGCCCTCAACCGTCTCGTCGCCGACCGCGGCGGGGCGGCCTCGGCCAAGGCGATCTTGATGGACGCGGCGCGCTCCAACGACGACCGGCTGCGCGAGCGCGCGGTGGAGCTGCTCGCGTCGCTCGGAGACGCCCTCGACGACGCGGGGCTCGACCTGCTCCTCGACCGCTTCACGCACGACAACGCCGCCGTGCGCTCGCACTGCATCGCCGCGGTGAGAGACATCGCGCGGCGTCGCGGGGCCTCGCTGCGGCCGCGCTTCCTGAAGCTACTCTCCGAGGGCGACGACGGGATGCGCCGCGCGGGCGCCGAGCTCCTCTTCCTCACGGGCGACGCGAAGGACGTCGTGCAGGAGGTGCTGATCCACTCGCGGGGTCTCGTGGGGTGGCTCCGCACGCGGATCCTCAACACCCTGCAGACCTTCGGCGACGAGGCGCTGCGGCCCGCGGTGCAGTTGTTGGAGCACCCCGACGAGGAGGTGCGGATGCAGGCCCTGGTGCTCTGCGAGCACTTCGAGGACCCGCGGCTGGTCGGGCCCGTGATGAAGCTCCTCGACGACCCCGACTGGTGGCTGCGGGTCACGGCCTGCGAGTCGCTCGGAAAGCTCAAGGACCCGCGGGTGGTGCCCGCGCTGGTGAAGGCCCTCGACGATCAAGACACGCGCTGGGCGGCCATCGACGCGCTCGGCAACGTGGGCGGCGAGCCCGCCATCAAGGCCCTCACGGGGCTCTTGAAGGACGACCGCCCCGAGGTGCGCATGGAGGTGCTGCACGCCTGCGCCCGCACGCGCGACCCGCGGCTCGCGGCGCTGCTCCAGAAGGTGACGAGCTCAGACCCGTCGCAGGAGGTGCGCACCCGCGCGGTGGAGCTCATGCGCGAGCTCGGCAAGCTCACGCCCGAGATGGAGCGGGCGACGGCCTCGGTGTCGAGCCGCGACCTCGACCGACCCCTCGACCGCGTGCTCGCGCAGGCGAGGGAGAGGGGCGCGTCGGACATCCAGGTGACCGTGGGCGAGGCGCCGTTCTTCAGGCTGAACGGGAGGATGGCGCGCGCCGAGGGCGAGGTCATCACCGAGGAGCGGGCGCGGTCGATGGTGGAGGAGATCCTCGACCCGGCGCGCAGGGCCATCTTCGACGCGGCGGGCGAGGTGGATTTCTGCCACGCGATCCCGGGCGTGGGGCGCTACCGGGCCAACGCCTTCGTGCAGAGGAAGGGCGTGTGCGCGTCGTTCCGGTGCATCCCGAACCTGCCGCCGACCTTCGCGGAGCTGCGCCTGCCGGGGCAGCTCACCGAGCTCCTCGACTACCACCAGGGCTTGATCCTGGTGTCGGGGCCCGCGGGCGGGGGGAAGAGCACCACCCTCGCGGCGATCATCAACCTCATCAACGAGTCGAAGAGCGACCACGTCATCACGCTCGAAGACCCCATCGAGTTCCTTCACCCGGTGAAGAACTCGCTGGTGAACCAGCGCGAGGTGGGGAGCCACACGCAGAGCTTCGCCCGCGCCCTGCGCGCCGCGCTGCGCGAGGACCCCGACGTGATCATGGTAGGCGAGATGCGCGACACCGAGACCATCCGCATGGCGCTGATGGCGGCAGAGACGGGGCACCTCGTGATCGCGACGCTGCACACCACCAGCGCGGTCGCGACGGTCGACCGGCTGATCGAGAGCTTTCCCCCCGACGAGCAGGCGCAGGTGCGCATGGGGCTCGCCGAGAGCTTGAAATACGTCGTCTCGCAGAGCCTCGTGTCGCGCGCCGACGGCAAGGGCCGCGTCGCGGTCTACGAGGTGCTCAAGGGAACCATGAACGTCGGCACGCTGATCCGAGACTCGAAGACCTACCAGCTCCCGAGCCTGATGCAGATCTCGCGGGCGGCGGGGATGCAGACCCTCGACCAGGCGCTCGAAGAACTGCTCGACGCGGGGCTCATCACCGCCGAGACCGCGTACGCGCGCGCCGAGAAGAAAGAGACCTTCGAGGCCCGGCTGTCCAGTCACTCCGCGAGCGCGCCGTGAGCCAGGAAGACCAGCGCCGCCCCTCGCGCCCCGCGCAGCTCGGACGTCTCAACGTGCGCGAGGAGGTCGCCACCCGCCCGCAGCGCCCGGTGGTGGTCGAGGAGGTGGCGCGCCCGGCCCGCCCGCCGCGTGACCCGCTGAACGACGAGGCGCCCGGCACGCGCCCGTCGCGGCCGCCCGTGGCCGAGGAGGTGCTCGGCCGCCCGCAGCGCGAGCGCACCTCGGCGGTGAGCGAGGAGGTGCTCGGTCGCCCGCAGCGCCCCGCGAAGCCCTCGCTCAAGGACGAGATCGCCGCGCGCCCCTCGCGCCCTCGCGTCGAGGACGAAGAGGAGGTCCCGCCTCGCGGCTCGCGCCCGTCGTTCTCGCCGCCCGCGCGCCCCGACCGCGTCGAGGCCGAGGCCCGCGCCTTCTTCAGCGAAGAGGTCCCGGTCCGCGGCTCGCGGCCGTCGTTCAATGAAGACGAGATCCTCGGTCCGCGGTTCGCGCCCTTCGTTCAACGAAGAGGAGATCCCCGTCCGCGGCGCGCGGCCTCCCGCGCGCGAGGAGGAGGCGCGGCCGCGCGGCGCTCGCGCTCCGGTCGCCGAGGAGTCGCCCTGGCGCGCGGGCCGCGCCGCGATCGCCGAGGAGGTCTTCACGCGCGCACCCCGCGAGTCGGTCCCCACCGATCCGCCGCCGCGCCGCGCGGTCACCGACGACGACGACGACTTCGTCACCTTCGGCACGCCCTCGTCGCCCCCGCGCGGGAGTCTCCTGGCCCCGGCCGACCGCGCCGCGTCTCCGCCGCCCGCCCCGAGGAGCACCGCCCCGCCCGCGGCCCCGCGCTGCGCCCGCCCTCGCGCGAGGTCCCCGCCGTCGACGACGCCCCTCGCCACCGCGCGCCCCTCGGCGCCGAAGACCTCGCCGCGCTGCGCGAGCAGATCCGCGCCGAGGTCCTCGCCGCGCTGCCCGCCGCGGCCACCGAGAAGCGCCTGAGCACGAAGCCCGACCTGCCCACCACCGCGCCGGGCACGCCGGGCAAGAACCGCGTCGACCGCTTCTTGAAGCTCATGAACGACCGCGGCGCGAGCGACCTGCACCTCTCGTCGGGCAGGCCGCCCATCTTCCGCCTCGGCGGCCGCATGGAGCCGATCCGGTACCGCACCCTCAGCGACGGAGACTTCAAGGCCCTCCTCGAGCCCATCACCCCGCAGCACCTCTGGCGCGAGTACCTCGACGGCGGCGACGCCGACTTCGCCTACGAGCTCCCGGGCGTGTGCCGCTTCCGCGTGAACATGTTCAAGCAGGCCCGCGGGATGGGCGCGGTCTTCCGCATCATCCCCACGCGCTTGATGACGGTGCAGCAGCTCGGCCTGCCCGACTCGATCCGCAAGGTGGTCGAGATGCGCTCGGGCCTCGTGCTGGTCACGGGCCCCACAGGCTCGGGCAAGAGCACCACCCTCTCGGCCATCATCAACGAGATGAACGAGACGCGGGAGATGCACTTCGTCACCATCGAAGACCCCATCGAGTTCGTGCACCCGAACAAGCAGTCGCTGATGAGCCAGCGCGAGATCGGGCCGCACTCCAAGAGCTTCTCGTCGGCCCTGCGCGCCGCCGTGCGCGAAGACCCCGACGCGATCCTCGTGGGCGAGATGCGCGACCTCGAGACCATCTCCATGGCCCTCTCGGCGGCCGAGACCGGCGTGCTGGTCTTCGGCACGCTGCACACCAACTCGGCGGCGAAGACCATCGACCGGGTGATCAACGTGTTCCCCGCCGAGAAGCAGCCCGGGGTGAGGGGCACCCTCGCGTCGGTCACGCGCTGCGTGGTGGCGCAGCAGCTCCTGCGAAAGAAGGGCGGCGGGCGCGTCGCCGCGGTGGAGATCCTCTTCGGCAGCCACGCGATGGCGTCGATGATCCGCGACGGCAAGACGCACCAGATCTCCGGGCTCATCAAGCTCGGGAAGAAAGACGGGATGATCGCGATGGACGACGCCCTCAAGGCGCTCGTCGAGGAGGGCACCATCGAGCCCGTCGCGGGCCTGGAGAAATCCCTCGACAAGGACGACTTCCGGAAGTGGTTGAAGAGCCGCGGCGAGGACGTGCCCGAAGACTCCGCGCACTGAGAACGGTCTTGCAGAGATCGGGCGGCTAATGTAACCGCGTTGCATCAAGCGGGATCACCCCTCGATGCGACACCGTCCCCACGCCACGCGCGCCCTCGCGCTCTCGCTCCCGCTCGCTGCGGCGATGGCCCTCGCGCCCGCCCTGGCGTTCGCGCAGCCGTCTCCCGACGCGGGGGTGCCTGACGCGGGCGCGCCTGACGCAGCGGCGCCGCGCGTGACGCCTCCGCGGGTGACGACCCCGCCGCGCCCCGTGTACCCCTCGGGCGCCGACGGGCGGCGCGTCGACGTCGACCTGATCGTCACCGTCGACGTCGAGGGCCGCGTGAGCGCGGTGGAGGTGCTCGGTCACGTCCCCGCCGACGCGGTCGAGGCCTTCGACGAGGCGGCCACCACCGCGGCGCGCGCGATGGTGTTCGAGCCCGCGCGTCGCGACGGCGAGCCCATCCCCGTGCGCGTCCGCTACCACATGGCCGTCACCGCGCCGGTGGTGACCACCGAGCCCAGCACTCCTCCCGACGAGCTCGGCCTCGGCGCCGAGGGGATGTCTCCCCACGCGCACGACCCCGCGCACCCCGCGGCGCCGCACGGCCACCCCGCGGCGCCCACGCCCGCGCCCGCGCCCACGCCCACGCCCACGCCCACGACCCCTGCGGCGCCCGTGGAGCCCGAGAGCGCGGCGACGGTGCACGGTCACTTCGCGCCTCCGCAGCGTGCGGCGAGCGACTTCGAGATCGGCGGAGACGTCCTCGCGAGCGCGCCGCGGGCGAGCGCGGCCGACCTCCTCGCGTCGGCGCCGGGCTTCTACGTCGCGCGCCCCGAGGGAGACGCCGTCGCGCACCAGGTCTTCCTCCGCGGCTTCGACGCCGAGCACGGGCAGGACATCGAGTTCACCGCGGGCCCCGTGCCCGTGAACCAGCCCTCGCACATCCACGGTCAGGGCTACGCCGACCTGAACTTCGTGATCCCCGAGGTGGTGCGCTCGATCCGCGTCACCGAAGGCACCTACGACCCGCGCCAGGGAGACTTCGCCGTCGCGGGCAGCGCGCATTTCGACCTCGGCGTCACGCGCCGCGGCTACCTCGCGCGGGCCTCGTACGGGTCGTTCAATACCGCGCGCGTGTTGGGTGTGTGGGCGCCGCGGGGGCAGTCCGATGCCACCTTCGCGGCGGTGGCTCTCCGTCGCACCGACGGCTTCGGCCAGAACCGCGGCGGGATGAGCGGCGCCGCCATCGCGCAGTACGCCTTCCACGTCGGTGGGTACGCGGCGCTCCTTCACGCGGCGGCGTACGGCGCGCGCGCGGGCCTCGCGGGGGTCTTGCGCCGCGACGACGTCGACGCGGGGCGGGTGGGCTTCTACGACTCGTACCCCGACCCCTCGGCCAACGCGCAGAGCGCGCTCGCGACGCGCGCCCAGGTGGCCTTCGCGCTCGAGCGGCGAGAGCGCGACGGGCGCCACACGGCCTTCGCGGCCTGGGCCTTCGCCGCGGGCTTTCGGCAGCGGGCGAACTTCACGGGCTACACCCAGCGCTCGATGACACACCCCGAGTGGGTGGGCCGCGGAGACCTCATCGAGCAGGGCAACGACGACGTGGCCTTCGGCGCGCGCGCCTCGCACCGCACGCGGACGCTGCGGCCGACCTCGTGGGCGAGCGGCCATTTCGAGATGGGGCTGAGCTTTCGCGGAGACCGCATCGAACAGTCGCAGAACCTCCTCCAGGCGCCGCAGAACGAGACCTGGGACCAGCGCGTCGACGCGTCGGTGCGGCAGTACGACGTGGGGGCGTGGTTCGACCTCGACTGGCAGCTCTCGCGCTACGTGCACCTGCGCGGGGGCCTGCGCGCCGACGTGCTCTTCTTCGACGTCGACGACCGCCTCGGCAATTTCACCCCGGCCTTTCAGCGCGAGACGCACATCGTGGGCTTCCGCCGCACGGCGCTGGGCCTCGCGCTCGGGCCGCGCGCGACGGTGGAGGTCGCGCCCTCGGCGTGGTCGCGGGTGTTCGTCTCGTACGGAGAGGGCTTCCGCTCGCCGCAGGCGCGTCAGCTGGAGGAGGGCGAGACCGCCCCCTTCGCGAAGGTGCGCTCGGTGGAGGTGGGCGCGCGCTTCCGCCCGACGCGGCACCCCGAGCGGCTCACGGTGACCACGGCGGCCTACGGCACCTTCCTCTCGTCGGACCTCGCCTTCGATCCCTCCGACGCGCGGCTGGAGCGCATCGGCCCCACGCGACGTCTCGGCCTGGTGGGTCACGTCGTGACGCGCCCGTGGCGGTGGCTCCTGGCCTCGGCCTCGGTGACGTGGGTGCACGCGACCTTGCAGGAGCCTCCGCCCGCGACGGCCGAGAACCCCACGCCCGCGTTCACGCCGGGGCAGCTCCTCCCCTACGTGCCCCCCGTGGTGGTGCGCCTCGACGCGCGCGCTCGGGGACGTCTCTTCACCCTCGGTCGTTCGGCCCTCGAAGGATCCCTCGGCGCGGGCTTCACGTTCCTGTCGCCGCGCCCGTTGCCCTACGGGCGCTTCGCGGAGCCGGTGGCGGTGCTCGACGCGTCGGCCTCTGTGAAATGGCGCTTCGTGGAGCTCGGCGTGGAGTGCTTCAACCTCGTGGGCTCGCAGTACGCGGCGACGGAGTACAGCTTCGTCTCCGACTGGCAGACGGGGAGCGCTCCGTCGCGCGTCCCCGCGCGGCACTTCTCGGCGGGCGCGCCGCGCACGCTGATGGCGACGGTGGGGCTGGAGTTCTGATGATCGCGCGCGGAACGAAGGCGAGCCCTCACCCCATGGCCCCTCTTCCCGCGGAGCGGCTTTGCATGGGTCGCAGTGTGGTTGGTGGTGGTGGCGTCGAGGTTGTTGGCCCTCACCCCCGGCCTCTTCCCGTAGACGGAGAGGGGAGCTTGCTGCACCGAAAACTGCAACGCCCCTTCCCGTTGTGAGTGCGTGAGTGGACAACTGCGATACCGGGGAGCCGCGAACACCAGGGCGGTGAAGGGCCTGGCCATCGGCGCGACGAAGCAGACCAGAGAACCCGCTCCCCCGCGAACAAGGGTCAGGCAGTTTTCGGTGCAAGAGCCTCCTCTCCCGTTTACGGGAGAGGGGTCGGGGGTGAGGGCCAACAGCCTTGCCGCGTCGGCGAAGAGAGGTCAAAGAGGGAGACCAGCCTCGACGCCTACCGCCGACCACACTGCTGACCCGTGCAAAGGGCTCGCCGGAGAACAACCTCGTCGTTCGCATCCTGCCCGCCGGTCGCCCCACGGCTTGCCGCCTCGCTCGACTCCCGCGGCGTGCCTCGGGCACGCCTTGGTCGCTCGCTGCGGGGGCGCTCGTGGGATCGACGCGGCGGATCGGGCGCGAACGTCGAGGTTGTTCTCCGGCGAGCCCAAACGCGGAGCGGGAGAGGGGAGCTTCGCGGACTGCGCGGAGCGTCACGGAGGGAGAGGGGCTTGGGGTGAGCGCCAACGCGGAGCTCGCCGCCTCCTCCCGTGGAACCTCCTCCTCGCCGCGCTCCTCACGGCCTGCGGCTCCACCGGGCAGGAGGAGGTGCGCCACCCATTGTTCGCCCACGGAACGATGTCGGCCCCGTTCATGGCCGGCCCCTGGGAGGTCACCCTCGACGTGGCCCGCGTCGACATCGGCCCGGTGTACTTCTGCGCGACCGAGGCCGCGTCGAGCGACCTGTGCCCCGCCGCCGTCGCGGAGTTCGCGTCCAGCGGCCTGGTGAACGCGCTCGACCCGAGCCCGCAGCGATTGGGAGAGGTGACCGGCGTCTCGGGCACGGTGCGCTCGGCGACGTGGGACTACGGGTTGACGTGGTTCACCACGCAGCGCGCGGCGCGTCCGACCTCCACGGCGCCGGGCGGCCACTCGGCGCACTTCGAGGGCCGCGCGACGCGCGACGGCCGCACCGTGCGCTTCGTGAGCGACGTGGACGTGGCGCCGATGATCCAAGGGTCGCTCGCGGTGCAGGGCGCGCGGGTGAGCGGAGACCTCCGCGCGGCGACGGCGCGGCTCGACCTGACCTTCGACGCGCGCGCGTGGTGGCGCGGCGTGGACTTCGACGAGGTGGCCGCGATCTCGGGCGACCCGGCGGTGGTGCCGACGAGCTCTCGGGCGCACAACGCCGTGGTGATCGCGATGACCACCACGGGCGTGCCGACCTTCACCTGGAGCGATTGAGGGCGCTACAGCCCCCCGTCCGCCGCCCTCGCGGCGGCCTCGGCGTCGAGCGTCGCGCAGGCCTCGAACAGGTCCCCCGTCTCGTAGAAGTCCACCGTCACGAAGTTCGGCAGGCGTCCGCGCTCCATCCAACACCTGCGCGCGCGGTCCACGAGGAAGGGGTCGTGGTTCACCTCGTCCGCCAGCCGCGGCAAGGCCGACGGCGCCGTGAGGAAATGGTTCAGGATGAACAGCGCGTTCCCGCGGTCGCCTCGGTTCTCGCGGCAGTCGAGGTCCATCGGGGTCTCGGCGCTGAAGGGCGTCTCCTGCGCGAAGCGCCACACGGGCAGGTCCCACGCGAGCGACGCGTCGGCGTGGTCGTCGAGCACGATCACCCGCCGCCCCGACGACACCATCTCGCCCAGCGTCGGCCACGGCTCCCCAGGCGATTGCACCCGCACGTCGTCGAGCATCCCCGCCTCGCGCATCGCGCCCTCCAGCGCGGGGCCGTCGATGTAGCTCTCGAAGATCAGCACCATCACGTCCTCGGGGTGCGCATCGAGGAAGCTCCCGATGTCGCACAGTCCCTCGGCGAGGCGACGTCGGCCGATGGTGCAGGGCCCGTGACAGAGGTAGGCATCGCCGTTGTACTCGTGCAGGTCGAGCATCAGGCCCCGCACGCCGTCGTCCATCTGCCGCCGCAGCGAGCGCTCTTGATTGGGCAGGAAGAACCCCTCGGCCCGGTTCGCCATCGTGTTGTGCGTCGTCGGGAACACCACCTCGTCCAGCCTCCGCGCGCAGCGCGAGGCCTCGCCGTTGCACCGCGACGGAGACATCACCGGCGCCGGCCGCGACCGCTCGCAGCGCCACGGCCCCGCGTCGACCTTTCTCCGGAACGTGTCCACCGAGCCGTCGGTGGCATCGCCCCCCGCGTCGATCGCCGCCCCCGCGTCGTCGGCGACGCGCGCGTCACCCGCGGTTCCCACCTCCGCGCCCGCGTCGGGAATTCCCGTCGAAGCCGACTCACCGCACCCCGCGAGGAGCAACCCCGCCACACACCACCGCACGACGCGAACCATGCCGCGATCCTGCCACGGTCCTGTCACCCCACCACGCGCCCTCGCGTGAGGTACAACCCCGCCCGTGGTCGAACGCATCGACCTCGGCGCGCGCGGCCGCGTCGAGGCTTCCCCCGAGCGCTTCCTCGCGTCCCTCAGCGGTCCGACGCTCTTTCACCGCGAGGGCCGCGACCGCTCGCGCGTGCGCGTCGTCTCGGGGCTCATGCACGGCAACGAGCCCTCGGGCTTCCGCGCCGTGCACCGCGCCCTCTGCGAAGACGTCACCGCCGAGACCGACGTGTGGTTCCTCGTCGGCGCCGTCGAGGCCGCGCTCGCGCCGCCCGGCTTCGCCCACCGGATGCTCCCGGGCCGCCGCGACCTCAACCGCTGCTGGCGCGCGCCCTTCGACGGCCCCGACGGCGCGGCCGCCCGCGACGCGCTCGACACCCTCCTCGCGGTGACCCCCGAGGCCGTGGTCGACCTGCACAACAACACCGGGCGCAACCCGGCCTACATCCTCTCGAGCCGCGTCGACGCCGCGTCGGTGAACCTCTGCGCGCTCTTCGCCACGCGCCTCGTGCACAACGAGATCCGCCTCGGCACCTTCGTCGAGGCCTTCGACCACCTGTGCCCCGCGGCCACCGTCGAGTGCGGCCGCGCCGGAGACCCGCAGGCCGACGCGACGGCGTGGGCAGGGCTGCAGCGCTTCCTGCGCGCGCCGTCCTTCGCCGACGTGGTGGTCGAGGCCGAGCCCGTGTCGGTCTTGCGCGACCCCGTGCGCGTGAAGCTCCGCGAAGGCCTCACCCTCGCCTTCGCCGAGCGCCCTCGGGACGACGTCGACGTCACCTTCGACGCCGAGGTCGACCGTCACAACTTCGAGACCCTCGCCGCGGGCGCGCAGCTCGCGTGGGTGCGCGACGCGGCCGCGTGGCCCGTCGAGGCCGTCGACGCCGCGGGGCGCGACGTGGCCCGAGAGCTCTTCTCCCTCGACCGTGGCGCGCTCGTCACCCGCGCGCCCATGGTGCCCATCATGATGACCACGAGCGTCGCCGCGGCGACGAGCGACTGCCTCTTCTACGCGGCCCACCGCACCGGCTGAGACCTAGCGATGAATTTCTCCCTCTCGAAGTGGTACCTCGACTGCGTCACCGACGACGGCGACGCGTACATCGGCTACGCGGCCGTGCTGGGCCTGGGGTCGTTCCAGATCCATTACTCCAGCCTGCTCACGGCCGACGCCTCGGGCGCGACGCGCTCGCGCACCTCGCTCAAGCGCGCGACCCCGCCTATGCTCGACGGAGACACCGTCACCTGGTTCGCCCCCACCCTCGACCTCGAGGGCACCTGGGAGCGCGCCGCCGCGTCGCTCTACGTGCCCGTGTACGAGAGCGACGAGGGCTCCGTCGAGTGGCGCTGCCACATGCCCAACGCGCGCGTCGCGCTGAAGGTGAAGGGCCGGGCCGTCACGGGCCGCGGCTACGCCGAGCACCTCTCGCTCACCGTCGCCCCGTGGAAGCTCCCCTTGCGCGAGCTCCGCTGGGGCCGCGCGCTCAGCGCCGACCACTCCCTCGTGTGGATCGACTGGCGCGGCGACGAGCGACGTCAGCGCATCGGCTTCCTCGACGGGGCGCGGCTCGAAGACTTCTCCGTCGACGACGACGCGATCGTGGGCTCCGACGGCGCGACCCTCGCGCGCTTCGAGGGCAACCAGGTGCTGCGCTCGGGCACCCTCGGCTCCACCGCCCTCGGCGTGCTCGGGCCCGTCGCGCGCAGCCGTATCCCCGGCTCGGCCCTCCTCCTCGACGAGACCAAATGGAAGGCCCGCACCGCCCTCGGCGGCACGCCCGGCCACGTCATCCACGAGCGCGTGCTCTGGCCATGACCGACCGCGTCGGAAAGGCGCTCTACGGAGCCCTCTTCGTCGCCCTCCTCCCCGCGCTCCTCGTCCTCTGGGCGCGCGCCGCGTCGCCCGCGGTCCCGCTCCCCACGCCGCGCTCCCTCGTGGGCGGCCTCGCCCTCGCGCTCGCGGGCCTCGCGCTCATCTTCGGCGGCTGGCACGCGCTAAAGGTCCACGGCGGCGGCCTCCCGATGAACGCCTTCCCCCCACCGCGCCGCGTCTCCCGCGGGGTCTACCGCCTCTTCGCGCACCCCATCTACGTCGGCTTCGCGGGCGCGGTCCTCGGGGTCTCCCTCGCCGTGGGCTCCCCCGCGGGCGTGTGGCTGGTCTCTCCCATGACCGCGCTCGCGTCGGCGGCCCTGGTCTACGGCTACGAGCGCCACGACCTCCTGCGCCGCTTCGGCGCGCTGCACACCCCGTGGATGGCCCTCGCCCCCGACGAGGCCGCCCCTCCTCACGAGGGCGAGCGCGCCTTCGCGTGGGTCTGCGTGCTCCTCCCGTGGGGCTTCGTCTACGAGGCCATCGCCTACCTCGGCCCTCCGCCCGACGCGGTCTCCACGGCGCTGCCCTTCGAGCGCGCGTGGCCCGTGCTGCCCGTCACGGAGCTCGCCTACGCCTCGATCTACCTCGTCGCGCTCCTCGCTCCGGCGCTCCTGCGCACCCGCGCCGCGCTGCGACGACTCTGCGTCGAGGGCCTCGCGTCGATGGCCCTGGTCTTTCCGCTGTACCTCCTCCTGCCCTTCGTCGCGTGGCCGCGGCCCTTCACGCCCACCACGGCCCTCGGTCACGCCCTCGCCGCCGAGCGCGCGCTCGACACCGCCGCCTGCGCCCTGCCGAGCTTTCACGTCGTGTGGGCGCTGATCCTCGCGGGCGCCCTCGCGTCGCGGTCGTCGTGGTGGTGGCTCTGGGGCGCGGCGGTCTCGCTCTCGTGCCTCACCACCGGGATGCACACCCTCGCCGACGTGGCCGCGGGCGTCGCGGTGTTCGCGCTGGTCCGCCGACGTCACGACGTCTGGGAGCGGCTCCGCGCCGCGAGCGAGCGCGCCGCGAACGGCTGGCGCGAGTGGAGGTTCGGCCCCGTACGATTCATCAACCACGGGCTGTGGGCCGGCGCGGGCACCGCGGTCGCGCTGTGGGTGATCGCCGCGCTCACGGGGAGCGGCGCGGTCGCGGCCACGGCGGGCGCGTGCTCGCTCGTGGGCGCCGCGCTCTGGGCGCAGTGGATCGAAGGCGCGTCGGGCCTGTCGCGACCCTACGGCTTCTGGGGCGGCCTCCTCGGCGCGACGGCGGGCGGCGTGATCGCGGGCCTGCTCTTCGGCGCCGACGTGTGGACGACCCTCGCCGCGGCGTGCGTGTCGGCCCCGCTGGTGCAATCGTTCGGTCGCGTACGATGTCTCGTGCAGGGCTGCTGCCACGGCGACGCAGCCCCGCCCGCGGTGGGGATCACCTACCGCCACCCGCGCTCGCGCGTCGCGAGGGCCCCGGAGCTCTTCGGGAGGCCCGTACACCCCACGCCGCTCTACTCGATCGTGTGGAACGTGGTGGTGGGCGCGGCGGTGGTGCGCCTCGCGTCGCTGCACGCCGAGGCGCGGGTGGTGGCGGGCGTGTACCTGCTCCTGACGGGGATCGGGCGCTTCGTCGAGGAGTCGTACCGCGGAGAGCCGCAGACCCCCGTCTACGCGCGCCTGCGCTTGTACCAGTGGGTGTCGCTCGCGGCGGCGGTCGCGGGCGCGGCGGTGACCGCGGGGCGGAGCGCGCCGATGCCGACGGCGGTGTTCGACCCCTGGCACCTGGCCGTGGCCCTCGCGGGGGGCGCGGTGAACACCCTCGCGCTGGGGATGGATTTCCCCGAGTCGCGACGGCGCTTCTCCCGCCTCGCGTGAACGGATACGATCCGCGCCATGCGTTCGCTCGGGGTCGCGCTGGCGGTGGCGGTGGTGCTCTCGGCCTGCAGCGGAGGGGGCGACGCGGTCGTCGGCGCAGACAGCGGCCCCGCGGACACGGGCTCGGACCTCGGCACTGACACCGGCACCGACACCGGCGTCGACACGGGGGCCGACACGGGCGTCGACGTCCCCGCCCCGATGGACGCGGTGGACGCTGGCCCCGCCCGCTGTACGAGCGCGGCCGACTGCGCCGCGAACGCCGAGGGCAACGCGTGCGACACGGCGACGGGCCGCTGCGTGCCCTGCACGCCCGCCGACGACCGCTGCCCCACGGGGCAGTACTGCACGCCGCTGAACGCGTGCGCGCAGGGGTGCGGCGGCGACGACGACTGCGCTGGCGCGACCGCCGACGGAGGCGTCGCCGACGGAGGCGCCGTGGCGACCGCGCGCTGCGACCTGTCGACGCGCCTGTGCGTGGCCTGCCTCTCCAACGACCACTGCCCGCTGGGCAACCTCTGCGTGGGCGGCGCGTGCGTGGTGGGCTGCACCGCCGACCGCGGGTGCCCGGCGGGGCAGTCGTGCTGCGACGGCGCGTGCCTCGACCTCCAGTCGAACCCGGCGGCCTGCGGCGCCTGCGGCGCGCGCTGCGCCGTCGCCAACGGCGCCCCCGCGTGCGTGAACGCGGTGTGCGCGGTGGGCGCGTGCACGGCCCCCTACGCCGACTGCGACGGCTCGGCCACGAACGGCTGCGAGACCGACACGCGGGTGAGCGTGGAGCACTGCGGGGCGTGCGGGGCGGCCTGCGCGGCGCGGCCTCACGCGACGGCGACCTGCGCGTCGGGCGGCTGCGCGTGGGCCTGCGAGGCGGGCTTCGCCGACTGCGACGGAGAGCCCTCGAACGGCTGCGAGGTCGACACCCGCGGAGACGTGACGAACTGCGGCGCCTGCGGGACCTCCTGCGCGCTGCCCAACGCGACCTCGACCTGCGCCTCGGGCCGCTGCGCGGTGGCCTCGTGCGGCGCGGGCTTCGCGGATTGCGACGGTTCGGCCACGAACGGATGCGAGGTCGACACCGCGACCAACGTCACCCACTGCGGCGGCTGCGGGATGGCCTGCGCGGCGCGCCCCAACGCCATCGCGGCCTGCGCGGCCTCGGCCTGCGTGTACGCGTGCGTGGTGGGCTTTCAAGACTGCGACGGAGACCCGTCGAACGGCTGCGAGGTCGACGCGCGCACGAGCGTCGACCACTGCGGCGCCTGCGGGCGGAGCTGCCGCCCGTCGGGCGGGAGCGCGGTGTGCGCGGGCGGAACGTGCT
>JAWKRC010000008.1:0-229818 GCA_041389825.1 Polyangiales bacterium | reverse complement strand
CGCGGCGCGCGGGGCGCCTCGAAGGGGGGTCGACGCGCCGCGCTGGCCGCCCACCCTGCCGTCAGCAGATCACCCCGCGGCCCGCGACGCCGACCTCCCAGCGCGCGCCCGAGAAGGCCGGCACCCGCGCCGCCATCGCGCGGAAGTCCGCCGCGGCCACCTTCGCCGCGAGCGTCGGGCGCAGCGCCCGCGCGCTCACCCCCGAGGGTGCGTCGTCGAGCGCCGCGGTCACGCCCAACAGGTCACCCCCGCGGGCGCGCACGAAATCGTTGAAGCTGATGTGGCTGCCGAAGAGCTCGACCTCGCCCGCCGCGATGAGCCACACGTGCGAGGCCGGCGCGCCCTCGTCGAAGAGCGCGCCGTCTGCGTGGATCAGCACCGGGTCGAAGCGGCCGTAGACGCCCTGCCGGTCGGCGGCGTCGACGCGCGCGAGCACCGGCGCGGCCTTGCCGAGCGCGACGAAGGCCCGCTCCCACGCGGCCTCCTCCACGGCCTCGCGCACCCCGGAGAACTCCCTGCCGAGCGCGCGCAGGAGCGAGGGCGCGACGCCCACCGCCTTCACCGGCCCGTTCGCCACGGTCTCGACCAGGCCCGCGACGCCGTACCAGGCGCCGAGCTCCCCCGTGAAGTCTCCGGGGCCCAGGGTCGAACCGACGGGCTCGCTCCCCGCCACGGCCTGCGCCGTGCCCTCGATGATCAGCCACAGGGGCCCGTCGAGTTGAAGCTCTCCGCGCGCGGGCACCGGGACGATCACCTCTCCGGGCTCGAAGCGCCGCGTCTGCGAGCGCATCGCGAGGAGCTTCAAGGCCTCGGCCGGGATGTCGGCGAGGAGCGGGAGCGTCACGAGCCGCGCGGCGAGCTGGTCGGCCTCGACGCCGCGCTCGGGCCTCCATGAGACCGCCGCGCGGGGAGGGAGCGACACCCGGCGCGACGCGGGCTCCCCGTCGGGGCGCAGCGTGGGCGTGATCGCCGGGAGCACCATCGCGCCCGACCCCGTGGGCTGCGGCAGCGGGAGGTGCAGCGCGACCCGCGGCGCCGCGTGCGTGATCGTCGGAGACGGAGGCGTGGGCGGAGACGGGGGCTCGGGCGGAGACGGAGGCTCGGGCGGAGACGGAGGCTCGGGCGGAGACGGGGGAGACGGCGGCTCGCGCGGAGCGAGGGAGGCCGCGGGAGGCGGGGGCGGCGGCGCGGGCTCGGACTCGAGCGCGCCGGGCTCGATCGACACCGGCGCGTCGGAGCGGGTCACCACCGTCGCGGGCTCGGGCGGAGGCGCGATGAGCGAGTCGATGACCGCCGCGGGCGGCGCGGGCAGGCCCTCGACCGGGACGTGCGCGGGCGCCATCGCCGCGGGCGCGTCGAGGGTCACCGCGGGCTCGGGACGGGGCGGCGGAGGCGCGGGCAGCGCGGGGGCGGCCGCGGGGGCGGGCACGGGCGGCGCGGAGGCGGGCGGAGGCTCGACGCGCGCCGCCGCGTCGGCGATCTCGGCCGCGGTGCGGGCCACGTCGAGGGCGCGGTCGTCGAGGCCCGCGTCCATGAGCCGCTCGGCGGCGCGGCGGTACCAGTCCCGCGCGCCCTGGAGGTCTCCCTTCGCGCGCAGGGCCTCGGCCGTGGTGATCTCCCAGTCGGCCTCGTCGATGGCCTCCTGCACCGCCGGGTCCACCGTTCCGTCCAGCGCTTCCATGCTCTCCGCGGCCTACACCGCCGCGGGCGCGCGACGCAACGTCCCGACAGAGCCCCTACGACGACCGCAGGGCCGTCGTGTACCGCTCCCACCCCTCCGCGTCGGCCATGAGCTGCGACGCCTCGTCGAGCGCGGTGTACACCGCCTGCAGTCCCTCCCCCGCGCTCACCCTCGCCCGCACCGCGTCGAGCTCCGCCCGCCGCGACGCGAGCGCCGCCGAGGCCGCGTTGCGCGTCGCCCACGCGCTCACCCCCAGCAGCACCAGGTAGTCCTTGCGGTTCGCGGCCTCGATGAGCGCCCGCAGCCGCGTGCGCTCCACCCCGGGCGGCAGGGCCGTCCCGTCGAGGTCGTGCGCGGGCCCCTCGGCCCGGATCATGTGCAGCCAGTAGAGCGCCACCATCGCGGGCAGCGCGCCCTCTCCGTGCGTGCGCATCAGGGTCGCGAGCTCGGCGTTCTTCGCCGACGCCGCCGCCGCGCGCTCGACGGGCGTGAGCCCCAGCGCCGCGAGCGCCGCGCCCTCGGCGCGCACCGTGAGCACCGTGCCGTCGCCGCCCAGCGCGGCGTAGGCCGTCGCGGGCTCCAACCTCGCGCGGCACGCGTGAAGGAGCAGCGCGTCGAGGGGCCGGTGCGGCATCGGGATCGACACCGACGACTCCAGCGGGCGCAGCTCCCAGTCGGCGATGGGGAGGCACACGAGGTCGAAGACCATCTCCTCGGCGGCGCGGCCCAGGGTGGCACCGAGCGCGTCGGGGGCGATGTACCCGCGCGCGGCGAGGAGCGCGGCCCCGCGGGCGCCCGCGTCGAGGGGGGCGTTGGCGAAGCGCGCGGCCTCGCGGGGGATGTACCCCAGCCGCGCGAGCAGCGGGCCGATCTGGTCTTCGGCGCGGTCGCTGCGGGCCGAGAGCACGTGCCCGCCGTCGAGGGAGACCCGCCACTCGCCCTTCGGCGTGCGCAGCGCGAGCACGCCCGTGGAGCGGCCGAGGGAGCCCGCGGCGAAGAGACGTCCGACGCCGAAGCGACCGACGGCCCCCGCGAGCCGGGGCTCGCCGTCGAGGAGCAGCGGGACGAGCCCCGCCCCCGCGGTGGTGCCCACGCCCCGCGGCGTGCGGCGAGGCGAGAGGCCAGGGTTCGTGGTGCCCACGCCCGCGGCGCCCGACGAGGTGGTCTCGGCGCTGAGCTCCATCGAGAAGTCGTCGAAGCTGCCGTCGAGGGGCTCGAGGAGCTCGGGCGGGACGAGGTCGTCGAGGGCGTCGTCGCCCAGGGGAGGGAGCTCGAAGTCGGGCTCGGGCTGGAGGTCGGCCGCGGCGCTCTGGTCGAGCGCGCCGCGGAGGGCGGCCTCGACGGCGGTGCCGACCTCGACGCTCGGCGCCTCGGGGGGACGGGCGACGGAGAGCCACGCGGTGACGGCGGCGGAGGGCCGGGTGCTGTCGCCCACGGTGGTGACCGTCGGCGGGATCGACGCGGGCGAGACGGAGGGGTGCACCGAGGGCGAGACGGCCGCGGGGGCGAGGCCGGAGTACGACCGGGGCACCGGGGTGGGGCGGGTGTTGGTGGCCGCGGGGGCGAGGTGGGCCGGGCGGAGGCTCGTCGGGGTGAGCGCGCTCGCGCGGCGGGGAGAGAGGCGCGTGGCGACCGAGAGGGCGGCGGCGGTGTCGATGAGGGCCTCGAACTGCCGGGTGATCTCGTCGGGCTGCACGGGGCGGGCGAAGAAGGCGTCGGCGCCGACCTGCACGGCGGGGTGGTGCGTGGGGGCGGAGCCTCCGCCGCCGACGCCGCCGAGGAGGAGGACGGGCACGGCGGCCGCGGGGCCCTGGGATTTTCTCAAGCGGGCGACGGCGGCGAGCACGCCGGCGAGGTCGGCGTCGGCGACGACGGCGACGGCGCCCTCGCTCTGGGCGGCGGCGTCGAGGGCCTCGGGCAGCGCGTGGATGACCCGGTAGCCCGTCGCGGCGACGGCCTCGACGAGGGGCGCGTCGGTGGGCGGCAGCGCCACCACTACGCGTCGCTGGTGTCGGGGCCGGACCTTCTCAGACACGCGCTGGACGCTCCCGAACCGGTGGGTGGCCTCTTGGTGCCAGCCCACACACTCGCCAAGGGGCTTTGGGGCGACGATATCGTCGCTGCCCTTCGCGCCGCAACAGAGCGACATCACAGCGACCGTCGGTGGAATTTCTTCTATGGTCCCGGGCCCCACGATGAACCCGCTCCTGTCGGTGCGGGGCCTGGTCACGGAGTTCGCGACGGACCGGGGCCCGCTGCGCGCGGTCGACGACGTGTCCTTCGACGTCGCTGCGGGCGAGACCGTGGCGCTCGTCGGCGAGTCGGGCTGCGGAAAGAGCGTCACCTCGCTCTCGGTCCTGCGGCTGATCCAACCGCCGGGGCGCGTGGTCTCGGGGCGCGTGACCTTCGACGGCCGCGACCTCTTGCAGCTCTCCGAGCCCGAGATGCGCAAGGTCCGCGGGGGCCAGATCGGGATGATCTTCCAGGAGCCCATGAGCTCCCTGAACCCGGTCTACACGGTGGGCGACCAGATCGTCGAGGCGCTGCGCCTGCACTCCGACCGCTCGCGCGCCGCCGCATGGGAGCGCGCGGTGGAGCTCCTCGGGATGGTGGGCATCCCCTCGCCCGCCGAGCGCGCGCGGGCGTACCCGCACCAGCTCTCGGGGGGCATGCGCCAGCGCGTGATGATCGCGATGGCCCTGTCGTGCGAGCCGCGCCTCCTCATCGCCGACGAGCCCACCACCGCCCTCGACGTGACGATCCAGGCGCAGATCCTCGAGCTCATCGCCTCGCTGCGCGACCGCCTCGGGATGGCCGTGGTGCTCATCACCCACGACCTCGGCGTCGTGGCCGAGTACGCCGAGCGCGTGGTGGTCATGTACGCCGGCCGCGTGGTGGAGCGCGGCCCCGCCGAGCGCGTCTTCGCCGACCCGCGGCACCCCTACACCCGGGGCTTGCTGCGCTCGGTGCCCTCCTTCGGGCCGAACCTCGGCGCGAAGCGCCTGCCCACGATCCGCGGCGTGGTGCCCGACCTGCGGTCGCTGCCGGGCGGCTGCCGCTTTCGCGACCGCTGCGACGACGCCTTCGAGCCCTGCCCCAAGGAGGAGCCGCCGCTCTACCGCGTGCCCGCGCCGGGGGAGCTCCGCGGCGAGCGGGCCACCGACGACGACGCGCGCGTCTCGCGCTGCTACCTGGAGGCGCGGTGACGGCGCTGATCGAGGCCCGAGGGCTGAGCACCTGGTTCGAGGCGCGGCGCGGGATGTTCGCGCCGCCCGCGGTGGTGAGGGCCGTCGACGGCGTGTCGCTCACCGTCGACGCGGGCGAGACCGTGGGCCTCGTGGGCGAGTCGGGCTGCGGCAAGAGCACCCTCGGCCGCACGCTCCTGCGCCTCGTCGAGCCGCGCGAGGGCTCGATCCTCTACGAGGGCGAAGACATCACGAGGCTCTCGTCGTCGCGCATGCGCCCCTTGCGTCGACGGATGCAGATGATCTTTCAAGACCCCTACGCCTCGCTCAACCCTCGGATGCGCGTGCGCGACATCGTGGGCGAGGCCCTCGACATCCACGGCCTCGCGAAGAGCCGTCGCGAGCGCGACGACAAGGTCGAGGCGCTCCTCGCGCGCTGCGGGCTGCGGGTCGATCAGGCCGACCGCTACCCGCACGAGTTCAGCGGCGGGCAGCGGCAGCGCGTGGGCATCGCGCGCGCCCTCGCGGTGGAGCCGCGCTTCATCGTCGCCGACGAGCCGATCTCGGCCCTCGACGTCTCCATCCAGGCGCAGATCGTCAACCTCTTGAAGGACCTGCAGGAGGAGCTCGGGCTCGCGTTCCTCTTCGTGTCGCACGACCTGAACATCGTGCGCTGGGTGTCGCGCCGCGTGGCGGTGATGTACCTCGGCCGCGTGGTGGAAGAAGCCCCCTCGGAGGCCCTCTACGCCGCGCCGAAGCACCCGTACACGAAGGCCCTGTTGAGCGCGGTGCCGCAGGCCGACCCGACGCGTCGCACCGAGCGCGTCGCGCTCACGGGAGACGTGCCGAGCCCGCTCGCGCCTCCGCCGGGCTGCACCTTTCACCCGCGCTGCCCCATCGCCGAGAAGGGGCTGTGCGACGTGAAGGTGCCCGAGCTGCGCCCGCTGGGCCTCGGGCGCCGCGCGGCGTGTCACCTCGCCGAGCCCGACGCGTAGAGCGCCGCGATCTCGCGCACCGTGAGCGGAGACGAGCCCTCGGCCTTGTTGTTCACCAGCACGTAGGCGGGGATGGCCGCCTCGATGGCCTCGCGCACGAGGGCCACCACCTCGGCGCGCATCGTCGGGTCGGGGTCGACGAGGCGGTCGAAGGGCTTGAACTCCTCGCGACGCTCCTCGTAGCGCGTGCCGGGTCGCAGGAGGAGCCGCGCCACCACGAAGGGCAGCGCGTCGAGGGGCACCATCCGTCGCTGCTCGGCGATCGAGGGCATGGCCGTCCAGTAGTTGTAGACGTGGGCGACGCGGCGACGGCGGAGGACGTCGACGTAGGCGTCGGAGACGAGGGCGCGGTCGCGGAGTTCCACGGCGAGCGGGATGTCGTCGGGCACCGTGGCGACGAGCGCGTCGAGTCGTCGCGCGAAGTCACGCGGGGCGAGCCGCAGCGCGCGCGTCACGGGCGGAAGCTCCAGCAGCACCGCGCCGACGTGGGCCTCGAAGCGCGCCTCTCGGATGGGCGCGAGCACCTCGTCGGCGAAGCGCTCGGGCGAGAGGAAATCGGGGTTGGGCTTCGCGTCGGCGCCGCGCGGGCCGTGCGGCAGGGTCATCGACGTGACCGACGCGGGGGCCTTCATCAGGCACGGGTACCCATCGGGGAGCTGCGTCGCGTAGCGCGCGAGGTCCGCCGCGGGGATGGGGGCGTAGTAGCCGCGGTCGACGCCGACGCACGAGAGCAGCGGGTGCTGGGCGTACTCGCGCAGGCCCTCGTGGGCGAGCTCCGACTCGGTGTAGCGGTCGCGGTAGACGATCCCCTCCCAGCCGGGGAAGGCCCAGGAGCTCGTGCCGAAGCGCAGGCCCAGCGGGAGCGCGTCGGCGATGCGGCGCGCGTCGGCGTAGACGTCCGCGAGGGGGTCTGCGGGGCGCGCGGGGGCGAAGAGGTCGAGCTGCGCGCGGGGCGTGTCGCGTCGGGCCATCGGTGCTCCGGGCGGGGAGCGTCGCACCGCCGCGCGCGGGGCGCGAAGTTCGGGCACGATGGGCCGCGCGATGCGGTCGGTGGAGTCGCTGCGGGCGATGCTGAAGTCGGTCGACGACGCGGTGCGCGGCGACCGGCGGGTGAAGGTGCTCGCGGCGCTCGCGTGGCCGCGCGAGGTCGAGGAGCGCTTCTTCGCGAAGGGCTGCGACGAGGTGCCGAAGGTGACCTACGCGGTGGACCGCGAGGCGCTGGAGGCGCGCGCGAAGGCCCTCGACGCGGTGGCCGACGGGATCGACGGCGACGACCCGGTGGCCGAGTGGCTGCGGTCGGTGGTGGGCTCGTACCGCGACGCGAACCTCATGCTCGCCGCGGTGGGGACGAGGGGCTTCCACGCGCGCTCGACGGCGCTCTACGGGAGCGCGTCGTCGCGCTTTCACGGCGGCATCACCAACGCCGAGCTCGCCGAGCACATCCTCGACCGGGTGAAGGTGCACGGGTGGGACTCCGACCTCGGCCCCGCGCCCGAGCGCCTCGACGCCGAGGCCCTCGCGGCCGCGCTCAAGGCGCGCGTCGCGGAGGAGCACCCGGGCATGAAGCTCGACGTGGTGATCGACGACGACCTCGCGGCGAAGGTGGTGGCGGGGCGTACGCGGGTGCGGGTGCGGCGCGGGGCGACCTTCGCGCCCGACGAGGCCGCGGGGCTCTACCACCACGAGGTCGAGACCCACGCGCTGAGCGCGCAGAACGGCGCGGCGCAGGCCGAGGCGACCTTCCTCCGAGGGGGCGGGCCGCGGAGCACGCGCGCGCAGGAGGGCCTCGCGGTGTACGCGGAGCTCCACCACAACGCGCTCTCGGTGGAGCGCCTGGAGCGGCTTGCGCGGCGGGTGAAGCTCGTCGCGATGGCCGAGTCGGGGGCGGATTTCGTGGAGCTCTTCCGCTACCTCACGGGGCTCGGCGAGGCCCCGAGGGACGCGTGGCTCGACGCGCAGCGCGTCTGCCGCGGCGGGCTCGCGACGGGCGGCGCGCCCTACACGAAGGACGCGGCGTACCTCGCGGGCCTCCTCGACGTGCAGGCGTTCTTGTCGGCGGTGACCCGCGGAGGCTTCAGGGATGAGATGGAGCTCCTGGTGTGCGGGCGCATCGCGCTCGACGACCTGCACGCGCTGGTGGTGCTCCAGCAAGCGGGGTTGATCGCGCGGCCGAGGTTCGTGCCCTCGTGGCTTCGCCGCTGGGAGACGCTGCTCGCGCGCTTCGCGTTCGTGTCCTTCGTGGCCGACGTCGACCTCGCGCCGACGCGCGAGCGCTACGCAGCGCTGGTCGCGACGGCGTCGCGGGCGAAGGGGCCGTGAGCGAAAAGCGTCGCCGCTTTCTTCGAGCCCCGGGCGACCTTCGATAGGGTCACTCACGTCAGGGCGGCGCCGAGGCCGCCGGGGCGAAGGAGGACCTCCCCCTCATCGTCACCGCGCTCGGCGACCCTCCGATGCCGAGGTCTCGTCGTCGCGCGCAACGCGGCGGAGGCCGCGGAGCTGCGCCCCTCACCGTAGGCGGCGCGTCCGCCTCGCGAGCGATCGCGCGGCGGCGGGTCCGGAGGTCCCGACATCCCCTCCAGCGTCGCGCCGCGGGAACTCCTCCCCGCGCGCGGCGCCGCGGGTCGCGCGCCACCACAACGGCCGTGTCCCGTGGAGACCACGTCGCGTCGTCGGCGGCGGTGGGCGTTGCTCGCGTCCGTGAGCCTCGAGCCCCACCGACCGTCGATCTGAAGGGCCGGAGCGCAACTCCCCCCTCGGCGCAGCGTCGGCCTCGCGGCGCCCGTCTTCACCGACGGGCGCGGACTCACGGTGTCGGCGCGGCCTCCGGGTCGCTCCGCGCTTCACGCCCGAGGCGGGTCTCGTCCACCCGCTTCACCCAAGGGCGCGGCGCGCGGAGCGGCTCCGGGGGCCGCGGCGCATTTGGGCCACCGCCTCGCGCGTTACTCGGTCGGGAGCTGCACCGAGCCGAAGGTCTGCGTCGGCTCCGACTTGCGCTCCCCCATCGGCGCGGGCTCGCGCTCCCGCTCCCGGGCCTTCTCGCGGTCGCGCCGAAGCTCCTCGATCGACATGCGCGGCGCGTCGGGGAAGGGCAGCGCGGGCTCGCGCAGCGCGGGCGGCGCCGCGGGCTCGGTCATCGGCTGCGGCGCGGGCATCGCCATCGCGCGCGGCGGCGCTTCACGGCGGCGGTCCATCAGCCACGACGCGAAGACCATCACCAGCGCGAGGGAGCCCAGCGCCGCCAGGGCCGCGTACCAGTAGGGCTCCGCGGGCCACTCTCCCCCGCGGACGTTCTGCGCGTCGACCGCCACCATCGCGCCGATGAGCGCCGCGGGGTGGTAGAGCAGCGCCGTCGCGGGCTTGAACACCGCGCGACGCAGGGAGGTCTGGTCGACCCACGCCTCGGCGTCGAGCGAGAGCCTCGCGGGCCGCGGGCCCCAGTCTCCGCGCACCGCGCCCGCGAGCAGGCCCAGCGCCTCGGCGCGGCGGTTCACCTGCGCCTCGACGGCCCAGCCCGCCACGGCCACCAGCGGCGCGATGAACATGTACCGCGGCCACGTCGCGCCCGCGTGCAGCACCACGAAGCCCACCTCGAGCGCGAGGGTCGCGAGGCGCACCCGCGTCGCGTCGCGCGCGCAGCGGGCGCGCTCTCCCTCGACGAGCGCGAGGTGCTGGAGATCCACCGGGTCGAGGGGAGCGTTCCGGTCGGTCCATCACACCGCGGACAGAACCACCCATGACCGCGAGGCGCAACCCGCGCGCGCCATCGTGTACTCCTCGCGCTCCGCACCGATGGACGACGCCCTCGCGAGAGAGATCACCGATGTCGTCGCGCGCCTCACCGGCGAGGCCGTCACCGTGCGCGCCGCGCGGCCCCTCGCGGGCGGAGCGTCGATGGAGACCCTCGCCCTCGACCTCACCGTAGGCGACCGCGACGAGGCCCTCGTGCTCCGCCGCGACATGGCCGTGAACATGTTCCACGGGGCGCTCTCGCGCGCCGACGAGTTCGCCCTCCTCGACCTCGCGCACCGCCGCGGCGTGCCCTGCCCCCGCCCGCGCTACCTCTCCTCGCCCGACGCGCCGCGACGATGGTTCCTCATGGACCGTCGCCCCGGAGAGTCCGTCGGTCGCAAGGTCGTGCGCGACCCCGCCCTCGCCTCGGGCCGCGCTCGCCTCGCGAGCGACCTCGGCGCGGCGCTCGCGAAGGTGCATGCGCTCCCCACCGTCGCCGTCACGCTCCCTCGCCCGCGCGACGGCCGCTCCCCCGCGCTCGAAGCCATCGCGCAGACGCGCGAGTCCATCGCGGCGCTGGGCTTCACCCGCCCGAGCTGGGCCTACCTCCTGCGGTGGCTGGAACAGCGCGCGCCCGCGTGCGAGGCGCTCTCGGTGGTGCACGGAGACTTCCGCGTGGGCAACGTGCTGGTCACCCCCGCGGGGCTCGAAGCCGTGATCGACTGGGAGTTCGCGCACCTCGGCGACCGCCACGAAGACCTCGCGTGGCCGACGCTCCGCGACTGGCGCTTCGGCAACGACGCGAAGTCCCTCGGCGGCGTGGGCGAGCTCGATGAGTTCATCGACGCGTACCGCGCGGCGGGCGGGGCCGAGGTCGACCGCGGCGCGCTCGCGTGGTGGCAGGTCGCGGGCAACGTGCGCTGGGCGGTGATGTGCCACGCCCAGGCCGAGCGGCACCTCTCGGGCCGCGACCCCTCGGTGGAGCTCGCCTCCCTCGGGCGAAAGGGCGCCGAGGTCGAGTGGGAGGCCCTGCGCCTGATCGACGAGGAGGAGCGACGGTGAGCGAGCGAGGGCGCACCGACGTCGAGGGCCACCCCACCGCGGCGGAGCTCGTCGAGGCGACGCGGGGGCACCTCGTCTCGAAGGTGATCCCGACGATCACCGACGCGCGGCTGCGCTTTCAGACGCTGGTGGCCGCGCACGTGCTGGAGGTCGTCGCGCGCGAGGCCCGTCGGCCCGAGGTCGCGCGCGAGGCGCTCACCGCGGCGCGGAGAGAGCTCTTCGACGGCGACGACGCGGCCCTGGTCGCGGCCATCGACGCGGGAGGGTTCGACGCGCCCGAGCGCTCGGCGGCGCTGCGCGCGTGGCTCATGGCCGAGTGCGAGCTCGGCCTCGCGAGCTGGAACCCCGCGTTCCTCGCGTCAGCGCGCGGGCGCTGAGCGCGCGGATCACTCTTCAGCGCGGCGCGTGGCGAAGAGCGCCGCGAGGCGACCGCGGAGCTGCTCGATCTGGAACTCCAGGTCGGCGAGGCCCTGCCGCTCGGCCGTGAGCTCGCGCTCGAGCTCCGCGACGCGGGCGCGCTTCTGGAAGATCTCCTCGCCCAGCACGTCGAGCGCGCGCTCGATGCGCGCCTGCGTGGCCGAGCCGCTCACCGCGGGCGCCGCGGTGGGCCGGTCGAACTGCGTGTCGAGCTCGAAGGCCTCGGCCTCGGGCGGAGGCAGCGTCGCCGCGATGGCCTCGAGCTCCTTCATCAGGGCCTCGGCCGAGGGCGGGCGCTCCGCGGGCTCCTTCGCGAGCAGGCGAGCGACCAGCGCCTCGAGGGCCTCGGGCACCGCCGGGGCGCGCTCTCGCAAGAGCGGCGCGACCTTGTGCGCGTGCGCGACGATCACCGCGGTGGCCGAGCCGTTGAACGGGAGCTCACCCGCGAGGGCCTCGAAGAGCGTGACGCCGAGGGCGTAGAGGTCGCTCGCCGCGGTGGCCTTCTTCCCGCGGCACTGCTCGGGCGAGAGGTACGCGGGCGTGCCGGGCATCTCGCGCGTGCCGGTGATGGCGAAGTCCGAGTGGTTCCGCGCGATGCCGAAGTCGAGCACCTTCGCCGTCCCGTCGCGGCACATGAAGATGTTCGCGGGCTTCAGGTCGCGGTGGATGATCCCCGCGGCGTGCGCGGCGGCGACGGCCGACGCGACGGGCACCATCAGCGTGAGGGCCTCGCGCGGCGAGAGGGGCCCGAGGGCGAGGCGCTCCTCCAGCGACTGCCCCTCCAGCAGCTCCATCGACATCCACGCGACGGGGCCCTTCGCGTCGGACTCGAACACCCGGATGATGTTGGGGTGCGTGAGCGAGCGCGCCGCGTTGGCCTCGCGCACGAAGCGCTGCCGCACCTGCTTGTCGTGCGAGAAGTCGGGCGAGAGCACCTTCACCGCGCAGGCGCTCCCGTCGCGCAGGTCGACGGCGCGGTACACCGACGCCATCCCCCCCTCGCCCAGCATCGCGCCGAGCTGGTAGCGGTCCCCGAGGATGCGGCCCGGCGGCGCGTCGGTGCTGCTCATCGCGCACGCATCGTACACGCCCTCGGCGCGGTCACGCCTCGCTCCACCACCGCCGCGCGCGACCGCGAAGCGCGGCGAGCCGCTCGGCCGTGAGCCTCCGCGCGGTGAGCACCGCGAGCGCGACCCCCGCGAGGGTCATCAGCGCCCCGAGCCACAGCCCGCGCGGCCGGTGCTTCAGCACCACCTCGCGGCGCCCGGCGGGGAGGTCCACCGTGAGCAGGGCCTGGCCGCGGTCGATGGTGCCCTCGCTCGTTCGCCACCCGCTGTCGGTGTTCTGGTTCACCACCAGCGAGGCCGCGCGCGAGAGGTCCACCGTGAAGCGCAGCTCGTTCGGGCTCCACACGGTCGCCGTGACCGTGCCCGCGTCGGGGGGAGAGAGCTGCTCCTGCGGGACGTCTCCGAGGCGCAGCCCCGGCGCGACGGGCCAGTCGAAGGCCACGTAGCAGACGGGCGTGCCCACGCCGCGCACGGGGTAGGTGGGCCAGCGCCAGTAGTCTCCGCCGGGTTGCTGCGTGAAGCGCCGCGCCGCGGGCTCGCGCGGGATCACCGGGTCGGCCCCCACCTGCAGGCGCGGGCTGTTGGTCTTCACCACGTCGTGCGCGACGCCCACCGCGAGCACGCACTCCAGGAGGAGGAAGGCCGTCACCACCCGGCGCCGAGCGCGGTGCGCGTCGAGGGTCGCGCGCAGGTCGACGAGGAGCCGCGCCACCACCAGCGCGAGCGCGACCGTGGCGGGGTAGAGAAGCGCGAGGGCACGCGCAGCGGGCGGTACGGGGGCTCGTGCAGGAGCCCGAAGAGCGAAAGCCTGGGAGGTTCCCGAGCGCGCACCACACCATCGCGACGAGGAGCGCGAGGTCGATCCGTCGGTCGCGGGTGGCGGCGTCGCGCTTCGCAGGCGAGACCACCGCCCCGGCGAGGAGGATCACGGGCACCGCGCCGACGTAGTCGCCGTACTCAGGCCAGACGTAGGTGTGGCCAGGAAAGGCCGCTCGTGGACGCGCGTGGTCCACGCCTGCACGACCTCGGCGACGGTCATGTGGTCGTCGAGGGCATCGGCCGCAGGTGCTCGGCGAGGAAGGCCAAGACGGGCACCGGGCGAGCCGCGAGGAGCGCGAACAGCACAGCCGTGAGCGGGAGCGAGGTGAGCATCCGCGGCGGTCGTCGGGGTCACCGACGCGCGCGAGGGCGTCGGCGGCGAGGCCCACGGCCATGAGGGGCAAGGGGTAGGTGCCGCCCTCGTACACGGTGAGCGCGAGGAGCGAGGCGGTGAGCACGCTCCAGCGCGGGTCGACGATGGCCCGGCGGTGCGCGAGCAGCACCCACGGGAACAACAGGAAGGGCGTGAAGGAGAGGTGTCCTCCGCCGAAGTGCTCGGCGCAGAACCCGCACGCAGAGACGAGGGTCGCGGCGAGGAGCTGCTCGGGGAGGTTCGCGCCGTACGAGCGCGCGAG
This sequence comes from Polyangiales bacterium, assembly GCA_041389825.1. Lineage (GTDB taxonomy): Bacteria > Myxococcota_A > Polyangia > Polyangiales > JAEYZO01. Next base: position 216,228 of record JAWKRC010000008.1, on the reverse strand, counting down.
GGCGCGGGCGCCGAGGGCTCCCGCGACGAGGTGCAGGGCGATCCAGAGCTTCATGGCCGCCGGGGTGGGCAGCCACGCGAGGAGCAGGAAGAGCGGCGCGAGCGCGGGCGACTGCGGATCGGAGAAGAGCACCACGCCGCCGCAGTGGTAGGGGTTCCAGCTCGGGACCTGGCCGAAGTCCGAGACGGCGACGCGGGCGGCCTCCCAGGCGCCGGCGAAGGCGCGCCAGTCGTCGGTGCTCGGGGTGTTGAGCGCCGTCCACGCGCAGCGCACGGCGTCTCCGTCGGGGAGGCACACGCGCGCGGTGGGGAGCGCGAAGGCGAGGGCCACGGCGGCGCAGGCCACGGCGGCGATGGGTTCACGCCAGCGGGCGAGGCGCTCGATCACGGTCATCGCGAGGCCGCGGACGCTAACACGCTCACCCCTACAGAGAGAGCGTCGCCACGGCCCCGCCCTGCACGGGCATCACCCCGGCCCGCAGGTGCACGCCGTTGGCCGCGTTGCGGCGAAGGTAGTCGTCGCGGGTGAAGTCCGAGGGCGCGCCCAGCACGTACCCGAGGATGCCTCCGCCCACGGTGCCCAGCGCCGCGCCGACGAAGAGCGCGTCGGGCGTGTCGCTCGAGATCGCGCCCGGCAGCGCCGTGATCATCCCGCCGATGAAGCCCAGCGCGGCGCCCGCGTCCATGATCCTCGCCTGCGCGGGGGTGGGCCGCAGCGCGTGCGCCGACGCGATGGCGAAGCCCGCGCCCAAGACCTCTCCCACGAGCAGGCCGATGCCCGAGATCGACTGCTGATCCCTCCCGCGGCGGTCGTCGGCGCCGATGAACGAGACCATCAACCCCGTGAGGGCGCCCCACGCGCCGCACGAGAGCGTGAAGCCCGCGGCGCCCGGGAGCGCGTCGGTGGCGTGCGCGAGGCCCACGCCCGCGGCGATGCCCAGGGTCGCGCCCGCGGTGATCGCGTGCATGGCGCCGTTGTCTCCGTCGTCGTCGAGCTTGAGGTCGGCGGCGAGCGCGACGCCGACGCCCGCGAGGGAGCCGAGCCAGAAGCCGGAGTTCGCGGCGTAGGCCCGGCCGCGGCGCAGGGTGCGTCGGCTGTCGATGAGCGCGGCGGCGACGACGCCCGCGCCGAGACCCGCGATGGGGAGGATGAGCCGGGTGGCGTTGCGGTCGTCGTTGGTGGCGACGAGACCACCCCAGGTGCCGAGGACGAAGCCGTACGAGACGGCGACGCCGTAGAGGGTGAAGGCCTCGAAGCCCTCGATGGTCCCGGGGGGGCGGGTCGAGGGCGCGACCGCCGCGCGGGGGATCTCGTAGGCACGGCTGAAGCGCGGGTCGCGGGGGTACGCGCCCATCGACGACGCGACGAGCTCGTCGGGCTGCGCCGCAGAGACGCCGCCGGGGACCGCCGCGCGCCGGAGCGCGCCCAACGGGCTGTAGGGCGACACGGTTTCGGCGGCGAGGGCGGCGTCGATCCACGCGACGGCGGAGGCGGCGTCGCCCGCGGCCACGCGCGCGGCGGCGGCGTCGACGACGTTGCGGCCCGCCTCGGCGTCGTCGGGCGGCGGCGGAGGGAGCGAGGGGTCCGCGGGAACGGACGACGTCGACGTCGGGTGTTGCCCCGCGGTGGGGGTGCCGGGCCGCTCGCGGGCGACGGCGACGCGGAGGAGCACCGCGGCGGTGTCGTACCCGCGCAGGTCGAGGCCGAGGCGCACGCAGAAGGCCGAGAGCGTGGCGAGGGCGGCGGAGGGACGTCCCTGCGCGAGGGCGCCCACGGCGGCGTCGATGGCGGCGCGGTGCGCGTCGGGCGCGGGCGCGCGCGACGGGTCGGCCTCGCGGCGAAGGACCTCGACGCCGGCGGGCGGAGGGGGCAGCTCGGCGGGCGGAGGTTCGGCGGGCGGGGGCGGCGGTGGCGCGTCCTGCGCGCGGGCGGTGGCTGCGGCGAGGGAGGCGATCGCGAGGGCCGTGAGCGCGCGGCGAGGCATCACCGCGCGAGGGTCGCACCGAAGCGCGCGGGAGTGAACGGCGCGGTTCAGCGAGGGAGCTTCGGGAGCCCCACCTTCGCCCGCACGCGCTCCAGCACGTCGCGGGCGACGACGCGGGCGCGGGCGGCGCCGTCGGCGAGCACGTCGTCGAGGTGGGCGGTGTCGGCGAGGAGGGCGTTGTACCGCTCGCGCGCGGGGCCGAGGTGGCGCACGAGGGCCTCGAAGAGCTCCTGCTTCGCGTGGCCGTAGCCGTAGTTGCCGCCGCGGTACTTCGCCGCGAGGGCGGCCGTCTCGTCGGGCGTGGCGACGAGCCGGTAGAGCTGGAACACGTTGCAGGTCTCGGGGTCTTTCGGGTCTTCGACCGGCGTGGAGTCGGTCTTGATGGTCATGACCGCCTTCCGAAGGGGCTTGTCGGCGAGGAAGATGTCGATGGTGTTCTGGTACGACTTCGACATCTTGCGCCCGTCGGTGCCCGGGATGGTGTGCACCTCGGGCCGCACCAGGGGCTCAGGGCGGTGGAGGCACTCGCCGTAGATGGCGTTGAGGTGGCCGGCCATGTCCTGGGCCATCTCGATGTGCTGCACCTGGTCCTTTCCGACGGGGACGACGTCGGCGTCGTAGGCGAGGATGTCGGCGGCCATGAGCACGGGGTAGAAGAAGGTCCCCGACGAGAGCTGGCCCTCCTCGTTCTTCTCCTCGGCGGCCTTGTAGGCGTGGGCGCGCAGGAGGAGCCCGAGGTTGGTGACGCACCCGAGGTGCCACGCGAGCTCGACGACCTCGGGGACATCACTCTGCCGCCAGAAGACCGACCGCTTCGGGTCGAGCCCGAGCGCGAGGAAGGTCGCGGTGACCTCGTAGGTGCTCTGCCGAAGGACCTTCGGGTCGCGCCCCGTCGTGAGCGCGTGGAGGTCGGCGACGAAGTAGTAGGCCTCGTGTGTCTCCTGCAGGGCGATCGCGGGCTGGATCATCCCGAGGAGGTTTCCGATGTGGGGCGTGCCCGTGGGCTTGATGCCCGAGAGCGAGCGCTTGCGGGTGGTCATGGGCCGCGGAGAGTACCCCAGCGCGGAGTGACGGAAGGGCGAGGTCGCGGTGCGTCGCGGCGGTGGTCAGGCGCGCGTTCCCCCCGTAGCGTGGGCAACCGATGAAGTTCGAGCAGCTCGACCGACGGATGCGCGTCTACGAGACCGCGCACGACCACTGCGTGCTCCCGGGCGTCCACATCGTCGCGCGCATCGACGGTCGCTCGTTCTCGCACCTCACCCGCGTCGCGCAGCGCTTCGACGCGCCCTACGACGCCCGCTTCCGCGACTGCATGGTCACCGCGATGAAGCACCTCTTCTCGTGCGGCTTCTCGGTGCTCTACGGCTACACGCAGAGCGACGAGATCTCGCTGCTCTTCCGCCGCGACGAGTCGGCCTTCGGGCGCAAGCTGAGAAAGTTCGACTCCGTGCTCGCGGGCGAGTGCAGCGCGGCCTTCTCCCTCGCCCTCGGCGCGCACGCGGCCTTCGACGCCCGCGTCTGCCAGCTCCCCCGCGACCAGGACGTCGTCGACTACTTCCGCTGGCGCCAGGAGGACGCCCACCGCAACGCGCTCAACGGCCACTGCTACTGGCTGTTCCGCGCGCAGGGCGACGACGACCGCGCGGCGACGAAGCGCCTCGACGGAGTCTCGGTGGCCGAGCGCAACGAGATCCTCTTCAAGCACGGGATCAACTTCAACGACCTCCCCGCGTGGCAGAAGCGCGGCATCGGCGCGCTCTGGGAAGACGTCGACCACGAGGCCACCGACCCGCGCACCGGAGCGACCGTGACCACGACGCGACGGCGGCTGAAGGTCGACGACGAGCTCCCCTTCCGCGACGCCTACGACGCCTTCGTGTGGGGCATCGTCGAGCGGCAGTAGCGCTCAGCCCCAGCGCGCGAGGGCCTCGGCGGGGCTCAGCACCTCGACCCCGACGTCTCGCGGGAAGTGCTTCGCGTTCCCCGTGACGATGGCGTCGGCGCGGCCCGCGCGCGCGACCTCGACGAAGGCCCGGTCGTCGCCGTCGATCATCGGCCCCGCGTAGGCCGTCACCTCCACCCGCTCCGCGCCCGCGATCAGCGACTCCACCAGCGCCGACGCCCGCGCCGGGTCGACGGATCTGAACTTCGGGCGCGCGATCACCGCGCGGTACTCCGCGACGATCCGCTCGTCGACGAGCACCGTCGCCCCCTGCGCGCGCAGCGCGTCGAGGCAGCGCTCGGGCGTGCGACCGGGAGTGAGCAGCGCGGCCACGATCACGTTGGTGTCGACGACGACCCTCACACTCGCTCCTATACCGCGACCCTTGACCTCTCCGCGCGCTCAGGTAATCCCCCGCGCGCCATGATCGGGACCTCGAACCTCGGCAAGTCCTGGGGAGAGCGCGTGCTCTTCGAGGGCGTGTCGCTCAAGCTCAACGCCGGCTCGCGCTACGGCCTCGTCGGCGCCAACGGCTCGGGCAAGACCACCTTCCTCAAGATCCTCGCCGGAGACGAGCCCGCCTCCGAGGGCACCGTCACCATCCCCAAGACCGCGCGCCTCGGGGTGCTCCGGCAAGACCGCTTCGCCGACGACGCCGAGAGGGTCATCGACGCGGCGATGCAGGGCGACGAGCTCGCCTGGGCCGCCCTCGCCAGCAGCGGCACGCCATCACCGAGGGCCGCGGCGACCTCACCGCCTCGCCGACGTCGAAGACGTCCTGCGCGCCCACGACGGCTACACCCTCGAAGCCCGCGCGACCGCCGTGCTCGAAGGGCTGGGCATCCCCCTCGCGCAGCACGCGGGGCCCCTCTCGGCGCTGTCGGGGGGATTCAAGCTCCGCGTGCTCCTCGCGCGCGTGCTCGTCGGCGGCAGCGACGCGCTCCTGCTGGATGAGCCCACCAACCACCTCGACATCCTGTCGATCCGCTGGCTGGAGAAATTCCTCGCGGGCTACAAGGGCTGCGCGGTGGTGATCTCGCACGACCAGCGCTTCCTCGACAACGTCGCGACGCACATCCTCGACGTCGACTACGCGACCATCACCCAGTACACGGGCAACTACTCCGCCTTCGAGGTCGAGAAGCGCGCCGTGCACGAGCGCGCCCTCGCCGCGGCCGCGCGTCAGCAGAAGGTCATCGACGAGAAGCGCGCCTTCGTCGAGCGCTTCGGCGCCAAGGCCACCAAGGCCCGCCAGGCCCAGAGCCGCCTGAAGCAGATCGAGAAGATCGAGGTCGAGGAGGTCGCCGAGTCGACCCGACGCACGCCCTCCTTCCGCTTCGAGCAGGTGCGCGCGAGCGGGCGCGACGTGCTCTCGGTAGAGAACGTGTCGAAGTCCTTCGGCGAGAAGCGCGTGCTCCGCGGCGTGAGCGTCGAGGTGCGCCGCGGAGAGCGCCTCGCGGTCATCGGCCCCAACGGGCTCGGCAAGTCGACCCTGTTGAAGATCGCCGTGGGCGCGCTCGACGCCGACGAGGGCGCCGCCGAGTGGGGCCACGAGGTGCGCGTCGGCTACTTCGCGCAGGACCACCGGGATCTGTTGCCCGACCCCAACACCACGCCGCTGCAATACATCTGGAGCGCCTGCGGCGACGAGACGATCTCGTACGTGCGCGGCCAGCTCGGGCGGATGCTCTTCTCCGGCGCCGAGGTCGAGAAGAAGGTCGCGGCCCTCTCGGGCGGAGAGGCCGCGCGCCTCGTCTTCTGCCGCCTGATGATCGAGCGGCCCAACGTGCTGGTGCTCGACGAGCCCACCAACCACCTCGACATCGAGAGCATCGAGGCGCTGGTCGAGGGCTTGAAGCGCTACGAGGGCACGGTGATCTTCGTGTCGCACGACCGCTGGTTCGTGTCGGCGCTCGCGACGCGCATCCTCGAGATCACCCCCAACGGGCCGAGGGATTTTCCGGGGACGTACACCGAGTACCTCGCGCGCTGCGGCGACGACCACCTCGACGCCGACGCCGTGGTGCTCAAGGCGAAGCGCGAGCAGAAGGAGCAGCGCGCGAGCACCACCGCCGCGCCTACGACCCAGGCCCAGGGCCTCTCGTGGGAGGAGCAGAAGCGACGGCGCAACCGCGCGAAGGACCTCCCGGCGCGGCGCGACAAGCTGCTGGCCGAGATCGAGGCCGCCGAGGCGAGGAAGAAGTTCCTCTTCGACCTCATGGCGAGCGACGGGTTCTACGAGCGCACGCCCCGCGCCGAGCAGGCGAAGCTCGAGGCCGAAGACGCGGCGCTCGGCCCGAAGATCGAGGCCCTCATGGCCGAGTGGGAGTCCATCGAGGCCGAGATCGCGGCCCTCGAGGCCGCGCCCACGGCATGACAGGGTATGACCATGGTTTCACCGCGGCGCTCGACGCGCCGGGGTTCGTGCGGTACTCGCACCGTCACGCGCGCGGAGGTCCAACAAGTCCATGAGCAAGAGCGGAGGCGGTATGTCTGAGTTCATCAAGGAAGCGATCCGAGAGAAGGCCGCGCGCGAGCTGGTCTCGCTGCGACACCGGGAGCACGCCTTCGGCGGCATCGACCGGGCGCGCGACGCGCTCTTCACCGTCGCGGCCGACCTCACCGACGCCGCGGGCGCGGTGGGTCAGGTGTCGAGCGACCCGCAGGTGGCGACGAAGCTCAAGAAGCTGCGCAAGCTCGTCGACGACGCGCACGTGCTGGCGACCGAGATCGCCGACGCGATCGGCACCGACGTGCAGCGCGACGCGCTCTCGTCGCAGAAGACCGCGATCCTCGACGCGCTCAAGGCCGCGGGCATCGACCCCGACACCATGAGCGAAGCGAGCGCCTGACCGCGCGGGCGTCGGCCCTTCCACTGCGGTGTTGATGGCGGTATGAGCGCGGGCCTCATGCGCGCGCTCGCCCTCACCCTCACCTGCGCGCTCACCGCCGCGTGCGGCGCGCAGGTCGTCCGCGGCGGCCGAGACGCGTCCACCGACGCGACACCCGACGTCGACGTCGTCCCTCGCGGCGCGTCGCGCGCGGCCCTCGTGGCACTGAGCGCGTCGCTCGCCCTCGGCGCGTGCCACAGCCGCGGCCCCACCGAGTCGCAGCCCCTCATCGTCGCGCCCTACGGCGCGCCGCCGCCGCCTCCGCGAGACGTCCCGCCCGCGGTCGGGAGCCTCACCTGGCACCTCACGATCTCGAGCCCCATCCCGATGTCCGCGCGCGCCGCGACGCCGCTGCAGATCTCCGCGACGAACGACACCAGCGCGCCCCTGCGCCCCGAGCGCCACCGACTGCGGCTCCTCGTGAACGGACAGCCCTCTCCCGTCTTCGACCTCGCCTTCAACAACGGCGTCACGGGGCCCGAGTGGGAGACCCTCCCGCCCGGTCAGACCGCGCGAGACTCCCGCACCCTCGTCGAGTCTCTCTTCACCGCCCCTGGCGAGTACATGCTCACCCTCGAGTGGGACGGTCACGCCGTCGATCGTCGCAGCGTCACCGTCGAGCCCTCGCCCGCGTCTCCCCTCGTCGGCGCCTCGTCGCTCGCCTTCAGGCCTGGCGCGGCGCCCCCCTCGCGCGGCGTGAACGGCGCGCACGGCTCGACCCGCTGGGCCGTGACCGTCGCGGGGAGCGCGGCCGCGTCACCCGCCCTCTCGTCGCTCATGGAGCAGGCCACGGCGCTCCACATCACCATGTCGCTCGGAGAGGCACGCTGCTCGCCCGCGGTCGGCGACGCGTACCCGCCCTCGCTCGACGCGAGCGACGCGATGGTCGCGACGGTGGTCTTCGACTCCGAGCGCGCCGCGCGGGCCTTCGCCGCGGCCATGACCGAGGCTCCCCTGCGCGTCGGCCGCGTGCGCGTCATGTGCGCGGACTGACGGCCCCGTCGCGGTTGCCCTCGCCGCGCGCGACGATCCTCCCCGGCGATGTTCGCCAGCAACCCGTGGGGAGACCGGCTCTTCATCGCGTGGGGCCTCACCCGCGTCACGCTCCCGCCGAAGGTCAAGACCGACCGCAAGCGCGCCGCCCCGCGTGGACGCCTCTGTGCGTCTCCCCCGACGGCGCGCGCCTCCTCGTGCGCGTCGGGTCACTCCGAGCTGCTCGCCACCGACACCCCTGGGCAAACCCAGCTCTCCGGGTCTTCACCGACGACTCCACCCGCCTCCACCCGCAGACCCTCCGCACCGTCACCCTCACCGCGCCGAGACGACCTCGCCCTGGTCCTCCACGCAGAGCCCGAGCGCGAGTCCCGCTCCTCGCGCGGAGCTCGACCGCCGACGCGTTGCGCTTCGGCGCGGGCGCCGAGCGACCCCTCGACGAACGCCTCTTCGTGACGACCCCGCATGATCGTTCATGGCGCTGCGCACGCGCGCCCTCGGGCCCACGTCGTCGCGGGCGACTTCACGCACAACGGCTTCGCCGTCACCAGCGCGGCTACCCCTGCTGCGCTCCGCGACGTGGCGATCACCCTCCTCCCGCGGGCCTTCGTCGTGAGCACCTCGTCGCTCACTGGAGAGGTCGGCGTCGCGATCACCGACCGCGCGCGCGACCTCTGGACCTTCCGCGGCGTGGGACCCCGTCGCGTGCAACCTCGGCGGCCCGCCCACGCGCTCCTCGCGCAGCTCGACGACGCCGCCGTGGCGCACTTCGACGACGACGGAGCCCGCGCCGCCACCTACGCCATCGCCCCCGACGACGGGCGCTTCCCGGGCGAGCTCTGCGTCGCGAACGGCGCGGCCTTCTTCCTCCCGTGGCACGGCGAGCACGTCGTCGACCTGAAGACCTCGAAGACCATCCCTCGCAAGCTCCCTCCCGCCGAGGCCCCGCTGCGACGTCACCTCGCCGAGCGCGTCGCCCTCGCGAACCGCTGCGGCGCCGAGCTGGGGCTTCGCTTCGCGCTGAAGTCCGTCTCGATCATCAACCGCTCGACGCGGGTCAGCGTCGACCTCGACGCGCGGGGCGCCGAGAGCGACCTCGCGGCCTCGCTCGCGAAGGCCTGGGCCGCGCACCTCATCTACCCCAACGACAACGCGCTCCCCGCGCCCTTCACCGTCGCCTCCGCGGGGCTCGCCAGCAGGCGCATGGAGTACCCCTCCATCACCGCCGCCCACGTGACCTTCGCGTGCGCCTTCGCTGATCGTCACCGCGTGTGGGCGCCGTGTCTCCTCCCCTCGCTCGGGGAGCGCTACCGCCGCCGCGCAGGGCTCTCCACGGCCTTCTACGGAGAGGACCTCGACGCTCCGCCCGCCGACGAAGACGCGGGTCGCGCGCTCCTCCGATGGATGCTCTCCCAGCTCGCGTCGCGCGAGCCCGCGCCAGTGTCACCGCGGGTGGGCGCGTGGCTCGCCGCTCTGCTCACGGCGGAGGAGGTGATCGCCGGTCTCGACGCCACCGACGACGAGGCGCTGTCGCGGGTGTCGTGGGTCTCGGCGCAGCTCGCGGTGATGATCGAGCGCGCGCTCGGCGCCGACGCGATGGCCCCGCTGGTGGCGCTCGCGTGCTCGCCGCGCGAGCGGCTGGCGACCGACGGCTGGAGCGAGGCGGTCGACGCCATCGAGCGGGTCTCTTGCGCGCACCCCGCGTCGCGCGCGGCGGGGAGAGCGACCTTCGCGCGCCTGCGCGAGCGGGCCGCGACACGGAGCGACCTCGCGCGCGTCGAGGCTGCGCTCACCGGGGACTGAAGGGGCCGACTACCCCATCACCTCGTCGAAGAACCACGGACCTCGCCAGTCGCCGCCCATCGGCACCGCGTCGGCCGCCGCGCGCACCCGTCGGTACAGCGCGCCCGCCGTGACCAGCTCCTTCTTCGCCCACGCCACGAAGCCCGCGAGGTCGCCCGCCTTCGCGTCGCCGAAGGTGTAGTACCGCAGCGGGGCGCCCACCTCCGACGCGGCGATCCACTGCACCGCGGCCTTCAGCTGGTGGTGGCCGTTGAAGGCCCCGCAGCCCCAGTGCCCCGTCGCCACCACCGGCGGAGACTTCGACGGCCGCGTCGCGCCGAAGCCCACGTGGGCCTTGTTCAGCTCTCGCAGGATCTGTTCGGGGCCGAACTGAACCGTCGGGTCCATCGACTTGCCGTAGTCGCGCGCGTCGATGGCGACGAGCTCGGTGCGCGGCGCGCCGTCGACCCCGCGCTGCGAGCGGTCGGTGAAATCCCCCGCGAAGCGGAAGGAGCGCGAGTAGCCCGTGAAGTCCGAGTAGCGCTCCGCGCCGCGCATCCGGATCGCCTCGTTGGAGCGCATCATCGGACAGAGGTACGTCCCCACCAGGAGCTCGGGGTACACCACGAAGCGGATCTCCTCCTGCACGCACCCACGGCGCAGCACGCCCCCGCCCAGGAAGCGGTTGGCGAAATCCACCTGCAGGCACCCGTGGGCGTCTTCGATCCCCCCCTCGTCCACCACGTCGACGTCGGTGAGCGGCGCGGGAGACATCGCCCACTCCATCGCCGTGCAGGGCGTGCGCGTCACGTCGCGCTCGATCACCAGCGCGCCCTTCGGCTCGTCATCCACGATCCGGTCGAACCAGTGCAGCACGCACCGGAGCTTGGCGACGTCCGAAGGCGCGGTGCTCCCGAGCAGCCACGCGAAGCCCCCGCGCGGGAATTCCTGCTGCGGGAAGTGCTGCTCGGGCAGCGTCCCGAGGATCGCGTGCGCGATGATGGCCGCGACCTGCGCGCGCGGGATCGACACGCCCCCGGGCTTCCACTGGAGCAGGTAGCGCGGGGGAGGGGAGAACTGCAGCGACGCCGCCCGCGCGAGGATCGACGGCGCGATCCGCGAGCTGAAGCGCTGCGCGAAGCCGGGCTCGTCGGCGAGGAGCGACGCCAGCCCGCGCATCTCCAGCGGGTCTTCGCTGAGCGTCTCTCGCAGCGCGGCGAAGCCCGCGAGGTCCGTCGGCGGGCTCTGCGCCGCGGCGCGCACCGCCGTGAGGAGTGGAGCGGGAGGGAGGCGCATCGACGCGAGCATCGGGTGATGTGACGCCCCGACGCCCCGCGCGGTCAACGCCGTCGCGTACTCTCCCGCGCGTGAGCCACCGACGCAGCGACCGCGGCCCCTGGGAGGTCACCGCCGACACCACGCTCACGCTCCGCCCCATCGGCGTCGTGCGCTCGGCCCACTCCGAGCGCTACCGCGCGCCGCGCCAGCCCGAGGTCGCCGAGCGCCGACCCGCGTCGATCGTGCTCTTCCCCGGGCACAACTTCGAGGCCGCCCTCGCCGACCTCGACGGCATGGACTTCGTCTGGGTGGTCTTCTGGTTCCACCGCAACGACAACTGGCGCCCGAAGGTGCTCCCGCCGCGGGGGCCGCGCGTGCGCAGGGGCGTCTTCGCGACGCGCTCTCCCCACCGGCCCAACCCCGTGGGCCTCTCGCTCGTGCGGCTCGTGAAGGTTCGGGGGCGAACCATCGACGTGGCCGACGTCGACCTCCTCGACGGCACACCCGTGCTCGACCTGAAGCCCTACCTCCCCTACGCCGAGGCGCGCCCCGACGCGCGCGCCGGGTGGCTCGACGCCGTGGTGCGCGACGACGACGCGGGCGCCGCGACGCGCTTCACCGTGGAGTGGTCGCCCCTCGCGAGAGCGCAGGCCGAGTGGCTCGACGAGGCCCACGGCGTGGAGCTGCGCGCCGTGGTCGACCCGGTGCTCTCCCGCGACCCGACCCCGCACCCGTACCGCCGCGTGGAGCGCTGGGGCGGCGCGATGCGGGTCTCGGTGCGCTCGTGGCGGGTGCTGTTCGCCGTGGAGGGCGAGCGGGTGACGGTCACCGCGGTGGCGAGCGGGTACCCGCCCGAGGCGCTCTCGGAGGGGAGCGAGGCGGCGCTCGAAGACGGGGCCGCGCACCGCGGTTTTCATGCCCGGTGGCCCATCGCAGGGGGATGAGGTCAGGCGTTCGATTCCGCCGTGCGGTCGAAGTATCGTCCGCCCGCCATGACCGGACACCGACGGTACTTCCTTGCGCTCTCCCTCGCCCTCACGGCCTGTGGGAGCCCACTCGTCCTCAACCCTCCGCCCTCCACCGACGCGGGCGACGCGGCGGTCGGCGACGACACCCCCGCGGTGGACGTCCCCGTCGCGGACGACGTCCCGACGACCCTCGACGTCCCCGCGGTCGATGTCCCCTCGCAGGACGTCCCCGCGGTAGACGTCCCGACCCCCACCGACGTCCCCGTGACCGACGTGCCCGTCACCGACGTCCCGACCCCCACGGACGTCCCCGCGGTCGACGGCGGCGGAGCCTGCACCGGCACCGCGCAGTGCCCCGGCGGACAGGTCTGCGACACCTCCGCCCGCCGCTGCGTCGAGTGCCTCACGGGCACCCAGTGCACCGGGACGAACCAGGTCTGCGTCGGCCAGCGCTGCGTGACGGGGACCCCTTGCATGAGCTCCCGCACCTGCACGGGCCTCGTGTGCGACACCGCGCGCGGCGTGTGCGTCGAGTGCCTCGGCGACGTCGACTGCGCCTCGGGCCAGCGCTGCCGCGCCAACGCCTGCGCACCCGTGACCGAGTGCCGCTCGTCGCGCGAGTGCAGCGCCGGGGGCCAGGTCTGCGAGACGACCCGCGGCGTGTGCGTCGACTGCGCCGCCGACACCGACTGCACCGGCGCGCAGTTCTGCGACGCGGAGAACTTCTGCCGACCCCGCGTGTGCGTGCCCTCGGCGGCCACCTGCGTCGACCTCACCCACGTGCGCGAGTGCGACGCCCGCGGCACGGCCGAGGCCACCCGCGCGTGCGCGATGAACGAGTCGTGCGCCGCGGGGCGGTGCCAGACCCGCGTGTGCTCGCCGGGCGCGACGAGCTGCGCGTCGGCGACGCAGATCCGCACGTGCAACGCCGACGGGCTGGGCTTCACCGCGGGGATGACCTGCCCCGCGGGGCAGACCTGCTCCTCGGGCGCGTGCACCGCGTGCGACATGGACGGCGACGGCGACGACGACGGGATCTCCGACGCCGACGAGCGCGCCGCGGGGACCGACCCCTGCCTGCGCGACTCCGACGGAGACGGCGCGACGGACCTCGTGGAGCGCGTCGCGGGCACCAACCCCCGCCTCGCCTCGTCGCGCCCCGACGGGGAGATCATCGAGGCCCCGTACCGCACCGACGGCGGCGGCGCGGTGAACCGCGAGGTGTCGTACCAGTCGCGCGCGGTGCCCCTCGACGTGATGTTCGTGATCGACACCACGGGCTCGATGGGGGCGACCCTCTCGGAGCTGCGCACGGGCATCGGCGCGCTCACCACCCGCATCCGCGGCGTGGCCCCCGAGGCCCGCTTCGGCGTCACGGAGTACAGGGACTTCGCCAACGGCGCGAGCGGCGACAGCTCCGCCTACGCCTTCAACCGCCGCCTGCGCATGGCGCAGGACATCTCGCTCGTACAGAACGCCATCAACGCCCTCTCGGTCGCGGGCGGCGGCGACGGCCCCGAGGCGCTCACCCCCTCGCTCTACGCGCTGCTCGAGGGCCGGGCCTTCTCGACCTACGGCGGCTCGTTCAACCGCGACGCGACCGCGGCCGACTGCGGCGGAGACGCGACGGCCTACGGCTGGGCGTGCTTCCTCCCCGGGCGCACGCCGGTGTTCATCGCCTACTCCGACGCCGACACCCACAACGGCCCGGGCGAGGGGAACTTCTACTTCGGCACCCCCATGGCCCCGCTGTGGAACGACCTCGTCGGCGCCCTCCAGCGCCGCGACGCGCGCTACATCGGCGTCGACGTCTCGGGTACCAGCTCGGGGCGCCTGCACCTGCGCAACAGCAACCTCCTCTCGACGGCCACCGACACCGTGAACGCCACGGGGCAGCCGCTCTCCTTCGTGGGCTCCGCGGCGAGCACCGCCGACCAGATCGTGAGCGCCGTGGGCGCCATCGCCGGCGCGGGCACGCCCGACATCACCGCGCGCGTGCTCGCCAACACCGCCGAGACGCGCCTGCCCACGGGCCGCACCACGGCCGACTTCGTGCGCGCGGTGAACTCCCTGCGCGGCGCCCCCGAGGCCCCCGCGGGCTACGCGCGCCGCGAGGGCGCGGTCTTCTACGGCGTCGTGTCGGGCACGCGGGTCTTCTACAACCTGGTGCTCCGCAACGACTTCGTCGCCGCGACGGCGAGCGACCAGGTCTACGTCGCCTCGCTGCTCTTCACGGGCAGCGGCGTGGGCCTCGAGCGCCGCGCGCTCTACATCGTCATCCCCGCGAACTGAACGCGGCGACGCTCTCGGGGGCGACCGCCCCCGACGCGAGGGGCGCGCCCTCCCCGCGGAGGTAGCGCCACCCCTCGCCCTCGCGCGCGAACTCCGACAGCTCCACGAACGAGCGGTCGCGCCCCTTCTCGAACACCCGCGCGTGGAAGAGCACCCGCGCCACCCCCTCGGCGTCGGGGCCCTCGTGGTCGATGACCTTCAGCCCCGGGTAGCGGTGCCGCGCCGCCGACTCGCGGATCGATCGCAGCACGAGGTCCTTCGGGCGCGAACGATCCTCGTGGTCGGGGTGGAGCGTGCGGTAGAGGTACTCGACCTCGCGCAGCGCGAAGGCGCTGTAGCGCGATCGCATCAGCGACGGGGGGTCGGGCGCCTCGCGCTCTCCGCGGTGGTACGGCCCGCAGCAGCGGTCGTAGGGGAGGCCCGACGTGCACGGGCAGGGGCTCGCGCGGCCCACGCTACACCGCCGCGCGGCCCGCCATGCGGAGCCGGTCGAGCGCGCCCGCGACGTCGGCCTCGGTCACGTCCCTGAAGCGCTGCGGCGCAGGCCGTGGGGAGTCTTCGTCGAAGGCCATCCCCCGCGCGCGCACGCCCTCGCGGCGCAGGGCGTCGGTGATCCACCGCACGCGCTCGGCCTCGTCGGTGGCCGCGAGCGGCGCGCTCCACTGATCGACCAGGTCGGCCACGCGCTCGTCGACGCGCTGCCGGTCGAGCTCGCTCACCGCCGCCCCCGCGATCAGCGGCACCAGCATCGTCGCCTCACGCAGCGGCAAGAACATCCCCCGCGTGGTGCGCGCCACCTGGCGGAACACCGCCTCGGCGCCCGCGAAGCCCCGCAGCCCCGGCAGGCACCCGATGGCGTACACCGCGACCCCCATCTCGCGGCAGCTCTCGGCCTGCGCGAACCAGTGCTGCCCGCAGGGGCACCCCTCGGGGAAGGCGTCTCCGCGTGGCTCGACCCCGTGCGGCGGCGCGTCGCCGAACCACACCACGGCCTTGGCGGCGTCGGGCCTCCAGTCGAGCCGTACGACGTCGAACAAGCCGTCGGTGACCGACTCGGGGCCGTCGCCTCCGCCCGACGCTTGCAGCGCGTCGACCTCGCGACGGACGGCCGCGACATCATCAGTGAGCGCGACGGCGTGGCTCGCGTAGGTGTTGTCTTGCGGAGGATGGTCCCTGTACGCGACGAGCCCGAGGCGCAGGCTGCGGCAGAGCGGAGAGCCCTTGAGCGCGTCGATGAGCGCGAGGAGGTGCGTCTTCACCTCGTGGATGTACGCGCCCATGGAGCCCGTCGCGTCGACGAGGAACACGAGGTCGAGCGCGCCGCGGCCGCGCGCGGCGATCCAGCGGAGCTCGTGCTCGGGGTAGGGGTCGCTCCCGGGCGCCTCGATGGGCGACTGGGGCACCGCCCGCTCGTGCTCCATCTGCGGCGGGCGGAGCACCGGCGCGGTGACGTCTGCGCCGCAGCTCAGGCAGTAGCGCGTTCGCGCGGGGTTGAGGTGCGCGCAGCGCGGGCACGTCACCGTCTCGCTCGGCGGTGCGTAGGCCTCGGCCCCGTACGTCGGCGAGAAGGGCGCCACCGAGAGGCACGGCACGGGCGACGGAGGCCCGAAGGGCATCGGCGACACGGGCGCGGGCATCGCGGAGGGCGGGGTGATGGGGGGCGGAGGGCCGAGCGGCGACGGAGGCGCGCCCATCGCGGGCGGGGCCATGGGCGAGGGCATCGCGGGCATCGCGGGCATCGCGGGGGGCGGCATCGGCGCGCCTGT
This sequence comes from Polyangiales bacterium, assembly GCA_041389825.1. Taxonomy (GTDB): domain Bacteria; phylum Myxococcota_A; class Polyangia; order Polyangiales; genus JAEYZO01. The sequence continues at coordinate 200,332 of JAWKRC010000008.1, read as the reverse complement.
GGGGCGAGGGGGAGCGGCCCCGAGCGGACCGCCGCCTCCGCGCGACGGCGGCGCGCCGCCCGGCGCGGAGAAGGCCCCCGGCATCGCGGGCCGCGCCGGGGCGGGAGACGGTACGGCCCCGAACGGTTCGGACGCGTAGCCCGACGCCATGGGCGCGCCGCCGACGGGGACACCCCCGAAGCCACCTCTGCCGAGCGACGGTTCGTCCCCGAACGACTCGTCGTCCTCGAAGAACGCGGCGCTCCGGAGAGGGGCCGAGGCTCCCTCCGCGGCGCGTCCCTTCTTCGAGGGCGCCGCCGCCCGCGCGCGCTCCACCGCGGCGCCGTCAGACGCGGGCTCCTCGTCGACGTCGTCGGGCGTCGCGAGCGGCACCTCGACGCGCGTCGTGGGCACCACCTCGAAGAACGCGTCGGGGCCTCCCGCGAGCTCGAAGCGCAGCGTGGTCTCTCCCACGGTGATCCGCGCGCCGTGGGCGAGCCGCGCCTCGCGCACCACCCTCCCGTCGACCGCGGTGCCGTTCACCGAGTCGATGTCCTTCAGCGACCAGCCGTCGTCGTCGACGCGCAGCGTGAGGTGCATCCGGCTGACCTTGCCGTCGTCGACCACCACGTCGCAGCCCGTCTGCCGCCCGAGCGTGACCGACTCCCGCGCGAGCGTGACGGGCCCGCGCCCCACCCACGAGCCGCGCTCGAAATACAGCACCCCCTTCTGCCGGCGGACCTTCTCCACCGACACCGCCGAGTCCTCGGCCACCAGCGACGTGAAGGCGCCGACGATCCCGTAGCGCAGCGAGAGCGCGGTGCCCTCGGCCTTGAGCGCGCTCGCCTGCGCGCCGCCCGCCGCGGCCAACTCCGCGATGGAGGCCACCTCGCGCCGCGCCCACAGCCTACCGAGCCCGGGCGTGTCGTCGCTCCTCGCGGGGAGCGTCACGGTGAGCTCCTGACGAAAGCCCCTCCCGTCGGCGGTGGCGCCAGTGATCACCAGCTTCGTCGCGCCCTCTCCCGTGAAGCGGCCGAGCGCGCGCACCACCTGCCCCCCGTAGAGGTCGGGCAGCGCCGCGGGGTGCAGCTCGCTCACGCCCGCGCCCTCCCAGTGGAGCGACAGGCCCGTGAGCACCGGGCCGCCCTCGCGCACCCGGCGCGCGAAGCGCTCCAGCGCCTCGCCCGCGTCTTCGCGGTTCATCACCACGTCGCACGCCCCGCCGCCCGCGTGCGCGAGGCGGTCGATCAGCCCGCGGTCCACCGCCGGTCCGAGGCCGAGCACGAAGAGGCGCGTCGCGCTCCCGAGGAGCTCGGGGAGACGTCGCAGGAGCCGCCCGTCGTTGCCCACGCCCGCGTCGGTGATGAGCACCGTGACGCGCGTGCGGTCGTCCCGCTTCGGGAGCTTCGCGCTGTGCCCGAGGGCCTGCTCGAGCTCGGTGCCCCCGCGCGGTGCGAGCTTCGACAGGAACCCGTCGACCTTCGCGATCACCTCGGGCGACAGGGCCACGAAGCGCGCGCCGTCGTTGTCGAAGAAGGCCCGGTCGTGGTCGAAGGCCGCGACCTGCACCGCGTCGGCCGCGGTGAGCCCCTTCAAGATCGCCCCCACGGCCTTGCGCGCCTGGAGCATCGCGCCCCGCATCGAGGCCGAGCGGTCGACCAGGATCAGCACGTCGCGGGGCCGCGTCGCGCGGGTCACCACCTCGGTGCCCGGCGTGAGGATCGCGCCGCAGAACGAGCACGGCACCACGGGCCCGAGCCCGTGGATCTCCTTGATGGACGCGAGGTCGGTGACGGTGCCGCCGCAGTTGCCGCAGCGCAGGGCCTTCATCCCGCCGGGGTCTCCGCGGCGCTCGGTGAGGTCGGGGGCGTTCGAGGGCGTGATCGTGAGGAGGAAGGTCCCGGCCTCGCCCTCGGCGCGCTCGAAGCGCAGGTCGGGGCGCACGCCCGCGTCGCCGGCCCTCCACGCGAGGGAGAAATCCCGGTTGGCGACGGAGGCCCCGTCGAGGCGCACCGTGACCCCCTCGGGCGATCGTTCGGTCACCGTACGATGCGACGCGCAGCGCAGGCCATCGGGCTCGCCCTGCAGCTCCACCGAGAGGGTCACGTCGGCGCCGCGCTCGCCCGTGGGCACCCGCGGCGGGGGCAGCGCCGCGCTCGCGGGCGGAGGAGGCCCCTCGCGGTACCGCTCCGGCGCCACCATCGGGAAGACGAACCGCCACTCGCCGTCGTCGTAGGGGACGACCTCTTGATACTCGAGGGTCACGTCGATGGTCGCGCCGGGCGCGACGTTGGCGACGGAGAGCGTGAAGAGCGCGGGCGTGTCCTCTTCGAGAAGGGTCGCGGCGCGGCCCTCGGCGCGCGCGCGCTGGTACGCGGCGCGGGCCTCGGCCTTCTCCTTCACCACGCCCTTCACCACGCGGTCGGCGATCCGGAACTCCATCCGGTACACCGACGCCTCGCGCGGCAGCGGGAAGAGGTACACCGCCTCGATGGCCTCGTCGCCGTCGTTGCGGAAGGTCTGCTCCACCACCACCGTCGCCACGGGCCCCGTGACCCGCGCGCGAACGTTCGTGCGCGTGAGCGGCAGCGCGCGCCCCTTCGCGTCGCGCAGGGTGCCTTGCGTGACGGCCTCGCGGCCCTCGGTGAACGATCCGTCCATCACCACCTCCCTCTCGATGCGAGGGTGAGAGCCTACGCGAGCCGCGATCGTTGGGGTGAAGCATCGGGTGTACGGTGCGGGCCATGCGCGCCGCCTGGGTGACCGACCCCCACTTCGACCACCTCGATGACGCCGCCTTCGCGCGCTTCGCCGAGGGCGTACGCGCCCTCGCGCCCGAGGCCCTCCTCCTCACGGGAGACCTCTGCGACGCGCGCTCCGTCGAGGGCACCCTGCGCCGCGTGCGCGAGGCCGTCGCCGCCCCCGTGCTCTTCGTGCTCGGCAACCACGACTACTACGGCGGCTCCGTCGACGGCGTGCGCGCCTGGGCCGCGAGCGCCCACGGCCGCGACCCCGACCTGCGCTGGCTCCCCGCCGCGGGCCCGTGGAGGGCCAGCGACGGAACGGTGGTCGTCGGCGTCGACGGCTGGTGCGACGGCCGCGCGGGAGACCCCGACGGCTCCACCGTGCTCCTCAACGACTGGAGGATGATCCGCGACTTCGCGGACGTGGGCGCGATGTTCGACGTGGCCGCGCGCAAGGCCGTGATGCAGCGCCTCGCCGACGCCGACGCCGCGGCCCTCACGGCCACCCTCGACGCGGTGTGCCCGACCGCCGCGCGCGTGGTGGTGCTCACGCACGTGCCGCCCTTCGTGGGCGCGTGCTGGCACCAGGGCGCGATCTCGAACGCGCAGTGGCTCCCGTGGTTCACCTGCGTCGCCGTGGGAGAGGCCCTCACGCGCGCCGCCGACCGCTGGCCCGAGGTCACCCTCGACGTCTACTGCGGCCACACCCACTCGGCAGGGGAGCACCGCCCGCGGCGTAACCTCGCCGTGTTCACGGGCCCGGGGCGCTACGGCGACGCCTTCGTCACGCCACTGCGCTGACCGCGCCCGAGGGCCTTGACGACCACCGCCCCGATCGAATAACTCTCTCGTTGCTGCTGAGAAGCGTTCTCATAATCACAGTTCGCCAACCTCTCGGACTCGTAAGAGAAACGTGAACACCCTGCTCCGCTGGCTCTCCGACATCCCCGCCGCGCTCCTTGGTCCGGCCGAGGCGCTCTTCGACCCGGGGCGTCGCGTGTTCGTGCCCTTCGTGCTCGTCGCGGGCGCGCTCGCCGTGGTGACGCTCTGCCTGCGGGGCGTCTCGGCGCGTCGCGCGCTGCGCGCGGTGCTCTCTCCGTCGGTGTGGCTGCACCCCTCGGCGCGGGGCGACTACAAGCTCATCGCGGCGCGCGGGGTGTTGCGGCTCTTCTCCTTCGGGGCGCGGGGCGTGTCGGCGCTCGCGGTGGCCGCGGTGGTGATGAGCGCCCTCCGCGTTCACCTCGGGCGGCCCTCGCTCGACGTGCACCCGCTGATGGTGGGCGCGCTCTACACCCTGGGGGTCTTCGCGCTCGAAGACCTCGGGCGCTTCGCCGTGCACAGCCTCATGCACCGGGTGCCCGCGCTGTGGGAGTTCCACAAGGTGCACCACGAGGCCGAGGTGCTCACGCCGCTGACGCTCTACCGCACGCACCCGGTGGAGGGCTTCATCAACGCCTCGTCGAGCGCGCTGGTGGTGGGCGCCGCGACGGGCCTGGCCTGCTGGCTCTTCGGCCCGAACCTCCACGCGTGGGAGCTCTTCGGCGTCGACGCCCTGGGCTTCGCGTGGGCCCTCGCGGGGAGCAACCTCCGCCACTCGCACGTGTGGCTCTCGTACGGCCCGAAGCTCGAGCGCTTCTTCCTCTCGCCCGCGCAGCACCAGGTGCACCACAGCGCCGCGGCGCGGCACCGCGACAAGAACTTCGGCACCGCCCTCGCCCTCTGGGACCGCCTGGCCGGCACCCTCTACGTCACCTCCTCCGCGCGCGAAGAGATCACCTTCGGCCTCGGCGACGGCTCCCCCGCGCCCGACCACTCGGTCTTCGCGATGATGGTCTCGCCCTTCGTGCGCGCCGCGCGGCGGGTGCTCCCCTCGCGCGAGGCCGCTCCGTCGCCCGCGGCCCGTCCTGTCGTGAGCCTCGCCCGCGCCCGCGGCGCGCTCGCGGCGCTGGTGTGCGCCTCGATGATGACCGCGGGCTGCACCACCGAGCAGTTCGACCGCGGCGCGCTCCTGCAGAGCTTCGGCCGCTGCACCATGGGCGTGTACGACCGCTTCGCCGCCGAGGCCGACGCGCTCAACACCGCCGCCGCGGCCTACGCGCAGACCCCCGACGCCGCGCACCGCGACGCCGCGCGCCGCGCGTGGGAGCGCGCCATCGACGTCTGGGAGCAGGCCGAGATGCTCCGCTACGGGCCCACCGCCGACCTCAGCACCCTCGGCGGCCGCGGCCTGCGCGACCAGGTGTACGCGTGGCCCGACGTGAACCGCTGCCTCATCGACCAGCGCACCGTGAGCCAGGGCTACACGCCCGAGAACTTCTCGAACCTCCCCACGAGCGCGCGCGGCCTCGCCGCCGTCGAGTACCTGCTCTTCTACGAGGGCAGTGACAACGGCTGCGCCGCGACCGAGGCGATCAACACCGACGGGTCGTGGGCCGCGCTCTCGGCCGACGAGCTCACCCGCCGTCGGGCCGCGTACGCGAGCGCCGCCGCCGCGGCCGTGCTCGCCCGGGCGCGGGAGATCAACGCCGCGTGGGCGCCCAACGGCTTCTACGACCAGCTCACCACCGCGGGGCAGGGGAGCACCCTCTTCGCGACGCAGGAGCTCGGCTACAGCGCCGTCGCCGAGGCGGCCTTTCACCTCGACACCGAGGTGAAGGACCGTCGCCTCGGCCAGCCCCTCGGGCTGGTGAACTGCACCACGACCACCTGCCCCGAGGCCCTGAGTCTCAGTGGGCCGACCGCGGCCGCGCGCCTGCGCAGCAACATCGCGGGCCTGCGCCTCACCCTCGAGGATGCGCCGCGGGCAGCAACCTCGGCTTCGACGACCTGCTCGAGTCCGCGGGCGCGGGCGCGCTGGTGACCGAGCTCGGCGCCGACCTCACCGCCGCCGAGGCCGCCGTCGACGCGCTGCCGGTCGAGCCTGCGCTGACCGCTCGCCACCGACCGCGCCGCCGTGCTCCGCGGACACCGCCGTCCGCGAGCTCACCGACTTCCTGAAGATGGAGTTCTCCGCGACGCTGGCGATCCGCTCGGCGCGCGTCGAGGGCGACAATGACTGGCCGCGCCGCCGCGACCGTGAGCCCCGCGGCGCGCGCCCGCGGCTGCCCTCGTTCTTCACCCTCTCGGCGCTCGCGCACGTCTTCCTCGTGGGCACCGTGAGCGCCGCCGCGCGCGGCGCGCATGCCCTGTCTCCGACCCGGCGTCGTCGAGTCGGTGATGATCCCCTTCGAGGTGCCACCGCCGCCGCCACCCTCCGCCGCCCGCGCCGCCTCCGGCCCGCCGCGCACGCGCGCTCCGCCCCCGCCCGTGCGCACGCCGCGCGCCTGCGCCCCGTCACGCCACCGCCGCCTCCGCCCGTGGCCCGCCCCGCGCCGCCTCCGCCCGCGCCCACGTCGCCCGCCCGGCCGCCTCCGCCCGCGCCGCCCGCGATCGTGACCGCGCAGGGCGGCTCCGACGCCGTGGCCGCCGCGCCCACTGGAGCCCCTCGTCGACGGGCAACCTCCTGGCGAGCGCCAACGCGTCGAGCGCGGGCCGCTCGCCCCCGCGGCGAGCGGAGGCGGCCCGTCGACGGGCCTTCGACGCCGCGCCCTACCTCGCCCAGGTCGAGTCGCGCGTGCGTCGGCACACGCGCTACCCCGAGATGGCGGTGCAGCTCGGGCTCGAGGGCACCGTGCGCGTGCGCGTGACGGTGAACCCCGACGGCTCCCTCGCGGGCGCGCCCCGCGTCGACGAGAGCAGCGGCCACGACCTGCTCGACGAAGAGGCCCTCCGCATCGTCGCCCGCGCGGCGCCCTTCCCCGCCATCGCGGGTCGGCGCTCGGCGGTGCGCATCTACGTACCGGTTCGGTTCCACCTCGATGATTGACAACACCCGCCGCGCGCGCCGCGGCTACGCACTGACGCTCGCGGTCGCCCTGGCCGCGGCATCTCTCCACCACCGCCTCCGCTGCGGACCGCGACGCCGGCGCGCCGCCCGAGCCGCGCAGCGAGAGGTCCCGCAGCCCGAGCCCGCGCAGCCCGAGGCCACGCAGCCCGAGGCCACGCAGCCCGAGGCCACGCAGCCCGCGCCGCGGACCGAAGACCCGCCGCCGCGCAGGCCCCCGCCGCCGCGCCGCGACCCCGACGTGTACGAGACCGGCCGCGTCGACGTGGTGGGCAGCGCCCCGCGCGCGCTCGACGCCGTGCCCGGCAGCGCCACCGTGGTGCGCCGCGAGGACCTCGAGCAGCTCGCCCCCCAGCACGGCGGAGACGTCCTCCGCACGGTGCCCGGCGTGAACGTCGTCGGCGAAGACCCGATGGGCCTGCGGCTCAACATCAGCATCCGCGGCCTCGACCCGAACCGCAGCCGTCACGTGCTCGTGCTCGAAGACGGCGTCCCCGTCTCGCTCAACCCCTACGGCTCGCCCGAGCTCTACTACGCCCCTCCCATCGAGCGCATGGACCGCGTCGAGGTCGTCCGCGGCTCCGGCCAGATCCTCTGGGGCCCGCAGACCATCGGCGGGGTCATCAACTTCATCACCCGCGCGCCGCCTCGTCGGCCCACCGTCTCCGCCGACCTGCGCTACGGCTCCTACGGGTACTTCCTCGCCAACGTCTCGGGCGGCGCCACGCACGGCGCCTTCGGCTGGCGCGTCGACGCCATCCACCGCCGCTTCACCGGCCCGCGCTCTACCGACGTCGAAGTCACGAACCTCAACACGCGACTCCAGGTTCGTGTGAGCTCGCGCTCCACCCTCGGGCTCAAGCTCGACTTCTACGACGAGGGCTCGCGCTCGACCTACCTCGGCCTCACCCAGCGCCAGTACGAGACCGACCCGAGCCTCAACAACGCCTCCAACGACCGCTTCGACGTGCGCCGCTACGCCGTCGCGGTGACGCACCAGCACCTCTTCTCCAGCGCCGTCGCCCTGCGCACGAACTTCTACGCGTACCAGACCAACCGCGCGTGGCGCCGCCAGGAGTTCGACCGGATGAACGTCATGGGCGCCGACTACGAGCGCGGCTGCGACGGCCTCGGCCGCTGCGCGCCCCTCGGCGACCCGGGCTCCACCCCCATGGACGACGGCTCGTCGGTGTACTTCCGCCGCACCGCCGCCATCCGCAACCGGGCCTTCAACGTCGCCGGGATCGAGCCCCGGCTCACCTGGACCTGGGCCCGCGGCGCGAACGTCACCGGCGAGCTCAACGCCGTGGTGCGCTTCCACTACGAGACGGCGCACACGCAGATCCTCGTGGGCGACACGCCCACCACGCGCTCGGGCGACATCCGCGAGGAGGAGGTGCGCAACGGCTACGCCATCGCCGCCGCCATCCAGCACCGCTTCACCTTCTGGGACCGCTTCTCGGTCACCCCCGGGCTGCGCTTCGAGGGCTTCTGGAGCAACCGCCGCATCGAGCGCGTCGGCGTCACCGACCCGGCCACCAACCTCACCCGCGGCTCCGACGTAGACATCTACGGCAAGACCTTCTCGCCCGCGCTCATCCCGGGCGTCGGCCTCACCTACCGCGTCGTGCGGCCCGTGACCCTCTTCGCGGGCTTTCACCGCGGGTACGCGCCGCCGCGCACGCAAGACGCCGTCTCGGCCGCGGGCGCGAACCTCAACCTCGACGCCGAGCTCTCGTGGAACACCGAGGCCGGCGCCCGCGTGCGCCTCGGCCGCTGGCTCACCGCCGAGGCGAACTTCTTCCACATCGAGTTCGAGAACCAGATCATCCCCCCGAGCGAGTCGGGCGGAGACGTCGCCGCCGGAGGCTTCAACTCCGGCCACAGCCGGCACATGGGCGCCGAGGCCAGCGTCACCTTCAACCTCGCCCCCCTCGTCTCACCGCGGAACACCCGCTTCTCGCTCCCGCTCACGGTGAACTACACCTGGCTGCCCATCGCGACCTTCATCGGCGGCCTGCACAACGGCAACCGCCTCCCCTACGCGCCCGAGCACATCCTCTACGCCCAGCTCCGGTTCATCCACCGGATCGGGCTCTCGGCGCAGGTCGGCGTGACCTACGTGGCCAGCCAGTTCGCCGACGCCGAGAACACCCGCGCGGGATCGCCCGACGGCCTCGTGGGGCAGCTCCCGCAGTACCTCACCCTCGACGCGCGCGTGGGCTACACGGTCCCGCGCTCGGGGGTCACGGTCTACGTCTCGGGGCGCAACCTCACCGACCAGATCTACATCGCCAACCGCGCCCCGCAGGGGATCCAGCCCGCGGGCTGGCGGCAGGTGTTCGCGGGGCTCGAATGGACCTGGCCGCGGTCGTGAACCGCGGCTGAGAGAGACCTCGTCGCGGAGTGGGTACCGCGGCGCAGACGGCTCTCGCTCTCGATGTTGAGAGCGAGAGTCATCGCTTGGATCAACAGAAGGGTACGGCCATGACTTCAATGAACCTCTCACGGTGGATCCTCGGGCCCGGGCTGCTCGCCCTCGCCCTCGCCTCCGGGTGCAGCGACGACGCGACCACCACCGACGCCGGCGCGACCGACGCGGGCGTGACCGACGCGGGCTCGGGCGACGGCGGGGTCGCCTCGGGGCCGGTGGCGGTCGCGATCTCGGCCGCGGGCCACGACCGGCTCTACGCGGTGACCTACGACTCCACGGGGCGGATCTACGCCGTGGGGCAGGCCGCGGACTCCACCGACGCGACGGCCGACTTTCGCACCGTGGTGGTGCGCTTCACGGCCACGGGGGAGCGCGACGCGACCTTCGGCGAGATGGGCGTGGCGTCGCACAACATCGCGACGGGCGCCAACGGAGAGAACGCCCGCGGCCTCGCGGTGCAGTCGACGGGCAAGGTCGTGGCGCTCGCGACGGTGGAGCACCCCGGCGCGGCCGACGCGCGCGACCGAGACATCGCCCTGGTGCGCTTCAACGCCAACGGCACGCTCGACCGCACCTTCGGCACGATGGGCGTGGTGACGCTGGACCTCAGCGACGGCGCGGTGAACGGCACGGGCTACCTCGCCGACGGCGCGTGGGGCCTCGCGGTCTACAGCGACGACCGGCTGCTGGTGACCGGCGCCCAGGTGCGCGCCGGCGGGATGGACACGGACTTCGCCGTGGTGCGGCTGAACGCCGACGGGAGCCGCGACACGGCCTTCGGCACCAACGGCGTCACCACCGTCGACATCAACAACCGCAGCGCGAGCCCCCGCACGAGCACCATCCTCCCCGACGGGAGCTCGGTCACGGCGGGGTACATGGACGACGGCGGGGTGGTGAAGCCCGTGCTCTTCAAGCTCACCCCCGCGGGGCAGCTCGACACCACCTTCGCGCAGGGCGGGATCTTCGCCCCGCAGGTGCTCGCCGCGGCCACCGAGGCCTACGGCGCGGCGCTCCAGGGGACCTCGTTCGTGACCGCGGGCTACGGCCGCAACGCGGCGACCGAGAGCCTCGACTGGCTCTCGCTACGGGTGACCGCCGCGGGCGTTCTCGACACGACCTACGGGGCGATGGGCGTGGCGCGCATCGACCTCGCGAACTTCAACGACAACGCCCGCGCGGTGCTGGTGCTCCCGGGCGACCGGGTGATGATGGTCGGCGGAGGCCGCCCGACGGAGATGAACGTCGACGGGATGATCGCGGTGCTCACGCCCAACGGGCAGCCCGACACGAGCTTCGGGCCGCAGGGCTACCGGACCTACGACTTCGGCGGCGCGTCGGACTTCTTCTGGGGCGCGGCGCTGTCGCCCTCGCGCGACCGGGTGGCCCTGGTGGGCGTGCGGGGCGTCGGGTCGAACCCCGGCAACGACGACGCGGTGATCTACGTGATGCCCGTGCCCTGACCGTCGCGCTGGAAAACCCTGCCCCATCCCTTGTAGCGTCGGGCGGGTGAAGCACCCGCTGAGAGCCATCCTCGACGAGGTCGAGGCCCGCAGGGCCGAGCGCCCGGTGGTCATCTTCGACCTCGACGGGACCCTCTACGACAACCGCCCCCGCACCATCCGCATCGTGCACGCCTTCGCGGCGAGCCTCCCGCCCGAGAAGGCCAAGGACGCGGCGATCCTCCGCGCGCTGCGCGACGCGCACCTCAAGTACCGCCTCGACGACACGCTGCGCCCCCTCGGCGTGAGCGACGAGACTATCGAGGCCGCCACGAAGCGCTGGCGCGAGCGCTTCTTCACCGACACCGCCTGCGCCGACGACGTGCCCCACCGCGGGGCCGTGCCCTTCGTGCGCGCCTGCTACGACCGCGGCGCCACGGTGGTCTACCTCACGGGCAGGGACGTCCCCGGGATGCTCCTCGGCACGGTGCGAACGCTCCGCGACGACGGCTTTCCCATCGGCCTGCCGCGGATCTCTCTGGTGTTGAAGCCCACCTTCGAAGAGCCCGACACGGAGTTCAAGGTCCGCATGCTCCCCGCCATGGGAGAGCTCGGCCACGTGGTCGCCACCTTCGAGAACGAGCCCGGCAACGCCAACCTCTTCCACCGCGCGTGGCCCGACAGCCACGCCGTGCTGGTCGAGACCCAGTACGCGCCCGGCGCGCCTCCCCTCGACGAGGGCTGCGTGCGCGTCCCCCACTTCGAGATCGACTGAGCGCGCGCCCATGGCCGAGGGCCTGCGCGTCGAAGGTCTCGGGCGCCGCTGGCCCGACGGCACCGTGGGCCTGCACCCGCTCACGCTCTCCGTCCCCGGCGGCGAGGTGGTGGCCATCCTCGGCCGGTCGGGCGCGGGCAAGAGCACGCTCCTGCGCTGCGCGTCGCGCCTCATCGAGCCCACCGAGGGGAGGGTCTTCGTCGGCGGTCAGGAGCTCACGGGCCTCACGGGCCGCGCCCTCGCTCGCGCGCGCGGTCGGGTGGGCTTCGTGTTCCAGCAGTTCAACCTCATCCGCTCGTACACCGCGATGGAGAACGTGCTCGTGGCGCGCGTCGGTCACGCGCCGTGGCTCCGCGGGCTCGTGGGCCTGTGGAGCGAGGCCGACCGCGAGGTGGCGACGAAGTCGCTCCGCGAGGTGGGGCTGGGCGAGAAGCTCCACGCGCTCGCGCGGGAGCTGTCGGGCGGGCAGCAGCAGCGGGTGGCCGTGGCGCGGGCCTTCGCGCAGGAGCCCGCGGCGCTCTTCGCGGATGAGCCCACGGCCTCGCTCGACCCGCAGCTCGCCGCCACGGTGCTCGCGATGCTCCGCGGCTACGGCAAGGACCGCGGCGTGCCCGTGCTGATGAACGTGCACACCATCGACCTCGCGCGCCGCTACGCCGACCGGGTCATCGGCCTGCGCGACGGGAGGCTCGTGCACGACGGCCCCGCGGCCTCGCTCTCCGACGACGAGGTCGCGACGATCTACGGGGGCGAGTCGTGATCGCCCGCGTCGCCCTCTTCGCCGCGCTCCTCCTCGCGTCGCTCTCGGCGCGCGCGCAGCCCGCGCCCGAGGCCATCCCCGACGCGGTGGTCATCGGCATCAACCCCGCCGAGAACGCGCTCACGCTCCAGCGCTCCGCCGACGCGCTCGCGCGCGAGCTCTCGACGCGCATCCACGTGCCCGTGCGCGCGTCGGTCACGCTCGACTACACCACCCTCGTCGAGGGGATGCGCTCGGGCCACATCCACGTCGCCTGGCTCACGCCGTCGCCCCTCGTGCTCGCCGAGCGGCTCTTCCCCGTGCGGGTGATCCTCACGCAGGTGCGGCGCGGCGTGCCCTCGTACTACTCCGCCATCGTCGTGCGCGAGGGGTCGCGCTATCGCTCCCTCGCCGACCTTCGCGGCGCGTCGGTGGCGTGGGTCGACCCGACGTCGACGTCGGGCTTCGTCATCCCGCGCTACCTCGTGATGCAGGCGGGCTTCGAGCCCTCGCGCTTCTTCTCGCGGCAGGTCTTCGCCGGAGGCCACGACGCCGCCGTCATCGCCGTGCAGCGCGGGCAGGTCGACGCCGCCGCGGTGTGGGCCGACCCCCCGAACGAGGGCACCGGCGCGTGGACGCGCTTCCTCCGCAACCGACCCGGCCCGCGGCTGCGGCCGCTGGTGTACTCGCCCGCGGTGCCGAGCGACGCCATCGCCACGAGCGAGGCGTGGGCGAGGGAGCACCCGCGGCTGCTGAGCTCCATCTCCGCCGCGCTGGTCGCCATCGGGCAGAGCGAAGACGGCCGCGCGCTCCTGCGCCGCATGAACGGCACCGACGGCTTCGTCCCGTCGGACACCTCGCAGTACGCGCTCGTGCGCAGGGCCTTCGCCGCCACGCGCGAGGAGAGCTCACGCGCCCGCGCGGGCCGCTTCGACGACCCCGTCTCGGTCACGCTCTTCGCGGCGCTGTGCGTGGGCGCGGCGATCCTCGGGGCGGGCGCGCTCAAGCGTCACCGTCGCGCGCAGACCTTCGCGGCCTGGGCCCTCTTCGCCGTGGCGCTCGCGTGGGCCGCCTCCGCAGCGCTCATCCCCGCGGGGGAGTTCTTCCGTGGGCTGCGCGGGATCGGGACCTTCCTCCGAGGGATGGTGCCGCCCGACGGGCGGGTGTGGGCCGAGGTGCTCGAGGCGACGGTGCTCACGGTGCGCCTCGCGCTGGTGGGCACGGTGGCGGGCGTGCCCCTCGCGCTCGCGCTGGGGTTGCTCGCGGCGGAGAACGTCACGCCCCTCGCGTGGGTGCGCCGCGCGGCGCGCTTCGCGTGCAACCTCAACCGCTCCGTCGACCTGTTGATCGTGGGCCTCGTGCTGGTGAGCGCGTACGGACCCGGGGCCTTCCCCGGGGTGGGCGCGCTCGCGATCCACACCGTGGGCTCGCTGGGCAAACAGTTCTACGAGACCCTCGAGACCATGGACCCTGGCCCCGTCGAGGCGATGCGCTCGGTGGGAGGCACGCGCCTGCAGGTGATCCGCTGGGGGATCTGGCCGCAGTTCGCGCCGCACTTCGTGTCGCAGACGCTCTTCCGCTTCGAGCTGAACGTGCGCGGCGCGGTGGTGCTCGGGCTCGTCGGCGCGCAGGGCGTCGGGTTCCTCTTGCAGACGTACATGCGCGGCGCGGAGTACGCGAAGGTCACCGTGGTCATCGTCGCGATCGTCACGCTGGTGATGGCCCTCGACGCGGTGTCGTCCCGGCTCCGACGGAACTGACCCGCGCCCGCGGGGCACGTTGACCCGCGTTGTCGGGCTCTGGCACCGTCCCGTCCATGAGGGTGTACCGGACCTGGGCGGTCGCGGCGGCGACCTGCGTGGTGGTCGGCTGCGGCGCGGAGTCTCCTCCCTTCGCGTCGATGGACCTGCGCGACGTCTTGCGCGCCGAGCCCTCGGCGCTCGCCGCGTCGGCGGAGCTCACCACGCTCGCGCAGCGCTTCGAGACCTCGCGCACGACCGCGGGCGCCTTGGTGACGGTGCAGGCCGCGGCCGACGCCACGCCCGAGTCCGTCGCGCGCGCGGTGGACGAGGCCCGCGAGCGAACGGGCGACGACGCGCTCGTGGCGTCGCGCGTGGAGGGCTCCCTCGCGCTGCCCTTCACCGAGGCGGTGGCCGACGACGCGCGCCCCGACGAGGCCCTCACGGTGGACGGCGAGGCCCCGTCGACCACGGCCTCCATCGAGGCGAGCGCGCTGCGGTCTCGCGCGGGGAGCGTGGTGCTCGCGCTGCGCCGCGCGTCGGGCGCCTCTCACGTCGTGCGCGTCACGGGCTGGCCCGTCGGCGTCATCGCCGTGGGTGACGCGGTGTACGTGAACGCGGCGTGGCTCGTCGCGATGGCGCCGATGGTCGATGCGCCGACGTCGGTGGTGCCCTCCGCGCCGCCGCCGTCGCCTCCGAGCGCGCCGACGTCGGTCTTCACCAACCGGGGCGGAGGCTCAAGCGACGCGGGGATGAGCGGCGGCTCCGACGCGGGGACGAGCTCCAGCGGCTCGGGGAGCGGATGCAGCGGCAGCGGCTCCAACTGCTCGTCGTCGTGCAACACCTGCGACTCGTGCAACAGCGACTGCTCGCGCTGCAACCGCTGCTCGAACGGCCGCTGCACCGCCGCGCCCGCGCCCGCGCCCGCGTCGCCGGGCTTCGTCTTCACCCGCGCGCTCGCGATGCTCGCGCCCCTCGCGCTGCTGCTCTTCGCGGGGCGTCGGGGGCGGTGAGGCCGATCGTCGTCGCGTGGCTCGACGCGCGGGGGTGGCCCGCGTGGGTGGCGCCCGACTACGTGATCATGGTGGGCCTCGCGTCGGTGCTCCTCGCGGCGATCGCGCTGCGGCTCACCCGCGACGACGGAGGCGACGTCCGCGAGGCGGCCGTCGCGCTGGCCCTCGCGTACGTGGGCGCGCTCGCGGGCGGGTACGTGTTCGAGTTCGTGCGAGCGCTCCCGCGCTCGATCCCCGTGGCCCTCGCCGACCGCTCGCTCGCGCCGCTGGTGAGCGTGGGCCGCGCGGCCTACGGAGGGCTCCTCGGGGGCATCGCCGCGCCCGCGCTCTACCTGCGATGGCGGCGCGCGCCGCTCGCGCCCTTCTTCGACCGCGTGGCGATCGGCACGGGGCTGACCTTCACGCTGGTGCGCGTGGGGTGCTTCCTCGAAGGGTGTGACTTCGGGCTGCCGACGGGGTCGTCGCTCGGCGTGCGCTTCCCGCCCGACTCGGCGGCGGCGGTGGACCACGCCGCGCGGGGGTGGGTGCGCCCTGGCGCGACGAGCCTGCCCGTTCACCCGACGCAGCTCTACGAGTCGGCCGTGGGCCTCGCGGCGGCGCTCGCCGCGGCGTGGGTGTACAGACGGCAGAGCGCGCGCGACGGGAGGGCCTTCGCGGCCTTCCTCGCGGTGTACGCGGCGGGGCGCTTCAGCGTCGAGGGCCTGCGCGGAGACGTCTCCCGCGGGGTGTACGGCGCGCTGTCGTCGTCGCAGATCGTGTCGATCGCGATGGCCGTCGCCGCCGCGGTGATGGCGCGCCGCGCCCTCCTCGCGATCAGCCCTGCCGCTCGCCCGTCTGCACCGCGGTGAGCGACATCGCCGCCGCCGCGGCCACCGCGATCACCAGACCCGCCGCCGCCGCGCCCACGCCCGCCGCCGTCACCGGGTCGCGCACCGGGAGCGTGCCCGCCACGCCCAGGAGCGCCGTCCACGCCGAGACCGAGAGCGCGCCCGCGAGGCCCACGCGCGGCGCGTTGCGCATCACCGCCACCACCACCACGAAGGCCGCGGGCAGGAGCGCCACCGCGACGCCGCCCATCCACGCGGGCTGCGACGCGTCGAGCAGCGCGCCCGCGCCCGGCGCGAGCACCCACACCATCGCCAGCACCAGGCCCGCGAGGAGGCCCAGCGGGTAACGCGTGCCCGACGGCTGCGTGCCGCTGCGCCACGCGACCGTCGCGAGCACCGCCACCACCAGCGCCGTGAGGGCAGCGCCCGCGCGGGAGAGCACCGACACGCCGAGGAGCGCGTGCGCCAGCGCGGGCAGCGCGATCACCAGCGCGATCACGGCGCGCAGCATCGGCGCCATCGGCAGCGCCGCGAGCGCGAGGAGCGTCACCGCGGGCACCGCGCGAGGGACGAGGCCCGCGGGCGAGAGGTCTCCGCCGAGGGCGCCACCGGCGACCACCAGCAGCGCGGCGGAGACGAAGGCCGGGCGCAGCCGCCGCTCGGCCTGCGCCACGTCGTCGCCCGGCGGCTGGATGAAGGGCGTCGACCCGCGAAAGGCCGAGCGCTTCGGCGCGTCTGCCGCGGGCTCCGGCGCGAGCGCCGGGACCGAGGGCGTGAGGGGCTTCACCGGCGCCGCGGGCTCGGGCGGCGGCGGGGTGTGACCCTCGGGCGAGAGCGGCGGGAGCGATGGGGCGAAGGGCGTGGTCGCGACCGGCGGACGCGGCGCGGGCGCGGGCGCGGGCGGTGGGGGGCGCGGGGCGGCGCGGAGCTCTTCGGCGGTGGAGATCACCGGGTCGCGCGGCGGCGCGGGAGAAGGCGCGGGCGGCGGCGGCGCGACGCCGACGGAGGTGCGCTTGATGTCCCCCGGCGGAGGCGTCGAGATGCGGGTGAGGGCGATGGGCTCCTCGGGAGGGACGTCCCCGAGGCGCATGGTGGTCTTCGTCGAGGGCATCGACGCGGCGAAGGGCGCGCGCGGCTCGGCGAAGGGCGCGGGCGTCGGCGCGGCGGGACGCGGCGGGGGCGCGGGCGCGGGCGCGGGGGGAGGCGTCGGCGCGACCGGGGCCGAGGTCGAGGGCCATGGTGCTGCGCACGGCGTCGCGCGGAGGCCTCGCGGCGGGCACGGCGGCGGAGCGCGGCGGGGTCCGCGGGGGCGTCACGACGGGGGCCGAGACGGGCGCGCTCGGGGCCATGTCGGGCGGGAGCGGTGAGGCGTCCATCGCGAGGGTGGCGCGGACGTCTTTGCGCTGGGCCTTCGCGGCCCGCGCGGCGTCGAGGGCGGCCTGCACCTCGCTGGCCGAGGGCGCGAGGCCGACCATGGTGCGCTTCGTGTCGAAGTCCGGCGCGGGGACGGGCGCGGGCGACGGCGTCGGTGCGGGCGACGGCGTCAGGGCGGGCGTGAGCGCGGGGATGCCCTCGGTGAGCGTGTGCCGCGCGCCCGCGTCGCGGTCGGGTGCGTTGGACGGCGCCGCGGGGCGGTTGGACGTCGCCGCCGCGCTCACCACGCCCGCGGCGGGGACGGGCGGCGTCGCGCCCATCATCACGGTGCGCGAGCCCGGCTCGATGGGGTCGGGCGGGACGAGCTCCTCGGCCACGCGGCGCAGGGCGTCGAGCCGGGCCTGGGCTTCTTCCACGCCCATGGTGACCGTGGACTTGATCCCTGTGCGGCGGGAGCCGTGGGTGGGGATGCCCACCGCGGTGGGCGGCGGCTCGGAGAAGACCCCGAAGCGGGGCCCAGGGTTCGTCGGCGCGCGGAACACCGAGCGCGGTCCGCTGGCGGCGGGCGGCGGCGGCGGCGCGGGCGTGGGCGCGGCGTAAGGCGCGGGGGAGGGGGCGTCGTCGACGTCCCAGCGGTCTTCGGTGACCTCGCGGCGCGGAGGGGGGCCCGAGGGGTTGGGCCCGGGCGGTCGCGACGAGAGGAGGTTCGGCGTGGGGCTGCGAGACGTGAAGGGGTTGGGCGTCGGGCTGCGAGACGTGAAGGGGTTGAGCGTCGGGGTGCGCTGGCGCGGCGCGAGGCGCGCGTCGCAGTGGGGGCAGCGCTCGCCGGTGTACCCGTCGGGCAGGCGCGTCTGGCACGAGGGGCAAACGGTCATGTGCGCTCCCGCGGGGACGATACCAGATGCCTCCCGGAGCCCACGCGCTTTCCGCGGCCGCGCGGGGGATGCGTCAGCGCAGGTCGCGCAGGCACTGCTCCACCGCGGGGGCGAGCTCCACGAAGCGCTGGAACTCGTCGAGCACGGCGGACTCCAGCGCCTCGGCCATGCGCGGCCCCGGCGGCAGCTTCGGCAGCGCGCGACCGAGCGCGTGGTCGGGCCACGACTGCGCGAGCCACGGGCGCCACGCCTCGGCGTCGACCCGCGCGCGCAGGAGCGTGGTGAACGACTCCCCGTCGAAGTCTCCGTCGGTGGGGAGCGAGAGCGCGCTCCACCAGCCGTCGCGGCCCTCGGTGATGAGCGCGTCGACGTCGGTGAGCACCACCACGAAGGCCAGCCACTCCTCGGCGGGGATGGGCCACGAGCGCCGCCGCAGGAGGATCCAGTCTTCGTCGAGGGTGCAGTCCCACCCGTCGGACTCGGGCCAGCGCGCGCGCACCGTCGCGGCGAGCGACTCGCGCAGCGCGGAGAACTCCCGGTCGAGCCCTTCGCGCACCGCCACCACGTCGAGGTACTCCCTCCAGTGGTCGAGCAGGAACTCCACGTCGGGGCTGAAGCCCTTCCACTCGGTCATCGTCGCGTTCCCTCTGCCTCCGCGGCGCAGCGCGCGCGCCCAGGCCGTGAGCATCCACCCCGCCGCGGGCGACACCTCGGCCCGCATGAGCTCCACCTCCCGCGCGAGCGCCTCGGCCCGCAGCGAGAACACCGCCCCCGCCCCCACGCCCTCGGGCAACACCTCGGGGCGCTCTCCCACGCACACGGCCACCCGCCGCGCGCGGGAGCGCAGCCAGACCATCTCCCCGTCGGCGGCGACGGGGTAGCGCTCCGCGAGCACCGACGGGGGCACGCCCGCGAGCTCGGCGACCCGTCGCGCGGGGCGCGCGCCGAGGCGGTGCTCGGCGGCCGGGTCCATCCACCACGCGAGCACGCGGGCGAGGGCCTCGGGGTCGCGGTCGACGCCCGCGATGGCGAGCGGGTCGGGCTCTCCGCTCGCGGCGGCGGGCTGCGCGGCGCGGTGCCGGGCCGAGAGCGCTTGCAGGAAGCCCCGTCGCCGGGCGCGCGGGGTGAGGACGGTCGGTCGAGGGCGTCTTCGCGGTGCGCGCGCAGGGCGTCGAAGAGGGCGGCCATCGACGCGCGGCGGGTCAACGGGCGCCTCCGCGGGGCTTCTTTCCGCCGGGCGGGAGGGTCTCGATCTTGTCTTCGTCGACCTCGGCGGGGAGGTTGACCTTCGAGAGACGCTTCGCGCGGGCGACGGCCTCGACCGCGCGCCGCGGGACGGCCTTCACGCGGCGGGTGCGGGCGTCGACCATGGGCGCGGGGCGCGGGAGCGGGGCGTAGGGCGGGAGCGAGGCTTCGCCGGCGACGCGGGCGAGGCGTTCGAGCACGAGGGGGAGGGCGGCGGCGCGGTGGGCGGGCTGCGGCGAGACGAGCTGGCGCATGGCGTCTTCGAGCTCGGCGCCGAGGTCGGGGAGGACGAAGTCGGGGGCGGCGCTGCGGGCGGGGTCTCCCGTGAGGAGCTCCGCGGCGAGGGCGCCGAGGGCGTGCAGGTCGGCGCCGGCGTTGGCGCGGCGCCCGGCGAGGAACTCCGGCGCGAGGTAGGGCAGCACGTCGGGGAAGTGCATGAGCCGCTCGACGACGCGCTTGGGGAGGAGGGTGGCTGCGAGCCCCGGGTCGAGGAGGGTGATCCCGTCGGAGGTGATGGCGACGTTCTCGGGGTAGAGGGCGCCGTGGGAGGCGGCGGCGTGGAGCTCGCGCAGGGCGGCGGCGGCGCCCTGGAGCACGCCGAGGACCTGGTCGCGCTCGAGCCGTCGGTCGGCGGCGCGCCACGCGCGCAGGAGGGATCGGAGCGAGATGCCGTGGATCCACGGGGAGGCGACCCAGAGGATGCCGTAGGGGTCGACGCCGAGGTCGATGGGCATGGCGACGTGGGGGAGGTCACGTCCGACGAGGGCGCGGTAGGCGTCGAGGAAGGCGTCGCGCTCGGAGGTGCTGGCGAAGAGCTCGGGCGAGAGGACCTTCAGGGCGACGGCGCGCCCGTCGTGGTGGTGGTCGCGGGCGCGGTAGACGGTGCCGAGGGGGCCGGAGCCGTAGGCTTCGACGACCTCCCAGCGGTCGGCGACGCGGTCGCCGGAGGCGTAGGGGGCGGGGGGCTTTGCGATGGTCTCGGGCTCGTCGATCTCGGTGGTGACGAGGTCGTCGACGTCGAGGAGCTCGGGCGAAGAGCCGTCGTTGGCGGGCGCGTCGAGGGGCGCGTCGCAGCGCTGACAGCGCCGCGCGGAGGGCAGCACCCGAGCGTCGCACCGCGGACACCGCGCTCTCACCGCCTGCACGGGAGCGACGCTAACACGGGCCGCGGTGCGCCCGCGTGCCAGCGCGGCGCGACGGCGCCGCGGGCGATCGGTACGAGCACCCACGTCACCCCGAGGGAGAGGGCGAGGGCGGAGCGTCCGCGCCGCGTCCTCCCTACGACCGCCCGCGCACGTCGACCGGGCATCCCCGCGGCGTCGACCGGGCAACCGCGACGCTCGACCGGGCATCCCCGCAACGTCGACCGGGCATCCCCGCAGCGTCGACCGGGCATCCCCGCAGCGTCAACCGGGCATCCCCGCAACGGTCCACCGGGCAACCGCGACGGTCCACCGGCCAACCGCGACGGTCCACCGGCCAACCGCGACGGTCAGCCTTGCGCCGTCGCCACGCGTCCTCCCGCGCCCGCGACTCGCCCTCCTCCGCCCTCAGCTCGACGCGGTGCTGCGCCCTCGGCGCCCCTTCGTCGCGGGCGCCGCCGCGGAGAAGCGCACCATCCCCGCGGGCGCGAAGCTCTCCTGCCCGTCGCTCCAGCGCACGACGTAGCCCGACGCGGTCACCACGCCCTGCCGCTGCCCGTCGGTGACGGGCGTGCCGGGCGGGAGCATCGCTTCGCCCACGCCGATGGCCGAGCCGATCACCTGCACGCGGGCGAGGGCGGCGTACTGACCGCCGTGGTTCGACGCGATCACCAGCCGCAGCGACTGCGCCGTCACCGGCGCCGCGAGGATCACCTGCTGCACCATGTCCTGCTCGAGCTCGACCTCGAAGAGGCGCTCCCACCCGCCGCGGTAGCCGTCCGAGGGGACCTCCACGGCCACCAGCTTCGCCGCGCTCGTGAGCCAGCCCTTGATCCGCGTGTCGAAGGCGACGCGCTCGATCGACGCCTCGGGCGCGGTCACCTCGAAGCCCAGCACCAGCGGGAACGTCGGCCCGGTGGGAGAGCACCAGTAGCTCGTCGGGGCGTCTTCGAAGAGGCGCTCCGTCGCGTACGCGTCGCTGTACTCCGGCGGGCGTTCCCGCACGACCAGGGGGAGTGGCTTGCCCATCGCGACGGAGAGCACACCACACCCGCGCGCCCGCGCGCTACGCCCTCGTCACGCGCTCGCGCCGCTCGGCGCGCCCGTCGCGCCCGTGAAGAACAGCGTGATCGACAGGCAGTGGAACTCCCGGTCCGAGCTCTGCGTCACGACCTTGTCGACCACCTGCACGGCGGGGTTGTCGCGCAGCCAGCGGGTGATCGCGTCGCCGAGCTCCTCGCGGTCCTTCGCGCGCGTGGCGGTGAAGACCTTCACTCCCGTGAACGCGCTCAACGACTCCCTCCTCGCAGCAACGCGGCCCCACGCCACGAAACACCGTGAGGGTACAGAGCCCGCGCCCTTGCGCAAGACCCCCTTCAGGGCGCCCGCGGGAGCACCCCGACACCCCCGTCGGTGGACTGATCTCCCGGTCTCAACTGCGCCATCGGAGGCACCGCCAGGTCGATCCTCCACGCGCCGTCCTCGCGCACCAGCGGGACCTCGGCCATCCCGCCCGCGCCGCGCACGGTCACCCACGCGCGCGCGCCGTCGACCCGCGCGGTCATCCCCGACGGGTCCACCGACACGCGCAGGCGGATGCGCCCGGGCGCGAACATCTCCCAGGGCTGCTGCAGCCACCCCGACACCTGCGACGCGAGCTGCGCGCGCTCGGTGAGCGAGTCCTTCCCCCGCTGCGAGAGGAGCTCGTACACGCGGCGTCGGTGCTCGGGGTTCTGCCGCGCGGCCTCCACGGCGCGGGCGAAGGCGAGCACGGTGTCCTTCGGCGTGCGCGGCGGAGGGTCACGACACGCGCCGAGCGTGAGCGCGAGCGCGAGCGCGAGCGCCCACCCGACGCGCGCGCTAGCGGCCACCGACCAGCCCCGAGCGCACGATGGTGCGCAGCACCAGGCCCGCGGTGAAGGTCCACGCGCCGTCGTCTTCGCCCGTGCCGCCCGCGTCCCAGCGCGAGGCCACGTAGCGCCGCGCCGCGAGGCGGAGCGTGAGCCCGTTCGCCTCGCTCCATACGAGCGGAAGCTCCACGCCCGTTCCCACCACGAAGCCCGCGCCCGAGCGCTGCCCGTCGCCGGGACGCACCCACGCCGCGCCGATCTCGACCCCGATGGAGTCGACCATGAGGTCGACCCAGCGCGGCCCGCGCTCCAGGTCGTAGGACCACCGCGCCAGCATCGCCGGGCGAAAGTCCACGCCGGCCCAGAGCGCGTCCCAGCGGCCGGCGGAGAGGGCGCGGTCGTAGCCCACGACCACGCCGGTCATGTCGAGCACGCGCGCGCGCACCGCGCCGCCGACCACCGCCGCGCCGTCTCCCGCGAGCGCGTACCCGCCGTGCCCCTCGACGCTCAGCGTGAGGTCCCCGCGGAAGCGCCCGTACACCCCGTCGACATCGGGACGCTGCGCGCGCGCGTTCGCCGACGCGACGGTCACGAACGCGCCGACGCACACGCTTCGCACGAGCCTTCGGGGCGCCATGAGGGGCGCGCACCATAACACCCTGTGTGAAGGGGTGTGACTCAGGGCCACGCCCCGGCGCGCGATGTCGTGGTGCGGCCGCGACGGCGGGAGCGGGAGCGGGAGCGGGAGGGGGAGTGGGAGGGGGAGTGGGAGGGAGTGGGAGCGGGAGCGCGAGCGGGAGGGGGCGACCCTCACCCCCGGCCCCTCTCCCGCGAGCGGGAGAGGGGAGCCGAGTGCACCGAAAACTGCCCTGACCCTACCGGCGCAGCAACGTGTTTCTTGGTGGCGACGTCGTCGTTCCAGCCCACACGAAACGCGATCCCATGGGCAAAGGGTCGTTGCAGTTTTCGGTGAAGTCAGCCCCCCTCCCGCTCGCGGGAGAGGGGCCGGGTGAGGGTCGCCCGCTCCCGCTCGCGGGAGAGGGGCCGTGGGGTGAGGGTCGCCCGCCCTGCTCGCGGGAGAGGGGCCGTGGGTGAAGCCTCCCGCTCGCGGGAGAGGGCCGGGGTGAGGGTCGCCCGCTCCCCGCTCGCGGGAGAGGGGCCGGGGGTGAGGGTCGCCCGCTCCCGCTCGCGGGAGAGGGGCCGGGGGTGAGGGCCACTGCCCCAACGATCCTCCCTCGCGGTGGCCTGCTTCGTGCGGAGCGCGCTCATGCGGCTACGAAACGCACTCTTGGTCTGGTCCCGCTCTTCGGGCTCGCGCTCTACCACTGCGGGCCGCCGGACTCCGCGCCGAGCCTCGGCGGCGACTATCCCTTCCCCGGCTCTGACGCGGGCACTGCTCGGAGCGACGTGGGCTCCCCCGACGACACGGGCCTGCCGCCCGAGGTCGAAGAGCGCCGCGCCTTCGAGCTCCCCCAGGCCGGAGGCCGCTACGTCTACGTCGCCAACCCCCGCCGCGACACCGTCGCGGTGATCGACTCGCGCTCCCTCGCGATCCAGTCGGTCGAGGCGGGCGACGGGCCGACCTTCCTCGCGACGGTGCCCGGCCGCGACGAGGCCATCGTCGTGAACGTCAACACCAACACGGCCTCCATCCTCCGCACTGGCACAGACGGGCGCACCAGCACCTCCAGCGTGCCCGTCGTCGCAGGCGCCAACGCGATCTCCATCGCGCCCGACGGGCGCCACGCCGTCGTGTGGCTCGACACCTCGCGGCCCAACACCGGCGTGCCCGCGGGGAGCTTCCAAGACGTCTCGCTCCTCACCCTCGACCCCGCGGGAGACCGCGCCGTGCAGCTCTCGGTGGGCTTTCGCCCCATCGACGTCGTCTTCGACGCGATGGGCGAGGCCGCCTACGTCGTGACCGAAGACGGCCTCTCGATCCTCCGCTTCGCGGACCTCACCGGGCCCGCGATCATCCCCAACGTCTCGCTCGCCGACGACACGGTCACGACCGTCACCGACGCGGGCACCGACGCGAGCGTCGACGGAGGCGTGCTCATCCCGCCCTCGCGCGACGCGCGTCCGTCGGACGTCTCCATCACCCCCGACGGGCGCTACGCCATCGCGCGCATCGAGGGCTCCAGCGCGCTGCGCCTCGTCGACCTCTCGCGCCGCGAGGTGCGCACCCTCGACGCGGGCGGCGTGGTCACCGACCTCGACGTCTCCCCCGACGGGAGCTTCGCCCTCGCCGTCATCCGCGACCGCGGGCGCGTGCTGCGCGTGCCGCTCCCCGCGGCCTTCGACGACCCCACCGCGGTGACCTCCACCGAGCTCGTGGGAGAACTCTTCGGCTCCGTCGCCATCGCCTCCGACGGAGGCCGCGCCCCTCCTCTGGACCACCCCGCCGACGTCGAGCGCCTGATCCTCCTCGACCTCACGGATCGACCTCTCCCGCGGTGCTTCGCCTGCGCAAGACCGTGCGCGCCGTGGCCTTCGCGCCCGACGGGCGCACCGCGCTGGTGATCCACGGCCGCGCCGCGGGCAACCCCAACGAGCCCAACATCGACCTCGAGACCCGTATCGACCGCGCGTGGGGGTACACCCTGGTCGACGTCCCCACGCGCTTCGCGAAGCTCCAGCTCACGCCCGCCGACCCGGGCTCCACCGCGCTCACGCCCGACGGAGACTTCGCCTTCGTCACGCTCCGTGATGACACGGCGGGCGTCTCGCTCGTGCAGCGCGTCTCGATGCGGAGCTTCGTCGTGAGCGACACGCCGCTCGGCTCGCCCCCGCTCGCGGTGGGCGTGGTGCCCGGCACCATGCGCGCGTTCGTGGGCCAGGAGCACCCCGAGGGCCGCATCACCTTCATCGACTGGAGCACCGGCGCGCTCCAGTCGGTCACCGGCTTCGAGCTCAACAGCAGGATCGTGGACTGACCCATGAAGCACACCCTCTCCTTCGCCCTGGCGATCTCCCTCCTCGCGCCGGCGTGTCGTGACAGCGACGACCGCTACGGCCTCGCGCTGACGACCCTGCCGCCCGTGGCCGCCGCGGGCGCCGTGGTCTTCGTCGAGACCGCGAGCGCGCGCGCCGTGGCCGTGAACGTCTCGGGCGACGAGCCCTCCGTGCGGGTGGTGAACGTGGGCGCCGAGCCCACCGCCGTCGTCGCGCGCAACGCCGCCCCCGAGGCGCTGGTCCTCTCCCGCGGACGTCGCGGCGCGCGCGGCGTCGCACCCGAGCCCGGCTCGCTCACCGCGTTGCCGCTCACCGGGAGCGAGCGTGCGCGCACCTACCCCGTGGGCTCTCCTTTCAACGCCGTCGCGCAGACGCCCGACGGGCGCTTCGCGATCACGTACTTCCGCCCGATGAGCGACGCGGGGAGGCTCCTCTTCAACCCCAACGAGGTCGCGCTGGTCGACCTCACGCAGCCGCCGTCGGGCACCAACCCCACGCAGCGCACCGTGCGCAGCTTCGGCGGCGTCCCGAACGATGTCGTGTTCTCGCCGCCCATGGAGGTCAACGGCGAGGCGCGCACCCTCGCGGTGGTGCTCTCCGACGCCTACCTCACGCTGATGGACCTCGGTCACCCCGAGCGCGTCGAGATCACGGTGCGCCTCACGCTCCCCGAGGACCCGCGCGCGATCCGCCCGACGCAGGTGCTGTTCGACACCGAGGGCGCGACGCTCTACGTGCGCGCCGCGGCGAGCGACGACGTGTACGTGCTGCGCCTCGAAGCGACGACTCCGTCGGGCGCCGACGGCAACGACTTCCGCCCCGCGATCAACCAGCTCGCGGCCGGACGCCGCCCCGCCGACATGGCCCTCGTCGGCGACGTCACCAACCGTCGCCTGCTGGTGGTCTCTCCCGGGTCATCCGACGCGCGCTTGATCGACGCGCGGGCGAACACGGTGATCCCGATCCCGCTCGACGCGCCCGCGACGAACATCCTCCTGTACGAGCGCGGAGGCCCTGGAGGGCCGCGCGAGGCGCTCCTCTACTCGACGAGCGGCGCGACGACGGCGGTGAGCTTCATGGCGCTCGAGGGCATCGAGACGCGCCGCGGGCAGAACGTCGAGACCGTGCAGCTCCAGCGGCAGGTGACGGCGGCGCTGCCCCTCGCCGACCGGGGTGTGGTGGTGCTCGGCCACCCGTCGAGCTCGCAGGGACGTCTCTCGCTCCTCGACCTGGAGCGCCGCACCGCCGCGCCGATCTTGTCCGAGGTGGCGTTGGAGGGCGCGCGCTTCGACGACGACCGCGAGGCGCTGTGGGTGGCGCCGCGGTCGAGCGACCGGGTGGGCTACATCGACCTGCGCTCGTTCCGCCCGGGGGAGCTCCTGCTCGACGGCCCTGTGACCGACGTGCTGCCCGTGACCGACGCGACGGGGCGTCGGCGCGTGGTGGCGATCCACCCCGCCGACGGAGGCTGGCTCACGGTGCTCGACGGCGCCGCGCCCTCGCGCGAAGGCGCGCGCTCCATCGAAGGCTTTCTCCTCACCGACGTCCTCGGGACGGTGGAGTGACCGATGACCCGCACGATGACCTTCGCTTCGATCCTGGCCGCGTCGCTCTCGCTCACCGCCGTCGCCCACGCCGACCCTGATTCCCCCTGGGTGGCGGGCATCGAGATCGGCCCCCGCTGGCGCGACTCCGCCTCGTGGGACGCCTTCTCCACCGCGGTCGCCGCACCCGCGACGGGCTTGTTCGTCGGCCGCGATGTCTCTCCCTCGCAGCGCCTGCTGGTGGTGGGCGTCGAGCTCGGGTGGGGGCTGGAGAGCGGCCACCGCACGCTGCGTCAGGCCTACGACGCGACGCTGAACACGCACTCGCTGCACGCGGCGGCGTCGCTGCGGGTGCGCCTGCCCTTCGCGCGGTGGCTGCAGCCCTACGCGCGGGTGAGCGGCGGCGCGCTCTACCACGACGGACGCCTCGACCCCGAGAGCGACGGAGCCGCGCTCTTCATCGACGACTGGACCTGGCACGTCGGCACCGGCGGCGGCCTCTCGGTCACCACCGCGCCCTTCCTGCGCGGGATCGGCTGGCGCAGCGCGCGCTTCACCGCCCTCGTCGAGGCCGGCTACCGCTGGACGGGCGCGCCCACCCTGGTCGCCACCACGGGCCGCTCCTCGAACGACCCCGACGCGATCCCGACCACCCCGGTGAACCTCGGTTCCCTCTCCGTCGCGGGGCCCTACCTCCGCGTCGCCGTCGGCCTGCGCTTCTGACAATCGCCGTCTGACTACATCCGCCTACCAAACGTAACCATACGTTCAGTCCGCCGTTGACCCCGCGGTTGCCAGTTGGCAATCTGTGATTGTCAGAGGCGCCGCGGGGTGCGGCGGCGGAGGACGGTCATGGAGGACGAGATGGCGAACCTGTTGCGGGTGTTGCTCCCGTGGTTGTCGAAGCTCGGGGGAACGGTGATCAGCGCGCTGGCGGCGGCGGTGGTGCCGCTGGTGGGCGAGGTGGCGCGGGTGCTGGTGGAGAAGATCGTGTCGCGACGTCGACGTCGTGTCAGCCGCGGAGGCTCTCGACGACGCGAAGGAAGTTCCCCCCGAGGATCTTCTGCACCCGCGCGGGAGACCAGCCCCGATCGAGCATCGCCTGCACCAGGAGCGGGAGCTCCGAGCACGTCGGCATATCCCGAGGCGTGACGATCATCCCGTCCCAGTCCGAGCCGAGGGAGGCGAAGTCTTCGCCGACGACCTTCACGATGTGCTCGAGGTGGTCGACGACGGAGGCGAGCCTCCCTCCGAAGGTGGGGTCGCCGAGGAAGGACGACTGGTACATCACCCCGATGGTGCCGCCGAGGTCGGCGACGGCGCGGAGCTGCTCGTCGTCGAGGTTGCGCCAGTGGGGCGTGACGCCGGCGACGCCGGTGTGGGTGACGAGCACGGGCTGCGAGCGGTCGTGCACCTCGAGCGCGTCGAAGAAGCCCTTGCGGGAGATGTGCGCGAGGTCGACGAAGATCTTCCGCGCGTTGAGGGCGCGCACGTAGTCGCGGCCGCGCTGGGTGAGCCCGGTGTCGGAGCCGGGGAGCTTGAGCGGCGAGCTGGTGGCGCCGAGCCGCGACATGGTGAGGTGCACGAGCGTGACGCGCAGGACGAGGTCGTCGGCGATGAGGTCGAGGCTCGACCCGTCGGGCGCGAGGTCGAGCGCGTTGCCGCCCTGGATCCCGATGAAGGCCCCGTGGAGGCCCTTCTCGCGCGCGGCGCGGTACTCCTTCGCGTTGCGAACGACCGCGACCTCGTCGGGGGCCTTGGCGAGCTCGGCGCGGAGGCGCGCGAGGTTCCGCACGAAAGCGTCGGCGCGGCCCTGGGCGGTGCGCGCGGGGTTGGTGGTGATGACCCAGGTGGCGCCGGTGACGCGGGCCTCGCGCAGGCGCGGGAGGTCGGTCTGACGTCCGAAGGCGCCCTTGAGCACGCCCGCGCCGTGCTTCGCGAGGAAGTCGTAGCGGGTGAGCCGCTTCCACAGGAAGGGCTCGATGTGCAGGTCGATGACGTCGCTGGCGGAGTAGAGCTCGGCGGCCTCGCGGGAGACGCCGTGCGCGGCGGCCCAGTCGTCGAGGTCCTTCGCGGTGGAGGCGTCTCCGAGGGGCATCGGCGGAGCTACTCCTTCTGGGGCTTCTTCGGGCCGCGGCCGTGGCGGTGGTCGGGCCGGTGGTCGGGGCGATCGTTCGGGTAGCGAACGAGGTTCCAGACGTCGGGCGGGCCGAAGTTGCGCGAGATGGCGTCGACGACGCGGCGCACGCGGAACTTGTTCTTCGGCGCCCAGGTGTCGACCCAGCGGGCGAAGCGCTCGAGGGCCTTGCGGTCGTTCTTCGGGTCGAGCGCGCCCCACCCGAGGAGGTCCGCCACCTGCTGCACGAACTCCCCCCGCTGGAACGCGGGCGGCGTGGCGTGCACGTCTCCGTACGCGTGCGCGTTGCGCATCCACGCGGCGAAGAGCCGGTCGACGACGTCGCGGTCACCGCGCAGCGAGAGGAGGTTCGCCATCAGCACGGTCATGTGCGCGTGCAGGGCGGGCGCGGGCTCTTCGAGGGCCGAGACGGCGTCGACGACGGCGACGGCGGCCTCGATGAGGGGCGCGTGCACGTCGGGGTCCGACTCGAGGGCGAAGACGGTGTTGACGGTCTCGACGGCGGTCTCTTCGCTCGGGTGCGCGCGGCACCACGCGAGCGCGTCGAGGGCGATGCGCCGCTCCTCGGCGGGATCGGGCGGGGTGGGCGCGGCGACGGCCTCGGCGGCCTCGGCGACGGCGGGCGCGGCGTCGGGCCTGGGCTCGGTGGAGGGCGCGGGGTCGGGCGCGGTGTCGGGCGTAGTGGAAGTGGTCACGGCGTCAGCGGGCGGGGTGTCGGTGGAGGGGGTGTCGGTGTCGGGCGGAGGGGGTGAGGAGTTGCTCATGGGGTGTCTCGTCGCGGCGCGGGGTGCGCGGCGGGGAGCGGGATGATGGCGAAGAGGGGCGACGGGTTCAACGGCGAGCGACAGGAAAGCTGCACGCGCGTCTTGACACGGTGGAGGAAGCGAGTAGGGTCGCGCCTCCCTTCACGGGGCGTAGCGCAGCCTGGTAGCGCACCTGGTTCGGGACCAGGGAGTCGGAGGTTCAAATCCTCTCGCCCCGACTCTTTTCTCTCCTCACCGCTTCACCTGACAAACGCGCGGCTCCCGCGCGGGACGGTGGCGGCGGTGGGGCCGCGGGAGGCGCGGCGCTCCGATGAAACGCTTGTCGGTCGCGGACTGTCCTCGTTAGGATCGCGGCCCTCGCTGGGGGACGCACTCCGTGGCCGCTGACCCTTCGCCTCGCACGATCCTGCAATCGCTGCCGAAGCAGCGGCTCGGCGAACTCGCCCGCGAGCTCGGCCACGCCCTCCCCGACGGCACCCGCGACGCCCTCGTCGAAGCGCTCCTGCCTGCGCTTCCGCCGCTGCCCGACCTCCTCGGTCGACTCGGCCGCGACGAGCTGCGCGCGGTGTGTCGCTCGCTCCCCCTCGACGACCGCGCGCGCGGGCGCTCCGACCTCGCCGCGCGCATCCTCGGCACCAGCGCCGAGGCCCTCTCTCCGTCGCGCTCCACGCGCCCTCCTGGGGCCGTCCCTCGCGCGGGAGACATCGTCCACGCGCGGCACCGGCAGTACCTCGTCGCCGAGGTGACGCCCGCGACGCGTCCCAACGAAGCCACGCGCGTCTCGATGGTGTGCCTCGACGACGACGCGCAGGGGCGGCCCCTCACCATCTTCTGGGAGCTCGAGCTCGGCGCGCGCGTGCTCGCCCCCGAGACGCACGGGCTCGGCGAGGTCACGGGCCTCGACGCCCCACGACACTTCGCGGCCTACCTCCACGCGCTCCGATGGAACGCCGTCACCGCCACCGACGGGCGCCTGCTCCAGGCCCCCTTCCGCGCGGGGATCCAGCTCCTCAACCACCAGCTCACGCCGCTCAAGCGCGCGCTGGAGCTTCCGCGCGCGAACCTCTTCATCGCCGACGACGTGGGCCTCGGAAAGACCGTCGAGGCCGGGCTCGTGCTGCAAGAGCTTCTACTCCGTCAGCGCGTCGACCAGGTGCTCATCGTCTGCCCCGCCGCCGTCACGCTCCAGTGGCAGACCGAGATGCAGCGCAAGTTCGGCCTCGCCTTCGAGGTCTACGACCGCCGCTTCGTCGCCCGCCGTCGACAGGAGCGCGGCTTCGGCGTGAACCCCTGGTCGACGCACACGCGCTTCATCATCTCGTACCAGACGCTGCGGCGGCCCGAGTATCGCGACCCGCTGCTCGCGCACCTCGGCGAGCGGGCGCGCAAGTCGCTCCTCATCCTCGACGAGGCGCACACCGCCGCGCCGGCCTCCACCGGGCGCTACGCGGTCGACTCGCGCATCACCAAGGTGATCCGCGACGTGGCCCCGCGCTTCGAGCACCGCCTGTTCCTCTCCGCCACGCCGCACAACGGGCACTCCAACTCCTTCTCGGCGCTCCTCGAGCTGCTCGACCCGCAGCGCTTCACGCGCGGTGTGCCCGTGACCCCCGCCGCGCGCGACGCGGTGATGGTGCGGCGGCTGAAGCGCGACCTGCGAGCGCTGGGGAGCGGGCAGTTTCCCGAGCGACAGGTGGTGGAGGTCGCGCTCGAACACCGCGACGGGCAGTGGTGGCAGGAGACGCCGCACGTTGCGCCTGTCGCTCTCGGCGGCGAAGCGACGGCGGTGGAGGTCGAGCTGTCGCACCTCCTCGCGCGCTACACGGGGCTCATGCGGCCCGCGAAGGGGCCGGGGCGGCTCGTCTTCGTCAACCTCCAGAAGCGCTTGCTGTCGAGCGTCGAGGCGTTCCATCGCACGCTCACGCTGCACGCGCGCTCGGTGGGTCGTGGCGGTACGGCGTACGCCTCCGAGGTCGACGACGACGAGGACCTCGACGACGAGCTGCGCGAAGAGCTCGACGCGACCGCCGACGAGCATCGCTCGCGCACGCTGCCCGCCGCGACGGGTGAGGCCCGCGAGCTCCTCGACCGGATGCTCTCCCTCGCGAGCGCGCAGCGGGACCTGCCCGACGCGCGGGTGATGGCGCTCCTGCGGTGGATCCGCGAGCACCAGTGCGAGGGCGTGGCCTTTCCGCGCGGGCGAAGGGCGCCGTGGAGCGACCGTCGGGTGATCCTCTTCACCGAGTACGGCGACACCAAGCGGTGGCTGGTGAGCCTCCTGCACCGCGCGGTGGAGGACACCGAGCGCGGGCGCGAGCGCGTGATGCAGTTCCACGGCGGGATGAGCGACGCGCAGCGCGAGGCCGTGCAGCGCGCGTTCAACGGAGACCCCGCCGAGCACCCGGTGCGCATCCTCGTGGCGACCGACGCGGCGCGCGAGGGCGTGAACCTCCAGGGCCACTGCGCCGACCTCTTTCACCTCGACGTGCCGTGGAACCCCGCGCGCATGGAGCAGCGCAACGGACGCATCGACCGCACGCTCCAGCCCGCGCCCACGGTGCGCTGCCACTACTTCGTCCTGCCGCAGCGGGCCGAGGATCAGGTGCTGCGCACGCTGGTGAGGAAGGTCGAGCGCATCGAGTCGGAGCTCGGCTCGCTCTCGGCCGTGGTGATGGACCGCCTCGCCGACGCGCTCTCGGTGGGCATCGACGACCACAGCGGCGCGCGGGTCGAGGCCGCCACGCAACTCGGGATGTTCGGCGACACCGTGCGCCAGGAGCTCGAAGCCGACCGCGCGACGGTGGAGCGACTCAAGCTCGACATCGACCAGGCGGGCAAGCTCCTCAACGACTCGCGCAAGGTGATGGACTTCGACCCCGCCGCGCTGCGCGACGCGATCAACGTGGGCTGCGAGCTCGCCGGAGCCGCCACGCTCACCACCGCGCCGACGGTGGCGACGGAGCCGGGGCTGGAGCTGTGGGCGCTGCCGTCGATGCCCGAGAGCTGGCAGACGACGCTCGACACGCTGCGCCCGCCGCGCGGCAAGGACGAGCCGCCGTGGGAGTGGCGCAAGCGCCCGCTGGTGCCGGTGTGCTTCACGCCTCCGGCGCGGATGAACTCCGAGGTGGCGCACCTGCACCTGTCGCACCCCTTCGTGCAACGCATCCTGGGGAGGTTCCTCGCGCAGGGGTGGTCGTCGCACGACCTGTCGCGGGTGACCGTGGTGCGCAACCCCTCCGACGGCATCGCGCGGGTCATCGCCTTCGGTCGGCTGTCGCTCTTCGGTGCAGGCGCGACGCGGCTGCATGACCAGCTCGTGAGCGTGGCCGCGCCCTGGTACGAGAGCGCCGGGGGGAACCACCTGCGTCCCTTCGCCGAAGAGGCCGACCGAAAGGCCCTCGATCGGTTGGAGTCGCTCCTCGCGGCGGCGCCCACGCTCGACGGCATCGATCCCAAGGTGCAGGCCCGGCTGGTGAAGGCCGCGCCGGGGGACTTCGCGGCGCTGTGGCCGCACATCGAGGCCGAGGCCGACGCGGTGGCCCACGACGCGACGCAGGACCTGGAGCGGCGGGGACACGCCGAGGCCGAGGCGCTGCGGCGCATTCTTGAGGCGCAGCGGGCGGCGATCGGGCGGGAGCTCAAGGGCACGCAGCTCGCACTGTTCAGCGAGGCCGAGACGGCGCAGCGAGAGCAGTGGGAGAACGACCGCAAGTGGATGGAGCGACGCCTGGAGAGGCTCGCGCGAGAGATCGAGACGGAGCCGTCGGAGCTACCGGGCCTCTACCGGGTGGTGACGCGGAAGCTGGAGCCGGTGGGGATGGTGTATCTCTGGCCGGGGACGAGGTGAGGCGCGCGGCGGCAAACAGTGTTGCGTGGCCTTCAACGTGTTTCGGTACCCGCTTTCGGCGGGCCCAAGCGTGATCGGGACAACGGAGCAGTGCTAGATGGTTCCTTTTGACAAGATCGGTCCTGGGCAGAGCATCCGCTTGGCTTGGCAGGTGATGGGGAAAAATGGACCCATCGCGAACCCAACAGGAATTCGCTACCTGCCACCGGACGGCATTGGGCCTGCTTCCCCAGTGACAGACATAGGTAATCTCGGAACGGCGCTCGCCGGCGTCAATCTCATCGTCGCCGGGGCGTCGCTAGCGATATCTGCTCAGACTCTTCAGGAGATCCGTCAGGTCAGTCGAAGAGTTGAAGATCTGATCGAAGGGCAGTTTCGCATCGAGAACGCGATGGAGAAGGCGCTCGCTGGAATACATCGCATTGAGCTCGGAGTGTCGGAGTCCAGGCTCGCGAGAGTTGTTACCAACGCTCTGCGCTCCGCCGCGAGAGAAGATGGGCTCGACTTTGAGCCTTTTCACCAGTTGTCAGAGGATTTGCAGGAGCTCTTGGATGATGCGGGAATTGCTCGCGGTCGAGTCACAAATCTGCGCCTGGATCTGATGTTCGTTCCGATCTCTCGGATCGCTGCCTTGCTTCGGGGTCAGACTCCAAGTCGCCAACCACTGGAACTGGCGAGCGAGCTCCGGTTGAGGCAGTCTGGCGATGCGATCCAGTTGAGGACTATTGGTCGAGCGCCGACGTTCAGGAAGCATCTTGCGCGACTCCAAGGCGTCCGTGCAGCCGTGATCTCCAATGTCTCCGCGATGGTTGCCGCACACGATGTCGTTGAACAGCGATTTTCGTTCGACGACTCGGACGACCACGCAGTTCTCAACGAGCGAATGTGTGGGGAGGGGATTGGGTTTCGCTTGCCGATCAGTACGGCTGCAAAAGCTCGACTTCGAGGAACAGCGATTTTTCTACAAGAGCCGGTTTGTTCAACGCGTCTGGCAAGGTGAATCCGGGAACCAAGACGGCGTGGGCAGTGCCGGAGTTCACCGATATGCAAACGCGGCTATCAATGCCTCGATTGAGTTGATTAATTCTGAAAGTGTGGGTTTGGTTTTGCTTACTGAAGTGTTTCTGGATGACAGACGCTGAAAATGCGCCGCCGCCACAGACGCTCCTACGGGAGTACCGAAGGTGGTGGCTCTATCATACTGACGAGGAAGGGTGTACAGGGCCTGGCTGGAATGTGCTGGCGTGGCACACGGCTATCAAGAGACGTGTGGCCTGAGCTGAATGCTGAGTCGAGTCCTTTCTCTTGATGGTCACTCACTGCCGGAGCCAGTCCTGGTTGAATTCCAGAGTACGAGCGCTGAGACAGCTGAGGTCTGGGCCAAGCCAGTGCGCCGATTCCGCTGATTGCCCGCGGACTGTTGTGGCGGCGAATGAGAACCGCGTATCGGGGCTGACAGTGAACGATCTCGACCTCAGACCTCTTGGCCATCTCGGTGGGCCTTCCGAGCGGCGGACCGAACCGTGTCCTCCCAGCCGCGACGGGATGCGGGAGCACACTGGAGTCAGTCGCGCTTCAGGTCCCGCCGGAGTGGGGCTGTAGCGCCCGATGCCTCGCACGGCGACGAACAAGACCAGCCACCTCGGTCGCGCCGGCAGTTCGCGGCCATGGCCGAGATCCTCGCGCGAGGCTGGAACGTGGCGATCCCCGAGGTCGACGTGGGTGACGACGTCTCGTCGTGCAGGACGGACGGCTCGCGCCTCACCCGCGTGCAGGTGAAGACCTCGGCAGAGCCGCCGCGTGGTGGACGGCGCGTGGTCAGCGGCACCATCAAGATCCCTTCGCGCAGCTCCGCGAGGATGAGGCCGTGCCTCACCTTCGCCTTCGCCGTCTGGGCCGACGCGCGGTGGCGCTTCGTCGTGGTCTCCCGTACCGCACTGCGTGAGCGCTGGTACGCCTTTGATCGCGGCCGTCGCGGCGCACGCGAGCGTGGGGAGAAGCTCAAGGGGCGGCCTCCGCTCGACGCGGGCGCTGACCCCGACGCCGTCGGGGTGCAGTTCACCCTCACCGAGCGGGACGTCACCGCTTGGGGCGGATGAGCTTTCAGGACTGCCGGAGCTGGGAGGCGGTGTTCGAGCTGCTCATTCAACCTGAGCCGAGCCCGTCCACAGGAGCTGGTCCGTCTTCGAGTCCCGCACCTCGAGGCGCCAGCGAGAGCGAAGGCGCTCCAGGCTCAGGCCGGTCAGGAGGGTGACGATGTGAGGCTCGATCGCGCCGAAGCTCTGTTCGAACGCGTCTTTGATGTCGAAGGCCACGGTCACGCGCGTCGCTGGCACGATCTGACGCTCGCGCACCGCGAGGATCTGCTCTCGGCTCTCGATGTCGAGCGCGAAGGTGTAATTGTCGAAGCCCCGCGTCGCGTAGATCACGATCGGCGCGTCGGCGCTGGCAGATCGAGTGGGCTCCTCGCTCATGCGCGAGTTCGCGCGTGGCTCCCATGGGTCGCAAGACCTCCGAGAGGGTGTGTGACCGACCTCGAATCCCGCTTCCACGCTGAATGCTCGGGCCCGTGCAGCCTCGTGGAAGGTCGCCTGTCTCCAGTCTCGTCCTCACCGACGCGCAGTGCATGCGTCGGCAGCCCCTCGCGCTCCAACAACAGCTCGCTTCTACTTCGCGCCTGCCGCCCCCGACTTCGCGTACGGCGTATCGCAGACCTCCACGCCTTCCTCGCCGCGCTCCTCGACTGGGACGGGCTTCGCTGACACGGGCGAGGCCTCCCCGACGACTCTCGCTGTACGTGCCCGAGGGGCAACAGACCCCGCGGCCGACCCTCGCGCTACGGCACCGATGGCCCTGAGGCGCCTCCACGCCGGCCGACGACCTCGACCCCGCCTCGCGCGCCGGGCGGCCTACGTCGCGCAACGGACCTGCCCGCCGGACTCGACCTCGACAAGCCCGAGACCGCCACCGGACCGTGGGAGTATCCGCCCTGGCGAAGTTCGACCGGTTCTGGTGCGCGTGCCGCGTGCCTATCGGGGTGCTCACCAACCGCGAGGTCGTGCGCCTCGTGTACGCGCCGCACGGAGTCGTCGGGGCACATCACCTTCCGCGCTCACGACATGGCCTCCGGTTGCAGCGGTCGATCTTCGACGCCTTCGTGATGCTGCTCACGCACAGCGCTTCCTTTCGTCAGCCCCGAGCATCAGCTCCCCGCGCTCTTGCGCGACTCGCGCACGCGGCAGGCCAACGTCACCAACGAGCTCGCCGAGCAGATGCTCGACGCGCTCCATGTGCTCCTCGCGGGCTTCGTGGCCGCCGCCGAGCGCGACGGGAGCACCCACCTCGACGACGCCCTCGCGCGCGACGACGACCACACCTACAAGGGCCTGCTCACGGTACTCCTGCGCCTGGTCTTCGTGCTCTACGCCGAGGACCGAGGGCTCCTGCCCGTGGAGCACCCGCCTACGCCGAAGGACTTCCGCGCTTGGGGCTCTTCGAGCAGTTGCAGCGCGACCACGGCGCGAGTGGCCTGACCCATGGCGCGGCGCTTCGGGGCGTGGCCTCGACTGGTGCGCTGTTCCGCGCGGCGTTCCTCGGGGTGGAGCACGGCGACCTCGTGATGCTCGCGCGGCGTGGCGAGCCTTTCGACCCGCACCGCTTCGCCTTCCTCGAAGTGGTGGGGGCCTGACGGCTCCGCGCCCATCGAGGACTCCGACACCCAGGCGTCGCGTGCGTGCCCACCGTCGACGACGAGACGGCAGGTGTTCCGCGCGCTGGAGCGACTGCTGGTGTTCCAGGGGCAGCGGCTGTCGTACCGCGCGCTCGAGGTGGAGCAGATCGGTGCCGTGTACGGGAGGCACTGATGGGCTTTCACGTCGTGCGGCTCACGGGCTGTCAGTTTCGCGGCGTGAAGGGCGCCAAGGGCCGATCACGCCACGAGCTCGCGCAGGCCCCCGCGCAGCGCGCCGCGTGGGTGGCGCCCTTCGACCGCCGCCTCGCCAAGAGCGCGACGACGAAGCTCGCGGAGGCGCTGCGAACGGCTTTCACCGAGGCCGAGGGTGCCTCTACCGCGCCTGAACCCTGCGCCTGCGCGGAAGCGTGAACGGACGCGTGGGTCAGCTCGTGATCCAGCCCGGCGCGGAGCGTCGACGCACCAGCTCGCACTACACGCCTCCGTCGCTCACCGCTCCGATCGTGCGACGCACGCTGGAGCCGCTGCTCGCGGCGATGGGCGCGGAGCCCGCGTCGGAGCGCCTGCTCGACCTGAAGGTGTGCGACCCGGCGATGGGGAGCGGGGCCTTCCTCGTGGAGGCGTGTCGCTTCCTCGCCGACCAGGTGGTCGCCGCGTGGACGCGCGAGGGACGCCTCGACCTCGTCGCGAGCACCCACGGCGACGTGGTGCTGCACGCGCGGCGGTTGGTGGCGCAGCGGTGCCTCTACGGCGTTGACAAGAACCCGCTCGCGGTGAGCCTCGCGCGGCTGTCGCTGTGGCTGGTGACCCTCGCCAAGGACGAGCCCTTCACCTTCGTCGACCACGCGCTGCGCCACGGAGACTCGCTGGTGGGCCTGGACCTGGAGCAGATCCGGTCGTTCCACTGGAAGCCCGGCGCGCAGTTGGAGCTCGCGCGAGAGCTCATCGACACCGCGCTGCAAGAGGCCCTCGACGCGCGCCAGCGCATCCTCTCGCTCGCCGCGCAGGACGACACCCACGCGAAGGAACACCTCCTCTGGGACGCCAACGACGCCCTCGCGCCCGTGCGTCTCATCGCCGACCTCATCGTCGGCGGCTTCTTCGCCGCGTCGAAGGACAAGGCCCGCGAGGCCGAGCGCAAGCGCCGCCTCGACCTCGTGGTGCGCTGGCTCGACAGCCACCGCGAGCCGCCGGAGGAGCTCGTGGCGATGCAGAAGCAGCTCCGCGAGCGCGTGCCGGCCTTCCACTGGTGGATCGAGTTCCCCGAGGTGTTCTACGGCGAGAGGCCCGACCCGCTCGACGGCGACAGGGTCAACCGCGTCGCGTGGATGGACGCGTTCGTGGGGAATCCGCCGTTCATGGGAGGAAGTACGATTTGGCCGAATTTCGGTTCGTCGTATCGGGACTGGCTTCTCGCGCAATACAAGGAGGCGACGGGCAGCTCCGATCTGTGCGGTTACTTCTTTAGAGTCTCGGCGAAGGCTACTTGGTGCCAATGGATCTTTCACTCTGATTGCGACGAAGACGATATCTCAGGGCGACACAAGGAGGCAGCACTCCGGCCGATCGTTTCCGGTGTCGGCGAGATAGTTTTCGCAGAAACTAACCTGCCGTGGCCAGGAGCCGCTGCGGTATCTGTTTCCGTGATCTCGATTGTCCTTGGTAGCGTCAAGAAGCATGTTCGGATTCGGTCGCTGGTCGACGTGCGTCGACAGAATCAACTCCCGTTTGATCGCGGGGAGCCGAGCGAGACCCCTGTTCCCCGCTTCGGCAAACGAAGGCATGGCATTCAAGTGCAATGATCTGTAACCCAGGGATTCCTTCTTCCCGCCGGAAGAGAGAAGCGCTCTTGGCTCGCGACGAGCGAAATGGACAAAGAATCTTTGCCTATATCGGGGGCGACGAGATCAACAGCACGCCGGATCAGCGGAGCTCTCGGTTTGTGATTAATCTCTCGGCTGAGTCGGAGGAGGAGGCGAGATCAATGTGGCCAAGCCTGTACCAACTTGTCACTGAGAGGGTGAGGCCAGAGCGGGAGCGAATGTCGGGCTATTCCATGGCGGAGTTGCGCCGGAAATATTGGTGGAAATTTGGCACGCCCGCCACAGATCTTCGCAATGCGCTTTCTCGGGTCGAGTCTTGTTTTGTTATCGCTCAGATTACAAAACATCTGTGTCTTGTTCGCCAGTCCAGCAGCCGAGTCTTCAGTCAGAAGGTGGTGGTATTCCCGGTTGAGTCTTGGTCGTTCTTTAGTTGCTTGCAGTCGCGCCTGCATAACGCCTGGGCACGGTTGCTATGCACGACTCTTGGCGAAACGCTGACATACGCGGGGACGGACTGTCTAGTGAACTATCCGTTCCCCGCAGAGAATCCCTTGACTCCGTGGCCGGAGTTGGAGGCGGTGGGAGAGCGGCTCTACAGCCTGCGAGCCCAATACATGGTCGACGCCACGGCGGAGGAGTCGAAGCCAGTGGGGCTCACGACGACGTACAACCGGCTGAAGGACCCGGGGGTGAACGAACCGCGCGTCGTGGCGCTACGCGCGCTGCACGAGGAGATGGACCGCGCGGTGTGTACGGCGTACGGGTGGGAGGACCTCGCCGCGAGAGTGCCGCCGTTCTGCGTCACGAGCGCGGAGGACGAGCGGGCGCTGGAAGCATTCGAGGGCGAGGTGATCGATCGGTTGTACGAACTCAATGCTCAGCGCGCGGCGGGGGAGCAGGCACGCGGTGCGGCCGCGCCGGTGAGAGCGCAGTCGGCGAAGGGACGCCAGAAGAACAGTGGGGATGT
Source organism: Polyangiales bacterium (assembly GCA_041389825.1). Lineage (GTDB taxonomy): Bacteria > Myxococcota_A > Polyangia > Polyangiales > JAEYZO01. Next base: position 160,543 of record JAWKRC010000008.1, on the reverse strand, counting down.
TCAGGGCGATCTGGGCATCGATTGAAGGGGAGAAGTGATCTGTGACGACCGCGCATCGTTTTCTCGCAGTGCTGCCCGAGACAGCGACGGACTTCTCGGACGAGAAGATCGATCGGATCTTGAGGAAATCGCTGGATGTTCCAGGGGACGCAAATCCGTTGATGGATATCTTGGAGGCGATGCCAGCCAGCGTTTTGTCCATAATAAACGACGTGCGCGTTCGTCGAACCCTTCGGAATGAGGGTTTCATGGCCCTGGATGCCTCAGACCGGAAGAAGCTCTACGAGGCCAATCAGACGTTGCTCGTTGCGGTGCTGAAGCGGATGCTCAAGTCGCGGCGTTTTCGTGAGAATTCGCTCCCGATTCAGTACATCAACGAAGGCGATGCGCGGCTGAAGCACCTTCGCTGTTCGGAGGGCCGATTCTTCGTCGATCGTCTCTACGCGGCGCACCCGTATGTCTCTGACGTCTACATCTCGTTCGCGGATTTTCACGGGTTCCTGCTCGACGAGAAACGGAGCGAATTTGTCCGTCTCGCGCGGTGCTTGGGAGCTCGGTCCATCCGTCTCCTTCACCACGACGAGGACGGTGCAGAGGGACGTGTGAAGGTAGGTGTTGCGGACGTGGGCGGAGTCGAGGGAGGTGGGATGCGGAAGACCTCCAACCGCTTCGACCTGTCGGCGACGTACGAACAACCTGGTACGTCCGCGCCACGATTGCCTGATCAGCTTACGTGGTACCACCACGAGCCGCTCTGGCAGGAGATGGCAGCGGGGCGTCTGGAGAGCGGGCTGTCGACGTTCAAGGTCACGTTCTCGTACGCGAAGGATTTCGGCGTGAACGCAGGTCTCATTGGCGTGGTCGAGGAGCTAGGCCTCGACATCGGGGGGAGTTTCAACTCCGCCCAGAGGCTCAAGCAGCAGTACGAACTGACATTCTGGCCGAAGCGATAAAGTCGAGCGTGCTGGTGAGCGTAGTTAGAGGAGGCTGAGATCGTGCCGATTGTGCTCGCGCCGGAATTTGTGAAGGTTGAATGGGGAGAGCATGAGTACCCCCCAGATTGGTACAATCTTGGCCTGATTTCCTTGTTGCATCGCTCGCTCACGATGCCGGAGGAGATCGTGCGCTTTCCCAGATTTCGCAAGGACTTCAGTCAGCCCGAAGCTCAGGCGTGGTGGCGCACGGGAGTCTATTTGTGCATCCGACTCCTGGGGTGGCCTATCGATGTGATGGCATCGCGCATCGGCAGTTGGTACGCGGCGGGGCGCCCGACGCTGGGCGATCCTCGACTGCAAGCGTTGAAGACGATTTGGGACAGCGAGGGCCAGCTCTCGCTCCTCGCGTGCTGGTGCGCGCCAGGGCCGTGGCCCGAGTTGAAGAACGGGCTCTTCGTGGGAGGGGTGGAAGGGGTCGACTATCACCGAGTGAACGAACTTCGCGAAGGATGCCGCCATCCTCCTAACGGAGATCTTGAATGGGGCGACTCGCTGCACCTTCGGTATTGTGACCTGATCAAGAAGGCGGATACACCGCGCATGAGCGGGGAACTGTACCGGATGGATCCCGAGGCTCGACGGGCGCTGCTCCTCGTTCCGGAGTTTCTCGATTGGCCGACCGATCTAGTACATGTGCATGGTCGGCTTCCGAAGGCGTCTCCGCACCACTGGACGGTGGACGTGGTGGACCGGTCGGTCGGCTGGCTCGGCGCATTTCGGAGGAGCGACGTTACGGGGCGGTGGTTCTTGGGGCGGCATCGAGTCCACATGGGGCAGTGGTGAGGTGCGAGGTGTGCTTTCGTGAAGGATGACGTTCAACTGGGGAGGGTGCTGATCGTAATCGCGGTTGCAGTCGCGCTATTTGGATTGAGGCTCCGCTTGGGCACCAATGGGAGTTCATCCACTTCGAGTGAGCAGGGAACAGACGCTGGCCGTTCACCCTTGGTCTACACCAGCGAAGGTTCGGTTCGAGTCCCCGTGGTTTCCGCCTCTCGCAGACTTGAGTTGCGCGGCGCGCCACTGAACCGGATTCGATTCACAACAGGGATTTGGCGGAGATCTCGGAACGGCAAGAACTCAGTTGGAAGCGATTCCAACAGCGGCACCTGAGGCTCCGGAAGCATCGCGGCATCTGCCGGAAAATCGAGGCGTGCGGACGCGTGAACAGGAGTACCTGTCCCGAACAGCGCCTCGCTGCGAAGTCCGCCTGCGCTTCGACGGGCCGATCAACATTACGCTTGCCAGAACGAGGCGAGCGCCTCTCGAAGAAACGCTCGCTCCGGCGCGATGTGCGGCGGCGCAATCGCGTTCGACCCCCGCCGACAGCGACTCCACTTCGTGGTCTCTCCCGACGTCGGCGATGAGCGGTTGTCCAGATGTGGGCATTCTCCTTGGAGTTGGACCTCGCGGATCTGCCCCGGGACACGGACCTACCGCTTCGTGATTACACCTGCCGTGCCGGGGTCAGGGGAGCGTGCGCGGCGGGGAAGATTCAAGCGTTTCATACGCAAGCCGTGTCAGAGAGCGGCCGCCTGGTGCCCGTCAGCGGTCAAGCATTTGGAGAAGGCTCGCCGTCAACGCGTGGGACGCTGCGGATCTCGAACTCGGGTGATGTCTGGACCGTGACGCTCAACGGCGCCCTTGGGGCTCAACGCGGCGCCGGTTCGCTTCCGCTCGCCGGAACCGTGCAGTTCCGCGCGTCAGCGGTGCCCCGTGCGCTCCCCCGTTGACTGCGCAGTTCGCGCCTCGGCGCTACACGTTCTGCTGTCGCCAAACGCCCCGATGCTCCGACGACAGTGCGGCATCCATCCGTTCTTCGGGCTCTGCCTTCGCTGGCGGCAGGCAGAAGGAAGAATGTAGTGAACGTCCGTTCAGGAGCCCGTACCCCGTGAGCGATGGCAGCGCGATCAGTGGACTGACGCGACGTGGAACCCCGTGCGGGGCTGCACGAAGATCTCCCCGGCTGCAAGCACTGCTACGCCGAGACCTTCGCGGAGCGCCCTGGAGAAGGCATCGAGGGACACCGTACAGCCAAGGCTTCGACCTGAGGCTGGTGCCCGAGAAGTTGTCGACCCCTGGGGTGGAAGCGTCCTCAGCGGAAGGTGTTCGTGAACTCCATGAGCGACCTGTTCCAGGACGAGGTCGGCAACGACTTCATCCGGCGCGTCTTCGACACGATGAACCGCGCGGTTCTTCAGGTGCTCTGACCACGCCGAGCGCACCATGCCGCGACGTACGCTTTCTGCGTGAACTCGTGCGGCGGTCGCACATCTGGCTGGGCGTCAGCGTCGAAGACCGTCGATCGGCCTGCGGGTGGACCTGCTTCGAAGTTCCCGCCGGGGTGAGGTTCCTCTCGATCGAGCCTCTGCTGGAGGGACCTGGGCGAGGTCGACCTCACCCAGGCATCGACTGGGTGATCGTGGGCGGGAGAGCGGGCCGCGCGCTCGCCCATGCGGGCCACGTCGGTCGCTCCGGGATTTCGGCGTCAATGCGCCGCGCAGAAGGTGCCCTTCTTCTTCCAAGCAGTGGGGCGGCGTGCAGAAGCGTAAGGCAGGCCGTGAGCTCGACAAGCGGACGTGGGACGAGTTCCCGAGCCCGCAGAAGGAGCCTCGACGAGGCGAGCCCGCGCGCCCGCTTCGTCTCGCCGTGGTGGAGTAGACAAGCCGGGAGAGATACTCATGGACACCGATGCCTACGAGGGCCGAGAGCAGAGCTTCGCGAAGCACGAGATCCTCAAGAGGTACCTGGAGGCGCTGGCCTTCAAGATCGGCCAGGCCGACCGGTCCAGGCCAGAGCTCACGTTCAACTATGTCGACGGCTTCTCCGGGCCCTGGGAGTCGAAGACGATCGAAGCTTCATGATCGACACCTCGCCTTCGCTCGCACTCCAGCAACTGCTGGTCGTTCAGGAGAGGCTCCGTTCGTTCGGCCGCAAGTTCACGGTGCGCGCGTTCTTCGTCTCGCTCGACAAGCGCGGGGCGGAAACTCTCGGTCGCCTTCGAAGGCGATTCCCGGGGGCGGAGATCGAGATCGTGACCGGCGCGTTCGAGGCGCACATCGACGCCGCGCGTCGCTTCATCCGCGCCGGGGACGACCCCTTCGTTCATTTTCATCGACCCGAAGGGATGGACCGGCTTCGGAGCTCAGGCAGTCGCACCTGCTCCAGAGGGCCGCAACGAGGTCCTCTCAACTTCATGACGCGGGATATCAGCCGCTTCATCGACAACGGACCGATGAGCGTCGGCCCGTCGTTCATCGACCTCTTCGGCGACGCCACACCGCGACGCGTGGCGCGGCCTCGCACTACTGCGTCAGGTTGGCGGTGCGGGTCCGTCCCGTACCTGCGGCGCGCTCCGGCGCTTCAGTTCGCACCGGGCGCAGATGGGGCATCGGGAGCCACCGAGCGAGGGCCGCAGCGGCAAAGGCGCGTCGCAACGACGGCGGCGAAGATCGGCGACGTGGCGGGCGGGCCTTGCCTCCGTGCAGGTCAACGCTCGGATCGCCGGGCGCTCCGGGGGAAAAGCCATGCATCGTTCGGCGACGAGCAGGGCGTGAGCGCTCCAACACCACGCTCATGTGGTGGTTCCACCCAGGCCAGGAGCGGCCCTCGTAGTGATCAGCTCCCCCCCTTGAGGTCTTCGTACATCCGCTCCGTGCGCCAGCCGCTCCTTGAGCGCTCTCACCAACGCCTTGCGCGTCCACCGGCGAGGAAGGTCGCTCACGTAGAAGCGGCCCGGTGCGGCCTCGCCGTCGCGCCCATTCCATGATCAACCACACAGGCCGATCACGACCACGCTCGGGCTCACGCAGACCACGTCAGCAGGTACACCCGCCGGAAGGCGAAGCGCGCCGCTTGGCCTTCGCCCCTGGGTGTCGTCGCGCCACGACAGCCGCTTGAAGCTGCGCCCCGAGAGGTATCCCGCACAGCTCGGCCACCGTCATCGGGGCCGTCCACGCGCCCACCGGGCGTCAGATGCGCTGGCTGCGATGGATCCCACCGCGTAGTTCATGCTGCTTCACCGCGAGCACGCGTCTCAGGGTCACGGCCGTAATCCGCGTCGGCCAGCAGAAGGTCACCCGGAGGCACCCCATCGGCCTTCTGCCTCAGCATCTCGCGCGCGATCTGCCCCTTGGTCTGGAACTCGACCCGCTCAGGCACGCGCACCTTGAGACGACGCTCCGGGTCGTCGGCCCAGCTCTGCGGCAGGTACAGCGCGATGTCGACGGGGAGGGTGTCGTGGCCGTTGCTCACGCAGAGGGTGACGGCTGGCGCAGGATGATCTTGCCCGCAGGCCGGTGTACTGGCGCTGCACGCCGACCGAGGCCTTGCCCTGCTTGAGGATGCCCGTGTCGTCGAGGATGGTGGTGTTCACCGGCGCGGCGGCGCTCAGTCCCCACAGCCCCCAGGCGAGCGCGCGCGTCGCCGCACGGCGCCGGTCGTTCCAGGGGGAGTTGGCCACGAAGTGCAGAAGGGCCTGATGCGCGGCCTCGGGCGATCTTAAGCTCGGCCTGCACGTGGCGATGAGCTCGATGGACTTGCGCTCGGCGTCGCTGAGCAGGCCCAGCGTGTACAGCGCGAACTTCTCCGCTGGTCTGAGCGAGGAAGCTCCTCGCCGAGGTAAAACTCAGGAACTGATCCAGGCGGGCGTCGAATCCGGGGGCGAGGGGCGGCATCGCCCTCGAGAGGAGCTCCAGCCGGGCGGAACGTCAACCTGACGCAATGGTGGCCTCGACCGGGAGGAGCGCATGGTAGAGACCTACTGCGCGCGGCTGAAGCAGGCGGGCGGGTATCGACACTGCGTGAGTACGGTGATCCTCAATCCGACCTCCGATCGCACCCACTACCACCTCATCTACGGCACCCGCAGCGACGAGGGCCTCCTCGTGTTTCGGAGCGTGGAGCGCAAGGGGGTCGACACACAGCGCGCTCTTCGCGCCGGGGCCAAGCAGCAACGACGCGTCGAGAACAGCGGTCAGACGGAGCTCTTCTCCGGCCAGGAGTTGGTGGTGCGGAGCCACGAGGACGTGCTGCGCGAGCGGTACCTCTCCCGCGCCACGCGACGCTTGGACGAGATGATCGCGAAGGAAAGAGAGGTCGCGTGGGATGACCTCGTGCGCGAGGCGCTACAGGTGCCGATGGTCGCCGAGGCCGACGTGAAGGAGTGGGTCAGGGAGCGGCAGACGGAGCGGGTGGTAGAGATCGTGAACCTCGCTCCGCGTGCGCGGGTACCGCAGTGGCGGGGCAATCACCGCGTGCGGAGGCTAACGTGAAGCGCCTCGACGAACTCGTGCGGTCCGAGCGGCACTTCACGTCGGGACTGCTGCTCCATCTTCTGCTTCACGCGGACCTGCGCGGCGTCGACGCCTTCGTCGATCTTCTCGTCGCTCGCGGCGTCCTCGCCGCGCGGCCCGTCGCGGTGGCTGCGACGGACCCGAGGACGCAGGTGATCGCGGAGTTCGCCACTCGGAGAGATCTCCTCGCGGTCGGCGGTGCGGTCGACGAGACGGTCCCCCGCGACGTGATCGATGTCGTGGTCGTCGTCGGCGACGTGCTCATCGCCGTCGAGGCGAAGTTCTTCACGAGGCCGACCCCGCGCGAGGTCCGCGATCAGCTCCTCACCCAGCGCAACGCTCTCGGCGCCATCGTGGGTGACCCGTCGTTCGGCGTGTCGCACATCGTGCAGGTGTTCCTCGAGCACGGGCGCCAGCTCGCGGCGAAGGACCTCGGCTGCGAAGGGGTGCTCACGTGGGACGACGTGCACGGCCTCGCGATCGACCTGCTCGGGGAGAACTCCTACGTCGCGCGGCAGTTCGCGAACGCGCGCACGCGGTGTGACGCGGAGCTGCGCACCAGCACGCCGGGCGAGATCCTCTGGGCGGGCGAGACGGACTTCGGCGGTGTCGTCGCCATGTGCCGCCGTGACGGCGATGCGGTGTGGGTCGGCTTCTCGGGCGGCGAGCGCAAGCTGAGGCAGGACTCGGCACCTCGGCTTCGAGCCCGGCCCTGGAAGTGGGATCGCGCCGACAGCCCCCTCAACGCGCGCAAGGACCGCTCAAACTGGATCCCGGGTCGCCGGTTTCTGTCGATCCTCGGAGAGCTCGGAGCGTTCGACGCGGGCACGACGTGAAGGGGCGCCGTGAACACCGGCCGGAAGAACCGTCGCGCGCCCTCGCGGCGTTGCGCGCCGTCTACCCCTCGACGGGAGCGAGGGACGCTTCGTAGGCGCGCCACTCCGCCTCCCAGGTCGTCGACGCCTTGTTGATCCCCGCGACGGTGTTTGGAGGCTCCCACAACGGCATCTTGCAGATGGTCGCCGACTGGCCCTGACGGCGTCGCCCCAGCGTCGGCTTCAGATCCGCAGCACTGAGGGCCGCGAGAGCGCGCGGGACGATCGCGGCGCTGGCCACGCGGGGGTCGACCTTGCCGGTCCAGCCTCCGGCCTTCAGGCAGAGGCCGTCGTCGGTGAGCTCCAGGTAGAGGTAGACCGGCGGTGTGCTCCCGGGGATCTTCCGCCACGACGCCGTCGACGTCGCGATGACGTTGTGGCTCTGGATCGACACCTCCCACGGCTTCTCGCCCGCGAGCTCAAGCCGGCGCGCGAAGAGGGCGAGCTGATACGCGCGCCGGGTTCGGGGACGGTACCCATGGCGCGCTTCTGAGCCGTCGAGCGTGTCGTCCGCACCGTCACGTCGGGCGCGCTCGAAGGCGAGCTCGCGCAGCCACGGTCGAACGATCGCAGGGTCGCCCGCGTCGAGGAGCGACGACTCCAGCGACAACACGTCATCGACGCCGAGCCTCGCCACCCCCGGGGGAAGACCTCGCTCGACGCGGCACACCTGCGCGGCCCCCAGCGCGAGGAGCGCCATCGCGTGGTGTGAGCCCTTCTTCGCGCGCACGCCCTTCCCGAGGAGTTCGAGCTGTTCGCGGCGGGGCGACGCGTCGACCTTCATCTCGACGCCGAGCCAGTGGACCTCATCCCGCGCCGTGAAGGACACGAGCAGGTCGATCACGCTGTTCGCCCCATCGCCGACGGAGACCTCGGGCACGGCGCTGAGGGTCGTGATCGACGCGGGGTCGATCGCGGCCTTGGTCGCGCACTCCCAGAGCCCGGCGGCCACCGCCTTCGACGCGGCCGTGCCTCTTGTCAGCGCGTGGATGAGGACGCCCGTGTGGATCTTCTCCAGCGAGTACCCTGCCACGCGCACCCAGGTGAGCTCCTCGGCCGCTGCGCTGAGGTGCGCCCCTTCCACGACGCTCATGCGGCGCACCGTAGATGCGTCGATGAGCAGGGGTCAACGCGCGCGAGCACGCCACGAATGGCCGTGTTCGTTGCGAGGTCGCCGAAGAATGTCCATCCCCGCATCGCGCTGGCACCCGAGCGCGGCCCTGCACGATCAGTCCCCGATGCTCACCGCCGCCTGAGCGCCGCCGTGCGCACGCACCTGCCGACGGACTTCGGGCCCGACCTCGTCGGTCCCTTCGACGGTGATCCGCAGTCCACCGAGGTGCTCAAGCTCGTCCCCTCGCGCTTCTACCTGACGGGCTTCCTCGCGCCCTCGGGGCCTGCGCGAGCGATCCCACCGACCACGAAGACTTCGGCGCCGGGAGCGACACCGACGACGACGAGCCCGGCGAGGCCACCCCGAGCCCAAGGCCCCGAAGCTCCTCCCCGCGTCGGTGGGCCTCTCGGTGCTCCTCCCGCGGGGCAGGGCGACAGCGTCCACGTCACCCTGCGCTACGCCGAGTACCTCCCGGCACGGCCGACCAGACCCCCGAGGGCAAGACCCGCCCGCCGCAGGAGTGGCAGCGCGTCCCGCGTCGTCCCGTGCAACTGCGCGTGACCCTCGACCCCGAGCGTCTCGCGCGCGGCGAGGAGATCCCCGGCTCCGACGGCCTCTACCTCGAAGGCCGCCTCGTACCCGCCGTCGCGCCGGGCCTCGCCGACGGCGTGCGCGCGCTCTCGCTCTTCGTGGTGAACCACCGCGCGCCCGTGACCGAGCCCGGCAAGGGCGACATGGCCTTCGTGTTCCAGGTCTCGCTGGAGTTGCGCCACGACGCGGGCCTCGTGCCGCGACCCAACCGCCGCGACGAGGGCTCCGACGACGCCGACGACCGCGTCGCCGACCTTCAGTACCGCGACCGCGTGGAGTGGGCCGTGGGGCACGGCGTGTCGGCCGTCCCGCTCTGGGAGGGCGAGCGCGTGGTGGGCGCGCGCACTGAGTGGCTCCCGTGCGCCGAGGTGCGTCCCGTGGTGAGCCGCGAGCTCGACGCGATCGACACCACCATGGAGGCCCTCGCCGCCGTGCCCGACGGCGCCACACTACGCGAACGCCTGCGCCCCTTGATCGACGCCTACGGGTCGTGGATCGAGGCGCAGTACGCCGTACCGCTCGACTCCGCGCGTCGCGTCGATACGCGCGAGCGGCTGATGGACGACGCCCGCCGTGCCCGTGCGCGCATCACTGAGGGCCTCGACCGGCTCGCGTCGCGCGACGACCTCTTCGCGGCCTTCGTGATGGCCAACCGCGCGATGGCGCTGCAAGCGCGCAAGCGCGACCCCAAGCGCTACGAGACGCAGGCGCCGCGCTGGAGGCTCTTTCAGCTCGCGTTCCTGCTCTTGAACGTCGCGGGCCTCGACGACCCCACCCACGCCGACCGCGCGTGCGTCGAGCTGATCTTCTTCCCCACGGGCGGAGGCAAGACCGAGGCGTACCTCGGCGTGATCGCCTTCGCCCTGGTGCTGCGCCGTCTGCGCGGACGCGCCCGCCCCGACGGCGGCTACGGCGTCACGGTGCTCCTGCGCTACACGCTGCGCCTGCTCACGCTCGACCAGCTCCAGCGCGCGGCGACGCTGGTGTGCGCGCTCGAGACGATGCGCCGCGAAGACCCCGAGCGCCTCGGCGACGTGCGCTTCAGCGTGGGCCTCTGGGTCGGACGCACCGCGACGGCGAACACCCTCGCCGAGGTGAGCGAGCGCGTCACCACCTGGAAGACCCAGCGCGACAACACCAAGGCCCCATCTCCGTTGCCGCTCCTCACCTGCCCGTGGTGCGGCTTCGCGCTCGACCCCGACACGGTGACGTTGCAACCGTCGAAGTCCGCGCCGACGCACGTGCGGATCCTGTGCAAGAACTTCCGAGGCTGCGACTTCGGCCAGGGCAACAAGCGCTTCGCCGAGGAGGGCCTGCCGCTGGTCTTCGTCGACGAGCAGGTCTACCGCGAGCTGCCGTCGTTCTTCGTGGCGACGGTCGACAAGTTCGCGATGCTCCCCTGGCGCGCCGAGGCGGGGATGCTCTTCGGCCGCGTCCACTCGCGCGAGGGAGGCCGCTTCTTCGGCACCCCTGACAGCCCCACGCCAGGGCGTCACGCGGCGCTCCTGCCCGAGGGCCTGCGCCCGCCCGAGCTCATCGTGCAGGACGAGCTTCACCTCATCGCGGGCCCCCTCGGCACGATGGTGGGCCTCTACGAGACGGCCATCGAAGCGCTCTGTGAGACGACCCGCACCGACGGCGCGCGGGTGCGCCCGAAGCTCCTGGCCTCGACGGCGACGGTGCGGCGCGCGCGGCGACAGATCCAGTCGCTCTTCGATCGCGAGGACGTGGCGCTCTTTCCACCGCCGGGCATCGACGAGGGCGAGACCTTCTTCGCGCGCCCCGCGCCCGAGGCCGACGGACGTCTCTACCTCGGCGTCGCCGCCGGAGGACGCGCGATGAAGGCCGTGCTCCTGCGCGTGTACGTGACGCTCCTCACGGCGGCGTGGCGCGCGCTGCCCGAGGGCGCTGCGGGCGACGCGGCGGCCGAGCCCTACACGACGCTGGTGGGCTACTTCAACGCGCTGCGCGAGCTCGGAGGGATGCGCCGCCTCGTCGAGGACGAGGTCCGCTCGCGCTGCCTGAAGATCACCGAGCGCGGCACCGGAGACCCCGCGACGAGCGCGCGATGGTTTCGCACGCGAGAGCTCGGAGAGCCCGTGGAGCTCACCTCGCGCGAGAGCCTCGGGAGCATCGCCCGCACCCGCACGCGCCTCGGCTACCCCCACACGCACGAAGAGCACGTCGACGTGCTGCTCGCGTCGAACATGATCTCCGTGGGCGTCGACATCGACCGCCTCGGGCTGATGGTGGTCGCGGGGCAGCCGAAGACCACGAGCGAGTACATCCAGGCCACGTCACGCGTGGGCCGTCAGGCGAAGTGGCCGGGCCTCGTGGTGACGGCGTTGAACCTGCACAAGCCCCGCGATCGTTCGCACTACGAACGGTTCACCGCGTGGCACGAGAGCTTCTACCGCCACGTCGAGGCGGCGAGCCTGACGCCCTTCTCCGCCCCCGCGTTGGAGCGCGGCTTCGCGGGGGCGCTCCTCGCGGTCGCGCGTCATCGCGACGGGACGCTGCAACCGAGCGACGGCGTGATGGAGGTCGAGGCCCACCGCGCGGCGCTCGACGCGATCCTCGAGGGCTTCGCGACGCGCGCCGGGAGGGAGCGCCTCGGGCTCGACGCGCGCGGCCACGAGGCCCTGGTCGAGACGCTGCGCCAGCGCGGAGAGAGCCTGGTCGACAGTTGGGTCGCCCTGGTGCGCGCGAGCCGCGAGGGCGCGTCGCAGCGGTGCTGGTCTCCGTACAACCGCGACCGCAAGGGCAAGCCGATGTTGTTCACGGTGCTCGACGCCGAGGCTCCGCCCACGGGGAGCGACGACGCGCGCTTCGCCGCGCCCACGTCGATGCGCGACGTGGAGCCCACCACCCACGTCTGGGTCGAGCGCGCGAAGCTCTCGCGCAAGGGAGCGGGCGCGTGAAGCCCAAGCGGAACTCCTGGGCCGCCTCGACGCAGGCCGCGCCACCCGACGGAAAGATCCGTCGCAGCCAGCTCCTCACGGCCTACGGCGCGGGCGCGATGGTCGACCTCGTCGACGACGCGGTGGTCATCGGGGGCCTGGACTACTGGCAGGGCGACGGGATGCGCGTGCTCACCGAGCCCCGCCTCTGCGCGAGCCTCAACGCGCGACGACGTCAGCAGGGCCTGAAGGAGCTGCGCACCGAGGAGCCCTTCAGGGAGCCTCCCGCCTGCGACGATCAGGACGCGCGTCGCGGCAAGGGCATCCGCGCGGTGGAGTTCCCGACGTGGTTCGTGTGCCAGAACCCGAAGTGCCGCGCGCTGGTGCAGGCGTGGCATGGCCTGGAGCGCAAGGGCGGCCACTACCTGCACCGCTGCGACGACCGCAAGAGCGGGGCGATCTGCGTGCCCGTGCGCTTCGTCGCCGCGTGCCCGAGGGGTCACCTGGAGGAGTTCCCGTGGGTGTGGTTCGCCCACGACGGCCCGAGCTGCGGGAGCGCGCGTCTGGTGCTCGACGAGGGCGCCTCTGGGGACTTCTCCGAGATCGTGGTGCGCTGCCGCGCGTGCCGAAAGTCGCGCCCCCTGTCGAAGGGACGCGCGGGCCTCCCGAAGTGCCACGGCGAGCGCCCGTGGCTCGGTGAGGAGGGCGACGAGCACGACTGCGTCGAGGAGCTGCGCCTCGTGGTGCGCACCGCGAGCGACGCCTACTTCGCGCTGGTCGAGAGCGCGCTGTCGATCCCGCCCGTGAAGGAGCTCGCGCTGCGCGAGGCGATCGACCGCGTGTGGAACATCCTCCAGGTCGCCACCGCCGCGACCTTGCCTGCGTTCCGAACGGTGCCAGAGGTGTTCAAGGCGACCGAGGGCTACAGCGACGCCGAGGTGCTCGCCGCCGTCGAGGCCCGTCGCGCGGGCTCACCCGTGGAGCACGGCCCGGTGCGCACGGCGGAGTTCCGCCAGTTCATGGGCGCGCCCGACGAGGTCGCCGGCAAGCTCGCTTCGCCGAGCGACATCTTCTTCGCCGCGCGGCGTGAGGAGCCCGCGTTGCCCGCGTCGGTGGAGCGCGTGGTGCTGGCGCACAAGCCCGCGAGGTGCGCGTGCAGGTGGGCTTCACGCGCCTGTCTCCGACGACCTCGGACCTCCAGGGCGAGTATCAGGTCACCGCTGCGGCGCTCGGGCTCCAGACCGACTGGCTCCCCGCGTCGGAGGTGCGCGGCGAGGGCATCTTCGTGAGCCTCGACGAAGACGCCCTGCGCGTGGGAGTCGCGCCCGGCCGTGCGTGCGGCGCGAGGTTTCGCTGCGGGCGGGCTACGCGAAGTGGTGCGCGCCGATGGCCGAGCCGCCGGAGTTCCCTGGGGTGCGCTTCTACCTCCTGCACGCGCTCTCGCACCTGGTCATCACGGCCCTGTCGCTAGAGTGCGGCTACGCGGCGAGCGCGATCCGCGAGCGCATCTACTGCTCCCTGCCGCACGACCCGGTGCCGATGGGCGCGATCCTGTTGGCGACGGGGAGCGCGGGCACCGAGGGCACGCTCGGGGGCCTCGTCGAGCAGGGGCGCCACCTCGCGCGACACCTCCGCGCGGCGTGGGACCTCGGCGCGCTGTGCGCGAACGACCCCGTGTGCGGCCACCACCTGCCCGACGGAGACCAGACCGGGCGCCTGTTGGAAGGCGCGGCCTGCCACGGCTGCCTCTTCGTCGCGGAGTGCTCCTGCGAGCGCTTCAACCAGTTCCTCGATCGCGCGCTGGTGGTGCCGACGCTGGGGTGCGACCCGGCGGTGGCCTTCTTCCGAGAGCGCCCGTGATCGAGCTCGCCGACGTGTCGCCGCCCGACCTGGAGCGCCTCGCCCACGCGCTCGACGGCGCGGGCGAGACCGAGCCGGTGACGACGGCGCGGCTGTCGCGCTCGGGCCTCGACGGTGTGGGTGCGGCGCTGGTGGGTCAGTCGGTGGGGACGGCGCGCGCGGTGCTGGGCGCGGTGATCGCGGAGCGGAGGCGTCCACCGTCGACGCGCGTGTCGCTGGTGTGGACGGGGCCGGAGACGCGCGCGAGCGGCGCCCGCGACACCGCCGTGGTGGTGCGGGAGATGTTCGAGGGCGCGCGGCGGCACGTGTTGATCGCGGGCTACTCCTTCGACAAGGGCGAGGGCGTGCTCACGCCGCTGCACGCGGTGATGCGCGACCGTGGGGTGACGGTGGAGATGTTCGTGCACCTCGACATGGCCGAGCGCGCGCCCATCGACCCCGAGGCGTACCTGCGCGCCGAAGCCGAGGCGTGGAGAGCGCGCTTCTGGCCGTTCGGGGCACCCGCGCCAACGCTGTACGTCGACCCGAGGGCGGCGGTGCCGAAGAGCTACGCGAGCCTGCACGCGAAGTGCGTGGTGGTCGACGGCGCGCGGGCGCTGGTGGGCTCGGCGAACTTCACCGACCGGGGCCACTCACGCAACGTGGAGGCGGGGGTGCTGGTGGAGGACGCGCGCTTCGCGACGGAGCTGGTGCGCCAGTTCCACGACGCGGTGGGCGTGGGGGTGTTCGTCGCGGTGTGAGGGCCTGGAGGCGTCGCAGTGTGGCGAAGGCAGCCCGCCAAGATTGGACGCGCGAGGACACGCTCCTCGTCCTGCACCTCTACTGGCGCATCCCCTTCGGCCAGCAGGACGCCCGCAACCAGAGGGTCATTGGCCTCGCTGCGATACTCGGGCGAACGCCCGGGAGCATCTCGATGAAGCTCAACAACTTCACATCGCTCGACCCGGCGGAGAGGGCGCGCGGCGTGAAGGGGCTCCCCAACACCTCGGCGCTCGACCGCTCGCTCATCGCGCAGTTCACGACCGGCGACACCGCTATCGTCTCCGAGGCCGAAGCGCTCTGGCGCGCCCGCGTCGAGGGGTTTTCTCCGTCGGGGTCAGCGCCGCCCATTGCGTCGGCCCCGCTTGTGACGGAGGCCGAGGGTTTGCGCCGCGTGAGGCTCGGGCAGGACTTCTTTCGTCGCGTGGTGCTGGAGAACTTCAACGGGCGCTGTGCGCTCACCGGCCTCGCGACCCCGGAGCTCCTGGTGGCGAGCCACGTCGTTCCGTGGGCGGACGACGAGACGCGGAGGGTCGACCCCGGCAACGGCATCGCCCTGAACCGCTTGCACGACGCGGCCTTCGACCGGCACCTCATCACCTTCGACGAGGACCTCCGCCTCGTGGTCGGGCGGCGCGTACGCGACGAGGTCACGCGCGGGGAACTCGCTGCCGCGTTCCTGGCCTACGAGGGGAAACCATTGTCGGCCCCGGTGCGACACGCGCTGTCGGAGCCGTTGCTCGCAAGGCACCGCGAGGTGTTCGGCCGCATCGCCGCGTAGGCGCGCGGGATGTCCCTGCGGCTTTCGAGCTCCACGCGGCACAGCCATCGCCCAGCCGTTCTCTTGCAGTTTCTAAAGCTATCCTTCACAAACTGCGAATCGTGGACGAGGCGCGGACCCCCGACTGGACCGGCTTGATGGAGGCCGCGCGCGCCCGCGCCGGCTTCTTCACCGCCGCCGAGGCCCAGGCGCACCACATCTCGCCGCAGCTCCTGCGCTACCGCGTCGGCACCGGGTGGGTGTCGCGGGAGATGCGCGGGGTCTACCGCTTCGTGAGCGCGTCCCCGACCGAGCACGACGAGCTCATCGCTCTGTGGCTCTGGTCGGGCGAGGACGCCGTCTTCAGCCACGTCACCGCGCTCTTCCTCCACGGACTCTCCGACGCGCTCCCCGGCCGAGTGCACATGACCGTGCCGCCCACCTGGCGCTACGCGCGCTTCGCCACGCCGGGCCACGTCACGCTACACGTTGCCGAGCTCGCCGAGAGCGAGCGGCAGTGGCTCGGGTACGTTTCGCTCACCACGCCTGCCCGCA
This sequence comes from Polyangiales bacterium, assembly GCA_041389825.1. GTDB lineage: Bacteria > Myxococcota_A > Polyangia > Polyangiales > JAEYZO01. The sequence goes on along the minus strand of JAWKRC010000008.1, from coordinate 144,843 downwards.
CCATCGCGGACTGCATCGAGGCCGACGTGTCGACCACGTGGGTTGAGCAGGCCATCACGCAGGCCCGGCGCCGCAAGCTCATCACCCCCGCCGAGGCGTCACGCCTGGAACGTGCGCGTCGGAAGGGGGCCACGTGACCGCACCCAAGGTCTACAACACAGACCTGGCCGCGTTCAAGGTCGCCCTCGAAGACCGCTTGAAGAAGCGCGCGGCGCAGCGTCGGGTGCTCGTCAGCCGCGTGCGGCAGCGCTTCGTGATGGAGCGCTTCCTCGCGCGGGTGGTGAACACCTTCGGCCGCGACGTGACCTTGAAGGGCGGCCTCGCGATGGAGCTTCGCCTCTCGAACGCACGCGGATGCTCGCGGCGCAGAGATCCCCCGCGGTGATCGCGGCACCGTCAGCGCGTGAGGAAGACCTCGCGCTGATGCCATCGCAGCGCGGCGGCGCTCGGTCGCAGCGCCTCGTGCGCGGGCGTCACCTGGAGGGGGAGGCCGTCGTAGGCGTAGTAGCGGCGGCCGTTGTTCCAGTCGGCGCGCAGGCGCGGGGAGACGCGCACGATGTAGCGGTCGCGCTCGGCCTCGACGGTGACGTATCCGCGGTCGAAGAGCGTGTGGAACTCCTTGGTGAGCACCATCCCGTTCTGCGGGTGGTTGCTCGCGGCGGCCACGTACGGCTGGATGTGCGCCGCGTCGAGCACCGGCACCGTGTGCTCGCCCGTGATCGCGCAGCGCTCGCCGTACGCGTGCAGGAGCCGCAGACGGAAGGTTCCCTGGCCCGAGCGCACCGGCACGGAACGAAGCGCGAACTCGCGCGCCGACGCGGCGAGGGGCTCGAAGCGCGGGGCGAGGTCCGAGGGGGCGACGCGGGCGTCGGCGTCCATCGCGGCCTCGAGCAGCGCGAGGAGGGCCGGGTCGCGCTCGAGCTTGCCCTGCACCGTGTTGCGACGGAATCCCTGCGGCTCGTTCCACGGGAGCCAGCGCTCGCGCGGCCAGTAGCGCACCTCGCGGAGCAGGTGGCACCCGAGGAGCGGAGGGGAGACGGGGTCGAAGTCTTCGCGGCGGAGGTTCGCGACGCGCTCGTAGAAGTGCTCGGCGGAGCGGGCGCCGTTCGCGGTGGTGAAGGCTTCCCATGCGAGGTCGGCGCGGAGGACGACGAAGTCGGCGAAGAAGCCGTAGCCCACGATCGCGTGGTGCGGCCTGGTGAGCCGGAAGAACACGGGCATCCCGGGGCGGAGCGCGTAGGTGAGGGGGCGCGTCGCGCGCGGCGACCACCAGTTCACCTCGTCGACGGCCTCGCGGCTGAGGTCGTCGTGGAAGAACGCGTAGCCCGCGGGGTCGGAGTTCGCGATGTACGCCGCGTCGAAGGCGCCCACCCCGCCGACGCTACCACCCGCGCGTCAGACGAACGCGCCCGCTCGCATCTCTACGCCTGAACCTCGGTCGCTTCACCGAGTGGAGGGATTGTGTGATGTGGTGGACGCAAGGTGTGACCGTCGCGCTCGTCGCGACGACGGTCCTGGGCGCGTTTCTGCTCTATCGTCAGGGCCTCGTCGCCGCCGTGGCCGCGTGGTCGATCGTGATGAGCCTCTCGACCGGCTGGTTCGCGTACGGCGCGTGGCAGATGGCCTCGGGGCTTAGCGCGCTCGGCGAGGGGATGCAGCGGGCCTTCGGGGGCGACCACGCTCCGCGACCGCGTGCGAGCGCGCCCACGAGCGCCGAGCCTCCTGAGCTGAGCCCTCCGCCGACGCTGCCGACGCCAGAGCGGTACGCGCAGTTTCCAGCGCAGCCCGGGGCGCCCGTGCAAGCCGAGGCGCTCGGCGTCAATCCGGGTGAGCTCGGCCTCGGACGCAACGTCGACGTGCGGCTGCGGAACACCTCCGCCGAGAAGAGCGTCGACGGAGTGCGCTTCGAGGCATGGTGCTATGACAACTTCGGCGCGCTGCTGCACAACCCGTCGGACTTCGACCGCACGTCGCCCGGCTTCAGGATGATCCATCAAGAGGTCATCGCGCCCGGCGCGACTGTCGACGGCTCGTGGCGCGTCACGATGGGCGCCGAGCTCTGCACCCGCGCTCGGATCTGGGTGAACGCCGTGCACTTCACCGACGGCTCGACCTGGGAGTCCGACGGGCCGCCCCGCGCCGCCGCGCCTCACCCTTGACGCTCACTCCCTCGCGTGCGACGCGCTCCCGTCGATGCTCCGTCGCCGCGCCCTCGCCCTCGCCGCACTCCTCTCGCTGCCCCTCGCGGCCGTCGCGCAGCCCCGCGACGCCGCGCCCGCCGCCCCCGCGGACCCGGCCGAGACCGCCCGCCGCGCCGCCGTCGTCGCGCGCGTCGGCGACGCCACCATCACCGTGGGCGAGCTCGAAGACATGCTCAACGAGGCCCCCGCGCCCATCCGGCAGACCTACCTCACGCCCGAGCGGCGGCGCGAGTACCTCGAGCAGGTCGTCACCACCATGCTCCTCGCGCGCGAGGCCCGCGCCCGCGGCATCGACCGCACCCCCGAGGTCGCCGCCGCCCTCCGGCGCATCCTCGCGCAGCGCGTCGAGCAGGCCCTCGTGCTCGAGGCCATCTCGCCCGAGTCGATCTCCCGCGACGAGGTCGAGCGCTACTACCAGTCCCACCTCGACGACTACCAGCAGCCCGAGTTCCGCCGCGCCACCGTGGCCATCACCGCCGACCGCGCCGCCGCGCAGCGCGTGATCGACGGCGCGCGCTCCGCCCGCGGAGACCTCCGCCGCGTGCGCGCCCTCGTGCGAGAGAACTCCGTCGACGAGGCCACGCGCGCCCACGAGGGCGACGCGTTCTACTTCCGCCGCGACGGATCACCCAGCGACGCCGCCCACGGCCGCCCCGTGCCCGCGCCCCTCGCCGCCGCCGTCTTCGCCCTCAACCGCGAGATGGACGTGACCCCGCAGCCCGTCGCCCTGCCCGACGGTCGCTTCGGCGTCGGCGTGCTCACGGGCATCCGCCCCGCGCTCGACCGCCACCTCGGTGACCCCGGCGTCGAGGCGTCGATCCGCGGCTTCCTCGTGCGCGAGCGGCGGCAGCAGCGCAGCGCCGAGGTGCTCGCCCAGGCCCGCGAGCGGCTCCACCCCGAGACGCACCCCGAGCGGCTCGACCTCATCCACCTGCCGCCCAGCGACCTCGGCGACCTGCCGCCCTTCGACCCGCGCAACGCCCCGCACGGGCACTGACGCGCGGTCAGCCCTCGGCGTCGTCGTCGGCGCCGCGCGCGAGGATCCGTCGGATGGTCTTGCGGTCGACCCCGAGGCTCTCGGCCGCCTGGGTCTTGTTGCCGCCGAGGTGACGCAAGACCGCCTGCACGAACGACAGCTCCAGCTCTTCGAGCGTGGGCACGCCCTGCGGCAGGAGGTGGTCCCACACCGTCGCGAGGGTGAGGGGCTCCACCGCGTGCGCCTCGGCCTCGGCCCCCGCCGCGGGCGGGAGGTCTTCGGGCAGGATCACCGCGCCCGCCGCCAGCGCCGCCGCGCGGAACACCGCGGCCTGGAGCTCACGCACGTTCCCGGGCCACTCGCGCCGCGCGAGGCGTTCGAGCGCCTCGGGGGAGAACCGCCGCGGGCGCCCGTCGGCCGTCACCGACGCGCCCGGCGCGTGCGCGAGGAAGTGCTCCGCCAGCGCGGAGATGTCTTCTCTCCGCTCGCGCAGCGGCGGCACCGTCACGTCGATCACCCGCAGGCGGAAGAGAAGGTCCTCGCGGAAGCGCCCCGCGCGCACCATCGCGTCGAGGTCGCGGTGCGTCGCGCACACCACCCGCACGTCGACCTTCACCACCTCGTCGGCCCCCACGGGCCGCAGCTCGCCCTCCTGCAACACCCGCAGGAGCTCGGCCTGCACCCGCGGCGGCAGCTCCCCCACCTCGTCGAGGAAGAGGATCCCGCCGTTGGCCTGCTGGAACAGTCCCTTGCGCGGGCCCACCGCGCCCGTGAAGCTCCCGCGGGCGTGGCCGAAGAGCTCGCTCTCCAGCGTCCCTTCGGGCAGGGCCGAGGCGTTCACCGGCACGAAGGGGCCGCGCGCGCGCGGGCCGTACCGATGGATCGCGCGGGCCACCCACTCCTTGCCCGTGCCCGTCTCTCCGCGGATCAGCACCGGCGCGAAGGCGTTGGCCGCGCGCGCGATGGTCGCGTAGAGCGACACGATCGCGGGGCTGCGGCCCACCACGGCTTCGGGCGGCAACGGCGGCGTCGACGGCCGCGGGTCCGCCGCGCGGGTCGCCTCGGCGCGGGCGAGGCGGTGCGCACCGCGTCGCGGAGCGCTCCCGGGCGCGCGGGCTTCGGGAGGTAGCGCTCGGCGCCGCTCGACACCGCGCGCACGGCGTCGTCGAGGCCGCCGTAGCCCGTCATCAAGATCACCGGCACGTCGGGCTGCTCGGCGCGCAACACCTCCAAGAGCGCGAAGCCGTCTTCGCCGGGCATCATCACGTCGCTCACCACGCACTGCGGCGGGTCGCGGCGCGCGACGGCCAGCGCGTCGGCCACGGTGTCGGCCACGCTCACGCGCCAGCCCGCTTGCGAGAGCACGCCCCGCGCGAGGGAGAGCGCGTCAGGGTCGTCGTCCACCACCAGGATGTGCGCGCGGTCGGTCGCCATCGTCTCCTTGGCGTCGGTGGTATCAGAGCCGCGGGGGGGCGATCTAGCCCGGGAGAATTCCTGTCACTGGAACGCCTTCGCGCCGCCGAGCCCTTCGGCCCCGTCGACGCGCACCTCCACCGCGAAGACGTCCTCCATCAGGTCGGCCTTGCGCAGGGCCGTCCACCGCTCGAGCGAGGTCGGCCTCGGGGCCCACCCGCAGGTCCTGCACCGCGCGCAGCGCCACCCGACCCGGCGAGAGCCTTACGGCCACCTCGAGCACCTTGCGCTGGTGCTCCCGGTCGAAGGCGTCGGCCACCCGCAGGATCGCCGCGAGCTTTCGCACCACCGCGCGCCCCTTGCGATCGAGCTTGCGGTACCCCGGGTGCGACAGGTCGGGCAGCGCCTTGCGGTGGTAGCGCGCCACGTTGGCGACGACCTCCTTCTGCTCGGGCGTGAGGCCCATCAGGTCGGAGTGCGTCACCAGGTAGTACGTGTGCTTGTGGTGCGCGTCGAAGCCGACGTAGTCGCCCACGTCGTGAAGGATCGCCGCGAGCCGCAGGAGCGAGCGCTCCTCGGCGCCGAGGTGGTGCAGCTCCTCGGTCTGGTCGAAGATCGACGACGCCAGCGCCGCGACGTGCATCGCGTGGCCCTCGTCGAAGCGGTACCGCCGCCCGAGCGCGACGGCCTCGGCCTCGACCTCGCGCTCCTCGCGGCGGTGGTCCCACACGCGGAACGAGCGGTCGATGAGCTCCGCGAGGATGCCGTCTTTCAAGCCCACGCCGGGCGTCGAGATGCGCGCCGCGCCCACCCGCGTCGCGACCTCTCCCAGCACGAACATCGCGGGCACGATCACGTCGGCGCGGTCTCCGCGCAGGCCCCAGCGCTCCCGCCGCGCCTTCGGGGTCATCGCGGCCATCTCGTCGCGCAGCGCGATCATCGCCGCCACGTCGACGCCCTGCCCGTCGTCCGTCGCCGCGGGCGCGAGCAGCGCCGCCGCCTCGGCGTTGCCCCCCGTCGCGATCACCACGTCGGGCGCCAGCGCGAGGATGTGCCGCGCGTCTCGCAGCAGCCGGTCGATGTACTCCTCGATGAGCTTGCGGCGCTCGGTCGTCACCACCCCGTCGACGTCGAGGAAGGCCTCGTGCAGCCGCACCGTGCCCATGGGCAGCGACACCGACTCGCGCGGGCCCTCGCCCGCGAGGGTGGTGAGCTCGACGCTGCCGCCGCCGATGTCGATGAGCAGCGCGCGCCGGCCCTGGAGCTTCACCGCGTGGTTCACCGCGACGAGCACGAGCCGCGCCTCTTCGACGCCCTCGATCACCTCGAGCTGGATGCCCGCCTCGCGCGCCACGCGCTCGACCAGCACGTCGGCGTTCTGCGCCTCGCGCACCGCGCTGGTGGCCACGGCGCGGTAGCCGTCGACGCCCGACTCCTTCATCACCTCGCGGAAGCGCCGCATCGCGTCGACGGCGTCGACCACCGCCGAGGGCGCGAGCTTGCCGTTGAGGAACACGTCGTGGCCGAGGCGCACCGCGGCGCGCTCCGACGCCACCTCGCGCACCTGCTCGGGCGACGTGGCCTCGACCACGCGCAGGCGCATCGCGTTGGAGCCGACGTCGATCGCTGCGAACCGGGGCATCGCGTGCAGTCTCTACGACAGATCGCCGCGCGAGGGGTAGTGGCCCGCGGCCTCAGCGCGCCTCGAAGGTGCCGCCGCGCGCGTTGCGACCGCCGTCGGCCGAGGCCGCCCAGGTGCCGCGCAAGGCGCCGCCCTCGAACACGCCGTCGAGCAGGCCCCGCCACACCCCTTCGCCCGCGTCGGTCTCTTGATCGAGCGTCGCGCGCACGCCCTGCTCCGTGCGCCACCCGCGGAGGCGCAGCACGAAGCCGTCGGCGCGCATCTCGCCGCGCACCTCTCCCTCGCGCGGCGGCACCGTGACGGTGAGCTCCCCTCGGCCGCGCCAGGGCGCGACGGTCATGCTCCGATCGAGCTCGCGCAGCGGAGGGTCCACCGACTGACCCGTGAAGGCGCCGCGGAGGTTCACCGACTCGGGCTCCGAGCGCTCGGGCGGCGCGTCGACCGCCGCGGGCGCGTCGGCGGGCGCGGTGACCGCGGGCGACGGCGTCGGCGCAGGCGACGGGGCCGCGGAGCGCTTGCACGCGAGCGCGCCCACCACCGCGAGGGCGATCGCCGCCCTCACAGGAACTCCACCACGCGCACGCCCACGCGGCCCTCGACCACCACCAGCTCCCCGCGGCAGAGCGCGCGCCCGCCCGCGCGCACCGTCACCGCGTCGCCCACGCCCGCGGGGAAGGCCACCACCTCGCCCGCGCGCCACGCGCTCACCTCGGCCACCGTCGCCTCCATGCGCGCGAGCTCGAGGCTCACTTCCACGCTCAAGCCCGCCGCGCGCTCGGGCGCCATCACCGGCGCGTCGTTCGCCTCTGTCTCGCTCACGTCTTCACTCCGGGGGTGAGGGTCTTCGACGCCCGAGAGCGTCGCGGCGTCGCGCGCGAGGGTAGCCGCGATCGCGGCCGCGCGGTTCGCGCCCAGCACCAGCGACACGCCGCCCGTCACGCCCGCGCCGTCGCGCGAGAGCGAGGGCGCGAGGAGCACGTCTCCCACGCGCAGCGAGGCCACGGTCTGCGCGCTCCAGCGCGCGCGGCCCGCCACGAGCGACACGGGCACGCGCAGGTCATGGAGGGCGGGGGCGACGCGCGAGGGCTCGATCACCGTAGGGAGCGACGCGCCGGGGATCACCACGCGCAGCGCGCCCGAGGCCTCGGGCGAGGCGAGGGTCCAGCGCCACTCGACCGCGGGCGAGGCGTCGTCGCGAGAGAGCCCGAGCGCGGCGAAGACGTCGTCGAGCTCGTCGGTCACCGCGCGCAGCACCACGGGCGGAGGCGATGGAGACCACAGCGCGAGGGCGGCGCGGGAGGCCAGGGCCGCGAGCGCGCCCTCGTCGTCGGGCGAGAGGGGCGCGCCCGGAGGGGGCTCGGGACGTCGCAGCGCGCGGGCGCAGAGCCAGCGGGCGAGGGGCGCGTCGAGGAGCGCGGCGACGGGGCCGAGGCGAGGGTGCTGCGCGACGAGGGCGAGCGCGGCGCCGTCGGGGGCGGCGCGCAGCGCGCGCGCGGTGGTCACGGTCGGGGGCGAGGGCGCGGCGTGGAGGGGCGCGCCGAGGAGGCGGCCCCAGCGAGGGCCGAGGAGCTCGAGGCCGGGGGGCGCCGCGGGGGAGAGGAGGCGCAGGGCGAGGCGCGTGAGGTCGACGTCGCGGGCGGTGAAGCGCGCGAGGCGGTCGAAGGGGAAGGGCGCGGTCACGGCGGCCGACACGGCGCGGGATGGGACGCGCCGTGACCACCGCGGGTCAAGGGCACGAGGTGGTTGCCGCGCGGGAGAAGTGCGGGCACTCTCGCGCCGTGCGTCAGGACCAGTACGCCGGCAAGGAGCTGCTCGGCGGTCAATTCCGGGTCATCGAGCGGATCGGATCCGGCGGCATGGGCGCGGTCTACAAGGCCCACCAGCCGAGCATGGACCGCTACGTGGCGGTGAAGATCCTGCACGCGAAGTTCACCAACCGTAAGGACCTGGTGTCGCGCTTTCGCCGCGAGGCGCGCGCGATGAGCCACCTGACGCACCCGCACATCGCGAAGGTCTTCCTCTACGACCAGCTCGAAGACGGCGCGTGCTTCATCGTGATGGAGTACCTCGAGGGGCGGAACCTCGGGCAGATCGTGCGCCACGAGGGCCCGATGGAGCCCTCGCGCGCGATCCGCGTGCTCATCCACGCCTGCGGCGCGCTCGAAGAGGCCCACCAGAAGGGCATCGTGCACCGCGACCTCAAGCCCGAGAACATCTTCCTGTGCAAGCAGGGCGGCATCGAGGACTACGTGAAGGTCCTCGATTTCGGGCTCGCCAAGGTGACCGAGCGCGAGATGCAGCCCGGCTCACTCATCCTCACGCAAGAGGGCATGGTCTTCGGCACGCCGGAGTTCATGTCCCCCGAGCAGGCGCAGGGGAAGACGCTCGACCCGCGCTCCGACGTGTACTCCCTCGCGGTGATCCTCTACGAGCTGGTCACCGGCAAGCTCCCCTTCGATGCGCGCTCGCCCATGGAGTACATCACGCTCCACGTGCAGGCGAAGCCCATCCCGCTCGCGCAGCGCGCGCCCGACAAGGTCTTCCCGCAGGGCTTCCAAGAGGTGCTCGACCGCGCGATGGCGAAGGACCCTGACGAGCGCTTCCAGAGCGCCGCCGAGTTCGCCGCGGCCCTGAGCGCGCTCGTCCCCGAGGAGGGCGTGCTGCAGGCCATGAGCGCGGTGCCCTCGTACTCCGCGGGCCTCGCGCCGACGCAGCCCTCGGGCGTGGCGCTCCGCAGCGAGCGGCCTCCGCCCATGAACCCCGCGGCGGCGCCCTCTCCCAACGCCGTCGCGCCGACGCCGTCTCCCAACAGCGGCGCCAACACCGGCCCCACCGTCGCGAACCCGCCGCAGGTGTCCGACCCGCGGCCCGTCGCGCCCGCGCCCGCGCCTCGCGAGGGCCTGCCCGTCGCCGCGCTCATCGCCATCGGCGTGGTCATCGGCCTGGGCGTGGCGCTGGTGATGGTGCAGCTCTTCTTCCGGGGCTGAGACCGCGGTGAGACGTCTCGCGCCCGCGCTGGTGGTGACCTTCGGGGTCGCGACGGCCGAGGCCCAGTGCCCGCCGAGCGCGCGCGACGGCGGCGCGTGCGGGCGCGACGGTGAGGTGTGCCGGGTCCGCGCGCAGAACGCGTGCGGGCTGAACGGCTACCGCTGCGTCGAGGGTCACTGGCGCGCGATGCGGAGGTACTGCAACCCGCCGCGCTACCCCGACCCGCAGGACTCGACCTGCCCGCCGCCGTCGCGGCTGCGCGCGGGCGCGCCCTGCGCGGGACGCGGTCGCCGCTGCGCGTCGCGGGTGAACGGGCGCGTCACCGCGGTGTGGGTGTGCGAGCAGGGGCGGTGGTCGCGCGGGGATCTCGAGTGAGCGCCCTCCAGGGCTTCGGAAGAGGTCTCTGGGGCGAGGCCTACGCTCAAGCCCTCGCAGAGCGAGGGCTTCGCGCGATTTCCATCGGGATGATGGAGTCATTGGACGCGATGCGAGCGTCAGTGAGAAGCCCTCGCTCTGCGAGCGCCGTCAGGGATGGGGTCGTGGAACGCGATGCGAGCGCCAGTGAGAAGCCCTCGCCCCGCAGGCCATCAGGGATGGGGTCGTGGAACGCGACGCGAGCGCCAGTGAGAAGCCCTCGCTCTGCGAGGGCTTGAGCGCCAGGCCTGCCCCGGACTTCCGGTCCGGGTGCAAAGGGCGTCAATCCCTGGCGCGGAGCGCCCGCGCGCAGAGCAGCAGCCACGGCGGCGTGAACAGCGCCGCCCACGCCACCAGCGTCGCGTCGGCCCGGCGCGCGAGGGCGCCGCGAAGAACAGCGTCGCCGCCGCGCGCGGGAGGAGCTCCCTCCACGGCAGGCGCGCGCCCGTGCGAGCGATGGCCAGCGTGTAGGCCGCGCTCATCACCCCGAGCGCCACAGCCGCGCTCGTGAAGGGCACGGGGTCGCGCAGCGCCCACCGCAGCGCGCCCCACCACAGCGCGAGCACCATCGCGTGCGAGGCCAGCGGCGCGAGGAAGACCGTGAGCCACTCGCGCTCCCGCGGCAGCGCGCGCTGGAGCCAGGTCGCGGCGAAGGCGAAGCACCCCCAGCCGACGATGCCGATCACCGGCACCGAGAGCACGCCCGGGTAGAACCACCGCCACAGGCCCGCGCGCACGGCGATGGGCTCGATCAGCGCGGCGTCGAAGGTGACCAGCGCGCCCACGAGCAGCGCCTCGCGCCACGGAGAGGTCTCTCGCGGGAGCATCGCGCGGGCGACGGCGCGCGACGAGAGCACCACCGGCGCCCAGATCGCCGGGATCAACAGCGGGACGTGGTCGACCCGCAGGTGCCAGCCCGGCGCGTAGGCGTAGAAGCCGTACGCGCGGATCATCGTGTCTTCGCCGAGGAGCGCCCACCGCCGCGAGGATCGCCACGTCGCGCGCGAGGGAGGGCTCCCGGCGGTGCGCGTAGGCGTAGGCGGCGAGGATCGCGACGCAGGCGAGCTCGAGGGCGACCATCGGCGCGCGGAGCTTCTCACGGCGCCCGCGCCCGGTTGTAGAGTCGCGCGCGAGTGAAGGACCTCGCGTCGACGCTGCGGCTGCACATCGTCGCCATCGCGGTCTGCGCGACGGTGACCTTCGGGTACCTGTTCAAGGGCGCGTACCCCGTGGGGCTCGCGCTCCTGTGCGGGCTCGACTGGTGCCTCGTGAACCTCCTCAACCGCGCGACGGACGTCGACGAAGACCGGCTCAACGGCATCGCCGCGACGGAGTTCGTCGCCCGCCACGCCCGCGCCCTCACCGCGGGCTCGCTGGTCGTGCTGGCCGCCTCGCTCGCGTGGGGCTTCGCGGCGCTGCCGCTCTCGCTGGCCGTGACGCGGGTGGTCTTTCACGCGCTGGGGTTGGGCTACAGCTTCCGCGTGGTGCCGACGCCGAAGGGCATGAGGCGCTTCAAGGACCTCTACGTCTTCAAGAACACCATGAGCGCGGTGATGTTCGTGCTGAGCGTGGGGCTCTACCCCTTGCTCGGGCTCGCTCTCCCGCTCGCGATGTCTCCCGCGGGGGTGGTCGCGGTGATCGCGTACTTCTTCCTCTTCGAGCACACCTTCGAGGTGCTCTACGACCTGCGCGACGCCGACGGAGACCGCGCCGTGGGCGTCCCCACCTACCCCGTGGTGCACGGCCCCGCGGTGAGCGCCTCGCTCGTGTACGCGCTCTGCGCCGCGTCGGCCGCGGTGCTGGTCGTGGCGCGCGTCGCGGGCGCCGTCACCACGCGCGAGCTCTTGATGGTCGCCGCCCCCGCGGCGCAGGCGGCGTTCCTCAAGCGCCGCGGCCCCGAGGGGATCTCCCGCGCCGACTGCGTCGGGATCACCTACGGCGGCGCGGGCCTCTTGCTCTTCTTCCTCGCGGGCACCGAGCTGTGGCGCCGCGCGGGCCTCCCGATGGACCTCTGAGCGCCCACGCCTCCCCCTGGAGTTCGCGTGAATCACCGCGGCGTGGTAGCCGTCGGCGCCGTCATGCGAGCCCTGGTCACCGGCTGCGTCGGCGCGTCGCTGGCGCTCCTCTCGGCGGGCGTGCTGTCGCAGCCCGCGCCCCGACCGCCGACCCCGCAAGCGCAACCCCCCGCCGCGCCCCCGCCCGCACCCGCGCCCAGCGGTCGCACCTTCGCGGGCCTCGCCGAGGAGCAGATCCTCGACGCGATCCGAGACGGACGCATCCGCGGCAGGCAGAACGTCGGCAGCACGTCGGTGAACTTTCACCTCTCGCTGGCGGGGCCCATCGACGCCGCGTTCAAGCCGCGCTCCACCACGCACGGAGAGAGCTACCGCGCCGAGATCGCCGCGTTCCGGCTCAACCGTTTGCTTGGGCTGAGCCGCGTGCCTCCGGCCGTGTCGCGCAGCGTTCCGCGCGCCACGCTGCGGCTCGCGCCCGACAGCCCGGTGGTGTTCGAGCGCGACAACACCGTGCGCGGCGCGGCGATCTACTGGGTGCCGGTGTTGCGCGACTCGCGCATCGACAACCCGCGCGAGGTCGAGCGCTGGCAACGCTGGCTGCGGCAGGGGCACGACATCCCCGCCGACCAGAGCGTGCGCGCCGAGGAGATCTCCACCCTCCTCGTCTTCGACATGCTCACCGGCAACTGGGACCGCTGGAGCGGCGCGAACGTCCCGATGGACGAGGGCGGCCACCTCATCTACCGCGACAACAACGGCGGCTTCGACGAGCCCTTCGTGCAGGGGCTCATGCAGCGCGCGGTGTCGAACCTGCACCGCACGCAGAAGTTCCGCCGCGACGTGATCGACCGCGCGCGCGCCCTCACCGAGGAGAGCGTGCGCGCCGAGATGGCGCTCGACCCCGACCGCGAGCACCCGCCGCTCACGCCGACGCAGGTGCGCTCGCTCCTGCGCCGCCGCGACGCGCTGATCGAGTACGTCGACGGCCTCGCGCGGCGCTACAGCCCCGAGCGCGTCTACGCGTGGTGAGCAGTCTGGGGGTCACTCACCGCGTGGTGAGGATCGGCCAGGTGCACCACACGCCCAGCCGGTCGACGTAGCCGCCCGCGCCGCCGAAGGCCCTACGCATGGCCGAGGGCTGGCCGCCGCTCGCGCTCGGGCAGAGGTAGTCGAAGGGGCCGCCGCCGCCGCCGCCGTAGGTGCCCGAGATGCCCGTCGCCCCGCTGCGCGTGATCGCGAAGCCCGTGGTGGGGGAGCCCGAGACCACCCACTGGTAGCACTCCACCCGGAACTGATCGATGTACCCGCCGCTCCGACCGAGCACGCGCATCACCATGCTGTTCGCGGGGCAGTTGTACGCGAAGGCGCCTCCGCCGCCGCCGCCCACCGGGCCCACGGTGCCGCCCACCGCCACGTCGACGCGGTAACGGAACGGCGTGACCGAGCGGTCCTCCACGAGCGTGGGCGTGCCGCAGCGGATGCCCACGTTGTCGAGGTAGCCACCCGAGCGGCCGTAGATCCCCACCACGAACTGCCCGCTCGGGCACTGCATGTCGTACGCGCCGCCGCCGCCTCCGCCCCACGCCGGGCTCTGGAAGTCGAAGGTCGTCAGCCCCGTGATCCCCGTGGGGCAGCCCTCGTCCACCGCGCCGTCGCAGTCGGTGTCGGCGCCGTCGCACACCTCGGTGCCGCGCGCGCCGCACGCGCCGCAGTTGTTCACGTCGGCGCGCAGGTTCACCTCGCACCCGTCGCTCGCGTTGCCGTTGCAGTTCGCGAAGCCCGCGTTGCAGGCCGCCACCGTGCACGCCCCGCCCGCGCACCCCGGCGTGCCGTTCGCGAGGAGGGCGCCGCGCGGCGCAGGGGAGCGCGAAGGTCTCAGCCATGAGGGGCGCGAGGGGTCGCACGGGGCGAGGCGAGCGTGGGGACGGCTGACGCCGCGTGCAGCCGTGGGGTACGGTCTGCCGAAGGCTTTCGGAGCGCTCCTCGCGATGTACATCCGGCACGTCACCATCGAGAACGTGAGGCTTCGGCCCGAGCAGGTCGACCTCTCGGCTCGTCCGCGGCGGCGGCGACTGCCTACGCGGGGTGGACGGTCTTCGCCGGGCGCAACGGCTCGAGCAGACCACGCTCCTCCGCGCGATCGCGCTGGCGCGCTCGTAGGTCCGCGTGGCGCGGACCGATTACAAAGTCGTTCATCGGGTGGATCCGTGGAGGAACACAGAACGCGAAGGCCTCCATGGTCGTAGTCACGACGTCGGGGACAGTTTTCCGTACGACGAGCTTCGGGGAGGCGCTCGTCGCGACCTTGTTGTGGTTCGCAGCAGAGCCTGTCGCCCGAGCCAAATCGTTCGGCCAGGCGGCGTATGGAGATGTCTTCGGCGGTCTTTGGTCTGAGAACGCTCGCGGGTGGTTCCTCGCGGGCTACGGCCCCTTTCGACGACTCTCGGGCAGACCGTCGAGGCCCAGCGGATGATGGGCCGCTCCGCGCAGGCGGCGCGGCTCGGTACGCTCTTCCGCGACGACGCATCGCTCCTCGACGCGCTGGAGTGGCTCCGCGATCTGCGGCTCCGCATCGCCGATGGCGACAAGGTCGCGGGCAGCTCCTCGGCGGCACCTTCGACTTGCTCAACGATGGGCTGCTCCCGGACCCGCTGGTGAGGGTCTTGCGCTACGACGCCGACGGTCTCTGGACCTCGACGCGAGACGGGCAGGAACTCCCGATCCGCGACCTCTCTGACGGCTACCGCGCCGTGATCGGGTTGGTGCTCGACATCGTTCGCTCCCTCGCCGCGACCTACGGTAAGCTCTCCTTTCGATCGGGCGCCGTGATGGAGACCCGGCGTCGTGCTCATCGACGAGGTCGACGCGCACCTCCACGTGAGCTGGCAGCAGCGCGTGGGGTGGTGGCTGAAGGAGCACTTCCCGCGGATTCAGTTCCTCGTCACCTCGCACAGCCCCTTCGTGTGTCAGGCGGCGGACCCCAACGGGCTGATCATCCTGCCGCGCCCGGGGACCGACGAGGTCGCGCGTCGCCGACGAGGCGCTCTATCGCAAGGTGGTGAACGGCACCGTCGACGACGCCCTCCTCAGCGAAGCTCTTCGGCCTGGAGCACACCTGGTCCGAGGCGTCAGGCGGAAGCGCGCGGAGATGGCCGAGGATCGAGGCCGCATCCTCCACGCGAAGGCGTCGCCCGAGGACGTGAGAAGCACCCACCAGCGGCTCCGCGAGGAGAGTGCCTACGGACTCCGCGGACACCTTCAGAACGTCGACCACGCCCTGCGCGACGGGGTGTTCGCGGCGCGATGAGGTTTCATCGGCGTGTGGGCTTGCCCGCGCGCGCGCTCGCCGCGCTGGGCGAGTGGCAGCGCGAGCTCGACGCCGCGATCTCCGCTGAACACGCGAGGCCCGTGGCGGAGCGGCAGACGGACGCGTCTCTCGCGGAGGAACGCTGGAGGTCTCACCGTGGCACCAGGGCCATCGAGGCTGTGGTGCTCGCGCTCGAGGCAATGGCCTCGCCGGATCTGGCGCGGTGCATGTACTGCGAGCACGACCGCGGCGCGGAGATCGACCACGCGGCGCGGAGAGGCTGCATCCCTCCGCACCTTCGATTAGGACAACCTCGTGTGGGCCTGCGGCACGTCTGCAACCGGCAGAAGCTGGAGCACTACCACCCCGCCATGGTGATCCCCACTGTCGACGACCCGTTGCGGCACCTCGACCTCACGACCACAGGGCGGTGGGTGCCGCGCGACGATGGACCCGCGGGGCCGCGCGACGCTCGACACCTTGCCCCTGTTGAACAACGAGGCGCTGATCCGCGCGCGACAGAGGCGTCGGCTCACGCTCCTGCGCGACCTCGAAGCGCTCGCGACCTCGGGCGCGCCGTCGGAGGACGCGATGGACCGCTTCAGGGAGAAGGCGACGCAAGACCCCTTCTCCGACGTCTTCGCCGCGCTCCTCGCGTTCCTCGCGCTGCCCGGCGCGATGGCGTTCGTCCCAGAGTCGGTCGTGAACTTCGTCACCGCGCACGGAGAAATGCGTCTGTGGCTCGCGGAGGAAGACGCTGAGCGCGCGCTCGCCGCGACGCCGTCGATCACCACGGCCGCAGACGCGATCCGTCTCCGTACGGCCCCCGCCGCCCCGCAGTAGTCTCACCCCATGTCTCTCCTCCTGAAGCGCGCGCTCGATCACGCGGCGGTGTGGCACCGCGGGCAGCGGCGAAAGTACCCCGGCGTCGAGGTCCCCTACGTGAGCCACGTGGCGGGGGTGGTGGCCGTGCTCGCGGGCTACGGCTTCGACGACGAGGTGCAGGCCGCAGGCGCGCTCCACGACGTGATCGAAGACTGCGGCGTGACCCGCGACGAGATCGCCCAGCGCTTCGGCGACCGCGTCGCCACCCTCGTCGACGCGGTGAGCGAGCAGGACAAGTCCCTCCCGTGGGAGGAGCGCAAGCGGCGCTACGTCGAGCGCTTCGGCCGCGAACCCTGGGACGCGCAGGCCATCTCCCTCGCGGACAAGATCGACAACTTCGAGTCGATGCTCGTCTGCGCCGCCGACCACGGAGACCCCTGGTCCATGTTCAAGCGCGGCAAGGACGCGCAGCTCTGGCGCTTCGAGGCGCTGCGCGCCACCGCGTTGACCCTCGCGCCGCACCCGCTCATCGAGCGGTACTGCGCGACGCTCGACGCCCTGCGCGCCGTGTGACGCCGCGCTCCTGTCCCCGCGACGCGCGCGCTGCGCCCCGCGGGGAGGGAGTGTGTCGGTCAGCCCGTGGCCTTCACGTCGGCGCCGTCGGTGTTCGCGGGCGGCGCGGTGGGCTTCGGCGCCTCCTTCGCGTCGGCGGGCTTCGCGTCGGTCTTCGGAGCGTCCTCCTTCGTGGTGGGCTTCTCGGCCTCCTTCGCGTCGGCGGGCTTCGTGTCGGAGGGCTTCGCGGGGGCCTTCTCCTTCTCGCGCTGCTTCTCCTTCGACTTGGCTTCGGCCTTCGCCGTGGCCTTCGCGACCTCGCGCCGCATCGGGCCGAGGATCGCCTCGAGGGTGTCTGCGTCGAGCGCGTCGAACTCGGCGTCGGTCTCCAACTGGCGCGCGACCTTCACCCAGGCGATGCGTGCGACGTGACCTTTCGCCTCTGCGGGCGCTCCCGCCTTGCGGCGCGCGGCTTCGATCTCGCCGAGGCGCTTGCCCGCAGCGATCCACGCGTGGAGGGTCTTCTCCAGCGAGACGCCCGGTGCGCAGGAGCACTTGCGGAGCACATCGGGGTCGACGCTCGCGAGCCGCTCCGCGGCGTGCCGCGCGTTCACCGCCTTCGCGCCGTAGGCCCAGCGCACCACCTCGACCCCGTCGGGGAAGAGCTTGTCGCGCAGGGCCAGGATGCGCCGCGACATCGCGGGGTCGTCGCTGGCCTCGGCCGCGGAGCTGAGGGCGAACCAGCCGGCGCGGAACTTCCGGTCGTGGGTGTCACTGGCTTCGGCGGCGGCCTGGCTGAGCTCCGCGTCGCGCTCGGCGTCGGCGGTGTCGGTCTGCGACGCCGCGAAGAGGTCGGCGTGCGCCGACTCGATGAAGGGGAGGAGCAGCTTGCCCCGGGGCCACTTCTCCAGGGTCTTCCGCTCCTGCTGTGGGTCGAGCCACGCGTCGGAGAGGTTGAGCATCGTGAACGTGGCGAGCATCGTGATCGACATGGCGGGTCTCCTTGGTGGTGGGGTCGGCACCGTCGCCGCCCTCACTGACGAAGGAGCGCTGGACCGGCTCCGCCGACACACCCCGTGTCGATTTGCTCCTGAAGTCCTCGCGGACCGCGGGTGAGTCGTACCGGGAGGGGGTGAAAACCCTCTCGGAGGACTTGGAGGTCCTTCGGGAACGACCTCGAAGTCCTCGTCGACCACTTGGGGGCGCTTCGGCTGGCCCAAAAATTCCTAGCCGACCACTTGGGGGCGCTTCCGCTGGCCCAAAAATTCCTAGCCGACCAGGCTCAGAGCGAATTCGTCACCGTCGTCCGCAACCTCCGACACGCCGCCCCGAAGAGGCCCCCCGCGCCGCGACCTCTGTCCGCGTCGCGCAAGGAGGCCCTCGATGAACGCTCCCGCCCAGTCTCCCCTCAACGCGCAGTACCGCCGTCAGCTCGCGTCCGCGCGACGGCGGCTCGCCCGCTTCGGCGTCGACGCCGAGGACGCCGTCCACGACGCCTGGGTGATCGCGCTGGAGGCGGGGGCGGCGACGCCCACCGACGCGGAGGCGTCGCGCGCGGCGGAGCGGCTCCGAGGGCAGGCACGCGCGAGCGTGCGCCGTGACGTCGAGGTCGAGGAGGGCGCCGCGGTGCGAGGGAGCGAGGGGATCGAGCTCGCGGTGGTCGTGCGCGAGCTCGCCGCGCGGCTCGACGCGGCGGCGTGGGAGGCACTCGTGGAGGCCGTGGACGAAGAAGAGGGCGTCGCGCGGATCGCGGCGCGTGAGGGCGTGAGCGAGCGCACCGCGCAGCGGAGGGTGGCGGTGGCGCGGGAGGCGGCGCGGGCGGTGGTGGGGGAGGGGGAGGACGTCGACGCTGCGTCGGCCATTCGCGAGTCAGAGTGTGCGCGGACCGTCGCGACCTCGAGGCACACTTCGGAGACCAAGGGGGTAGGATCACGCGTCATGAGCGACCGACTCGCGGAGGAGCTGCGGAGGATCGAGCGCGCGCATCCGAAGGGCCGCGAGGTGATCGACGCGATGCGCGGTGAGAGCCTCGATCCGACGTACGCCCGCGTCGTGAACGGGCACCTCGCGCTCGTGCGCGGCGAGACGCCCGCGGCGTGGCAGGAGCGCTTCGGCGTCGCGCCCGAACTGCTGGTCGTCCTGGTGTCTGGCGAGGTGCAGGCGCGCGACCTGGAGGAGGCCGACCGAGAGATCTTCGCCTCAGGTCTTCGCCTCGACTGGGACCTCGTCATCGTCGCGAACGACGCTCCCGACCTGAAATCGCGCCTCGCGCGGATGCCGGGTCGCCCGATGCTGCGCGTGCCCTGGGCGCTCGGGGAGTCACGCTGGAACACCCTCGAAGGGGCGCTCCGGGCGGCGCTCCCTACCTACGACGTCTTCGAGCAGAAGGACCCGGTACGAGGGCGCCAGGTGCTCGGGCGAGAGCGCGAGATCCGCGAGCTCCAGACGCGCGTCGAACGCGCCCAGGCGGTCGGGCTCTTCGGTCTGCGGAAGGTCGGTAAGACCACTCTGGTCCGCGCGGTGACCGACTTCATCGACCCCGCTTCCTCAGGGCTCGATGGCTTCGCCTCTCAGAGCGTATCCCCCGATCGCGTGGCCTTGTACGTCGATGCGCAAGGAGTCCTGACGCGCCACGTAGACGCCGTCGCCGACGAGCTGCTCAGCGCCCTCGCCGACCGGATGTCCGCGGCGCAGGACGGCTTCCCGGTCCCCCGGTCAGGGGGTCTCGTAGCCTTCAAAGACGCCGTGGAGCGCCTCTTCGTCGCTCGTCGCGCGCGCTTCGTCATCGCCATCGACGAGTACGACTTCCTCTTCGAGGACTCATCGGGCCGCACGGCTCCCGTCGAGGGCCTCGTCGACCTGCTCCGTCTGCTGCGCGCCTGGTCCCAGACACGAGGGGCCGTCGCGCTTGTCCTGCTGGGGCGCGACCCCGAGCACCTCGCCGCGTCACGCATCGCGGGCGCGGTCAACCCGCTGCTCGGCTGGCTGACCGCCATGCACCTCCACGGGCTCGACGCAGACGAGTCGCGCTCGCTCCTCAGCGTGCTTGGTCAGCGCGCTGGCTTGAGGGTCGGCGCGAGGTCCGTGGCGCGCGCGATCACCCTCACCGGCGGTCACCCGCGGCTGCTGCGTGTGTACGGCTCCCGCCTCTTCGAGCTGTGCCATGCGGGTCATGGCACCAGGGAGTGGCTCCGCGACGCCGATCCGTTCGCCGATCGGGCGGCCGAGGCCTTCCTCGCGCACAGGGATACACGAGAGATCGCCGAGGAGGTCGTCGACATCCTCCAGGCGCGCTACCCCGACGTGCTCGAGCTCCTCCGCGAGATCGCGATCGGCGGCGCCAGCGCCGCGGACCTGAGGGCTCACATGGCCGAGGCCGTGACACGGGCGCAGGAGTTCGGTCTCCTCTTTGGCGCCGATGACGCCGTGCCTGAGTACCTCCGGCGCTACCTCCAGCGCTACACCGCGCCAAGCCAGATGCGAAGAGCGGCGGGGTGACGGTCGACGCCGCGCGCAACCCCTACGAGTGGGACCGGCACGACCCAATGGTGCAGCTCCCTCGCACCGCGCTGGTTGATGCGCTGTATGGCGCGGTGCTCCGTGGGCTCGGCGTGCGCCTCGTCGGGGGGCGAGGCATGGGAAAGTCGGTCACCCTGCGCATCCTCGCGCAGCGGCTCCGCGAGGTCGGAGGGACCGGAGTCGCTCTCATCGAAGGACCGCCTCTCGCGGGGACGCTCACCGCTTGCCTCGACGACGTGGCCAAGGCCCTCGGCGTACCGACGGGGGCGTCGTCGAACCTCCGAGAGGTCGTCGATGCCGCGACGAGGACGCACGGCTTCGAGCGCGTGGTCTTCCTGTTCGACGAGGTGGACCAGTACGTCCAGCGGCGCGTGGACAATGAGCCGCTCGGGCGTGTGTGGCTCAACCACGTCGAGTCTACCCGTCGCAACGACCCGCGCGGGCGCGTCGGCGTCGTCGCGGCGGGAGGCCTCGGCCTCCTGTACCTCGAGCACGTGATCGGCTCCCACTTCGCGTCTCGCGCTGAGACGGTCGCCATGACCCCCCTCTCACGCGAAGAACTCGTCGAGCTGGCCGCGCCCTTCGCGGATCATGGCCCACCGCTCCCCGACGGCGTCATCGACGCCATCCAGGTGATGACCGCCGGGGTCCCCGCGCTCGTCACCTTCGCCCTCGGCGCGCTCTGGCCTCTCTCCACCGCGGGCAGCGCTGACGTGCTGCACGTCTTCAAGCGATTTCGCCGATCGCACGCTGGATTCATCGATGACGTGCGCAGCGCCGTCACCCACCCCGACCTCTTCGACGCGCCGAGCAGGGTGCTGAGCCACGCCCAGTCGCACGCGGGCGCGGTGTCTCGCGAATTGCTGTTGGAGGCCTGCACCAGCCCAGACAGCAGCCGTTCGATCCCGCTCGATCGCGTCGTCGAACTCCTCCAGGCCGCGGGGCTCGCGGCCCTCGATGGTCACCCTGACGACGACCCCGTGGCTGTCCGTGCGCTCGCGTCGGTTCTCACGCCACCGTCGAGCCGGGCGAGGGCGGCGACCGTTTCTGATCGCTTCGTCGCCGAGGTGGCCACGGTGCTCGCACAGATGCACCGGCTGGCAAAGAGCTTCTACGCCAAGGGGCGGGGGCTCGTCGACGAGGAGGTGCTGAGCGCCTCCCTCGCCATAGGGCTCGACGCGCTCGGCTGGGACACAGACTGTGAGCCCGTCCAGGTCGGCGGCTTCGTCGATGTGAAGGCTCGCCTGCGCGACGTGCCAGGGCACTTCCTCATCGAGGCGAAGAAGTACTCCAACGACGACGCTGCCGACGTTCAGGAGCAGGTCGATCACTACCGCGTCTCGGACACGAAGCACGCGGTAGTCGTGATGTTCGGTGACGAGATCCCCGCGAAGACGCCCTGGCCCGACGCCTACACCAGGCGGTGCCTGGCGGGCCTGACGGTTGAACGAATGAGTGATCGGCCCGATCTCGTGGCTCACCTCCGCGCGACCGACGCGAGGGGACGCGTCACCGATCACCTTCTGGTCGCCGTGCCGCGGCGCTGAGCGGACGACGGGACCGAGGAGCAACCTTCGCTCTGACGGTCCCACGAGCAGGGTGCCGATCCGCGGGTCAGCGCGCGCGGATCGCGGGGCAGTGCTTCCACCAGCGCCAGTCGCAGGAGGGGACGCGCGCGCCGCGGTGGGCGTGGACGAAGCGGTAGGTCATCGCGTCGCGACCTCCGCGCAGCGCGACGGGCACGCGCTCGTAGAGGCGCGGGACATCCTCGAAGACGTCGAGGCGCGCGAGGGCGTCGTCGTCGACCGCGTAGACCTCGCCGAGCACGGCGCTGTCACCGTCGACGAGCCCGGGGTACGCGCCGAGGTCGACGAGGGCGAAGCGGTCCTCGGTGCGGGCCATGCCGAGCCACGTCGCTCCGTCGAGGTGGTGCGCGTTGCGCTCGCCGCGCAGGAGCGAGCCGTAGACGAAGACCCGATGGCGCTGGTGCGGCGGGGCGTCGTCGACCCAGGTCGCGTCGAGGAGCGCGTCGACGCTCTCGCCGAGCGCCGCGAGCCCGTGTGCGATGAGGCGCACGTAGTCGGGGTGCGGCGCGGCCGGAGCGACGCTCTCGGGGAGCGCGTAGACCCACGCCGCGGTGAGGGCTCCGTCGTGGAGGACGTCGCGGCGGTGGCGCTGGTACCACCGCGGCGCGCCCTCGAAGCGGTCGAGGCTGGCGAGGTCGCCGTCGTCGATCTCGTAGAGCAGGCCGTGAACGACGCCGTCGGCGGGGGTGATCGTGGCGACGGCGGCGTCCCAGGCGCGGGAGCGGCCGACGAAGGCGACGCGGTGGTCGGGGAGCGATGCGGGGCCGACGACCGCCGCGCGCGGGCAGCGCCGCGCCATGCGCGCGGTGTCGAGGTTGGAGCCGTAGGCGAAGTAGAGCAACGGTGCGCGCTCACCCCTCTTCGTCGTCGGGCAGCGGCGCGATGGGCGGGGCGGCCGGGCGCGGCGCACCCCAGCGGGTGATCGCCCACTCGACCATCGCCTGACGGCGCTTCTTCAGCTCAGTGACATTCCACTCCTTGAGGCTCGCGAGTTCGCGCTCGCTGGCGAGGTTCGAGTTCGCGTAGCACTTCTCGCCGTGGGCAGGCATCCCCTTCTTCGTGTCGAAATCCCTGTTCGACAGCGACGGGTTGTACTGCGTCAGAACGAGGTTCCCGAGGTCGTGCGTGTACCGCTTGCGCTCAGCGTCGGTGAAGTGCTGCTGCCAGTATGGGTCCGTCGCGCTCTGCGGGAGGATGTGCTCCACGGTCTCTGCGAGCGAAGGCGTGATGACGTCGTGCCACGGCTTCTTCACGCCGATGGCCCCCGCGCGGTGCTCCTCCCACTCGTAGAGGAAGTAGCGCAGCCCGTACCACTCATACCAGTTGTTGTCCTCGTCGCGCGGCTTCTCCGCGAGGCGCTCGGGGATCTTGTGCTCGCCGTGGTACCAGTGGAGCAGCCCGCGGACGTTCTCGATCACCTTCGCATCGTCAGTCTTCCCGTCGTAGCGCAGATGAGCCTGCTGATAGAGGTTCGACTGGCCCGTGTTCGACTTGAGACCACCCAACCGGTACACGCGGAACGCGAACGTCTCACACATCTTCAGCAGGTCGACGATGACCTGGCCGTCGGTGGGGTTACGGAGGCGCGTCGCGATAAGCAGAGGGACGAAGGGGGCGACTACCCACATGCGGGCGATCTTCTCTCCCCATCGCCGCGCCTCGTCGCGGGCACGCCCTTCTGGGAGGGCCGCGTAGGCGCTCTCCCTCCACGGCCGGTAGGCATCGACGAAGGCCACCGCCGCGTCGCGGAGCGTCTGCACGTACCCCATGAGCGCCTGGAGCAACTCCCGCTCCTGGCCGCGATGCTTCTTGAGCGCGAAGCGCTCCTTGATGCCGCGGCTGCCCCTCCACGACTTCGGGTCGTGGTTGATGGTGGCGAGCCAGTGGGCGCGGAGGAGCTGGTCCTCCATCTCGCCCGCGCTTAACCCCGCGCCCATCAGCCGTTCGTAGATCGTCGC
The DNA here is from genome assembly GCA_041389825.1 of Polyangiales bacterium. Taxonomy (GTDB): domain Bacteria; phylum Myxococcota_A; class Polyangia; order Polyangiales; genus JAEYZO01. The sequence goes on along the minus strand of JAWKRC010000008.1, from coordinate 121,447 downwards.
CCACGATTCGTTCACCAGCGCGCGAAAGCGCTCGGTGGGGAACTCCGGCGAGGACAGCCGCGTCGAGAGGTAGATGAGGAGGTTCTTCACCTTCTCCAGCTCGGTCAGCGGTCGGCCGCGGTTGTTCATCACCTCGAAGATCACGCCCACGTCGGCGGCGTCCTCGGCGACGTAGAGCCCGACCTGCAGGCCCTGCGTGATCTTCGTTTGCAGCTCCAGAAGCCAAGCCGCAAAATCCGCGCGCTGTGACTGCGCGTCGATGTACGCCGTGAACTCCGCGCGGGCCTCCATAAGCCGCTTCTCCGCGGCTGTCCTCGCCTCTCCCGTGTAGGTCGGCGTGTCCGCGAGCACCGCGTCGGTGAAGAAGGTGTCGAGCTCTTTCGCGAGGCGGAGCTTGTAGAGCGGCGCGCCGGCGAGGTCCTCCGTACACACGAAGTGCTTGCGGACGCCGGCCGCGAGCGTGGCGCGATCTACCAGCGCGTGGCGATGAGCTCTGGCGATGACGCTCAAGAGGATCACCAGCGTGGTCAGACGCTGTTGTCCGTCGACCACCTCGAAGCGTTTGAACCCCGCCCCCGTGCTGTCAACGACCGAGCTGCCGCCAAGGGGGTGGAGCACCAGCGTCCCTGTGTAGTGGGTCTTCCCGGCGGGCATCTCCTCCAGGTCTTCGAGGAGGTCTCGTCGCTGGTCCTTCTCCCACGCGTACCCGCGCTGGTAGTCCGGCACCACGAAGAGTCGGTCGTTGAAGACCTGTTGAAGGCTGATGATCTGGTTCATTCCATCTCCCCTCTCTCGCGACAGCCCTTCTTCGGCGTCTTCGTCTCACTCGCCTCGCGCTCGATGCAGTGCCGCTCGTTCATTGACAGCGGCACCACGCCGTCCTGGCGAGACGCTCCTGCGAGCACATCCACCTGCGCGCCATCGATGCACGCCGGCGGGTCGACGTGGAGCAGCGCCTCGGCCTGCGCCGCCACCGCCCTCGCGTTCGGGTCGATCTCTGAGAGGAAGCTGAAGCTCGATGTCGTCGCCACCCCGTGCCGTCCCTCCGCGCGAGGGCGCTACCTTCGCCTCATCGCGCGGGGGCAGGCAAGAGGCACCGACGCCTCACCGCGAGGTCATCGGACGCACCGCGCCCGCCGCGGAGCTTGCGCTCCGCGCCCGAGGTCTCTCAGCGCCTCACCGGCACGTCGGCGCGACCTGGCCGTCGGAGCCCGTGAGCACGTACGCGTCGGAGACGTAGCCGTTGCCGATGCGGTCCCACAGCGTCGAGCTCCCGTAGGTGCCGTTGACGCGGCCTCCGCGCACCTGGCAGGTGATGCGCACCGTCGCGCCGTTCGACACCGTGCCCACCGCCGCGTGGTTCGTGCCTGGGCCCGATCGCACCGTGAGCGCCGCGCCGTGCGTGTTCACGCGGCCCACCACGCCACCACCGCCTCCGCCACCACCGCCTCCGCCCCCGCAGGAGTTCTGGCTGGTGTAGTTGCGCGTGCCCCAGAACAGCGCCGCCATCCCGTGGAAGTACGGGCGGATCGCGACGCCGTTGCGCCGCAGCTCGTAGTGCAGGTGCGGGCCCGTGGAGCCTCCGGTGCTGCCGACGGTGCCGATGGTCTGCCCCTCGCTCACCCGCTGCCCGACGCGCACGCCCTGCCAGCTCAGGTGCGCGTAGCGGGTGGTGTAGCCGCTCCCGTGGGCGATCTCGATCCATCGCCCGTAGCTCGTGTTGCCCTCGTTCGCGACGCGCGTGACCGTGCCCGCGGCCGAGGCCACGACGCGGTCTCCGTCGTCGTTGGCGCGGTTGAAGTCGACGGCGTTGGCGGGCGAGTGGTTGCTGCGCGTCTGCCCCGCCCACACCTGCCCGCATGGGAACGGCAGCTCGAAGCGCGCGCTCACCGACACCGCGTCGACCGAGGTCGCGAGGTCAGGGTCGATCACGTCGGTGGAGGGGGCTTCCTCACCGGGGGGCGGGCCGTCGTCGTGCCACGCGGTGTCGCCGAGGGTGCCCGCGGGGTCGAGGTCTTCGTCGAGGTCGACGTCGGCGGCGCAGCCTCCGAGCGCGAGAGAGACAACGAGCGAGAGCGCGAAGGACGAGCGAAGGACGGTGGTGCGGGACATACGCCCTCGCGTTGCAGCGCGCGGGCCACGACGTCCCACCCTCGCGAGCGACGCGAAATCCGCGGCGCGAGCGGGTGGACCGCGGGCGTGTGGGGGTCAGTCTCGTGACCAGTCGGGAGGGGATCCTGCCAGCGCGGCGCGTCCGCAATGGCGATCGCGCGATCGACCCCCCGCCCTCGCTACGTCAGCAGCTTGTCGAGGATCGCCGCGCTGCTCAGCACCGCGGGAACGCCCGCCCCGGGGTGCACGCCCTCTCCCACGAGGTAGAGCCCCTTCACGTCGCGGCTCTTCGCGTGCGGGCGGAACACCGCCGACTGCCACAGCGCGGGTGACAAGCTGAACGCCGCCCCGCGCACCGACAGGAGCTCGTCGCGGAACTGCCGCGGCGTCATCGACCACTCCGTCGTGATCTCGCCCTCCACGCCCGGGAGCAGCGAGCGCGACACCGCGCGCAGCGCCGCGTCGCGGCGGATCGGGGCCTCGGCCTCCCAGTCGCGCACCTCGGTGAGGTCGGGCGCGACCTGAAGCGCGTAGAAGGTGTCCATGCCCGGCGGGGCGAGGGTCGGGTCCGTCGCCGTCGGCCGGTGCAGGTACGTGAAGGTGTCGAAGCGGTCGGGCTGCAAGGGCCGCCAGCCCGACGCCACCTCGGGGCCGAAGAGCACCGTGTGGTGCGCCACGTCGTCGTAGCGACGCCGCGACCCGAAGTACCAGACGAACAATCCCGTGGAGTACCGCGCGTTCTTCAAGCGCGCGTCGCCCCACGCCCGACGCGCCGAGGTCGGCAGGAGCGCGAGGTACGTCCACGCCGCGTCGGAGTTCGACACCACCACGTCGGACGCGATCACCTCGTCGCCGCGCAGTCGCCCCCCCGTCGCGCGGCGCTTCTCCACCGTGATCGACTCGACCTCGCTCCCGTAGCGGAACACCACCCCCAGGCCCTTCGCGAGCGTCTCCATCGCCCGCACCAGCGCGTGCGTGCCGCCCCGCGGGAACGACACCCCGCCCTCCCACTCCAGCCCCTGCATCGCCGCGTAGATCGCGCTCCCCGGCGCGTAGGGCGACGCCCCCACGAAGGTCGGGTAGAAGCTCAGCGCCCGCACCAGCCGCGGCTCGCGCAGGTACCGACGCACCAGCCCCTCCATGCTCAGCTCGCCCCCGAAGCCGAGCATCCCCCCCGTGTAGCGCAGGAGGTCCGTGAGGTGCTCCATGGGCTGGGTCATCACCTCGCGCACGGTGCCGTCCCAGAAGCGCTCGACGTCCGTGCGGTAGCGGTCCCACGCGTCGAGCTCGTCGGGGGCCACCCTCCGCACCTCCTCGCGCATCCGCTCGACGTCGCCGTAGAGGTTCAGCGCCTCGCCGTCGGGGAACACGAACCTGAAGTGCGGATCGACCCGCAAGAGCTCCACGTCGTCGTCGAGCCTTCGCCCCGCGAGCGACCAGAGCTCCTCCAGCATCGGCCGGCCCGTCAGCACGCTCGGGCCACGGTCGAACACGTGCCCCGCCTGCGCGCGCATCCTCGCGCGACCGCCGGGCTGGTCGTTGCGCTCGCACACCGTCACCGACCAGCCCCGCGCCGCGAGCCGGACGGCCGCCGCGAGTCCCCCGAAGCCCGCCCCGATCACCACCGCTCGCCGCATCCGCCGCTCCTCGACGTCACGTAGACCCCGACGACCGACGCGCACCATAGCCCATCGCCGCGGCGACCCGCGATACGATCCTCCCGACTTCGAGGGAGAGCACCGATGCAAGACGACCCGACCCGCGCGGCCGTGACCGCAGGCACCGACCCCGACGGGCACCACCTCCCCGGCCTCACCGTGGCGCCCGGGCCCCGCAAGGGCTCGCCCCGCGCCGTCATGCGCTCGGCCGCCGAGGAGTACCGCGACCTGCCGCTCACCGTGCTCGCCGGCACGCTCCCCGCCGACCTCTACGGCCACGTCTTCGTCGCCGGGCCGCGCGTCCACGTCGGCACGCCCGCGTTGAGCTCCGACGGGATCGTCTACCGCCTCGACCTCGGCCCGAAGCCATCGATCACCTCGTCGGTGATGCGCACCGCGAGCTGGTACGTGCACCGCGCGGTGAACCGCCTCGGGTACCTCAAGCGCTTCCTCGTCGACCACCGCGTGCACGAGTTCCGCGAGGTGGGCCTCGGGCAGATGTCCCTCACCCTCGGCGCCAAGGAGATCCCCAACACCGCCCCGGTGCTCATGCCCACCAGCGGACGGCTCATCGTCACCACCGACGCGCAGCGCCCGTGGCAGGTCGACGCGAAGTCCCTCCGCGCGCTCTCGCCCATCGGCTACCGCCGCGAGTGGCTCCGCGCGCTCGACCTCCCGTGGATGCTCCCGCTCCTGCAGACCACCGCGCACGCCTCCATCGACCCCGGCACCGACCACCTGTACATCTCGAACCACTCGCCGAAGACCGCGCTCACCCGCGCCTTCTGCCACGTCTGCCGCTGGAAGGAGTCCGACCCCCAGGTGCGCCACTGGCGCATGGTCGACAGCGAGACCGGCGCCGACATCAACGTCCAGACGCTCCACCACCTCGCCGTGTCGCGGCACCACGTCGTGATGCTCGACTCGGATTTCCCCGTCGACCTCGCCGAGGCCATCGCCGCGCTGGTGAAGCCCTGGGTGCCGATTCCCCCCGGCCTCGTCGAGCGCCTCTCCGCCAAGGAGACCTCGCCCGTCGCGACGCTCTGGGTGGTCGACAAGTCCGACCTCGTCGAGACCGACCAGACCCTCGACCCCTCCAACCCGCCCACCATCAAGGCCCGGCGGATCACCCTCGGCCCCGGCGCCCTCCACGTCGCCGTCGAGTACGACGCCCCCGAAGGGACCCTCAGGGTCATCTGCTCGCACACGCCGTCCGAAGACCTCACCCACGTGCTCCGCACCGGCGAGGAGCTCGTCAACGGCGAGCGCGTGCAGCCCTGGGACGACGGCATGCTCACGCCCGTGCCCGTCATCCGCGGCATGGTCGGCGTGCACGACATCGACCTCGCCACGGGCCGCGTCGACTCGCGGATGCACGCGCACGACTCGTACACCTGGGGCATGGCCGTGTTCACCCACGCGGGGCTGATCCACGGCGAGCTCGTGCGCACCAAGCACCTCTGGTTCAACGCGGGCGGCTTCACCGCCGACCAGCTCCCGAAGTCGCTCTACGAGCTCTACAAGAACCGCGCGGGGCCCATCGAGTCGCTGCCCATCAAAGACGGCATCCCCGCGAGCCTCTTTCGCTTCGACGTCGACACCGGCGACTTCGACGGCTGGAGCCTCCCCGACGGCTGGTACGCCTTCGGCCCGTGCTTCACCGGGAGCAGCAAGCCCGGCGTCGCGAGCGACCAGGGCTACCTCGTCACCATGGCCCTGAGCGACGCCTCGACCGCGCTGCCGCCGGGGTCGAGCGGCGACGAGGTGTGGATCTTCGACGCGCAGGACGTCGCCAAGGGCCCCATCTGCCGCCTGGGTCACCCACGGCTGCGCTTCGGGATGACCCTGCACACCCTGTGGCTGAAGACGCTGCCCGACGCGCCGACGAGCAACCGCGTCGACCAGCGCGCCGACCTCGACGTCGCGGAGATCAAGCGCGCCTACCTCGACGCCGCGGGCGCCGACGCGCCGCCGCTGTTGAAGGCGCTGCTCACGCCGATCCGGCTGATCATGCGCTACGCGATGGACTTCAACGACCTGCAGCGGCTCATCGAGGCCGAGGTGCTGCCGAACTTCGATGACTGACCCGCCGCCGGAGACACCGGGCCGAGGTCACCGCGCGGGAATGTTGTGTTGCGACGCGCCGCGCGGGGCGCCTACCATCGCCGCGGCGCTGAGGCCGTGATGTTCGACGTGAGTGGCTACGACGTCAGGGAGTCGCTGACCGAAGGCGGCGTCTTCGGGGTGTACCGCGCGCTCCGAAAGACCGACGGGGCCGAGGTGGCGCTCAAGGTCGTGCAGGCCCTCGACCCCGACGGGCGCCTCGCCGGGCAGCTCCGGCGCGAGCTCGAGCTCTCGCGCGAGATGGACCCCGACGCCGTCGCCCGCGGGATCACCATCGAGGTGCAGGCCGACCGCCCCGTGCTGGTGCGCGAGTTCCGCGGCGCGAGCACCCTCGGCGCGCGCGTGGCGGCGGGGCCGATGCCCGTCGAAGACTTCTGCCGCGTCGCCCTCGCCGTGGTGCGCGCCCTCGCCGCGGTGCACCGCGGCGGCGTGGTGCACCGCGACGTGAAGCCGTCGAACATCCTCCTCGACGCCGAGGGCGAGCGCGCGTGGCTCACCGACTTCGGCATCGCCACCCGCGTCGACGGCGCCGACGCCCAGGGCGAGCACCTCGAGGGCACGCTGCAGTACATGGCCCCCGAGCAGAGCGGCCGCACGCGCCGCGCCGTCGGGCCCGCGAGCGACCTGTACGCCCTCGGCGTGGTCTTCTACGAGATGCTCACCGGCGCGCTGCCCTTTCACCGCAGCACCGCGCTCGAGTGGGTGCACGCCCACCTCGCGATGGAGCCGCCCGCGCCCCGCGGCCTGCGCCCCGACCTGCCCCCCGCCCTCGAGGCCATCACCCTCAAGCTCCTCTCGAAGGACCCCGACGCGCGCTACCAGAGCTGCGCGGGCCTCGCCGCCGACCTCGAGCGCTGCCGCGCGGCCCTCGCCCGGGGCGCGGCCCCCCACGCCTTCACCCTCGGCACCGAAGACCTGCCCGAGCGCTTTCACCGCCCGCAGGGGCTCGTGGGGCGCACCCGCGTGCTCGCCTCGCTCTGCGACGCGTACGACCGCGTGGCCGACGGCGACGGGGCCGTGGTGCGCGTGCGCGGCGAGGCCGGCGCGGGCAAGTCGGCCCTCGTCTCGGAGCTCCGACGTCACGTCGTCGCCCACGGGGGCCGCTTCGCGCAGGGCAAGCACGACCTCCACCAGCGGGGCGTGCCCTACGCGGCGCTGCTCACGGCGCTGCGGCAGGCGGTGCGCTCGCTCCTCGGCAGCGACGCCCCGAGCCTCGCGCGCTGGTCGGCGCGGCTGAGCGAGGCCCTGCGGCCCAACGCCGGCGTGCTCGCCGCGGTGATCCCCGAGCTCGCGTCGGTGCTCGGCGCCCTCGACCCGGTGCCCCCCATCGGCCCCGCCGAGGCCGACGTGCGCTTTCAGCTCGCGTTCCACGCCCTCGTGGGCGCGCTCGCGGCGCCGGGCGAGCCCCTGTGCCTCTTCATCGACGACGCGCAGTGGGCCGACGAGGCGAGCCTGCGCCTCCTGCGCGCCATCGCCACCCGCTGCCCCGCGCGGGTGCTCCTCCTCACGGCCGAGCGCGACCCCGAGCCCGACCCCGGCGGCCTCCGCGAAGCCTTCTGGAAGGGCCTCGACGAAGACGGCGCGCCGGTCACCGCGGTCGAGGTCGGGCCCATCGACGAAGACAGCGTGACCACCCTGGTCGAGCGGGTGTTCCCCGCGCCGGCGCACGACGCGCGGGCCCTCGCCGCCGCGGTGCGCGCGCGCACCCGGGGCAACCCCTTCGCCACGGTGGAGTTCCTCGGCGCCCTCGCCGACGCCGGGGTGGTGCGCTTCGACCCCGTCGACTGCCGCTGGCGCTGGGACCTCGACGAGGTCCGCGCCGCCCGCGTGCCCGACACCGCCGCCGAGCTCGTCGCCGCGCGGCTCTCGTCCCTGCCTTCAGCCTCGCGCCGCACCCTCGGCCTCGCCGCCGTGGTGGGCGCGCGCTTCAGCGCCGACCTCGTGGCCGCCGTGGGCGAGCTCGGCGACGACGAGGTCGCCGCCCACCTCGCCGAGGCCATGAACGACGGCCTCGCCGCCCCGATGCCCGGCGACGACCCCTCGCGCGCCCCCTGGCGCTTCGCCCACGACCGGGTCGAAGAGGCCGCCTACGCCGCGCTGCCCGAGGCCGACCGCGTCGCGGCCCACGCCCGCGTCTACCACGCCCTGCGCCTGCGCTGGGGCAACGACCTCGACGGCGAGCGGCTGTTCACCCTCTCGCACCACCTCTCCCTCGGTCGGTCTGAGATCACCCTCGACGACGACCGGCAAGAGGCCGCGAGCATCGCCCGCCGCGCCGCCACCGTGGCCCGCGAGGCGGCGGCGTACCGCGCGGCCCTCGACGACCTCGCCCTCGTCGACGAGCTCCGCGGCTCCGACGGCTGGGCGGGGCGCCACGACGAGCGCGTCGAGCTCCTCGTCGACCGCGCCGAGTGCGCGTACCTCGCGACGGACTTCGCCGAGGTCGAGCGCGCCGCCGAGGCCGCCCGCGCCCTCGCGCGCAACGCCGTCGAGCGCGCCCGCGTCGAGGAGGTGCGGGTGCGGGCCTTCAACCACCGCGGAGAGCACGCCCGCGCGGTAGAGACCGCCCTCGCGGCGCTCGAGACCCTGGGGCAGCGCTTCCCCGAGTCGCCCGGCAACGGGAGCGTGATCGGCGCCCTCGCGGCCACGCGGTTGAAGCTCGGCCGCCGCGGCGCCGACGCCCTCGAGGAGCTGCCCGAGCTCGACGACCCGACCCTCGCGCTGGTCTTGAAGCTCCTGGTGTCGTGCTCGGCCTCGACCTTCTTCGTGGCGCCGAACCTCTTCCCGCTCATCGCGTTCCGCGTGGTGCAGATCACGGCGGCGAACGGGGCCACGGGGCTGTCGGCCTTCGGCTACGCGGCCTACGCGCTCCTGCTCACGGCGCACTTCGGCCAGGTCGACACGGGGCTGCGCTTCGGCGAGCTCGCCCGGCGCACCGTCGACCGCTTCGGCGCCGAGGCCCTGCGCCCGCAGGTGGAGTTCCTCTTCAACTACTTCATCCGGCACTGGAAGGACCCGCTCGCCGACTGCGCCGCCGACCACGCCGTCGCCGCGCGCCGCGGCCTCGAGGTCGGCTCGCTGGAGTACTGGGCCTACAACCTCACCGCCGCCGACGCCGCGGAGTTCCTCCGGGGCGCCGCGCTCGAGACCCTGCTCACCCGCGTGCGCCGCTCGCACGAGCAGTTGAAGGCCCTGCGGCAGACCAAGACCACGGCCTTCCACTCGGTCTTCGTGGGGATGATCGAGGTGCTCATGGGCCTCGGCGACGAGCGCGCCCTCACGGCCCGCGAAGAAGAGGTGCTCGCGCCACACGCGCCGCCGCGGGCGACCTCAACGGCACCACCAACATCCAGCTCTTCCGCGCGATCCGCCGCTCGCTCCTCGGTGACTCCATGGGCGCCCTCGAGGCCGCGGGCCGCGTCGAGGAGCACATGGCCGTGATCGCCGGGCAGAGCTACCTGCCCGGGCTGCGCTTTCACCAGGCCCTGTCGCTCGCCGAGGCGCTGCCGTCGATGTCGTCGCCGACCGCGCCAAGGGCCACGTCAAGCTCCGACGTCTCTGCAGCGAGCACCGCACCTGGGGCGCCCGCGCGCCGGTGAACTACGGCCACCGCTCGACGCTCCTCGACGCCGAGCTCGCGCGCGTCGAGGGCCGCGGCGCCGAGGCCCTGGAGCGCCTACGAGAAGGCCGTGAGCGAGGCCCGCGCCCACGACGCCAGTCGACCGCGGCATCGCCTGCGCGCGCGCGACCGACTGGCACCGCTCGCAGGCTCGCGAGTCCGTCGCCCGCTCCCTCGCCGAAGAGGCCCGGCGGTGTCGTCCGCTGGGGCGCCAAGGCTGATGGTCGACGCCCTCGACGCGCGCTACGGCGCGCCCGCGGCGCCGCGGAGCGACAACCGCGCGGCGATGCTCACGGGCACGACGGGCACGCGCAGCGCCTCGCGGCCCTCGACCTCGAGTCCGTGCTCAAGGCCGCCCGCGCGGTGTCGGGCGAGATCGAGCTCGACGAGCTCAGCGAAGCCTTGTTGCGGCGGGATCGAACGCGGGCGCGCGGCGGGCGTGCTACCTCCGCGCGCGCGACGGGGCGCTGCGCGTCGAGGCCGAGGGCCGCGCCGACGGCGAGGTGGCCCTGCGCGGAGAGGACCTGCGCGCACCACCGACTCCGCCCGCTCCATCGTGCAGTACGTCGCCCGCACGGGCGAGACGGTGCTGCTCGAAGACGCCGCGGGCGAGGGCCCTGGCCGCCTCGACCCTTCGTGCGCCAGGCGGGGTGCGCTCGGTGCTCTGCACGGCCATCTCGCGGCAGGGCGAGGTGCAAGCGGGGTGATCTACCTTGAGCACCAGGGCACCGCGGGCGCGTTCCCGCCCGAGCGCGTCGAGGTGGTGCGTGCTCGCGGCGGCAGGCCGCCGTGTCGTCGAGAACGCCACGCTCTACGACGACCTGGCAACGCGCTGCGGCGGCAGATCTCGCTCACCGAGGCCAACCTCCGCTTCGTGCCCGGGGAGTTCATCAACGCCCTCGTCGACATCGACGAGGTCTCGCTCGGCGACACGGTGCAGAAGGAGATGACCGTGCTCTTCTCCGACATGCGCGAGTTCACGCGCCACGTCGAGGGGATGAGCCCGGTCGAGAACATCGCCTTCATCAACGAGTACCTCGCGCAGCTCGAGCCCGCGGTGATCGCGCACGGGGGCTTCGTCGACAGCTACATCGGCGACGCGGTGATGGCGCTCTTCGAGGGCTCGTGCGCCGAGGCGGTGGCCGCGGGCGTGGCGATGCAGCGCAGCCTCGCGCCCTTGAACGAGCGGCGGCGCGCGCGCGGTCGGCGGCCCATCACCATGGGCGTGGGGCTCAACACGGGCGAGCTCACGCTGGGCACCATCGGCGGGCCGCGGCGGATCAAGTGCGGGGTCATCGGCGACGCGGTGAACCTCGCGGCGCGCATCGAGTCGCTGACGAAGAGCTACGGCGCGGCGGTGCTGGTGGGCGAGGCGACGCTGGCGAAGGTCGAGCCCGGGCGCTTCAGCGTGCGCGAGGTCGACCGGGTGCGGGTGGTGGGGCGGCTGGCGCCGGTGACGATGTACGAGGTGCTCGACGCGCTGCCCGACGCGCGGCGCGAGGCGATCGAGCGCACGCTGGGCGACTGGCGCGAGGCGGTGGAGGCCTACCGCGAGGGGAGGCTCGAGGAGGCGCTCGCGGGCTTCGGCCGGTGCCGCGCCGCGGTGCCCGACGACCCGGTGATCAGGCTGCGCCACCAGCGCTGCGAGCGGTACCTCAAGGCGCGCCCCAAAGGCGAGTGGAGCGAGGTCGAGGAGCTCACGCACAAGTGAGCCGCGCGGTGACCTCCCCTGCCTACGCGTCGGCGGCGCGCAGGGCGAAGTCGAGCACGGACTCCCACACGCGGTCGAAGTCGCGCGCGGTGAAGCCCGAGGCCGACTGGAAGAGGTCGTAGGCGTAGTAGCGGCGGGCGGAGCCCTCGCGGGCGGCGACGGCGCGGTGGTGGCCCATGATGTCGGCGTGGTCGCCGTCGACCACCACGGTGCGCGGGCCGTCGGGCCAGAGCATCGACGCGGTGTTCACCACGCCGTCGTTCTCCCACGCGGCGACGGGACGTCTCCGCCCGTCGAAGGTGACGCCCGCGGCGTCGGCGGGGGCTTCGAGCGGACCGCCCACGCAGGCGCGGTACGCGAGGCGGAAGATCAGGTCGACGTCGGGGCGAGGCCGCGGGTCGGGCCAGGTGAGCGGGTTCACGAGCGAGAGCGGGCCCATGCGCGCCACGCGGGCCGGGTCGTCGGGGCAGCGGGCCACCGTCGCGAAGGAGAGCGTCTCGATCCCGTAGCGCGACCACGCCGCGCGCTCGGCCTCGCGGCGCGCGATGGACTCCGTGGCGCGCTCGCCCTCGCGCACGGCGAGGTCGTCGAGGGCCATCGCGTCGGCGTCGATGTTGCGCGTCCAGAGCTCGATCTGGGCGTAGGCCTCGCGGGCGTTGGCGGCCTCGGCCGACGAGAGCCCCGGGCGGCCGTCGTCGCTCTCGGCGAGGGCGTCGCGCGCGGCGTCGAGGATGCCCGAGCGCGCCACCTCCGAGAGAGCGCCCAGGTCGCCACCAGCGGCAGCTCCGAGGGGCCGGGCAGGCGTCGCAGCTCCACCGCGCGGCGGAGGGTGACGCGCAGGGCCTCTGCGCCGCGGCGGTCGCGCACCCAGTCGACGCGGAGTTCGTCCCGAGGTGCGGCACCGAGAGGAAGGCCACCCCGCGGATCATCGCGAGGAGCTGACGGTTCCTCGACCACGACGGCGTCGTCGCGGCCGCCGTCGACGCAAGGAGACTTTCGCGCCGTCGTCGCGGAGACGTCGGAGCAGCGCGCGGACGTCGAGCCCGCCCGTGGAGGACCCACCAGCACGAGGTGGTCCCCCGCGCGGAACTCCCGGCGCGCGACGCGCTTGGCGAGGTAGTCGCGCAGGCGCAACGCGCGGCGTGCACGCTCGCGGCGGGGAGGTTGTCGAAGTAGTGCAGCGTGACGCGGCGGCGCGGTCGAAGCCCTCGTCCTGCCAGCGGGCGAGGAGCGGCGTGAGGCCCGCGTAGTACTGGAGGTTGCCGAGCACGTCGAAGCCTCCGAAGCCGGGCACCAGCACCACGTGGACGTCGCTCATGGGCTCACCGCCTCCTCCGCGCCGACAGTAGACCCGCGCGCGCGGTCTACACGAGGCTTTCGGTGGTGACCGCGAGGTGCTCGACCTCGAAGCCGTAGCGCTCGGCCATGAGGGCCGCGACGCGGTCGCGGTGGCAGACCCTGTGGTCGGCCTCGAGGCACAGGAGGCACGCGGTCGACGCCTTCGCGACGCGCGCGGCCTCGTCGAGGGCCTCGCGCGCGGCGTCGGTGTCGAGCTGCCGGTCGACCACGGACCAGAACTCCTTCATGCGCCCGGCGCGGGCGGCGGTGCGGCCTTCCTTGGGCGTGCCGAGGGCCTTGAGGTGCACGTAGCGCAGGCCCGCGTCGGCGAGGGCCGCGGTGAGCGCGCGCTTCGAGAAGCCCGCGCGGCGGGAGTTGGGCAGCTCCCTCACGTCGATGAGCACGGCGACGCCGGCGTCGGTGAGCGCGCGCACGAGCGCGGCCTGGCCGCTCCGTTCGTAGCCGACGGTGTAGAGCTTCATCGCGGGAACATAGCGCCGCGGTGGGAGCGCGGAGGGTACGGTACTCTCGCGCGGTGATGTCGCGGCGCGTGGTGGTCCCGGTGGTGGTGGTGGTGCTGTCGACGCTGACGCTCATGGGCGTTCGGATGCTGCTCGACGACACCGCCGCGACGCGGTGGAGCAACTGGCTCGCGGGCCGGGGCGACGCGGCCGACGTGCCCGCGGTGATCGACGCGAGCGAGCCCGCGCCGACGCCCGAGGTGGTCGACGCGGGGGGCGCGCCGTCGATGCCCTTCGTGCCGCCCGCGCGCACGGTGCACGACCGCGCGGTGCGCGACGACATCCGGCGGAGGCTCTATCAAGCGTGGATGGCCTCGCTCGCGCGCTCCGTCGACGCGAGCGCGGGCCGGGCCGATCCCCTGCACGCGCCGATGCCGACGCTGCCCGACGGGAGGGTCGACCCGGAGTACGTGCGCGACCGCATCCGGGAGGACTTCGTGCCGCTCGCGCAGAGCTGCTACGACCAGCTGATCGAGCGGCAGCCCGGGGTGAGCGGCCGGGCTGTGGCGGAGTTCACGGTGATGGGCGACGAGCACGTCGGAGGCGTGGTCGACGACGTGCGCATCGACACCGGCGACAGCGGCCTCGCGGAGACGGAGTTCTCCACCTGCCTGCGCGAGTCGATGGTCACGGTGTCGTTCCGCCCGCCGCCGGGGAGAGGGTCGCTGCGGGTGCGGTACCCCTTCCGCTTCACGCCGGAGCCGCCCGAGGCGGTGGACGGAGCGGTCGCGAGCGACGCGGTGGCGAGCGACGTCGCGGGGGACTGAGCGTCGCTCCCGCCAGGCCGTCGCCCCGCGTCGGCTACCACCGATGGAACGCCGGGTGACCCTCGCGCACCGCGACGAAGGTGCCCCTGCACGTGCACGTCACCTTGCCCTTCGCGGAGAGCGTCGCCTCGACCACCACTTTGACGCCCTCCGTCGACACCGCGCGCGCCCGCAGTTCCAGCGGACCGTCGGTCGGCGTCGGGCGCTTCAGCACGACGTGAAAGTCCGCCGTCACCGTGCAGGGCGGCGACTCCAGCCCGCGCGCCTTCATCAGGTGCCAGGCCGCGGTCCAGTTGGAGTGGCAGTCCAACAGCGCGCCCGCGATGCCCCCGTTCAGCATCCCGGGAAAGGCCTCGTGGTGCGCCTCGGGCGTCCACGTCGCCACCAGCTCGTCGCCCTCTCCTCCGCTCGGGACGCTCTTGATCCGCAGGCCCTTCTCGTTCGCCGGGCCGCACCCGAAGCAGGTGTTCGTCGGCGCGTAGCGCTCCTGCACGCTCGTCTCGGTCGCCATCGATCGCTCTCCGTCTGCCGCAAATCCAAGGGCCGCGCGGCCCCTCCGGTATACTCCCGAAGCCCCGTGTCACAGCCCCTCGAACTCGCCGCCGACTGCCCCGCGTGCCGCGTCGACGGCGCCGCCCTCGAGCTGTACGACCCCGACGCCCCCGTCGCCGCCCTCGGCCTCCCCGTCGAGCGCCGCTGCCGCCTCTGCGGAGGCCGCTGGGAGGGCACCGTCCGCTGCGGCCCCGACGGCGCGACCCCGCGCGCCCGCGGCCACAAGCGCTGCCCCTGCTGCGCCGACCCCATCGCCGACGACGAGGTCGACGCCCACGCCTGCGGACACTGCGGCGCCCGCGGGGTCATGGTCGAGCGCGTCCCGCCCGCCGACCTCAGCGACCGCGACGTCTTCGTCTCGGCCCTCACCTCCATGGCCCGCGACGACGGAGAGCCCGACCTCGCGACCTTCCTCTCGGTGAACTTCTTCGGCCGCTCCCTCGACGACCTTCACGGAGCGATCGTCCGCAAGGAGCGGATCGAGAGCGGCCTCGACGCCCTCTACGCCCTCTTCTCCCGCGCCCCCGGTCGCGGCGGCGCGGGCGGAGCCTCTCGCAAGAGGATCAAGACCCCGGAGCCCCCGCGCGACTCCGCCCCGGTGTACGAGCCCCGCGCGATGCTCATGGCCCTGGTGAGCGTGCTCGTCGCCGACGGCGCGCAAGACCCGAGGGAGATCGCCTTCGTCGACAACTTCCTCCGCCGTGAGGGGCTCTCGCCCTTGCGCCCCGAGGAGCTGCGGGTGCACCGCCCCGTCGAGATCGCGGGGAAGATCCCTCCCGCGAGACGCGCCGAGGTGGTGGAGCTGATGGTCCAGCTCGCCTGCGTCGACGGGGAGGCCGACCCGAGCGAGCTGCGGCTCCTGGCCTCCTACGCGGCGTCGTGGGGCATCGACCAGGAGTCGGTCGACGGGTGGGTGGCCCACTATCGGCTCCAGAATCAGACCGACGCTCAGCGGTTTCTGCGTAGACTCCGCTCGTTCTTCGTGGCGCCGCGCGAGAGGGGCGGCGAGGCGGGGAGCGAGCGCAGACCGCGACAGACGCCACCACGATGAGCCAACCGTACCCGCCGGGAGTCCCTCAGAACCCTTGGGGCCAGCCGCAGGCGCCCGTCACCGCGAGCGCCGGTCCGCCCGGCGATCGAGACGAGGTGCAGCGCGCCATCGCCCAGGTGCGCGGCCAGTTCGACCGCGTGATGGAGAACGTGCGCCGCGTGATCGTCGGAAAGGACGACGTGATCGCGAAGGTGCTCATCGCCATGGCCGCCCGCGGTCACGTGCTGCTGAAAGACGTCCCGGGCGTCGGGAAGACCATGCTCGCGCGGAGCATCGCGGCGTCGATGAGCTGCCAGTTCAAGCGCATCCAGTTCACGCCCGACCTCCTGCCGATGGACGTGACGGGCTCGAACGTCTTCGACATGCGCAAGCGCGCGTTCGAGTTCCAGCCCGGGCCCATCTTCACGAACCTGCTGCTCGCCGACGAGATCAACCGCGCCACGCCCAAGACGCAGAGCGCGTTGCTCGAGGTGATGGAGGAGCGGCAGGTGACGGTAGAGGGCGAGACGCACAAGCTCGACGCGCCCTTTCAGGTCATCGCGACGATGAACCCCCTCGACCACGAGGGCACCTACCCCCTGCCCGCGGCCCAGATGGACCGCTTCATGATGATGGTCTCCATGGGCTACCCCTCGGAGGTGGCCGAGGTGGCGATGCTCTCGGTGCACCTCTCGCCCGTGTCGGCGCTAGGGGAGCTGCAGCCCGTGGTGTCGCGCGAGGAGTTCCTGCTCTGGCAGAACACCGCGCCGATGGTCTTCGTGAGCGAGGAGCTCAAGCGCTACGCCGTCGCGGTGGCGCACACCCTCCGCGGAGACGCGCGCAACCTGCAATCGATCTCTCCGCGCTCGACGCTGCTGCTGGTGCGATCGGCGCAGGCGCGCGCGATGCTGCGAGGGCGTGACTACGTCGTCGCCGAGGACCTGCAGATGATGGCCCCCGAGGTGATGGGTCACCGCGTGCTCCTGGCCGACGCGCGCTCGGGCCGCGAGTTCGTGATGGAGTCCCTCGCCCGCGTGGCCGTGCCGGCGTAGGGGCGCGATGGGTGACGTCGCGCGCGTCGACCCTCACCCCCGGCCCCTCTCCCGCGTGCGGGAGGGCGGTTGGGGCGATGGCCCTCACCCCGGCCCTCGTCTCGCGGTTGGGGGCGGAGCGGTAGCCCTCACCCCGGCCTCGTCTCGCGGTTGGGGGCGGTGGCTCTCACCCCTGGCCCTCGGCTGCGGTTGGGCGGAGCGGTGGCCCTCACCCCGGCCCCTCTCCCGCATGCGGGAGAGGGGGCTGGCTTCACCGAAAACTGCAACGACCCTTGCCGTTGCGCGTGCGTGCATCGTCGTTTGCGAGGCGTGGGTGCCGCGAACACCAGGCCGTTGAACCCGCAGTCCGTAGTGGCGGTCGCCGTTCAACGCTCACCTGGCTTTACCCCTGAGGGTCAGGGCAGTTTTCGGTTCAGTCTGCTCCTTCCCTCTCCCGCATGCGGGAGAGGGGCCGGGGGTGAGGGCCACCGCTCCGCCCCCAGCCGCGAGCCGAGCGCCGCGCGAGAGGGCCACCGTCGCCCCTCCCGCCACGCGCCCCCTCGTGCGCCGGAGCTCGCGTGACCCCCGACCCCCTCGCCGAAGAGGCCGCGCGCGCTCGCGGCGGCAGCGAGCTCAGCGCGGGACGTCTCCTCCTGCGCGTGGGCTTTCACACCGTGCTCCTCGTCGCGATGCCCTTCATCGTCGGCGGCGTCACGGGCTTCTTCGCCGAGGTCTCGCAGGTGAGCGACACCCTCGACGCCCTCGTGCGCTTCTCGGCCACGCTGCTCCTGCCCGTGCTGCTGATCCAGCTCGTCGCGATTTCCGTGAAGGTCTCGCGCGAGCGAAAGGCCCTCTCCGTCGACGGACCGCTCCCGCCGCTCGCCACGCTGCGCGCGGTCGACCGGCACGTGCGCGTGCTCACCGACAAGGGCCTCGGGATGTTCTTCGGCGCCCTCCTCGCGCTGGTCCTCGCCCTGGGCTTCAAGTTCGCCGAGCTCGGGATCATCGCGATCCTCGGCCTATCGCTCCTCTACGTCGTGAGCGCGATGGGCATACTGATGAGCACCTTCGTCGTCGCCCGCTTCGAGGAGCGCCTCGCCACCCGCGGCGGCACCATCGGCCGCGAGTTCATCCCCGTCGTCGTCGAGAGCGGAGAGAGCGTCGAGGAGAGCTTTCACCTCGAGCGCGTGCCCGTGCCGCCGGGCTTCACGCTGCGCATCCACCAGCAGTTGCCCGCGCGGCTCGCGACCGAGAGCCGCCACGTCGTGGGCGCCGACGTCTCGATGCAGCGCGTGACCGTCACCCGCGCCCTGCGCCGCACGCCCCGCGGAGACTGGCGCATCGGCCCCGCCGACGTGGTCTACAGCGACCTCTTCGGGCTCACCCGAGTGAGCGTCGCGCAGGCGGCGAGCGCGCGCTTGAAGGTGCTGCCGCGGCTCTACCCCGTGGTGGTGGCCGAGGCGCCGCGCTCCTACGCGAAGGAAGAGGGCTCGCTCACCATCCTCCGCAAGATGCCCACCGAGGACTGGTTCCGCTTCCGCGACTACCTCCCCGGCGACGACACCCGCCGCATCCAGTGGAAGCTCTCGGTCAAGCTCGGACGTCTCCAGGTGCGCCTCCCCGAGACGGTGCCCGTGGCGCGGCGCAAGGTGCGGCTGGTGCTCGACAACTTCGTCCCTCCGGGGTGGGCCGTGGGCGAGGAGGCCGAGCTCGTCATCGGCGACGCCCTCGACCGCCTCGTGGAACTCTGGCTCTCCCTCGCGCGGGCCCTGAGCGAGCGCGGCGAAGAGGTGCTGCTGGTGCTCCCCACGGGAGACCCCGCCGCGCCCTTCGACGAGCACCCCTGCAAGCGCGGGATGCAGTCGCGCCTGCGCGAGCTCGGTGCGCGGGTGCGCTGGCAGTCGCTCACCGACTTCACCCACGCGGGCGCGCTGCTGGAGAAGGACCAGTCGATGACGGTGGTGACCGCGCGCTTCGTGCCGCTGCCGAACCTGCCGCCGCCCATGGGCGCGACCCTGACGTGGGTGTTCCTGCCCATCGCCGACGCGCTGCCGGGCCCCGTGCCGGGCGTGGAGCGCGCGACCTTCAAGGGGGCCTTCGTCAATCACTTCGACGCGGGGGCCGAGGAGAACGCGACCTTCTTGTCGTTCCGAAGGGCGAAGCTGCGGAGACGTCTCGAGGCGCTGCGTCAGGCGATGGAGCGCTACACCACCGAGGGCTCGTCGCTCGTCGAGTCGACCCTGCGCGCGCGGGGAGAGCCCTTCTACAAGGTGCGCCGCAGCGGCGCGGCCTACATGCTCCAGGGCTGACCGATGGACGCGCCTCGCCCCGAGATGCTCCTCCCTCCGTGGCTCAGCGCGGGCACGCCGAGGGTACCGCTGCGCGAGGCCGTCACCCGCGCCAAGGGGCTGCTGGCGACCTACTGGCTCTTCCTCGTGTCGGGCTACGTGGCCCTCGTCGGCGCGGGCTTCTACTACTGGGCCGACCCGAAGCTCCTGTGGGGCCTCGCGCTGGTGATCGTGATGAGCACCGCGGGCGTCGCGCTCGGGAACGTCACGGCCATGCTCCGCGTGCGCGCGTGGATCATCCAGGTCGCGGTGTGGGGCGCGCTCATCGCGTCGTGCACGACGGCCTTGCTCATGGGGCCGGTGGTCGCGCTCTCGCTGGTGAGCTTCCTCACGGGGGTCGGCTGCGGGCACATGGCGCTGCAGCGCGGCTCGCTCCTCGGCACGCTCTGGGTGCCGACGGTGGGCTGGGCCACGGCGATCCTCACGGTGCTGGAGCACAACCACCGCCTCGCGACGTGGCGCGCGGGCGACAAGAGCGGCGTGTGGCAGCCCGTGACCCTGGGCCTGCTGCTTGCCTTCATCACCTTGTTCTTCTTCTTCCTCGCGGGGCAGGAGCGCTACCACGGCCGCGTCTGGATCGCGGGAGGCTCCACCGGCGCGACCTCGGTGACGTGGCGCCGCGCCGAGGGCGGACTGCGCCTGCGTGTGCGCGGGGTGATCGCCATCGCGCTCGCGGCGGTGCTGGTGACGGGCGCGGTCGCGCTGGTGGCGCCGTACCTCTGGCGCACCGCGCCCGCGCAGGAGAACGGCCAGCGCGAGGCCCCGCCCGAGCGCGGAGAGGGCAGGGAGCGACCCGCGAACGACGGCGAGCCACGACGGCCGCGCTTCGACGGAGAGGGCCTGCGTCGCGCCATCGAGCGCGCGGCGAGGCGCGCGAAGGAGCAGGGCGGCGCGGTGCTGCCGTTCCTTCCGTTGTTCTTGCTCAACCGCCCGCTGCGTCGGTGGTGGCTCTTGCGTCGGTTGCGTCGCTCGAAGGGGGTGTCTCCGTCGCGGCGCGCGTCGAACCGCTGGCGGCAGATCGTGATCGCGATGGGCGACGCGGGCGTCGAGCCGAAGCAGGCCGACACCGTCGACGACGCGATCGAGCACATGGAGCGCGCGAGAGAGCGACAGGGCCTCGCGCCCTCGCAGGGCCTCGCGGCCTTCGGGGAGCACTACCAGCGGGTGCGCTACGGGCTGGGCATCCCTCCGGGCGCGCTCGACGCGATGGACCGCGAGGCCGAGGCCGCCTACCGCGACCTGCGCGCGCCGCTGGGCCGCTGGCGCCGCGTGAAGGGGTGGTGGCGCCGCATCGAGGCGTGAACAGACAAGTCCCGCGCGTGTCTGTATCGTTCGGGCCATGCTTGGTTCTCGGTTGGGGTCGATGCTTCGGGGCATCGTGGCGATGGCCGTTCCGCTCGCGGGGTGCTGCGAGACCACCTCGATGGAGCTCGACGTGCGCGCCAACGGCCAGAGCGCGCAGCCCTGGATCGAAGCCGGTGACGCTTCGACGGGCCTCGGCGACTCGGGCTTCTTCCCGCCGGGGGAGATCGACTGCCAGCGCGCGTGCCTCGGCCCCATCGTCGGCCGCTGCATGAACTGGCGCGTCGTGAGCTGCGCGCGCGTCGACAGCGCCGGCACGACGATCCACTGCAGCTACGAGAACACCGACTGCCCCGACGTGGTGCCGCGCGGCGACTGCGGACGTCGCACCGACGGCGTCGACCCGGTGCCCTTCCGCGGCGACGACCGCGTCGGGCGCCGCCTCGCCGCGATGGCGACCCTCGAAGCCGCGTCGATCCCGGCCTTCACCTCGGTTGGAGCGCGAGCCCCACCACGGCGCGCCGCGCGCGGCTCCGTCGCTCGGCCCTGCGCGCCCGCACGGATGAAGTCCGCCACGCCCCGCACCATGCGCGCCCTCGCCGCACGACGCGGCGCCGCGATGGAGCGCGTGCGACGACGCTCGCTCCCGCTGCGTCCGCCTCGACGCGGTGGCGCTGGAGAACGCCGTCGAGGGCTGCGTGCGCGAGACCTGGGGCGCCCTCGTGGCGGAGCATCAATCCGCGCAGGCGCGCTACCGCGACGTGCGCGACGCGATGCGGTCGATCGCGCGCGACGAGGCGAGGCACGCGGCGCTGGCGTGGCGCGTCCACGCGTGGGCGCTCACCCAGATGGACGAAGACTCCCGCGCGCGGTGCGAGCGCGCGATGCGCGACGCGGTGCAGGCCCTCCGCGCGGAGCCTCGTCGGGCGGAACGACCCTCGTCGCGGGCGATCGGCTGGCCCGAGGGTCACGTCGCGCGGGCGATGCTCGACGCCCTCGACGCGCAGCTCTGGAGCCGCGCGTGAGACCCGCGGGGTGGGCGGTCGCGGGCGCGCTCACGCTCGCGGCGACGACCGCGTGCGCGCAGGAGTGGCCTCCGCCGCCTCCGCCGCCGAAGCGCTTCACGCTGACCTTTCACCCGCTGTCGCTGGTGCTCGTGCAGTGGCAGGTCGAGTTCGAGGCCGCGGTGCATCGGGCCGTGTCGCTGCACGCGAACCCCACGGTGGTGATGACCGTCGACGACGGCACGCCGCGGCCCCTCGCCTTCGCGATGGACGTAGGTCTTCGGTACTTCCCTACCGCCGCGCGCCACGGGTTCTTCACGGGCGTGCACGCGGGCCTGGGAGCTGGAACCTCATCGGCTTTCGGCCCGCCGACCCCGCCTTCGCGTTCCGCGCGGGCGCGTCGATCGGCTACACGTGGGCGTGGCCGTGGGGGCTGGTGCTCTCCACGGCGGCGGCGCCGAGGTGATCACCGTCTCGCGCTCGGTCTCGAACGAGGTCGGGGTGATGGTCTACCCCTTCATGCGCCTCGCGGTGGGCGTGACCTTTTAGGGCGATGGGGGTACTCCCGCGGCCGTGCCGCAGGACCTCGCGCCCACCGACGACCTCGCGCGCGCCCTCGCGGCGCTGCGTCGAGACGGGCGAGAGGCGACGTCGTTCCAGGCGATGGAGCCTGACTGCGCGCACCGGTTCGACGGAGACGACCTCGTCGCGTACGTCGACACGGGCAGCGCGTGGGTGGCCGCGGGCGCGCCCGTCGCGCCTCCATCACGGGTGAGGGACGTAGCGCACGGCTTCGTCGCTGCGGCGCGCGCCGCGGGTCGTCCGCGCGTGCTTCTTCGCCGTGGAGTCGGACTTCATCACGGCCACGGGCCTCACTCGCGACGAAGGTGGGCGAGCAGCCCGTGTGGGACCTGCAGGCGTGGGGCGACACGCTCAAGGGCGCGCGCAAGCTCCGGGAGCAGCTCCGACGGGCGAGGGCGCACGGGGTGACGGTCACGGTGGTCGAGGGGGGTTTCCACGCCGACGGGGCGCGGGCTGCGGCCCTCGACGCGATGGCGGCGCGCTTCATCGAGACGCGGGGATGGCGCCGATTGGGCTTCCTGGTCGACCTGCGGCCACGCTCTTGTCGGAGGAGAAGCGCTACGTCTTCGCCGAGCGCGAGGGCGAGGTGGTCGAAGCGCTCGCCGCGGCGCCGGTGTACGCGCGCGCGGGTGGTTGTTCGAGGACCTCCTGCGCGGAGACGACGCGCCCAACGGCTGCTCGGAGCTGATGCTCGACGCGGCGATGCGCGCGGCGGCGCAAGAAGGCCCGCGCTACGCGACGCTCGGGATGGTCCCTGCTCGCGGGGTGGGCAGGTGGATGCGCTTCGTCGCCGATCGCACGCGGTGGCTCTACGACTTCACGGGGCTGCACGCCTTCCGCGCGCGCCTGCGCCCCACGCGCTGACGCGGTCTACCTCGCGACGCCCCGGGCGCGTGGCCCACGGTGGCGCTCGTCGAGTCGCTGCGCGCCTTCGCGCGCGGGAGCCTCGTGCGCTTCGGCTTCGCGACGCTGCGGCACCGCGCGCAGCGGCCGCGCCGCGCGCTGCCCTGAGGGTCACTCCAGGAGCGAGCCGGGCTTCACCTTGAGCGCCGACGCGATGCGCAGGAGCACGAGCACGGCGAGGCTTTGCCTACCGACCTCGATGCGCTGGAGGTACTGCGGCGAGATCCCGGCGCGCTCGGCGAGCTTGCGCTGCGAGAGCCCCGCGTTGGTGCGCGCCTGACGGATCCGCAGGCCGATCGTGCGGAGGGTCTCCGGCCGACGCGCCCTTGTCGATCACGTGCTCGCCGTCGCCGTCGGCCGCGCCGTCGTGCGGCGCGAGGGCAGCGAGCTCGGGTCGACCTCGAAGCCCTCGGCGATCTTCACCAGCGTGGTGACGCCGGGAGACACCGCGCCCGCTTCGATCTTCTGCAGGTGCCGCGCGTGGACGCTGCACCGGTCCGCGGCCTCTTCGAGCGTCAGCCCGAGCGAGACCCGCGTGCCGCGCACCGCAGCGCCGAAGCCTCGGAGCCACCCGTCGACCGCGGCCGACGGATGCGTTGACCCGGCGCCGTCTCCATCACCGTCACCGCCCACCCCGTCACCGTCCGACCTTCCGTCTGCCCGTCCGACCATCGGTCCCCCAGGACACTCGTTACGGGCGGAAACTGACACGGCTGCGCGGAGTTCCGAAAGGAACACTGCATTTGGCAACCGATAGGTGGTGAGTGACCGCCGATCAACCGTCTACGCGGTGTCGGCGCGAGCCTCTCGGAGCGCAGCGCAGCGACGACGCACGCGCTCCGAGGTGTACGGTCGAGGTGGGATCAGTCGCGGCGGTACATGGTGACGACGCACGCGCCGCCGAGGCCGAGGTTGTGTTGCAGCGCGGCCTTGGCGCCCTCGACCTGTCGGTCGCCCGCCTGCCCGCGGAGCTGCCACACGAGCTCGGTGCACTGCGCGAGGCCCGTGGCGCCGAGGGGGTGGCCCTTGGAGAGCAGGCCCCCCGAGGGGTTGGTGACGTACCTGCCGCCGTAGGTGTTGTCGCCGGCCTCGATGAACTTCTCGGCCTCGCCCTCGCCGCAGAGCCCGAGGGCCTCGTAGGTGAGCACCTCGTTCGCGGTGAAGCAGTCGTGCAGCTCGACGACCTGCACGTCCTTCGGGCCGAGGCCCGACTGGTTGTAGACCTTCTCGGCGGCCTGCTTCGCCATGTCGAAGCCGACCATCTTGATCATCGAGTCGCCGAAGCTCGACGCGTAGTCGGTGGTCATCGCCTGGCCGGCGATCCACACGGGGTTGGTGATGCCGTAGCGCCGCGCGAACTCGTCGCTGCACAGCACGGCCGCGGCGGCGCCGCAGGTGGGCGGGCAGCACTGGTAGCGCGTGAGCGGGTCGAAGACCTCGGGCGAGGTCATGACCTCGTCGAGCGAGAGGGTGTTGCTGAAGAGCGCGAGGGGGTTCTTGTTCGCGTGCTGGCGGGCCTTCACGGCGACCTTGCCGAAGGTCTCTTTCTTGGTGCCGTAGCGCCAGCGGTACTCGCGGCCCGCGCCGCCGAACATCTGCGCGGCGAAGGGCGCCTGCGAGACGCCCTGCTGCTCGCTCATCACGCCGACGTGCTTGTCGAGGGGGTTGGTGCGGTCGGTCCACTTGGCGGCGAGCGCGCCCTTCTCCATCTGCTCGAAGCCGACGGCGAGCACGCACTCGGCGAGGCCGCCCTCGATGGCCTGCCGCGCGAGCATGAGCGCGGTCGAGCCCGTGGAGCAGTTGTTGTTCACGTTGAACACGGGGATGCCCGACAGCCCCACCTCGTACACGGCCCGCTGGCCGCAGGTGGAGTCGCCGTACACGTAGCCCGCGTAGGCCTGCTCGATGGTGTCGAAGGGCACTCCTGCGTCGGTCAGCGCCGCGCGGATCGCCCCGCTCGCCATCACGTTGTACTCGTCGCTCGCGCCGGGCTTCTGGAACTTCACCATGCCCACGCCGATGACGTTTACGCGTCGTCCCATTGTCGTTCTCCTTCGGGGTCTCTGATCGATGCGCTCAGGAAGCAGCGGTCGTTCGCCGCGTCGTGGCGCGCTGTCGTTGGGGGAGGTGTGAAGCCGCGCGCGGCGGCGGTCGAGCGGTGGGGCGGCGGGGGCGTGGAGTGGGGGTGAGGGCAACCGCCGCCACAACCGCTCTCCCGCGTGCGGGAGAGGGGCCGGGGGTGAGGGTCGCCGCCCGCGCACGTGCCACACGCCGGAGCGCGTGGCCGTGGTACCGATGCGCAGGTCGCGGCCTCCACCCGCATCGCTCTCAGCCGTTGGCCTTCAGCACGCCGAGCCGATGGGCCACGCGCACGTCGCCGTCGACCTTCAGCCTGCCCTGCTGGTAGAGCCACCGCGCGCTCTGCGCGCCTGACGCGAGCGACGCGAGGTCGGCGTCGGTCAGCGTGATCACCGCGTCGACGTTGCTCGACCGGCCCTCGCTCACCGTGGGCGGGTGGCCTTCGCGTCGACGGTCCATCCTCGCGTCGGGGTCGGTGATGGTGAACTGCACGCGCGCCGCGAGCTCCGCCGCGAGCTGCGGGTGCTTCGCGAGGCGCTCGCCCAGCGCCGCGAACACCCCGGGTGCGCTCGCGCTCGATCCGCTCGACGCGGCGCGGCGAGCCTCGCAGCGGGTGCGCTCGCGCTCGACGCGTGGAGAGGCGCCCATCGCGGCCTCGACCTCCTTCTTGTCGAGCTTCGTGAGGAAGTCGAGCTTCTGCGAGGCCATCACGTTGCCCGAGATCTTGAGCTTCCCCGAGGTGAAGAGCTTCATCGGGTTGGCCTTGCCCTCGGTCATCGCCATGAAGTCGGCGTCGCTCAGCTCCAGCGTGCACTCGGGGCGCGCGGCCTCGCCCTGCGTGACCTTGTTGAGCTTGAGGTCGAGCGTCCACACCGACGCGGGGTCGGTGAGGCGGAACTGGTAGACCGTCCCGACCTTCGCCGCGATGTCGGGGTTCTTCCCGAGCCACGCGCCGATGGCCGTGAACACCACGCCGCTGGTGATCTTCGGCGCGGCGAGCTCCGCCGGTGCGCTCGCGCTCGCGGTGGACGACGCGCCCATCGCGGCCTCGACCTCCTTCTTGTCGAGCTTCGTGAGGAAGTCGAGCTTCTGCGAGGCCATCACGTTGCCCGAGATCTTGAGCTTCCCCGAGGTGAAGAGCTTCATCGGGTTCGCCTTGCCGGTGCACATCGCCATGAAGTCGGCGTCGCTGAGCTCCAGCGTGCACTCCGAGGGCGCGGTCTCGCCCGACCCGACGGCGTTCGACTTCAGGTCGATGGTCCACACCGAGCTCGGGTTGGTGAGCCGGAACTGGAACACCTTGCCCACCTTCGCGGCGAGGTCGGGGTTCTTCTTCAAGAAGCTCCCGATGCCCGCGAAGACGTCGGCCGCGATGGGCTCCGCGCTCACGCTCGCAGCGCCGCCGCCCGCGCTCTTCGCCTTCGCCTTCTTCTCTGGGACGGCGTCGTAGAGCTCGACCGCGGCGTTGGAGATCACGACCTTGTCGCGCTCCTTCACCTTGCAGCGGAGGAGGATCTTCCCGCCCTCCTTCCACATCTCGGTGATGATGGTCTCGCCGGGGAAGACCGAGTCGGCGAAGCGCACGCGGATGCTCTTGAAGAGCCTCGGGTCACCGCCCGAGAAGCTCTTGATGACGTGCCGCGCGGCGTAGCCGTAGGTGCAGAGCCCGTGCAGGATGGGCTTGGGGAACCCGAAGTTGCTCGCGAAGCTCGGGTCGGCGTGGAGGGGGTTGATGTCGCCCGAGAGGCGGTAGAGGAGGGCCTGGTCGGCGCGGGTCTTCTCCTCGACGACGGCGTCGGGGGCGCGCTCGGGGGGCGTGTTCGACTCGCCGGCGGGGCCGCGGTCGCCGCCCCATCCGCCCGCGCCGCGCACGAAGGTCGAGACCTCGTTCACCGCGAGGAGCTCGCCGTCTTCGTCGAGGGAGCGCATCTCGATCACGACGACCGCGCCCTTGCCCTTGTCGTAGATCGCCTTGACCTTGCCCTTGTTGGTGAGCTTCTGGTGCGGCGGGAGCGGGCGGAGGACCTCGGTGTACTGCTCTCCGTGGAGGATGCGGTCGAGGCCGTAGTCGAGGCCGGGCGCCTGCTTGCCGTCCATGGCGAGCTTCATGACCTGCTGCACGGCGATGGCCGCGGTCATGGTGGGCAGGGGGAAGAATCCCTCGCCGTTCATCTCGTAGGTGAGGGCGAGGTCCTTGGGGTCGGTGGGGTCGGAGCCCGCGCCGACGCCGAGGGCGTAGAGGGCCACGTCGCGCTCGGAGTAGGCCGCGGTGGTGGGCGGGTACTCGTGTCCGAGGGCGCGGTCGACGTCGATGAACTGGTTGCCGCCCTTGGAGGGTCCGGCCTCGACGTTGGTCATGATGGGGGCCATCGACTCGGTGACCGTCGCGGGGTGCGTGGTCTTGTCGAAGCCGGTGACGTCGCTCCAGCGTTCGCGGATGGCCTCGGGGGTGACGGCGCGTCCGAGGCGGAAGGTGACGCCTTCGGCGCGCTCCCAGCGGAGCTTCGCCATGAAGCCGCCGCCCACTTCGTAGAGGCCGCCGGTGTCGGTCTGCGACTCGTGGGAGAGCCACGCGACGAGGGGCGAGACGTACTCGGGCTTGAGGGCGTCGAGGAGGTCTTTGGGCAGCACCGTCTCGGTCATGCGCGAGCCGGCGATGGGGGCGATGGTGTTGACGAGGACGTTGTTCTTCTTGCCCTCGAGGGCGAGGGTGTTGGCGAAGCCGACGACGCCGAGCTTGGCCATGGAGTAGTTGGCCTGGCCGAAGTTGCCGTAGATGCCCGCGGCGCTGGCGGTGAAGATCACGCGGCCGTACTTCTGCTCGCGCAGGTGCGGCCAGGCCGCGGCGGTGACGCGGTACGCGCCGAGGACGTGCACGCGGTAGATGAGGTCCCAGTCGTCGGCCGACATCTTCTGGAACGACACGTCGCGGAGGATGCCCGCGTTGTTGATGACCACGTCGACGCGCCCGAAGGCGTCGAGCGCGCTCTGGACGATCTTCGCGCCGTCCTCGACGGAGTCGTAGTTGGCGACGGCTTCGCCGCCGGCGGCCTTGATCTCGTCGACCACGGCGTCGGCCGCGGCGCTGCTCTTCCCGCCGCCGGTGTGCCCGCCGCCGAGGTCGTTGACCACCACCCGCGCGCCCCGCCGCGCGAACAGCAGCGCGTGTGAGCGCCCGAGGCCGTTGCCGGCCCCCGTGACGATCACGACCTTGCCATCGAACCGAAGCTCCTCCGCCATCGCTCTCCTCGCCGGGTGAATGGCCATTCAGTGGCCGCGGCGGAGTGTAGAGGGACCAGGGGCAGGGGTGAAGGGCCGCGGGGAGATTGGGGAAGTGGTGGAGGGCGGAGGGGCGGAGCGGGGTCGGCGAGCGCGGGAGGGGAGGGCGACGAGCGCGGGAGGGGAGGGCGACGTATTTGTGATCATTAGGGGAGGAGAGGGTGAGGGGCGAACGAGGCAGGCGGGGAGGGCGTCGGGCGGATTGGAGCGGGCGGAATCTGTAAGTGGTTGAAGTCGTGGGAAAGGTGCCCAACCTCGGGTTTGGGGTTCAACCTCAAACTTGTTGGGGTTGAACCTCAACTCCCTGGGGTTGAACCCCAACAAGTCTAGGGTTGAACCTCAGCCCGGTTGGGAGTTCAACCCCAGGGAGGTTGAGGTTGGACCCTCGGAGCGAAGAGTTCGAGGTGGAAGACGTCACTGACGGCCTCGCCAGTACAGAGGACGCCGTCGGTGGTGCGCGACCGGCACACGGATGTGATCGTCGTTCACCGATAGAGCACGCTGTGGGGAACCTGTCGACGATCCACCAGCGCACGCCATCGATGGTCTCCCTGTACCGGCGAGGGTGACGCCCTTGCCTCGAGCGCGTGCTCGATCTCGTTGAGGAAACGCCTGTCACCCAACCCGGTCTGGCCTGGGTGTACCAGGCGGCGGCTTCGTTCAACTCTCTCAGCAGATCGTGGAAGACGACCGGCAGCATCAACGAAGCCGAGCTCGCGCGTCGCGAAGGACCTCCGCCGCTGGCCGACCGAGGAGGGATCATCTCGCGTTCCTGCGTGCGGCTTCGTCGGACCAGAGGTGACGGTGCTCCGCCTCGGAGAGCTCGTCCAGGCTCTCCAAGAGGGACTCCAGCAGCCGTGCCCGCTCCGGAGACCGGCAGTTTGAGCGCTTCGGTGATCAACTCGGGAGCACGTCATGACGAACTCAGCGTGCCCGCGGTGGAGGGCGATGCCCAGAGGGCGCGCTCGTGCGGCGCCTACCCCGGACTGAAGTCCGGGGCAGGCCTTACGCTCAAGCCTACGGGTGAGGGCTTCCCGCAATAATCCGCGACTCTTGCGCAGATCTCCTCGCGGATGGAACGGCGAAGCTGCGCCGTAGCTGCAGGCTTGGCGCTCGCCCTGCCCCGGACTTCGGTCGGGGTAGCCAATCACCGAGGGCACCTCGGCGCTGCTCTTCGCGCCGAGGACGTTCTCGCTCCAGCGGTCGAGCGTCGCGGCGTCGTCGCAGGCGGCGATGCGGCGCGGTCCTCGTTGGTGAGCGCGATCCCCGCTTGCGCGAGAGCAGGCGGAGCAGCGTGTCGCTTGCCCTCGGCGAGGCCGACCGGTGCCCTTCGACGAGGCCGGACTTCCGTCCTTCAGCGAGGCCCTCCTGACGGGCCACCGTGAGGGCGCCGCGAGCGTCCTGCCCGGCCATCTTGGCGCGCTCGTAGACCTCCCACTCGTCGGCGGTGAGCTCGTCGTCCGCGCGACCTCAGCGCGTCGCGGAAGGGCGCCTCGGAGAGCGCCGGAGGCACCACGCTCAGGCTCTTCGCCTCGCGGAAGAAGTAGGCCCAGGTCTCGACCACCGTCCGCGGCGCGTCGCCCGCCTGGTACTTGGGCAATTCGAGGAAGGCGTACTGCACCTGCGGCGGTCCCGCTCGCCGCCGTGCTGCTCCTGCATGCGCCAGCGGCGGGCATCGGAACCTTGTAGTGCCCGTGCTCGTCCCGCTCGGAGCCGGGACGAAGTTGCCGATGGTCACGCCACCACGTCACCAGGCGCGGGGTACTCCTCGGCGTTGCGGAGCTGCATCGCGTAGGCCTTCGAGGCGTTGTAGACGACCCGCTTTTCGAAGCCCTCGACCTTGAGCACCTGCATCTCGACGACGAAGCGACGCCCCGCCGCGTCGACATCACTTCACGTCGATCGAGGCGAAGCTCCGCCACGTCGACGTGCTGCTCCCGCTGAGGTGCTGCACGTCGAGGATGCAGCGGTCGCCGTCGAGCTCCAGCAGGTTGTTCAGGAGGGCGATGAGCAGGGGCTTGCGCGCCTCGACGCCGAAGATCCTCTTGAAGACGAAGTCGGTTTTGGGGTCGGCAGACGGGGGACATGGGGCATGTGCCTTAAAGAGGGCGGATTCGCGGAAAGGCTATGGACCGGAACTGGAGGTACGATTGGGAATTCTGGCAACTCTTCGGGGGCCTTCACTCCGAGCCGGAGTTCGTGTTGGTTTTGGGACCAACATCCCGTCTTTGATGTCGTTGTCTTTCAGGTACTGACACGGTGTCTTCGACAAGAGCATGCAGCAGCTTGTTGATCGCGTTGAGCGCGTCCTCCTGCGGTCGCTGTCCACGCGCATGTGCGTACTTGTTGCGTAACTCACCGAGTTCCGTCGCAACCTTGGCACCTTTGGGGCTAAGAAGAGCTGATCCTTCGCAAAACCGCACAAGACCGCTAACTTCGACTCGTTCCAAGTTGGTCGAACGCAGCGTCAGAAGGAACGGACGACTCGACTCCGCGTCGAACCAATAGCGATCCCCTCAGCACGTCTTTCGTGAGTCGCTCTCCGACGATTCCGCACATCGCGACGCAGGCATAGAACGAACCTGAGACGTAGAGTTCGCGGGCTTGTACGAGGAGCGAAACGTATGCGGCGTTGGGCTTCAGCATCATCGCAGGTAGATCCCAGATGCGTTCGACAGATTCTGGTAGGGAACGCTCAAAGCGATCGCGCAGAAGCTGATTGAACTGGGTGAGTCTCTGCGGTCTTCGGTTAGTTGGGCAGGAGATCGAGATAGATCTCCGTCATATCGGAGCTCGCTCATTGTCTCGTGTCTCCGACTAGGTCACTGACACGCGATGTGTCTTGGTTTGTCTGGAGCGGATGTTGCCGGGGGTGAGGCGCGGCGCCGCAATGCAGAGACTTCTCCTCTGTGAAATACTTCACTGCTCGGCGCCCACAACGCTCGACGTCGAGCCAATTCCAGAAGTATCGCACCGATAGCCGCACCGACTACTGGAACCGTTTTCGAATGATCGCACACGCTGTGTCAGTTTGATGCCGAGATACTTGGCGGCAAAGGTGATGATGGCTTTGAGTAAGTTGCCGCCAATGTACTTGCGGATGAGCGTGCGCGTTGTTGCCTTGCCAGCCTGTACGCCCACCTCGCGTAGAGCTTGTGACACCGCGTTCGGAAGCATTACGGCGAGAATATCCGTATGAAAACTCTCGATGTGATCCCCCGACGATGGCGCCTTCCAGGAGCGCGACAACACCGACGAGGTGAGCTTCCGCGCGCGAGGTGAGCCCATGTCCGCCATGGCCGCAGGAACCATCGCGAGCGGGTTGGTTGCGACGCCGCTGCCCACGCCATGAACCATAGCCCAGCGCTTCGCGGTTTGATTGCTCGGTCCACGGTTCGTCTGCACTCGCGTCAGGGTACGCATCTCGAAACTCCTGCGCCTTGCGGCGGCACTCATCGGGATGGGGCAACACCGCGCGGACGAAGTCACCTCCATGTTCATTCTATTCGTTCCTTGTCCTGATCTGAGCCGATTATTGCTATTGATGTCGACGGCGCATCCGATCGAACGCGGTACCGTTAGACAGGGCGATAACTCCTGCATTGTGTGAGCGGCAGGAGGTTTGTGGAGTGAACGGATCGTGCCGGTTCTATGGTGTTCGATAGTGCAACCGGTGGCGTCATGGCTGTGCTCCGTACCTGGCAGGTAATCTCGGTCCAGGCATTCATTGCTTCGATGGCATTTTGATGCCTGTACTGTGAGCAGCGTCGGAGAAGGACGGCTATGTAATCGCCCAAGGGCGTACGAAGTGCTTCCGCACGCAATCTTGCGACTCCCGACGAAATGGTCGTCTCTGGGAGGTCCGTCGTTGCTGGTGAGGGCCTCATTGCCTGTGGGCGAAGTACAAGGCGAGCCCCTGAATTGAGTATAGGTCGGATTGGTGAGTTGTGAATCCATTCGATAGCAATTGGGGCAATGTCATATGCGCGCCCGATCCTGGTTGTCGCTACTGCGCCCGCAAAGAAGCAACTGCTTTACAATTCCAAAATCTGAAATCTTCTTCAGTGAAATGGCGCCGGAAGCCACAGCACAAAAATGTTGTCTATGTGCAGGTCGCGATGGATGATGTTCTTCGCGTTTAGTGTCTGTAGTCCCCTCAAAGAATGTGCACGCCTGCGTAGATTGTGTTGAGATCATTGAATTTCCCGGATGAAGCAATTTTGCTCCCGCAATGTGCGCTCTGCGCGCTCCATGATCATCCAGAAAACGTTGCGACATCGAAAGAAATCCTTGAAGGCGAATGATGTGAAGGCTTTCGACCGACAACATCGGGTGCATTCTTCGACCCAACGTCGTTCGGTGTCGGAGGCAATGATGCTGGGTTTTACGAGCTTTACTTGCGGCGAATTCTTGCCTGTTCTGGTCAAGAGACAGAGGTACACGGAGCCAAAACCTCCCTCGCCGAAAGTTTGGTTCCAATCGTGTAGTATGACGAGGTGATTGGTTGGCGATGACTTCGCCGTAACTGGTTAGCCAAGAGATGGTCATATCTGGGTCCTCGGATCGAACTTCTTGAATCCTTATGCGGAGTGTCCGGGTCTTGTCGGCCTGGTTGCTTTGTTGTTTGGTCGTCGTCACCTTTAGTGCGATTCCATTACGGAAATGCTTTTTGGCTTGATCTTGAATTTGAGACGGCCCTTCATGTCAATCTCGACCTCAACTTCATGGTCGTTGTCGGCGAAAGCTGCCGAAGGCGACACCAACAGCAAGGCCGACTCCCGCCCCAACGGCGGCTCCGACTGGCCCGCCAAGTGCGCCTCCCGATCGCTGCACCACCACGAAGGCAGCGCCAGCGAGAGGAACGCCTTCGAGTTTAGACCGACGTGAGCGAGTTGCTCCGACGATAAACGCGCTGGTGGTGAGTCCAGCCAGCGACCGGATCGGTGTTTCTGGGGTCAAAGATGTCTTTGAGCTTCTGAGGTAGATCAGGAAGTAGTTCTTGAATGGTGTGACGATCTGGACTTCATCGCCCGATCTCAGCAGCCTGAAGGTTCTTATAGAACTCGTCGTCATCGTGGAAAGTGAAGACCCTTGTCATGCTCTGTCTCCATGATCATGGCGAACGACGCATTTCTCGCTCCCCACCGCCCCCGGCTCATCGTCCCGCGCTCGCACCAGCGCCTCCGCCAGCCCCGGCGGCTTCACCGCGGTAGTTCAGCGTCGGGGCGTCGTCGAGCGGGCCGTGGTACTCGCCGTGCAACCCGGTGAAGAAGAACAGCGTCGGAACCCCCTGCGGCGTGAAGCTCATGTGGTCACTCGCACCCCAGCTCCCTTGTCGCGGATCCCACGGGCGCGCGTCAAGACCCCACGGTGCGTTGGCCTGAGAGAGCGTCCGCGCGAAGCGGCGCGAGGCGCCCGTGCGATCCAGGTACAACCGACACCCGCGGAGGCGGCCCACCATGTCGAAGTTCCACATCGCCGCGAGCTGCGTGAGCGCGGGCGTCGGGTGCGCCGCCAGGTGCTGCGAGCCCAACAAACCCAGCTCCTCCGCGCCGAACCACGCGAAGGCCACCGTGTGACGCGCGCGTCGGTGCGCCACGCGGCGGGCCAGCTCCAGCACCGCCGCCGTGCCCGAGGCGTTGTCGTCCGCGCCGTTGTGGACGTCGGTGCTCCCGGGCATCCGTGAGGTGCGCGCGCCGTGGCCGATGTGGTCCTGGTGCGCGCCCAGGAGCAGCAGGCCGTCGCGCTCCGTGGCCGCCGGGTCCGTTCCGCCCGCCAGCGCGATCACGTTGGCCGTCCGCACCCGCCGCGGACGCGTCGCCGCCGTCACCCGCGCGGTGGTCCCCGCGAGAGCGGTGACGCCCGACTCGGCGTCCATCGCGACAGGGTCGCGTCCCAACAACCAGCGCCCCTGCGCGCGCGTGATGTGGACGACCGGGATG
The DNA here is from genome assembly GCA_041389825.1 of Polyangiales bacterium. Classification (GTDB taxonomy): domain Bacteria; phylum Myxococcota_A; class Polyangia; order Polyangiales; genus JAEYZO01. The sequence goes on along the minus strand of JAWKRC010000008.1, from coordinate 87,545 downwards.
CCGTGCTCCGGCGCGGGCGTGTAGCGCGGACCCACCGCGCCATCGCTCAACTCAATGATGATGAGGGCGACGGCGCCGCGCTGCTGGGCGGCGCGGGCCTTTCCAGCGAGGGAGCCGACGACGTGCTCTCGCTGGAGGATCGCCGCGCGCGCGGGGTCGGTCGTGTGCGGCGCGCCCGAGAGGGCGACGAGGATTCCACCGCGGACGGAGGGGCCGACGCGGAAGTCGTTCCAGGCGCCGTGTGGGGTGACGAGGGCGTGTCCCGCGAAGAAGAGGGGGCCCGTGGCGGCGCCCTCGGCGGTGAAGGGGCCTCCGACCACGGCGAAGTCCGTGGAGGGCGCGAGCGCGCGATCCGTGTTGTCTCGCGTGAAGACGACGGCGGCGGAGGGGTCGGTGGCGTGTCCGTAGTCGACCTCGAAGGGCTGGAGGAAGCCGTCGGTGCCGCCGGGGCGCAGCCCGAGGCGGACGAGCTCCGCGGTGAGGTAGCGGAGTGTGGCGTCGCTGCCGGCGGTGCCGGGTTCGCGTCCCTCGCGGGCGTCGTCGGAGAGCCACGCGACGTCACGGCGCAAGCGGGCTTCGGTCTCCTCATCGGGCACCTCGCAGCGAGGGGCGACCGGGGGCGAGCGGCGCGGCTGCGCGACGGCGGGCGTGACGCAGCGGAGGAGCCCGAGCGCGAGGAGGAGCGAGGCAGCGAGAGGGCGCACGGCGCGAGAGAGGGTACAGCGGATGAGCGGCGCGGCGCGACGGGGCGGTGGGGTCGCGGTACGACGACCACGTCGCGGCTGCGCCGCGGGCTCGCAGTACACCACCCACGTCGCGGCGAGCGCGGGGGGCGGAGCGATGCGATGGGAGTGGGGCGACCGCGCTGGCCTTCCCCGCACTGAAGTACGGGGCAGGCCTTACGCTCAAGCCCTCGCAGAGCGAGGGCTTCGCACTGGCAGTCGCGTCGCTTGCACAGAGTCTTCGCAGATGGAACAGCGCGAAGCCCGCGCCACGCGCGGGCTTGATGCAAGGCCTGCCCCGTACTTCAGTGCTGGAAGGCCAGCGGGGGAGGCGCGGTGTGGCTGGTGACGGAGGATGGGCGGCGCAGTCGCGCCGCGTTTGGGGTTCCCCCGCTCCTCGCGGTAAGCCCGTCGGGCCATGGGACTCTTCGACTGGTTCAAGAAGACCTCCGCCTCGACGAAGGCCGCGCCCCCCGCGACGCCCGCGCCTCCGCCTGGGCCCGGCGTGATCGAGGCCTTCGACCTCGCCGACGCCACCGGGACCGTGCGCCTCGACGACGGCACCGCCCTCCGCTTCGGACGCTCCGCCTGCAAGGGCTTCGAGCCCGTCGCCGGCGCTCGCGTCCGCGTCGGAACCGTCGGCCCCCACCCCCTCGGCGGACACCGCGCCCTCGACATCGACCTCGACCCGAACGCCGTCGTCTACGACGCCCTCCTCGCCGAGCGCGACGACGCCGCCGGACTCACCCCCGCACGCGCCGACGCCGACGCCACCGCCGCGCAGCTCCTCGGGTGGGTGACCGTGCTCCTGCGCGACCCCATCGAGCTCGGTCCCGTCGCCGCGAAGCGCGCGCTCGAACCCTACGGCCTCGAACGACACGGTGTTCGTGCGTCGACCGAGGCGGGGCTGAGCTTCTTCGCCGACGGCGTCGAGGTGCGCGCGCGTGTCGGTGACCGACCGTACCCCACCGAAGGGCTCGACCTCCCCGAGGGCTTCGACGTCGGACGCGGCTTCGTCTCGCTGAGCGTGGGCCTCCCCGGCGTGGAGGCCCTCTCCCGCGAAGCCTTCGGCGTGAAGGCCCCCTTCGCCGAGGGCGGAACGATGCGCGCCATCACCCGCGTCGCCGCGGCCCTCGCGCGTCGCGGGCGCGGCGTGGTGCTGGAGCGCGCGGGGCGGTGGGTGCTCGAAGCCGACGACTTCGTCCGCCGCGCGGGAGACCTCGACGACCCCGACTGCATGCCCTTCGGGGCCTGGGTCGAGTGCGCCATCGACCGCGAGGCGAAGCGCTACGAGAGCTACGGGATGGACGTCTTCGGGCTTCCCGACGTGACCGTCCCCGTCGAGGGGAGCGATGTGTGGAGCGAGCAGCGCGCGCTCGAAGCGCTGCTGTGGGCCTGCGCGGTGACCGTGCGGGAGGACCGTCCGTTGGGGGAGGGCGAGACGGTGCGCGTGCCGGTACGCGCGGCCGTGGGCGCGTACGAGCTCCCCGAGGTCGAGGGCGCGGTCTACGGCTACACCGTGGAGAAGGGCGACGGCGTCGACGCGCTCACCTGCGTCGAGGCGCCGGACCTCGACGACGACGAGGACCTCCCGCTGAACCTCTACCAGGCCATGCTCGACGAAGCCCTCGGGGAGAGGTTTCCGGGCGAGGTGGTGAGCGAGGAGTGCGCGGTGATGGACCCGCCGCACTACCTCCAGACGCGCCGCGGCGAGGGACGTCGCGTGTGGGTCTTCACCAACGGCCTCGGCCACCGCGCCCAGCCCGGCGCCGAGGACGGCGACCCCGAGTTCGTCGAGGTGATGACGGCGCTCCCGTTCACGAGCGTCGAGGCCGCGCGCATGGTGGGCGGCATCGGCGCGACGATCTTCGACCGCGGAGACGACGCGGCGCCGTTCAAGGTCTACGACCGCGTCGCGAGCGCCTCGCCCGAGCTGCGAATCGGCGGGTACGTGCTGATCGACGGCGGCGACCTCACGCTGCGCACGGGGCGCGAGGTGAAGCTCTTGGGCGTGGCCCCCGTGAAGCAGGAGGTGCTCGCGCGCATGAGGGACATCGGCTCCGAGCACCACGTCGACACCGAGCTCGCGGGCGAGGATCGTTGGGCGAAGGTGGCCGCGAGCTGGGGGCTCGCGTCGGCGTGAGAGCCCCGACGCTCGCCGCGTTGGTGGTGGCGCTCGGGTGCCAGCGCACGACGCCCGCGGCGCCGCCCGCGCCGTCAGCACCCACGACGTCGACGTCGTCCGACGCGGGGGCGAGCGCGGCCGTCACGTCGGCGGCGCCGTTGCCTGCGGTGATCTTCACGACGGGAGGGGCGGGCGACGGCGAGCGGCTCCCGATGATCGTCGCGCTGCACGGGCTCGGAGACCGGCCCGAGAACTTCGCGGGGCTGTTCCACGCGTTGCAGGCGCGGTCGCGGGTGGTGGTGCTGCGCGGGGTGGACTCGTGGGGCGAGGGCTGGTCGTGGTTCCCGATCGGGAGCGCGGACGATCGGCCGGAGGGGTTTCGCCGCGGGGTGGACGCGATCGTGACCTCGATGGCGGAGTACCAACGGCGCTACCCGACCTGCGGGCTCCCGGTGGTCACGGGCTTCTCGCAGGGCGCGATGATGTCCTACGCGCTGGTGGCGAGGAGCGCGCGGTGGTGTCGGCGGCGGTTCCCATCGCGGGGCGGCTGCCGACGGATTTCTCCGCGACCGCGGGCGGTGGGGGCCTGCTCCGCCGATCGTCGCGCTGCACGGAACGACGGACTCGCGCATCGCCTACGACGCCGATCGCCTCACGGTGGAGCGCTTCCGCAGCGTGGGCTTCACGGTGGATTTCAAGACCTACGAGGGCGTCGGCCACACGATCACCCCGGTGATGCACCGCGACCTGAGCGACGCGCTCATCGCGAACCTGCCGCGGTGCCCGTAGGGGCCCTCGCGCTGAAGTCCGGGGAGGCCGCGCGGCTCCAGGTGTGAAGCCAGCGCGGCGCGACCGCGCCGCGGGATCGCAGCACAGCACCCACCTCGCGGCGACCCGCGGCATGGTCGGGCAAGGGGCACCAGCGGCCTCCCCCGCACTGAAGTACGGGCAGGCCTACGCTCAAGCCCGCGCTCCGCGCAGGCTTCCCGCTGTTCCATCCGCGCGAGGAGTCAGTGCACGCGCCGCGAGCGCCAGTGCGAAGCCCTCGCTCTGCGAGGGCTTGAGCGTAGGGCCTGCCCCGTACTTCAGTGCGGGGGAGGCCGACGCCACGGTCGCCGCTGAAGTGGTCGTCATACTGCTCCCCTTTGCCGACGCGACGGCCCCTGGCGCGTGGTCTTCGTACTGCAACCCCCGCGGCGCAGTCGCGCCGCGTTGGCCATCGCCCATCGATTTCGCTGCGACCCCGCGGTGTGCTCGTCGTACTGCGGCCCTGACTCGCCCCGCGCTGTTGACCTCGGCCCCCGCGGCGTGTGCTCTACCCACCATGCGCTTCTGGTCGATCGCTTCCGTCGCGCTCCTCGCGGCCTGCGCCAACGAGGAGGCCGTCGAGGTCGCCGACAGCGGCCCCGGTCGTGACACCGGCGCCTCCGCCCGCGACGCGAGCGCCGACCTCGGCGCCGACCTCGACGCGTCGATGGACGCCTCCACGCCCCCCGACGACGGCGGCTCCACCACGGTCGACGGCGCGACGACCGGCGACGGCTCCACCACGGGCGACGGTTCGGTCACGAACGACGGCTCCACCACGGTCGACGCTGGGCCGCGGCGATGCACCGTGACGCCTTCGCCCGAGCCCTTCCGCAACCCCGCGCTGCGCCTGCACTGGCGCGCGACCATGGGGACGCCCTTCGCCGACATCGACCAGGTCTGCTCCACGCCCGTCGTCGCCGACATCGTGCGCGAGCGCGCTGGCGAGCCCGCCGTGCCCGAGGTCGCCTTCATGACCTTCTCCTGCGCGGGCGGAGGGCGACAGGCCGTCCTGCGCGTGCTCTCGGGCCGCGCGCCGCATCGCCTCCTCTGGTCGCAGAACGGCTTCGGCGCGCCCAACACCCCCACCGCGGCCTACGGCCTCCGCTGGGACTGCCACCCCGCCGTCGCCGACCTCGACGGCAACCCCAACAACGGGCTCGAGGTCGCCGTCGTCACCGCCGCAGGAGGCATCGCCGCCTTCCGCGCGAACGGCGCGCTCTACTGGCGCTCCGCGGAGCCGCTCAGTGGCATGACGGGCCCCAACCCCGCGCTCAACATCGCCGACCTCAACGGAGACGGCGTTCCTGAGGTGATCGGCGGCGGCGCGGTGGTGAACGGCCGCAACGGCAACGTCGTGTGGCAGGCCACCACGCAAGGCATCAACGGGCAGGGTCCGCTGAGCGTCGTGGCCGACCTCGACGACGACGGGACGCCCGAGGTCATCACCGGCTCCGCGGTGTACGAAGCCAACGGGCGACAGCGCTTTCGCATGGGCAACGGCGAGGGCTTCGCCGCGGTGGGAGACATCCTCGACGCGATGGGCCGCTCGGGTCACGACGGCGTGCCCGAGGTGGCCGTGGTCGCGGGCGGCGCGCTCACCCTCTACGACGGTCGCACCGGAGCGTCTCGGTGGACGGCGCGGCTGCAAGGGTCGAGCGGTCAGGGCGGCGCGCCCACGGTGGCCGACTTCGACGGAGACGGCGAGGCCGAGGTCGGCGTCGCGGGCGGCAACCGCTACACCCTCTTCGACCCGGGCTGCACCGCCGCGGGAGGGCCGTGCCTCGCGGTGAACGTGCGCTGGGCCACCGAGACCGAGGACACGTCGAGCGCCGTCACGTCGAGCACCGTGTTCGACTTCAACGGAGATGGCGCGAGCGAGGTCGTCTACAACGACGAGGAGCGCTTCATGGTGCTCGACGGCCGCAACGGCCGCGTCGTCTTCAGCGACTGGAACCCGAGCCAGACCCGCACCGAGCAGGCCATCGTCGCCGACGCCGACGGAGACGGTCAGGCCGACATCCTCTTCGGCGCGAACCAGTGCGCGGCCTTCGCGGGCAACACCATCCCGATGGCGATGCAGGCGACGCAGCGGGTGCCGGGCCTGGAGATCTGGTCGTCGGGCGACGGGTCGTGGGTCGCCTCGCGCTCGATCTGGAACGAGCACGGCTACCACATCGACAACGTGAACGACGACGGCACCGTGCCGCGCCGCGAGGCCGCGGGGTGGCGCTCGCACAACACCTTCCGGCTGAACCGCGCGAGCGGGCGCGAGCTCCTGGCGCCGGACCTCGCGGGCGCGCCCGAGTCTCCGACCTGCGCGGGCAACGTCGCGACGGTCTGCACGGTGGTGCGCAACGAGGGCGACGCGAACGTTGGAGACGTGAGCGTGGGCGTCTACGACGGCCCCCCCGCGACGGGGACGCGGCTGGGCCGCGCGTCGACCACGCGGGTGCTGATGCCGGGGCAGAGCGAGCGGGTGTGCGTGATGATCCCGGCGACGAGCGTGGGCCGACGGGTCTACGTGCGCGTCGACGACGGCGGCGCCGCGCGCGAGTGCGACGAGGACGACAACGTCGCAGAGGTCACCGTCGACTGCGGCCCGGGCTGAGGCTCGGTCACACCGACGCGACGAGGGCGTCGACCAGCGTGGGGATGTCGCGCGACGCCACGCTGCACAGCGCCACCCGCAGCGCGCCCTTCTGCAGGACCACGAACACGCCCTTCGCCTTGAGCGCCTCGGCCGAGCGCTTCGCGTCGTCGCAGAAGACCGTGACGAAGAAGCCTCCGTCGTAGCGGGGGTAGCGCAGGCCCTTGCCCTCGGCCGCCGCGTTGAACGCGCCCACGCGCTCGGCGAGGAGCGCCCGCAGCCGCTCGCGCTCGCCGTCGACCTTCGCGCGCAGGCTCGCGTCGGAGGCAGCGCTCGACACCCCACTGGCCCGCGGCGTTGCAGTTGCTCCACGTCCCGCGGCAGGCGTAGGTGATCGCGTTCTGGATCTCGCTGCGCTGCTTCGCGTCGGCGGTGCACGCGATCATCGCGCCGATGCGGCCGCCGTACTGGGTGAAGCCCTTGCTCGCGCTCCACGCGAAGAGCACCGCGGCGCGCTCGGCGAGGGGCGCGAGGTGCGAGAGGAAGCGCTTCTGGTCGCGCGCGAAGGCGAGGTAGGCCACGTCGGCCATGATCGCCGTGGGCACGTCGCGGGCGGCGCGCGAGAGGATGTCTCCCACCGCGGTCCACTCGGCGTCGGTCATCGAGTAGCCCGTGGGGTTGTGGCAGGGGTCGTTGAGGAAGACCAGGAGACGCCCCTGCGCCTTCGCGAGCTCGGAGACCTTCTTGTCGAGGTCCGCGAGGTCGAGGCCGCCGCGGTCGTCGAACATGTTGAAGGTCGCGAGCCCGCGCTCTCCCTCGTCGCAGATGGTCCCGTAGGGGCCCCAGAAGAAGCTCGACGTGAGCATCGACTGCCCGTGCTCGAGGAAGGTCGCCGCCGCGTGCCGCAGCGCGCCCGTGCCTCCCGGTGTGGAGCAGGCCACGGCCATGTCCCGCGAGCGGAGAACCCCGAGAGGTCTCCGATGACGGCCTTGAGGAAATCGGGCACGCCCGCGATGGGCGCGTAGCCCGACGCCTTCACCGAGGGCACCGCGCGGATCGCGTCGTTCACCGAGGGCATCACGGCGAGCGTGCCGTCGTCTTCGAGGAGCGCGCCCACGGTCGCGTTGATGACGGTCTCGCCCGCGGCGCGGCGCTGCGTGGCCTCGCGGTTGAGGGCGAAGATGGGGTCGTCTCCGGGACGGCCTGCGTTGCGGGCGGGGAGGAGTTCCATGGCGACCATGGCGATTGCCACGAAGCCGGGAGGGTTGTCACCCCGCGAAACACGGCCGTCGCGCTTGCGAGCCGTCGCCGGGCTGTGGTAGTGGCTTCGCCCCTCGCGAGCCGAGAGGGCTCCCGACTACAGGAACACCGCAGATGCCTACGCAATCCCCCTCCGCCGCCGTCGCTTCTCTCGCCGGGTCGAAGGCCGAGCTCATCGAGAAGGTGAAGGGCCTCGCCACCGAAAGCCTCTGGCTCGACCGCACCAAGGGCGACGCCGCTTGGCGCCGGATGTCGAACGCCAAGCTCGTGCGCCTCCACTCGGTGCTCACCGAGGCCAGCAAGCGCTTCGCGTCGCGCGCCGAGATCATCGAGGCGATCGCCGCCGCCGAAGGCCACGGCAAGGACAACGACTACAAGAAGTCGCTGGAGCGCCACCCCCTCCCGCGCCTGCTCGACCAGCTCAAGAGCTCCGAGCGCCGCGCGAAGAAGGGCTGACCCTCTGCACGGCAGTCGGTAGACTGCCGCGCATGAGCGACCGCCCCCAAGACGACCTCATCTACGACTGGAACGAGGTCGGCCGACGCCACGCGCCCTTCGGCGCCGTGGAGTTCTTCGACGAGACCCTCCGCGACGGCCTCCAGAACCCGTCGGTCAAAGACCCCACCATCGAGGAGAAGCTCGAGCTCCTCCACCTCATGGACTCGCTGGGCATCCACGCGGCCGACATCGGCCTGCCTGGGTCGTCGAAGCGCGCCTTCGACGACGTGCTCCGCATGTGCCGCGAGATCGTCGACCAGAAGCTCGCGATCCGCCCCGCGTGCGCGGGCCGCACCGTCGCCGCCGACATCACCCCGATGATCGAGATCTCGCAGCGCGCGGGCATCCCCGTCGAGGTCTACACCTTCATCGGCTCCTCCCCGATCCGCCTCTTCGCCGAGAGCTGGGACGTGGACGTCCTCGTGCGCCACACCGCCGACGCCATCGACGTCGCCGTGAAGGCCGGCCTGCCCGTCGCCTACGTCACCGAAGACACCATCCGCTCGCGGCCCGAGGTGCTCGCGCGGCTCTTCCGCACCGCGGTGGAGCACGGCGCCTCGCGCCTCTGCCTCTGCGACACCGTCGGCCACGCGACGCCCGACGGCGTGCGCAACCTCGTGCGCTTCGCCCGGAGCTTCCTCGCGGGGATGGGCGCGCACCACGTGAAGCTCGATTTCCACAACCACAACGACCGCGGCCTCGGCCTCGTGAACGCCCTCATCGCCGTCGAGGAGGGCATCGACCGCGTGCACGGCACGGCCCTCGGCATCGGCGAGCGCGTGGGCAACACGGCGATGGAGCTGATCCTCCTGAACCTGAAGCTCTCCGGCGCGCTGGAGCACCAGGACCTCACCAACCTCATCCGCTACTGCGAGCTGGCGTCGAAGGCCACGGGGATGCCCATCCCGGTGAACTACCCCCTCGTGGGCGACGACGCCTTCCGCACCTCGACGGGCGTGCACGCCGCGGCGATCATCAAGGCCCAGAGCAAGGGCGACGCGTGGCTCGCCGACCGGATCTACTCGGGCGTGCCGGCGGGGATGTTCGGTCGGGGGCAGTCCATCGAGATCGGGCCGATGTCGGGCGCGAGCAACGTGCAGCACTGGCTGAGGGCGCACGAGGTGGATGCCTCACCGCCGCTGGTGCAGGCCATTCTTCAGAAGGCCAAGGGCACCGACCGCGTGCTCACCCGCGACGAGGTGATGTCGGTGGTGAGCGCTCAGCGCGCGGGCTGAGACGACGGAGACTGCGCGGGCGCGGGGGCCGGGCGGATGTCGACCCCCGTCATCGCGAACCACGCCATCGCCAGGATCAACAGCACGCCGAGCGCGATGAGCTCCAGCGGCGCGATGCCCGCGGCGCGGGACCAGCGGTCTCCGTAGAACTTCCCCCGGGAGCGGGACTTGAGGCGCGACTGCACGCCCTTGAGGAGGTCGGGCGCGGGCGCCGCGAGCGCGTCGTCGGCGGGCTTCGCGGGGCCCACGGGGCCCACGGCCTCGGCCATGGACTGGAGGCTCGACATCATCCGCGCGAAGCCGTCGTACTCGCGCTTGAGCTCGGGGTTCGCTTCGAGGGCGGCGCGCACGGCGTCGTGGCGCTCGGGGGGCAACTCCCGGTCGTGGTAGGCGCTGAAGAGGTCGCGCGCCTCGTCGTCGGTCATTCCGGCAGGGGGCATCCCAGACCTCGCTCGATGGCGTCTTTGAGCGCGGCGCGCGCGCGGTGCAAGCGGCTCTTGACCGTCCCCTCGGGGAGGCCGGTGATCGCCATGATCTCTTCGTACGAGAGGCCCTCCAACTCGCGCAGCACGATGAGCTCCCGGTGGTCGGGGTCGATGAGCGTGAGGGCGCGCTGCACGACCTTCTCCAGCTCGGTGCCCTGGGCGCTGTCGTCGGGGCGCGCGATGGGGGTCATCACGCCGCCGCCGTCGGCCACGGCCTGCTCGGGCGTGTCGCCGATCTCGCGGGAGGTCTTTCGTGCGCGCCGATCGAGGTATTTGATCCTGTTCTTGCAGTGGTTGACGGCGACCCGGTAGAGCCAGGTGCTCAGCCGCGCGTCTCCGCGGAACGAGTCGATGGAGCGGAAGACCGTGATGAAGACCTCCTGCGCGAGGTCTTCGGCGTCGGCGCGGTTGCCGAGCATGCGGGCGACCACGGTGAAGACCTTCTGCTGGTAGGCCCGCACGAAGAGGTTGAACGCGGCCTCGTCGCGACGACGCAGCCGCTCGACCAGGGCCCGCTCGGCCTCGGGGTCAAGGTTCACCCAGCCCTCCGCGGGGTCTCTCCCTGACGGTGCACGGAGGAGCATCTACGCCGAGACAGCGCCCGGCGTCGAGGGTTTCACGAAGGGCCAAGGGTGGCGCTCAGCCCTGCGAGCCGAAGCTGCCCACCGAGAGGCCCGTCTGCGCGGGGATCGCCTGCGCGAGCGACGCGAGCGCGTCGGCGAGGGGCGCCACGCCCGTCGGGACGTGGGGCACGCGCCAGAAGGTGAGTCCCACGCGCCCCTTCGACTCGTGCACCGAGGCAGGCCGCTCGTATCCGTCGCGCAGGAGGGCGTCGCGGTGGTCGCGGCAGTACGCGGTGATCGAGGCGCGCAAGGCCGCGTGCTTCGCGGGGAGCTTGCGGTCGATGAAGAGCTTGCGGTCGAGGTCGAGGAGGGTCTCTCCGTGCCAGGGGACGAAGAGCGTGCGTCCGCGGTCGGCGAGCACCATCCCGGGGCCGACGTTGTCTCGCGGTGCGGGCGCCTTGGCGCGTGCGTCGGCCTCGCGGGAGATGGCTTCGATGGAGAAGTCCGTCGGCGCGCTCCCGTCGAGGGGCGTCGAGCGCACGGTGCGCGCGTCGGGTTGCGAGACGACCCTCGCGCCGTCGATCACGGGCAGGGTGATGGCGGCGACGTCGACGTGGGCGGTCTCGCGGCCCGAGCGGTCGACGCGGGCGATGGTGGCGCGGCTCTCGTGCAGGAACCAGCACGAGATCGTGACGCCGTCGCGGTCGGGGAAGGCGTCGAGCACCGAGAGCGTCGGGGCGTGGACGTCGACCTCGAGGGTCAGCGGGTATCCCTCGGCGCGGAGGTCGTAGAGGCACAGGGGCGTCCCGACGTTGGTGTAGAGGAAGCGCGCGAGCACCCCGTCGCGGGCGCGCAGAGGGATGCAGCGGTGCGTGCCGCGCTCTCCGAAGCGTACGGTGGCGTCGGGCGTGTCGCGCGGGTCGGCGAGGGAGAGCGCGTGGGAGCCCCGGGCCGAGACGACGCGCCCGCTGGCGATGAAGTGACCGTCTTCGAGGGCGTAATCGGGGGTCGCGCCGTGGGCGGGGATGGGCTTGAGCGTGGCGGCGTCGAGGCGCTTCGCCTGGTACGAGTACTTGCCGCGGGTGAGCACGGAGGGCGGGGTTCCCGCGCACGAAAGAGGGTAGATCGGCGCGGCGAAGAGCTCGGGGAGGTTCTTCACCTTCCCCTTCGGGTCGACGCGGGTGAGCGCCCACGCGTCGGCGAAGAGGATCGTCCCGTCGTCGAGGAAGACCTGCATGGCGCGCGACGGTACCGCGCCTCGCGGGGAGCGTGCGGGTCGTTGAGCGCGCGAGAAGGAAAGCGGTACCTTCCGCGCGATGGTCGACGCCGCGAAGGACCTGAAGAGCGCGATGCGGGTGCTCGACCCACGGCCGTTGGAGTTCGACCACGACGGGCACCCCACCGCGCCGTCGGCCAACAGCGCCTTCTACGAGCCTTCGCCCGTCGAGGGCGAGGCGCCGAACGGGAGGCTGAAGAAGCCCACGCCCATCGAGCGGATCAAGCGGCAGCTCATGGAGGGCGGGAGCGAGACGCGGTGCTTCCTCTCGGGGCACGTCGGGAGCGGAAAGAGCACCGAGCTGAACCGCCTCTCGGTCGACCGAGAGGTCCTCTCGCGCTTCGCGGTCGTGCGTCTCCGCTTGGAGGAGCAGGAGTGGGCGGTGCTCGACGCCGCGCAGCTCTTCTTCCGCATCGCCGACGCGCTGCACCAGTACGGCGAGCGAGAGGGGCTCCTCGCGGACTCGAAGGCGTGGGTGAAGTTCCTCGAGGTCATCAACCGCAGGGTCTACGGCGAGACCTCGTCGACCGGGCTGAAGGTCGACGAGTCGATCGTGGGGCTCGAAGCGGGCCCTGCCTTCGCGAAGCTGAAGGCGCAGCTCAAGCTCTCGCCGGTGACGCGCCAGGTGTTCCGCAAGCTGGGCGAGACCGACCAGTCGGTGCTCCGCGACCTGATCGCGGGGCTCGCGGTCGACATGGAGCTCGCGCTCTCGAAGGACGACGCCCGCCACGACCAGCGGCTGCTCCTCATCGTCGACGACCTCGACAAGGTGCGCGGTGAGGAGTCGCAGCGCGACATCTTCGACACGAACCTCAACACGCTCCTCACGCTGCCCTTCTGCGCGGTCTACACCCTCCCGTCGGGCGTCGCCTTCGGCGGCAACCGCGGAGACCTCCGCCAGAGCTACGAGCACCTCCACCCGGTGCGGGTGCTCCGCAAGTGCCCCGACGGCTACGAGCCCCTCGACGCGGTGATCGATGACCGCCTCCCCTACTTCGTGGAGCTGGTGCACCGGCGCGTGGCGCCTCCGCTCATCGACGACGGCGCGATCAAGCGCGCGGCGGCGTACTCGGGCGGCGTCTTGCGGACCTTCTTCTACCTCTTGCGAGAGGGCTGCAACCTCGCTGACTACAACGGCTTCACCAGCGTCGACGCGACGGTGATGGACGAGGTCGTGCGCGACGCGCGGCGCAAGGAGTCTGCGGGCGTACACAGCAACGTGCGCGAGGTGCTGCGGCACGTCCACCGGACGAACCTGCTGCGCAGCGAGGAGGACCGTCGCTACCTCGACCAGTCGCGCGTGCTGGAGTGTTACAACGGCGAGACGTGGTTCGAGGCCAACCCGATCCTGTGGTCGCTCCTGAAGGAGGCCGACAAGGGTGGAGCCGAGCCGTGACGAGGGGCCGCTCCTGCTCGTGCGCGAGCGGGAGGAGCTCGCCCGCGTCGCGCATCGGCTGAGCGTCGGGGGCCCGGCCTTCGTACTGATCGTGTGCGCGCCGCGGCTGCGGGAGGCGGTGCGCGACGTGTTGAGGGCGCACGAACCCCTCGCGGCGCTGGAGCTACCGACGACGTTGGACTCCGCGGAGGCGGTGCTCGCGGAGCTGACGGAGGCGCGGTCGCTGCGGTCGATCGCGGTGGGCGCCGACGCTGAGGTGGTGAGCGCGGTGAACTGGCACCGCGAGAAGGTGCGCCGCGAGGGCGTGACGCTGCTCTGGCTGGAGGACGTGGACGCGCTGGAGCGCTTCAGAGAGGTCGCGCCGGACGCGTACTCGTTTAGAGACGCGCTGGTGATCATCGACGGCGTGCCGGTGTTCACGATCGAGCCGCCGACGGAGCGGCCGGAGCTGAAGCTGGCGCGACAGAGGTACGAACGGGCGAAGAGCAGCCGGGAGCGGGTGATCGCGGGTGGGGAGTATCTCAACGCGCTGACCGGATCCGGGCAGTGGGACGTTGCGCTGCCGTTGGCCCGTGTAGTCGCGAGCGAGTTCTCGTCGATCGTCCTCCGTCAAACCCACGGCAGAGCTGAGCTCGCCGTCGCGGCGGCTTCCATCGCTGCCGCGCTCGTCAATGGAGGCGCGACGATCGAAGCCCACGCGTTCGCGCGCTCCTCGATCAAGGCATTCCAGCGCGCGCGCTCGTCCGTCGTGAAGGACGCGTGCGCGAGGATGCACGTCTGCACGTGGGACCCGATCGCGGTGTGTTCGAGCGAGTCGATCGAGGCCGCGGCTCGTCTCGTCTCTGACCTCCCGTTCCCTCTACGATTGTTTCAACCACTAGTGCCCAGAGTACGAATGCTCCAGTTGCTGGAGCGAGGTCGAGCGATCGCCGCTCAGGCTTTGAGCGATGAGGTGCTCGCAGCGAGCGTGACCCCTCTGGCTCGCACGCTGGCGCAGTGCGACGCCGCGCGCGTGGGGCTCGAACTCGGAGCGCGGCAGCAGGCGATGTCGTTCTTGCGTGAAGCGTGGTTCTCTGGAGCGCTCAGTTCTCCCGTCGCCGCGGTTCGTACCCTGGCGCAGTGGTATCTGGGCGGGGCTGAGCTGGCGGCCGCGTTGAGCATGTTGGACGCGACCGTGCCTTCGCACGATTCGTCCATGGACCGGGATCTGTTGTCCATGCGCGGCGAGCACGCACTGTTGTCTGGCGAGTTCCACTTCTGGCTCGATCGCTTGGAGCGATATGTCACCCGCGAAGCGCTCGGCCGCGACGAGGTGATCTACAGCGCATGCCTTTGTGCGATGGACCTCCACACCGCACTCCGCGACGCCGACCGCCTCGACCCAGACTCCGTCGCCCATTGGGACTCGCTGCTGGAGCGCGCGCAGGCCACGCTCCTCTCCTACGGCGAGACCGACCCTCCCTGGTACCGCGTTCTCCTCCCGTACCAGCGCGCGCGGCTCCTCGCGCTACGCCCCGAGCGTCGCGACGACGCCCTCACCCTCTTCCGCGAAGCGTGGGAGCTCGGTCGCGAGCGCTATCCCGAGGCCGCCCCGCAGGTCGCCGTCCACCTCATCAACACCCTCTTCGACGCTGGAACCCTCGACGAGATCCCCGCGCTCCTCGACGCCGCCGAGGCCGTCGCGGTGATCCGCGAGCGGCTCAACGACCAGATGGCCCTCTGCGCGCAGCGCGTCCGCTACGCCGTGCTCACCGGCGCGTCGCCCGACACCTTCCCGCCGCTGCGCGCGCGCCTCGACGCGCTCTTCGCCGAGTCGGGCTCCCTCGTTCTCAAAGGGAACACCCTCCGCGCGCTCGCGACGGAGCTTCCGCCATACACAGCGACCCCCGACCCGCTCGCCCTCGCTGAAGAGGCCCGCGCGCTCTTCTCCGAGATGCAGATGCCCCACGAAGAGGCCCTCTGCGTCGAGCGCATCGGCGAGGTCCTCCTCGCGCGCGGCGACCGCGCGGGAGCCCGGCAGCACTTTCAGTACGCCCTCCAACGCCGACGCACGTACGGGCTCGGGATGCGCATCCCGCGCCTCGAACGGCTCCTCGCCTCGGTGGCCGACGCGCGCTGAGCGTCACCCCACGTCGACCAGCACCTTCAGTACGCCCTTGCGGCCCGCGTGCTCCAGCGCGCGCTCCGCCTCGTCGAGCGGGTAGCGCGCCGCGATCAAGGGCGTCGGGTCGATCACCCCTCGCGCGAGCGCGTCCACCGCGCGGGCCATGTCTCCGCAGCGCGAGCCCACCATCCGCACCTCGTCGACCACGATCTTCGCCGTGTCGATCGTCGGCGGCTCCGGCACCGTCGTCTTCAGCACCAGCGTCCCTCGCGGCGCGGTGAGCGCGAGCGCGCGGCTCAGCCCTCCCGCCGTGCCCGTCGCCTCGACCACCACCGACGCGCGTGAGAGCCCCTCGGCGTCGCGCTCCAGCGTCACCGTCGCGCCCTTCTCCTCCGCGATGGCGAGCTTGTGCGCGTGGCGGCCCACCAGCGTCACGCGCTCTCCCACCGACAAGAGCGCGAGCGCGATCAAGAGACCGAGCTTCCCGTCGCCGAGCACGATCACGGGATCGTTCGCGCCCGTACGACCGCGCGCCTCGGCGAGCTCGTCGGTCACATGGAGCGCCGCCGCGAGGGGCTCCGCGAAGACCGCCGCGTCGTCGCTCACCGCGTCGGGAACCGGCACCAACCCGCGCACCGGGAGCGAGAGCGCCTCCGCGATGGCGCCGTCTCTGCCCGCGATGCCGAGCACGGTGCGCGTCGCGCAGTGGTGGCCTCCGCGGAGGCGGCAGTCGTCACAGGTTCCGCAGCCGGCGTTGATGTCTCCGACCACGCGGCGCCCCACCCACGCGGGGTCGTCGCAGTCGGTGACCGCGCCGACGAACTCGTGCCCGAGCACGCCGCGGTAGCCCATGTAGCCGCGCACCAGTCCGAGGTCGGTGTCGCACACGCCCGCGACGCGCACGGCGACGAGGGCCTCTCCGTCGCGCCGCGCGGGCGAGGGGTGGTCGGTCACGAGGCGAGGGGAGCCGTCGAGGAGGAGGGCGCGCATGGCGGCGCATCGTAGAGGCATGGAGCCCTGGGTGGTGGTGACGATCGAGCACTGGTGGGGCTGCGGCTACCCCGACGCGGCCGCGCGCCTCGCGTCGGAGCTCACGCACGCGCTGGGCGTCACGGTGCGGCTCGCGCGCGTCGACGACGAGCGGGCCTTCACGGTGCGCGTCGACGGCAGCGCAGTGCTCACGCGCGCCACGAAGGGACGTCTCCCCACGCCCGACGAGGCCCTCGACGCCGTCGCCCGCGAGGTCGAACGCACGAGGCGTTGACGTGTATATGCGTGAGTGTGTATATGCGCCTTCGTGAAAGGTGAAGCCTTCCTGGCGCTGGCCGACCCGACGCGGCGGCAGATCATCGAGGCCCTGCGCGGCGGGGAGCGGCCCGTGAACGACGTGGTCGCGGAGCTCGACATCCACCAGTCGGGGGTGTCGCGGCACCTGCGGATCCTGCGCGAGGCGGGCTTCGTGAGCGTGCGCGTCGACGGGCAGCGGCGGCTGTACTCCCTGCGCGCGGAGCCCTTTCGCGAGATCGACGCGTGGCTCGCGGGCTTCCGCGGGCTGTGGGAGGCGCGGCTCGACCGCTTCGGAGACGCGCTCGCGGCGCGGCGCGCGAAGGCGGCGAAGCCCGTGACGAAGACGAAGGAGAAGAAGCGATGAGCGAGGCGAAGACGGCGAAGGCCCCGGTGGTGTTCGAGCGCAGCTACGAGGCCACCGTCGAGGAACTCTGGGCGATGTGGACCACCCGCGACGGCTTCGAGGCGTGGTGGGGCCCGCGGGGCTTTCGCGTCGAGGTGCACGCGATCGACCCCACCGTGGGCGGCGCGCTGGTCTACGACATGATCGCCGCGGGCGAAGACGAGATCGCGTTCATGAAGCGCGAGGGGATGCCGCTCTCCCACGGGGTGCGCGCGACCTTCACCGAGGTCGACGCGCCGCGGGCGCTCACGATCACCAGCGTGATCGACTTCATCCCGGGGGTGGGGGCCTACGAGAACAAGATCCGCGTGGAGTTCAGCGCCGAGGGCACACGCGCGCGGATGGTGGTCGCGGTCGACGCGCACCCCGACGACGAGTGGACGAAGCGGGCCTCGGCGGGGATGGAGAGCCAGCTCACGAAGCTCCCCGACGCGCTCGTGTCGCGGCGGTAGCGAGCCAGGGCGGTCGGGGTATCGTCCCCGGCCCATGGCCGAAGCGCGCGAACACAAGAACGTCCTCGGATACCCGCTCGAAGACTGCTCGCACTCCCCGAAGACGGGGTACTTCCGCGACGGGTGCTGCCGCACCGACGACACCGACCACGGGCGTCACGTCGTGTGCACGCGCGTGACCGAAGCGTTCCTCGCGTTCAGCCAGCGGGTCGGCAACGACCTGTCGACGCCGCGGGCGGAGTTCCAGTTCCCGGGGCTGAAGCCGGGGGACTGCTGGTGCCTGTGCGCGGTGCGTTGGCGCGAGGCCCTCGAAGCGGGCGTCGCGCCGCCGGTGCGGCTCACGGCGACGCACGAGGCCGTGCTGCGCTACGTCTCGCTCGAAGACCTCAACCGGCACGCCATCGACGTCGACTGACGGGCGATGACCGCCTTGTTCCTTGCGTGGCGCCGCGGCGGTCGTGGAAGTATCGGGCCGTGATGCAGGACACCATCGATCAACTCGTCGGTCGCCTCGTCGATCGCGACGGCGCAGCCGCGACGCCGCCGCGCACCGAGGCGACGGTGCAGGCCGATGTCCGACAGCTCTTGCTCACCGCGCCGTTCGACCTCGACGAGGCGAAGGTGGTGACCCTCGAAGCCCAGGTGGGAAACCGTCGTCGCATCGACGTCGAGGTCGGGGCCACCGTCATCGAGGTGAAGAAGGATCTCCGCGTCGGCAACGTGCTCGCCGACGCGATCACCCAGCTCGAAGGCTACGTCGCGGACCGGGAGCGCGAGCGCGGCGGGCGCTACGTCGGCGTGCTCACCGACGGGGCTGAGTGGCGTTGCTATCACCTCGCGACGGGACGCCTCGTCGAGGTCTCGTCGCTGCTGCTCTCCGCGTCGCGCCCCGACGCGAAGGCCCTGCTCTCGTGGCTCGACGGGGTGCTCGCGACCGCGACGGGCTTGAAGCCCACGCCCGAGGCCATCGAGGAGAAGCTCGGCGCCGCCAGCAGCGCTCACCGGCTCGACCTCGCGACGCTGAGCGCGCTCTACGCCGCGCACCACGACGCACCTGAGGTACGCACCAAGCGGGCGCTCTGGGCGAGGCTCCTCGCGACCGCGCTCGGTACGCAGTTCTCTGACGACGACGCGCTCTTCATCGAGCACACGCTGCTGGTGAACTCCGCGGAGATCATCGCCCACGCCGTACTGGGCCTCCCCGTCGCGACGGTGGCGCCCGCCTCGCTGTTGAGCGGCGCGAAGTTCGACGAGAGCGGGATCTACGGCGTCGTGGAGGCTGACTTCTTCGACTGGGTGGTCGCCGTCCCTGGGGGTGATGGGTTCGTTCGCGCGCTCGCGCGCCGCCTCGCCCGCTTCGAATGGGCAGAGGTCGACCGCGACGTGCTCAAGGTTCTCTACGAGTCGGTGATCCTCGCAGAGAAGCGGAAGCAGCTCGGCGAGTACTACACCCCCGACTGGCTGGCGCAGCAGGTGGTCGAGGCCGTCGTCACGGAGCCGCTCACGCAGCGCGCGCTCGACCCGTCGTGCGGCTCGGGGACCTTCCTCTTCCACGCGGTGAGGCGGTACCTCCGCGCGGCGGAGGAGGCCGGCGTCGCGCTCCCCGACATGCTCCGGGGCGTGACGCGCCACGTGCTGGGGATGGACCTGCACCCCGTCGCGGTCACCTTCGCGCGCGTGACCTACGTGCTCGCCATCGGTCGAGCGCGCCTCACGTCACCACAGCGCGGGCCCCTGCACGTCCCTGTCTACCTCGGCGACTCGATGCTCTGGCGCCGCGACCCGAAGGACCTGCTCTCGGCGACGGGCGACCTCAAGGTCGCTATCGACGATCAGGTGCGACCCGGCGCGGCGCACGCGCTGGTCCCCACGCAGCTCAACCTCGGCGGCGCGGGCTTCGAGCAAGCGTTCAACTTCCCAGGGCCGCTCCTCAAGGACGCCGGTCGCTTCGACCAGATCGTCGCCGAGCTCGCGAAGCGCGCGTCGAGCCGGACCCCGCGCTCCCCCGTCCCGTCGCTGCGCGGCGTGTTCCAGCGGCTCGCGGTGCCCGAGGACCAGCAGCCCGCGCTGACCACGACCTTCCAGACGCTCTGCCGCCTGCACGATGAAGGTCGCGACCACATCTGGGGGTACTACATCCGCAACATGGCGCGCCCCGAGTGGCTGGCGCGCGCCGAGAACCACGTCGACGCCCTCATCGGCAACCCCCCGTGGCTCTCCTATCGGTTCATGCCCGCGTCCATGCAGCGTCGCTTCCGCGAGCTGAGCGAGGCGCGGCGGTTGTGGTCCGGCGGCAAGGTCGCGACGCAGCAGGACCTCTCGACGCTCTTCATCGCCCGCGTGGTGCAGCTCTACCTCAAGGACGAGGGCCGCTTCGGCTTCGTGACCCCCGACGCGGTGCCACGCCGTCCGCGCTCCCCGACACCGCGGAGGTCTGGAAGGGCAAGCTCCCGCGGCGAGGCTCCACGTGGGAGGCGGTGGCGTCATCGCTGCACCGCAGCGAGCGCGACGTCGTGACGATCGCCACTGCGGGATCCCCGTACGGCAAGCGATTTCGGAATGGTGCAACTGTCTTTCCGCGTCTCTTCTTCCTCGTCGAGAGGCTTCCTGTCGGGCCGCTCGGAGTGCCCTTCGGGCAGAGCCTCGTGCGTTCGCAGCGCGGCGCCGCGGAGAAGAAGCCCTGGAAGGACCTTCCCTCTCTCGAGGGCGTTGTGGAGACCGAGTTCCTCCGACCGATCCACCTCGGAGAGACGGTCGTGGCGCATCGCGCGTTGGCGCCGCGGCTCGGGGTGATCCCCAGGGACGCCGACGCGATCCTCAACGCGAACGACGCGGACATCGACCAGTACCCGGGGATGGCCGAGTGGTGGAGGACCGCCAACCAGATGTGGGAGGCGAACAGCGTGAAGAAGAAGTCGGCGGACGACGTGACCGAGACGGTCAAGATGTCGCTGACCGAGCGGCTCGATTATCACAGAGAGCTCTCCGCGCAGTTCCCCATCCCCGACATCCGCGTGGTCTATGGCAAATCCGGGATGCACCTCGCGGCGGCGCGCGTGGTCGACCATCGGGCCGTGATCGACCACACACTCTACTGGGCCGCCGCGCGCAGCTCCGAGGAGGCGTGGTACCTCTGCGCGATCCTGAACGCCGCGGCGACGACGCAGGCGACGCGACCGTTGATGTCCCGCGGCAAGGAGGAGCGACACATCGACACCTACGTGTGGCAGCTCCCCATCCCCGAGTACGACGACCACGACGAGACCCATCGTCGGCTCTCGGAACTCGGCAAGGAAGCCGAGTCGGTCGCGGCGGCGATGGAGGTGGGACCCGGAGAGAGCTTCGTGACGCTCCGGCGGCGTCTACGGGCGCTGTTCGCTGAGCACCCGGTCGGTCGATCCATCGAGCGGATCGTCGCGCCCATGCTCCCTCCGCCGATGCTTGAGTCCGTGTACGCGAAGGTCTCGGACGGCGCGAGCCGCGCCGCGCTCACGGAGATCTATGACGCGCTCGATGAGCGATTGCTCGACGGAGAGCTCGACGCCGCGGGGTGGATCCTCGACGCGGTGGAGGTCTCGCGCCTGGACGTGACGACGGCGCTCGGGTTCTTGAGCGTCACCCTCGCCGCGCGCGATCGGCTCCCCGCGCGGCGGGACCTCGTCGATCGCGTCGCGGAGTGGCTGCGCGCGAAGGATCCGGCGAGGGTCGCGAGCCTCCTCGAGGGTCTCACGCCATGAGCGGCTGGCCCGAGTGGCTCTCCCCCGTGCAGGAGGGCAACGTCCGAGACGCCGCCGTCGCGGTGCTCTCGCCGGACGCTCAGCACGTCGGTGTCGCGTGGCGTGACGCAGGAGGGACCCTCTCGCTGCTCCACCTCGCGTTCCACTACGACCTGAGGAACGACACCCCGCCGTCGAAGCGCTACTACGCCGTGTCGCCTTCGCTTGAGCCCGAGAGGCTCGCGCAGGTCGCCGCGATGTGTGAGCGCGTGCTGAAGCGGCAGAGGCGAGGAATCCCCTACGGGTTCCGCTACGACGCGACCGCGTTCTCTCGCGACGGGCGGCTGGTGCTCGGAAACGAGGAGCGCGGTCTCACCTGCGCGACCTTCGTGCTCGCGCTGTACCGGAGCGTCGGCGTGGAGCTCCTTCGCGTCGCAGAGTGGCCCGACGACCGGCCCGACGACGAAGCGCGATGGACGGCGCTCCTCGAGGTCCTCCGATCTGGCTGTCCGGACGCCGAGCACGTGAGCGCGGTGGCGCGAGAGGTGCGTTCTCGACGGTTCCGGCCCGAGGAGGTCGCTGGGGGATCATCGCGGCCCGCACCGAGTCCGTTCGTGCAGGCCGTCGCCGCCGCGAACGAGCTCGTCGCGGCGCTCGACGGTGTGCGGTAGCCGGAGCGCGGCTTGGCCTGCTAATCGACGCCGACCTCAACCGACACGCCATCGACGTCGACTGAGCCTCGAGCGCGCGTCGCTCGCGGGAGGCGCGATGAAGCCGTCGCTGCTCCCCGCGCTCGTCAGCGACAGGCCCGCGGCTGAAGTCCGCGGACCTGGAGAAGGTCCCACAGACGAGCGGGGCTTCCGTCGACGAACGTGACACCCGCAGGTCGACTAGCCTGTCGCTCCGAAGCGTCGTACGCGACGGAAGACGTTCGCCGTGGTGAAGGTCGCCGAAGCCGCTGACGCTGTCGGTGCTGGTCACCGCGACGCCACCGAAGTCAAGGTCTGTTCGAAGCGCGATGACCTCGAGGTCGCCCGCGGCGTCGAGGGCGACCTGGTACGCGTAGTCCGCGCCCTCGCCGCCGATCCGACGGATCCGCGGCGCGCCCGACCCGTCGACCGCGGCGACGAAACCGTCTCCGTGCCCGAGCGCTGGAGGGCGTGGTCCCGAACTGGAACGTGCTCGAAGCAGCCCTGGCGTGCGCGCCTCCGCTGGCGTCGACCGCGACGCCGTACGCCGCGTCGTCGCCGGACCCGCCGAAGCGTCGCGCCCACTGCGCCGCCGGTGGTGCTGGGTCGGATCGCGATCCCATCCTGGCCGCCCGTAGACCACCGAGAGGTCGTCGACCTGCGCCGTGCCCTCGAACGGCCTACGACCGTGACCTCGCCCGAGGCGTCGAGGCCGCGGCGCGCAACGACTCGACGCGCCCCGCGGAGCTGCGTGACCCAACGGAAGTCTCCGGAGGACGTGAGCGCGAGCGCGTAGCCGTCATAGGAGGTGGCCGTGAGCGGGCCGCCGCCGAAGTCGACGGTGCCCGAGAAGCTTCCGACGACAACGAGGTTCCCCGACGGGTCCGCGGCCAGGCCGCGAGCGAAGGGCTCGAGGCGCCGGGCCCAGCGGAACTCGCCCGCGCCGGAGTAGCTCGCCACGAAGCCATGGTTGCCGGAGCTCACCACCGCGCCGCCGCCGAAGTCCGGCGTGCCAGAGAACCAACCGACCACGTAGACGTTGCTCGCGGCGTCGACCGCGACATCGTCCGCGTGGATCGTCGCGCCTCTACTGAGGGCCTGGCCCCACCGTAACGCTCCTGTCGGGTCGAACGAGGCGATGAAGGACGAGCCCGTTCCTGTGAGCGCGTCGGCGCCGACCGTCGCGCCCAACGCGATGTCGCCCACCGCGAACACGTTCCCGCGCGCGTCGGTCGCGACCGCCTTCGCGATGCTCGCGCTCGTACCGGCTCTCCCGACCGACCGCGCCCACACCTCGCCAGGCACGCGCCGCGCGCACGTCGCGCCGCCGGGCAGCGCCGCCCGACTGGCCGCAGTGGTCCGCGTCGCTCGCGGTGTCGGTCTCGCACCCGTTCGCCGCGTCGCCGTCGCAGTCGCCGCGCCCCTCCGCGCAGACCAGCGGCACGCGCCGACGTCACAGAGGGCCAAGGCCCGCGGAGGGGGCCGAGCACACGGTGCCGCACGCGCCGCAGTTCGCGAGTCTCTCTCCGTCGCGACGCATCGACCGCCGCAGACGGTCTGCCCCGGCGTCCTGCAGACGCAGCGCCTCGAGGCGCAAGTCGCGTCAGGCGGGCACGCGTTGCCGCACGCGCCGCAGTGCGTCGCGTCGCTCGTGGTGTCGGCGCACGTCGCCGACGCGCCCGATCCGCAGAGCGTCCGCCCCTCCGCGCAGGCGCAGCGCCACGACTGGCAGCCTTCTCCGTAGGGCCGTGGGCACGCGTCGCCGCACGCGCCGCAGTTCGACACGTCGCGGCTGAGGTCGACGCACGCGCCTCCGCACTCGGTGATGCCCGTCGCGCACGCGCAGCGCCCTTCGGCGCAGACCTGATCTGGCCTGCACCGAAGCCCGCACCCGCCGCAGTGCGCGGCGTCGGTGCTCGGGTCGACGCATCGCCCGTCGCAGAGGGTCGTGCCCGAGGCGACGCACTCGCACGCGCCGCTCGGGCAGACCCCGCCCGCGCCGCAGAGCGCTCCGGTCGGGTTCTCGTCGACCTGTCCGTCGCAGTCGTCGTCGCGGCCGTTGCAGACCTCGGAGACGCCGGGGTGCACGTCGCGGCGGGCGTCGTCGCAGTCGCCCCCGCCGCACGCGACCGAGACGTGGTCGTCGGCGTCGTCGTCGGAGAGGTAGTAGCGGCACCGCCCGTAGGTGAGCGAGCAGAACTCGTGCGTGCACGGGTCGTCGTCGAGGCAGTCGGCGTTGGTGGCGCACGGGGCGCCGAGCACGCAGCCGCGTCGCAGGTCGCAGAGTTCCCCCGCCGCGCAGTCCTCGTTGCGAGGGAAGTGCGCGCACACGCCCGTGAGGCACGCGTCGGTGGTGCACGCGATCCCGTCGTCGCACTCGCCGTCGGCGGCGCAGAGGACGACCCCTCCGCCGTCGACGGGGTGCGTGTCCGCGGGCGGCGCGTCGGGGGCGTCGCGGTCACTGAGGTCGGAGGGCGCGTCGGTGCCGTCTCCGCGGTCTTCTGCCGATGCGTCGGCGCGCGCGTCGATGGAGCCGTCTCTCGGTGGATCCGAGGGCGCGTCGACGCTCGCGTCGTTCACCGTCGGTGCGTCAGCCGCGTCGATCCCGTCCGCGGAGGGCGCGTCTCTCGAGGTGCGCGCGGTCGTCGACGCGCCGCAGCCAACGCCCGAGAGCAGCGTCGTGAGGAGCAGCGCGCGCCCCGATCCCATCCGCCACGCGACCATCGGTGAACCTTCGGTCTCCGACTCCGACGGTCCCACGGTCTCGCGAGGCGCGTCAACGCGCGCGGGAGCGCGCGGAGAAGCCGCGGTGGAGAGAGCGAGCGCGAGCGTAGCGCCGACGCCACGCTCGACGCGTCCGTGCCCCGCCCGTGTACGATGCGCGCGATGCGACGCGTGCTGATCCTCGGAGCGACCTCGGCCATCGCCGCTGAGGCCGCCGTCCTCTACGCCCGACGCGGCGACCGGTTGCACCTCGTGGGTCGCGACCCCGGCAAGCTCGCGGCCGTGGCCGACCGCTGCGGCCCGTCGCAGGTCTCCACCGACGCGGCCGACTTCTCCGACCTCGACGGCAACGCCGCGGTGATCGCGCGCGCCGTCGACGCCCTCGGAGGCTCCGTCGACATCGCCCTCGTCGCGCACGGAGACCTCGGCGACCAGCTCGCCAGCGAGAGGGACTTCGACGAGGCCGCGCGCATCCTCACGGTGAACTTCACCAGCGCCGTGTCGCTCTTGATCCCGCTCGCGAACCACCTCGAGTCGCGGCGCGCGGGCAGGCTCGGCGTCGTCACCTCCGTGGCGGGCGACCGCGGGCGACCGCGCAACTACACCTACGGCGCCGCGAAGGGCGCGCTGGGGGTGTACCTCCAGGGGCTTCGCACGCGGCTCTACGCGGCCGGGGTCACGGTCACGACCCTGAAGCTCGGCCCCGTCGACACGCCCATGACCCGCGACCACGCGAAGCACCCGCTCTTCGGAAAGCCCCGCTCCGTGGCCGAAGACATCGTGCGCGCCGTCGACCGAGGCGCACCCGTCGCGTACGTGCCGTGGTTCTGGGCGGCCATCATGCCCGTGGTGAAGGCCACGCCGGAGCGGGTGTTCCAGCTCCTGCCGTTCTTGTCAGGGCGCTGACGAAGAGGGCGCGATGCGCGACGGGGGAGAGGTGCGTTTCAGGCTCCGCGCCGTCGGCGCGCAACCGATGATTGAATGATCGCGCCGAAGCGCGCATCGTGGGTGGGCATGCGCGCGCGGAGATGGGGCGTCGGGGTCGTCGCGACCTCGCTGGCAACGGTGATCGTTGGCTGTAGCGGCGACGGGGGCGACGGCGTCGGTCAGGCGAGCGAGGCGATCGCGCTCGGGCCGGGCGGGCGGATCGAGCTCGGGCTCGGCGCGAACCGAGACTCCGCCTCGCCCGTGCCGAACTCCCTCGCTGCGGGCCCCGGGGGGTTCATCTTCGTCCACTACTACGTGAACTGGAACGGCGGCGCGCACGCGATGGCCGCGCGCCTCGACCCGAGCGGCGCGCTCATCGATCAGCCCTCGTTCGTCCTCAACGCGTCGAGCGCGGAGCAGAGCACCGGCGGCGCGGCGGCTTCGCTCGGCGACCGTTGGTTCGCGGTCTACGGCACCTCGACGCCGACGCTCGGGGCGAGCGCCTGGGTGGCGACGTCAGGGCCGCCCCGCGTGGTCGATCGCCGATCGACGCCGCTCAACTTGAGCAGCGGTGTGAACGTCCAGCTCTCGTGCGTGACGGGCGGGTGCCTCGCCGTCGGCGGGGGCAGAGCGCTCCGCTTCGACGCCGCAGGGAGCCCGGTCGGCGCGCCCTTCGCCCTCGGCACGCTGTCCGCCACGCCGCCAGGCCTCGCCGCGTCGTCGACGCAGTGGCTCTCGGTCTTCGAGGCGCCCCATCCGGTCACGGGCGTGGGCGACCTGCGGGCCAACCGCGTCCGGCTCGACGGCACGGTGCTCGACGGCGACGGCGTGGTCTTCACCACCATCGGCGCCGCGCGCAGGACGCCCGCCGTCGCGAGCGATGGGACGACCTTCCTCGTGGCCTTCGTCGCGACCGAGGGGGCGGGCTCGCGGGGGCCGGGGCTGTACGTGCAGGTCGTCGACGCGAGCGCGGGGGTGATCGCCGGACCGCCGACCTTGATCGCCGGCGCCGACGCGTCGGTCCCCAGCGTCGCGTGGGACGGGTCGCGCTACTGGGTGGCCTGGCAGACCGCGACGACGGTGAGGTACGCGCGCGTGTCGCGGGAGGAGGGCGCTGCTCGACGCCACGCCGCGCTCTATGACGGGCTACCTGGGCAGCCAGGGGCGGGGGCCGAAGATCGCGGCGTACCAGGGCCGCGTCGGGCTGCTCTGGCTCGAGGCGATGCCGCGCACGCTGTACTTCACGACCCTGCGCGCCGACGGGACCGCTGAGGGCACTCCGCGGCTCGTGTCGTACCGCGCGGAGGAGTGGTCGCGCCCAGCGCTCGCGTCGGACGGCGCCCGCTTCGGGATGACCTGTCAGACCGTCGCCGCGCCCAGCAGCAATTCGTCGTCGTTCTCGCGCGGATACGTCTTCGACGCGAGCGGCGCGGTGGTCACCCTCGCGGGGGGTCTCGCGCGATCGGTCGCGCCCGCCTCGCTGTTCTGGGACGGCGCGCGCTACGTCGGCTTCGGTTCGACCACCGCGGGACCGTTGGTGCATCACCTCGCCGCGGACGGGAGCACCCTGACCAGCGCGGCCCCCGCGGGGACCATCGGGACAGGCTCGATCGCCCAGGTCGGCGCGGTGTTCTTCGGAGACGTGACCGGGGCGACCGAGCCCGCGGTGCGCCGCTTCGACTCGGACGGTCGCTCGCTCGACCCGTTCCCGATCCCCTTCGGTGGCAGCGGGACGCGCGTGCTCGGCTCCGACGGCTCCGTCGTCCTCGGGGTGTGGACCAGCGACAACGGAACGACCCTCCGCGCGGCGCGGCTCAGCCGAGACGGCGACGTCCTCGACGCGCTGCCGTGGAACCTCTCGGTGGCGGGGGACCCGCTCGTGCCCGCCGTGGTGGCCTACGGCGGCGGCGTCTGGACCATCGCGGGCAGGAGCGACATGGCGAGCCTGCGACGGATCGAAGCGCGGCAGGTCGACGGCGCGGGGCACGTCCTCCGGAGCCTCGTCGTCGAGTCCTCGGCGCCGACCTCCGGGAGCCCGAGAATGGTCTGGAACGGCACGGAGTTCGTGATCGCGGGGACGCACCTGACCTCATCGCCCGCGTGCAACCTCTCGCTGCGCGTGTGGGGCGTGTCCCCATCGGGGGCCGTGTCGCCGCCCGGAGGCGTCACGGTCGAAGACCGGCCGTGCCTCTTCGGGCACGAGCACGCCCTCGCGGCCCGCGCCGACGGCACCACCGCGATCGCCTGGGTCGCCGACGACGACATCTATGCGACGCGGCGGTGCGTCGCGCGGCTCCTCGCGCCTGGGATGGGTCTCGACGCCGGCACCACGGCAGACGCCGGCGCCGACGCGACGGTGGACCGCCTCGACGTTGGGACGGACACGGGCGCGACCAACGACACGGGCCCGGCGGACGTCGGCGTGACCGACACCGGCCCGCGGGATTCGGGCGTGACCGACACCGGCCCGCGGGATTCGGGCGTGACCGACACCGGCATCGACGTTCCCGTGGTGATGCCCGACGTGCCCGTGGTGACGGACGTGGGCGTGACCGACGTTCCCGCGGTGACGGACGTGGGCGGCGACGATGTTCCCCCCGCGGTGGACGCGCCTTCGGTCGACGTCGCGCCGGTCGAGGACGTGCCCGTCACCGACGCCGCGACGACCGACGTCGCCGTCACCGTCGACGCGGGCACTGCGGACGTCCCCACGATCACCGACGCCGGAACACCCGACGTCGGTGTCGCGACCGACGCTTCGCCCATCCCCGACGCGGGCGCCCCCGCCGACGCGTCACCCGTCACCGACGCGGGCCCCTCCGCCGACGTCGGCGCCGCGCCTCCTCCCGAGGACGAGGGCGGCTGCGACGTGGGCGGTCGCGCGGGCGGTCGCTCCCGCTCTCCCCTCGCGGCCTCGCTGTCGCTCCTCGCGCTCGCCCTCGCCTCGCGCCGTCGCTCCCGCTAACGCGCCTGGGGCGTCCACCGCTGGCCCGTCTCGCAGTCGACGTGGCGCAGCGAGACGCCCCTCGCGCTCACCTCCATCACGCCGAGCACGATCGGGAGGCCGAACCTCCGCGGGCCCACCGAGCCCGGGTTGAACAGCGTCACGCCCCCCTCGCTCACCATGAACGGCACGTGCGAGTGGCCGCACACCACCAGCCCCGCGCCGCGCTCCCGCGCGAGGCGCCCCACGTCGCCGCGCATCCGCGTGCGGTCGACCGCGACGTGCGTGAGGAGCGCGCGCACCAGCACCCGCTCGCCCTCGCAGAGCTCGACGACCACCACGTCGGGCATCTCCTTCATGCGCGCGTCGATGTTGCCGCGCACCGCCGTCACCGGCGCGTGGGCGCGCAGCGCGTCGAGCACGGTGAGGGCGCCGATGTCTCCCGCGTGGAGGATGTGCTGCGGCGCGATCTCCGTGAGCCGCGCGTCGAGGTCGGGGTGCGGCTTGGAGTGCGTGTCGGCCACCACCGCCACGCGCAGCCGCCGTCGATCAGGTCGACCCTCGCGCGCGACTCCAGCGAGTGCGGACCGAGGCCGTAGCGCTCGCGGCCCGCGCTCACGCGCCCGCGGGGCGGAGCTGGTAGATGATGGTCACCACCACCGCGGCCCAGCCGATGACGATCAGCACGAAGGGCACGTCGCGGAGCATCGCGTCGGTGGGCGACTCGCCCTCGGTCGACGAGAGGAGCTTCACGAAGCGGCCGATCCCGAGGAGCACCAAGGGGGTGGTCATCCAGAGGTAGTCCTTGCCGAAGGCGAGGGCCTCGGGGGGGTTGAGCGTCCACGCGAGGTAGACCGCGACGGTGGCGAAGGCCGTGGCCCAGAGGGTCGCCCGCAGGGGCTTCGCGCCGTAGGCCATGAGCGACGCGCGGGCGCGGGCCTGGTTCACCTCGAGCTCGTGGTAGCGCTTTCCGAAGCCCAGGAAGAGCGCGATGAAGGCCGTGCACCCGAGGAGGTAGATCGACGGCGGCACCGGGTGCGCGGGGGTCGAGGCCGCGTAGCAGCCCGCGAGCACGCGGAGGACGAAGCCCGCGGCGATGATCACCACGTCGAGGTAGGCGACCTTCTTGAGCCGCAGGGAATAAGCGAGGTTCTGCGCGAGGTACACCATCGCTACGACGCCGACGCGCCAGTCGGTGCGGAAGGCCCCCGCGAGCGCTACCACCACCAGCACAGCCGCGGCGACCTTCGCCGTCCCTTCGGGAACCTCTCCCGACGCGATGGGTCGGTTCCTCTTCGTCGGGTGCTGGCGGTCGTCTTCGACGTCGACGAGGTCGTTGATGGTGTAGACCGCCCCTGCCAGCATCGAGAAGGCCGCGAAGGCCATCACCGCGCGCAGCAGGACCTTTTCATGGAAGAGATCTTTCGCGAAGACCACCGGCGCCAGCACGAAGAGGTTCTTCACCCACTGCCGCGGACGCATGGTCTTCAAGAGACCGGTGAGCACCAAGATGGCGCGGGAGGGTATCGGCGCCCCCGCCCCCTGTCTACGCGCCTCGCCCGCTTCGCCCTCGCCACCGCGTGCGCGCTCCTCGCGCCCCGCTACGCCCGCGCGCAGCGCACCGCCGAGGAGTGGTCCGCCGCGCACCTGCGCGACGCCTTCGCCCTGCGCGCGTCTCCCCGCGGCGCGCTCCCGATCCTGCGCCTGCGCTCCATGCGCGAGCACGCCGACCCGCTCGCCCTCGTCGACCCCCTCCACCGCCTCGCGGCGAACCCCGCCGTCCCTCCCATGCGCCGCGCCCTCGCCGCGCAGGTCGAGGCCGAGCTGCGCCGCGACCTGGGCCAGTCCGCCGAGGCCGCGGCCATCACCGCCGCGCAGGGCTTCATCACCCGCTGGATGGTCGTCGGCCCCTTCGACAACGAGGGCCGCGGGCTTCGCCCGACCCATGACCCCCGAGACCCGCCGCGGAGAGCGCCCCCGACCCGGCCGTCGAGCACGAGGGCCGCGAGCGCGCCGTCCGCTGGCGCCTCATGCCCGACGTGTCCGTGCTGGGCTACGTCCCCCTCGACGCCGCGGTGCGCCCCGCCGTGAACGCCTGCGCCTACGCGCACACCACCGTCACTGCCCGCGCGGCCGCCCCCGCCGTCCTCTGGATCGGCGCGAGCGGCGCCGTCGCCGCGTGGGTGAACGGCGACCCCGTGCTCCGCGATGAAGCCGTGCGTCGCTCGAACCCCGACCGCGCGGGCGCCCCGGTGCGCCTGCGCGCGGGCGCCAACCGCGTGCTCGTAAAGGTCTGCACCGACGACCACGGGATGGGCTTCTTCGCCCGCTTCACCACCCCCGCGGGCGCGCCCCTCGCGAACCTCTCCGTCGATCCCGACCCCGCCGCCGCGCCGCCGCAGACCCCGCGCTCGCCCGAGCCTCCGCTCCCGCGCGCGGTGGGCGACCTCGACGCCCTGCGCCGCGCCGCCGACGGCCCCCGCGCCACCCCGCAGGCGCTCGAAGACTACGCCCGCGCGCTCGCCCTCACGCGCTCCGACGACCCCGCCGAGCCCCGCGCCGCGGACCTCGCCGAGCGCGCCGCGAGGGCCGAGCCCACGGCGCAGCGCTGGCTCCTCCTCGCCGACATCACCTCCGACCGCAACCGCCGCATCGAGGCCCTCGAGCGCGCCTACGCCCTCGCGCCCGACGACCCGCACACCCTCGTCGCGCTCGCGCACGACCGCCGCACGGGCACCTGGCCCGAAGAGGCCCTGCCCTTCATCGAGGCCGCCGAGCGCGCCGACCCGGGCTACGTGCTCCCGCGGGTGGAGCGGGCCCTCCTCCTCGACGCGGTGGGCCTGCCCGTGGCCGCGCGCGCCGCGCTCGAAGAGGCCGCAGCGCTCGCGCCGCGCTCGTCGGCGCTCCTGCGGGCGCGCGCGCAGATGGCCGAGCGATCGCAACAGACGGGCGCCGCGAGAGAACTCCGCCTCGCCCTCACTCGGGTGAGGGACAGCGACGTCGACAACTGGGCCGCGCTGGCCCGCGACGCCCGCGCGCGCGGAGACCGCGAGGGCGTGGTCACCATCGCCGAACGCATGCTCGCGCTGCGGCCCGAGGTGCTGTCGGTGTACACCTCCGCGGCGGAGCTCTTCGAGGCCGTGGGCGAGGGCGCCCGCGCCGACGCGACGCTCGCGCGCGCCGTGGAGATCGCGCCCGACGAGCCGGGGCTGTGGGGCGCGCGGGGGGAGCTTCAGGCGAGGCTCGGTCACAACGACGAGGCCCGCGACGCGCTCCGCCGCGCGCTGCTGCTCCGTCCGCAGGACCGCTCGCTGCGACGGCACCTCGAGGCGCTGGAGCCCGCGGTGCCGAGGGCCGACGAGGGCGAGGCCGAGGCCGCCGAGGCGATCCTCGCGCGGCGCGGGCGCGCGGGCGAGGGGGCGGACTACAACGTCCGCTCGCTCACCGAGCTCACGGTGCGGACCGTGTTCGAGAACGGGCTGTCGGGCACCTTCAGGCAGGTGGCCTACGAGGTTCGCAACGCCCAGGGGGCGAGAGACGGCCGCGCGTACACCGTGCAGTACGACCCGAGCACGCAGCGCTTCGAGCTGCGCGCCGCGCGCGTGCACCGCGCCGACGGGAGCGTCGTCGACGCGAGCCAGGTCGACGAGTTCGCCGTCACCAGCGACCCCGCGATGCGGATGTACTTCAGCAACCGCGTGGTGCAGGTGACCTTCCCCAACCTGGAGCCCGGCGACGTGGTGGAGCTGCGCTGGCGCGTCGACGACGTCTCGACCCGCAACGCCTTCGCCGACTACTTCGGCGACCTCGAGCTGGTGCAGGCCGGCGTGCCCCGCGCGCGCTGGAGGTACGTGCTCCGCGCGCCCGAGCGACGTCGCTTCTTCGTGCACCTGCAGCCGCTCTCTGACGGCCGCACCCCCGAGGCCGCCGTGTCGACGACCGACGGCGTCACCGCCCACGCGTGGACCGTCGAGGGCGCCCCCGCGGTCGCGCCCGAGGAGCACGCGCCGGGGCTCACCGAGCGCGGCGGCTACCTGCACGTGAGCACCTACAGCGACTGGGAGTCCGTCGGCCGCTGGTACTGGGGCCTCGTGCGCGACCAGCTCGTCGCCGACGACCGACTGCGCAACGTCGTGCGAGACATCACCCGCGGCGCGACCGACGACCGCGCCAAGGTGCGCGCGGTCTACCACTGGGTGCTCGAGCACACGCGCTACGTCGCGCTGGAGTTCGGCATCCACGGCTTCAAGCCCTACGCCGTGCCGCAGGTGTGCACCCGCGGCTTCGGCGATTGTAAAGACAAGGCCTCGCTCATCGTGACGATGCTCCGCGAGGCGGGCGTCGACGCGTCGATGGTGCTCCTGCGCACGCGGCCCCGCGGAGACGTCGCGCTCTCGCCCGCGTCGCTCGCGGTCTTCGACCACGCCATCGCGTACGTGCCCTCGCTCGACCTCTTCCTCGACGGCACCGCGGCGCACAGCGGGATGGACGAGCTCCCCGGCGGAGACCAGGGCGCGATGGCCCTGGTGGTGAACCAGCGCGGCGAGGCGCGGCTCGTCACCACGCCGGTGTACACGCCCGACCGCAACGTCACCCGCGCGCGCTCCGAGGTCACCCTCGCCGCTGACGGCTCGGCCACGATCCACACCCAGCAGGAGGTGAGGGGGCCCAACGCCGCCGGGCTGCGGAGCCTCCTCGAAGCGCCCGCCACGCGGCCCGAGCGCGTCGAAGACGGCCTGCGCGAACTCCTCCCGGGCGTGCGCGTGACGAACGTGACCGTGGGCGACCTCTCGGACCTCGAGGCCCCCGCGCGGCTGGAGTACACCGCGACGGTGCCCGCCTTCGGGTCTCGCCAGGGAGATTCGCTCTCGCTGCGCCTCGTGAACCCGGTGAACCTCACGCGCCGCTACGCGCCGCGCTCGGCGCGCACCGCCGACGTGATCGTGGGCGTGCCCAGCACCTACGACGAGGCGCGCGAGCTGCGCCTGCCCGCAGGCGCGACGGCGACGGAGCTGCCCGCGCCGGTGAACCTCGACGGACCCTTCGGCCGCTTCGAGTACAGCGTCGAGGCGCAGGGCAACACCCTCCGCGTGCGGCGCGTGCTCACGCTCACCCGCGACCGGGTACGCCCCGACGACTACCCCGCGTGGAGGGCCTTCTGCCAGTCCGTCGACCAGGCCCTGGAGCGCCGCGTGACCGTGCGCGTGGAGGCCTCGCGATGAACTCCCGCCTCACCCTCGCGCTCGCCCTCGCGCTCTCGGCCTGCGCGTCTCCCGCGGCCCGCCCGCAGCGCACCACGCTCGCCTCGCTGCGCGCGCGCGCGGCCGACGACCCCAACGACCTCACGGCCCGCCGCGACCGCGCCCTCGCCGAGCTCGTCGCCCCCGGCGGAGACGCGGCCCTCGCCGAGCGAGAGATTGCCGCCCTCGCGACGAGCGCGCCCCGCGACGTGCGCGTGCGCTTCGCCCAGGGGCTCATCGCGCACCTGCACGGAGACTTCGACCTCGCCCTGCGCGCCTGGTGCGCGGCCATCGACGCCGCGCGCGCGAGCGACGACCCGCTCGCGCCTGTGATCGCCGAGGCCGCGGTGTCGAAGGTCGTGAGCCTCCGCGGAGACGTGAGGGACTTCGCCTCGGTGTTCGAGCCCCTCGTCGACGCCGCCGCGCGCGACCCCGGGCGCATGGGCGCGAGCGCGCGCGTCGAGCTGTTGGAGACCGCGGTGCGCTACGCCCGCGAGGTGGGCAACGCCGAGGCCCGCGACCGGTGGATCGCCGCCGTCGGCTGCGTGACGCGCTGGCGGGTGGCCGGTCCCTTCGGCCCGCTGCCGATGCTGCGCTTCGACGAGTCGCTGCCGCCCGAGGGCCCGGGGCCCCTCGCGGCGAGCTACGAGGCTGGCGCCGACCGCGGACGTCTCCCCACCTACGCGGTCAGCGCGCGGGGCTGCGCGGCGAACCTCGGGCGCGGTCTCACGCTCACGGGCGTGCTCTACGCCGCGACGGACTTCACCGTCGACGCCGCGGGCCGCTCGCACCTGCACGTCGAGAGCCCCAACGCCTTCACGGCCTTCGTCGACGGCGTGGCGGTGGGCACGATCGACCCGCGCGCGCGGGCCGTGGGCTCGACCCTCGACGTGGCCATGGCCCTCGCGGCGGGCAGGCACACGCTGCGGGTGAAGGTGGCGAGCAGCTTTCACTCGCCCTTGTTGATCGCGGCGGTGACAGCCCCCGACGGTCGCGCCGTGGCGCGCTTCAGCGAGGCGAGCGGAGCGGCCAACGCCGTCCCTCCGCGGGTGATCCCGACGCCGCCGTCTCCCGCCGACGACGCGTACCTCTCTCCGCGCGCGGTGCCCTCGGAGCCCTTCGCGCGCTACGCCCTCGCCGAGCTCGCCTTCTCGCGACGACACCCCGTCGCCGCGCGCGAGCTCCTGCGTCCGCTCGGTGACGGAGAGCCCACGGTCACCGCGCGCGTCGCGCTCGGCTCCGTCGCGCTGGCCGACCCCTTCCTGCCGCCCACGCAGGCGAGGGAGCGGGCGCGCGCGCACTTCGAGGCGGCGTCGCGCGCCGACGCGCGGGCGTGGTTCCCCGCGCTGCAGCTCGCGCGGCTCGACCTGCAGGAGGAGCGAGAAGACCAGGGGCTCGACGGGCTGCGCGCCGCGGCGCGGGCCTTCCCCGAGAACCCCGAGGTGGCCGACGAGCTCGGCGCCCGCCTCGCTGACCGCAACTGGGACGGCGAGGCCGACGCGGTCTTCACGCGCTTCCGCGACGCGCTCCCCGGCGTGTGCTGGCCGCAGGAGCGCCTGCTCTCCCTCGCGCGACGTCGCGGCGACGGCGCCGACGAGCTGCGCCTCGCCGAGTCGATCCGCCAGTGCAACGCGCTCTCCGACGCGCCCGCGCAGGCGTACGTGCATCAGCGTCGCTGGAGCGACGCCGAGGCCGAGTACCGGCGTCTCCTCGCGGATGACCCCGACGGCCGCGGCCTGCGCCGCGCGCTGATGGAGGTCTCCCGCGCGCGGGGCGACCTCACCGAGGCCGAGCGTCGCGGCAGGGAGCTCCTCCCCGAGTCGCCCGAAGACGACGCGCTGCGCGCCGACCTCGCCGACCTGATGATCGCCGACGGACGTCGCGACGACGCCCGCGCGCTCCTCGACGCCGCGCTCGCGCGACGACCCGCGGAGCTCACCGCGCTGTTCCGCCCACGGGCGCTCCTCGCGGGGCGCGAAGACCTCGAACCCTGGCGCCTCGACGGGCTGCGCGTGCTGCGCGCCTTCGAGGCCTCGGGACGTCACTACGAGGCCGCGGCGGTGCTCGTGCTCGACTACACGGTGCGCCGCAACTACCCCGACGGTTCGGCCCTGGAGCTCACGCACAACGTCGTGCGCGTGCAGACCCAGGAGGGCGTCGACGCCTACGGCGAGTTCAACCTCCCGAGCGGCGCGACGCTGTGGCGCATCCGCACGATCAAGGCCGACGGCCGCGTGCTCGAGCCCGAGAGCGTGGCGGGCAAGGACTCGCTCTCGCTCCCCGACCTGCGCCCCGGAGACTCCCTGGAGTTCGAGTACCTCCGCTCGCTCTCGCCCAGCGACGCGGCGCCCGGCGGCTTCAGCGGCGACCGCTTCTACTTCCGCGGCTTCGAGGTGCCCTACGACCACTCGGAGCTGGTGGTGGTGACGCCGCGCGAGATGCCCCTCGTGGTCGACCCGCGCGGGCCCGCGCCCGAGACCCGCCGCGTCGAGGTCGGCGGCCTCTTGGAGTACCGCTGGCACGTCGACCAGAGCGACCGGATGACCCCGGAGCCCAGCTCCATCGCGTCGCGGGAGTTCATCCCGAGCGTCGCCGTGGGCCACGCCGCGACCTGGGAGCGCTTCGCCGACGCCCTGCGCTCTCGCTTGATGGAGCTCGACCCCGCCGACCCCGAGGCCCTCGCCCTCGCGCGACGTCTCACCCGCGGCGCGCGCACGCCCTCCGAGAAGATCGCCCGCGTGCACCGCTGGGTCATCGAGAACATCCAGCAGGAGGGCGCGGGCACGCCCTTCGAGAGCGCGCCGCGGATGGTCGCCGCGCGCCGCGGTCACCGCACGCGCGTCTTGCGCTACCTCCTCACCCTCGCGGGCGTGCGCTGCGACGTGGGCCTCGTGCGCCTCGGCAACGGCGACGCGACGCGCTCGGAGCTCGCCGACGACCAGACCTTCCAGTCGCTGATGCTCCGCGCGCACACCGAGCGCGGCCCGCGGTGGATCACCGCCGCCGACGCCAACGCGCCGTCGGACTACGTGCCCCCCGCGGTGGCGGGCGGAGACGCGCTGATGCTCCTGCCCGGCGCGCCGCGCGACCAGGTGCCGCCCTTCGACCCCGCGTCGCACTCGCGCGCGCAGCGCGTGTCGCTCACCCTCGACGCCGACGGCGGCGGTCACGCCACGGTGGAGGAGCGCCTCGTGGGCTACCCCGCGACGGGCGCGCGCGCCGCGCTGCGACGGATGGACGCCGCCAACCGCGACCGGCAGTTCGAGGCCTACGTCGGCGGCATGGTGACCGGCGCGTCGCTGCGCTCGCTCGACGTCGACGGCGTGCGCGACCCCGAGCACCCGCTGGTGATGCGCTACGCGTTCACGGCGCCGGGGATGGCCACGCGCGCGGGGAGCGCGCTGCGCTTCGACGGGATGTTCCACGCCGAGGCGGCGCGCACCTGGGCCGAGACGCCCACGCGCACGGTGCCCTTGTGGAACGGCGACCCCGTGAACGCGACGCTGGAGCTCGACGTGACGGTCCCCGAGGGGGCCGAGGTGACGTCGCTGCCGCGCGCGGAGGAGGGGCGCGCGCCGGGGGTGCGCTGGTCGATCCGCTGGGAGCGCACCGCGCGGGGCTTTCACCTCACGCGACACGTCGAGGTGCCCACGGGCAGGGTGAGCGTCGAGGACTACCCCGCCTTCGCGGCGAGCGTGCGCGCCCTCGACGCGGCCGACGGCCGAGAGGCGGTGATCACCCCGCGGCGGTGATCACCACCGTGGGGTGGGTCAGCGGTAGGTGAAGACGATCTCGTGGTCGCAGATGCGGAACGAGTCGCCCTCGCCGATGGGCCGTCGGTCGACGCGCATCCCCTGGAACTCGATGCCGTTGGTGCTCCCCATGTCGACCATCCAGAACTGGCCCTGGTGGCGGATCACCCGCGCGTGCTGCCGCGAGACGTTCGGGTCCTTCACGATGAGGTCGCAGCTCTTGTTCGAGCGGCCGATGAAGAACTCGTCCTTGGTGATCGGGTAGCGCTGGCCCTCGAAGACCGCGAAGAGCACCGAGCCCGGGCCGCCCACCGCGGCGGGGCCGCCCATGGGCATGGGGGGCCGGGCCTGTGGGGCTGGCTGGCCGTAGCCCGCGTTCATCGACGGCATCCGCTGCGGGTTTTGCTGCGGCGGCGGGGGGTAGCCCGTGGGGCCGCGCGCGCCGTTCATGCCGGGCATCCCGGGGCGACCGGGAGGGGCCATGGAGCCCTGCGCGCCCATGGGCGCCGGGCCGCGGTTCATGGGCGGGCCGTTGCCCATCGGGGGCATCGGGCGCGCGCCCTGCTGCGAGGGCATGTTGGTCTGCCGAATGCGGCCCTGGGAGCGCGCGTAGTGCCGCATCGCCTCGTTGACGAGGTAGTCGACGGAGCACTCCAGCTCGCGGGACATCTGCTCGAACACGTCCCACAGGTAGTCGCGGCACTGGAACTGCCGCATCGACTTTCGATTGAGGTCTTCGCTCATGGAGACGTCCCACCGCCCGCACGGGTCACCGCGGGGGCGAGCGGACGCCCCAGCGCTTCGACCGCGGCCTCCCGCTCGGTGGCCGCCTCACCTCGGGCGCTCGCTACGGTACACCGGCGCCGCACCCGGGGTCCATTCCCACGGCGCCGTCGCGCCGAGGTCTCAGCGATAGACGAACTGGATTTCGTGATCGCAGATGCGCACCAGGTCGCCGTCTTCGATCACCTTGCGCTCGACCTTGCCGCCGTTGAACTCGATCCCGTTGGTGCTCTGCTGGTCCACGATCCAGTACTGGCCGTTGTAGAGCACCACCGCCGCGTGGCGGCGCGACACGTTCGAGTCGCGGATCGTCAGGTCGCTGGTCTTCTGACCCCGGCCGATGATGAACTCTTCCTTGGTCACCGGGTACTGCTGGCCCTCGAAGAGCGCCACCAGCGTGCGGCCCGGCCCCGGGCCCGGCCTCTGCTGCGGCGGGGGCGCCATCGGCGGGGCCTGCATCGGCCGCGGCGGCTGCGACGGCCCGGGCCCCATGGGCATGCCCGGCCGACCCTGCATCGGGGGCATCCCCCCCTGCATGGGTTGCTGCTGCATCGGGGGCATTCCCCCCTGCATCGACGGCATGCGGTTCGGCGGAGGCTGCTGCATCGGGGGCATCCCCGGCGTGGGCATCCGGTTCTGCTGCATGGGCGGCATGCCGCCCTGCATGGGGGGCATTCCCGGTCGCCCCTGCGGCCCGCCCTACATCGGGGGCATTCCCGGTCGGCCCTGCATCGGGGGCATTCCGCCCTGCATGGGGGGCATTCCCGGTCGGCCCTGCATCGGGGGCATTCCGCCCTGCATGGGCTGCTGCATCGGGGGCATTCCCCCCTGCATGGGCGGGCGATAACCGCCCTGCATCCCGCCCTGCATCCCTCGGGGCTCCGGCGGCTCCGGCTGCTCGGCGTAGGGACCGCCGCGGTCGCGAGAGCGGGCGTAGAGCCGCATCGCCTCGTTCACGAGGTAGTCGACGCTCACGTCGTACTCCTGGGACATCTGCTCGAAGGCGTCCCAGAGGTAGTCGCGGCACTGGAACTGTCGCGGGGAACGGTTGGTAGGGTCCGCGCTCATCGCTGCGTTCTTTGTAACAGGTTTCGAGGTGCGCCCGTTAGAAGGCCGACGGGCGCGCGGGGCGGATGGGGAGGCTCAGCTCTGCTCGGGCGCGGCGGCGGGCTGCGCGGCGGCGGTGAGGGCCTGGCGCAGGCGCTCCTTCGCGGCGGTGGCGGCGGCGCCGATGGTGGCCTGCTGCGCGTCGGTCCACCCCTCTCCCGTGATGGGCGTGGTGTTCGACGCGAGGGCCTCGAGGCGCGGCACGTCCTCCTGCTCACCCTTGAGCCCCAGGAAGAAGATCCCCAGGAGCTGCGCCGGCTGCGCGGGGTTGTTGAGCAGCGCGCGCATCTGCGCCCGCGGCGGCGGCGTCAGCTCGGCGATGGCCTGCGCGTAGCCGTTGATCTCCGCGAAGGTGTAGCCCGCGAAGCCCGCGCGGGGCGCCGACAGGTGCGCCACGAAATCGTTGAGCACCGCCGTGCCCCCGAGCCGGATGATCGCCTCGCCGGCCTTCCACCGCAGGGTGAACGACTGGTCGGCCGCGCCGCCGTTGGCCTGGTCGAAGAGCGTGAAGAGCTGCGGCAGCGCCTCGCGGCTGCGGCTCTCTCCCAGACGGTCGACCGCGAGGCCCCGGAGCTCCACGTCGCAGGTCGGGCCCTGCGCGCAGTTGGCGATCTCGAAGAGCCCCGCGGTGTTGGCCGCAGAGACCGCGCCGCTCATGGCCGACAGGGCGAGCTTGCGGCGCGGGAGCGGCGCCGAGGCGTCGCGGGCCACCGAGAGGAGGTACTCCGTGCCCTCGGGCCGCGAGAGCGTGCGGATCGCCTCGAAGAGGAGCGTGAGGTACTGGTCTCGCAGCGCGCCCACGGCCTGCTGCACGCGCGCCGCCGACGGGGCGCCCGCGTCGCGGCCGGGGGGCGAGAGGAGCTCCGTCGCGCGGGTGGTGAGCTGGGCGTTCACCGCGTCGGACGACACCTCGCGGGCGGTGCGCACCAGGGCCTCGACGCCCGCGCGCGTGCCGTCGGGGGAGTTCAGCCGCTGGATCTGCCGCGCGAGCTCCACCGACACCTGGATCGACGACTCGCGGGCGTTGATGGCCCCGGCGAGGCGCGGCGCGGCGCTCGGCCCGATGGCGCCGATGACCTGCTCGGCGGTGTACGAGCCCGCCAGCGCGCGGGAGTTGAAATCCGCGAGGAGCCAGTCGAGCACCAGGTTCGACAGGGCCGCGCGGTCTTCGGCGCTCGCGAAGCTCGTGGTGCCGTCGCCGCGGATGAGCACGTAGGCCGCGTCCTTGGCCTTGATCTGCATCTCGGTGGGGCCCTGCGCCGCGTTGGCGTTGCCCGAGCCCTCGAGCATCCGCTGCAGCTCGGGCATGAGCTGGTGGGTGATGGCCTCGCGGTCGCTCTGGGCCATGCGGCCCTGCATCGCGTCTCGGAGCACGTCGAGCCCGCGGTAGTTCGGGTGCTTCATCTCGATGAGCGCCCGCGCGGCGTGCACGCGCAGGGGCATCGCGTAGCGGCCCTCGACGAGCACCGTGGCGATCTTGCCGGGCCCGCGCTGCGTGTGCTTCCAGTGCTCGATGTTGTCGTCGGTGACGTCGCAGCCCGCGAGCCCGAGGAGCATCGCCCCCATCACCGCCACCCGTCGAAGGTTTGATCGCATTCGTCTCCTGAGCGTCGCCCGCGCGAAGGGCCATGCGAGCGCGCGGCATCGTATCGAACCGCCCCGGGGGGTCAACACTGCGCGAAGGCCGCGGGGCGCGGCGCGGCCGTCGCTGGAAAGTCGCAGCGCTCACCCGTGGTCGTGTACGAGGCGCCGGTGCCCTCGCAGGTGAACGCACGGCGCGGCTCCCCCGTCGCGCTCCCGGAGCCCAAGCGCCACGAGGTCGCCGGGCTGGTGACCCTCGCCGCGGCGATCCTCGTCGGCCTCGCCGTCGCGAGCTGGGACGCGCGCGGCGGTCGCGACTGGTCGGGCCCCCTCGGCGCCCGCGTGGCCGAGGCCATGATCGCCCTCCTCGGCGCCGCCGCCGCGCTGGTGCCGCTCTCTCTCCTCCTCCTCGCCGTGCGTCTCTTTCGTCGCACGGCGCGCCCGCTCCAGCCCGCGCGCGCGATCGGCACCGCGTGCATCGTGGTGGCCGTCTCGGCCGCGCTGCACCTCTGGTGGGGCGAGGGCCCGGCCCTCGGCGGGCTGCCCGCGGGCGGGCTCGTGGGCACCGCGGTGGGCGAGCTCCTGCGCGGGACCGTGGGCACCGCGGGGGCGAACACCGTGGTGCTCACCGCGCTCTTGGTCGCCCTGGTGGTGCGCACGCGGCTGAGCATCGTGTCGCTCGCGTCGACCGCGCGCGCCGCGGGGGGGCAGGGGACGGGCTACCTCCGCGACGGCGCGAAGCTCGTGGCCCGCGCGTGGAAGGAGTCTCGCCGCGACGACCGCCCGCGCCGCTCGCTCACCGCGCCCGCGCCCGAGGCGCTCGCCGAGGCCGCGCTGCGCCCCGTGCTCGACGCGACCGACGACGACGACGACGAGGGCGACGACTCCCTCGCGGTGCGCCTCGCGTCGGGCGACGACGACCCGCTCGCGCCCGCCGCGCCCGAGCCCGCTCCCGCGCCTGCGCCGAGGCGCGGTCGTTCGCGCGCGAAGCCCGCGGTGATCGACGCCGTGGCCGTCGACGAGGCGCCCGCGCCCGTGGTGGTGACGCACGCGTCGCCTCCGCCCGAGGTGCCCACGGTGACCGCGGCGGCGGAGCCCGAGCCCACGCCCGCGCGCCCCGCGCCCCGCGCGCGCGCGCAGCGACCGAAGCCCGCGCCGACGCCCGCGGTGAGCGACGACGACGGCCCCGCGCCGTGGTACGACGAGCCCTTGCCCGCCGCGTTGGTGTTGCCCGCGGCGACCGACTCCGTGGACGAGGCGCCCGAGCCCGAGCCTGAGCCCGCGCCGCGGGTGAAGACCGCGCGCGCGCGGCCGTCGTCTCCGCCGCCCGCCGCCCCTCCGACGACGCGCGCCCGCGAGGTGGTGGTGGACGAGGTCGCCGACGAGGAGGAGGACGACGCGCCGCTCACCATCGTCACGCACGAGCGAGAGATCGAGCGGGCGATGAAGTCCGCCGCGGTGCCCGTGGAGCGCGTGGCGGCGAAGGTCGTCCCCGAGAAGCCCATGGAGTTCCCGCCCGTGGAGCTGCTCGCGGCGCCGCCGCCGTCGCGGGTGGCCTTCGACGAGGGCGCGCTGCGGGGCACCGCCGACCGTCTCATCAAGACCCTCGCGGACTACACCATCGACGGCCGGGTGATGGAGATCCACCCCGGGCCCGTGGTCACCACCTACGAGGTCCTCCCCGCGGCGGGCACCAAGCTCGCGAAGATCGTCCGCCTCGGCGACGACATCGCGATGAGCCTCGAGGCGAGCAAGGTCCGCATCGTGGCGCCCATCCCGGGCAAGGGCCGCGTGGGCTTCGAGATCCCCAACGCGCAGCGGCAGACGGTGTACTTCCGCGAGCTGGTCGAGACCGAGGCCTTCCAGAAGCTCGGCGGCGCGCTGCCCGTCGCGCTCGGCAAGGACGTGGTGGGCACGCCCTACTTCGCCGACCTCGCGACCATGCCCCACCTCATCGTCGCGGGCGCCACCGGCGCGGGCAAGAGCGTCGGCCTCAACGTCATGCTCGCCTCGCTCCTCTACAAGCGCGGGCCCGAGGACGTCCGCCTCCTGATGATCGACCCGAAGATGGTCGAGCTCCAGGTCTACGACGGCATCCCCCACATGCTCCTGCCCGTGGTGACCGACATGAAGAAGGCCACCCTCGCGCTGCGCTGGGTGGTCGACGAGATGGAGCGCCGCTACGCCCTCTTCGCCCAGACCGGCGCGCGGAACATCACCACCTACAACGACCGCGTGCAGCGCGCGCTCGCCGAGGGCAAGACCCTGCGCGGCCTCGACGGGCCGGTGCGCACCAAGAACAC
This sequence comes from Polyangiales bacterium, assembly GCA_041389825.1. GTDB lineage: Bacteria > Myxococcota_A > Polyangia > Polyangiales > JAEYZO01. The sequence goes on along the minus strand of JAWKRC010000008.1, from coordinate 44,576 downwards.
CGGCACCACCCGCAGCGTCGAGGAGGGCGAGGCCGTCGACGCGCCCACGCCCGTGAAGCTGCCGTACATCCTCTGCGTGGTCGACGAGTTCGCCGACCTCATCATGGTCGCGGGCAAGGAGATCGAGGCCGCCGTCGCGCGCCTCGCGCAGAAGGCCCGCGCGGCGGGCATCCATGTGATCCTCGCGACGCAGCGGCCGAGCGTCGACGTCATCACCGGGATGATCAAGGCGAACTTCCCCGCGCGGATCGCCTTCAAGGTGAGCCAGCGGGTCGACTCGCGCACCATCCTCGACCAGCAGGGGGCCGAGCACCTGCTGGGCAGGGGTGACATGTTGATCCTGCCGCCGGGGTCGAGCGACCTGCGGCGCGTACACTGTGCCTTCGTGAACGAAGACGAGGTGCAGCGCGTGACCGACCACTGGCGCACGCAGGGCGAGCCCACCTACGACGACGACATCCTCAAGCCCCGCGAGGACGAGGAGCCCGCCGACGACGGCCCCGCCGAGATCAAGGTCCCGCAAGACAAGTACGAGCGCGCCGTCGCGCTGGTGCTCGGCTCGCGCAAGTGCTCCACCTCGTACGTGCAGCGCTACCTCGGCATCGGGTACAACGTCGCCGCGCGCATCGTCGACAAGATGGAGCGCGAGGGGATCGTCGGCGCGCCCAAGGGCCCGGGCAAGGAGCGCGAGGTGCTCGGGTGAGCCGCCTCTCCGCGGCGTGGGCCGGGGGGTGGGCCGGCGCGTGCGTCGTGGCGTGCGCGACGACGGCGTGGGCGCAGCCCGCGGCGAGCCCCGTCGCGGGGAGGACCGTCGCCGTGGTGCCCTTCACGGGCGGGGCCACCGCGGAGCTCAACGCGAACATCGAGGCCGCCGTGCGCGGCGCGCTCCTCGCGCGAGGAGCCTCGGTGCCGAGCCGCGACGCCGTGATGGTGGGCATCGGGATGACGGCCCCCACCGACGCGTTGGGCTGGGCGCGCGTGGGCCGGGGGATGAGCGCGTCGGACGTGATCCGCGGCGAGGTGCGGCCCCTCGCGGGGCAATTCAACCTCACCCTCACGCGCTACGAGAGCGCGAGCGGGCGGGCCGCGACGGCGGCGCGCAACGTCGGCGAAGGCGCGATCGGCGACGACATCAACGCGATGGTCGACGCCCTCTACGACCCGGCGAACCTCGGCCCCGCGCCCGAAGACCCCGACGCCCGCGCCCGCGAAGAAGAGGCCCGCCGACAGCGCGAGGCCGAGGAGCGCCGCCGCGCCGAGGAGGCCCAGCGCGACGCCGCCGCCCGCGCCGCCGAGGCCGAGCGACGTCGTCAGGAGCAGTACGCGCGCGAGCACCCGGTGGCCCTCTTCGACCAGGGCGGGCCCGTCGCCGTGGGCGCGTCGCTCACCTTCGGGGGGCTGCTCTCGGGCGTGCGCGAGGCGCCGAGCACCGTGATCACGGGCAACGCGCCCGAGGCGGCGTCGTCCTTCGCGATGGCCCTGCGCGTCGACGGCGCGTACTCGATCCGCGCGGTGCGGGGCCTCGAGGTGGTGGGTCAGCTCGGGCTGCTGGTGTCGCCGACGACAGCCGTGATGCTCGGGGCGGGGGCGCAGTTCACCTTCCCCGCGTCGGCGCGGCTGCCGCTGCGAGGGGTGGGCGGCTTCGTGATCGGGCTCTTTCAGGGCGCGACGGGCGCGCGGGCGACCACCGTGTGGCTCTCTCCCTACGCGCGCGCCGAGTGGTCGTTCTCGCCGCGCGTGTCGGCCTTCGCGGGCGTCTCGCTCGACGTCGCACCGGCGGGCGAGGGCGGCGTCACCACCCTGGGCTTCACCGCGGGCGCGCGCGTTCGCTTCGGGAACTGAGCGCTCAGCGCCAGACGGTGAAGGGCAGCGAGAGGCCGAGCTCGACGATGCCGTTCGACTCGGTGTGCGCGCTGTTGGTCATCACGAAGGCACCGCCCGCGAGGTAGGGGCGCACGGGGCCCGCGCGGAACTCCACCCCCGCCACCGCGGAGCCCCAGCCCGTGACCGGCGCGCCCGTGGCCGCGCTCACCTGCGTGCGCGCGCGGGCGAAGAACCCGACGTAGCGCCACGGGCGCAGGCCCACGCCCGCGCCGAGGTACGCCCCGTAGGCGAAGCGGTCGAAGACGCCGAGGCCGTCGGCCTGACCCGCCGCGCAGGTCACGGTCACGTCGGTGTTGTTGCCGCAGCGCTCTCCGCCGACGCCCGCGCCGAGGCCGCCTTCGAGGTCGAGGGACCAGGGGCCCCCGAGCGGGATCGTACCGCGCAACCCAAGGGAGCCGATGTGGAAGTTCTCGGCGCCGTCGTAGGTGCCCTCGACGGTGAGCCGCCGCGCGACGGGCAGCGCCACCGACGCGCTGCCGCGGTTGTGCGGCCCCGCGGCGGCGATGGCGACCTCGCCCTGCCCAGAAGAGAGCCGACCCGGCATCCCGTAGTGCGTCGCGCGGATCGGCGGCGCGTAGCTGGCGTTGCAAGCCCCGAGCGTCGAGAGCGCAAACGCGCCCACGACGCGGACGATGGTCCTTCGCTCCATGACTGACCCCTTCGTCAGAGTGTCACGCGAGGCCATCGCAACGCTCGTGCCCGCGCGGCGCGTCTCGTGGTGCCGCGGAGTCCTCGGGATTCTCTCCTCGATCACGTGGCGAGCGCGCTGGCCGCTACGCGCGCGACGCGGTCACTCCACCCTCCCGACCACCACCACGTAGGTCTGGTCGGGCGCGAGCGCGAAGCCCTGGTAGCCAGGGTTCTCCCGCTGGCGCTGCTCGTAGAAGGCGCGGTAGCCCGTGCCCACCGTGGGGGTCATCCCCCCGGCGACGAGCGCGCGGCGCGCGAGGTCGACGTAGGCCTGGGGCACCTCGTCGGCCGCGAACATGAACACCCCCGCCCGCGCGCGGACGGGCGAGCGGGTGAGCGCGCGCACGTTCCACCCGGCCTGGGTGAAGATCGCGGCGAGCTCCTCGGCGCGGGCGACGGCGCTGGGGTCGACGCCCGACGCGGTGATCCACACGGGCGAGCCGCGCCCCTCGGCGAGCGTCGACGCGATGGCCGCGCGCGCCGCGTCTGAGAGCGTGCGCGCCCCCGCGGCGGCCGTGGGGAGCGGTGACGGAGCGGGCGCGGGAGCGGGCGCGGGAGAGGAGACCGCGGGCGCGACGCTGGCGTCTCCGACGTGGGCGCGGGCCTCGCGCATGAGGGCGGCGGCCTCGCTGTCGTTGGGGTCGGCGGCGAGGGCGCGCTCGAGCTCGGGGATGGCCTGGGCGTAGCGCTGGTGCCGCACGAGGTAGCGGCCCCAGTAGCGGAAGCGGCGGATGGTGTTGGGGTCGGAGCTGCGCGCCGTCTCGGTGGCGCGGGCGGCCTCGGCGGCGCGGCCCATCGCGGTGAGCACCCGCGCGCGCTGCTCGTGCGCGCCCCTGAAGTCGGGGAAGATCTCGACGGCGCGGTCGCAGTGCGTGAGCGCCGCCGCGTGGTCGCCGCGGTCTTCGAGCAGGGTGCAGTAGCGCAGCTCGCTCATCTCGTGCGCGGGGTCGACGCGCAGCACCTCGTCGAGCTTCGCGAGGGCGCCCGTCACGTCGCCCTGCCGCGCGAGGCCCACGGCCTGGAAGTACAGGCTCGTCTGCGGCTTGGGGTCGCTCGCCTGCTGCGCGGCCCAGTAGCGCACCATGTCGGCGGGGTCGCCGCGCTGCTCCATCAGCTCGCCGAGCGCGTAGCGCGTGCCCTCGTCGTAGGGCCCCACCCGCACGGCCTCCTTCATCGCCGCGATGGCCTCAGACCACCGCCCCGCCGCGCGGTGGCCGCGCGCCTCGGCGAGGAGCCTGCGGGCCGCCGCCGCGCCGTCTTCGGGCTGGGCGTTGCCGCCGAGCGCGCGGGCCTCGTCGAAGCGGCCCGCCTCGCGGTACGCCTCGGCGAGCTTCGCGCGCACCGAGGCGTCGTTCGCGTGGCGCGGGTCGCGGTGCATGGCCTCGTACAGGCGCACCAGCGCGGCGCGGCCCAGCGGGCTGCCGGGCTTGTGCACCATCACCAGGCGCATCACGCGCTCGGCGTCGGCGTAGCGGCGCTGCTCCAGGTAGAGGTCGCCGAGGGTGCGCATCGCGCCCACGACCGAGGCCGGCGCGATGGCGATGGCGCGCTCGTAGGCGGCGATGGCGCCGCGCACGTCTCCGCCCTCGCGGAGCTGCGCGCCGAGGTTGTTGTAGGCCACGGCGAGGCTCTGCGTGCGGAGGGTCTCCATCTCGGCCGAGGGCTCGAGGCAGACCGTGAGCCCGAGCGCGAGGCCGGCGGCGGCGGGGAGGGCGCGCTGGAGGTCCCTCGCGCGGGCGCGGTCGACGAGCCACGCGGCGCCCGCGACGGCGAGAGCGATCAGCGCGGGGATCATCGGCACGCGGAAGCGCCCCACCACGAAGAAGGCCACGAGGGTCGAGGCGTAGAGCGCGACGGCGAGGGCCACGACGCGGGCCTCGCGCGAGCGGCGCCACCACGCGATCGCGCCGAGGAGCGCGAAGGGCGCGAGCTGCCCCACCCAGAAGAGCGGCAGGCGGAGCACGGGAGAGAAGCCCGCCGAGAGGCCCACGTCGTCGTTGTCGGGCACCTCGAACTGGTGGAACGCGAGGCGGAGCTTCTTCAGCGTGCGGGCGAGCGCGAGGCCGGGGTCGGCGGCGACCTCGTCGAGGGCGGCGCGCGCCCAGAAGCTCGACACGGCCATGGTGCTCAAGGGGTGGCCCGCGCGCCGCTCGGCCTCGGCGCGGAAGTCGTCCTGCTCGTGGGCGGGATCGGGGCGCACGAACGCGGGCGCGGCGTAGGTCCCATAGGTGTTCGAGCGCTGCTGGCCGATGTAGAGGTTCTGCCCGCCGTTCGCGGTGGTGGGCACGAACTCCCCCGCCACCACCACGTTGCGCAGCGTGAGCACGCCCACCACCGCGAGTCCCGCGAGGAGGAAGCGCGCCGCGCGGCGGGAGCTCTCCCGCGCGAAGGTCATGTCCCAGACCTTCACCGGGGCCTCGTCGTCTCCGTCGGGCGCGGGCGCGAGGAGCAGCGCGAGCGCGCCGAAGGGGATGGCGAGCGTGAGGTTCCCGCGGGCGAGGGCGCCGAGGCCCGCGAGCGCGCCCGCCCACGCCGCCGCGCGCCGCGTGTTCGCGAGCAGGAGGTACAGCGCCCCGCACGCGAGCGTGGCCGTGAGCGTGGCCTTCTCGAGCTGCACCTCGTTGTGGATCAACGGCACGCACAGCGCCGCGACGAAGGTCCCCACGGCGCCGAGCGCGGCCGAGCCCGTGACCTTGCGCGTGAGCCCCCCCGCGAGCCACGCGTTCACCACCCCGAGGCACACCTGCAGCCCGCGCACGACGAGGAGGCGGTGACCGACGAGCTTGTAGATCACCGCGAGCGCGTACGAGTACAGCGGGTCGACCCAGAAGACCCCGCGGCCCAGCCACTCGCCCGCGGCGATGCGCTGCGCCCACGCGTCGTAGGCCTGGTGGTCGAGGATGGGGTTGTCGGCCAGCGGGCTGCGGGTGATGAACGCGAGGTGCGCCACGCGCAGCGCCGCGGCGAGGAGGAGCGCGGCCCACACCGCCCACGGCGTCGCGAGCCACCGGGCCACGGCCTCGCCCGTCGGGCCGAAGGGGGGAGCCTCGGGCGGAGGCGCGGGCGGCGCGGCGTGGACCTCCTCTTCGCGCGCGTCTTCGACGGGCCGCGACTCGCGCGGCGGGCGTCGCTCGCGCTGCTCGCGGTGCAGGGGCACGGTGCGGGGTTGCGTCGGGGCCCGGGGTTGTCGCTTCGCCACGGTGGGTCCGCGCGATCGTAGTCCAACGGAGGCGCGCGCGGATCACCCGTGACGATGGGCCGGGGACGACGCACCATCGCGGCCCATGAAGGTCGAGACCTCGGCGCCGACGATGAACCTCCCCGACGAGCACCTCCCCATCGGTGAGCTCTTCGCGGGGCGCTACGAGGTGCAGGGCCTCGTGGGCGAAGGGGGCATGGGCGCGGTCTACCGCGTGCGTGACATCGAGCTCGACGAGGCCGTGGCGCTGAAGCTCCTGCGCCCCGAGGTGGCCCGCTCCGACGGCGCGCTCGAGCGCTTTCGCCGCGAGGTGAAGCTCGCGCGCAAGGTCACGCACCCCAACGTCGCGCGCACCTACGACCTCGGCACCCTGGGGGTGTCGCGCTACCTCACCATGGAGTTCATCCGCGGCGTGGCGCTCTGCGACCGGCCCGCGGCGAAGATGTCGCTCGGCGACGCGCTGCGGGTGGCCGCCGACGTGTGCCGGGGGCTCTCCGCCGCGCACGCGGTGGGCGTGGTGCACCGGGACCTCAAGCCCGACAACGTGATGATCGACGGCGCGATCACCGAGGCGGGCATCGCGGGCGAGGCACGGATCGTCATCACCGACTTCGGCATCGCGCGGCTGCAGGAGACCCACGAGGCGCCGTCGCAGACCGGGCCGCAGCGCGCGCTCACGGTGGGCACCGTGGTGGGCACTCCCGCCTACATGGCCCCGGAGCAGGTGCTCGGAAAGGACCTCGACGGCCGCGCCGACCTCTTCGCGCTGGGCGTTCTCTTGTTCGAGCTCCTCACTGGGCGGCTGCCCTTCACGGGAGAGAGCGCCTACGCGATGGCCGCGGCGAGGCTCTCGCAGCGCGCGCCCGACGCGAGGGACTACGAGCCCGCGGTGCCCGCGTCGGTGGCGGCGCTGGTGGCCGAGGCGCTGAGCGTGCGGCGCGACGACCGGCCCGACGCGCAGCGGATGCTCCAGTCGCTGGAGTCGCTGCGGGGCGGCGGCGGCGACGGCGCGCTCTCGCTGCGGGGCGGCACCGAGGTGGTGTCGACGCGGATGACCCCGGCCGACGTCGCGCTCTCGGTGGGCGCGGCGCCGCGGTCGGTGGCCGTCCTGCCCTTCGACGTCGACGCGAGCGACGGGGCGGCGGCGGTGCTCTCGCGGCAGCTCGCGGCGTCGGTGGCCGACGCCCTGACGAAGCTGCGCGCGCTGCGGGTGGTGCCGCCGTCGATGAGCGCCGCGGCGGTGGAGGCGAACGCGCGCGACGGGGGCTACGACCTCGCGGCGGTGGCGCGGGCGGCGAGGGTCGACCGGCTGCTCGCGGGCACGGTGCGCACGGCGGGGGCGAAGGCGAGGGTGAACCTGCGCTTGATCGACCCGACCGCGGGCGCGCAGCTCTGGGCCGAGCGCTACGACGGAGACGTGGGCGACCCCTTCGCCATCGAGGACATGGCGGTGCGCGGGGCGTCGCAGGCGCTGCGGTCGACGCTGGGGCGACGGAGACGGCGGGTGGAGACGCCCGACGACCCGCGGTGCCGCGCGCTCTTCGAGCGGGCGCGGGCGCTCTACCACCGGTTCACGGAAGCCGGCGGCGGTGGGCGAGGCGGTGGAGCTCCTGCGCAAGGCGCACGCGCTGGCGCCCAACGACGGGCTGGTGATGAGCGCGCTCGGCGCGGCGCTGATGCGGAGCTCGCTCATGGCGTCGGGGGAGGACGCGCGGGTGGAGGCCGAGGACTGGGCCCTGCGCGCGCTCGCGTCGGACCCGTCGATCGCGGAGACCTACACGACCCTGGGCCTCGTGCGGCTGCACCAGGGGAACCTGAAGGCCTCGCTCAAGGCGTTTCGCGAGGCGCTGGCGCGCAACCCGCGGAGCGCCGAGGCGAACTCGTACGTGGGGCGGTTCCTCGCCGAGGCGGGGAACACGACCGAGGGCGTGCGGAGGATGGAGCTCGCGCTGCGGGTCGACCCCGCGATGCAGCGGGCGTGGTGGGACCTCGCGCGCACCTACGCGCTGATGGGCGAGCACGCCAAGGCCGACGCGGCGCTCGACCGGGGCGAGGCCGCGGGGGGCTCGCCCGACACGTCGTTCATGGCCCGCGGGCGCATCACCCTCTGGCGCGGCGACGTCGAGGGGGCCCGCGCCCTCGTCGCGAGGATGGAGTCGCTCGCGGTGGACGGGTCGGCCGGGAGGAAGGCCCTCCTGCCCGCGCTGCGGAGCATGGTCGAGAACGGCGGCGTGCCCGACCCCTCGGCCGACGTGTCGCACGTCTTCGCCGCGGTGGTGCGCTCGCCCTCCAACCGCACCTTCGTGTGGCAGGTGTCCACCGAGGTGCGCGCCGCGGGGGGCGACGTCGACGGCGCCCTCGACGCGCTCGAGAAGGCCGCCTCGCTCGCCCTGATGGACCTCCTCTGGCTCGACCGCTGCCCCGTGCTCGCGCCCCTGCGCGAGAGCCCCCGCTACGGAAAGGTCCGCGCCGCCGTCGCCGCGCGAACCGCCGAGCTCCTCGGCGCCTGAGCGCCCTCCACACGGCGCGATCGGGGATTTCCTGTTAGCATCGCGCCCCAGGGTCGGGCCTCGCCGCCGCGCCCCTCCCCAGGTCGCCGTGCAACAGACCTACGCCGCGCGCTCCCTCACCGCCCTCGCCGCCTCCGTGGCCCTCGCCGCCTGCGCGCTCGGGTGCAGCGCCCTCGACTTCAGCGTCGGCTCTCTCCCCACCGGAGCCGTCGACGCCAGCGCCGCGCGCGACGTCTCCCCCGCGGTCGACGTCGACGTCGCGGCCGCCGACGTCGCGGCCGCCGACCTCGGCCGCCCCGACGCCTTCGCCAGCGACGTCCCCTGCGCGGGCGGCTGTCGGGCGGGCGAGGTGTGCGCGGGCGGCGCGTGCGCGCCCCTCTGCGGCGGCGAGTCGATGCGCGTGCGCTGCGGCTCGGGCAGCGGCGCGTGCGTCGACCTGCGCACCAGCGAAGAGCACTGCGGCGCGTGCGGCCGCGCGTGCGCCTCGGGCGATGAGTGTTGCCGCGGCGTGTGCCGCTCACGGTGCGACTGAGGGCCATCGACGTGCTCCCCCCCGGCGAGACCATCGACGACCGATACCGGGTGGTGAGGCGCCTCGGTGAAGGCGGGATGGGCGTCGTCTACGAGGCCGAGCACCAGATCCTCCGCCGCCGCGTCGCCATCAAGCTCCTGCACCCGCGCTACGCCTCCATCCCCGAGGCCGTGCGGCGCTTCGTGCGCGAGGCGCGCGCCGCCGCCGCGGTGGGCCACCCGGCCATCGTCGACGTGCTCGACTTCGGCTCGTACAAGGGCAACGCGTACCTGGTGATGGAGCTCCTCAAGGGAGAGACCCTCGCCGACCGCCTCGACCGCGACCGCTCGCTCTCCGTCGAAGAGGCCTGCCACGTCACCGCGCAGGTGCTCTCGGCGATCTCCGCCGCGCACGCCGCGGGGATCGTGCACCGCGACCTCAAGCCCGAGAACGTCTTCCTCCTGCGCCCCGAGTCAGGCCGACCGCGGGTGAAGGTGCTCGATTTCGGCATCTCGAAGGTGCAGGCCCTCGAGGGCGACGACTGCCGCACCACGGGCGCGGGCAACCCCCTCGGCACCCCCGGCTACATGGCCCCCGAGCAGTGGATGTGCGAGCCCGACGTCGACCACCGCGCCGACCTCTACGCGCTCGGGGTGATGCTCTACGAGATGCTCACGTCGGAGCTCCCCTTCGACGCCGAGATCCGCGGCGAGCAGTTCATCAAGGTGGTGGTGTCGCACGAGCCGCCGCGGCCCCTGTCGGCCTACCTCAGCGACGCGCCCGAGGAGCTCGACGCGGTGATCCTCCGCGCCCTCGAGCGCAAGCGCGGCCAGCGCTACCAGCGCGCCGGGGAGTTCTACGCCGCCCTCGGCCCCTTCGGCGTCGGCGACGTCGCCTTCGAAGACCTCGCGCCGAACTCGCGCCTGCCCGAGCTCAGCGACGAGGCCTCGATCCCGCCGCGCGCCGCCGAGGTGCGCATCGACTCCGCCGCCCTCAAGACCGAGCCCCCGTCGCTGCCGCCCGAGCCCGCGCGCCCGCCCGCCTCCGCGCCGCCTCCGCCGCCGCAGGCCGCCCGCGCGCGCAACCGGCCGACCTCAGACCCCGAGCACGTCGGCGTCGTGGTGCCCGCGCGCGACTCGCAGGCCGAGCCCTCGCCCCAGCGCCGCCGCTCGGGCGCCGTCGCCGCCGCCGCCGCGCTCGCCCTCCTCGCGGGGGTGCGCTGATGTACTCCCGCGCCCCCACCCGCGCGGCGCCCCCGCGGGCCACGGTGCGGGTGGAGCTCAACGGCCTCTCCTCCGACGCGCGCCTCGAGGTCGACGGCCGCAGGGTCGACGGCCCGACGCTCTGCTCGCGCGCGACGGCGCCCGACACGCGCTGCGCATCACCGAGGGCGACCGCTCGCGCGAGGTCACCGTGGTGGCCGACCGCGACCAGATGCTCCTCGTCGACACGCCCCCGCCCAGCGTGGCGCGCGCGGCCCCCGCGCCCTCTCCTCTCCCTCTCCCGAAGCGCTCGCCCGCGGCGCGTCGCGGCGCCCGCCCCTGAGCCCCCGCCCGAGGAGCCCTCGGCGGTCGAGCCGTCGCCCCATCGCTCCCGCGCCGGTCAACACCCGCGCCGCGGTCGCCGCCGCTCGTCTGACATCTCCCGTGAGTTCTGAGCCGCGACGCTGGTGGTCGCGCGCGCTCCTCTGCGCGGCGATGGCGAGCGCGCCCGCGTCGCGCGCGCGTAAGAGGCCCGACGCCCGAGCAGGTGGCCGAGGGCCGACAGCACTTCGAGCTCGCCGTGCGGCTCTTCGACCGCGACGACCTCGCGCCCGCCGCGGCGGAGTTCCAGCGCGCGTGGGAGCTCGCGCGCAGGCCCGGCACGCTCTTCAACCTGGCCGTGACGCTCCAGCGGCTGCGGCGCTACCCCGAGGCCGTGGCGGCCTTCGAGCGCTTCCTCGCGGAGTCTCCTCACCCCTCGCGGCGACAGCGGCGCACGGCGCAGCGCGCGCTCGACGAGCTGCGGCCCATGCTGGTGACCCTGCGCGTGCGGGTCGAGCCCCCCGACGCGTCGGTGAGCGTGGGCGACCGGCCCGTCGACGTCGACGCGCCCCTCACGCTCACCGCGGGTCGCGTGCTGGTGCGCGTCTCGCGCGAGGGCTACCTCTCGCAGCAGCGCGAGGTCGAGCTCGCCGCGGGCGACGCGCGCGTGGAGTCGTTCTCGCTGCAGCGCCCGCCCGAGCACTCCGCGCTGGCGCCCCCGCCGGTGCTCACCCTCCGGGGCGCGCCCGAGGGGGCCGCGGTGCGCGTCGACGGCGAGCTCCGCGACGCGGCGTCTGCGCCGCTGGAGGCGGGCTCGCACCGCATCGCGATCGAGGCCGCGGGCTACCTCCTGGCGCGGCGAGGCGGTGCTCTCTCGCGGCGAGCGCTACGTGCTCGAGGTGCAGCTCGCGCGGCGCCGCGACGCGCGCTCGACGCTCCCTCGCTGGATCTTCACGGGCCTGGCGGGCGCGGCGGGGATCACCGCCATCGGCACGGGCGTGGGCGCGCTCACGACCTACTCCGACTTCCGCGAGCGCACGCAGATGTCTCCCGACGCGCAGTCGCTCTCGTCGCGGGGGCAGGCCCTCGCGGTGACGGCCGACATCATGACGGGCGTGGCGGTGACGGCGGGCGCGGTGGCGCTGTGGCTGTGGCTGCGCGCCGAGCCCGCGCAGGAGGTCTCGCGCGGCGGCGTGGTGCTCGACCGCGGGCCGTAGCGCGCGCGCTCAGTCGGTGAGCGCGGGCAGCGCGCCCACCGCGTCGGCGTACTCGCGCACGATGTCTTCGACGATGGCGCCCACGGGCTTCACCTCGTGCGCGAGGGCGACGCCGTGGCCGGCGGACCAGATGTCCTTCCACCGCTTGCCGCCGCCCTGCTGCACGGCGCGCTGGGCCTCGGCGCGGTCGGCGCGCTCCATCCCGGGCACGGTGTCTCGCAAGAAGTTCGCGTGCACGCCGCTCACCGAGTCGGTGTAGACGATGTCTTCGGGGGAGCCGTTGATGACCGCGCGCTTGTAGGCCTCGTCGGCGCCGCACTCGGTCGAGGCGATGAAGCGCGTGCCCATGTAGACCAGCTCCGCGCCGAGGGAGAGCGACGCGGCGACCTGACGACCCGTGGCGATGCAGCCCGCGGCGATGATGGGAACGGAGAGGTTCTCGCGGAGGTAGGGCACGAGCACGAAGGGGCTGGTGGTGCCCGCGTGGCCGCCCGCGCCCGCGGCGACGGCGATGATGGCGTCGGCGCCCGCGGCCTCGGCCTTCTTCGCGTGCTTGAGGTTGATGACGTCGTGAAAGACCACCGCGCCCTTGTCGTGCGCGCGCCGCGCGAACTGCGTGGGGTCGCCGTAGCTGGTGATGATCACCGGGACCTCGAACTCGAGGCACGCGGCGAAGTCCTGCTCCAGCCGCTCGGGCTCGGTGAGGCGGATGGTGAGGTTGATGGCGAAGGGCCGGTCGGTCTTCGCGCGGATGAACGAGAGGGCCTCGCGGAACTCGGCGTGGGTGCGGAGGTTGAGCGAGGGCATGGCCCCCAGCACGCCCGCCTCGGCCGCGGCGACGATCATCTCCTTGTTCGAGATGATGAACATCGGGGCGCAGACGATGGGGTAGCGGAGCCCGATCCGCCGGGAGAGGGCAGTGGTGATGCGCGGCACGGCCGCCGAGAGTCCACGCCCCGCGGGGAGGGGAGAGGCCCTTCACGCGGGGCGCGCGTCGGGGGTACACCGCACGCATGGATCGCAACGCGCTGCCGGTGTACGCGAAGGCCCTCGACGAGATCCGCGAGGCGGGGCTGTGGAAGGGCGAGCGGGTGATCGTCTCGCCCCAGGGCGGTCACATCGCCGTGGGGAGCGACGGGTCTCGCCGCGAGGTGTTGAACTTCTGCGCGAACAACTACCTGGGGCTGAGCGCGCACCCGAGGGTGATCGCCGCGGCGCACGAGGCCATCGACACGCACGGCTACGGGATGTCGTCGGTGCGCTTCATCTGCGGCACGCAAGACCTCCACAAGGGGCTCGAGTCGCGCCTCGCGGCCTTCGTCGGCAAGGAAGACGCGATCCTCTACGGCTCGGCCTTCGACGCCAACGGGGCTTGTTCGAGACGATCCTGGGTGAAGAGGACGCGGTGATCTCCGACGCGCTGAACCACGCGTCGATCATCGACGGGATCCGTCTCTGCAAGGCCGAGCGGCACCGCTACCCCAACGGCGACATGGCCGCGCTCGAAGAGGCGCTCAAGAAGACCCAGGGCAAGCGCCTGCGCCTCGTCGCCACCGACGGCGTGTTCTCGATGGACGGCTTCCTCGCGAAGCTCGACGTGATCTGCGACCTGGCCGAGCGCTACGACGCGATGGTGATGGTCGACGACTCGCACGCCTCGGGCTTCGTGGGCGCGACGGGCCGCGGCACGCACGAGCACTACGGGGTCATCGACCGCGTCGACATCCTCACGGGCACCCTCGGCAAGGCGCTCGGCGGCGCGTCGGGGGGCTTCACCGCGGGGCGCAAGGAGGTGGTCGAGCTCCTCCGCCAGCGCTCTCGGCCGTACCTGTTCTCGAACGCGCTCGCGCCGGCCATCGTGGGGGCTGGGATCGCGGCCATCGACATGCTGCGCGAGACCACGGCGCTGCGCGACAAGGTGATGGGCAACGCGCTGACCTTCCGCGAGGAGATGACGAGGGCGGGCTTCGAGATCAAGCCGGGGATCCACCCGATCGTTCCGGTGATGCTCGGCGACGCGAAGCTCGCGCAGGAGATGGCCGCGCGGCTGCTGGACGAGGGCATCTACGTGATCGGGTTCTCGTTCCCGGTGGTGCCGCGGGGCGAGGCGCGGATCAGGGTGCAGCTCTCGGCGGTGCACGAGGCGAGCGACATCGCGGCGGCGGTGAGCGCCTTCACGGCGGTGGGCAAGAAGCTCGGCGTGCTGAGGTCATGAGCGCCGAGCGCCACGACCCGGGCGACGCCGAGTGCCTGGTCTTCACCTTCAAAGAGGGGCTGCTCTCGAAGGTCGCGCACGACCTCAAGCTGCGCGTGGGGCGCTTCTCCATCGAGCGCGATGGCGCGAAGCTGACCGCGCGCTTCGACCTGACCTCGCTCACGGCGGTGTGCGCGGTGAGGGACGGCCACGACGACCTCCACGCGCTGAGCCGGAGCGACCTCGCGAAGATCGACGACAACACCCGGAGCGAGGTGCTGCACAGCGGGCGCTTCCCCGAGGCGGTGTTCGAGGGCGAGCTCGACGGAGACGCCGTGCGCGGGAGGCTCACGCTGCACGGTGTGACGCGGTCGGTCGCGACGACGCTGCGCAGCGAGGGCGGTCGGCGCGTGGCCGAGGTGACGCTGCACCAGCCCGACTACGGGGTCACGCCGTACACGGCGATGATGGGCACGCTGCGGGTGAAGGCCGACGTGCGCGTGCGGGTGAGCGTGCCGGGGTGATCAGCGCGGGAGCGTCGGGCACATCAGCGTGACGCTCTCGGGTGAGAGGCGCTCGATCGCGTAGCCCAGGCGCACCAGGCCGAAGAGCGGCGCGAGCGCGGCCTCGGGGAGCGTGGGCGCGACCCTCTCGCGCCACGGGTCATCGCCCACCATCACGGCGCGGACGAGGCTCGTGAGCCTCGCGTCGAGGGAGCCCTCGTCGCGCGCTCCGGAGCGCGGACCGGAGGCGCGCGCGAAGAGCTCGGAGCGCGGAGCGACGCGCCACAGGACCTCACTTGCGCTCCCCACGCCGCAGGCCGCGGCCACCTCACGCGCGAGGGACTCCGCGGCGGTGACGCCCTCGGAGTCAGCGCAGACGCACGCCACCGCGAGGACGGTGTTGGGCGCGCGCTTCGGCTTCGCGCCGGAGACGTGCGCGAGGTGAAAGCGCCGCGCGGGGTCGGAGGTCCACGTGACGGGGGCGAGGGCCTCCCACGCCTCGGCGGCGCGGAGCGGGTTCACGGGTCGCCCGTCGATCACGCCGCGGTGCAGCGCGCGGCCGGCGTCGCCGCGGGCGATGAGGGCGCGGGCGTCGTCTTCGCTCACGCCGAGAGCGGTCGCGACGCAGCGGGCGAGCTCGGGTCGACGGGGGGAGAGGAGCCCTGTGGTGAGCGCGTCCCACTCGCCGGGGGCCCAGCCGAAGCGGCCTTCTTCGGCGAGGGGGTCGTCGGAGAAGGTCGCGAGGTAGGGCGCGAGCTCGGGGGCGCTGCCACGGGCCGTTGTAGGCCCCGAGCGCGGCGAGCATCTCGGGGTCGTCGATCCACCGGCGGTGGTGTCGGTGGAGGCGCGCGCGGGCCGACCACGTTGGCGTAGCGGTCGGTGTCACGGGCGCGCCCGGTGAGATAGGTGCGGGCCCACCCGTCGCCCGACATGGGCGGCGCGACGTGGACGAGGGTGCCCGGCGCGAAGAGCCGCGTGCCGCGGAGCTCGCGGCCGTTCCACTCGAGGAGGAGGTCGCGCACGAAGGCGGCGACGGCGAAATGCGGCGGCGGGGGCAACGAGGGAGAGTAGCGCCCAGACCGAAGTCCGGGGAGACGCACTACCCCCGCGCCGTCCGCTTCTCGGCCCGCGCGCGTCGGGCCGCGGCGGTGCGCGCGCGGAGGACATCCATCACCGCCCCGAACTCCGACGCGTAGTCGCCGCGGTACATCGTGCGGGCCAGGTCGAGCGAGCGCTCCATCGCTGGCCCCATCTCCGCCGCGGTGGTGAGGGCGTGGTCGTGGAAGTCCCGCGCCATCGCGTCGAGCGCCTCGGCAATGCCCTGGCAGGTCTCGATCACCTCGATCTGCGCGCGCAGCTTGTCGATCCCGTCGCGGTGGGGACCGCTCCACGGCGCGAGCAGCCCCACGAAGAAGCCCCGCAGCGTGAGCCAGCGATGGTGCGCCTCCTCGCTCCCGGGGGGCCCTTCGGAGGGGGCGCTCGGGGGCGTCGAGAGCACGTCGAGGAGCAGCTTCACGGCGGGTTTGAGCGCGAGCATGCTGCGCCCGGGGCCTTGGGTGCGACTCACGCTGTCGAGGCGCACGAGGTCGGGCCACAGCCGTCGACCGTCGCGAAACAGACGGAAGGTCTCCGCAGCACGCGCCCGGATGGAAGAGAGGCCTTGGACGGGATTGTTCATGGCCGCCCCTCTTCGGGGCCCCGCGTCGGTCGGTGCCTGAATTCGACACGGGGTCACCGATTGGTCTCCCGCCCCCACGCGGCGCCCAGCTCTGACCGCCCCGAAGGCTTGCTCTGTCCGTCCGAGAGGCCAGCTCTGTGCCCCAAGGAGACCAGCTCTGTCCCCACGGGAGGCCAGCTCTGTCCCTACGGAGGAGGCCAGCTCTGTCCGTCGGAGAGGTCAGCTCTGTCCCTACGGGAGGCCAGCTCGGTCCTTGGTCGGCATCAACCCCTGGCTCCCGCGCGACCCCCACCCAGAACTCGCACAGCGGAGACCCGTCGGGCTGCACCCACGACCGCACCCTCCGTAGTCCGTCGAGCGCATACCTCTCACGCCACGACCGCTGCCACCGCGCGACGCCCGCGGGCGCGTAGCCCTCGGCGAAGACCCCCGGCGACCACGCCAGCACGAACACCCGCTGCCCCGCGGGGAAGCCCCGTCGCCCGAGCGCGTGCGTGACCCGACCGTCTCCCGCGACGGCGTTCACGAAGCGCAGCACGTGAAAGGCGTAGTCGTCGTAGGCCACCACGCCTCCGCCTTCACGCGCCACGGCCTCACGCACCATCTCGGGCAAGGGGCGCCGCTCCCGCGGGACCATCCATCCCCGATAGCGGCCTCCGCGGCGGGCGGTGAAGAGGCCCTGGTCCTGCCCTCCGCCCGCGGTGAGCTTCGCGCCCATCGTGACCGAACCCAGCGCGAGCATCGCGAGCACCGCTCCCACCGCGACTCGCGCCCGTGACGCGAGCGCTCCGAGCAGCAGCACCAGCGGGGCGATCAGCACGAAGCCGTAGCGGTCGCTGTCGATCGTCGGCATCGACCACGCACGCGCTGGGACGAGCATCAACGGCAGCGCCACCATCGCGAGGGCCATCCACGCGAGGGCGGTTCGCTCCATGGGTAGCAGGCTCTGCGCGCTCGTTTGCTGGGGTTCGCCGCTGCCGCGGCAGCACCCCAGGCTTACGCAAGTGACGCCCGCCCCGCGGGCGGGCTTTGGAGCAAGCGCTACCGCGGATCGATACGAGCGTGACGAATCCCTGGTGACGTCTCCAGCTCCCTCGACCGCACGAAGCGGGGAACCCTTGCCAGAGCCCGCCGTACGGCGGGCGATACTTGCGTAAGCCTGGGGTGCGGGCGCGGCAGCGCCTAACCCCAGCGAGTGCGCGTCGCGATCTGCATCGCTCGCGTGCGCGTCGCGATCTGCATCTCTCGCGTGCGCGGTGCGATCCGCATCGCTCGCGTGCGCGCCGCTCATCGCTTGCCTCGACGCCCGAAGCCACAGGCCCGCGAGCACCACCCCCCCCACCACCTCGGCCCATCGCGGCGCTCCCGCGAAGTGGTTCACCGTCGCCCACCCGTCGAGCTGACCCGCCATCGCGCGCAGCGCGCTCCACAGCGCCTCTCCCGACAGCGCCGCTCCGCCCTGCCTCGCCGACGGCGGCACCGCCATCACCCCGCGTAGCATCGGCGCCGCGTGCAGCGCGCCCAACGCCGCCGCGGCCCAGGTCGTCCATCGCGCGAACACCCATCGCTGTGACGGGAGCGCCATCCACCCCGCGGCCACCGCCCACGGGATCACCCCCAGCGGCGACACGTGCAGCCCCATCCCGAGGCACTGGAAGGCCGCGACCATCCACCACGCCGACCGCTCCCGCGTCGCCCGAAGCAACGCCACCACACCCAGCACCGCGAGCGGAAGGCCCAGCGCGTAGGGGACCGACGCCGTGCGTCCCCACGCCACCGACCACGGGTGCAGCGCGAGCGCGAGGGCCATCGCGTCGGCGCCGCGCCTCCCCACCACGCGCTGCGAGGCCAGGTGCACCGCGATCACCCCCGCGAGCGCGCCCACCACCAGCACCGCGCGCGCCGCGGTGAACGACGGACCCATCACCCGGAACGCGAGGGCGATCATCCGCGCGAAGGCCAGCGAGACGAAGCCCGCGTCGGGGCTCAGAGCCACCGCGTGGCCGCGCGAGAGTTCGAGCGCGGTGAGCGCCCAGTTGCCCTCGTCTCCCGCGGGGGTCGGGATCGCGCCCAGCCACGGAAGACGCAACGCCGCCCCCGCGCACACGGCGGCGACCAATCCCGGTGTGACCCGCGCGCGCTCCACGCCGAGAGCGCTTCTCGCACGGCCTCGGCCCCTCGTGCGAGAGTCCGCCGCCCCGCGATGGAACCGCCCGCCCGCCGTCGCCGCGCCCTCCGCGTCGCCCTCGCGGCGAGCGCCCTCCTCGCTCTGGCCCTCGCGCTCCGCCTCCCGTGGTTGGGCGCCATCCCCAACCCCAACGGAGACGAGGGCAACTGGGCCATCTTCGGCCTCCGCGCCCTGCGCACCCACCGCGTCGCGCTCCCGCCCGACGCCCGCTTCGTCACCACCCTCTTCGCCTGGATCATCGCCGCCGCCTACCGCGTCCTCGGCGTCTCCTTCGCCGCCGCGCGCGCGTGCCCGCCCTCTCCGTCTCCCTCGCCGTTCCCGTCGCCTTCCTCCTCGCGCGCCGCCTCGGCCTCGCCCGCGCGGGCGTCGTCGTCGCGCTCACCCTCGCGCTGCACCCCTGGTCCGTCGCGTGGAGCCGCACCGTCACCGTCCCCTACGCCCTCTGCCTCGCCCTCGGCGCGCTCGCGCCGCTCTCGCTCCTCTACACGGTTCGTCACCGAACGATCCCCGCCCTCGTCGCGACCTCGCTCCTCCTCGGACTCGGCGCGCACTTCTCACCGCTCGCGCTCCTGCCCGCCGTGGCCGCCGCGGGCTTCTGGCTCACCGCCCGCCCGCGACCCTCTCTCCGCGACACGGCCCTCCTCGCGCTCCCCGCTGCCGTCGTGGTCACGCCGCCGCTCCTCGGCGCGCTGGGGGTTCGTTCGGTGACGAACCACCACGCCGCGGCGGAGTACTTCACCCACCTCCCCGCGCGGCTGCACGCCTTCGCCCGCGCCACCCTCGGAGGCGCCTCGGGCGAGGCCACGCTCCGTCACTTCACCGCCGCGCGCACGCCCCCCGCGGTGGAGGCCCTCTTCGCGCTGGGCGTCGTGGTCGTCTTCGCGCTCGCGCTCACGTCTCCCGTCGACGCCTCGCCCCGAGCCGACCTCTCCCGCTGGCTCCGCTGGCACCTGCCCGTGGCCCTGATCGGGACGCCCCTCCTCCTCGCCCCGGCCCGCACCTGGAACCTCCCCGCCGTCGACGCCGAGCGCTACCTCTTCACCCTCGTCGCGCCCCTGGCGCTGGCCCTGGGCCTCCTCGCGGAGTCACCTTCTCGCGGGAGACGTCTCGCGGTCGCGCTCTCCCTCGCGCTCTTCACGGCGCAGACCGTTCGGGGTGCGAACGACCTCCTCCGCGGGGGAGGGAGGGACCGTGGCGCGTGGCTCCTCTCCGACGGCGGGGCGTATCGCGGGTGGCGCACGCCGCGGGAGCGCGAGGCGCTGCCGGTGTTGATCCGCCGCGAGGTGGACCGGATTCGCGGGCGTGAGCGCGCAGTGGTGGTGGTGAGCGACTACGCCTTTCACCCGCAGCACTTCGTCGACGCGACGGGGGGCGGGGCGAGGGTGATCGACGTGGCGAAGTTTCCGCTGCCCGAGCGCCCGGGGTGGTTGCACGTCTTCGTGCGCTGGTCGCCGGGTCTCTTCGCGGAGGGCTACGCGCCGCGCGAGTGGCTCGACCGCGACCGCGCGCTGGGGGCGTTGATGCGGAGGGATGACTTCACGGGGCTCCATCGGGAGCGGGTGTTCGTGCAGCCCGACGGCTCGCCGCTGTGCGAGCTGTGGGTCGCGCGCCGCCGGGCCGTCGCGACGCGGTGAGATGTGAGGGCGGGGGCGAAGGCGAGGGCGAGGGCGAGGGCAACCGTGAAGTCGCCCTGGACCGGGTTCCCGACGAGAGGACGCGCGGCGACGGCCGCGCGGTCGTCGCGGTACGACCCTCTCCCTCGTACGGGCGCGAGGGGTCGAACCGAGAGGGCCGCGTCGCCGTCGCGACGCGTCCTCCTGGGCGCTCTATTCCCCCGCTCCCCGCTCAGGCCTTGTCGAGGCCCTTCTCCTTGATCCACTTGTTCATGAACACGGCGCTCTTGTCGTAGCTGTCGCGCATGTTCTTCTCGGCGGTGCTCTCGAGCAGGCCGCCGATCATCATCACCTTGGCCTCGACGGTCACCTCGATGACGCGGCGGCAGCGGTTCGACCCGAGCGGCTCGACCCGCATCGTGCCCTCGGTCTTCATCTTGTCGGCCATCGTGCTCGGGATGCCCTTGAAGTTCGCCCGACCCGCGCGCTTGTCGTAGCGCGTCTCTTCGGTGAACTGGAAGTTCGACCCCAGCACCTTCTGCACCGGACCCGGCACGTCGACCTTCGGCGTCGAGCGCGTGCGGCGGAAGACCTCGTTGTCGTCCTCCTTGAGCTCCAGCAGCGTGAACTCAGGGAAGTGCAACGCCTCCTTGTACATCCGCTCGTTCATCTCCTTGTCGAAGTTCACCTTCGACCAGAACACCTCGGGCGTGCAGTCGAACTCGTGCGTCATCGTGAAGCGGTTCATCCCAACGGCCTCCCTTCGAGAGGCCGCCGGAGTAACCCCGACACAAGCCCCTGTCGACCCCCCGTTGACAGCCCCACGGCTCCAGCCCTAGCCTATTGAACGGTCGGTCAACTGTTGGCAGGGCGAGGACAGCCCCTCTCCCTGCCTCTCTCGGTCCCTCAAATGAACGATCGGTCAATGTCCGCCACCCTTCTCCGGAGGCTCGCTCCCATGACCCGCTACCTTCGCTACTGGCTCATCACGGCGCTCACCCTGCTCGCCACCGCGATGGTCTTCGCGGGCGGCCCGTGGATGTGGGCCTCGCTCCTCTTCGTCGTCACGGTCATCACCGCGGGCGACGGCGCGCTCGGCGACGACACCGACGAGCGGCCCTACGCGCACCCCTGGCTCGTCGACCTCCCGCTCTACCTCGCGCTGCCCACCCTCGCCGCGCTCTCCGTCGCGTGGCTGTGGCACCTCGCGCCGGGCGACCTCCTCGGCCTCGCCGCGCTCACCCACCGCGACGCCGCGGCCCTCCACGCGAGCGAGCGCTGGTGGCACCTCGCGGGCGGCGGCCTCACCGTCGGCCTCCTCTACGGCGGCGTCGGCACCGTGGCCGCGCACGAGCTCGTGCACCGCACCTGGAGCCCCGTGGCGCTCACCCTGGGCCGCTGGCTCCTCGCCTTCACCTCCGACGCGAGCTTCTCCATCGAGCACGTCTACGGCCACCACCGCCACGTCGCGACCGCGGCCGACCCCGCCACCTCGCGCCGCGGAGAGAGCGTCTACAGCTTCGTCCTGCGCTCGGCCGTGGGCGGGTGGCGCAACGCGTGGCGCATCGAGCGCGACCGGCTCTCTCGCCTGGGTCACCCCACGCTCTCGTGGCGCAACCGCGCGCTGCGGGGGTGGGCGATGAGCGCGGTGATCGCGGCCCTCTTCGGCCTCGCCGCGGGCCCGCTCGGCGCGGCGGCCTTCGTGCTCGTGTCGCTCTACGGAAAGTGCTGGCTCGAGCTCGTGAACTACGTCGAGCACTACGGCCTGGTGCGCGTCGCGGGCGCCCCCGTCGAGCCCCGCCATAGCTGGAACTGCACCCGCCGCGTCTCGACCTACCTGCTGATGAACCTCACGCGGCACTCGCACCACCACGCGCAGGGAGAGGTGCCCTTCTACGCGTTGCGCGCGAACTCTGACGCGCCCGTGCTGCCCGCGGGGTACCTGTCGATGGCCCTCCTTGCGCTCGCGCCGCCGCTCTGGCATCGGGTGATGACGCCGAGGGTGCTCGCGTGGGACCGTCGCTGGTCCTCCCCCGCCGAGCGCGCCCTCATCGACGAAGCCAACCGCCGCTCGGGCCTCGACGCCTTCACCCGCGAGGCCCCCGCCCCGGCGCACGCCGCCGCCGTCTGAGAGACGACACCCCTATGTTCTCCCGCCTCGCGCAGCTCTTCAAAGCCAAGCCCGAACAGCCCCCCGCCACCGCGCGCATCGAGCCCCTCGGCGTCGAGGTGCCCGTCACCAAGGGCCGCACCATCCTCGACGCGGCCCTCGACAAGAGCGTGGCCTTCCCGAACAACTGCCGCGTCGGCGGCTGCGGCACGTGCCGGTGCAGGCTCGTCGAGGGCGAGGTGAAGCAGCTCACCGACAGCTCCTACGTGCTCAGCGCCGAAGAGATCGCCGCGGGCTGGATCCTCGGCTGCCAGAGCGTGCCCCGCAGCCCGAGCGTGACCGTCGAGGTCCCCGGCCTCGGAGACCCCTCCACCACGCACCCCGTCGTCACCACGCAGGCGACCGTCGCGTCGCTGAAGTCCCTCACGCACGACATCCTCGAGCTCACGCTCAAGCTCGACGCGCCCATCACCTTCACCGCGGGGCAGAGCGCCGACCTCTCCGTCCCGGGCGTCACCGACGCGCCGCGGTCGTACTCCTTCGCGCGCTGGCGGGGCGCGGGCCCGACCACCGCGGCGGTGTTCCACGTGCGCAAGGTGCTCGGCGGGCAGTTCACCACCTGGCTGCACGAGAAGGCCAAGGTCGGCGACGCGATCCATTTCAGCGGCCCCAAGGGGAGCTTTCACCTCCGACCGGGGAGCGGCCCGATGCTCTTCGTCGCGGGCGGCTCGGGCCTCGCGCCGGTGCTCGCGATGCTGGAGCAGGCCGAAGACGAGGGCGTGCAGCGCGACGCCCGCTTCTACTTCGGCGCGCGCACCCAGAAGGACCTCTACGCCGTCGCCGACATCGAGCGCGTCGCGCGCGGCTGGCGCGGCAAGTTCGAGTTCGTCCCCATGCTCAGCGAGGAGCCCGAGGGCGGCGACTGGAAGGGCCGCCGCGGGCTCGTCACCGAGGGCATCGCAGACCTCGGCGCGGCGCTCACCGACCACCACGCGTGGCTGTGTGGGCCGCCCGCGATGATCGACGCCGCCGTGGCGAAGCTCTCGGCCTCGGGGCTCAACCCCGACCGGGTGAGCGTCGACCGCTTCACCGACCGCAGCCACACCCACGGCTGACCCGGTCACCGCCTCGTGGGACGACGCCCGCAGCGAGAGCAGGGAGACACCCTCGCCGAGATCCGCGCCGCGGCCTTCGGGCTCTTCGGCCGCTACGGCTACGACGGCGTCTCCATCGCCGACGTCGCGAGCGCCGCGGGCGTCACCAAGCCCGCCCTCTACTGGCACTTCCCCAACAAAGACGCGCTCTACATCGACGCGCTCCTGCAGCTCCAGTCGCTCTTTCGCGCGCACGTCTTCGAGCCCATGGCGAAGGAGCCCGACCCCCTGGAGCGGATGGTCACCTTCTTCACCGGCGCGGCCGCGTTGGTGGCCGACCCTCGCATCGCGGGAGGCGTCGCGGGCTACTGGCTCGACCCCTCGACGGCGCGCCTGCCGCAAGCGCGCGAGGTGCTGGTGGGCTTCGAGCGCGAGGCCGAGGGCTTCGTCGCGGCGACGCTCCACGACGCGGTGGGCCGCGGACAGGTGCGCAGCGAGATCGACGTGTCGGTCATCGCGCAGACGGCCATCAGCGTGCTGCAGGCCATCGTGCTCCCGATGCTGATGCGCGGAGAGGCGCACACCCGCGGCACCATCGCGGCGCTCGCGTACACCTTCTTCCGCGCCTACGCGGTCGACCCCGCCGTCGCGCAGCGCGCGATGTCGCTCAAGGGAGGCCCGTCGCCCGCTCGATGATCCGCACGCGCCCGGTGGGCGGGCAGAACCAGTCGTCGAGGTAGACCCCGCGCAGCACCCAGTACCCGCGCGTCGCGTAGGCCATGCGGTAGAGCGACCCCGAGAGCCCCGCGCTGGAGCAGTTGCGGCCGTCTTCGGGCGGAGTCGCCCCGCGCCACGGGCAGGCCTCGCCCGAGAGGCAGAAGCGGAACGAGCCGAGGTAGCAGTAGATCTGCAGCGAGTCGCCGCCGGAGCTCGACCCGTAGTCGTCGATCTCTCCGTCGGGGATGGTGTCGACGCCCGGCGTCGAGCACGACAGGTCGAGGCCGTTGGAGCTGAAGCCCTCGTCGACGATCCCGTCGCAGTCGTCGTCGCGAGAGTTGAAGGTCTCGGTCCCGGTGCGTCCGCACGCGCCGCAGTTGGCGGGGTCGTTCGCGAGGTCGACCTCGCACCCGTCGCTGCGGTCGTTGTTGCAATCAGCGCGACCCGACGGGCACATCAAGGGACCGAGGTCCGTGGGCCCGGTGTCGACCGGACCCGTGTCGATGGGGCCGGTGTCCATCGGACCAGTGTCCATGGGGCCGGTGTCGACGGTGCCCGCGTCCATCGGGCCACTGTCGGTGGTGCCCGTGTCGACGGTGCCCGCGTCGACGGTGCCGGTGTCGAGCGCGCCCGCGTCGAGCGTGCCCGTGTCCGTGGAGCCCGCGTCGATGGGGGGCGTGTCGAGCACGGGGCTGGCGTCGTGAGATTTCTCTCCGAGGTCGATGGGGACGCCCGCGTCTTCGACGGGGAGCTCGACGTCGGTGTCGTCGAGGCCGGCGTCGGGGTCTTCCTGCTGGGTGGCGCAGGCGCTCAGGGCGAGGGCGAGGCAAAGGGAAGCGAAGCGGCGCATGGCGATGCCGCGGACGCTATCACTCCGCGCGGTGCTGGACGTCACTCCCGCCCGTCGCATACACCCCGCGGCGATGACCGACCCTGGACGCTGGCTCGGGCGCGACGAGCTCCTCTCGGTGGTGACTCTCGCGCCGCTCGTCTCCATCGACCTCGTGGTGACCTCTCCCTCGGGCGAGGTGCTGGTAGGCAAGCGGGTGAACCGCCCCGCGCGCGACACGTGGTTCGTCCCCGGCGGGCGGATCTTGAAGGGCGAGCGACTGCGAGACGCCTTCGCGCGCATCGCCCTCGCCGAGCTCGGACGCGAGGTGCCCTACGCCTCCGCCCGGTGGATGGGCGCGTGGGACCACGTCTACGACGACAACTTCGCCGACGTCGACGGCGTCGGGACGCAGTACATCGTGCTGGCGCACGGGCTGGTGCTCGACCTCGACCTCGCGACGCTGCCGCCCGCGCAGCACCGCGGCTACCTCTGGATGCCCGTCGCCGACGTGCTCTCGCGCCCCGACGTGCACGCCAACACCAGGGCGTACTTCGACGGCAGCGCGCCGAGCGCGGGGTAGCGCTTCCCTCTTGCGCTCCCGCGGGAGCTGTGAGACTCAACCGTCCTCTCGCGCTCTCACGAGCGCTTGTGGCCCGGCTGACCTTGACGCGGTGAACCCCGCCAGGTCGGAAACGAAACAACGGTAGCTGATGTCGAGGGGCAGCCGGGCCGTTCCCCTACTCACCCCGCGGGGGCGGTGAGCGAGGGGGTCACCTCCGCGCCAAGCACGTCGTCGGCGCCACGCGACCGCACCCACGCCGTCACCGCCTTCATCCCCTCGGCGATGGAGACCTCGGGCGACCAGTCGAGCTCCTTGCGCGCGCGCTGCACGTTGAAGTGCGAGCTCAGCCCCGTCTGCGCCACCTCGCTGCGGATCACCACGGGCTCGTCTTGCGTGCGCTCGCACCACCACGCGTAGAGGTAGGCCAGGTGGTACGGCGCCGAACGACCGGGCGGGGTGAGCCCCACGGTCTTGAGGTAGAGCGTCACGAACTCCCTGTAGGTCACGCGCTCGTCGTCGGTGACGTAGTAGACCTTCGAGCCCGCGTCGGGGGCCTCGCTCGCGGCGATCATCGCGTCGACGAGGTTCGACACGTAGGTCGTCGCGATGAGCGAGCGGCCGTGGTTCACCCACCAGAACTTCCCCTCGCGCACGGCGCGGCCGAGGCGGGGGAGGGTCACCGTGTCGTCGACGCCCCAGAGGAGCGCGGGGCGCAGCGCCACCGTCTCGATCCCGTCTCCGCTCGCGGCCACGACGAGGTCTTCGGCGAGGGCCTTGGTCTGCGCGCTGAAGTCCAGGAAGCCCGGCGGCTGCGGGAAGCTCTCGTCCACGTAGCTCCGCGCGTCGTGGCCGCGGGTGACCGCCTCGGTCGAGAGGTGCACGAAGCGCCGCGCGCCCGACGCCCTCGCGGCCGAGAGCGCGTTCTCTGTGCCCACCAGGTTCACCCGCTCGGACTCGTCGGCCGTCGCCCGCACCCCCGCCGACGCGCAGTGGAACACCACCCCCGCGCCGCGCATGGCCGCCTTGAGCGAGCCCTCGTCGGAGACGTCTCCCTCGGCGAGCACCGCCCCGAGGGACCTCAAGCGATCGCGGGCCGACGCGGGCGAGCCCGGCCTCACCAGGGCCCGCACCGTCAGCCCTCGCGCGCGCAGCGCGGCCACCAGGGTCCGCCCCACGAAGCCCGTCGCGCCCGTGACCACAACGCTCACGAGGCGGGTATACAACCAAAGCGTCACAGAAGTTCCCGGGAGCGCCTCCTTGACGGCGCATGATTTGCGCGCGAATAGCCCTTGGCCATGGTGGACCTCGAGGCCCTGCTCGGCCGCACGAGCCGCACCTTCGCCCTCTCGATCCCGCGCCTGCCCGAGCCGACGCGAGGGGCGGTGACGCTCGCCTACCTCCTGTTCCGCATCGCCGACACCTTCGAAGACGCGGCGGTGTGGCCGAAGGCGCGCCGCGCCGAGGCGCTCGAAGCCTTCGTCGCGCTGCTCACCGACGAGGCCGTCACGAGCGGGCGAGGGGTCCCTCCGCGCGCGGCGGAGCTGTCGGCGCGCTGGGTCGAGGCGCGACCCTGCGAGCACCAGGGCTACCTCGACCTGGTGGCGGCGACGCCCGAGGTGCTCGCCGCGGTGGCCTCGCTCGACGCGCCGTCGCGCGCGGTGGTGCTCCGCCACGCGGTGCGCACCGCGGCGGGGATGAAGGGCTTCGTGATGCAGTCCACCGAGGGCGGCGACCTCGCCCTCGGCGCGCTCGGAGAGCTCAGGGACTACTGCTACGTCGTCGCGGGGATCGTGGGCGAGCTGCTCACCGACCTGTTCATGCTGCACGCGCCCGCCCTCGACGCGGTGGAGTCCGAGCTCCGCGGCAACGCGCGAGACTTCGGCGAGGGCCTGCAGCTCGTGAACATCTTGAAGGACGCCGCCGACGACGCGCGCGACGGCCGGGTGTACCTCCCCACGGACGTCCCTCGGAGCGACGTGCTCGCCCTCGCGCGGGCCGACCTCGGCAAGGCGCGCGCGTACGTGCTGGCGCTCCAGGGCGCGGGCGCGCCGCGGGGCTTTGTGGAGTTCACCGCGCTCCCCGTGGTGCTCGCGCGCGCGACGCTCGACAAGGTGGAGCTCGACGGCCCCGGCGCGAAGCTCCCGCGCGCCGAGGTCTTCGCCCTCGCGGCGCGCCTCGACGCCCGCCTCGACGAAGGCGCCGCGGCCCTGGACTGAGCGCCCCCGAGGCCCGATGGTCCGGGCCCATGGGAAGACTACCGGTGTGGGCGGGCGCCCGCGTGGGCGCCTATGGCTACGACGAGAAGCCCTGGTTCCTGCCCGACGTGCGGCTCGCGGCCTTCGAGCGCGCGCTCGCGGCTCGCGGCCTCGCGTCGCGGGTCGATCCCCGCGAGGCGCCCCCCGCCGACGACGCGCTCCTCACGCGCTTTCACACGCCCGAGCACGTCGCGCGGGTGACCTCGCTCTGCGCGAAGAACGAGGGCGCGCTCGACCACGGCGCCACCTTCGCGCGCGCGAAGATCGAGTCGGCCGCGCGTCACGTCGTGGGCGCCGTCGACGCGGCGGTGAGGTCCATCGCGCGCGGAGAGACGCCGCGGGCCTTCGTCCCGATCTCGGGCTTTCACCACGCGCACGCCGACGAGGCGCGGATGTACTGCCTCTACAACGACGCGGTGCTGGGTGTGATGCGCGCCGCCGAGACGCACGCGCCCGTGGCCTACGTCGACATCGACGCGCACTTCGGCGACGGCGTGTACCGGGCCTTCGCGTCAGACCCGCGGGTGCTCATCGTCGACGTGCACCAGGAGGGCCGCACGCTGTGGCCGCACTCCCCCGAGGCGCCGGGCGAGGGAGACTTCCCGGGAGAGCGCACGTGGGTGGGCGATGGGGAGGCGCGCGGGACGAAGCTCAACCTCCCGCTCCCGGCGCGCGCGGACGACGGGATGCTGCGCGCGGCCTGGGCCGAGGGCGAGGCGTTTCTGGATCGCGCGCGACCGCGCTTCGTGGTCTTCGAGTGCGGCGTCGACGGCCTCGCGGGCGACCCCATGGCCTCGCTCGGCTTCAGCGTCGAGGGCGTCGTCGAGGTGCTCCGCGGCGTGCGCGCGCTCGCGGAGCGCCACGCCGAGGGGCGGCTCCTCGTGCTCGGCGGCGGCGGGTACAACCTCGACACCGTGGGCGAGGCCTGGGCCTCGATCGTCGAGGCCCTGGTGGAGTGAGCAGGGCGCTCAGTTCGCCGCGGCGGCGAGCGCGGGGTCGCGCTTCGCGCTCGCGCGGAAGGCCATCGCGAAGGTCCAGTCGATGAGGCGCGTGGGGAGGTTCTCCACCGCCCAGAGCATCACCCGCGACGAGAAGGGGGCGACGTAGCGCGCGGCGGGCCGGCGCGCGGAGATGGCACGGTGGATCGCCCGCGCGATCACCTCGGGGCCCGCGCTCATCGCGTCGGTCTGCGCCTGGATCTCCTCGGCCTTCTGCATCGTCGCCGCCCAGGGGCTGTCGTCCCTGCGGTAGCGCGAGGGTCTTCATCCCGCGCTCGGCGAACTCGGTGCGGATCGGCCCCGGCTCGATGAGCACCACGTCGACGCCCAGCGCGCGCAGCTCGACGCGGAGCGCGTCGGAGAGCGACTCCACCGCGTACTTCGTCGCGTTGTACGCGCCGAAGAAGGGGAAGGTCATGCGCCCCCCCACGCTGCTCACGTTCAGCACGCGGCCCTTTCCACGCGCGAGCATCTTCGGGAGGAACGCGCGCGTCACCGACATCAGCCCGAAGACGTTGGTCTCGAACTGCGCGCGGAGGTCCTCGTCGGTGACCTCGGCCGTGGGCGCGATGAGCCCGTAGCCCGCGTTGTTCACCAGGTGGTCGACGCCGCGCCCGTTCGTGAGCGCGTCGACCGCCGCCACCGCGGCCTCGACCGAGGCCGACGAGGTCACGTCGAGGACGACGGTGTCGACCTTCGCGCCCGGCCCGGCCTCGGACTTCAGGGCCGCGAGGAGGTCTTCCTTCCGACCCGTCGCGATGACGTGGTAGCCGCGCGCTGCGAGGTAGAGCGCCGCCACGCGGCCGATGCCCGCCGTCGAACCCGTGATGAGGACCGTCTCCGCCATGTGCCTGCTCCTTCGTTGGGAATGAACGTTCATTCTGAGTGTGGTGATGGACGCGCCGCGGTCGCGCCCCTGTCGCTCTCGGGGAGCGAAGGGGTGGGCGCCGCGGCGGAGTCAGCTTCGGATGGCCTCCCAGACGCAGGCCTCGGCCTGGTCGCGGGTGGCGTCGTCGAGGGGGTAGCGGCCTTCGAGGCCCGAGCGCACGACGCCGACGAAGGCGCCCCACGCGACGGCGATGAGCATCGAGGCCGGGCAGGTCTTCAGCGAGCGCTGCGCCTGGAGCGCCTCGACGAGGCCCACGAGGGTGTCTTGGATCGAGGACTCCAGCGCGAGGCTGCTCTCATCGAGGTAGCCCTGGTGGTGGTGCAGCTCGAGGAAGACCGCGGCCTCGGGGTGCGTCTTCGCGAAGGCCCACATCCGGCGCCACAGCTCGGCGAACTGCGCCCGCGCGGTCATCCCCTCGGGGAAATCCCCCACCAGGGCCCGTGAGAACTCGCCCTTCCAGTGTTGGTAGAGCGCGTTGACCAGGGCCTCTTTGCTCTCGAAATAGCGGTAGACCGTGCCCGCGCCGACCTTCGCCCGCTCGGCCACGAGCGGCACCGCCGTGCCGTGAAAGCCCCGCTCGGCGAATAGCGAGAGGGCCGCGTCGAGGATCGCCTCGCGCTTGCTCTGCTCACCGTCGACGCCGCGGGTGCCCATCTCGGATGGCCGGAGTGAATATTCATTCCGCGGAGTGAGTCAACGGCCGACCGACGATTTCTCCTCGCGCTGGGGTACACGGGGCGTGTGGAGTCTGGGACCGAGCCGGTCGTCTCGCTGCGCGGCGTAATGAAGCGCTACGGCGACGCGGTGGCGCTCGGCCCGGTGGACCTCGACGCGCCCGCGGGTCGCACCACGGTGCTGCTCGGTCCGTCGGGCTGCGGAAAGAGCACGCTCCTACGGGTGATCAACGGGTTGATCGCGCCCGACGCGGGCACGGTCACGGTGATGGGCGAGGGGGTGACCGCGGCGACGGCCGAGTCGCTCCGCCGCCGCATCGGGTACGTGATCCAAGACGGAGGCTTGTTCCCTCACCTCACGGCGCGCGCGAACGTGACGCTGGTCGCGCGCTGGGAGGGCCGCGCGGACCGAGACGTGACCGCGCGGGTGACGGAGCTCGCGGAGCTCGCGCGGCTGCCCGCGTCGTTGCTCGACCGCTTCCCGGGAGAACTCTCGGGCGGGCAGCGGCAGCGGGTAGCGCTGATGCGCGCGTTGATGCTCGACCCGGCCTTGCTCCTCCTCGACGAGCCCTTGGGCGCCCTCGACCCGATGGTGCGCGCGGAGCTTCAGCGCGACCTGAGAGACGCATTTCGCTCGCTCTCGAAGACGGTCGTTCTGGTGACGCACGACCTCGGCGAGGCCTCGCATTTCGCCGATGCCGTGGTGCTCATGCGCGAGGGGAAGATCGAACAGTCGGGGCCGCTCGCATCGCTCGAAGCTTCGCCCGCGAACGAGTTCGTGACGCGCTTCCTCGGCGCGCAGCGGAGCCTGTGGGGCGCGCGGTGAGGCTCGCCCTCGCCCTCGCGGTCCTCGCCCTCGGGTGCGCGTCCCGGCCCGTGCGGGTCGGGTCCAAGGCCTTCACCGAGGCGGTGATCCTCGGGGAGATCTCCGCGGGCGCGTGCGGCGCCGCGGGCCCTCGCGTCGAGCACCGTCGGCAGCTCGGAGGCACGGCCGTCCTCTGGCGCGCGCTGCTCTCGGGCGACATCGACGTGTACGCCGAGTACACGGGCACGCTCGCGGCCGAGCTCCTCCCCGGGGTGGGCGCGAGGGACCTCCCCGCGATGCGCCGCGCCCTCGCCGCGCGGGGCGTCGCGATGACCGAGCCCCTCGGCTTCGAGAACACCTACGCCCTCGGGATGACCGAGTCGCGGGCGCAATCGTTGGGGGTACGAACGATCTCCGACCTCGCGGCGCACCCGGCGCTCGCGATGGGCTTCTCGCACGAGTTCATCGACCGCGCCGACGGGTGGAACGGCCTGCGCGCCCGCTACGCCCTCCCGCAGACCTCCGTGCGGGGCGTCGACCACGACCTCGCGTACCGCGCCCTCGCCTCGGGAGCCATCGCCGTGACCGACCTCTACACCACCGACGCCGAGATCGCGTGGCACCACCTCCGTGTGCTGCGCGACGACCGCGGGTATTTCCCCGAGTACCGGGCGGTGGTTCTGTACCGAACGGATTTGCGGGCCCGCGCGCCCGCGTGCGCCCGCGCCCTCGACGCCCTCGGCGGGACCCTCGACGCCGCCACCATGATCGACCTCAACGGGCAGGTGAAGCTCCGTCGCAGGAGCGAGGCGTCGGTGGCCGCTCGCTGGCTCGACGACCGAGGCGTGCTCCACGCGAGCGCCGCGCGCGACACCGTGGCCTCGCGCGTGTGGGCCCGCACCCGGGAGCACCTCGCGATGGTGCTGCTCTCGCTCCTCGCGGCGGTGCTCTGCGCGGTGCCCCTCGGCGTGGCGGCGGCGAGACGTCCGCGGTTGGGAGCGGCCGTGCTCGGCGTGGCGGGCGTGCTCCAGACGGTGCCCTCGCTCGCGCTGCTGGTGCTGCTGATCCCGCTGTTGGGCATCGGCGCGAAGCCCGCGGTGGCGGCGCTCTTCCTCTACTCGCTCCTGCCCATCGTGCAGGGGACCGTCTCGGGCCTGCGCGGCATCGCTCCCTCCCTGCGCGAGAGCGCGATGGCGCTGGGCCTGCCCTCGTGGGCGCGGCTGCGGCTGGTGGAGCTGCCCCTCGCGCTGCCGTCGATCCTCGCGGGGGTGAAGACCGCGGCGGTGATCAACGTGGGCACGGCCACCCTCGGCGCGATGGTGGGCGCGGGGGGCTACGGGCAGCCCATCCTCCGGGGCATCCGCCTCGACTCGACGCCGACGCTCATGGAGGGCGCGCTCCCCGCCGCGGCGCTCGCGGTCGTGACCCAGTGGGTGTTCGGCGTGATCGAGCGGCGGGCCGTCTCTCGGGGGCTGCGCGGGTGATCGCGGCGCACCGACGCGCGCTCGTCACGGTGCTCGCGGTGGGCTTCGCGGCGCAGTGCGTGTGCGCGGTGACGATGGGGGGCGCGCTGCACGCCGACGAGATCCACCAGTGGGCCGAGCCCGCGTGGCGGATGCTCCACGGGAGCGGGCACGTCACCTACGAGTGGCGGCTCGGGATGCGCAACGTCGCGGGCCCGGGCCTCGTCGCGGCGATGTTCGCGCTCGCCGACGCGCTGGGGATGGGCGTCGCGGGGCGCGCCGGCGCGGTGTGGGCGATGACGGGCGCGCTCTCGCTGGTGGGCGTCGCGGCGCTGATGGAGTGCGCCCTCCGGTGGACGCGCGACCGACGCGCGGCGTGGGTCACGGGCCTCGCGCTGGTGTTCTCGGCGCCCTTCATGGACCTGTCGTTCCGCACGCTGGGAGAGACCTTCTCGACGGTGACGCTCGCGCTCGCGCTTCTGTCGTGGGCGCGGCGCCCGAGCGACCCGGCGCCCGCGGGCTTCTGGATGGGCCTGGGCTTCGTCTTCCGCTACCCCGCGGGCCTGTACCTCGTGGCGCCGCTCGCGCTCCTCGCGTGGCGGCGTGACCGACGCGGGCTCGCGCGCTTCGCGCTGGGGGCCGCGATCCCGGTGATGGGGTTGGGCGCGCTCGACCACTTCACCTGGGGTTCGCCCTGGGCCTCGGTGCGCGCCTACGTCGACTTCAACCTCGCGCGCGGCGGATCGCTCACCTTCGGCACGCGCCCGTGGTGGTTCTACCTCGGGTGCGTGATGACGCTCGCGCCGTGGCCGGTGTACGCGGCGGCGCTGCGCGGGGGGAGGAGGACGTCGCTCCCTGCGTTCATCGCGATCACCTACCTCGTCGCGATGAGCGCGCTTCCTCACAAGGAGTGGCGCTTCTTCGTCCCGGCCCTCGCGCCGCTCGCGCTCGCCGCCGCGGTCGCGGGCGCTCCGTGGAGCGGTCGTCGCGCGCGCGTCGCCCTCGCGCTCACGCTGGTGCAGTCCTTCGTGATCGTCGAGGTGATGGTCGACGACGACCTCCACCGCCGCGACCTCGGCCTCGCCGCGCGCGTCGCCTCGCAGCGCCCCGAGTGCCGCTCGCTCCTCGTGATGGACGGAGGCCACCCCGGAGTGACCCGCCTCGCGCGCGACCTCCCCGTGCGCTTCGACTCCGCGTGGCGCTTCGACCGCGCCCTCGCCGCGCTCGATCACCGCTGGCCGCGCGAGCCAGGGCGCTGCGCGGTGTGCGACCGCGAGCGCACCCCCACCTGCGTGCCGGCCCTCACGCGGAGGGGATTCGCTCCCGTGGTGCGCGTGGGGAGGGCGGTGGTCTTGCGCGAAGGTCCTCCCTTATAGTCCGCGCCGCATGCTGCTGGTCATCGACGTAGGCAACACGAACACCGTGCTCGGCGTGTACGAGGGCACGCGGCTGCGCGAGCACTTTCGCATCGAGTCGGGGCGCAACCGCACCGCCGACGAGTACGCCGTGCTCTTCCGCTCGCTGCTCCTGCACCGCGGGCTCGACGTCGAGGCCATCTCGGCGAGCGCCCTCGCGTGCGTGGTGCCCGCCCTCGGAGAGACCTTCGTGCGCGTCGTCGAGTCGACCTTCGGCCACGAGCCCATGGTCGTCGGGCCCGGCATCAAGACGGGGATGCCCATCCTCTACGAGCAGCCCCGCGAGGTCGGCGCCGACCGCATCGTCAACGCCGTCGCCGCCTACGAGCGCGTGAAGTCGGGCCTCGTCGTCGTCGACTTCGGCACCGCCACCACCTTCGACGTGGTCTCTCCGCGCGGGGAGTACCTCGGCGGCGTGATCTCTCCCGGCGTGCAGATCGCGGCCGACGCGCTCTTCTCTCGCGCGGCGAAGCTCCCGCGCGTCGAGATCGCGATGCCCCCGCGCGTGCTGGGTCGCACCACCGCCCACGCGATGCAGTCGGGGATCGTGTTGGGCTACGTCGGCCTCGTCGACGGCATCGTCGAGCGGCTGCGGGCCGAGATGGGCTTCGAGTGCCGCGTCGTCGCGACGGGCGGGCTCGCGCGCTTGATCGCGCCGGAGTCGAGACCATCGAGTCGGTGGACGACTTCCTCACGCTCGACGGGCTGCGCATCCTCTGGGAGCGCAATCGTCAGTGACCCGCTCGGGGGCGCTCGGTCTGGCGGCCCTCGCCGCGCTCGCGCTCGCGGCCTTCGCCCTCTCGATGCGCGTCGGCGTCGCGCACGCCTCGCTCACCGCGGCCCTCGCGCACCCCGAGGGCTTCGACGCCACCATCCTCGGCGCGCGCGCGGCGCGGGTGGTGCTCGGCGCCCTCGCCGGAGGCGCGCTCGCGACGGTGGGCGCGGCCTTCCAGGCGCTGTTCCGCAACCCGCTCGGTGACCCCTACGCGCTGGGGGTGTCGGGCGGCGCGGCGCTGGGCGCGACCGTGGCGGTGCTCCTCGGGATGGGCATGGTGGCCGTGCCCATCGCGGCCTTCGCGGGGGCGCTGGCGTCGACCTTCGCGGTGCTCGCGGTGGCGCGCGCGTCGGGGAGGGTCGGCGCCGAGAGCCTGCTCCTCGCGGGGATGGTCTCGAACGCGGTGAGCAACGCGGGGCTCGCGTTCCTTCGCACGTCGGTGACGACCTCGCGCTCGCAGGAGACGCTGACGATCCTGCTGGGGAGCGTGGTCGAGGAGCCGTGGTCGCGCGTGGGCACCGTCGCGGCCTTCTCTCTCGCGGGGATGGTAGTGCTCTTCGCGCAGGCGAAGGCGCTGAACCTCTTGTCGTTGGGGGCGGACTCGGCGGCGAGCCTCGGGGTGAACGTGGCGCGCGCCGAGAAGGTGGTGTTCCTCGCGAGCTCGCTGGTGGTGGCTGCGGTGGTGAGCGTGTGCGGGCTGATCCCCTTCGTGGGCTTGCTCGTGCCGCACTACGTGAAGGCGATGACCGGGAGCGACCACCGCAAGCTGTTGCCGGGGAGCTTCATGGGCGGCGCGGCCCTCTTGATGCTGGCCGACGCGGCGACGCGGGCGGTGTTCCCGCTGGTGGGGAGCGAGCCTCCGGTGGGCGCGCTGACCGCGCTGGTGGGAGGCCCGTTCTTCCTGGTGGTGCTGAAGGGGCTGCGCGATCGTGAGGGGTGAGTGTTGTTGCGAGAGCGTCTTCGTGGAGTGCCGGGCTACGTCTGGTTGATCGAGCGGGGGATCTTCGGCACCGCGCCGAACACCGCGATGGCGCCCTGGTACTTCCTCCCGCGCGGGGAGGTCTTCTCGGCCTCGGAGCGCTGGCCGCGGGCCGACGAGCCGCGCGACCTCATCGTCTTCGCACGACGACAGGACAACGACGACCTCGCGTGCGCGGCCTTCGACGGCGAGCGCTTCGTCGAGGTCGCGCTCCTCCACGGGTGGACGCCTGAGGGCTACGCGCGCCTCGCGGGCTATCCGACGCTCTGGGCGTGGTGGAAGGCCGTGATCGATGACGTGGCGGAGTGCGCAGAGCGCTAGCGCGCGCGGCGCTCGCGTAGCCTCAACGTCTCCTCGACCAAACGGATTTCCTCTTGCTCCTTCGCTTCGTCGCGCAGGTGTTTGATGAGCGTCTGCGCCTCTTCGGGGTGCGCTTTCAGCCAGGCGTACAGGTGCCTTTGCACCATCCCCTTGATGATGGGGGCGAGCTCCCAGGAGATCAGCCTTTGCCGCGTGGCGGCGGAGTACCTCGGCGCGCGGTGCCAGACCGAGACCACCGCGTCGAGCCTCGCGGTCACGACCTCCCGAGTGATCCATGCCGAGCTGCCGGCGTGACCGGTCTCCGCGGCGTAGGCCGCGAGCGTGGGGGCGAGCGCGTCTTGCAGACCGACGACGTGCGCGCCGCCTTCGTTGGTCTGAACCCCGTTGGTGATCCCCACAATGAACCCAGAGCCCTCCGCCGACCATTGGAGCGCGACCTCCACGCGCATCAGGCTGCTGGACCCGTCGGGCTCGCACGCGGAGAAGGCGAAGGGGGCCGAGAGGACCGCTCCGGCGTCGACGCGGGCGCGCACCAGATCCGCGACGCCGTCGCGGAAGCACAGCACCGTCGGCGGACCTGGGCGGTGTACCGCGTTGAAGGTCATCGTCAGGCCCGGGAGGGCGTACGCGATGCCTCTCACCCTCTGCAGGAGCGATTCGGCGGTGAGCCAAGGGCTGCCGAAGATCGTCGGGTCCGGCGTGAAGCGGACGACGGTGCTCTCACGCGCGAGCGGGTCGACGCAGGAGTTCACCGTCACGAGTCGGCCGCGCGAGAAGGCGACGTTCCACCGACGACCGCCGTGCGGGTAGGTCACGGAGAAGCGCGACGCGACCGCGTTGGAGACCGCGACGCCGACGAAGAATCGCCCGAAGCGGACGCGATCCGAGCGCGCGGAGCCGCCACGGAGGGTGGCGAGCTGCGTCGCGCCTGGGAACACCTCGCCGTAGTCGCCGCGCACGTACCCCGAGGTCTCCGCGCGGATCTCGACGGACCCGTCGGCGCAGAGCGTCACGTCGACCCGGTCGCAGCGCCCCGCGAGGTGCTCGTCGAGCGCGGGGTAGAGGAGCGTCTCGACGGCGAACAGCAGCCCCGAGCCGTCGCGGACGTCGCCGACGTACATCCCGGGGACCGCGCGCACGCAGTCGAGCCCCTCGAGGCGTTCGATCAGACCGTCCCAGTCGGCGTCATAGGCGTCGTTCTCACCCATGTTCCCTCTCCCGGCCGAACGGGTGGAGATACCCGACAACGACCTCTCAGAGAGTCTCACGGAGAGGGGTGATCCGTCAAAGGTGGATGGGTGGTAAGTGCTTGAAGTTGTTGCGGTTTGCTGGGTGAATTCGGGTGGTCGATTTGCGCGCTGAGAACGGTCGTGATGTGTGACGTGGGCGCTCGCACCGCACCCCCGCGGGACTGTCGTCCCGCGTTGTCGCGCAGGGATGCGTCGATGGAGGCGCGCCGAGGAGAGGCGCGTGGAGGAGTGAAGTCCGCCGCTCAGTCGCGGCAGCAGAGCGCCCCGCCCGCGGCGGGGTTGTTGAGCACCACGTTGTGCGCCTCGCGGTAGCCGTCGGAGCCGCAGCTCCAGCCCGCGGGCAGCGACGCGCAGAGGTTGTTGCTGAACGCGTTGAGCGGCGAGCACACCGTCGACGGCGCGCCGCCCGCGGAGCCGCAGCCGAAGAAGTCGTTCGACACCGCATCGCTCCCGCCGCAGCCCGCCGTGCAGCTCGAGCTGTCGCACGGGGGGTTCGCGAAGTTGGTCCCCGTCGCGCACACGCCGCAGCCGGTGCTCGACTGGCGCGTGGTGAAGAACTGCCCCGCCGTCGGAGACGCGTTGGTGCACCCCGTCGACGAGCGCGACATCACCTCGGCCGCCGACGCGCACACGTGCCAGCCCACCGCGCACAGGTCGGCCACGTTGCACCCCACGCCCGTCGCGCGGCCCCCGCTGTTGCCGCCCGCGCGCCCGCACGCCGGGTTCAGCGTCGTCGACAACACCCCAGGCACCTGGAACCCCCCCGCGCAGGCCGCGATGTTCGGGTACGACGCGAGGCTCAGGTAGCCCTCGCGCGTCCCGTCGGCGCAGCCGTGCACCGCGGGGTCGTTCACGCAGGCCCCCGCCGAGCACACCTGCCCGCTCGCGCACGCGCGCCCGCAGGCCCCGCAGTGCGTCGTGCTCGTGTTGGTGTTCGTCTCGCAGCCGTTGGCCGCGTTGCCGTCGCAGTTGCCGAAGCCCGCCGCGCAGGTGACCACCGTGCACGCCCCCGCGACGCAGCCGTTCACCGCGGTGTTCGCGAGCGCGCAGGCGCGGCCGCACATCCCGCAGTTCGCCGGGTCGACCGCCGTGTTGGTGCAGCTCGCCACCGAGCCCGTGCACGCCGTGTTGGGCGGCAGGCAGGTGGTGCCGCACACGCCCGCGACGCACACCTGCCCGCTGGCGCAGGCCCTCCCGCACATCCCGCAGTTGGCCGAGTCGGTGAGCGTGCTCGACTCGCAGCCGTTGGCCGGGTTGCCGTCGCAGTTGGCGAAGCCCGCCGCGCAGGCCGTCACCGCGCACGCGCCCGCGGTGCAGGCCGCCGTCGCGTTCGCGAGCGCGCAGGCCCGCCCGCACGCGCCGCAGTTGCCCGCCGAGGTCGCGAGGTTCGTCTCGCAGCCGTTGGAGGCCACCCCGTCGCAGTCGCCGAAGCCCGCCGCGCAGGTCACCACCGTGCACGCGCCCGAGGAGCACCCCATCACCGTGGTGTTGGGGAGCGAGCACACGGTGCCGCACGCGCCGCAGTTGCGCGGGTCGATCGACGTGTCGGTGCAGAAGGCCGACGGGCCCGCGCCGCAGGCCACCGACGGCGCGGCGCAGGTGGTGGTGCACACCCCCGCGACGCAGCTCTGCCCCGCGCGGCAGGCGTTGTTGCACGCGCCGCAGTTCGCGTTGTCGCTGCGCGTGTCTACCTCGCGTGCCGTCGGGCGCCGCGCCGTTGCAGTCGGCGAAGCCCGCCGCGCAGGCCCCGTCGGGATCACGCAGGCCCCCGCCACGCACGACTGCGTCGAGACGTGCGGCAGCGCGCAGGCCCGACCGCACGCGCCGCAGTTCGCCGCGCTCGTCTGCGTGTTCACCTCGCAGCCGTCGGTGGCGGTGCCGTTGCAGTCCCCGCGGTAGGCGTTGCAGCGCACCACCGTGCACGCGCCCGCGACGCACCGTTCACCGCCACCTGCGTGAGCCCGCACGCGTTGCGGCACGCGCCGCAGTTCGCCGGGTCGACGCTGGTGTTCGCGCAGTACGAGGGCGAGCCGCTCGCCGCCGGGCAGGTCGTGAGCCCCGCCCCGCAGGTCGTGCTGCACGCGCCGTTCGAGCACACCTGGCCCGCGCCGCACACGCGCCCGCAGCCGCCGCAGTTGGCGTTGTCGGTGCGCGTGTCGACCTCGCAGCCGTCGGCGTCGAGCCCGTCGCAGTCCGCAGCCCGCGTTGCAGGCCGTGACCCCGCACGCGCCCCGCGCAGGAAGCGCTCGCGTTGGGCAGGGCGCAGGCCCGCCCGCACGCGCCGCAGTTCGCGCCGCTGGTCTGCAGGTTCGTCTCGCAGCCGTTGGCGGCCACGCCGTCGCAGTTGCCCGTGCCCGCGTTGCACGTGACCACGGTGCACGCGCCCGCGGCGCAGCCGTTCGAGGCCACCGAGGGCAGGGCGCACACGCGCCCGCACATCCACCAGTTGGCCGGGTCGACGTTGGTGTTCGCGCAGAACGGCGGCGCGCCGCCCACGGAGGGGCAGGTCGCGAGGCCCGGCGCGCAGGTGGTGCCGCAGACGCTCCCCGAGCACACCTGCCCCGCGGTGCAGACCGTGCGGCACGTGCCGCAGTTGGCGTTGTCGGTGCGGGTGTCGACCTCGCAGCCGTTGGCGGGCATCCCGTCGCAGTCGGCGAAGCCCGGGTTGCACGCGCCGATCACGCACGCGCCGCCGGTGCAGGCCGCGCTCGCGTTGGGCAGGGCGCAGGCCCGCCCGCACGCGCCGCAGCCGCCGCGTCGGAGAGGAGGTTCGTCTCGCAGCCGTTGGCCGTGCCGCGCCGTCGCAGTCGCCCGTGGTGGCCGCGCAGCGCACGACGGTGCAGGCCCCGCGACGCATCCGTTGGTGGCCGCAGAGGGGAGGGCGCACACGTTGCCGCAGCCTCCGCAGTTGGTCGGGTCGATCTGGGTGTTGGTGCAGAACGCGGTGTCGCCCGCGCCGCAGGTCGCGAGGCCCGGCCCGCAGGTGGTGGTGCACGCGCCCTCGGAGCAGACCTGCCCCGCGGCGCAGGCGCGGCCGCACATCCCGCAGTTGGCGTTGTCGGTGCGGGTGCTGGTCTCGCACCCGTTGGCCGCGACGCCGTCGCGGTCGGCGAAGCCCGCCGCGCAGGCCCCGCGGGGATCACACGCGCCCGCCGAGCACGACTGCCGAGGTCACGTTGGGCAGCGCGCAGGCGCCGCACGCGCCGCAGTTGGCCTCGCTCGCGCGGGTGTCGGTCTCGCACCCGTTGGCCGCGTCGCCGTCGCGGTCGCCGAAGCCCTCGGCGCAGCGCACCACCGAGCAGGCGCCCGCGGTGCAGCCCGCGGTGGCGGTGTTGGGCAGCGCGCAGGCGTTGTCGCAGGCGCCGCAGTTGGCCGGGTCGATGTTGAGGTCGGCGCAGCGGGCCACGCCGCCGTCTTCGCCGCCGCAGGTGACGAGCGGCGAGGCGCAGGTCGCGCCGCACGCGCCGCGCGAGCACACCTGGCCCGCGGGCAGACCGTGCCGCACGCCCCGCAGTTGGCGTTGTCGGACTGGAGGTTCGCGCAGCCCATCCCGCAGACCGTGAGGCCCGCGCCGCACGAGGGCGCGCAGAACGCGTTGGTGCACGACTGGCCCGAGGGGCAGCGGGTGCCGCACACGCCGCAGTTCAGGTCGTCGCTCTGGAGGTTCACGCACGCCCCGTCGCACGCGGTCTGCCCCGTGGGGCACGACACCTGGCACGCGCCGCCCTCGCACACGTTGCCCGGGGGCACGCGTTGCCGCAGGCGCCGCAGTTCTCGCGGTCGGTCATGGTGTCGGCGCAGTAGCTGGGGGTTCCGCCGTCGGTCTGCGCGGCGCTCATGCAGGTGGTGAGCGTGGGGGCGCAGGCGACGTCGCAGCGGCCGAGGCTGCACACCTGGCCCGCGCCGCACGCGCGCCCGCACGCGCCGCAGTTCTGCGCGTCGGTCTGGAGGTTCACGCAGGCGCCGTTGCACGCGGTCTGGGGAGACGGGCACTGCGCCTGGCAGCTCCCCATGACGCAGGCCTGCATCGCGCCGCAGGCGTTGCCGCACGCGCCGCAGTTCTGCCCGTCGGTCTGCGGGTCGACGCAACGACCGCCGCAGGCGAGCTGCTGCGACGTGCACGAGGGCGCGTCGGTGACGGTGCTGTCGAGGCTCGCGTCGCTGCCGCCGCCGCTGCCGCCGCCGACCACGCTCGCGCCGGTGCAGCCCGCGAAGACCGCGAGCAGAACGGCCAGCCCGAAGACCCCTCGAAAGGTCACGCCGTCGAGGACACGCGCCGCGCGCGCGGGTGTCAACGGACCCGCGGTCCGCGGCTCAGCGGGGGGTGTTCCAGCCGCCGACGTCGGCGACGAGGCGGTCGGCCTGGGGCGGGCCCCAGGTGCCGGGCTCGTACTCGTAGAGGGTGCTCTCGTCGTGGAGGATCGGGTCGACGATGGCCCACGCGGCCTCGACGACGTCTTCGCGGGCGAAGAGGGTCGCGTCGCCCGACATCGCGTCGCCGAGGAGGCGCTCGTACGCGCCGAGGCGGCCCTCCTCGCCCTGGGCGGCCTCGTGGGCGACGGAGAGCTCGACGGGCCCGCCGCGCATCCCCTCGCCGGGGCGCTTGGCGCGCGCGCCGATGGAGACGGCCACGTCGGGCGTGAGGCGGAAGGAGAAGTAGTTGCCCATCGAGGGCGTGGGCTCGTGGAAGACCACCGGCGGAGGGGTCTTCAGCTCCACGGTCACCTCGGTCACGGTGCGCGCGAGGGACTTTCCCGCCCGCACGTAGAAGGGGACGCCCTCCCAGCGCCACGAGTCGACGTACATCCGCAGGGCCGCGTAGGTGGGCACGCGCGAGGCGGGGTTCACCCCGGGCTCGTCGCGGTAGCCCCTGAACTGCCCGCGCACCAGGTCGGCGTCGCGCATCGCGCGCACGGTGCGCAGCACCTTCGCCTGCTCGTCGCGGATCGCGTCGGGGTAGGTGCTCGCGGGGGCCTCCATCGCGAGGTAGCTCACGATCTGCAGGAGGTGGTTCTCGATCACGTCACGGATCACGCCGGTCTCTTCGTAGAAGGCCCCGCGGCCCTTCACGCCGAAGTCTTCGGCCATGGTGATCTGCACGTTCTCGACGTACTGCCGGTTCCACACCGGGTCGAGGAAGGCGTTGGCGAAGCGGAAGTAGAGGATGTTCTGCACGGCCTCCTTGCCGAGGAAGTGGTCGATGCGGAAGATCGACCGCTCGGGCAGGGCCTCTCGCAGGGTCTTGTTGAGGGCCCTGGCAGACGCGAAATCGCGGCCGAAGGGCTTCTCGACGATCACCCTCGCGTCTTCGAGGCAGCGCGCGGCCTCGAGCTGCTTCACCACCGTGGGGAACATCGACGGCGGGATGGCGAGGTAGTGCGCGGGCCGCCTCGCCGTGCCTAGCGCGGCCTTCAGGCGCGTGAAGGTGTCGGGGTCGTTGTAGTCGCCGTCGACGTAGCGCATCTGCCGCGCGAGCAGCGGGAAGGCCGTCGGGTCGGCGCCGCCGTCGTACTCGTCGACGCTCCGCTTCGCCCGCGCGATCAGGTCGTCGAGGGTCGCGCCCCCCTTCGCCACGCCGATGATCGGAAAGTCCAGCCGACCCCGCTTCGCCATCGCGTGCAGCGCGGGGAAGATCTTCTTGTACGCGAGGTCTCCCGTCGCGCCGAAGAACACCAGCGCGTCGCTCCTGGGCATCGACTCCTTCGCCATCGTCACGCTCTCCTCTCGCGGCGCCCATCCTGCGCCCATCGAGCGCGCGCGTGAACCCGCGCACGACGCACCCGGTTCGTTCGCCCCGCGCGGGTCGAGCGCCGACCCGGCGAAAGCTCTGCCGCCCACTTGACCGAGGGCCCGTCCATGCCAGAAACCGGCGCCCGTCGGTGCCGCGGCGCGGGAGCCGCGCGGCCGACCCGATCTCTCCCGGAGCTTCTGACCCCATGAACCGCCTTGCCTTCGCCCTGGCCTGCGCCGCCGCCGCCGCGGCGTGCACCCCCAACGCCCCCAACAACCCCGTCATCACCTACGCCGACGGCGGCCCCAGCGACGTCCCCTCGGGCGACGCCGGCCCCGCGCCCGACCTCGGCGGCGACGCCCCCGCGGTGACCGACGGCGCGCCGGGCGACGGAGGCGCGGGCGCGTGCACCACGGGCCTCGACTGCCCCTCGGGCCAGCAGTGCGAGCGCACCTCGGGCCGCTGCGTCGCGTGCCTCACCCAGTCCGACTGCGCCCCCGGAGAGGTCTGCGCGGGCTACGCTTGCGGCCCGGCCACGCAGT
This sequence comes from Polyangiales bacterium, assembly GCA_041389825.1. Taxonomy (GTDB): domain Bacteria; phylum Myxococcota_A; class Polyangia; order Polyangiales; genus JAEYZO01. The sequence continues at coordinate 1,454 of JAWKRC010000008.1, read as the reverse complement.
GCCAGTCGTCGCGGCAGTGCACCGAGCAGGTCTGCGACACCGCCCGCGGCGTGTGCGTCGACTGCGTGGGCGACAACGACTGCGCCGCCACCGAGGTGTGCCGCGCCAACCTCTGCGTCACCGCGCGGCCCTGCCAGTCGTCGCGCCAGTGCAACGACCGCGGCCAGGTGTGCGCCCCCGCGGCGGGCATCTGCGTCGACTGCCTCAACGACGCCGACTGCGAGTCGGGCACCTACTGCGCGACGGGCGGCGTGTGCCGCCGCCAGCTCTGCGCGCCCAACGCCCGCCTCTGCCTCGGCCCGAGCCGCGTGCAGGTGTGCGACGCCCGCGGCGCCTCCACCAGCGAGGTCGCCTGCGGCGCGTCGCAGACCTGCGACGAGGGCAACTGCCGCCCGTGGGTGTGCCAGCCCGGCGTGACCGTCTGCGGCTCGCTCTCCGAGCGCCGCACCTGCAACGACGACGGCCTGGGCTTCACCACCAGCGCCTGCAACGCGCAAGAGGCCTGCGCCGACGGCCGCTGCCAGACCCGCACCTGCACCGCGGGCGCGACCCGCTGCTCGGCCACCGGCCTGCGCGAGGTGTGCAGCGAAGACGGGCTCGGCTTCCGCCCCATGCCCTGCACGAGCAGCCAGACCTGCCGCGACGGGGCGTGCCTCGACCGCGTGTGTGTCCCCGGCCAGGCCTCGTGCTCGGCCTCGGGCGCGCGGCAGGTGTGCAACCCCGACGGCCTCGGGTTCACCACCACCTCCTGCGAGTCGATGCAGAGCTGCCTCTCGGGCGTGTGCCGCGCGTGGGCCTGCACCCCCGGCGCGAGCTCCTGCGCCGACAGCCGCACCGTGCGCGTCTGCGCCGCCGACGGCCTCTCGTCGTCGAACCGCGCCTGCGGCTCGATGCAGACCTGCAGCTCGGGCATGTGCTCGGGCTGGGTGTGCGTCCCCGGCGAGGCCACCTGCCCTGACGCCACCACCCGCCGCGTGTGCAACCCCGACGGCCTCGGCTACACGTCACAGGCCTGCGCCGCGCGCCAGACCTGCTCCCGCGGCGCGTGCGAGTCGTGGGTCTGCGCCCCCGACGAGCGCACCTGCGAGGGCACCGCGGGCGTGCGCACCTGCGCCTCCGACGGCCTCTCGTCGTCGGTGACCGCCTGCGCCGCGCGCCAGTCGTGCACCGGCGGCAACTGCACCGCGTGGGTGTGCACCCCCGCCGAGACGAGCTGCGCGAGCGCCACCGAGGTGCAGACCTGCAACGCCGACGGCCTCGGCTACACCCGCTCGACCTGCACCGCGCCGACCCACGGCTCGGGCGCCGCGTGCGCGTCGGGCGCCTGCACCTTCACCTGCGACGCGGGCTACGTCCCGAGCGCGGGCGCCTGCGTGGCGCTCACGCCCCCGCGGCCGATCGCGCCCATGTCGGGCTCGGCCACGGGTCGTCGCCCGACCTTCCGCTGGTCGAAC
>JAWKRC010000007.1:0-307118 GCA_041389825.1 Polyangiales bacterium | reverse complement strand
AGGCGGCGTCGCCGAGAGCGAGGACGGCGGCCGGCGGTGGACCCTGGTCTCACCCGCCGAGGGCGCGGTGAACCTCGGCGTGCGCGGAGGCATCGTCGACGACGACACCTACTGGATCGCAGGCACCGCGCTCTGGTGGACCGACGACGGCGGGGACCGATGGCGCGCGACGCTTCTCCCCTTCCGCCTCGTCGAGGTGTTCGACCGACGGAGGCTCGTGGGCTTCTCGCCCTCGCAGGGCGACCGCTGCGCGGGGCGCGTCCACGTGAGCGACAACGGCGGGCGAACGTGGCGGCTCGCGATCCCGTCACCGGTCCGCGACGCGCGCGCGGTGGGAGGCTCCGTCGAGGTGGTCCCCTGCGCGGGGAGCCGCGGTTGGGTGACGCGCGACGCGCGTCGGTGGCGCCGCGGCGTGGTGCTCTCCGACCCGCTCGCGTCGCCCTACGAAGGCCACGGCGTGTTCTCTCGCGAGCGGGTGCGCGTCGAGGTCTCCGCCGCGGGTCTGCGCGCCGTCGCGCCCGACGGTGCGGTCGACGTGATCGCCGAGCGCTGGCCGTCTCACCTCGCGCCCGTCGCGGCGCGGTCGACGCGCGGCGTCGTCGACACGGTGCTCTTCGGCAACGGCACGGTGCTCCGGCGCTCCGTGGCGGAGCGTTGACGCGAGGGCGCCGTCAGAACCCGTACTGGTTGGTCGAGTCGTTCAGGTTGGTCACCGCGCGGCGGGAGGGGCGAGGCGCCATCGGCCGCGCGGGCGAGCTCCTCGGGGTCGGCGTCGTCGGCCGCACGTTCGACGACTGCGGCACCGACTCGGCCTGCGCAGGAGACTCGGCCGCGCGGGTGACGTACTGACCGCGCACGCGCATCGCGTCGTCGACCCGCCCCGCTTGCCGGAGCAGACCCTCGAGGGTCACCGCGAGCGCGCGCCGCTCGGAGTCGGGCGCGCTGTCGATCGCGCGCTGGTACTCGGTGATCGCGCCCTGGAGGTCGCCCGCGGCGCGGCGGTGCTCGCCCTGGTCGCGGTGCGCGCGCCAGCCCTGCGCGAGGGGCGCGGGCGCGTCGCGCGGCAGGTCGGGCTCGGCCGAGTCGCGGCCCTGCATCGGGACGTTGGCCGCGGCGGGCGCCTGCTGCTGCGCCTCGTACGTGCCCTCGGTGACTGGCGAACGCAGCGCGTCGACGGCGCTCCGGCCGCGGGCCGCGGACCCCGCGCTGCCGAGGTTGGCGGACCCTAGGCCGCCCGCGCTCGCCGCCCCGCCGCCGCGACCCACCTCACGCTGGAGCTGGAGGCCGCCGACGGCGTTGTTCCGCTCGTCGGCGGGCGACTCCTCGGCGGCGGCAGGCGCGGCGGCAGGGGCGGAGCCCTGCGCGAGGCGCGCGTTCGCCGCGAGCGGGCTCGTCGAAGCGGCGTGAGACGAGGGTTGCCTCGCGGCGACCACCGGGGTCGAGCCGAGGTACGCGGGCGCGGCGCGGCCGCGGCGCGCGGCGGCCGCGCTCCCGTCGTCTTCCGCGGCGGGGGGAGGCGGCTGCGCGCGCGGGAGCTCCGTCGCGGGGATCACCGCGGGCGCGGTCGACTCCACGGGCGGCGCGGGCTGCGTGGGCGATCGGAAGGGGACGAAGCGGAGCCCGATCCCGATCGCCATGATCGACACGGCGGCCATCGCGACCTGGCGGCGCATGGCCATCTCTCCGAGGCGGCGCATCCACGAGGGGCGGGCGCGCGCCGCGTCGATGGGCACCACGGGCGCGGCGCCGGCGCCGCCGGCGTCGGGCGCGGGCGGCGCGGCTCGGTGCTTCTCCGCCGCGGCGGCGATGGCGGCGAGGAGCGACGCGCTCGGCGCGGGGGCCTCGACGGGGGCGAGGCGACCCCCGAGGCGACGACCGCGGACCAGCCGCTCCCACGCCGCGCGGCAGTCGGCGCAGTCGTCGATGTGACGCTGCGCCTCGGCGGCGCGAGGCTCGGCGAGCTCTTGGTAGAGCAGGTCGAGCTGGAGGTCGGTGCAGGCTTCGCAGTCCATGGTCAACCCAGGGCCTTCGCGTAGTCCTCGTACTCGGCGAGGCGCTCTTGAAGGCGTTCGAGAGCGTAGCGCATCCGTGACTTCACCGTGTTCTCAGGGGCGCCGACGACCTCGGCGATCTCCTTGAACGGGAGGCACCCGTACTCGCGCATCAAGAACACCTCGCGCTGGTCGTCGGGCAGGGCCTCGATGGCCGCGGCGATCTCGCCCTGGAGCTGTCGGCTCACCGCGGCGCGGTCGACGCTCGCGTCGGGGTCGCGCAGCGAGTCGAGCAGCGTGGGCCCGTCTTCGTCGCGCTTGAGCGGCGCGTCGAGCGAGGGGTGACGCCGCAGCGCGGCCTTGCGCGCGTGGTCGATGCAGAGGTTGCGGGCCACCGTCCACGCCCAGGTCGAGAACTTCGACGCGCGCTGAAAGTCCCCCGCGCCCTGAACGATCCGGAGCCACGTGTCCTGAAGGATCTCCTCGGCCGTCGCGGGGTTGCGCACCGACCTGTAGATGAAGTTGAAGAGCGCGTTGCGGTGTCGTCGCATGAGGTCCTCGAAGGCGCGAGCGTCCCCCCGCCGGAACCGCTCCAGCAGCACCTCATCCGGATCGTGCTGGCGCTCGGCGCTCACACGGCCCCTCGTCGGGGCGGCGGTCTCATCGGGGTGAGCGTTGAGACGTGCGAGCCCCGCGTGCGGTCTCCGCCCCTACCGCGAGCGTTCGCCTGCATGCACTTCCTTCCGTCCTCCGCGACCGGCGGGATTCTATCCGCGGCGGCCCGCCCAGGTCCAAGCCCGATGTGAACTCGCGGCCTCACACACCGCCTGTCGGCGGTCGTCGCGTTGCGTTGACCCTCCGCATCGCACTGGGGTACACCCGCCTCCCAAGGTCGGGCCCGCGCCCGGCGCCCCATAGGATCGAGAGGCATCGCGTCGTGTCCACTCGCACTTCAAGCGGTCTTTCTTCCTGGTGGCGCACCGCCGCCGCGCTCTCGCTCCTCACCGCGCCCGCCGTCGCGTGGTCGCAGCCCGCGGACCCGCCCGCGATGGTGCAGCCCCCCGCGGCCGCGCCCGCCGCGCAGGTGCCCACGGGGCCCGTATCGGCGCCCCTCGTCGCCCCGGCCCCCGCGCTCGCCGCGACGCCGACGCCGCAAAACGTCTCCGCCGTCGCGCCCGGCGCGGTGTCCATCACCATCCGCGACATCGACCGCGAGGTCACCGCGCTCTCGAACGACATCGGCAGCACCTACGCCCGCATGCAGCAGATCACCGCGATGGTGCTCGACAGCGCGGGCGGCGGCGGCGCGCAGCTCATCATCCAGCACCAGAACGAGATGGGCAGCACGTTCCGCCTCGTGCGCGCGACGTACAGCCTCGACGGCGCGACCATCGCGACGCGCGTCGACGACAACGGCAGCCTCGCCGAGCTGCACGACTTCGCCGTGTTCAACGGCCGCGTCGCGTCGGGCGACCACTCCGTCACCGTCAGCCTGGAGTACCAGGGCAACGGCAACGGGATCTTCTCGTACATCCGCGGGTACACGTTCCGCGCGCGCTCGGTGCAGACCGTGAGCGTCCCCGAGGGGAGGGCGCTGCGCTTGACGGTGATCGGGTACGAGCAGGGGGGCGCGGCGACCGCCGTCGAAGACCGCCCCGCCATCCGCTACGCGCAGTCGGTGACCACGGTCGCCGAGGCGCGGGCGCAGAACCAGCGAAACGACAGCGCGCCCGCCCCCGCGGCGGGCTCCGAGCCCTAACGGGCTCGCGGCGGAGCCGTCGACGGAGTCGTGGACGTGAAGGGGCGAACGAACATGCGAGTGCGTCTGGCGTTGGTGGCCTTTTGGGCTCTCCTGGGTTTCGCGCGGGTCAGCGTCGCGCAGCCGGTGGGCGACGCGGGCGCCGCGAGCAGCGCGACCACCCCGGCGGCGACGCCGATGACGACCGACGCCGACGGCGGGGCGCCCACCACGGCGATGCCCGCGCCTACGGGCGTCGGCGCCGACGGCGGGGCGATGACCGGCGAGCAGTACGTCGTGCGCCTGCGCGACCTCGAGGCGCGCATCAACGAGCTGAAAGAAGAGATCTTCCGCTCCAAGGCCCGGCTGTCGCTCCTCGCCGAGTCGGTGCTGCAGAACACCGTCGGCGGCTCGCGCGCGCAGATCGTCCACCAGAACGAGATGGGCGGCTCGTACCGGCTCATCGGCGCGGTGTACTCCCTCGACGGCGCGCCGATCCTCACGCGCAACGACGAGAGCGGCGCCCTCGCCGACCGCCGCGAGTTCGCCGTCTACAACGGCCAGGTGGGCTCGGGCGACCACACGCTCGGCGTGAACCTCACCTACCTCGGCGCGGGCCTGCCCTACATGAAGGGCTACCGCTTCACCGTGCGCTCGACGCAGAGCTTCTCGGTGCCCGAGGGCAAGGCCATCCAGATCCGGGTGGTGGGCTACGAGAAGGGCGGGCCGCTCGAGCCGCCCGAGAGCCGCCCCGCGGTGCGCTACGTCCAGCGGGTCATCACCCTGCGCGAGGCGTCTGAGTCCGCGTCGACGCCGCCCCCGCCGGGAACCAGCGAGGGGAGCGCGCAGCGATGAACCGCCGCGGCCGTCGCGCCGTCTCCCTCGGCGCGGTGCTGACCCTCCTCGCGGCGCCACTCGCCGCGCAGGACCTCACCGCGGTCAGCAACGAGGTCGGCTCGCTCGAGGCGCAGGCGCGCCAGTCGACCGAGAGCGTGCGACCCGGCGCCGGCGGCGGCCCGCAGCGCTCGACGAGCGTCGAAGAGCGCTTCGCCGACGCGGAGCTCCTCTACCGCCTGCGCGACTACGCGCGCGCCTCGGTGCTCTTCACCGACATCGTCGAGAATTACGCCAACACCCCCGCGTACCCGCAGGGGCTCTACCTCCTCGGCGACGCGCTCTACCTCGCGGGCGACCGCTTCGGCGCGCGCTCGCGCTTCCGCGAGGTGCTGCGCCACGCGAACGAGCCGGTGTTCCGCCCCTTCGTGCAGCGCGCGCTCGGGCGCCTCATCGAGATCGCCCTGCGCACCAACAACTACGAGGGCGTCGACGAGTACTTCCGCCAGCTCGGGCAGATCCCCCCGTCTGAGCTCGAGGCCCAGACGACGTACATCCGCGGCAAGTACCTCTTCCTCCGCGCGACGCCCGACTACGACGGCGCGCGCGCGGCCTTCGAGGCGATTCCCCAGACCGCGCCGATCTACCCCCAGGCGCGGTATTTCCTCGGCGCGATCCTCACGGCCCAGCAGCGGTACCCCGAGGCCATCGAGGCCTTTCAGCGGGTGAGCCAGCTCCAGGTCGAGGGCAGCGACGAGCAGCGCGTGGTCGACCTCGCGATCCTCGCCGTGGGCCGCCTGCAGGTCGAGCGCGAGAACTTCGACGCCGCCATCGAGGCCTACCAGCGCGTGCCGCGGAGCTCGGCGTACTTCGACCGCGCGCTCTTCGAGCAGGCGTGGGCGTACATCAAGCTCGGCGACGCGATCCGCGCCGAGCGCGCGCTCGAGATCCTGTCGATCTCGTCGCCTGACTCTCCCCTCGTGCCCGAGGGCCGCATCCTCTGGGGCAACCTGCTCCTCCGCACGGGCCGCTTCGACCGCGCGCGCCAGGTCTTCGAGGACGTGCGCCAGCAGTTCGGGCCCATCTATCAGCAGCTCCACCAGAACAACGGCGGCGCGAACCCCGAGCGCTTCTTCCAGGAGCTTGTGCGCTCAAACCTGCAGGTCTTCGACGCGTCGAGCTTCATCCCCGCGCCCGCGCTCGCGTGGGTGCGCCACGAGGGCACGCTCGACGACAGCCTCCGCGTGGTGTCAGACCTCAACGTCTGCCGCACCTACGTGCGCGAGGCGTCGGACCTCATCGACCGGCTCAACGCGGCCATCAACGCGCCGTCGCGCTCGCACATCTTCCAAGACCTCGGGCGCGCGCGGCAGCGCATCTGGCAGATCACCAACCGCACCGCGCAGCTCCGCGACGCGATCGCCTCGGCGGCGATGGACCGCAACGCCGACGCCGGCAACGTCGACCTGCAGAGCGTGATCTCGCAGCGCCGCTCGCTCGCCGCGCAGGTCGGGCGGATGCCCACCAACGACGACGGCCTGCGCCGCCGCGACCGCCAGGCCGAGAACGAGCTGCAGACGCTCTCGCAAAACCTCCAGCGCAACCAGCAGCGCGTCGACGCGCTCGAGGCGATGGTGGTGGCCAACGAGCGCTACCTCAACGACCCGATGCACCAGGGCGCCGGGCTCGACCGCGCGCAGGTGCAGCAGGAGCTCACGCAGTTCCGCGCGGCGATCCAGCAGTACCGCGACCGCGTGACGAACATCCGCCGGATGGTCGCGCAGGCGCGCGCGCAGATCGGCCCGGGCGACCCCCGCTACGCGCACGACGTCGACCTGCGCGCGCAGCTCCGCGACCTCGTGCAGCGCGAGGCGGCGGCACTGCGCAACGCGGGCCGGATGCCGGGCGAGGCCGACGCGCTCCTCACGCGGCTCGACACCCTCGACGCCCAGCTCGCGGAGTTCGACGGGCGGGTGAACGCCGAGGTCGACCGGCGCATCGTCGCGATCCGCGACCAGGTGCGCGCCGAGGAGGGCCGCGTGGCGGGCTACCGCGAGCGCCTCGGGGCGCTGGAGCGGGAGTCGGAGCAGGTGGTGGGCAACCTGATCCTGTCGCAGTTCCGCGAGGTGGAGCTGCAGTTCTATCAGATCGTGATGCGCGCCGACCTCGGGCTCGTCGACGTGGCCTGGGAGGAGCGCGAGGAGCACAACAACCGCGCGCGCCTCCTCGCCGAGGAGCAGAACCGCGAGGTGTCTGCGCTCAACGACGAGTTCGCCGAGGTGACCGAGGGGGCCTCGCCTGAAGACGCCGCGCGGCTCGGCCGGGGTCAACCCAACGCTGAGGGCAACGGCAACAACGCCAACGGGGGCGCCTCGAACGAGGGCGGGTCGAGCGGGTCGACGCCGACGGGCGACGGGTCGGGGACCCAGGGGCAGTGACCATGAGCAGGGTTCTTCGCTGGCGACTGGGGTTGCTGCTCTTCGCGCTGGCGCTGGTGCGCCCGGCCGCGAACGCGCAGCCGTTGAACGGTGGGCAGACGGGCACCGCGGCGCAGCCGACGAACGGCGCGCAGCCGACGGCGCCCGCCAACCCGGCGGACCCGGGGGCGAACCCTTCGCCCGCGGACCCGGGGGCGGCCGTGACGCCGCGCACGCCCGAGCAGCCCGCGGCGGGGTCGTCGCTCCTGGGTGACACGCGGCCTCCGCAGGCGGTGGCGCCGCGGCCCGATCCCTCGGCGGAGCAGCAAGCCTCGCTGCGGCTGCTCGAGGACGAGGTCAACGGATTCCTGACGCGCGGGATGGGCTTTCGCACGAGCATCAACGGTCTGCTCGCGCGCGAGCACGACCGGCAGCTCGCGCGGCTGCGCACGGGCTTCGAGCGGCAGATCCGCGCCGAGCGCGACGCCGAGCGCGAGGCGCGCCGCCACGCCATCGAGGTCTTCGAGCGCTTCTTGCAGACCTACCCCGAGGACCGCGAGCGCACGCCCGACGTGATGTTCCGCCTCGCGGAGCTCTACTACGACGAGGCCGCCTACGCGAAGCTCGAGGCCGACGAGCGCACCGACCGCGAGATCGCCGCGCGCCGCGCGCAGAACCTCCCCGCCGACGACATCGTCGCGCCCCCGCAGGACTTCCGCTGCTCGATCCTGCTCTACCGCCACATCATCGCGCGCTTCCCGCAGTTCCGCCTCGGCGACGCGACGCACTACCTCCTGGGCTGGGTGCTCAAGGAGATGGGCCGCGAGGACGAGTCCATCAGCGCCTACCGCGGCCTCGTGTGCCCGGCGAGCTTCCACTACGAGGGCGAGCACGGGCTCGACCTGATGGCGCCGCTGGGCAACTCCAGCCCGCCGGTGATGTGCCCGAACCTCTTCGATATGCTCCGCCCGCGCGGGCCCGAGCTGATCTCTCCCGCCATCGCTGAGGCCGACGCGGGCGCCGACGCCGACGCCGCAGTCCCGCCCGTCGCGATGCCCGAGCTCGCGCCGAACCAGACCGCGCCGATCCCGCAGCTCTACGCGCAGTGCCAGCCCATGCGCGGGCCCAACGGCCAGCCCTCGCGCTACGCGGGCGAGGTCTTCTACTACGTCGGCGACTGGCACTTCGACAACGCGCGCGACGACGACGGCAACGCGCTCGCCATCGCGGCGTACCAGGCCTCGATGCGCCTCTCGACGCGGCCCCGCCCGCCGCAGCCCGCCAACCGCGCGCCCGCCGAGGGCATCGCCGGCGCGGGCGAGAACGTCGTGCAGATGCCCGCCGAGGCGCGCGCGCAGTTCGACGCCAACCTCGAGTACGGCGCCTTCTGGTCGAAGTCGCTCTACAAGGTCGGCTGGGCGTACTTCCGCATGCAGAACGGGTATCCGCAGGCGCTGCGGAACTTCTCGCTCCTGCTCGACTACTACGACTACGCCGGCGCCGAGGAGGCCGCGCGCGGCAACCGCAGCGACACCATCAAGTGGGTCGGGGTGATCTTCTCCGAGAGCGACTGGGGCCTCGGGCCGGGCGAAGACGCCACGCGCTGCCAGGGGGTGGTCGAGTCGATCTCGCGGCCTCCGCCCGACGCGACGCGGCCCTTCGACTGCGCGGGCATCATGCGCATCGTGTCGCCGGGGGACCCGACGCAGATCCAGGCGCGCCGCTGGGCGAACCGCGACGAGCGGCCCCCCGCGGTGCCGGGTCGGCCGACGTACATCCCGCAGAACCGCCCGTGGACGGCCGACGCGTACCTCGAGCTCGCCGACGACTACTTCCAGCAGACGAAGTACTACGAGGCGATCACGATCTACTCGATCTTCCTCTCGCTGTACCCGCTGCACGAGCGGGCGCCGCGGGTGGTGGTGCGCATCGCCGACTCGTACTCGCGGCAGCGTCAGTTCGACGCCGCGATCCGCGCCCGCGGCGCCCTCGCGCAGTTCACCGAGGGCACCGAGTGGTGGAACAACAACAACAACCACCCCGAGGCCCAGCGCTACGCCGACACCGTCGCGCGCAACAGCCTCCACGACCTCGCGATCACGCACCACCAGAACGCGACGCAGCTCCGGCAGCAGGCGGTGCGCCGCGGCATCGAGGCGCGCTCGCTCACGGGGGCGGCGCAGGCCGAGGCCTTCAACGAGTACCGCCAGGCCCTGCAGCGCGCGAACGAGGAGTACCACACGGCGGTCGAGGCCTATACGCAGTTCATTCGGAACTACCCGAACGACGAGGCCGCGTACGAGTTCCGGTACAACCGCGCCGACGCGCTCTACTGGTCGGGCGACTATCAAGAGGCGTCGCGCGCCTACGCCGACGTGCGCGAGTCGAACGAGAACGACCAGTACCTCGCGGCCGCCGCGTACATGGCGGTGAAGGCGCAGGAGGCCTTCATCCGCCGCGAGGCGCAGCTCCGTCGGCTGGACCCGTGCATCGCCGTGCGCGCGGGCATCGCGCCCGCGGAGATCGTCGACGACACCGGCGCGCGCTTGATCGCCGACGACGCCGCTGAGGCGTGCACGCGGCCGCCGATGACGGGGCAGACGGTGAACCCGTTGAACATCCCCGACGCGGTGCGCGGCCTGATGGAAGCGCGCAACGCGTACGCGATCCGAGTCCCCGAGGGCCTCGACAACGCCGCCGCGCTCCGCGACGTCGTCGAGGAAGACCCTGAGCAGCCGTACAGCAACCCGCCGTACCGCGCGAAGTTCTTCTACCTCAACGCGCGCACCTTCTTCCGCTTCGGGCAGGTCGACACGAACATCAACCCGAACGCGGTGACGATGTACCGCGAGGTCCTCACGCGTTACTGCAACGACCAGCTCGTCGCCGGCGCGGCCTTCGCGGACCTCAACAACCTATATGTCCTCCAGGGCGACCAGGAGGCGCAGGAGAACCTCGCGCAGGAGCAGTCGCGGCGGCAGTGCGCGGGCGTCCGCTCCGAGGTGATCGGGCAGGTGCTCACCGACCGCACCTTCCGCCTCGCGCTCGACACCTTCCACCGCGCCGAGCAGACGCGCGACCCGGCGCAGTCTCGCGCCCTCTACGAGCAGGCCGCGCGGCAGATGCAAGAGGCCGTCGAGGCCAACCGCAACCACCCGCAGGCCGCCCTCGCGACCTTCTACACCGCCCTCGCGTACGAGCGCACCGGGCGCTTCGACACGGCGACGCAGACCTACGTCCGCATCACCAACGAGTACAACAACACCCGCGACGCGCAGGGCCACGAGCTCGAGGGCGAGAACCTCGCGCAAAGGATCAACATCCTCGAGGTGTCGAACTTCCGTGCGGGCGTGAACCTCGAGCGCATCTACGACTACGACCAGGCGATCCGGTACTACGGCAACGTGGTGAACGATCAGCGCTTCGCTCGCGCCAACGACCACGACGCCCACGTGCACGACTCGCTCGCCTCCATCGCGCTCATCAACACCAACCTCGGTCGGTGGTCGCAGGCGCGGCAGGCGTGGACCAACTTCATCCCGCGCTCGAACCCCGGCGCGGAGCGCAGCGAGGCGGAGTTCCAGGCCGCGAACATCCCCTACCGCGCGCAGGAGTGGGGCGAGGCCATCCGCTCGCTCCAGGAGTACCTCCGCCGCTACCCCGCGACGGCCGAGAACGCGCGCTACCGCGTGAGGGCCCAGTACAACATCGCCCTCGCGTACCGCGCGCAGAACAACGACACCCAGTACCGCCGCGCCCTGCGCGAGGTGGTGCAGGTCTACCGCGCGACGGGTCAGCAGCCCGGCTCGCCCGCGGCCGCCTACGCCGCCGAGGCGCTCTTCCGCGACCTCGACGACCAGGTGACCGAGTTCACGCGCTCGGAGTTCCAGGCGGGCGACTCGGCCTCGCTCACGCGACAGATCCAGGAGCGGCAGACGCGCCTGCAGGCCATCGACAGCGCCGCGCGCGACGTGGTGGCCCTGCGCGGCGGAGAGTACTCCATCGGCGCGCTCACCCGCCAGGGCGAGGCCCACGAGCACCTCGCCACGCAGGAGCAGCGCATCGGCTCGCTCCTCCAGCTCAGCGCGTCGGAGCGGGCGACGGAGCAGCGCGCGCGCAACGCGATCACGCAGTGCCGCACCGCGGCGCAGCGCCTGGAGCGGATCAACCCCGACCGCGCCCTGGAGACCATGGACCGCTGCCAGCAGGCCGAGGACAACCTCAACAACCAGATCGAGGAGCGTCGGCAGCGCGCCCAGGCCGCCTTCGACCAGCAGGCCACCGACGAGCGCACGCTCGCGATCATCAACTACGGCACCGCGGTCTACACGGCGCGCCAGCAGAACATCCCGACGCCCTTCGCGTCGCGCGCCCTTGAGCGCCTGCGCCTCGAGGAGAACCAGCCGCTCATCGAGCCGGCCCTCTCGCGGCAGCAGGTCTTCCAGTACCGCCCGGGGATGTTCGACGGCGAGGCCCCCGGCGCCGTGCTCCCGCAGACCAGCCCCGTGGCCGCCCCCGGCCTCGCGACGGAGTGACACCGATGCGCGCTTCGCCTCTCGCACCGACGCTCGCGCTCCTCGCCTCGCTTGGGGCCGTCGCGTGCTCCTCGGAGAACGAGAACCGCCCCTCGACGACCACCCCCACGCAGTCCTCGCAGCAGACCTCCTCGGGAGGCGAGCAGGGCGCGTCGGGGGTGTCGGAGTCGACCTCCAACACCGGCGCGTCGACGGTCACCGCGACCCCGACGCCCACGCCCACGCCGACCCCTGAGCAGACCCCCACCCCGCAGCCCGCGGCGCAGACCGAGGCGAGCGGGGCGGCCTCGCGGGTCACCCTCACGGGCAACGCGGCGAGCGCGTTCCAGATGGGCCTGCAGGCCGCGAGGGCGGGTCAGCTCGACAACGCCGCGAGCTCGTTCCGTCAGGCCTTGGAGGCCGAGCCTCGCGCCGCGCAGGCCGCGTACAACCTCGGCGTCATCGCCGAGCGCCAGGGCAACGACGCGCAGGCCGACAACTACTACCAGCGCGCGCTCTCGGTGCAGCCCGACTACGAGCCCGCGGTGGTGGCCCGCTCCCGCATGCTCATCCGTCAGCGCCGCGTGGCCGAGGCGATGAGCTTCGTGCAGGCCCTCGCCCGCAGCAACGCGCGCAGCGCGGGGATCCGCGCCGAGTACGCGCGGCTCCTGGTGATGAACAACCGCGCCAACGAGGCCATCGAAGAGGCGCGGCAGATCCTGCGCTTCGACGAGCGCAGCGTGCCCGCGAAGCTCGCCGTGGCCGAGGCCTACCGCGCGCTCGGCCGCCTCGACCTCGCGCTCTACATCGTCAACGACCTCATCAACGGGTCGGACCCGAACAACCCCAACAGCGGCCTCGGCGCGACCAACGCCGAGGTGGTGCACCTTCGGGGGCTCCTGCAGATCGAGGCCGACCACAACGTGCCGGGGGCGATCACGTCGTTCCAGCGCGCGGTGGAGCTCGCGCCCGACTTCGCCGAGGCGAGGAACAACCTCGGCATCCAGCTCCTGCAGGCGGGCAACTACCCGCAGGCCCTCGAGAACCTCGGCGCCGTGGTCGCGCTCGCGCCGAGCTGGGGCAAGGGCCACCTGAACTACGGCGACGCCCTGCGCGCCTCGGGCCAGTACGACCGGGCGATGCAAGAGCTCCAGCGGGCGCAGACGCTCGACCCGAGCCTCGCCGAGGTCCACTACAACATGGGCCGTCTCTACGCGGATCAAGCCCGCGGCGTGCCCAACACCGGCGTCGAGAACATCGAGCGCAGGCTCCAGCTCTTCCAGCAGGCCCAGGCGGCCTTCACCCGCTACCGCGACGCCCTCGGCTCGGGCTACGCGCAGCACCCTCGCCGCGAAGACAACGAGGCCCAGCTCGCGCGCCTCCCGCAGCTCATCCAGCGCACCCAGACCGCGCTGGAGCGCGCCCGCCGCAACGCCCAGCGACAGGCCGCGCAGCCCGCGGCGGCGCCGACCCCGCGCCCGCGCCCGCGCAACCTGAGGCGCCCGCGCAGCCACCCAGCCCGCGCCTGAAGCGCCCGCGGCGCCCGCGCAGCCCGCCCCCGAGGCCCCCGCCCAGCCCGCGCCCGCGCCCGAGGGCGGGAGTACGGGAAACACCCAGTAGCGTCTCCCGGGCTTCCGGTGATAGCCTCCCACGGAGCAGCGATGAAGAAGTCTCTCAGACCGGCGGTGCTCACAGCGGCCCTCGCGCTGCTCGCCCCCGCGGTGGCGGCCGCGCAGCCCGCGCCCGCGAACCCGACCGCGGGCGCCGACGCCGGCGCGAACAGCGAGCAGGTGCAGGCGACGGTGCGCACCGAGAACGGCCGACGGGTGTACGTCGCGAGCACCACCATCGAGGTGCGCGGAGAGATCCAGCGGCCCTACGCCTTCTCGGTGTCGGGCCGGTCGAGCCTCGGGTACTCGTACTTCGAGGCGCCGATCCACTTCATTCGAGAGATCCTCGACGCGGTGCGCAGGGAGCCCTTCTGAGCGGGAACCCCGCGAGGGGTTCGCGTGTCAGGGTTGATGATCCGGCGCCGGTCGCCGGGAAGAGAGTGCGGAGGAAGCGAATGGCAGGACCGACACAACGCGGCCCCGGGCGCCCCGGGGCGATGACCCAGGCGATGGCCGCGGCGAAGGTCTCGTCGGGGCCCAAGGTGCTGCGCATCGGCATCATCCAGGCACGAAGATGTCCGAGGAGCGGATCATCCGTGACCGCAACTCGGTGACCGTGGGCACCACCGAGCGCAACACCTTCACGGTGAACGCCAACGAGCTCCCGCCCTCCTTCGAGCTCTTCACCATGTCGGGGGGCACCTACTCCTCGAACTTCACCGAGAAGATGGACGGGCGGCTCGCCCTGCCCGACGGGGTGAAGTCCCTCGCGGATCTCCGCGCGAACGCGAACACCCGCAAGGGCCCGCAGGGCTGGCAGGTGGCGCTCTCCGAGAGCTCGCGCGGCAAGATCCAGATCGGCGACGTCACCTTCCTCTTCCAGTTCGTCGTACCGCCCCGCCGCAGCCCAAGCCGCAGCTCCCCGCGGCGATCCGCGCTAAGCTGGGTCAAGAACATCGACTGGACCTACAACGCCTGCTTCTCGTTCTTCCTCGTGCTGGCGATCGCGAGCGTCGCGTACATCGAATACGTCTACGACCCCATCGTCGACGACGCGGGCCTCGACGACGCCCGCCTCGTGCGTCTGCTCTCGCAGCCCGCCGCTCCCGAAGAGCCGCAGCCTCAGGAGCCCGAGCAGACCAACGAGCCCTCCGAGCAGCAAGAGGCCGCGGCCGCCCCCGCCGCCGCCCCGACGCCCTCGCACTCCGCGGAGAGACCGCCGCCGCCCGCGAGCGCGCCGCGGGCAACCGCGCCGAGGCGGCCGCCGCCGCCGCGACCCGCGCCGCCGACGCGGCCCTCAACGCCCTCAGCAACAACGCCGAGTTCGCGGCCCTCACCGGCGTGGGCGAGAGCTCGAACAGCGCCCGCGACGCGCTCAACAACGGCGGCCTCATGGCCGGCACCGAGCGCGACCTCCAGAACGTCGGCGGCATCTCGGCCGCCTCGGGCCAGAGCGGCGTGCGCCGCGGCTCCGTCGCCTCCGCGGGCGGCGCCGGCCTCGGAGGCCGCGGCCTCGGCCAGTCGGGCACCGTGCAGGGCGGCGGCAACAACATCGGCAGCGGCGGCGAGATCGTGCGCGAGCGCGTGATCCGCGGCAACGCGAGCCTCGGCGGCGGCGACTCCATCGGCGGCGAGGGCAACCTCGACCCGAACGCCGTGGCGCGGCTCATCCGCGGTCAGCTCGGCGGCATCCGTAGCTGCTACGAGCGCGCGCTGCGCAACAACCCCACGCTCTCGGGCCGCGTCGAGGTGCGCTTCACCATCGGCACCTCGGGCCGCATCACCAGCGCGAGCTCGTCGGGCATGTCCGAGGCCCCCGAGGTCGGCTCCTGCGTCGTGTCGCGCATCCGGGGCCTGGTCTTCCCGGCGCCCGAGGGCGGGAGCGTGGACTTCAGCTTCCCGTTCACGTTCAACCCGGGCAGCTGACGACACCCGACACGAACGTCGTGTGAGCGGAGCCCCCGCCGGTGGCGATCACCGACGGGGGCTTCGTCCATTTCACATGTCGCGGGGGCGGCACCCGCGCGACGCCTGCGCGCCGCCCGACGGCCGGATCACCGTGAGCGCGTCGCAGACGGGCGCGGCGGCGGGGCAGTCGGCGTCCGTCGCGCAGGGCGCGGTGCAGTAGCCCGCGGTCATGCTCGTGGGCACGCACAGGAGCGACCGGCACGTCGTGGCGCCGCTCGGGTTGCACGCGTCGCCCGGCGCGCCGGTGAGGGTGGAGGGCGCGCAGATGAAGTCCATGCGGTCGGCGAAGTAGTCGAGGAGCGGCACGCACGCGGCGCCGCCAGCGCACTCGCGGTTCGCGGCGCAGCGCTGGTTGCACACGCCCAGCGTGGTGATCGGGTCGGTCATCATCGGGCGGAAGAACGCCGCCGTGCACACGTAGCCCGCGCCCGCCGCCGCGCAGGCCGTGTCGCCCGCGGACCCGTACACGCAAGGCTGCGAGCACCGTCGGTTGGAGCACACGCCCGATCGGCACTCGCTGCCGCTCATGCAGGCCGCGCCGAAGGTACCCATCCCAGGAGGGGCTTCGCACTGGTAGCAGCGGCGGGAGCCTCCGCACTCGAAGGGGCCGCCGCACACGCCGCCGTCGCCGCACTCGCCGCTCGACGTGCACTCGTTCATCACCGGCGTCGCGGTCACGCACACGCTCGACACGCACTGCCCGCCGTTGAGGCACGCGCGGCCCTGGCAGCACGGCTCGCCCGAGCGCCCGCACGCGACGGCCATCGCGTCGGCGCCGACGTCGGTGACCATGGGCGCGTCGGTGGGCGCGCCCGCGTCTGCCGGCTGGGTGACGTCGTCGACGGGGGAGCCCGTGTCGGCGGGCGCGCTGACGTCGAGGTCGCCGCCGAGGTCGGAGGGCGTGGTGACGTCGTCGGTGACGGCCGCGTCGCTGACCGCGGCGTCGGTGTCGGCCGCGACGCAGCGCGCGACGGAGGAGGTGGTGTCGCAGCGCTCTCCGCTGCCGCAGGGAGGGTTGCACGCCGAGACGCAGGCGCCGTTCACGCACGCGAAGCCCGTGCGGCACGCGGGCGTGCAGACGGTCGGGGTGTTGGAGGCGCTGTCGGAGCACGCGCTCCCCCAGGCGAGCGCGCCGAGGAGCAGGAGCGAGAGGCCAGAGCGAGAGGGACGCATCGTGGCAGGGTACACGCGACCGTCGCGCGGGGTGAACGCGGCGCGCGGCGACGATATGCTCCGCGCCGCGTCGTGGTTGAGCTCCGTCGATCGCCCCGGAGGGAGGGCGCCCTGATCGCCCTGGTGGCGCTGTCGTGCGTGCTCACGGGGCTCGTGCCGCGCCGACGACGTCGGTGCCCGCCGGGGACGGTCAACGTCGAGGGGCAGTACTGCGTCGACGCGTACGAGGGCTCGCTGGTCGAGCTCCTGCCGCGCGGGCGCACGCGGCCGTGGAGCCCGTTCATTCCCCCGCGGGTGGGCGTGCGGTACCGGGCCGAGTCGCGCAGGGGGCGGTCGCCCCAGGGGTACATCTCGCAGGTGCAGGCCCGCGCGGCCTGCGCGGCGGCGCACAAGCGGCTCTGCACCGAGGTGGAGTGGGTGCGCGCGTGCAAGGGGCGCAACCCGACGCAGTGGCCCTACGGCGACACCTACGTGCGCGGGCGCTGCAACGACGGCCGCGTCGGGCCGGTGCCGCTGCTCTACGGGCCGGGGGACGTCTTCCACGAGTCGCAGATGAACGACCCCAGGCTCAACCAGATGCCGAACACCCTCGCGCGCAGCGGCTCGCACCCGCGCTGCCGCAGCGGCTTCGGGGCCTTCGACATGGTGGGCAACCTCCACGAGTGGGTCGAGGCGCGCACCCGCGGAGGCCGAGGGGTGTTCCGCGGCGGGTACTACGTCGACGTGCACCAGAACCGCCCCGGGTGCGACTACGCCACGCGCGCGCACAACCCGGGCTACCACGACTACTCCACGGGCTTCCGCTGCTGCGCCGACCTGCGCTGAGGGGGAGCCGCTCGGCGCCGAGAGGAATCCTCCCAGGGCAGGGAGGAAACCTCCCAACCCCTGAGATGAAACCCCTCCGGGCAGGGATGAAACATCCCAGACCCTGAGATGAAACCCCTCCGGGCAGGGATGAAACATCCCAGGCCCTGTGATGAAACTCCCCTGCCCAGGCGGTGTTTCGTCCCTACGGCGCGGGGAGGGTGACCACCACGTCGTCGGTGGTGCCCGCGCGCCGGTCGGGGCCGACGGAGCGCGCGGTGACCCCGCTCGCGTCGCGGGTCACGGCGACGGGCGCCGTGGAGAAGGGGTCGGCCATCGACGCTCCCGGGCCGCTCAGGGCCGCCGCCATCGCGCCCACCCACGCGCGACCGGAGCGACCGCGTTCGATGATCCGGCCGAAGGCCGCCGCGACCATCTGCGTGATGTCGTTGCCCATCAGTCGCGCGTTCTCCTCCTCGACGAGGCGGTCGAGCGCGGCGGGGTCGTCGCCCGTCGCGCCTGCTGAGCGCCAGCGGGGGAGCTGGTCGACGGTCCACGCGATGCGCTCGATCGCGTCGGGGCGGTACCAGAGGTAGGCGAGGCGCTGGAGGCCCGCGGGCGGGAGCCCCGCGTCGAGCTCCGTCACCACGGCGCGCGCGATGCCCAGGGTGTCGACCGCCTTGAAGGCGCCGAGCGGCCTCCAGGCGCGGTGCAGGGCGCTGAACTCCGTCGTGGCGTGGGCGCGCGCGTCGGCGTCGGCGGTGGCCGCGCAGCGCCGCGCGGCGGCGACGGCGAGGCGAGAGAGCAGGCCCTCCATCGCGAGGCCGAGGGGGCCTTGCCCCGCGGAGAAGTCCTGACCGACGCGGACCACGTCGGCGCAGATGGCGAGGCACTCCGCGGGCGGCGAGGCGAGGGCTTGCGTGAGCAGCCCGCGAGACGCGCGCGCCACGTCGCCGAGCGGCGGCATCGGCGCCGAGGGCGCGGGGACGGGCGAGGGGTTCCACGACCAGGAGCGCTGCGTGGCGGCGCGGAGCGCGGCGAGCGCGTCGCGCGCGGGGGTCACGCGCTGCGTCCACGAGGCGGGAAGGTCTCGGCCCGCTTCGAGGGCGGCGTCGAAGTCGGCGTGGCCGCGCTGGGGGAACTGCCGCGACGCGCGCACGCTCGCGTCGACGAGGCCCACCCACGCGTTGGCGTCGACGGCCGCGCCGCGCAGGACGGGGCGCTCCCAGCGCTCGCGGGAGAGCCGCGCGATGGCCGGGGTGATCTTCGCGTCGAGGGCGCGGAGCCGTCGCTGGCCCAGCGCGTGACGCACCGCGAACACCGCGACGAAGGCGACGAAGGCGAGGGGAGCGCCAGGAGGAGCGAGGCGGCGCTGCGGGGGCGTTGCATGGCCGCGACCCTACGCGAGACCGACCTTCAGGTTGTCGGCACCGTGGGCTCGAGCACGAAATCGTCGACCATGACGTGCCCCCAGCCGCCGGTGGCGTCGTCGTAGACCTCGAGCACCGCGGTGCGACCGTGGACGGGCCGCAGGTCCCAGAACACCCGGCGGAAGCCCTCGGTGTCGTTGCCCGCCTGCCGGAGCACCGCCTCGCCGTTGATCACCAGCCGCACGCCGACGTGGGCCTCGTCGCTCCCGCCCGCGATGAGGAAGGACATCGCGTCGGCGCTCACCGTGAACGGCCGCGAGCGGAGCGTGCCCGTCGCCGCGTCGTTGTTGGCCGCGTAGGAGCTCGCGTAGCGCTGCCCGCGCCATCCGTTCACGAAGGTCTGGTTCGTCGGCGTGTCGTGGATCGGGCCCGCGCCGAAAGCCGTGCCCGTCGCGGTCCAGCCCTGCCAGCGCGTCGACTCGAAGCTGCCCTCGACGGCGTTGAAGGGCGCCGGCGGAGACACCCACGCGGGCGCGCTCCCCGACACGAGCGGGCGCGCGCAGAGCGGGTCCGTCGGGCGCGCGGGCGCGTTGTCGACCTCGGCGAGCGCGCGGTTCACCTCGGGGTCGCGCGCCGTGTCGCAGGCCACCGACGCGAGGAGCGCGCGCGCCTCGGAGACCTCTCCGCGGATGAGGTGACCGCGCGCCGCCGCGACCCGCGCCCACGGCGACTCGGGCACACGCCGCGCGCGGTCGAGGAGCGCCACCGCTTCGGCGCCGCGGCCCAGGGTCATCATGAACACCGCCGCGTCGTCGAGCGACGCGGGCGTCGGCGTCTCGGCGGTCGCGCTCGCCGCCGCGCTCGCGGCGAAGCGGTAGCCCGCGAGCTCCCGGCCGCCGTCGTACTCGCTGCGACGCAGCGGGCGAAGCTCCTCCGCGCGGCGGCGCATCCAGCTCCGTCGGGGGTCGAGGAGCACCGCGTCGCGGGCGAGGTCGCAGGCCCGCGCGACGTCGTGGGCGCGCTCCGCCGCGCGTAGGCGTCGGGCGAGGCGCTCGGCGAGGCGCTGCACCAGCGATCGGGCGCGGGCGTCGTCTCGGCTGAAGCGTTGCGATTCTCGGCCTGCAGGTCTGCGCGGCGAGGCGGTAGAGCCCGTGCTCGCCCAGGCGCAGCGCGCGGCCCGCGAGGGCGCGCGCGTACATCGCGAGGGCCCGGTCGCGTCGGCGTCGGCGGCGCCCTCTTCGGCGGCGAGGCGGAAGGAGCGCGACGCAGCGGCGTCACGCATCCGCCTCGCGAAGGAGCGCGGTGACGCGCGCGCGGGCGTCGCGGGTGTACGCGGGGCGCCGTGCCGCCGACGTACACGGCGCCGAGGGGGACCTCGACCTCGTCGCTGCGCCAGCGGAGCTCGTAGCGGCCCGGCGCGAGCACGTGAGCCGCACGCGGCCCCACGGGCGCTCTCCTCGAGGAAGGTCGCGGGGCCGAAGAGCCTGCCGGCCATGGTCGCGGGCGCGCTCGCGCGGGCGCCGGGGCCTCAGGATCGCCACGACGCTGCCGGATGGCGACGCCGTCGTGGCCCGCGAAGGCGAGCTCGACGTAGACCGACTCAAGCCGGTCGACGCCGCGCGCTGACACGGTGTGAAGCCGTCGACGCGCACGGGCGGCCGCGCCTGGAGAGCGGCGGCGCGGCCTCGGCCTCTTCGGTCCACGGGGCGGCGAGGGCTTCGCGGCGGACGTAGTTCGAGCCGTCGTCGTGCTCGCCGCCGATGGTGCCCGGCAGGCGGAGGTACAGCCCGTCGAGCTCCTCGAGCCGTTCGAGCATCACCGCGGCGTACCAGGCGCCGTGCAGGTGGACGAAGGTCGGACGTCGCTCGCCGAAGAGGGCCTCGCGCAGCCCGGGCTCGTCGACCGGGTGCGTGTGCGCGACGGCGACGTCGCCGAGGCCGAAGAGGTCGATGACGCGCAGGCCCGAGTCGTAGGACATTCCCCCGACGTCGGGGTCGACCACCGAGCCGTCGGTCACGTCGAGCACGCGCGCCGCGGCGGCGAAGTAGCGCGCGCTCGCGGACGACGGAGAACTCCAGGTGCTGCAGCGAGCGCAGCGCGGGTAGCGCGTGGGGTACGCGCGGGTCGTCTCGGCGACGACGAAGTACGCGGCGACGTGGGGTGAGCGCGAGGGCGAGCACGGCTGGCTCGCTGGCGCGAGCGCGAGGGGAAGCGCGCAGGGCGCGCGCGGCCTCGGCGACGCCCAGGTGAAGACAGGGCAAGGTAGGTGAGGAAGCGCCACTCCTTCCATCCAGTCGCCGCGAGACCGGGAGGAACACGCCCGCGACAGAGGAGGAGCCCCACGCGGGCCACCGGGGCGCGGAAGGCGAGGAGCAGCGCGGGCGCGACGGCGGCGCGCTTCGAGCTTTTGTAGGCGCATTGTTCGGCGGACGTATGTCCACCCCTGCGGAGTCGAACTTGGTGAGGTCCTTGCCGAACTCGAAGGTGCGCTTCTTCGTGTAGAAGCTGTTGGGGAAGGGCCAGGCGAAGTACGCGAGGCGGAAGAGCTCCAGCGCGCCGGCCATCGCGCCGAGGGTGAAGCCCCAGGCGACGTCTTGACGTCGCACGCCCGTCGAGCTCGCGCGCATCAGCTTCGCGCAGCCGATGGCGGCGGCGTAGAGCCCGCCGTCGGGGCGCGTCGCGAAGAGCAGGCCCAGCGTGACCGACGACCACGGCACCCGCGTCGGGGCGTGCTCCTCCCACGCGAGCAGCACCACCGAGCTCGCCGCGAGGAACTGGAAGAGCCCGTTCTCGAGGCCCGAGACGGTCCAGGTATGCCAGCGCGAAGGTGGCGGCGCACAGGGGCGCGACGAGGTCGTAGTACCGGGGCTCGCGCCGGTAGGCCACCGAGGGGAAGAGCGCGACGGCCGCGAGCGCGAGCGACGCGAGGGCGAGGCCGAGCACCTTCGAGAGCAGCTCGTGCGAGACGCCCAGCGCGTCGGCGGGGCTGAGCAGCAGCACCCACAAGAGGTTCGTCGCGGCCTCGACGCGCTCGGCGCCGGGGGTGAGCACGAGCCGGCCCGCCCAGAGGTTGCGCAGGGGCGAAGCACGAGATCCTGCGTCGTCGACGGTGAAGTCCCAGTTGCGCCCGGCGTTGGCGCCGAAGAAGTCGGGCACCGCCGCCAGCAGCGCGCGCAGGAGCCACGGAGCGGCGGCGGTCGAGGACAACCGGTGCATCGGGCGGTGCGAGTTCTACACCACGTCGCGTCACAGACGCGCGGGTCGTCGGACCCCTAGCCGCAGGCTTCGCGAAGAGCTCGCCCACGTCGAGGGTCGCGAGCGCGTCGCAGCGGACCTCGAAGGGCCGCGCCTGGAGGTACGCCGAAGACGTTGACCTCGTCGGGCCAGAGCCTGGGTCGAGCGCGAGGCTTACGAAGGGCCGCAGCACCTCAGGGAGCTTCGACAGAGCGCTGTCGACCGCTCAGCGCGGTGTGCAGGGTCTGGCGCTTCAGCTCGGTCGGAAATCTGCCCGGAAAGCATCCGGCGACCTCGGGGTGCACCACGGCCGCTCGCCGGTGAAGGCCTCGCAGGCCAAGGAGCAGGGCCACGAGGTCGCGGTGGCGGAAGACCATCCTCCGGTCGCGCGCGGGTCGGCGCTGTCGACCAGCGGCGTCGACGAGGAAGTTCAGGTTCCACGCCGGGGTCAGGAGCTCGCAAGGCCGATGGGCAGCAGTCGATGAGCCTGAGCTCGCCTCGTCGTTCACCTGCGCGCGTTCTCGCAAGCTTGAGGTCGCCGTGCGCCAGTCGCGGTCGTGCAGCCTGGATCGCCTGCGCTGAGCTTGTGAGCGCCGGGCCTGGCTTGAGCGGAGCGCCTCTCCGTCGAAGCGCTCGGTCGCGTAGGCCGCGCGGCCGTCGTGACCGCGAAGCGCGCGACGAGCTTCACCACCGCGCCGTGGCTGACCTCTCCGAGCCGCACGGCCTCGCCCTTCACCGCGCGGTTGCACACGGGCAGGTCGACGGGCGCGATGCACTTGAGCGCCCGCTGGTCGCCGCTCAGGCCGCATGACGCAGGCCGGTGGCGCGTGCGCTCGGGGTGAAAAGCCCTCGTCGCGCGAGGGCCAGGGCCACGCGAGCTTCACCGCGACGGGCGCGCCCTCGTGCGTCGCCGCGAAGACCACCCCGACGCCGCCGCGCCCGAGCACGCCCTCGACGGAGTACCCCGCGAGGTCGAGGCCGCTGATCGCCTCGATGTACTCCCCAGGGATGATGGTGCTGGGCTGCGCCGTCGCCACGGAGCCGCGAGTCTATCCAGGGCCGTCACACAGTGGCGAGGAATCGTCAGAGCCGCGCGGTGTCTTCGAGCTCCCGGCCGCGGGTCTCGGGCAGGGCGACCCAGACGATGCCGAGGGCGACGAGGGCGAAGACGGCCGTGGGGGCGACGGCGGCGCCCCAGCCGACCCGCTGCGCGGCGAACCCGAGGGCGAGGGGAGAGAGCACGTACCCGAGGCGCCCGAGGAGGTTGTTCGACCAGGCGAAGGCGTCTCCGCGCTGGTCGGTGGGGAAGAGCTCGGTGGTGTAGGCGTTCAGGAGCGAGAGCACCGCGCTCGCGCCGAAGACCGAGAGGACGAGCGAGGCCGTGAGGGCCCAGCGGTCGTGGGCCGTGTACGAGGTGAAGGTGCCCAGGGCGGCGGCGCCGAGGATCACGGCCGCGCCCACGCGTCGACCCACCCGGTCGAGGAGGCGGCCGGCGTAGAAGACCAGGGGCATCGAGGCGAGGGCGGCGATGCTCACCGAGAGCCCCACCGCGCCGTCGGTCAGCCCGCGGTCGTGGACGGCGAACTCCTTCCAGAAGGTCACGGCGTTCTGGGTGCAGATGTACGTGCAGAACCAGACCGCGCTCAGGACGAACACCCGCTTTCGCCACGGCCCGCGCAGGATGGCCGTGAGCGGCCGGTCGCGCGTCGCGGCCGCGCGCTCGGGGCGGTAGGGCGAGGCGAGCTCTCCGGCGGCGGGCTCCACCGACGGGGGAGCGAGGGTCTCCTGCTGCTTCACGAAGCGCGTCGTCTCGCGCAGGTCGCGCCGCGCCCACGCGAGGATCACCAGCGGGACTGCGCCCACCATGTAGACCGTGCGCCAGCCCATGGGGGCCTTGAGCATCAGCGGGACGAGCCCCGCGCACACGATGGCCCCGAGGGAGGAGAAGCCCTGGATGACCCCGATGACGGTGCCGCGGCGGTCGGCGGGGAACTCCTCGGCGGCGACGACCATCGCGACGGCCCACTCGCCGATGAGGAAGACCCGCGCGCAGAGCTGCGCGAGGGCGAAGACCACGGCGTTGGGCGCGAGCGCCGAGAGGAAGGACATCACGGTGTAGCCCGCGATGGTGACCGAGAGCACGCGGCGCCGGCCCCAGCGGTCGGCGAGGCGCACGAGGAAGTACGCGAGCACGGTGCCGACGTTGATGAGGGCGATCATCGCGCCGCCCTCGGACTCGGAGAGCGCGAAGTGTCGGCGGAGGTTGGGCAGGAGCTGGGTGAGGGCCAGCATGTCGTAGCCCTCGAAGAAGGTCGCCACCGAGAGGAAGACCACCAGTCGGCGCTGATAGTCGCTGAGCCCGCGCATGGCCGCGGAGTCTCTCACCCCGCGGCCGTCGAGGACCACACGTTCACTTCACGGGGAGCTTCTTGCCGTGGCCGCCGATGGTGTCGGCGAAGAAATCGTTGCCCTTGTCGTCGACCACGATGAACGCGGGGAAGTCGACCACCTCGATGCGCCAGACGGCCTCCATGCCGAGCTCGGGGTACTCGAGCACCTCGACCTTCTTGATGCAGTCGCGCGCGAGCTTCGCGGCGGGGCCGCCGATGGAGCCGAGGTAGAAGCCCCCGTGCTTCGCGCAGGCGTCGGTGACGGCGCGCGAGCGGTTGCCCTTCGCCAGCATCACCATGCTCCCGCCCACCGACTGGAACTGATCGACGTAGGCGTCCATCCGGCCCGCGGTGGTGGGGCCGAACGATCCCGAGGCCATCCCCTCGGGGGTCTTCGCGGGGCCCGCGTAGTAGACCGCGTGGTCCTTCATGTACGCGGGCATCCCCTCGCCGCGGTCGAGCCGCTCCTTGATCTTGGCGTGGGCGATGTCCCTCGCGACGATCATCGGCCCGCTCAGCGAGAGCCGCGTGCGGATCGGGTACCTCGACAGCGTCTCGCGCACCTCGGCCATCGGCCGCGAGAGGTCGATCTTCACCACCTCTCCCTGAAGCTCCGCGTGCGTGGTGTCGGGCAGGTACTTCGCCGGGTCGGTCTCCAACTGCTCCAGGAAGACCCCCTCGCGCGTGATCTTCGCCACGGCCTGTCGATCCGCCGAGCACGACACGGCGATGGCCACCGGGCACGAGGCCCCGTGGCGCGGCAGGCGGATCACCCGCACGTCGTGGCAGAAGTACTTGCCGCCGAACTGAGCGCCGATGCCGGTCTTGCGCGTGAGCTCCAGCACCTTGGCTTCGAGCTCCACGTCCCTGAAGCCGCGGCCGAGCGCGTTGCCCTCGCGGGGGAGCGCGTCGAGGTAGCGCGCCGACGCGAGCTTCGCGGTCTTGAGCGCGTACTCCGCCGAGGTGCCGCCCACCACGATCGCGAGGTGGTACGGCGGGCACGCGGCGGTGCCCAGGTGGCGGATCTTGTCCTCCAGGAAGGCCATCAGCGACGTGGGGTTGAGCAGCGCCTTGGTCTCTTGAAAGAGAAGCGATTTGTTCGCCGACCCGCCGCCCTTCGCCATGAAGAGGAACTTGTACGCGTCGCCGTCGACGGCCGAGAGCTCGATCTGCGCCGGGAGGTTGTTGCCCGTGTTCGCCTCGCGGAACATGTCGAGCGGGGCGAGCTGCGAGTAGCGCAGGTTCGCGGTGCGGTAGGTGTCGAACACGCCGCGCGCGATGGCGGCCTCGTCGTCGCCGCGGGTGAGCACGTCCTGCCCGCGCTTGCCCATGACGATGGCGGTGCCGGTGTCCTGGCAGCCGGGGAGCACGCCGCCCGCGGCGATGCAGGCGTTCTTCAGGAGTTCCATCGCGACGAAGCGGTCGTTGTCGCTCGCTTCGCGGTCGTCGACGATGGCGCGGAGCTGCGCGAGGTGGCCGGGCCGCAGGAGGTGGGCGATGTCTCGCATCGCCTCGCGGGTGAGGGTGGTGAGGGCCTCTGGCTCGACCACCACGAAGCTCCGACCGAGCGCCTCGGCCGTAGAGACGCCTTCGCGGGTGACGAGGCGAAAGGGGGTGTCGTCGTGCCCCAAGGGCAGGATGTCTTGATACTGGAACTCGCTCATGGCGCCCGGAGACTACGGGCCCTCGCGCGCCCCGCGCCAGTGGCCCGACGCGCCGCGCGAAGCGCGCGAAGCGCCTGTGCCACCGCGGCTACGCACGCGCAGCGAGTTTGCGTCGACCGCGAGACCGCGCGCACACTGACCCGAGAGCTCCTATGGCGAACGCACCCGTCTACAAGGCCGACGACCGTTCGTTGATGCTGCCCTACTACAAGCGGTGGCTGGTGGAGCCCACGCTCCGGTTCATCCCCGCGAGCGTGCACCCCAACTCCATCACCCACGCGGGGCACCTCCTGAACCTCCTCGCGGTGGGCCTCCTCATCGCGGCGCACCCGTCGCGCGGCTGGATGTTCTTCGCCTCGATGGTCCTCCTGCAGCTCTACTGCTGGGCCGACAACGCCGACGGCGCGCACGCCCGACGCACGCGGCAGTCGTCGGCCTTCGGCGAGTTCCTCGACCACGGCCTCGACATCCTCAACACGACCTACATCGGCCTCATCACGATCTACACGCTGGGCTCTGACCCGGGGTACGCCGTCGCGCTCGCGATCCTCATCCCTGGCGCGGCGGCGACCACCGTGTGGGAGCAGACCGAGACCGGCGTGTTCCGCATGGGGCTCCTGAACCAGATCGAGTCGGTGATGGTGCTCTCGGGCACCATGATCGTCTCGGGGCTCTACGGCACGCAGGTGTGGCGTTCGATCCACCTCGGGCCGCTCACCGCGTACGACTTCCTGCACGTCTGGCCGATCGTGACGATCTCCTTCGGGATGCTCCGCTCGATGATCCGCGTGCATCAAGCCGGTCGCCCGCTCTCGCCCGAGTTCGCGTTCCTGATGATCCACGGGCTCATCCTCGCGGCGGGCGTCTCTGGCGCGGCCTCGCCGGTCGTGGCCGTCGCCTTCGCCGTCGCGGTCAACACCTTCTACGGGATGCGCATGCTCTCGCTCCGCCTGCAGGGCGGTCGACCCCGCGTCGAGGGCCTGTTCCTCGTGGGCTCCATCGCGCTCGGGGCCTTCCTCGCGGGCACGGCGGCGGGCTACGCGCTCGACTCGACGCTCGGCGCGGCGCTCGCGGTGGCGGCCTGCGTCGTCTACGGGGTGTTCTCGCTGCGCGAGGCGCGCGACGGCGTGAGCTCCCTCGAGCGCATCGAGGCCTCGCGCTGAAGCCCGCGACGTGAACCGCGCCACGCTCGTCCGCGGCATCCAGCTCATCGTCGCGATCACCCTGGTGACCTTCACGGTCTTCGTGTACCGCGCGGTCGCCGTGCAGCGCGCCGAGCTCGGCGTGGCGCTCACCACCGCGCGCCCGCTGTGGCTCCTCCTCGCGGCGGCCTTCGCGCTGCAAGAGGGCGTCTGCGGCGGACTGCGGATGTTCGTGCTCGGCCGCGTCCTCTGCCCGCAGCTCAAGCTCCGCACCGCGGTGGCGTCGGAGTTCGTGCTGATGTTCGTCGCGGGCATCACGCCCGGTCAGCTCGGCGCGCCCGTCGCGCAGGTCGCCACCCTCGTCGAAGGCGGGATGCCCTTCGCCGACATCGCGACGGCCGAGCTCCTCACGGCCTTCTGCACCATCGTGTTCTTCCTCTCGTCGGCGGTGCTGCTGCTGGTGCTCCGCGCGCGGGGGGAGCTGAACGTGCCCGGCGCCGAGGCGCTCGACGTGCTCGTCGCGGTCAGCACGCTGGTCTTCGGCGCGTGCTTCGTGATGCTGCTGTTGAGCGTGTTGCACCCGCCGATGCTGAAGGCGGTGTTCCGCTACGCGGCGCGGGCGCTGGGGCCGATCTGGCACGGCGCGCTCGGGGTGGTCTCGCGCCTGCCCATCGCCCGACGACTCCGCGAGAAGGAGGGCCTCAAGCCCGGCAAGATCTCGCAGGGCTTGATCCACTTCGTCGACCGGGTGAACGCGGGCTTCAAGGTCTACCTCTCGCGCGGCAAGGCCGCGGTGGCGACGGCCTTCGCGCTCACCGTGGGCTTCTTCTGGGCGCGCTTCTGCGTCGCGTATTTCATCCTCCTGGGCCTCGGGCTCTCGACCACGCCGCGGGGCTTCGTCACCGTGGGGCCCGACATCCTCAAGGTGATCCTGGTGCAGACGCTGTTGAACTTCGCGCTGTACCTCTCGCCCACGCCGGGCGCCTCGGGCATCGCAGAGGCCGGCTCGTCGGCGCTGATGTCTCCGTGGGTGCCGAGGCGTACGGATCCAGTACCTCGTGTGCTGGCGGGTGCTGGCGCTGTTCCTGTGCATGTTCGTCGGGGGCTGCAGCCGTGTTCGGTTCCTGGCACCGACGTGCTGGAGCGCCGCGCGAAGGAGGCCGAAGAGGCCGAGCGCGCCGCCGAGGTGTAGGGCGGCGCATCCACAAGGGCGCGGGCTTCGTATAGAGTCCCACGCCCCCTATGCAGAGCAGCACCGCAGCGCGTGAGTCGAAGGCGGACTTCAAGCCCTTCGAAGAGGTTCAGGCCTTTCAGCTCGACAAGTTCCTCTCGGCGTCGAAGCCGCTGGACCTGTCGGGCATCGCGATGGACGACGCCGCGAAATACCCGGTGTCGCCGAGCGAGGTCGCGGTGATCCGCTACATGCAGGACACCGAGCTCTACACGGTGCACTACATGAAGGCCCTGATGGAGACCGAGGCGCTCGCCGACACCGAGGCGCGGGCCTTCCTCGTCTGCTGGGGCTACGAGGAGTGCTACCACGGCCGCGCCCTCGCGAAGTTCCTGGAGCTCACGGGGCACGAGCCCTCGAAGCGCTCGGTCGAGGAGTTCGCGCGCCCGCGCAAGATGACCGAGGTCGCGCAGGACTTCGGCGGACGTCTCCTCTCGATGATCTCGAAGGACTTCATCGCGACGCACATGACCTGGGGCGCGATCAACGAGCTGACCGCGGTGCACGCGTACACCCGCCTCGCGGAGCTGAGCGCCAACCCCATCCTCGCCCAGATCGTGCGCCGCATCGTGAAGGACGAGCGCCGTCACTTCGCCTTCTACTACCAGCAGGCGCGGCGACGTCTCGGCACTCCCCTCGCGCGGAAGATGGCCGCGATGTCGCTCAAGGCCCTGTGGGAGCCCGTGGGCGGGTCGATGGCCCCGCGCGAGGAGAGGGACTTCGTCGGCGCGTACCTCTTCGGCGACGAGTCGGGCCGCGCGCGCCTCGCCGAGACCGACGCGACCATCGCGAAGCTCCCCGGGATGGAGTGGTTCGACCTCGTGGCGAAGGCGACCAACGAGGGCACCGCGCGCACGCTGCGCTCGGGGGTGACCCTCCACCGCCCGGTGCCTTGCGGCGCGTGAGGGTGTAGCCTCGCTCCCATGCTTCGTTCATGGGTGTTGGGGTTCGCCCTCGTTACGACGGGGTGCGGCGGCGAGTCGGGCTTCTGCGACGAGAGCCTGGTGCGCTCTGGAGCAGCCTCCTACGCCTCACCGGTCGACCTCGTGTCGCTCGCGGGTGAGGTCCGCGGTGCGGGGGGCGTGGTGTTTCGTGGTGTGGTGGTCGAGACGCGCGTCGTCGCTCCGCAGCTCGCGCCGGTCGTCCCCGGCTCCGCCGAGACGTTGGTGACGCCGCGGGTCGAGGTCACGGTGCGCGTGGTCGACGCGCTCGGCTCTGGCCTCACGGGCGACGTGGCCTTCAACGGGACGAACGAACCGCAACGCGTGGTCGACGCGCGAGGGTGCCCGACGGACTACCGCGTCTCTGAAGCCCTCCCACCGCCCGGGATACAGGCGCCGACCGCGGGTGAGTGGGTGTTCTTCGTCTACGTCCGCGACGGTCAACGCAGGCTCGCGTGGCGCGCGTCGGTCACGGGCGATCAGGCCTCGAACGACGGTACGCTCACCGAGGGCACCACGCCTATCGAGGCGCTCCGCGCCTCACCCTGACGCGCGCACCGCGTCGATGAGGAACTGCACCGCGTGCAGCGCGGGCGGGTCGTCGTCGCGCGGAGACCGGTCGGGCTCCAGCATCGCGGTCATCGCGCGCGCGAGCAGCAGCGCCTTGCGACGTCGCGGCACCACCGCGCGCCGCGTGACGCTGTCGTAGCCGTTGTCGCGCACCTCGTCTCCGATCGCGCTGTAGAGCAGCCGCGCCGCGCGGATCGACGCGCGGCAGTCGCGCGGCAGCATCGGCACCCCCGCGTCGGAGCGCGCGTACAGCCCGTCGGCCTCGACCAGCACGCGCTCGATCACCGCGGCGAGGGCGTCGGTGGGGCGAGGGGAGCGCTCCCAGGTCTCGACGTCGATCCCGGCGTCGCGCATCCACGCGAGCGGGAGGTACACGCGGCCGTTGCGCGCGTCTTCGCCCACGTCGCGGCAGATGTTGGTGAGCTGCATCGCCGCGCCGAGGTCGCAGGCGCGGGCGAGCACCTTCGGGTGACGTCGGCCCATGAAGAGGGTCATCACCACGCCCACCGCCGACGCGACGCGCGCGCAGTAGCCGTGCAGCTCCGCCATCGTCTCGTAGCGACGTCCCTCGGCGTCCCAGAGGAAGCCGTCGATGAGGGCCTCGATCACCGCGCTCGGCACGCCGTGACGTCGCACCGCCACCGCGAGCGCGCGGTCGATGGGCGTGTCGTCGGGCGCGTCGCCGTAGATCCTCGCGAGCCGCGCGCGCAACGCCGTCACGGCGTCGTTCATCCCGCCGGGAGGCGCTTCGTCGACCGCGTCGTCGGCCACGCGGCAGAAGGCGTAGAAGGCCGACGCGGGCGCCCGCACCCGCTCGGGGAGCACCAGCGACGCCGCGTAGAATCGAGCGACAGGAGCCCGTGCGAAGGCGCTCGCGGCACTCCGCGACGTCGGCCTCGTAGGTCACGGCAGGACCGTAAGTCGAGCACGCGCGCCGACGAGCACGCCGGGCATCCCCCTGCGCTGGGGTGCGTGCCTGCGCCCACGAGGTACAGCCCTCGATGTCTTCGCTCTTGTTGTGCGGTCGGAAGAAACGCGCTCGCGTGAGCACCGGCTCCATCCCGAAGGCCGCGCCTTGATCGAGAGCAGGTCGTCGTGGAACCCCGCGGCGTGAGCATCCGCGACGTGACGATCCCCGTCGGCGAGGCCCGGCATCACCGTGCGCGAGAGGTAGCGCTCCACGGCCTTGCGGTAGGGCTCGGCCTTCACGCGCCAGTCGACGCCCGAGTCGAGGTGCGGCACCGGCGAGAGCACGTCGAACGCGTCGCAGTTCTCGGGCGCGAGCGACGGGTCGGTCGCGGTCGGTGGTGCAGGTAGAGCGAGTAGTCGTCGGCGAGCACCTTCCGCTCGAAGATGTCGTGGAGGAGCCTGGTAGCGGGGCCCGAGCAGGATCGTGTGGTGCGCCACGTCCTCGTACTTGCGCTTCGTGCCGAAGTAC
This sequence comes from Polyangiales bacterium, assembly GCA_041389825.1. GTDB lineage: Bacteria > Myxococcota_A > Polyangia > Polyangiales > JAEYZO01. Next base: position 276,089 of record JAWKRC010000007.1, on the reverse strand, counting down.
CAGACGAAGAGCGACATCGAGTACCGCGAGCGCTCGATGCGCCAGTCGGGCCACGCGCGCGGTGGGCGGGGTCGACGAGGTAGCGGTAGGTCCACGCCGAGTCGGCGTTCGAGACCACCGCGTCGGCGCGGGATCGTCTCAAGCCGTCGGCGAAGCTCGACGCCCACCGCGCGCTTGCCCTCGACGAGGATGCGCTGCACCAGCGTTCAAGCGCACGCCGTGGCCCTCGATGAGCTTCAGAGTGCCGTTCACCAGCGCGCCCGTTCCGCCCATCGGAAAGTGCATCGCCCCACTTGCGCTCAAGGAACGCGATGAGCGTGTGTAGATCGACGTGGTCGAAGTGGGGTTGCCGCCCACCAGCAGCGGGTGGAACGACATCACCTGCCGCAGCCGCTCGTCCTTCACGAACTTCGCGACGAGCTCGTAGGACCGTGCGGTAGCTCTCGAGTCACCATGTCGGGTGCGATCTTCAGCATCGAGCCCCACGTGCCGAACGGGGACGTGCGCGAGGGCCTCGAAGTTGACCTGAAGATCCGGCGCTGCTCATCTCGACGAAGCGCTTCGTAGTCGCCGACGTCGCCGGGAGAGAGCTTCGCCACCTCCCTCTGCATGGCCGCCGCGTCGCCCGTGTAGTCGAACACTGCGCCGTCGCCGAAGCGGATCCGGTAGAAGGGCGTCAGTCGATGTCGTCGCTCATCTTCTTGCCGCAGAGCGACCACAGCTCCTCGAAGAGAAAGGGCGCCGTCACCACCGTCGGCCCCGCGTCGAAGGTGAAGCCCTGGTCGCGGAACACCCGCGCCCGCCCGCCGGGCTGGTCGTTCTTCTCCAGCACCGTCACCCGCCACCCGCGCGCCCCCAGGCGCACCGCGGCCGCCAGTCCACCGAAGCCGCTGCCGATCACCACCGCGTGACGCCGTCGATCCGTGCTCATCGGGCCGAGGTTCTACCCCAAGTCGAAGGTTGAACAAACCTTTTGCGCTTGAGGCAGAGCTGATACAGTCCCGGGGTATGAGCGAGTCGGCGGGTCGGTACCGCATCAACGTCGTGGCCGGCTCACGGGGTGCCCGCGCCGACGCTCCGCGCGTGGGAGCGGCGCTACGGCATCCCCGCGCTTTTACCCGCACGGCGTCGGCCTACCGGCTCTACTCCGAGTCCGACGTGCGGATGGTGCAGCAGCCTCCAAGTGACCTGTGCGCGCGCGGGGTCGCCATCGCCGAGGCCGCGCGGGTGGTGAAGGACCAGGGCGACCACGAGGCGCCCGCTGAGGTCACCGAGGGCGAAGACGCCTGGACCTCGCGCGCCTACGCGCATCGTCGACGCCGCGCAGAGCTTCGACCCCGCGGCGATCGAGCGCGAGGTGGCGCAGACGGCGTACCCGGCTCCGCCGCGGCGGTGTTCGAGCACGTGCTCGCGCCGGCTGCTGCGCGAAGTGGGCGACCTCTGGCACGCGGGGGCGATCTCCGTCGCGCAGGAGCACCTCACGAGCGGCGCGTGATGGCCCCGGTGCGCACCCTCGCGCGGTTGGTGCAGCCGGCCTTCTCCGCCTGCGCCCGTGGTGCTCCTCGCCTGCGTCGAAGACGAGGAGCACGTCATCGGGCTCTACGGCGCGGCGCTGCGGCTCGCGTCGTGGGGGCTGCGCACGGTGGAGCTCGGCGCGCGCACCCCGGCCGCGGCCCTCTCTGAGGCCGTCGCGAGCGTGAAGCCCGACGCGGTGGGCCTCTCGGTGGTGATCGCGCCGGAGCCCTCGCGCGTGGCGGCGATGGTGAGCGCCTACGCCGACGCGTGCGGCGCGCTGCCGTGGTTCGTAGGGGGCGCGGGCGCGGCGGGCGTGCGCGAAGCGGTGACGCGGCGGGGCGGGCTGGTGGTCGGTGAAGACCTGGCGGGCGCGCGAGGGGCCATCGAGGCGGCGCTGGCGCGGCGCGCGTCGAGGGCGTAACGGAGGCTGTGATGCGGAAGACGGTCTGGGCGATGTGGGGGGTGTTGGCGGCGGCGAGCGCGGGGAGCGTCGCGCGGGCAGACCCGCCCGCGCCCGAGGTGGCCATCGCCGCGCCCGAGGCTCCGGCGGCGGTGGCCCCCGTGGCTCCCGAGGCGCCGCGGGCGCCGGGCTTCTCGCTGGAGGGCACCTCGGGCCGCACGCGCAGGCTGAGCGACTACCGCGGTCGGGTGGTGATCTTGATGTACGAAGACCGCGACTCGAACCAGCAGAACGACACGCTCAAGCGTGAGCTCTCTGAGCGCGCGCGCGCGCAGGACCTCTCGTCGACGGTGGCGGTGGTGCCCGTCGCGAACCTGAGCGGCTACGACTTCTGGCCCGCGCGGGGCTACGCCCGCGACGCCGTGGTCGACATCGCGCGGCAGCAGGGGATCGAGATCCTCATCGACTGGTCGGGCGCGATGGCGAGCTCGTACCGCTTCAGGCCCAGCACCAGCTACGTGATGGTGCTCTCGCGCGACGGGCGGGTGATGTACCGCCACGCGGGGCCCATGAGCCCGCACCACAGGCTGCGCTTCTTCAACGCCGTGTCCGACGCGATGAGCGCGGCGGAGTAGCGGGCGCGTCGGGGGCGCTGGACAAGGGCGCGGCGCGGGTGTACTCGCCCGCCCCTCAGAGAACCACCCACGGCCGCGGCCACGACGCGGGGCGATGGTCGCCTCGCGACGGCGCGCGGATGGGGGAGAGGGATCCAGCACCATGACCGCCACGACCATCACCGTTCAGGCTTCGATCCGCACTGGCACCGGCAAGGGCCCCGCGCGCCGCACCCGCGCCGCCGGCCGCATCCCCGCGGTGGTCTACGGCCCCGGCGAGTCGGGCCGCGCGCTCGCGGTCGACGCCAAGGCCGTGAAGTCGATCCTGTCGGCGCCGCTCGGCCGCAACACCGTCGTCACCCTCGACATCGACGGCTCCACCGAGCTCGCGCTGCTCAAGAGCTACGACTACCACCCGCTGACCCGCGCCCTCGAGCACGCTGACTTCTACAAGGTCACCCTCGACCGCAAGGTGCTCGTGCAGGTGCCCTTCCACCTCCACGGCCGCGCGAAGGGCGTGGCGTCCGAGGGCGGCATCCTCCGCCAGATCTTCCGCACGCTGCCCGTGCTCGCGACGCCCGACCGCATCCCGGCGGCCATCGACCACGACGTGACCAACCTCGGCCTCGGCGAGTCGCTGCACATCCGCGAGCTGACCCTGCCCGAGGGCGTGTCGGTGAAGCTCGACCCGGCGCAGACCGTCGTCTCGATCGTGGCCCCCGAGCGTGACCCCGCCGCCGAGGCCGCCGCCGAGGCCGCGAAGGCCGCCCCGGGCGCCAAGGGCGGAAAGGCCGCTCCGGCCGCCGCGAAGCCCGCCGCCAAGAAGAAGTGACCCTCGCCTGACGACCCCCGCGGGCGGCGCGACGTCGCCCGCGTCACCCCTTTTCGCCTCCTCCGATGAAGCTCCTCGTGGGGCTCGGCAACCCCGGGCCGCAGTACCGATCGCACCGACACAACGTCGGGTTCATGGTGCTCGACCGCGTGCACGAGCGCGCGCTCGGCTCCGAGTGGCGCGACAAGTACGCGGGGGTCGCCTCGCGCGCCGTGGTGGCGGGGCACGAGCTCACGCTGCTCAAGCCGCAGACCTTCATGAACCTGTCGGGCCGGGCGGTGGTGCGCGCGCTCCAGCAGATGGGCCTGAAGCTCTCGGACGTGCTCGTGGTGCACGACGACCTGGAGCTTCCGTTCGGAGAGCTGCGGGTGAAGCAGGGCGGAGGGCACGCGGGGCACAACGGCCTGCGCGACATCGCGGCCACCGCGGGGAGCGACTACGCGCGGCTGCGCGTGGGCATCGGCCGACCGACCCAGGGCGCGGTGGACCAGTGGGTGCTCTCGGGCTTCGGCCCGAGCGAGACCCCGGAGCTGTCGGGCGTGCTCGACCGCGCGGCGGAGCTCGTGGAGCAGGTGGTGGGGCGCGGCGTCGAGGCGATGATCGCGGGCGCGCCCAAGCCGGCGAAGGGCAGCGGGCGGCCCAAGCGCTGAGGGGGGCTTCTCAGCGCGCGGGGGCTGTGGTAGCAAGCGCGCCCCCGTCGATGGGCGACGGGAGTCCTCGCTCCGGGGTCACGAACCGCCGGGGCCTGAAATGTCCAGGAGGACACGAGAGTGACTGCAGACATCAAGATCGACCCGAAGAGGGCCACGGACTACGAGACCATCTTCATCCTTCGGCCCGACATCGACGCCGAGGGCTCTGAGAAGGTGATCTCCCGCGCGGTGGGCGCCATCGAGGGCACCAGCGGCAAGCTCACGAAGATCGAGAGCTGGGGCCGTCGGCGCCTGGCGTACCCGATCGCCAAGCAGCGCAAGGGCGTGTACGTGTACGTCCGGTACCTGGGCTTCCGGGGCACCGTGGCGGAGCTCGAGCGCAACCTGCGCATGCTCGACCCGGTGATCCGTCACATGACGGTGCAGGTCGCCAGGGACGTCGACATCTCGGGCATCGAGGTCGACCCCGAGGAGATCAAGGTGCGCCGCATCGAGGTCAGCTCCGAGGACGACGACCGCGAGGAGAGCTACGAGGCCTCGCTGGGTCTGTCCGACGACCGCGGCGAGCGCTTCCGTGACCGCGACCGCGACCGCGACCGCGACCGCGACCGTGACCGCGCGGCCGAGGCCGAGGGCGAGGGCTCCGACGAGACCTCGGGTGACGACAACGAGAAGGCGCCCCCGGGCGAGGCGTGAAGGAGCACTGAGAGATGGCACGCTTTCCGAGCAGCTACGACCTCGACGACAAGGGCGGCTACGGCATCAACGCCGGCGGCGCCGCCGAGATCGCGCAGGAGAACCTCCAGCTCCGCCGCCGCGGCGGGCGCAAGAAGGTCTGCAAGTTCTGCGTCGAGCACGCTGAGAGCATCGACTACAAGGACCTGAACACCCTCCGGTACTTCCTCACGGAGCGGGGCAAGGTCGTGCCGCGCCGCATCTCGGGCAACTGTGCCCGTCACCAGCGGCTGATGACCGGTTCCATCAAGCGGGCGCGCATGATCGCCCTCTTGCCGTTCACCACGGCGCAGTGAGGTAACGACCATGGGCAAGGCCATTCACATCATCCTGCAGCGCGACGTCGCCAAGCTCGGCAAGGGCGGCGAGGTCGTGAAGGTCGCCGCGGGCTACGCGCGCAACTACCTCCTCCCGCAGGGCTTCGCCCTCCCGGCGAGCGAGGGCAACGTCGCCCGCTTCGAGCACGAGAAGCGCGTCGCCGCCGAGAAGGCCGCGCGCATCCGCGCCGAGGCCGGCGACCTCGCCACCAAGCTCGGCTCCGTGGAGCTCACCATCGCCCGCACCGTCGGCGCCGAGGGCAAGCTCTACGGCTCGGTGACCCACAAGGACATCGAAGCCGCCCTCAAGGACGCTTACTACACCATCGACCGCAAGAAGCTCGTGGTCGACACGATCCGCGCGACGGGCACCTACGAGGTCCAGGCCAAGCTGGCCCCCGAGGTGTCGGCGACCTTCAAGGTCAACGTCGTCCCCCAGGCCTGACCAGCGCTTCTCTCTCCCCGCCTTCCTCGTCAGCCCCGAGGCCCCTCTCGAACACGGGAGGGGGCACGGCGGTTGCGCGCAGCCCGTCGTCCGCGCGTGGGGCAGTGGCCCTCACCCCACGCCCCTCTCCCGCACGCGGGAGAGGGGAGCCGTCTTCACCGAAAACTGCCCTGACCTTCCGCGTTGGGAGGGCGTACGTCGTGGCCTACGGTGGAGGTCGCCGCGCACGGCGGAGCGCTGAACTCACTGGCCGAGGGCACGGCCTCGCAGCGCTCACTCACTCATCCTTCCCAGAAGGGGCGCTGCAGTTCTCGGTGCAGTCAGCTCCTCTCTCGCACGCGGGAGAGGGGCGTTGGGGGTGAGGGCCCGCGCAGCGATCGACGTACACGCGACGTGACGCTGCACGGCCACCGTGTCGCGCGCTGCGTGTCGCGACGTCGACGTCGTCTGTCAGCGACGTCGGCGGCGGCGCACCAGGGCCACGAGCGCCCCGAGCCCGAGCACGCCGAGCCACCCCGGGGTCCGCGGCGCGCCCGCGCGGCACCCGCAGCCGTCCTGCTCCGGCGGGAGCGGGTCGTCCGGCGACACGTCGGCGTCGTCCTCGAAGGGCACGTCGTCGAACTCCACCACGTCATCGTCCACCGCGGCGTCATCTCCGACGCTCGCGTCGTCGTCGACCGCGGCGTCGTCCTCGACGCTCGCGTCATCGTCGAAGCCCGCGTCGTCGTCGAAGCCCGCGTCGTCATCCTCTCCCGAGTCGACGGCGACGTCCCCGCTCGCGTCGCGCACGTCGGCGCCCGCGTCGCGCGGAGGCCCGGCGTCCGCTGGGCACACGCCCTCGTCCACCCGTCCGTCGCAGTCGTCGTCCATCCCGTTGCAGGTCTCGGCGCGCGGAACGACCTGCCCCGCGCACGCGCCCCATCGGCCCGCGCCGCAAGTCTGTCGCCCCGCGCGGCAGATCCCGCGACCCTGCGTGTTCGCGGGGCCCGTGTAGCACTCGCGCGCGAGGCCCTCGTCGACGCGCCCGTCGCAGTCGTCGTCGCGGTTGTTGCACGCCTCCGCGCTCGGGAGCGTCTGCCCCGCGCACGCGCCCCAGCGACCCGCGCCGCAGGTCTGCCGCCCGTCGCGGCACACGCCTCGGTTGCGCGTGCTCGCGGCGCCCGTGTAGCACCCGCGCGAGAGGTTGTCGTCGACGCGCCCGTCGCAGTCGTCGTCGCGGTTGTTGCAGGTCTCCGCGCTCGGCACGCACGCGCAGGTCGCGCCGGGGCTGTGGGGGTAGGAGCCCTGCGAGGTCCAGATGCCGGGCGCGCTGGTGCATCGCCCGCGGAAGGCGTCGTACGACACGCCGCTCCGCTGCCACGAGAGGTGCAGGTGCGGGCCCGAGGAGTTGCCCGACGAGGCCGAGCGACCGAGCTGTTGCCCGCAGGTGACGCGCTGACCGCGGCGCACCGAGATGGAGTTGAGCTGCATGTGGCAGAAGAGCGTACGCGTCCCGTCGGAGTGTTGGATCTGCACGTAGTTGCCGCAGCGACCGCCGCAGGTGGAGCCGAGGCCGCCGTAGTTCGGGCAGCCGTTGTTCGTCGCGACCACCGTGCCGTTCGCCGACGCGAGCACCGCGGTCCCGATCCCGACCGGGAAGTCCGTCCCACGGTGGCCGTCGTAGCAGCGCGAGCCGCAATTGTAGTCGCGGCAGCCCGATCCCGAGGTGTTGTCGAAGCCGTAGCGGATGTCGGGCGCGGGCGAGAGCGGACGTCGGTGACGCACCTGCCCCGTCGCGAGGGCGCCGAAGCTCAGCGCCGCGAGCGCGATGGTGAGCGAGCGCCGCGTCGTCACCGCGTCACCTCGGCCGGAGCGACGAGGCGCAACGTGACCACGCCTCCGACGCCGGCCATCCCGGGTTGGGTCGGGTCGGCCGCGGGCGCGCTCGCGAGGTCACGACGCTGCGCGACGAAGCCACGCCCGTTGGGACGCGCCACGGGGCGGAACGCGCCGGGGATCGACGTCGCTCGGCCGCGCGCGGGGCCGTCGATCACCAGCGTGCGCAGGCCCGCGGCGTCTTCGAAGACCAGCGTGTCGCCGAAGACCACGGGCGCGGTGGGGCCTCCGCCGGGGAGCACGGCGTCGGGAGGCGTCTCCCAGCGGCGCGGCGCTTCACCGGGACGCACGCGGTAGAGCGCGGGCGTTCCTCGATGCTCGCGACCACCACCACCTCGGCGCCGTCGGGAGAGATCGCCGGGCTCCACGCGGGGACGAGCGTCGGCGCGACGGCTTCGGCGCGGTTCGTCGTGAGGTCGACGCGCGCCAGCGCGAGGTCGGGCACCTCTCCGCGGGTGTAGACCGCGTAGCGGCCGACGGCGTCGAGGGAGAGCGGGCCGAAGACGTGCTCGTCGATCGCGGTGCGCGTGGTCCCGTCGCGTCGTTCGAGGTGGTGGTCGCGGGTGATGACGAGTAGCGCGCGGGTGCTCGGGATGAAGCGCGCGTCGAGCACGTCTCCGAGCGCGGTCACCTCTCCTTGCGCGTCGGGCGGGAGCACGCGCGCGGCGATCACCCGGTCGGCGTCGCTGTTCTCCGGCGCGGGGAGCTCACGCGCGACGAGCGCGCGCCCATCGGCGGCGAGGTCGACGAGCTCCTCGTTCGCGGCGCGCCGATCGAGGGCAGGGGACGCGGCGAGCACCGGGCTCATCGCGGGGCGCGACGGGCTCCGCTCGCGGCTGCACCCCGACGACGCGGCGAGGGCGAGTGCGAAGACGACGGTCGCGGAGCGTGCGCGGCGGAGCATGGGGGCACCTTGCGACAGCGGCTCCGCGGCTCGCAAGTGGGGCCACAGTGACCGCAGACGTGAGCGTCGTGACCACCGCGATGGAGGCCAACCGCACCCGAGCTGAGGTCAACCCCACCCGAGCTGAGGTTGACCTCACCCGAGCTGAGGTTGACCTCACCCGAGCTGAGGTCGACCTCACCTGAACTGAGGTTGACCCCACCCGAGCTGGGGTTGACCCCACCCGAACTGAGGTCGAACTCCATTTCTTCGCGATGACACTCGCGGCGCGTCGGCATCGTGCCTACACAGGTTGCCGCCATGAACGACGCCGCCACGCCCGCCGAGGAGCTCGACAAGTCCGACGACGACCACGCCTTCCTCCTCGCGTGTCTGCGTGAGGTGCTCGAAGAGGTGGGAGAGGTCGACGGCGCGCGCAGCCTCGACCCCGACGCGCCTCCGCCGGAGCGCGTGACCGAGCGCGAGGTGCACGTGCGCACGCTCGCGTTCCACCTCTTGAACATGGTCGAGGAGAACGCCGCGACGCAGGCCCGCCGCGCGCGCGAGTCCGCAGAAGGCACGCTCCGTGAGCCCGGATCGTGGGGGCAGAACCTGCGGCAGCTCCGCGAGGCGGGCTTCTCCGAGGCCGAGGTCGTCGACGCCTTCGACGCCTGCGTCGTCGAGCCCGTGCTCACCGCGCACCCCACCGAGGCCCGCCGCGCCGTCGCGATCGAGCAGCACCGCGCGCTGTACCTCCTCCTCGTGCGCCGCGAGAACCGGATGTTCACGCCGCGCGAGCAGGCCGCGATCCGCGAGGAGATCAAGCTCGCCCTCGAACGCCTCTGGCGCACCGGGGAGTTCCTCTTGCAGAAGCCCGAGGTCGCCGCCGAGCGCAAGGGCGCGCTGCACTACCTGCGCGACGTGTTCCCGCGGGTGCTGCCCCCGGTGGAGCGAAGGCTGCGTGACGCGTGGCGCGAGGTGGGCTTCGACCCGAACGCGCTGCACCGCGGCGCGCTCCCGACCTTGCGCTTCGGCTCGTGGGTGGGCGGAGACCGCGACGGACACCCCCTCGTCACCGCCGACACCACGCGCGACGCGCTCCGTGAGCTCCGCGACGCGGCGGTGAGCCTGCACCGCGAGAACCTCGACGCGCTCGCGCAGGGGCTGAGCCTCTCGTCGCTGGTGCAGCGGCCCACCGACGCGCTCTCCCGCGCGCTCGCCGAGGCGGCCGAGGCGTGCGGGGCCGTCGGTCACGAGGTGCTCTCGCGCGACACCGACGAGCCGTGGCGGCAGTTCGCGCGGTTGATGCGTGAGCGGCTGCCCGGAGGCGCGGCGCCCGAGGGCGCTCGCTACGCGCGACCCGACGAGCTCCGTCGAGACCTCGCGCTCTTGCGAGCGTCGCTGATCGCGGTGGGCGCGACCCGCGTCGCCGAGGGCGACCTCGACCCGGTCGACCGCGCCGCGGAGGTCTTCGGCTTTCACCTCGCCGCGCTCGACGTGCGGCAGAACAGCGGCTTTCACGACAAGGCCCTGGCGTCGATGCTCGCCGCGGCGGGCGTCGAGGCCGAGGGCTTCGCGGCGTGGCCCGAAGACCGTCGGCGCGCGCTGTTGGAGGAGGAGCTGCGACGCACGCGCCCGCTGGTGCTCCCGGGGGCGGCGCTCAACGACGAGGCGAGGGCGACGCTCGAGTGCTTCCGGGTGCTCGCGGCGCACCGCGACGCGCACGGCGTCGGCGGGCTCGGCGCGCTCATCGTGAGCATGACCCGCGGCGCGTCGGACCTCCTCGCGGTGTACGTTCTCGCGCGTGAGGTGGGGCTCGCGCGCAGCACGCCCGAGGGGCTCGTGTGCGACCTCGAGGTGGTGCCGCTCTTCGAGACCGTGGATGACCTCGCGGCGGGGCCCGAGGTGCTGGGGGCCTTCCTCGATCACCCGATCACGCGGCGGAGCCTCGCGGCGCGCGGCGGCGTGCAGCAGGTGATGGTGGGCTACAGCGACTCGTGCAAGGACGGCGGCATCCTCGCGAGCCAGTGGGGATTGCGCGAGGCCCAGGTCGCGCTCACCGACGCGGCGCGGTCGCGGGGCGCGCGCTTGCGCTTCTTCCACGGGCGAGGGGGCACGGTGAGCCGCGGGGCGGGGCCGACGCACCGCTTCCTCGAGGCGCTGCCGCCGGGCACGGTGCAGGGAGCGCTGCGCGTGACCGAGCAGGGCGAGGTGATCGCGCAGAAGTACGCCAACCCGCTGACGGCTGCGTACAACCTCGAGCTCCTCCTCGCGGGCACCGCGGCCGCGACCGCGCGCCACCGCCGCGACGGCGACCCGCGCCACCCGCTCGACCCGGTGGTCGCCGAGCTCGCCGCCGAGGGACGTCGCGCGTACCGCGCGCTGGTCGAGGCCGAGGGCTTCATCGACTACTACTCGTGGGCGACGCCCATCGACGCGCTGGAGAAATCCAACATCGGTTCGCGCCCCGCGCGGCGGCGCGGCAAGCGCACGCTCGAAGACCTCCGCGCGATCCCCTGGGTCTTCTCGTGGAACCAGGCCCGTCACTACCTGCCCGGCTGGTACGGCGTGGGCGCGGCCCTCGACGCGCTCTCGCGCCGCGACGCCAAGGCCTTCAGCGCGCTCGCCGACGGCGCGCGGTCGTGGCCCTTCCTGCGGTACGTGCTCACCAACGTCGAGGCCTGCCTCGCCTCGGCCGACCCCGAGCTCATGGACCTCTACGCCTCGCTCGTCCCCGACGAGGCCGTGCGCGAGCGCTTCTCGTGGCTGTGCCGCGACGAGCTCACGCGCACCCGCGAGGCCCTCGACGCGCTCTTCGGCTCGTCGCTTCAGGCGCGGCGACCGCGGATGTGGCGCACGCTGCAAGCCCGCGACGCGGGGCTGCGCCGGCTGCACGCGTTCCAGGTGAGCGCGCTGCGCGAGTGGCGGGCGCTGCGCGAGGCGGGCGACGAGGCCGCGGCCGAGGCGATGACGCCCACCGTGCTCCTGTCGGTGAACGCCATCGCGAGCGGCCTGTGCACGACGGGGTGATGAGAGGCGTGGGGCGGTGGAGCGCAGCCGCGGTCGCGCAGTGAGTGCGAGAGGGCGCGGCCCGCACCCCCGGTCGCATGGCGGTCAAGAGCGAGCGGTGCGCGGTTGGTCCTCATCCCCGGGCGGTTGGTGGTCGCGAGCGGGCGGTTGGCCTCACCCGCTTTCTCCCGCGTGCGGGAGAGGGAGCGAAGTGCACCGAAAACTGCCCTGACCTTCCGCGTTGGGCAGGCGTGCGTCGTGACCTGCGGAGGAGATCCCCGACCACGTCGGCGAGGTGAACTCGCAGGCCGAGGGCACTGCATCGCAGTTCTCCCCAACGCCACCTTTTCCAGAAGGGGCGTGGCAGTTTTCGGTGAAGCCAGCTCCCCTTCCCGCACGCGGGAGAGGGGCGCGGGGTGAGGCCAACCACTCACGCGACCCCCGTCGTCTGCACCGTCGGTGCGGGCACGCCGCTGCCGTCGTCCGCACCGTCGGTGCGGGCACGCCGCTGCCGTCGTCCGCACCGTTGGTGCGGGCACGCCAACGCGGTCGGTTGCGCCCTCGCCGGCCGCGCGGCGACGGGTGGAAGAAGAACACCAGCGCGAACATCACGTAGACCGCGACGAACATCACGCCCTCGAACCAGTTGCTCTCGCCGTCTTGCAGCGCGAGCGACGCGATCAGAACGCTCGCCCACATCGCCACGGTCTCGACGATGTTGAAGTCGAGGTTCATCGGGTGAGGGCCCACGAACTGAGACATCAGCACCAGCATCGGCGCCACGAAGAGCGCCACCTGGATGCACGACCCCATCGCCACCTGGAACGACAGCTCCATCTTGTTCTCGCGCGCGACCCAGATCGCCACGCTGCCCTCGGCGGCGTTGCCCACCAGGGCCACCACGATCACGCCCATGAACGAGTGCGTGAAGATCGGGTGCTCCCGGAGCAGCGCCTCGATGGCCTCGACGAAGACGTCGCTGATCCACCCGACGCACACGGTGACGGCGAGGAGGGCGACGATGGCGAAGCGCAGGCTCCACTCGGGGTGCTCCTCGATGTCGTGCGGGTCGGCCGAGAGGATCGCGCGGTGCGTCTTCAGCGAGAACAGGAGCGACAGCGCGTAGACCGCGAGCAGGATGATCGAGATGCCCACCGAGGAGTGGTGGAGGATCTTCGGCCCGAGCTCGGGCCTCGCGGCGAGGGCCGGGTCGAGGAGCGAGCCGTGCGCGGCCACCGCGGGGATCACGATGGCGATGAGCGCGAGCGCGAGCATCGCGACCGAGGTGCTCGACCCCGTGCGCGAGAAGGTCTGCGTCGGGTACTTCGCGCCGCCCGCGATCATCGCCGCGCCCAGGAGGAAGAGAAGGTTGCCGAGGATCGAGCCGACGAGGCTCGCCTTCACGAGCTCGTGCAGGCCCTGGCGCAGCGCGAAGATCGCGATGATGAGCTCGGTGACGTTGCCGAAGGTCGCGTTGAGCAGGCCGCCGATGGTGGGGTTGGTGTAGAGCGAGACCTCCTCGGTGGCCTTGCCGATGGCCGTGACCAGCGAGAGCACCGCGAGCGCGCTGGCGATGAAGAGCGCGACGGGCGACGCGTGCACCTTCACCAGCACCGCGGTTACGGGCACCGCGACGAGGAGGAAGCGCGTGGGCGGGAGCGAGTTGAAGTAGTACGCCGCGAGGGCGAACCCGCCCGAGGGGCGCTCGTGGGCGTGGGTGTCTGCCGAGGCTGACATGGGCTGCGGTGGCTCCTGCGGCGCGGGGGGCGCGGCGCGCTGACGCTACGCTGAGTTTCGCGGGCCGAGGGAGGGGGAATCCGCGCGCGCTCGTGGCACCCTCGCGCCGTGATCGCGCGGTGGACGATGTTCGCGGCTCTGACGCTCGCGGCGTGCGGCGCGTCGCCGCACGAGGAGGCGCTCGACGTGGAGGCGGGCGCGGAGGACGACGCCTCGATCGCGGTGGACCTCGGCGCCGTGGACCGGCCCGAGGCCGACGCGGGGACAGACGTGATGCGCGACGTCGCGGGCGACGATCGCGCAGACGCGACGGACAGCGCGCCGGACGCGGGCTGGGACGCGGGCCGGGACGCGGGCCGGGACGCGGGGGTCGACGGCGGCGACGCGGTGGCCGACGCGCCGACCGAGACGGGGACGGTGCTGTACACGGCCGACCGCGCGCTCTCGCCGATCACCGAGGACCTCGCGCGTCGGTGGCGGGCGGTGCTCGCGGGCTCGCCGGGGCAGGCGCGGGTGTTCTCGAAGGTGGGTGCCTCGAACACGGTGAACACGAACTTCGCGGCCTGCTTCGCGGGCGGCTTGGTCGACCTCGCGGGCGCGACGCGCTGCGCGCGACGGTCGACTGGTTCCGCGCGGGCGACGCCGGGGGACGGACCCGTACCGCAGGGTGAGCCTCGCCGCGACCGTGGGGTGGAGCGCGTGGGCGGCGCTCTCGGGGACGCCTCCGCCCCTCGACCGCGAGCTCGACGCCGCGCGGCCCACGCACGCCACGGTGATGTTCGGCACCAACGACATCCAGTCGCGGAACCTCGACCGCTACGGAGACAACCTCCTCACCATCGTCGACCGGCTCCTCGCGCGGGGCGTGATCCCGCACCTCACGGCCGTGCCTCCGCGCGACGACGACCCCGCGGCCGACGCGTGGGTCGACCGCTACAACGCCGTCTCGCGCGCCGTGGCCCAGTCCCGCGGCGTGCCCTTCATCGACCTGCACCGCGAGCTCGTGGGGCTCCCCTCGCACGGCGTCGGCGCCGACGGGATCCACCTCAACGTCTACACCGCGGGCGGCGCGGCGCGCGGCTGCGTGTTCTCCGCGGCGGGGCTGCGCTACGGGCACAACGTCCGCAACCTGCTCACGATCCAGAGCCTCGACCGCGCGCTCGCGGTCACCGCGCGGGGCGGGGCCGCGCCCGACCCGAGCGCCCCTCGGATGCAGGGCGACGGCTCGCTCGCCGCTCCCATCGAGGTCCCGTCGCTGCCCTTCGTCGACGTGAGAGACACCTCGCGCGGCGGGTTCTCGCGCGTCGACCGCTACCCCGGCTGCGCGTCGAGCGCCGACGAGTCGGGGCCGGAGTTCCTCTACCGGCTCGCGCTCACCCGCGCGACGACGGTGCGCGCCGTGGTGGTCTCACGGCCCGGTGTCGACGTCGACATCCACGCGCTCACGGGCGCGGCGACGGGGGCCGCGTGCGTCGCCCGCGACGACCGCTCCGTCCGCGTGAACCTCGGCCCTGGGACGCACTACTTCTCCCTCGACACCTACGTCTCCGCGGGTCGGCCGCGGGTCGGCGAGTTCATCGTGGCCCTCCTCGCAGAGTGACCGTTGCGACGCGCGCGCGCGGCACGGTAGCGTGGTCGACCCTATGCCACCGCCCGAAGCCGACCTGTCCGTCCTCGGCAAGACCGTCGAGGGCCGCTTCGAGGCCCAGAAGCTCGGCGACGAGGCCGGCAGCGCGGGCTTCGAGGGCGAGGGCTCTATCACCCTCGTCGCCGACGGCGTGTGGATCACCGCGCAGCACCGCAAGCCCTTCATCCTCGCGTGGATGACCCTCCTCGGGCTCCTCACCGGCGGCGTGCTCGGCGTCGTCATCGGCAGCGCCACCGAGTCGCGCGTCGTCGGCATCGCGGTGCTCTGCGTCCTCCTCGCGGTCTGCGTCGGCTACGGCCTGCGCGAGCGCCGACCCAAGGCCTTCAAGGCCGTGATCCCCTGGGCCTCCATCGCCCGGCCCGTGATCGTCGACAACGTGCTCACCTTCCGCCTCCACCGCGGGTCTCCGAAGGGCTCGGTGCGCTTCAGGGGCCCCGAAGACGCCGTCACCGCGCTGCGGCCCCACGTGGCCGAGATGCAGCGCCGCATCAAGGGCTGATCGACTCCCCCATGCTCCTCACCAGACTCGTCGGCAACACACCCCTGGTCGAGCTCACCCGCATGCACCGCAAGCCGCGGGTGCGCGTGCTCGCCAAGCTCGAAGGCCACAACCCCGGCGGCTCGGTGAAAGACCGCCCCGCCCTCTCGATGATCGAGGGCGCCGAGGCCCGCGGAGAGCTCCGCCCCGGCGTGCGCCTCATCGAGCCCACCAGCGGCAACACCGGCATCGCCCTCGCGATGATCGCCTGCGCCAAGGGCTACGCGCTCGAGCTCGTGATGCCCGAGAACTCCACCGCCGAGCGCGTGCAGACCATGCAGGCCTTCGGCGCGACGGTCACCCTCACCCCCGCCTCGGGCGGCATGGAGGGCGCCATCGACTACGCCCGCGCCAAGGTCGCCGAGGGCGGCTGCGTGATGCTCGACCAGTTCTCCAACGACGACAACTGGCGCGCGCACTACCGCACCACGGGGCCCGAGGTGTGGCGCGACACGCAGGGCCGCGTGACCCACTTCGTGTCGTCGATGGGCACCACGGGCACCATCATGGGCACCTCGCGCTTCTTGAAGGAGCGCTCGGCCGCCGTGCAGATCGTGGGCGTGCAGCCCGAGGGCGACTCGCGCATCCCGGGCATCCGCCGCTGGCCCGAGGCCTACCTGCCGAAGATCTTCGACCGCTCGCGCGTCGACCGGGTGATCGAGGTGTCGCAGTCCGACGCCGAAGACACCACCCGCGCGCTCGCGCGCACCGAGGGCGTGTTCGGCGGGGTCTCGTCGGGCGGCGCGCTGTGGGCCGCGCTCAAGGTCGCCGACGAGGTCGACGAGGGCGTGATCGTGGTGATCATCTGCGACCGCGGAGACCGCTACCTCTCGTCGGGGCTCTTCGCCCCGAAGGCGGGCGCGTGAAGGTCACGCTCAAGAAGGTCGCCGACGGCGCGGTCTTCGACGTCGCCAACGACGCCGGCGGCACCGTGCGCCTCGCGGGCTCGCCCGACCACGGCGGCGACGGCGTCTCGATGCGGCCGATGGAGGGCGTGCTCGCGGCCCTCGCGGCGTGCGGGGCCATCGACGTGGTGCACATCCTGAAGCGGCAGGGCGAGCCGCTGCGCGACCTCACGGTGGAGGTCGAGGGCGAGCGCGCCGACGCGGTGCCCGCGGTCTTCACGCACATCACCCTGCGCTACGTGATCGACGGCCCGGTGAACGAAGACAAGGCCCGCCGCGCGGTGGCCCTCGGGGTGGAGAAATACTGCTCCGTCGGCAAGATGCTCGAGGCGACGGTGAAGATCGACTGGAGCCTCACGGTGCGCCCGTAGCGTCGGGTATCGTCGCGCTGGCGATTCCCTCGCCGGAGGTGCGGACGCGATGCTTCGACGGACTTTCTTCTCCGCCTCGGTGCTGCTCTCTCTGTGCGCGGTCGGCTGCGGCGGCGGCGAGTCGAGCGTGGTCGGCGCCGACGCGGGCCCCACGACCGACGCGCTCGTCACCGACCTCGGCGTCGACAACGGCCCGCCCGACAACGGCCCGCCCGACGTGGGCGCCGACGTCACGGCCGACCTCGGCCCCCCGCGCTGCGTCGACGCGGCCTCGTGCGCGGGCAGCGCCGACGGGCCGGTGTGCGACCCGACCTCGGGCCGCTGCGTCGCGTGCACGCCCACGAACGACGTCTGCCCCGCGGGGCGCTACTGCGTCGCGGGGATGAACACCTGCGCCGAGGGCTGCGCCGACGACGCCGACTGCGGCGACGCGGCGGGCGACGGCGGCGCGTCGTCGGGGCGCTGCGACGTCTCCACGCACCAGTGCGTCGCGTGCCTGCGCGACGAGCACTGCCCCGCGGGCACGCTCTGCGTGGGCAACCTCTGCGTCACGGGGTGCAGCTCGGCGCGCGCGTGCCCCGGCACGCAGTCGTGCTGCGACGGCGCCTGCGTCGACACGCTCTCCAGCACGGCGCACTGCGGGGCCTGCGGGGCGCGGTGCTCCGTGCCCAACGCGGCCGCGGCGTGCGCGAACGGTGCCTGCGCGGTCGACGCGTGCACGGCCCCCTTCGCCGACTGCGACGGCGCGTCGGCCAACGGCTGCGAGGCCGACACCTCGACCGACGTCACCAACTGCGGCGCGTGCGGGCGCACCTGCGAGGCCCGCGACAACGCCACGGTGAGCTGCTCGGCGGGGCGCTGCGCCTACGCCTGCTCGCCCGGCTTCGCCGACTGCGACGCCGACCCGAGCAACGGGTGCGAGGTCGACACGCGCGCGAGCAACGCGAACTGCGGCGGCTGCGGCGTCGCGTGCAACCCGCCCAACGCGACGGGCGCCTGCGCGATGGGCGTGTGCGGGGTCACGGCCTGCGCCGACGGCTTCGGAGACTGCGACGGCAACCCCACCAACGGCTGCGAGGCCGACCTGCGCAGCGCCGTGGCCCACTGCGGCGCCTGCGGCAACGCGTGCGCCGGCGGCTCGAACGCCGTGGGCGTGTGCGCGGCGTCGCGCTGCGCGCTCGTGTGCGCCGCGGGCTTCGCCGACTGCGACGGCGACCCGTCGAACGGCTGCGAGGTCGCGACGGCGACCGACGCGATGCACTGCGGCGGATGCGGCCGCGCGTGCGCGCTGCCCAACACCGAGACGCGCTGTGCGGCCTCGACCTGCGTGGTGACGGGCTGCGCGGCGGGCTACGGCGACTGCGACGGCTTCGCGGCGAACGGGTGCGAGACGAACACCGCGACGAGCGCGGCGCACTGCGGCGCGTGCATGAACGCGTGCCCCACGCCCGCGGGGGGCGCGGCGGTGTGCGCGGCGGGGGCCTGCGGGGTGGCCTGCGCGGCGGGGCGCGGAGACTGCGACGGCAACGCGGCCAACGGCTGCGAGGTCGACACCAACACCTCGACGGCGCACTGCGGGCGCTGCGGCGGCGCGTGCCCCTCGGGGGCGAACTCGACGGCGACCTGCGCGGGCGGCGCGTGCGGGCTCACCTGCGCGGCGGGCTTCGGGAACTGCGACGGCAGCGCGGCGAACGGCTGCGAGGCGAACCTCGCGACGGACCAGGCCAACTGCGGCGCGTGCGGGCGGCGCGGGGTCGAGGCGTGCAACGGCGTCGACGACGACTGCGACGGCGTGGTCGACGAGGGCTACTCGGCCACGGGCTGCATCTCGCTCACCTGCACGGGCACGGGGCTGGTGGCCAACATCCCCGACGGGTGCATCGACGACGGCGGCGCGAGCGCGGGCGGAGACGCGCTGCAGGTCTACTGCGTCAACGGGATCTCGCGCTTCTGCCTCTCGGGCGAGGCGTGCCCGTGGCGCTCGGGGCAGGTGACCGCCGACACGCAGACCTGCTCGCGCTCGGGGCTGAGCAGCAACAACTTCATGGCGCGCGCGTCGTGTCAGGCCTGGAACGGGCGGATCAACTACTACTGCGACGCGCAGAGCCGGATCTATTTCCCCTGAGGGCGGTCAGGGCGCGCCCTCGCGGCGCGCGTCGAAGGTGAAGCGCTGCGAGGCGATGTCGGCGGCGAAGGCCTGCGTCGTGAGCGGCAGCGTCTCGAAGGGCGTCGCGTCGCGCCGCAGCGTGGCGTGCGCGAAGACCCGCGGGCCGTCGGGGCGCGCGATCACGTCGGTCTCGAGCCGCCCGAGGTCGGTGCGCAGGTCGACGCGGGCGCGCGCCTCTCCGTCGCCGTCGAAGTCGAAGCGGCCGTCGGTGACCGTCAGGTTCAGCGGGAGCGGCGTCGCGACGTGCAGCGCCATGCGAACGCCCCGGAGGTGGAGCCGCGCGGCGGCGCCCGGCCGCGGCACGACGATGTCGAGGGTGCCCGCGAGGCGCTCTCCGCGCGCGTCGGGCAGGTCGTCGAAGCGCGAGGTGACCGTGAGGTCCGAGAGGACCATGCGACGGAGCGAGAGCGGGGAGTCTCCGCCCGAGCGGTCTGCGCCGCCGTCTCCGCCGCGGCCACGGAACGCGAGCTCGATGCTCACGGTGCTCGGGTCTCCCTGCGCCTCGGCGATGCGCACCGTGCCGCCGCGCACGCGCGCCGAGGTCGACGCGAAGCGGCCCGCGGCGAGGGAGCGCCAGCGGATGTCCATCGACACGTCTCGCACGGCGATCACGGTGTCGCCGTCGGGAGAGATCACCCGCACGTTCCGCGCGCGCAGCGACGTGCGGCTGATCTCGGTGATCTCTCCCACGCGGATCGTGCCTCGGACCTGCGACGACACCTCGGCCTCGATCTTTCGCGCGACCCAGCGCCGCCCCGCCTCGGAGCGCACCCAGGCGACCGCGACCCCGAACGCGACCGCCGCGAGCACGACGACCGCGCCGAGGCCCACGGCCACCCGCCGCAGCCAGCGGTGGGGGCGCGCCGGGGTCGACGCGCGCTCGCGGAGCTCCCACGACGGTCGGACCGCGTCTTCCATGTCGCTTGGAGGCGCGAGCGTCGGGTGTCGGCTCTCGGGTGGACACTCCCCTGACCGATGACGCTCGCCACGAATCGTGGTGCGATCCCCGCGGAACCGTGACCCTCCGCGCAACGACCGCCGCGACCCTCGCGCTCCTCCTCGCCGCGCCGCTCGCGCGCGCGCAGACCGTGGCCGCGGTCGCGGCGCGCCGCGAGTGCAGCACCGCGGGCGTCGTCGGGCTCTCGCGGCAGCTCGTCGACACGCAGATCTGCATGTTCCCAGGGGTGTTCGTGAACGCGGCGCCGCACGCGGGGGTCACCCTCAGCGAGTCGCGGATCTTCTCGCTGATGCAGTCGAGCGCCCGCGCGGCCCTGTGGAGCGCCGCCGCCGTGACGCCGGTGCGGATCAACTCGATGTTCCGCACGCTCGCGGACCAGTACGTGCTCTACCACTCGGGCGCCTGCGGCCTCGCGGCGACGCCGGGCAACTCGAACCACGAGACCGGCATCGCGGTAGACCTCTCGAACTGGTCGGCGGCGCAGCGCGCGATGACCAACGCGGGCTGCCGACACCCGTACCCCGGCACCGACGATGTCCACTTCGACTGCCCCGGCAGCGACCGCCGCGCCGACTCGGTGCGCGCCTTTCAGCGCCTCTGGAACGTCAACAACCCGAGCGACCGCATCGCCGAGGACGGCGACTACGGCCCCATCACGGCGAACCGCGTGTCGCGCTCGCCGGCCAACGGCTTCTCGCGAAACGGCTGCGACACGACCCCGCCGACGCCCGCCTACGCGGCCACGCTGGTGACGGTGAGCTGCCCCGCGACGGCCGACGCGGGCGACCGACCCGTGGCCTACGTCGAGTACCGCAACACGGGCCCGGCGACGTGGCAGATCGCGTCGACGCGGCTCGGCACCACGGGCCCGCGCGACCACCGCGGCGTGTTCTTCGACATGGAGAACTGGGTGAGCGCGAACCGCCCCTCGGGGGTCGACCACGCGACGGCGCCCGGCGCGGTGGGGCGCTTCTCCTTCGTGCTGAACATCCCCGACGTCGCGGCGGACATGACCGTGAGCGAGACCTATGGGCTCGTGCAGGAGGGCGTCACCTGGTTCGGCCCCGCCGACGACGCCGTGCGCTGCGCGGTGAGGGTCCGCGCCGCGGTGAGAGACGCGGGCCCGGCGGTCGAAGACGTGCCCGTGGCGCCCGTCGACGCAGGGAGCGAAGAGGACGTCGCCGCGCTCGAAGACGCGGGCGAGGGTGAAGACGTGACCGTGATCCTCGTCGACGCGGGCGACGCGGGCGACGGTGGTGACGCGGGCGACGTGAGCGACGCGAGCGACGCGAGCGACGCGGAGGTCGGCGACGCGGGCGACGACCCGCGCTGGAGGGTGGGTGCCGCGCCGCGCGACGACGCCTCGCGCGACGAAGGGGACGGCGCTCCTCCTGCTCGCGGCGGCGGCCGCCGCGCTGCGACGACGTCGCGGCGCTACTCCACGCGGAGCATCGTCCTCGCGTCGGTGACCGCCGCGCGCAGGGTGACAGCGTGGCCGTCGGCGCCACTCGGCGCGCGCCTGGAGGAGCGCGCGCGTCGCAGCGCCGCGGTCACGCCCTGCACGCCGAGCGAGCCCTGACCAGCGAGACCTCGCGCGCCGCGCCGCTCGCGTCGAAGGTCACTCGTGCAGCACCTGACCGCGGAGGCGGGCGCGGAGCGCGTCTGCGCCGTGACGATCGCGCGCAGTCGCGGGCGAGGCTGGGCACGGCGTCGCGCGGAGAACCTTCGCGCGCGGCCCGGCTGGGCGGCGCGGTCGCCGCGCCGACCTGAGGCATCAGGCGGGGTCGGGCGCCGGAGACGCCACCGCGGAGAGCGAGGGCCGAGTCGGCGCGACGGAGCGGGAGAGACGCCGATGCCGCCGAGCGCGCCTTCGATCCCGACGGCGGGCGCCGCCACCCTGCGCTCCGTACCCCACCGAGCTCGAGGCGACGCTCGCGTTGCGGTGCACGACCCGCGTGGAGGCGCGGGCGGGCTCGCCCTCGTCCACCGCGACGAAGGAGGTGTAGGCCGTGACGAGGTGGTGCCGCAGCCCGACCTCGGTGATCGCGTCTCGGATCGCGGGCGTCTCTCCGAGGAGCAGCGCGCGGGAGAGGTCTTTCAATCCCGCGCCCGCGCCCACAGCGAGGGCAGGGCCGCCGACTGCGTCTCGGTCGCGCTCGCGCCGACGTCGGGCAGCCGCACCCGAAGCGTCTGCTCCTGTCCGCGGAGCCGCGCGCACGCGCACCATCCCCCTGCCGCCGCGGGCGTAGCGGGCCTGGAGCACCAGCGGACGGTCCGCGAAGAGGTCGGGCACCACGCGCGGGTACACGTCGCTCACCGCGAGTCCGCCCCAGTCGACCTCGACGTCGGTGAGCACCGGCCGCGCGATCATCGCGTGAAAGCGCCTCGCCGCCTCGGTCGGGTCGTCGCTCGGGGTCACCACCATCGCCTCGCCGCGGCCCTCCTCCGAGACGCCCTCGAGGAGGTAGCGGTTCACCGCGCCGCCCACGCCCACCGCGAACACCCGCGCCGTGCCCAGCGCGGGGCGCACCGCGGCCATCACCTCGGCCTCGTTCCCGATGTACCCGTCGGTGAGCAGCACCACGACGCGCACGCGGTCGTCGTCGGCGCGGCCCGCGAGGGCGGCGCGCAGCCCCGGGAGCATCTCGGTCGCGCCCGCGGCGCGCATCGCGTCGACGAAGGCGCGCGCCCTCGCGACGTTCTCGGGCGTCGCAGGGAGCGGTCTCGCGTCGAGCGCGCTCACCGCGTCGGAGAAGCGCAAGACGCGCACGGTGTCGGTGGCCCGCGCGTGTGCGAGGGCCTCGCGCACCACGGCCTGCGCCTGCGCCAGCGGACGGCCGCGCATGGAGCTCGACGTGTCGACCACGAAGACCAGCTCCCGCGGGGTGAGCCTGTCGTCAGGGAGATCCACGGCGGGGAGGAGCTGGAGCGAGAGGTACCCGCCGTCGGGCCCGCGCGTCGCGAGCGCGGCGGTCGCGGCCACGTCGGCCACGGGGCGGTAGCGAAGGACGAAATCCCTGTCGGGTGTCACCGCGGCGGGGAGCGTGACCTCCCGCGCGCCGCCCTCTCCGCGGACCGTCACCGCGTGCGAGGGGGACGACACCTCGGCGAGCGCGACGCCCAGGTCGATGCGCGCGCGGATCGTCACGTCACCGGGCGGCCGGTCGGGCGTGGCCCCGCCCTGACCCGGCGTGTAGCGGGAGCCTGGGTTCAGGGGCATCACGAGCTCGTAGCGGCCCTCGCGCCACGCGACGGTCTGCGCGAGGGCGACGCGCACGCGCACCGACGCGCCCGGCCGCACGTTCGCGACCGACTGACGGAAGAGGTTCGGCCGCTGCTGCTCGAGCAGGGCCGCGGTGCGCCCCCGCGCGCGGGCGCTGGCGTAGGTGCGGCGCGCGTCGTCGCGGCGCTGGATGTCGGCGCGGATCACGCGGTCGCCCACGCGAAGCTCCATCGCGTCGACGCCGGCGCTCTCGGGGAGCGGCAGGAGGTACTCCGCGTCGACGGCCCGCGGGTGCGGGTTGGTGAAGGTCTGCTCCACGACGACGCGCGCGACGGGGCCCTCCACCGAGACGCTCACGTCGGCGTGCAGGAGCGGCATGGGCGCGCCGTCGCGGCCCGTCGACCGCAAGACGCCCGACCGCGGAGGCGCGTCGACGGCCGACGGCGTCGAGGGCGAGAGCCCCGCGTGCTGCGCGTTGCCGCCCCACATGTGCCAGCCGTCGACGGAGGCGTCGCCGACCTCGAAGCCGACGACCTTGCCGCGCTGGGTCGCGACGTAGACCCACCCCTCGGCCACCGCGGGCTGGAACAGGATCGGCTCTCCCACGCGCCACGCCCAGGTGGTCTCGCCGGTGTCGATGTCGAGGCCGAAGACGTCTCCGCCGCGCGTGCCCACCACGAGCTGCGAGCCCACCACCGCGGGGGAGGTCACGCCGCGCACGCTCCCCCCGAGCGGGTTGCGCTTGCGCCACACCTCGGCGCCCGTGGCCGCGTCGCGCGCCACCACGGCGTCGCCCATCGCGGTGTAGACCCTGCCGTCGGCGAAGGCCGGGCGCGAGCCCTCCCAGGCCCACCCCGCCTCGGTGCCGCCCGTGTCGGGCCGCTGCCGCGTGTAGGCCGCGCGTGGAAGCGCTCCGCGCGAGACGGTGGCGCCGGGTACCCGCGTCGAGGGCGGCCTGCCGCTCGCGGCCCCAGGCGCGCGCTGGGCGACGTAGACGCGCTCACCGTCGACGGCGGGCGCGCTGGTGGCCGAGGTCGCGCGACCACACGACAATCCGTTTCGTGCGTTCCATCGCTGCACGACGCCGTTCATCGACGTGAGGTAGACGGCGTCGCCAGAAGCGATCACGGGCGCGGTCATCATAGAAGCGGGCACCAGGAGATTGGTGCCAGGCGACCACGCCGTCGCGCATCCGGAGCGCGCGAAGGAGAAGCCCGTGGGGAGTCCCCGTCGGGCACGCGATGAAGGCGTGCCCGTTCGCGGCGGCAGGCGCGGACATCAGCGGGTCGCCGGTAGCGCGACCAGCGCTGGCGTCCGTGCGGACGTCGAAGGCGAAGAGGTACGCTCTCGGTGTTGAAGAGCACCTCGCCGTCCTCGACGATGGCGCCGGTGGGGCCTCCGTCGGGCGTGTCCGGCCTGCCATTTCAGCGCGCCGGTGTGGGCGTCGAGGGCGTACACCGTGGTGCTCGCGAAGCCCGCGCCGACGAAGACCTTGCCGTGCGCGTAGGCGGGGTGATGAGCTGCTGCTCGGAGCTGAAGGGCCCGGCACGGAGACGTCCGCCGTCGAAGGTGAAGGTGGCCGAGCGGCCGAGCCCGAGCCGCGGGATGGGCAAGGGTCGCGCGCTCACGCGCTGGCCGAGGCCTCGTCGCGCGCGTCGGCGTTGGGGTGCGCGACCGGCGGCAGCGCGCCCGCGACGGGTGATGCGGCCTCGCGCGGCGGCAGCAGGGCCTCGGCGGTGAGCTCGGGTTGCGGACGCAGGGCGCGGCGGTGCGTCTCCGCCGCGTGACGGCCGCAGGCGCCGAGGGCGAAGGCGCCAGCGCGCCCGCCACGGGAGGGCGTTGCGCATGACGGCTGCGGGCTCAGACGCCCGAGTCGCGAGAAGGTTTGCCGAAAACCGACGGCAGAAGGCGGCCGGCGGCAAAGGCTCCAGGTCCATAAAAGTCGAGCTTGCGCGACAGGTGCGAGCCCAAATGCGCACGCGGTGTGCAACCTCCGTATCACGTCGCCGAATCACCGGTATCGTGCGACGGCACAGTAGTTGGTCGGCATCAGCCAGTCGCCGTCGGCGACATCGCGCGCGCGAAGTTCTCGCGAGGCGATCGATCTGCACCGTACCGACGTGGGCGCCGGTGGTGGCGACGAGGCAGTGGAGGTTGCTCAGGTCGTCGACGGCGTAGACGCGGTCGTGGGCGAGCGCGAAGCGGGCGATGACGACGCTGGCCCGGTACTCCCAGAGGATGTTCCCCGTGGTGGGGTCCAGCGCGCGGACGGCGCTGCCGTGGACCGCGATCAGTGGGTGAGGGGCCGACGTTCCGGGCTCGGTCATCGCGCGACGCGAACACCCCTAGCGGCCGCTACCGCACCAGCCGCGCCACGAGGGCGTCGGTGTCGAGCGGGCGACCCGTCGCGCGCGACAGCCTCTCCGTCCACGGGACCATCTCGCCCGGCGCGTAGAGCGTCTCGGTGAGGAAGCGACCCGCCTCGGGCGACAGCCACCGCTCGCCGAAGCGCTCGCGCAGCGCCGCGTGCACCTGCGCCGCGACGGCCGCCGCGATCACGTAGCTCTGCCTGTAGACAGGAGTGAGTCGCGAGGAAGGGCGTCGCCGCCCACCGTCGGCGGCGCGTCGTCGGGGAACTCCACGCCGCGCGGCTCGTGGTCGATGCGTCGCTGGAGCGCGTCGAGGTCCTGCTCGGGGTCGTCGAGGGCCGCGCGCTCGAAGGCCACCTGCGCGAGCAGCGACCGCAGCGAGGCCAGCTCGATGCCGCCGGGCCTCGTCGAGCACCGAGCGGCGCTCGTCGGGCGTGAGTCGGTGTAGCGCGCGAGCACCGCGTCGTCGTCGACCAGCAGCGCCGACACCTCGGCCATACCTCGTCGGCCAGCGCCGTGAGCCCCGGCACCCACTCGTAGCCGCGCGCGATGGGGTACGGCGTCGCCGTGCGCGTCGCCTGCAGCGCGTGCCCGAGCTCGTGCATCAGCGTGCGGAGGAACTCCGCGCCCGCCTTCGGCCGCACCACCGTGCGCACGTCGGTGAGCACGCGGATCGAGAGCGTCTGCCCGCCGAAGGAGAACTCCCTCACCACGACGCGCACCGGCGGGTGGTCGAGGTCGAAGCCCCAGCCCGTGAGGATGCGCCGCGCGCGGTCCACCGCGGTGTCGGCGGGGAGGCGCGCGTCGGCCACGGCGCCCTCGCGCTGGAGCGCGAAGTCGAGGTCCCACGGGCGCACGCGGTCGAGGCGTCGCGCCTGGGCGCCCTCGGTGAGCACCGTGTGCCAGGCCTCGTCGGTGCGCGTCGCGAGGTCGCGCGCGAGGGCGCTCCACTGCGCGGGCTCGATCCCGCGGAGCGAGAGCATCCGGTCGCCCCACGAGGTGCTCCCCATCGCGCGCGCCACGGCCGCGCGGCGGCGCAGGAGGTCTCGCGCGATCGGGGCCACGTCGCGGTGGAGCGCGGTGAGGTCCCACGCGGCGCGGCGCTCGGCGGGGTCGGCCGAGCGCGACATCCGCTGCAGGTCCGAGCGGTTGAGGGCGCGGCCGTCGCGCGTGAAGGTGTGCGCGTTGAGCGCGTGCTCGTAGCGCTCCACCAGCGCGGTGCACTCGGGGTCGCCGAGGAGCGCGAGGCCCTCGATCCCGCGGCGCCAGAGGTGCGCGCGGCGGCGCGTCTCGGGGTCGACACCGTCGCGTCGGAGGAGCTCGGCCACGGTCTCGCTCGCCCGCTGGAAGAGCGCCCGCTCGCGGGTCTGCAAGGCCCGCGATGCCGCCCTCGGGCAGGAGTCCCTTCGCCCGTGTACTCGTGCCACTCCGCGAGGGAGTGCTCGGACATCAACGCCTCGAACTCGCGCTCCATCGCGTCGAGCTCGGGCGTCGCGGTGCGCGCGACCGGCGCGGTCGGAGAGCGCGTCGCCGACGATGGGCAGCCGAGGAGCAGCGCTGCGAAGGAGGGAGCGCGCGCGCATCAGAAGGTCTTGCCCGCGTCGAGGTGCTCCCGCTCGGCGGGAGTGCTCTCGCGGCCGAGCACCTTGTTGCGGTGCGGGAAGCGCCCGAAGCGGTCGACCACCACCTGGTGCCGCACCGCGTACGAGAGCAGGTACTCGGCCATTGGGCTTCGTCGGGCGCCGCGCCGTCGACCATCGCCTGAAAGAGCGCCACCGCGCGCGCCTGCAAGGTCGCGGTCTTCGGCGTGCTCGTAGGGGAGGTAGAAGAACGAGCGCGGCTGCAGCGAGACGGCCTTGTCGAAGCCGCGGTCGATGGCGCGGGTCGCGACGCCCCTCGCGACGGGGTCGGCGTCGAAGGCGCGGGGGTCGTCGCGGTAGAGGTTGCGCGTGAACTGGTCGAGGAGGATCACCACGGCGAGGGCGCCCGCGGGGAGTCCTCACGCGCTGTCGCCCCTCGCGGCCTGCGCGACGAAGCGGCTCGAAGCGCGCGCGGAGGCTCTCGTCGAAGGCGGGGTCGGTGGCGAACCAGCGCCTGGTCACCTCGGGGTCGATGGGGCCTTCGAGCGCGGTGGTGCCGAACCAGGCGACGAGCACCTCGGCGGCGGCGGGGTCGAGCGGGGCGGTCATGGCCGACGGGTCTACACCCGTATGGGCGCGGCGCGTAGAGTCCGCGGCCACCATGGAGACGACCTCACGCGCAGAGCCACCCGGCTCTCGAAGCTGCTCCGCCACGCGGCGCGCGGCTCGGGCCTCGCGATGGACGCCCATGCGGCTTCGCGAGGTCGACGATGTCCTCGCGCGCGGCTCCGCATGACCCACGACGAGCTGGAGGCCGTGGTCGCGGAGAACAACAAGTCGCGCTACGAGCTCACCGACGACGGCCGGGTGCGGGCTTGTCCAGGGCCACTCGCTCGCGGGCACGCCCGTGACGCAGGAGGGCCTCGAAGCGACGTGGGCCGTCGTCACCGACGACGCGCCGGTCTTCCACAGGACGAGCGTCGACGCGGCACGCGCCATCGCCGCCGAGGGCATCCATCGGGGAGAGCGCACGCACGTCCACCTCGCGCCCGCGGTCGACGCGACGGTGGGCAAGCGCGCGAGGGTCGACGTGCTGCTGGAGGTCTCTCCGAAGGCGCTGCGCGACGCAGGTCTCGCGCTCTTCCGCGCGCTGGCAGGGTGCTCCTCGCGAGGAGGTGCCGCGCGCGGCCATCGTCGGGCTGAGCGTGTGCACGCGCGCGGGGCAGGCGGCCGAGGCCGAGCTGCGCGCCCTCTACGCGTTCAGGGAGCCGGCGTGAGCATCCGAGGCGTCATGCGACTCGCCCCCATCGCGCTCCTCGTCTCCGCGTGTCACCGCCGCGAGGCTCCGCCCGCGCCCGCGAAGCCCCGGGGCCCACCGCGCCCGCGAGCATCGACGCAGGGCGCGCGGCGCCTGGCCCGACGAGGCCCCGCGCAGCTCGGCGAGCGCGTCGACGCGGCGACGGGCGTGACCGACGCGGGGTCGGCGACGGACGTCCCCGCGGCGAGCCCGGTGGAGGCCGCGATGCGCGCGATCCTCGCGGCGTCGAGCGTGGGAGAGCTGATCGACCGCGAGGGGGGCGTGCTCCTCGTGCGCTACCTCGAGGCGACCCCCGACGGGCGCACGGGCATCCGTCGCAGCGGGCAGCGCGTGTGCGGTGCGGCTGCGGGCGATGACCAGGAGCTCGTCGCGGTGCTCGTGGCCGCGCGCAGCAGAGCCGCGCGATGGAGGGCCACGCCTGCGAGGGACGGAGTGCGTGATCGCGGGGATGGAGTACGCGCCGAGCTACCGCTTCAGGTTCGCGGCGGGCGACGCAGGAGCGCCTCGGCTGACCGCGGTGTACCAGCTCAGCGAGGCGGCGATGAACGATCCGGTGGACGAGCGCGATGCGGCGCTTCGTGGCGGAGCGGGAGCGCTCGGCGCGCTGCCCGCTGAGTCAGAGCGGGCGGAGGTTGGGCGCGCCGATGAAGGGCACCTTGCCGAGCGGCACGCCGTTGTGGCGCAGGATCGCGTAGGCGTGCACGAAGGTGGAAATAGAAGTTCGGCAGGGCCATCCTGGCGGACGTAGTCGGTCGCGAGCATCCCTGGCCCTGGAGGAAGGGCAGCGGGATCACCCGCGTCGCCGCGGTCTCGAAGTCGAGTAGGCGTGAAGCCCGCGAGGAAGGTCTTCACGGTCGCGATGCGGGCGCGGAGCTCGTCGAGGGTGGTCTCGGTGTCGGGGTGCTTCGGCGGCTCCTGGCCCGCGAGGCGCGCGGCGGCGCCCTTGGCCTGGTCGCACGCGGCCTGGACCTGCCGCACCAGCGCGTACTGGTCGGGGTAGAGCCGCGCGGTGAGGAGCACCGCGGGAGTCCGGGCTGCGCGCCTCGGCGTACTCGACGGCGAGGTCGAGCCAGCCCTCGAGGTTGGTGAGCGCCTGGGTCATCCGGGGGGACGACTTGTCTTCGTAGATCGACATGGGGTGAAACCGCCTCCGGTGAACGAGAGGGCCGGAGAGTGGTGACGAAGCGACGACCCCGCAAGGGGAGAGGGTGGACCTCACGCGAGGCGTTCGGGTAGAGCGCTCGGTCATGAAGCGATCAGCGAGTGGGCCGCGCTCGGCGCGTTCGTGGCGGTGGCGTCGGTGAGCGGCTGGGCCGCGGCGCGAGCGCGAGGGGCGCTGCGGTTCTCGACGGACTTCCGCGGGCCGGGGATGTGCCTCGACGTGGTGAACGGCGGGCCCACGAACAACGCGGCCGAGCTGCGGCCCTGCGAGGGCGTGACGGGTCAGGCGTGGACGGTTCGGCCCGCGGCGGGCGGCTTCGTGCGGCTGACCACGGAGTTCCGCGGTGCAGGGATGTGCCTCGACGTGGTGAACGGCGGCCCGCGCAACAACGCCGTCGAGCTCCGCCCCTGCGAAGACCGCTCGGGCCAGCTCTGGCGCATGACGCCGGGGCCGCGCGGCTTCGTCCGCCTCCCGACGCAGTTCCGCGGCCCGCGCGTGTGCCTCGACGTGGTGAACGGCGGCCCGCGCAACAACGCCGCCGAGCTGCGACCCTGCAGGAACTTGCCGGCCAGTTCTGGCGCACACGCGCCCGTACTGAGCGCGCGAACCGCGTGCGTCGTGCGCGAAGCGCTGCTCCACGCGCGGCAGGCTCTCTTCGGCGCTTTACCCGGCCAGAATCCGCCAGGCACGCTTTCTGCGCACTGGGTCTCTCCGCGAACGCCGCGCACCGGCGCCGCGCTGGGAGAGGACCCCACATGAGCAAGCCCATCCCCCGATCCAGCAAGTACATGACGACCTCGCCGGTGACCATCGGCGACAGGCAATTCATCGCGGCCGCGTCGCGGGTGATGCACGAACACCGCATCCGTCACCGGTGCTCCATGGGGGCAAGCTCGTAGGCATCCTCGACCCGCGACGTCGCCCTCATCGAGACCCTCCAAGGACGATCGACCCGGTGGTCACCGTCGAGGAGGCGATGACGATGCTACACCACCTCGCCGGACACCCCGATCGACCAGGTCGCGGCCGAGATGGCCGAGCACAAGTACGGCGCGGTGATCGTCACGCAGAACGACCACGTCGTCGGGGTCTTCACCTCCGTCGACGCGTGCGCCGTGCTCGCCGAGGTCTTCACCACGCGGCTGAAGTGACCGGGCGCTGACGCCTCAGGGCGTCGGGCGCCACCCGCCGCTATCGGCCGTCGCGAGCGTCGACGCGGTGCGGGCCACGCACTAGAGCGCCGACGCCCGCGGCGAAACAACCCGAAGCAGCACGCCGAGCGGGATATGACGCTTCGTGACGAGCAGGCGCGCTCGCGCGCCGCCCTCCGTGATGTGCGGGCGTCGCTCGGCCGCTCACGTCCTTGCAGCGAGGTGCTCGCACGGGGGTGGCCGCACCCTGGCAACGCAGTGAGGGTGCCTCGGCTGGGGTGCGGGGAGGTCGGGGGCACCTCGGTGCAGGCGGAGGCTCCTCGGACTCTGTGGTGGGTGTCTTTGGGTGCCCTCGCGGGGGTCTGTGGACCGTCGCAGCGGCAGAAAGTGCCCAACCTGGGGTCCGCGGACCCTGGCGGAGCACTCCGAGTGGGTCGGAGGAGGCGCTCGAACGTGATGGGGAACACCCCAGCGCGGCGGGGGAACGGTCTGCGGGCCGTTCGCGCGTCGGACGCTCGGAGGGCCCGGTCCGGCGCACGTCCGAACCGAGCGCGTGTACTGCTCGTGAGTTAGCAGGGGATCCGCATCTCGCCCGAATACCGTCACGCGGCATGTGCCTGAGCCCGTTCGTGCGTCCGGATCACCACGTCTCGGCCGCAGCACCGCCAGCCCGAGCTTGTTGAAGACCTCGATGAGTGCGGTCTGTCGTCGACGATCGTCCGCGCCATCGAGCGCGTCGACCCGCATCGTGAGGCGGCTGTCTCGACCCAGGTGAGTGCCGACCTTCCCAGCAGCAGCTCGAAGACAGTGGTGGGCTCCATCGCGCGCACCGCCGCGTCCTCGCTCGTCGCCAGGCCCAGGGCCGGGGCGTTGTGAACGAGCAGATGCAGCCACTTGCCGAGCCGCTCGGTGCCGCCCTCTACACGCGCGTGCTTTCGCGGCGCGGTCTGCTCGACGTGCTCCCGCGCGCGCGCGCCGGCGGACCTTCTTCGCCGTGGCGATGATCTTCAAGGCCCTCGCCCGACGGGGGCTCGGCGTCGAGCGCCGCGAGCGCTTCACGGAGACCTGTTCGCGTTCGGTCAGACGCAGGACCTGACGTCGGTGCCGCGACTCGTGGTGAGCTCCGGCGACGCGTGCGGTTGCGCCCGAAGCCGCGCGACACGAGCGCCTTGATCTGTTCCATCGACGGCCAGCGCGACTTGTACTGCGCGTTGAGCGACGCGAGCGCGTCGCCCTCGATCAGGACCGCGCTGCGGAACCGGATCCCCCGCGTCGATCCCGCGTCGTCGGGGTCGGCGAGGACGATCACCTCCCAGGGGCCGTCGTCGGCGTCGCCGTCGAGGCGCGTGTCGGGGCGCACGATCAGGAGCAGCCTGCGCGTTGCGCGCGGTCGGAGCCCAGGCGCCACAGCTCGGCGTCGCCTCGACCGATGGTCGATGCGCGGCACCTCAACTCCACAGCCAACGCAGCACCGCGTCGCCGTTGGCGCCTCGGTCCAGGATGTGGAGCCGCACGTGCGCGTGCCACCACGCCATGCGGTCGTCGTCGTCCATCAACAGGTCTTCGAGCGCGTCGCGAAGGGGCGCCGCGGGCTTGTGCCAGGAGAGGTGCGCCTCGAGCGTCGGTCCGCCGGGCAGCGCCACCGTGGTCAGCCCGAAGTAGGTGCCCGCCAGCAGGCGGTTGCCCAGCCGCCCGATGGGGGCCGCGTGCGCGTACTTCTTCGTGTAGTAGGGCTGATCGAACATGTCCGTGTACGCGATCACCTCGTCGTCGACCTTGTCGACCGCGTCGGTGACCTGCCTCCACACCGCGCGGGCCACGTGGACCCGCGCCCTCGGTGTCGAGGCGCAGGGCGGCCATGCGCATCGTGCTCTCGGCGTGAGCGCAGGCGCCCTGTACAGCAGCTCCGGCGCCCGCCTGTCTTGCCATAGCGGCCGCCGAGGCTGCTGGGGAACATCACGCGCGGGATGACGCCCCATCCAGTCGACGATGAGCGGGACCGACACGCCCTCAGGGTCATCGCGGTGATGCTCCCGAGCGATCTGGTACAACTCGCGCTCGACCGGCGCGGGCAACACCACGGAGGCTACCTGCGCGGCGACTTGCGAGCAGGGATGTTGCGCGCGCACGGGAGACAAGGGGGGAGTCGGTGGCGGCCGAAGCGGCTCTCGTTGGAGGGGCGTCCTTCGCCGCGGCGAGGCACTCCTGCCGCGGCGACACCGTGCGGATGAGCGACTCGAGGAGCGCGTTGTGACCTCGCTCGCGGAACCAGCGCGTCTCGCCGAGCCGATGGTCGTCGGGGTCTCGCTCGCGGAAGAGCGCGAAGTACGCCTCGAGGATCGCGGCGCGGTGGGGGTCGCTCGTCGAGCTGTTCCAGTCGAACACCGGAGAGTCGGCGGAGGACATGTCGTAAAAGCGACCTTCACCGCCATAGGCTCCGGGGCTACGCGACCCCGACCGTGACGGTATCCAACCCGGGGATTTCAGGGTCGAACGCGGCGACTGCGGATCCCTGGTTAGGGCTCATTGGCATGCAGGATCTCCCGCGAGGAGACGCTTGGGCGCGAGTCCTGCGCAGGGGGACGCCAACCCGTGAACGCCGACGAGGCGTCGACGCGCGGCAGGCGGCGGTTGGTTCCATCCCGTCAGAAGTGGACCCTACCAACAGCGTGTCGATGTCGAAGGAAAGGTGGGGAACATGAACTGGAGCGCGACCTCGTAAGCACGACGTGAAAGACGCTCCCGACTGGACGCTCGACGCGAAGGCCCACGTGCGCGTTGCCGAGGCCAGAACGGATGTAACTGAGTTTGTCTGTAGGTGTACAACAGCTCGATCTGCCCGACGCCGACACCGGCAAAAGGCGCGACAATCAGTGCCGTGCGAGACCATCCGCTTCGACGTGACTGCGAAGTAGCCGCGAAGCGTGAAGAGTAGGTTTGCGAGATTGTTGCGGGGTTGCGCTTCGTAAACTCCGGAGACGTTTCACTCGGGAATCTCCCAATCCGCGGCGTTGAACTGGATTCGAGCGCCGACGCCGAGGGCGAAGTGTCGTGTGAAGACGTAGCGCGCGTGGAACTGAATATAGAACGTGGTTTTAGATTCAGGGGTCGCGGTCGGGCAATCGTAATAGTCGCCGCCGCAGTAGTGGTAGTTGACCACCTGCCTCGTGACGGAGTCGACCACCTCGCGCTCCTCTGCGTACGACGGTCGCCCAGTCAGGAAGGCGGCGCCGAGCCCGGCCCCGAAGTCCACAGCGAAACGCTGATACTCGCTTTGAGCCGGAGGTCCAGGCGCGTCACGTCTCACCTGAAGCGCTTGTTCTGCGTCGTGCGTACGTGCGGGCAGCCGAGCCGCAGTTGTCGGCGTCGCACACGCGAGCAACTCGTCGTACCCGCGTCGGAGCAACCGTCCCGGCTCGATCTGAAGGCGGCAGGAGCCCGTCCAACGTCCATCGACGCGGAACTCGATCGTCATGCGCTCTGCGATGATCCGGGTCGGCTCGCGCATCGGGAGCTGCGCGATGCGTTGCCCGCTCACGATGAGCTCGGCGCCGACGGGCCCACCGGTCACGAAGATCGAGCCGAGGTGCTCGCGAATCACCGCCAGTGCCGAGGCTAGTTGGGCTTGGTTGCGCCGGATCCATTCGTGTCCCCGCGCCGAGAGGGCCTCACCGACGAAGCGCTCGGCCTCGATCCAGTGACCGAGCGCCTGGTGCGCGAGCCCGACCTGCGCGAGCGCGCGAGGGTCGCGTTGGATCGCGAGGGCAGCCTCGAAGCGTTGGAGCGCGAGTCCGTCGTTACCTGCGCGACGCAGCTCGACGCCTTCGCGGAGGAGCTCCTCAAACCCTTGCCGCGGCTGCGCGAGGACCGGCGAGCACCAAGAGGCCAGAGCGATCCCAAGTGCAACTCGCGCCGCGATGCTGATGGGTCGGTGCATGGTTCGGATCGAGTCAATCCAGGATCGGGGCACCGTTTCGCGGTGCGCGCGCAGGACGTGCGGTCGGCGATTCCAGCGGGAGGAGCGGCGGGAGCGGACGGAGCGGAGACGGTGGCCGCGGCGTCACTGGGGCAGCGACCCTTCGCGTCGGCATGGATCGTCGCGCAGGCGCGGACGGGACGGTCGGCGCGGCGGTACGGGACGGTAGAGACGGCCGTGACCGGGGCGCGGCGCTCGCAGGAGGCGGAGACGCAGCGGGGAGACGAGCGTTCGTCGCGGGTGCGGGGGGAGCCTCGATCGGCGACGGCGGAACGACCACCACGGGTTCCGGCGCGGCGATGGGCGGAGGTCCGGTCGGAACGGGCGTCGTCGGAGCGGGAGTGATAGGCGCCGAGACGACGCGAGGGACCGCCGCGGTGATCGCTGTGGCAGGACGTGAAGTCCGCTGGACGACGACGAAGGTGATCGAACCGAGGAGGACGACCATCACCCCAGCGGCGACAGCGAGGCGGAGCGATGAGGTAGGAGATCGGGACGGCTCAGATTGCGCGCTCGCGGGGACGGGCGAAGCCCAGGCCTCAGGCGTCGGCCAGCCCTGACCGCCATCGGGAGTGCGGGGCTGAGAGGTGCCTCGCGCGATCCTGAAGGGCGGCGGCGCGACTCTGGTGACCTCGTCCTCGTTCACCGTTGAGATCGGCTCCGCGGGTGGAGCGGCGCTGGGCGTCGCCGACGCGTCGGACGGCTGCGCTTCGAGGAGCTCGCCGAGGAACTCCTGCATCGACTGGTATCGGTGATCCTTCGACGGTGAGAGCGCCCGCGCGACGACGTCAATGATCCGCGCGGGGAGGTGCGGAGCGACCAGCTCCAGACGAGGCGGGGCCTCCGTGATGACCCTCACCATCAAGAGGTTGTAGTTCGGGGCCTCGAACAGGGCCCTTCCGGAAGCGTCTCGTAGAGGACGGCCCCATCGACCACACGACCGTCCTCGCGTCGAAGGTCGGTGTCGCCGCAGGCCTGCTCCGGCGACATGTACTGCGGCGTTCCGATCGCGAGCCCCGTCTGCGTCACGGCTCATCCCGCGGGCGTCGGCGTCGACAGACGACACGCCGAAGTCGATCAGCTTCGGGATCGACTCACCGAGGTCCTCGCGAGGAAGATGTTCTCGGGCTTCAGGTCGCGGTGGATGACGCCCCGGCGATGGGCCGCGACGAGCGCTCCCATGATCGGCGCGAGCGTCTGCACCGCCTCAGCGGGGTGCATCGAGCCGCCGTGTCGATGCGTCGGCGGAGGTCCTCACCAGAAGCAACTCCTGCACGATGAAGAGCGCTCCCAGTGGATCCTCGCGCCCATGTCGAGCACGTCGACGATGTTCGGGTGCCCGATCTGCGTGACCGCCCTCGCCTCCTGCATGAAGCGCTGCGTCACCTCAGGGCGCTTCACGAACTCGGGGTGCAGCACCTTGATGGCGACGCGGCGGCCGGTCCATCCGTTCGTCGCCTCGTAGACCGCCCCCATCCCCCCGACGCCGAGGAGACTGACGATCTGGAACTTGCCCGCGAGCACGGTCCCAACGCAGGCGGCGGCCTCGCTACGCTCGTCCTCCAGCTCCGGCGTCCTCGGCCGTATACCCGCATTCGCGCGCGCGGCCAGCCTCCGCTCAGGGCGTCAGCCTCCACCCCGCCGCCGTCGACGTCGACGTAGACGGGGTTGGTGTACGAGATCGCGTCTCCGCTCCCGACGGGGGAGAGCGGCCCGCCGCGCGCCAGCGCCACGTAGTGGCTGTCGCGCGTCGGGCGCACCCGCACCCGCGCCCTGAAGCGCACGGCGCCCGCGCGTCCCGGCGAGTCCATCCCGAGGGCGAGCGTGAAGGGGTCCGTGCGCTCCGTCGCGACGCGCGCGTCGAAGACCCCGCCGCCCGCGTCGGTGAGCGCGAGCGGACGCCCGTTCTCGAAGAGCACCAGCGTGCGCGCGTCGACCCACGAGGGCGCCTGCACCTCGACGTCGAGCTCCACCGCGCCCGCGGTGGGCGTGACCACCTCGGTGTGGCCCATGCGCTCCTGGCCGTTCACCCGCACGCGTACCGTGAGGCCGCTCGCCACCACCACCCGCTGCGCGCGGATCGCCGTGCGGATCGCGGCGATGTCGACGCGGTCGGGGCGGTCCTCGCCCACGCGCACGAGGTTGTGCGGCCAGCCCGAGCCGTCGTTGCGGCCGTGCGTGTCGCTGTTGCCGAGCGCGCAGGTGTGGTCGCCGCGGTTCAGCATCGAGAACCAGTCGCGCAAGGTGGGCACGCTCGACGGGTCGCGCATCGCGGCCATGCGCGCCGCGGCGTCGTTCGAGGCGAGGTAGTCCGCGGGGTCGCCGACCTCGGTGTTCACCTCGATGGCCTCGAAGCCCGTCGCGAGGGGCTGCCGCCCGGTGAGCGAGAAGGGGTCGAGCGCGATCGAGGTGAAGTAGCCCTTCAGCCCCGTCGAGCGCGGGTGCGAGATGTGGAGGATCGGGTCCGTCGGCTCGGCGCGGATGCGGTCGAAGAGCGCCTGCGCCGAGAGGTCGGCCCAGTACTGCGCGCCGACCGCGCGGAAGGGGTCGGCCCCGCCGACCGGCATCGGGTAGGCGTTGAAGTGCCCCGTGCCCACGACGCTGATCTCGTTGCCTTGCGTGGCGTTGAACCAGCGCTCCAGCGACAGCTCGCGCACGCAGGGCATGAAGTCGGTGACGTTGTCGTGGTCGGTGGTCGAGGCCCACTCCAGGCCCTCGGCGATGTCTTCGACCACGCGGCCGCAGAGGCTCCGCGGCGAGTCGATGCTGCCCACCGTGTGCTGGTGAAAGTCCGCGGCGACGTAGCCCGTGGTGTCGACCGAGCGGGTGAGGGTGGCGGTGAGCGTGGCCTCTCCGTCGGCGGGCACCTCCACGTCGACGGTCTCGACCTCGAACTCCGCGCCGCGCGACACCGCCGCGCGGTACCGACCCGGCTTCACGCGCACGCGCTCCTGCCCCGTCACGCTGTAGATCACGCGCTGAAGACCGAAGCGCTCGCGCTCTCCCTCGAGCTCCCCCATCGCGCTGTCGGGGGCCTTCGGCGCCCGTTCCCCGAGGCTGACCTTGATGGGCGAGCGCAGGCGCGCCATCTCCCGCGATGGCGAGGTCGAGCACGAGCGTGCCCGTGGCGCCCGCAGTGGGGTTAGCGGTGGCCTCGCCTCCGTTGGTGACGGCGACGGTGACGGCGCGCCGCGACGCGGCCGTCGTCGACGGCGACCAGAGACATCCCGGGCGAGAGCGCGAGGCGAAGCGGCCGTCGCTCGCGGCGCGCGACCGAGCGACTACGGTGTCTCCGCCCGCGTAGCCTCCAGCGTAGGCGTAGACGAGCGCGCCGGGGGTGGTGGTGCCGGTGACCACGCCGAAGGGGTCGCGGCGCAGTCGGTAGAGGGGCTCGACGGCCGAGGTGACGTCGCCCGTGCCCACGGAGAAATAGCGCGAGAACGACGTGGCCTCTCCCATGGGGGCGACGGCGGGGGCGTAGAGGCCGACGGTGCCCGAGGCGTCGACGATGGGCACGGTCATGGTGCCGCTCGCGGGGGCGACGGCGTAGGAGACGCGGCGGTCGCCCTCGCCGGGGTCGCTCACGCCCGCGAGCCAGGCCTGCGGCGCGCTCGCGCGCGAGGCGTTGCCGAAGCCCGTGTCGTCGGTGAAGAGGGTGAGCGCGTTGCCGAAGCCGAGGAAGTCTCCCGCGACGGAGGAGGGCACCGCGCCGCCGAAGTTCGACTGGACCTCGGTGCGCACCTCCAGCACCTCGGTGCCGGGGCGGAGGATGTAGTGGGTGATGATCCGCACGTCGCGCTCGCGGGCGACGTTGTCGAGGATGCCCAGGATGCGCGTGGAGGCGTCGCGGCCGATGACCCGCACCGCGGCGGGGCGGCCGTTGGAGCCGTCGCACACGACCCTCACCTCGGCGGCGTTCGACACGCGGAAGGCCACCACGGGGAAGGTCTCGCGGAAGAGGTCCTGTCCGGGCTCGCCCGTGGGGCGGACGCGGTCGGCGTCGATGATGTTCCCGCCGTAGAGGTCGTAGCCCGTGGCCCTGGCGTTCCCCGCGTCGCCGGTGCGGCCCTGGATCACGAAGCGCACGCGGTCGTTGTAGAGCTTGAGGTGGCCCACGCGGCCCGAGGCGCCCTCTCCGCCGATGAGCTCGGACTCGCGGGTGATGACCCCGGCGCGGGCCTGCGCCGCGTCGAGGCCCTCGTCGAGCGGGGGAGCCTGCGCGGCGGGCTCGCAGGCGTAGGGGTCGTCGTAGGGCGGGAGCTGGAAGTCCGACGTCGGAGTCGCGTCTTGGATGTCGTCCTTCGCGGCGGCGTCGGGGAGGTCGGCGGCGATGTCGCTCACCGTCGCGTCGGCGGGGGGCGGGGTGTTGTCGCTGCTGCTGCACCCGGCGAGGGCGAGGGCGACGAGGGCGCGCGAGGCGAGGGCGTTCGGGGAGTGGGGCATGGGAGCGGGGATGGTGCCAGACCGCCGCCGCGGTGGACACCCACGGGGGCCCGCACTAGTGTCCGCGCCGTCCGCGATGTCGACCGCAGAGAGCCCTGACGAAGCCGCGACGCACCCGTACCGAGAGCCCGCGGCGCGCCCTCCGCGCAAGCGGGGCTACGCCCGCTGGGTGGCCCTGGCGATGTTGCTGGGGCTGATCGCGGTGATCGCGAGCACGGTGCGCGGGTCGGCCTTCGTGTACTCGAAGTACGTCGACGAGCTGATGACCCCGACGGAGCAGCCGCGCTGGGTGGGCCGGGTGCTGCGGGTCGAGGGCCTGGTGCGGCCCGGGTCCATCGAGCACCAGCCGGGGACGCGCAACTTCCGCTTCAGGGTGTACCGCAACCGGGCAGAGCTTCCGGTGACCTACTCGGGCGTGGTGCCGGACACGTTCCGTGATTGCGCGGGGGTGACCGTGCGCGGGGTGCTGGGGGCGAACGGGGTGATGGCCGCCGACGAGATCGTCGCGAAGTGCCCGAGCAAGTACGAGGCGGCGACGGTGGTGAACGGCGAGTGCATCGTGGGCGTCGCGCCCGACCGCGAGCGGCGGCGGTAGGGGCGCCCCCGCGACGAGGCCCGACGAACGCTCCGCCCGCCGCGGAGAAGGCGCCCGGCGAGAACAAGTCGGAGGGAGCGCTACGCCCCGCCCGCTCCGCGCGGTCGCAGGAGCGGACCGTCGTAGTGCGGCGCGACGGGCACCCGCGGCTGTGACCGCAGGCGCTCGACGAGCGACTCACCCTCGGCGCCCGCGAGGTCATCGCAGGTCGCGTAGAGGCCCTCGGGACCTTCTTCGAGGGGTTGTGCCGCGCGAGCGCCTCGCGCAGCCGGTCGCACCCCGCGGGCGTCGGTGACGGCACCAGCAGGGCCGCGATCTCGCCGTGGTCGCGGCGCATCGCGCGCGCCAGGGGACGGTTCGCCCCGCGGCGCTCCCGCGCGTAGGGCAGGAGCACCTTCTCCTCCATCGCGATGCGGGCGCAGCAGCCCCTCACGAAACTCCGCGAAGAGCGCGGATCGACCGCGCCCGCCGAGGCGCAGGCGCTATCGAGGAGCCGATCGAGCCTGACGTGGTCGGCCGTCATGAACCGCTCGATCACGCCCACGCGTCGGCGGGCCCCCGGGCGGCTCTTCACCTCGCGGCCGCACGGTCACGCTCCGCACTGCGTCGAGGCGCCGTCGGACGCGAGCCTCGCGTGCACGACCACCAGCTCGAGCTCCTCGCCGTCAGCGCGGAGCGAGTGGCGAACCCGCGGCCGCATCTCGACCACCGAGCCCGCCGAGATCGCCCGCTCGACGCCCTCGACGGTGAAGAACCCCCGGCCGCGGGTGACCACGGCCACGACGTCGACGTTGGCGTGGTGCTCGGGCACCGCGCCGCCGACGCTCACCGTCAACCTCACGACCTTCAGCCCCTCTCGCTCGGCGACGACGCTCTTGCCGAACGCTGCCTTTGACGGAACCGCTGCTTCCTCTGCCTCTCGCGTCATGTCTTCGCTCCTCTCCTGTGGCTTCACGCCACGCTGCGGCGCTGGATACCCGCGCCCGGTCACGCTATGACCCCCCGCCCGTGAGGCCGTCGTCCCAGACCCGCGTCGAGCGTCTGCTCCGGGCCTCGCGGCTCTTCTCCGACGTCGATGACGATGTGGTGATCGAGCTCGCGGCGAGCGCGCACGCCCGCGAGCTGCGAGTCGGCGAGCCACTCTGGCGCGCGGGCGAGGTCGCCTCGCGCTTCACCCTGATCCGGTCGGGGCTGGTGAAGGTCGTGCGACACACGCCCGACGGCGGAGAGGCCATCGTCGGCCTCTTCGGCCCTCGCGAGAGCGTCGGCGCCGCCGCCGTGCTCGGCGCCTCGCCGTACCCCGCCGACGCCGTCGCGGCGAGCGACGTGGTCGTGGCCCTCTACGTCGACGCTTCGCCTGTGCTCCGAGCGATGCCCCGCCGCCCGCGCACCGCGGCGGCGATGAACCGCGCGTTGCTCGACCACACCCGCGCGCTCCAGGAGAAGATCGCGGTGATGAGCGCCGGGTCGGTCGAGCAGCGCCTCGCGACGCTGCTCCTCGTTCTGACCGAGCGCTTCGGCGACGAGCGCGACGACGGCTCCGCGGTGGTGCCCGTGCGCCTGTCGCGCCATGAACTCGCTCGCCTCGTCGGAGCCACCACCGAGACCACCAGCCGGGCGATGAGCCGATGGAGGCGGGAGGGCGTGGTCGACACCACCGCGGACGGCTTCGAGCTCCGCCACCCCGACCGACTGCGGGAGGTCACCCGCGGCGAGTGAGGGCGCGGTCGCGTGTGGGGGCTGTTCCATGGCGTAGGGGCCTCTCCCCGGAGCGTGGGGCGGCGCGGGGCGGCGGCCATGACAAATCTCAAGGCGGCCTCAGCGCGTCGGCCCTATCCCACCGGTCAACATGACCGGAGGCACGACGTCGATGCTGCACACGCTCAGAGCCCGCCCGACCACCGCCGCGCCCGCGCGCGACGCGGTCGACCTGTTGATGGACTGCCACGCGCGGATCCGCGCGTTCACGGCGACGGCGGCGCGCCTGGCCCGCGCCCTCGACGCGCCCCCCGCCGACGTGGCGTCCGCGGCGACCGCGCTGCGGCGGTATTTCACCGTGGCGATGCCCCTGCACGCAGCGGACGAAGACAGCTCGGTGGGTCCGCGGTTGAGGGC
The DNA here is from genome assembly GCA_041389825.1 of Polyangiales bacterium. GTDB lineage: Bacteria > Myxococcota_A > Polyangia > Polyangiales > JAEYZO01. The sequence continues at coordinate 234,555 of JAWKRC010000007.1, read as the reverse complement.
GTCGTCGGCGCCGCTCGAGGTGCGCGACGCCGTCGCGACCATCGCCGAGCAGCACGAGGCTATCGACCGGCTGATCGAGGCGCTCGCCGCAGACTGGAGATCGCTGAGCTTCGACCCGACGCGCCTCCCCGCGTTGGCGCCTCGGATGGCTGACGACGTCGCGACGCTCGACCTGATCTGGGGCGTACACCTCACGCTCGAAGAGGAGGTGGTGTTCCCCGCGCTGCGCCGCTGGGTGGCGCCCGAGGAGCTCGCGCGGGTGGTCGACGAGATGAGCGCGCGGCGCCCGGCGTCGAGCTTCACCCGCGAGGCGTGAGCGCCGCCGCCTCGGCGCGCGCGTCGTCGGGCGTGTCCCAGTCGGTCAGCGCGGCGGAGGACTCGAGGTCGAGCGAGAGCGCCTCGACCTCGCAGCGCGAGAGCAGCCCCTGGAGCGAGCGCCCCCCCCCCGCGGAGCACGGCGTCGAGCGCGGGCAGGACCCGCGGCGGGTCGTAGCGCGCGAAGAAGGGCTCGTAGGGCGCCCCGGGGCCCCTGCGCGGCGCGACGACGGCCGCGCACGAGGGCGTCGACGCCAGCCTCCGCAATGCCCCCGCCGAGACGAAGGGCATATCGCACGCGACGGCGACGGCCAGCCTGTCGCCGGCGTACCCGAGGAGCGCGCGGAGGCCGCCGAGAGGGCCGACCTCTGCCGGGTCGTCGTCGAGCACCGGGACCCCAGCGGCCACCGCGGCGTACTCCGCGCGGCGACCGACGATCACCGGCTCGCAGCCCGCCTCTCGGCCCACGCGCAGCAGTCGGCTCACCAGCGGCTCGCCCGTGTCGGGCGCGGCGAGCAAGCCCTTCGGGAGCCCGCCCATCCGCCGCGACGCTCCGCCGACGAAGACCCCGAGCAGCAGGGCCTCGCCGCGGCGCGGGCCCACCCCGTCACGCATCGGCGCGCACGCCGTCGCCCGGGAGCATCCCGAGCTCACCGAGCGCCGCGCGGAGCTTCCAGACGTCCTTCTTCGGGTCAGAGAGCTTGAGGAGCGCGTAGCGGGACTCCTCGTCGAGGGCGGGCCAGCGGTCGAGGTCGACCTCGCACCCGAGCAGCGCGACCCGCGCTCGCACCGCCTCGGGCGGCGCGGCCGCGAGCCAGGGCCGCGTCGACATCCCCGCGTCGGGCAGGGGCTTCAACGGCACGCCCGCCCGGTCCGCGAAGGACCGATACACCTCCCGGTAGACCTCGACCTCGTCGTCCTCGTCGACCGGGAGGTGGCAGAGCGCGAGGCGCTCGGCGCGGGTCAGTGTCTGCCACCCGACGAGCGAGATCTTCAAGCCCGCCAGGTCCAGCTTTCGACGCACCGTGAGCGGCACGCACTCCAACGACGCATGGACATCCCCCTCGAACGCGAAGCGCTTGTACATCCCGCGGGAGTGTACACGCGCCGCGTTCGCGTCGACCCCTCTCGTTCTCCTCTCGCGATAAGTCCGCGCCGTGTCTATGGTCAGGCGGTCATGGATCGACCGTCCCCCCGCGCTCGCGCGGTCGCATGGGCGAGCGTCGTCACCGCCGCGCTCGTGGCCGCGATCGTCGTCGGTTCGCGCAACCTCGCGCACTTCGACGCGGCGCTCGTCGGATACACCTTCGCGACGCTCTTCGCCGCCTTCGGCATCACCTACCGCTACACCGTGTGGCTCGCCCGCCCCCCGACGCGGATGTATTGGCGCCGCGGGTGGCGGGCCTTCTTCGCCCCGGGCCGCCTCGCGGCCAACCTCGGGCAGCTCGCTCGGCGCGCGGTCGTCGAGGTCGCGGCCAACCGGTTCATCTTCCGCCGCGGCGCGCTCCGCGGCGCGGCGCACTGGGCCATCATGTGGGGCTGCATCCTCGCCGCGGCGATCACCTTCCCGCTCGTGTGGGGGTGGGTGCATTTCGAGACCGCGCCCGGTGCGATCGAGACCTACCGCGCCTACGTCTTCGGCTTCGCCGCGGGCGAGTTCGAGGTGAGCTCTCTCCTCGCCTTCATCGTCTTTCACGGCCTCGTCTGGGCGTCGTTCCTCGTGGTCGCGGGCGTGATGCTCGCGTTCCGCCGTCGGCTCATCGACCGGGGCGCCGCCGCGACGCAGCAGTTCGGTGAAGACGTCCTGCCCCTCGTGCTGCTCCTGGCGATCTCCGTCACGGGCTTGATGCTCACCGTCAGCTACACGTGGATGAAGGGCTACGCGTACCCCTTCCTGGCGATCCTCCACGCCGTGACGGTCATCGTAACCCTGCTCTGGCTCCCCTTCGGGAAGTTCTTTCATATCTTCCAGCGCCCGGCGCAGCTCGGCGTCGCGTTCTACAAGGACGCTGGCGCGCTTGGCGCGCAGGCCGAGTGCCGCCGCTGCGGCGCGCCCTTCGCCTCGGCGGCGATGGTGCGCGACCTCGCGAGCGTCGAGCGCGACCTCGGGTTCCGCTACGAGCTCGACCCCGCGGGCGAGGCGCACTACCAGTCGGTGTGCCCGCGCTGCCGCCGGGCGCTCTTCGGCCTCGCGCAGGGCGCTCTCTGGCGCGCGCCGCGCGGCAACGACACAGACGCGGCGCGCGGCGCCGAGGCGGAGTGAGGCGATGGCGACGATCCCCGTCGATGACCTAGAGATCACGAGAAGGTACGGCCCTCACCTGTCGCCCTCCGTCCGCGGGCGGGCCGGAGACGAGCCCGACAAGCTGGTGAAGACCCACTGCTGCTTCTGCGGGCAGCAGTGCGGCATCCAGCTCAAGGTGCGCGACAACGAGGTCATCGGCTTCGAGCCTTGGGAGGAGTTCCCCTTCAACCGCGGGATGCTCTGCCCGAAGGGGGTCAAGCGTTACCTCCAGGGGTCGCACCCCGACCGGCTTCTCACCGCGATCCGACGAGACCCGTCGGCGCAGTCAGGCTTCAGCCCGATGGCCTACGACGGCGCGATCGCGTACGCGGCGAGTGAGATCCGCCGCGTGCAGGATGCTCACGGTCCCGCCTCGGTGGCCGTGCTCGGTGGGGCGAGTCTCACCACCGAGAAGACCTACCTCCTCGGCAAGTTCGCGCGGGTCTGCTTGAAGACCCCCTTCATCGACTACAACGGTCGGCTCTGTATGGTGAGCGCCGGGGCCGCGAACAAGAAGGCCTTCGGCATCGACCGCGTGACCAGCCCGTGGGCCGACATGATCGGCACCGAGGTCCTCTGGATCGCCGGCTCGAACGTCGCCGAGTGCTCCCCGATCACCACGAACTACGTCTGGCAGGCCCGGGAGCGCGGCGCGAAGGTGATCGTGCAAGACCCGCGGATCACGCCGATCGCGCGCACCTGCGACCTCTACCTACCGGTGCGCCCCGGCCGCGACGCCGCCCTCTTCGCGGGCGTGCTGCACCTGATGATCGAGCAGGGCGCGATCGACCGAGAGTTCATCGACGACCACACCGTGGGCTTCGACGCGGTCGAGGAGTACTGCCGCGCGTGGTCGCCCGCTCGCACCGCCGAGGTGACGGGCGTGCCCGAGCGATCGATCCGCCGCGCCGCGGAGCTCTGGGGCGGCGCGAGGTCCAGCTTCATCCTCCATGCGCGGGGGATCGAGCATCACTCCAACGGCGTGCAGAACGCGCTCGGCGCGATCAACCTGGTGCTGGCCTCGGGGCGCATCGGGAGGCCCCACAGCGGCTACGGCACCATCGTGGGGCAGGCCAACGGCCAGGGCGGGCGCGAGCACGGGCAGAAGTGCGACCAGCTCCCGGGGCTGCGCGACATCTCCAACCCCGAGCACCGACGGTACATCGCCGAGGTCTGGGGCGTCGAGGAGAGTGAGATCCCGGGCCCGGGCGTCGACGCGTACGAGCTCTTTCGCAAGATCGACGCCGGCGAGATCAAGGCGCTGATCAGCATCTGCTTCAACCCGAAGGTCTCGCTGCCCGACAACGAGTTCGTGACCCGAGCGCTCGACAAGCTCGAGTTCTACACGGCGATCGATTTCTTCCTCAACGACACCGCGCGCCACGCCGACCTCGTCCTCCCGGGGAGCCTCCAGGAGGAGGACGAAGGCGTCGTCGCGCAGGTCGAGGGCAGGGTCATCAAGATCAACAAGGCCGTCGACTGCCCCGGCGAGGCGCGCCGCGATTGGGTGATCCTGCAAGACCTCGCGCGCGCCCTCGGCCGACCCCACGGGTTCACCTTCGAGAGCCCCCGCGAGATCTTCGAGGAGCTCCGCGTCGCGAGCAAGGGCGGCGTCGCGGACTACTCCGGCATCACGTACGAGAAGATCGAGCGGCAGATGGGGGTGTTCTGGCCCTGCTACGCCGAAGATCCTCGGACCGGCGCGCCGACGCCCGATCACCCGGGTACGCCGCGGCTCTTCGAGCCGGGGAGCTACAACCCCGTCGCGAAGGGCGCGGGGAGGTTCTATTTCCCCGACGGCAAGGCCCGCTTCAACGTCGCAGAGTACCGCGCCCCCGTCGACGACGTCTCCGAAGAGTTCCCGATCTTCCTCACGACGGGGCGCGTGGTGAGCCAGTTCCTGTCGGGCACGCAGACGCGCCGCATCGGCCCGCTGGTGAAGCAGTACCCCGAGCCACTCTTGGAACTCCACCCGCGCCTCGCCGAGAAGCTCGGCGTCTCTGACGGCGACTGGACCGTCTGCGAGACGCTCCGCGGCGACATCACCCTCCGGGCGCAGGTCGTCACCACCATCCGACCTGACACCGTGTTCATCCCTTACCACTGGGCCGGGCCCAAGAGCGCGAACCGGCTCACCGTCGCCGCTCAGGACCCGATCAGCAAGATCCCACAGTACAAGGTCTGCGCGTGCCGTGTCCGCAAGGCCGACGGCCCGCCCGCGTACGCCGCCCGCCTCGAACCCCAGCAGTGACGAAGGGAGCTCGCCCGCCATGCCCGTGCCCGCGCACATGGAGTTCTTCGTCGACCCGACCCGCTGCATCGGCTGTCAGTCGTGCGTGCAGGCGTGCAGCGAGTGCGACACGCACCGCGGCGAGTCGATGATCCACCTGGAGTACGTCGACCGCGCCCACAGCGTTCAGACCGTGCCGGTGGTGTGCATGCACTGCGCGCAGCCGACCTGCGCCGAGGTCTGCCCGGCCGACGCGATCAAGCGCACGCCCGACGGCGTGGTGCAGAGCGCGCGCAAGCCGCGGTGCATCGCGTGCGGCAACTGCGTGATGGCGTGCCCCTTCGGCGTGCCGGAGCTCTACGCCCCGCAGCAGCTCATGATGAAATGCGACATGTGCTACGACCGCACGTCGGTGGGCAAGCGGCCGATGTGCGCGACGGTCTGCCCGAGCCAGGCGCTGTTCTTCGGCACGCGAGAGCAGATCCGTGACCTGCGTCCGCAGTCGACGCCGACCAACCGGTTCCGCTTCGGCCAGCAGACCATCGAGACGAAGGTGAGCGTGATGGTGCCGCGGGTCGAGGCCCCGCCAGCGTACGTCGACGTGACGGCGTCGATGGAGGCGCGCGCCGTGCCCCGCACGGTGCGGCTCCGCGTGGTGCCGACGGGCAGCCCCCCGGCGCAGGCGGCGGAGAGCGACCCCTTCGCCGAGGTAGAGGTGTGAGCTATGGCGGTTGATTCGCGACGCTTGGGAGAGGGAGACCCCGCCGTCGACGCGGGCGCAGAGCTCGGCAACGGGTACGACAGCGACGAGTCGACGGCGTCGTTCGGGCCCTACGCGTCGGCGCGCGACCCCGACGAGCTGAGCGTCGCTCCCGACGGGCGACCGCGGGCGCAGCAGCCCCGGTGGCGCAAGGACTTCCCCATCGACTGGGCGCAGGATCAGTTCGTCGCGCGGCGCGACTTCGCGCGCTTCCTCGTGCTGACGAGCGGGGCCTTCGTCGCGGGGCAGGGCTGGATCGCGGCGCAGGAGCTCGTGCGCCGCCGCCGCGCGTCGCCCCCGCGCACCGATCGCGTCGCTCTCCGAGCTCCCCGTCGGCGCGACCGGATGTTCGGTACCCCACCGAGCACGACCCTGCCTAGTGGTCCGGCCTCTCCGAGGATGAGCCGTACCGCAGCCAGGCGTGCACCCACCTGTCGTGCGCCGTCGTCCCGCGGCTGATCAGGGGGTGCTGCACTGCCCCTGCCACGAGGGCGAGCGGACCTTCGCACGGGGCGCAACGTGGCTACGGCCTCCGCCGCGCCTGCTCCCGAAGATCACCCGAGGTCGACGGCGAGCGGGCTCACGCCGTCGGCGTAGGTGACCCGGTACGGTGTAGCCATGGGGCACAAGCAACCGATCCTCGTCAGGCGCATCACTGTCGTCTATGGCGTCCTGTGCTTCGCGCTGATCCTCGTGGTGCTCCAGCTCTGGCTCCTCACCGCGACGATGAACGCCTGGCTCGGCGGCGACGCGTCGGTGGTCTTCCCCGCCCTCGGCGCGAGCGCGGCCTGCCTGCTGCTCAACCTGGGCTTGTTGCGGTACCTCTGACCCGTCGATGACCGCGAGAGCGCCCTCTGGCCTGGCGAAGATGCACCCAGCGTACTTTGCGCTGGTGATGGCGACCGGGATCGTCTCGATCGCGTGTCACCTCGTGGGGCTCCACGGGCTCGCTCGCGGGCTCTTCGCGCTGAACGTCCCCTTCTATGTCGTCCTCTGGGCCTGCCTGATCGTGAGGGTCGCGCGACACCGCGGCGAGGTCGTGTCCGACCTGTTGAGCCACGCGCGATCGGTCGGCTTCTTCACGATCGTCGCGGCCACCTGCGTGCTCGGCTCACAGTGCCCGTGATCGGCGGACTCGTGCGTCGCGCTCGCCCTCTGACTCGATCGCGCGTCGTGGGCTGCTTCGATCTACACAGTCCTCGCGCTGCTCACGGTCAAGGACGCCAAGCCCACGCTCGCCGAGGGCATCAACGGCGGATGGCTCGTCGCGGTAGTCGCCGCGCAGTCCGTCGCGACCCTCGCGCGCTCGCGCCGCACCTTCTCCGTGGCAGCCGCCGCTCCTCCTCTCAGCCCATGTGGCTCGGCGGGGAATGCCTACCTCCTGGATCATCAGCCTGATCTTCTACCGCTACACCTTCTTCACCTCAGCCCGTCAGACCTCGCGCCCCCTACTGGATCAACATGGGCGCGGCGGCCATCTCCACCCTCGCCGCACGATGCTCGTCGCCGCCGCGCCCGCGTCTCCGGTGCTCGGCCAGGTCCTGCCCTTCGTGCGGGGGCTCACCCTGCTCTGGTGGGCGACGGCGACCGCGGATCCCGGGATGCTCCTTCGTGCTGGGGGTCTGGCGCATGCCCAAGTTGCCCCGCCCGCTACGACCCGCTTTACTGGGGCGCCGTCTTCCCGCTTGGGGATGTACACGGCCTGCACCGCGAGGTTGTCACTGCAAGCGGTTTGGAAGCGCCGTACCTCATCGCCGCGTTCCGCGCGCGTCGGTCTACGTCGCCTCGCCGCGTGGGGCCTGACCCTCGTTGGGATGCTCCGTCGCCTGCGTCGCGCGACGAGCCTTCGTGAGGTTCGCGAGGGGGTGAGCGCCGCGCGGGGGGGACGCATGACATCGCCCGCACCTTCACCTCCCGCGGTGGTACTGGCTCCGCGAGCGACGGTGCGACCCTCTCAGCCCGCGCGCCCTGGCGGCTTCTGGGATGACCCTCGGCTGGTGTTTCCCGATGAGGAGACCTGGGCGCGGCTCGACCCCGCCGAGCGGCAGCGGGTGATCGACCGGATCCTCGACACGCTCGACGAGTACCGCGAGGCGATGTCTGAGGGCGTGCGCCACCAGCGGCGCAAGACCGGGATCGCCGCGGAGCTCGATGGGCACTTCCGCCGCGCGGGTCGCGCGGTCTTCATCGCGAGCGAGCTCGCCGTGCTCTACCCCGGCGAGCCGGCGATCGTCCCCGACGTGCTCGCGGTGATGGACTGCGACCCCGACATCGAACCCGAGACCTGGGTCGTGTCCGAGCAGGGCAGAGGCGTCGACGTCGTCGTCGAGGTGCGCAACCTCGGCAAGAAGCACAAGGACCTCGTCGAGAACGTCCGGGACTACGCGCGGCGGCGCATCCCCGAGTATTTCAGCTTCAATTGCCGCGACGGCCAGCTCCGCGGGTGGAGGCTCGCGGAGCTCGACGCCCTCACCTACCAGCCCAGCGTCCCGCAGGGTGGCTACCTCCGCTCCGCCGTCCTCGGGTTGGAGCTCGCCGCCGTCGGAACGCGCCTGCGCTTCTACGCGAACCAGGCGCTCGTCCCCGACGCGTCGGAGATCGTCGCGCGGCTCCAGGCGATGGCCGACCAGCAGCAATCACAACTCGATGAGGCGGCTCGCGAGCGCGACGACGCGCGCCGCGAGCGCGACGACGTTCGCGGCCAACTCCACGCGGCGCAGGTCGCGATGAGCGCCGCGATCCTCACGCTCTGCGAGGCGCGTGGCGTCGCGCTCTCGCCCGATCAGCACGCCGCCGTCGTCGCCGAGGGAGACGTCGCCCGACTCACGCGCTGGCTCACGGCCGCGGCGACCGCGAGCGACGGAGACGCGATCTTCGCCGCGTAGCCACTGCTCACTCCGCGAGCGCGCGCAGGAACGCCTCCGTCGCGTCGTCGGCGGGGAAGTACGACTCGATGTGCACCTCCTGCGCGGTGACGTCGATGGGCGTCCCCAGTGATGTGAGCGTCGTGAAGAGCCGCACGTCTCGGTCCCCCCTGCGCAGGTGCAGCGGTACGAAGGGGCCGCCCGACGCGGCGCCGCCCTCCTTCGCGGCCACCAGCGTTCGCGCGATCCATCGCGTGAGGCGGTCGCGGCGCGCGGGGTCGCGCTCCACGGCGAGCTCTCGCTGCGAGCGGTCGAAGACCGTCGCCGCCACCTCGGGGAAGTTCACGATCCGGTCGCGCAGCGCGCCCGGCGTGAGCGTCGCGTCGAGCACGTTGCCCATCACCGCGGGCGAGGGGTGGAGGCCGTCGAGCGCCCACGCGAGCAGGCGCCGCGCGCCGTCGTTCATCTGGAGGAGGTTCCAGTCGCGGTCGACCACCACGGCGCCGAAGGGCTCGTGCGCCGCGAGCAGGTGGTCGAGGGCGCGCTTCACCGGCGCGAGCGCGTCGCTGTCGAGCGGGGCCGACGCGTACACCGGCGCGTAGCCCGCCGCGGCGAGGAGCGTGTTGCGGTCGCGCAGCGGGAGGTCGAGGGCGCTGCCGAGCACGAGCACCATCTCGCGGCTCGGCGCCGCGCGCCCGTTCTCGAGGTAGCTCAGGTGGCGCGTCGAGACCTCGGCGAGCGTCGCGATGGCCTCTTGAGAGAGCCTCCGCGCGACGCGGTGGTCACGAAGGAGCGGGCCGAAGGTGAGGTGGTGGGCGCTCATCGTGGCGGCGACTCTACCGTCGCGGGTCGCGCCGACCATGACCTCGGAGGTCATGGTCCCCCGTCGCGGACGGCGCATCGTTGCGGCCCATCGGAGGACTCATCGCCATGGAAGACCGCTCCCGCTCTCGCTCGCTCCTCGCCCTCGCGGTGCTCGTGCCCTTCTTCACCTTCAGCGTTTGGGTGTCGCTCCACCACGGGTGGCTGGGCTTCATCGACACGGCTATCCAGGGAGGTTGGGAGACACAGATCTTTCTCGACCTCGTGATCGCGCTCGTCGTGGCGTCGACGGTGGTGGTGCGCGACGCCCGCCGTCGGGGCTTGCGCGCGTGGCCGTGGCTCGTCGCGACGGCGCTCCTCGGCTCCATCGGGATGCTCGGGTACTTCGTCTACCGCGCCGTCCCGGGCGTCGGTCGCGCGCCCGCGCCCGAGGCGTGACCGGGTAGACACCCGCGGGGCGGCGGGGCTCCCATCGCGGTCGTGAGCTTCCCCATGACCGTCGAGGGCGGGTGTCACTGCGGTCGGGTGCGCTTCCGCCTGTCGCTCAGCGCGTGCCCGCGGTGAAGCGCCGCGCGATCCACCACGCGAGGCGCGCGGGCGCGCCGCAGGGGCCCGCGGTGCGTGCTTCGATCTCCGCCGCGTTCACCGGGAGGTGACCCGCGAGCTCGCGGCTCGGGATCGAGACGGTGTACGCGGGGTCGCCGGGCGCGAAGGCCTCGGGCTCACACAAGGGCATCCGCGCCACGGCGTCGAGGTGGCTCCGCAGCGCGCGCTCGTCGTCAGCCGTGAGCGGTACGCGCTGGGTGGCGAAGCACGCGCCCGAGAGGTTCGAGACGCAGCCGTCCATGGTCCACGGCGTCGAGTCCTGCTGGATCGAGACGTTCACGAAGCGCGCGGGGGTCGCGTCGGGGAGGCCCACCTCCGCGCGGACCGTTGGCGCGGCGGGAGGCCCAGCGCTCCGCGGGGAGGACGACGCGCACGACGCGAGCAGCGCAGAGAGGGCGACGCGTCGAAACCGCATCGCCGCAAGCTACACTCCCGCCCCCCATGAGCGCGCCCCCGGCCGCGACGAAGCCCTGCCCCCGCTGCGGACAGTCCCTCACGGTCCCCGCCGCCGACCTCGACGCGGGCTTCACCTGCCCGCGCTGCGCGGCCTTCCTCCGCGCGCGTGACCTCGTCGACCGCGACGAGGCCATCGCCCCGAGCCCCGCCGCAGAGCCCGCGCCCTTCGTCGCCTTCACGCCTCCCCCCGAGACGCCCGCGCAGCGCTCCGCGCCCGAGGCCGTCCTCTCGGCAGGGGTGGTCGCCGCCGAGGCCGGATACCGCGCCGCGACCCGCTCGACGGGCTGGCTCCTCGCCGTCGCCGACCGCGTCGACGCGACCCTCCAGGGCCATCGCACCGCGCTCATCGGCGCCGCCGCGGCGGTCGGTGTCGCCGCGCAGGTGGTGGGCGCGGGCGGGGTGGTGAGCTCCGTCGCGGCGGTGGTGTTCGTGGGCGTCCTCACGGCCTCGACCCTCGCGGGCGTGTCGCGCTGCCGCGACGACGAGACGGGCCGCTTCTCTCCGCGCGTCGCCCTCGACCGCGCGCGCGCCGCGGTGAGCGCGTGGCCCGAGGTGCTCGCCGACCTCGTCGAGGCGCCGTGGTCGATCCGCGCGCAGCACGTCGGTCGCGCGATGACCCTCGTCGGGCTCGTCGTCGCCGAGACCGAGATCCTGATGGCGCGCTACGGCGTCGGTCATCCGAAGGCCGCGTGGGTGGTCGCGGGCGTGTGGGCCGCGCTCCTCGGCGTGATCGCGTGGGCCGCGGGCGCGTGGATCGAGCGGGGGCAGGGGAGTTCTCCGCGCGCGCAGGATCCCGCCAGCGCGGTGGTGTCGCGGATGCCGACCTCGCTCTCAGCCGCGGGCGGCCTCGAGGCGACGAAGCACCCGCTGGTCGACGCGCTCCTCGCGACGCTCTCGGAGTGGAGGCCGAGCGCGCTGCGCAGCGAGCGCGCGTACCACGAGCGGCTGTTCCACCTCCTGCGGCGGCGCCACGCGACGATCCGCGTGTCGAGCGAGCGGAGGTTCCGCGACGCGTACGGCGGCGCGCGCCGGGTCGACCTGGTGATGGAGGGCTACGGCGACGCGCTCCTCGTCGAGGTGAAGGCGCGCTACTCGCGCGGAGACTGCGACCGCGCGGCGCAGCAGGTGAGGGCCTACGCCGACCTCGACCTCGGCCCCGTCGCGTTGGTGCTCTGCGACGCGAAGCGTGAGGGCGCCCACGTCGCCGAGCTGGTCGATCACGTCGCGCGGCAGCGCGGCGAAGGGCTCGCGGTCTTCGCGGTGGTGGCCGAGACGAGGAGCGCCCCGCCGCGCTCAAGGGCTACGCGCCTCCACCGCGACGGCGGCCCTCGCGCAAGGACCTCAGCGTCGTCGCGCGCGCCGCGCTCGCCGCCGCGTGCGTCGTGTCGCTGCCCTGCGCGTACTGGATGGCCTCTCCGCCCCGCGGGCTACTGCCGCGCTCTCCGCACGCGGCGGTGCGCCGGGCGCCGCGGTCGACTACCGCCGCCGCCCCCGCCCGCGCGACGGCATCACCGAGAGCGAGCGCGCGAGGTCATCGTCGGCGGTGACGGTCTGACGGTCTTCGGACACCACCCACCGCGCGACGCGCTGCCGCCCTGACTCACGGTACGTGAAGGTCACCACGCAGCCCGCGCCCGCGCCCGCGTCCTCGTCCGGGGAGAGCGCGTTCCACCCGACGACCTCGAAGCCCCGCGCGCGGTCGGCGTGGGCCGTGATCGCGTCGGCGGTGTTGTACGTGCGAAGGGGCTCGCGCCACGATTGCACCCGCGCGATGTCGCTCACCCTGCACGCCGCGCCGATGCCCTGCGTCGCCGACTGGGTGGTGGGCAACACCGGCGCCGCGTTGCCGTTCAGCGTGGTGGAGTTCAACCGCGACATCCCCGGCAGCTCCGAGGGCACGTTGAAGGGGTTGTCGGGGATCCACGCGAGGATCACGAAGGCCCCCCCCACCAGCGCGCCCATCCCGAGGATCGCGTACCACGCCTTGGAGCGCTGCTCCTGCTCCTTGCGCTCCCACTCGTCGCTCATCCGTGTCATCGATGCTCGGGTTCCGCGGGCGCGATCGTACCGCGGGAGAGGGAGCGCCGCCGTGAACGATTCCGACACCACGCCGACCTGGGACCTCACCGACCTCTACGCGGGCCCCGACGACCCGGGCCTCGGGGCCGACCTCGACCGCGCCGAGGCCCTCGCGACGGAGCTCGAGTCCGCGCACCAGGGCCGCGTGGCCGACCTCGACGGCGCGGGCCTCGCGGCGCTCCTCACGCGCTACGAAGACGCCCTCGCGGCGATGTACCGACCGCAGATGTACGCGCGGCTCCTGCAATCCACCGAGGGCGACGACGAGGCCGTGCGCGCGTCGGCCTCGCGGTGCAGCGAGCGCGGCACCGCCGTCGCCAACCGACTGCGCTTCATCGACACCGAGCTCGGCAAGGCCAGCGACGCCGTCGCCCAGGCGTGGGCGACGTCACCCGACCTCGCGGGCTACGCGCACCACGTCTCCCGCGCGCGGGCGCAGGCGCCGCACACCCTCGACGGCGAGGTCGAGTCAGCGCTTTCGACCAAGGACCTCACGGGCCGCCGCGCGTGGACCGAGCTCTACGACCAGCGCACCACGGGCTGGCGCTTCGACGTGACCGTGAAGGGAGAGAAGAAGGTCCTCACGCTCCCCGAGGTGCGCGGGCTGCGCGAAGACACCGACCGCGACGTGCGCCGCGCCGCGTGGGGCGCGCTCACCGAGAAGCTCGCGGCCGACGGCGAGCTCCTCGCGTACATCACCAACACCGTCTACCAGGACCACCGCCTCGAGACCGACCTGCGCGGCTACGCGGCGCCCGAGTCGCCCACGATGCTCGACGACGAGCTGCCGCTCGCCACCCTCGACGCGCTGATGTCGGCGGTGGAGTCTCACTACCCCGTCGCGCAGGAGTACCTGCGCATGAAGGGTAAGGCCCTGGGGCTCGACCGCCTCGCGAGCTACGACCTCCTGGCCCCCTGGCCCGCGCCCGAGCGCGACTGCGACTGGCCCACCTCGCGCGCGATGGTGCTCGACGCCTTCGGCGCGCTCGCGCCCGACATCGCCGACCGCGCGAGGGCCTTCTTCGACGAGCGGCGCATCGACGCGGCGCCCCGCGCGGGCAAGCGCGACGGGGCCTTCTGCTCGGGGATGCTCCCGGGGATCGGCCCCCGCGTGCTCACCAACCACCACGGACGTCTGCGCGACGTGTTCACCCTCGCGCACGAGCTCGGCCACGGCGTGCACTTCGCGCTCGCGGGCGAGCGGCAGTCGCCGCTCAACTACTGGCCTACGAGCCCCATGGCCGAGACCGCGAGCGTGTTCGGAGAGATGGTGCTCGCGCGGAGCCTCCTCGACGGAGAGACCGACCCCACGCTCCGCCGCGCGCTCCTCGCGCAGCGCATCGAGGAGGCCCTCGGCACGATCCATCGGCAGGTGGCCTTCACCCGCTGGGAGCGAGAGGCGCACGCGCGGCGCGCCAAGGGCACCGTGCCCGCCGACGAGCTCTGCGCGATGTGGACCCGCGAGATGGACCGCCTCTACGGCGACGCCGTGGAGCGCTTCGAGGCCGACCGCTGGGGCTGGTCGGCCATCCCGCACCTCATCCACTACCGCTTCTACTGCTACTCCTACGCCTTCGGTCAGCTCCTGGTGTTCGCGCTCTACGCCCTCTGGGAGCGCGACGCGGCGGCCTTCGTGCCGAAGTACCGAGAGCTCCTCGCGGGGGGCGGGAGCGACGCGCCCGCGGCGATGCTCTCGCGCCTCGGCGTCGACATCACCGACCCGGAGTTCTGGGCCCGCGGCCTCGACGTCGTGACCCGCATGGTCGAGGACTTCGGCCGCGCCGGCTGAGGCTTGGTGTAGACACACGGGCCGTGGAGACCTTCGACGGCCCGCTCCATCGCCACCGCGGCGCCCTCATCGCGCTCGCGCCGCTGGCGGCCCTGCTCCTCGTCGTCGTCGCGCTCGCGCCCTGGCGCTCGAACTTCGACGTCGACTCGATGACCCACTTCGAGCAGGCGCGCTCCGTCGCCGACCACGGCTCCATCGGCTTCGCCAACGGCCCCGTGGACGACTTCCCCGAGCTCCGCCCGCGATGGTTCGTCGCGCGCGACGGGCTCGCGTGGGGGATCCTCCCGGCCACCGAGTCGTACCTCCTCGCGCCCGCCGCGAAGCTCGGAGGCTACCGCGGGGTGATCCGCGCGCTGTGGCTCCTGCTCGCGCTCTCGGCCTGGGCCACCGCGTCGATCGTCCACGCGCTCACGCGCAGGCCGTACCTCGCCGCGGCGAGCGCGTGGGCCCTGGTCGTCGGCACCGCCTCGGGCTTCTGGGCCACGATGGTCGCGCCCTTCGTGCCCGCGGGCTGCCTCGCGGTGCTCGCCGTCGCCGCGGGGCGGCGGTCGGTCTCCGCCACGCACGACACCGACGTCGCGATCTGGGCTTCGCTCATGGGCCTCGCGGCGAGCGCTGCGCTCGGGTGCCACCTCCTCCTCGCGATCCCCTGGGGGCTCCTCGGGCTCCTCACCCTGGGCTACGGCTCGGCCCGTCGGCGCGTCGTGCGCGCGGCGAGCTACGGCCTCGCGAGCCTCCCCTCGCTCGGGCTGATGTCCTGGGTGAACCACCACCGCTTCGGCGCGTGGAACCCGATCTCCTACGGGCCCTGCAACGCGCACACGTGCACCGGCGTCGAGAACACGCAGACGGTGCACGGGTTCCTCGAACCCATCGAGCCCTACCGCTGGTGGGTGCTCGCGTGGCTCGCCTCGCTCTGGTGCGCGCGCCGCTCTCCCCGCGCGCTCGCGCTGGTGGCGGGCGTCGGCGTCGCCGCGGCCACGGTGCCCGACACGCCCGCGCGCGACGTGCTCTCGCGCTACCCGCGGGCCCTCTGGGGCTTCGTCGTCGACTTCGGCGCGCTCCAGTCGAACTTCCCTCGGGTGGTCGACGAGGGCGCGGCCTACGGCGCGGGGTGGGCGGTGCGCTCGCTCCTGCAGTGCTCTCCCTGGGTCGTCGCCGCGGTCTTCGCCGCGCGGCGTCAGGGCCGCTCCCGCGACGAGGCCGACCACGCGACCCTCGCGATGCTGTCTGCGGTCGCCCTCGGGGTGCTCGCCGCGTGCGGACTGCGCGCGCACGAGGGCGGCGCGTACGTGTGGGGCTGGCCCTTCCTCAACCCGCGGTACCTCGTGCCGGCGCTGCCCGCGGTGACCGCGCTCGCGGCGGCGGGCGTGGCGTCGCTCCCCTTGCGCGCGTGGCACGCGGGGGTGGCCGTGGCGTGGGCGGCGTACTTCGGCGCGCGGCTCTCGGAGCTCGGAGAGACCGATCCCTACAAGCACGCGGTGACGCTGCGCTGGCCGCTCTACGCGGCGACGGCGCTGTTCGCGTCGCTGGCCCTCGCGCGCACCGGGCCGTGGAGGCGCGTCGCGGGCGCGGTGGCCGCGCTCTCGCTCGCCGTGGGCGTGGGGATGTCGGGCGCCGAGGTGATCGGCGTCGACCGCGTCGCGGCGAGGGACTACCGCGGACGTCAGGACGCGCGGGTGCGCGAGGTGGAGCGCTGCATCGGGTCGAGCCCGCGGGTGATCCTGGTGGGCGGCTACGCGCTCGACGACGCGCTGGTGATCCGCGACGCGAGGGACGTGCTCTTCGTCAACGCGGGCAGGCCCCCGCGACGGCCGCGGGGTGCGCGCTGCTCGATCGCTTCGAGTCGCCCGATCGACCGGCGTACATCGTCCAGGAGGAGCCCCACGTGGACCACTGGCAGTTCCGGTGGCGGGGCTGGGGGATGGAGGAGCGCGAGGGCTGCCCCCGCGTGTGGAGGCTGGTGCGGCGCGACCCCGGCCCTTGATCCGTCGCTCCCCGCGTGTGAGCTTCGCGGCCCTTCACCGTCCTTCGAGGAGCGACGCCGACCGATGGTTGCCATGAGTGACGTGCCCGCACCCGCGGCGCCGAGGGCCTCTCGCCCCGCGCCCACCGCCACCCGAGAAGACGCCGCGTGGCGCGCCTACTTCGAGCGCGCCGCCCGCGAGCAGCCGCGCTTCACCGTCGGCCAGCGCTACCTGCGCGAAGACGTCGCCGCGGCGATGCGCCGGGTGATCCCCGCCGACGCCAAGGTGCTCGAGGTCGGCTGCGGCCGCGGAGACACCCTCGCGGGCCTGCCCAACACCCTCAAGCGCGGCCTCGACCTCACGCCC
Organism: Polyangiales bacterium; assembly: GCA_041389825.1. Classification (GTDB taxonomy): domain Bacteria; phylum Myxococcota_A; class Polyangia; order Polyangiales; genus JAEYZO01. Next base: position 218,017 of record JAWKRC010000007.1, on the reverse strand, counting down.
GAGGCGGTGCGCGCCGCGCGCGAGCGCCACCCGGGCCTCGACGTGACCGAGGGCGACGCGCTCACCTGGCAGAGCGGCGAGCGCTTCGACGCCATCGTGTGCGACCGGCTCGTGCACACGGTGCCTGACATCCAGCTCCTGCTCGAGAACCTCGCGGCGCAGCTCGACGAGGGCGGGAGGATCTTCCTCACCTGTTACAACTACCTCTGGGAGGTGGCGATCAAGCTCGGCGAGCGCGCGGGCTTCAAGCTCCCCACGCCCGCGGGCAACTGGCTCTCGGAGTCGGACCTGAAGAACCTCTTCGAGCTCGCGGGCCTCGAGGTGGTGAAGTTCGAGGACCGGATGATCTTCCCGGCCCCGGTGCCGGTCGTTTCGACCCTGCTCAACCGCTACGTCTCGAAGCTCCCGGTGGTCGACCGCTTCTCGATGTACCGGCTCTACGCGCTGCGCCGCCGCAACGACCGCGCGGCCTCGCGTCCCCCGCCGAAGGTCACCGTGGTGGTGCCCGCCCGCAACGAGGAGGGCAACGTCCCCAACATCATCGCGCGCACGCCGGTGATGGGCGCGGGCACCGAGCTGGTGTTCGTCGAGGGCGGCAGCACCGACGACACCGCGGGCGCCATCGAGCGCGCGATGGCCAGCTACGACGGCCCGCTGGAGATCAAGTCGTACAAGCAGACCGGCAAGGGCAAGGGCGACGCGGTGCGCGTGGGCTTCGCCAACGCGACGGGGGACCTGCTCATGATCCTCGACGCCGACCTCACGGTGCCCCCCGAGGAGCTGCCGAAGTTCTACGACGTGATGGTCAACGGGATGACCGACTACGTGCAGGGCACGCGGCTGGTCTACCCCATGGAGAGCGAGGCGATGCGCTTCCTCAACAAGCTGGGGAACATCGGCTTCAGCAAGCTCTTCAGCTTCATGCTGAACCAGCCACTCAAGGACACGCTCTGCGGCACCAAGGTGCTGTGGACCGACGACTACGAGCGCCTCGCGGCGAACCGCGCGTACTTCGGCGACTTCGACCCCTTCGGCGACTTCGACCTCATCTTCGGCGCGTCGAAGCTCAACCTGAAGATCCTCGAGATCCCGATCCGCTACCGCGACCGCACCTACGGCACCACGAACATCTCGCGCTTCCGCCACGGGTGGATGCTCCTGCAGATGTCCGCCGTGGCCGCTCGCAAGCTCAAGTTCGTGTGACGGCGATGCGCCGCGCGCCGCTCGCGATCGTCGCCGCGCTCTGCGCGTGCCGCCGCGACCCGCCGCGCCCCGCCCCGCTGCGCCCGGAGATGTTCCCGTACCGCGGGCAGGCCTGCGCCTTCGACGTGAACGGCCCTGTGGTGGGCGGCGCCGCGTCTCCGCACGCGGAGGCGGGCGTGGCCTCGCGACGACCGCGCGACGTGCACCTCGCGCTGCGCGACGACGGCCGCTCGCTCATCGCGCGGTGGTCGACGGAGCCCGGCGTGATGGCCTCGGAGCTCCGCCTCCAGCCGCAGGCCGGCGGCGCCGAGCGCGTGGAGCGCGGCTGGTCGACGCTCGACCCGCAGCGACGCGACCTGCGATGGCACGAGGTCGTCGTGTGCGGGCTCTCCCCCGCCACGCGCTACGTCTACACCGTGGGGGGCGCGGCCTCGCGCTCGAACCCCGCGAGCTTCACCACCGCGCCGTCGCTCGCCGTCCCCGTCGTGCTCGCCGTCGCGACCGACGCCGTCGGTTGGGTCGCGTCGTCGGGCGACATCGCGCGCGCCCGCCCCGACGCGCTGGTGGTCCCTTGGAGCGAAGGGTTGCCGCCGCGCGCGGCGCTCGACCGGGCCGCGGCGCTCCTCGCGTCGACGCCGCTCATCACGCGAGGGCAGGTGGCCCGCTACGGGACGCTCTCCTTCGGCGGCGAGGGGCCGTGGGTGATGCACGACGTCGACGTCGTGTCGCGCCGCGTGGACGGCGGCGACGCGCGGCGCTCGCTCTCCGCGGGCGGCGGATGGGGCGCGCTCACGGTGCACCCCAACCGCGCGACCTGGTCCCCCGCCGCGGGTGAGGGCGGCTGGGACTGGGACCTCAGCGCTCCCGCAGCGCGCGACGCAGGGACGACGGCGCGACCGGGCTCGTGACCGCGTCGGCCTCGGCCACGAGTCTCTCCAGCGCGCGCACCAGGGTCCGCGCGCGGCGCGGGTCGCCCACCCCCGACGAAAAGAGCCGCCGCGCGGCCGCCAGCGCCTCGGGGAAGCGCCCCGCCTCCGAGGCCACCTCGACGATCGCGCGCAGGGCCTCGGGCTCCGCCTCGCGGCCGTGCAGGAGGTCGAGCGCGAGGTCGGGGCGACGCAGGGATCGATAGCCCGTCGCGAGCGCCACGGCGTCGTCGGGCTCCGTCACGGCGCGCGGCGGGAGCGAGCGCAACACCTGCACGGCCTCGTCGCGGTGCCCGCGGTGATCGAGGGCCGTCGCCCACCCGAGCGCCGCGGGCAGGAGCCCGGGGTCGGCCTCGAGGGCCCTGCGAAAGTGCTCCTCGGCGTCGAGCGGTCGGCTCGCGCGGAGGGCGCGGTCGGCCTCGTCGAGGTGTCGCGCGGCGACCTCGCGCGCGATGGCGTTCGCGTCTCGGGGCTGACCCCACACGGCCGTGGGCGCGGCGCACAGGGCCAGGGCGACGACGAGGTGTGCGCGGCGCACGACGCGACACGCTAGCACCGGCGCCGACGTGTTAGACCGTGGGCTCCTCGCCGTGCGCAGACTGAGCACCGTCGCCGTGGTCCTCGCGTCGCTCCTCGGGTGCGCGAGCGCGCGCCCGCCGATGGCCGAGCGCGTGGGCGGCGCGAGGGTGCGCCGGGCCTTCGCCTCGCCGACCGCGTACGAGGCCCTCCTGCGCGCCGAGATGGCCCGCGCCGCGGGCGACCGCGAGACCGCGCTCCGACAGCTCGAGCTCGCCGAGCTCGCCGACCCGAGCGACCCGGAGCTCCCCGCGCGGCGCGTGCTGGTGCTCCTCGACGACGGCCGCGTCGACGACGCCGCCGCGCTCGCCGAGCGCCTCACCCGCGCGTTCCCCGACGCGGCGACGGCGTGGGTCGCGCTCTCGGCCACGCAGGAGCGCAGGGGCGACCGCGAGGGCGCGCTCCGCGCGGTGACCCGCGCGCTCGCGAGCGACCCCGACGACCCCGAGCTCCGCGGGCTCGCCGCGCGGCTCGCGGGGGGCACCGACGCGCAGGTGGCCGACGCGATGCGCACCGCGCCCGACGCGCGCGCGGCCGACCGCGTGCTCGCCGCGAGGCTGCTGGGCACCGCGGGGGCGCGCGTGCTCGCCGCGCGCGAGTCGCGACGGCGCCGCGCGCGAGAGGCGCTCGACCGGGGCGCGTGGTCCGAGGCCGAGGCGATCCTCGCGCCGCTGGTGCGCGCGCGGCCCGACGACGTGGTCGACCGCGAGGCGCTGATCGAAGCGCGCGCGCGGGGCGGCCACGCCGACGCCGCGGTCGCGATGGTGGCGGGGCTCGCGCTGCGAGGAGACCGCGTGTCTCACGCGCGCCGGGCGCGGCTGTGGTGGCTGTGCGGCAGGGCGGGCCGCGCGCTCGACGAGGCCGAGCAGGCGCTCGCGGCGAGGCCCGACGACGCGCTCGCGCTTCGGGTGGGCGCGCAGGCGCTCGCGGCGATGGGCCGCGACGGAGAGGCGCTCGCGATGCTGGCGCGGGTGCCCCTCGACGCGGGCGACGACGACGCGGGCGAGACGGTGCTCGGGCATTGGTCGGGCCTGCCCGTGGGGGAGCTGCCCCTCCGGGGCTGGGCGGTGACGGTCGCGGCGCGGGCTTCGCGGCGGCGCGGGGATGGCCGCGTCGATGATGCTCGCGCGCGGTCGGGCCGAGCTCGCCGAGAGGCTCTACCGCGCGTCGCTCACGGTGCTCTCGGGCGCGCACATGGCGGGCGCGCGCGACGTGCTGCGCGCGGCCTGGTCGCGGGCGCAGGAGCGCGCGGGCGCGCGGGCCGAGGCGATCGCGGCGATGGCGTCGGCCGAGACCGCGTGGGGCAGGCACCGGCGCGGCGCGCTGCTCGCGAGCGCCGAGCCCGCGCGCGCGCTGGAGGACCTGCGCGCCCGGAGCGGTGACCCGGTGGAGGACGCGCTCGCCGACGCGTGGGTGGCGCTCGCGTGCAGGGCCGACGGGGCGGCGTGCGCCGAGGGCGAGGGCGAGCGGGCGTTGACGCGCGCGGCGGAGGTGGTGCCCGCGGCGCCGGTGACGCTGCGGGCGAGGGCGTCTCGGGAGGCCGACCCGGCGGCGGCCGAGGCGCTCCTCGCGGAGGCCGCGCTGCGCGACCCCGGCTCGCAGTGGGACGATCGCCTGCGACGTCGGCTCGCGGCCAGCGAGGGCCGCGCGCGCACCCCCTGAGGCGCACGTGACGGTGAATGTCTCTCGGGGTCTCGGGAGCCCCGGGCGATAGCTTGACAGTGGGGGTTTGATGGGAGAAACACGGCGCGCCGAGGCCCGGAACAAGGGGTTTCAGGGCCCTAGAAAGTTGAAGGAAGAACTGATGCGTGCAGCGCTCTCCATCGTGCTGGCGGCGACGGTCGCGACGGTTTCGTCTGTCGCGGGCGCGCAGGACCTGAACACCGCGGCGGCTCAGCCCTCGACGGCGACCTCGTCGGGCGGCTCGATCACCGACACCTCTGGCATCACCGACCACTCGGTGGTGACGGGCCACCTCGCCCTGCGCTACTTCGGCACGACCAGCGTGCCGGCGCTGAGCTTCACGGGCGGCATGGTGGGCGGGGGCGGCTCGCAGTCGCTGCACACCGTCGGCGTCCGCTACTGGCTCAACGGCTCGCTCGGCCTCGAGGGCGGCCTGACCCTCGGCTTCGCGAGCGGCGGCAACACGCAGACGACGCAGACCGGCGGCATGACCACCACCGTGTCGAACGACAACCCGAACTTCTTCGGGATCGGCGTTCACGCGGGCCTGCCCATCATGCTCGCCGAGGCCAAGCACGTCTCGATCTACCTCACGCCCTACGTCGACCTCATCTACGGCACGAGCTCGATCACCACGGGCTCGGGCATGGGCACCACCGACAACTCCCTCGGGGCCTTCAGCTTCCGCCTCGGCGCCAACGCGGCGGCGGAGCTCCAGTTCGGCTTCCTGGGCGTGCCGCAGCTCGGCCTGATCGCGCAGTTCGGCTTCGGCGTCGACTTCACGTCGGTGTCGGGCAAGACCGTGGTGCTGAGCTCCAACGACACCACGACCACGTCGACCTCGGCCTTCCGGCTGGGCACGACGCTCGGCCCGAGCTACGGCCTCGCCGACATCATCACCGGGTCGATCTCGGCGGTGTGGTACTTCGGCGGCGCGCCCGGCTCGCAGCGCTGACCCGACCGGTCGCTACCGCGACCCCGTGACGCCCGCGTCTCCCCCGGCCTCGCGCCGGCGGGTGCGCGGGCGTCGCTGGGTCTGCGACGGACCCAACCGCTGCCAGAAGCGCTCCATCCCGACGAACTCGTACGGGGCCTGACCGCGCGCGACGAGCTCGCGGTTGCGTCGCTCGATCTCCTCCACGATCCGCGGGAAGGCCTCGACGCTCCACGGCAGCGTGTCGTGCATGAGGAGCACGCCACCGCGCGGGGCGCGGTCGAGCTCGGCGCGCACGTTGGCGAGCACTCCGTCGGCGGTGTTCACGCGCCAGTCGTTGGAGTCCATCGCCCAGAAGACCGGGGTGTAGCCGCGGGAGAAGACCGCGCGCACCGCGTCGGGGTGGTTGAGCGCGCCGAAGGGCGCGCGAAAGAGGTACACGCGCGTCCCGAGGGTCTGTTGGATGAGGGTGCCGGTGCGGTCGATCTCGAAGTCGAGGGTGGCGCGCGGCATCCCGTCGAGCAGGTCGTGGTGGTACGTGTGGTTCCCCACGAGGAAGCCGCGGGCCCAGGTCTCGCGCAGCACCTCGCGGTTGCGCCGCGCGACCTCACCGTCGCCGTCGATGCGGTGGCCCGTGACGAAGAAGGTCGCGGGGATGTTTCGCCGGATCGAGCTCCGCGACGAGGCGCGGCGTGGTCTGCCAGTCGGGCCCGTCGTCGAAGGTGAACGCGATGCAGCGGGTGGGGGCGTCTCCGCGGATGAGCCTTCCGCCGCGGTAGCGGTCAGACCAGAGGTTGCCGGCGGCGGGCTGGACCTTGTGGTCGACCTCGTCGAGCCCGCCGGTGGCGAGCGCGAAGGGGGCGAGGGCGAGGGTGATGAGAGAGAGCGGGAGCGCGACGACGCGGAGACGCACGGCGCGCGGAGAATACACGCGTGAGCGCGACCCTCACCCCCGGCCCCTCTACCGCGTGCGGGAGAGGGGTTGAGGGTGAGGGTCGAGCGGTCGCGGCTCAGAACGGGATGTCGTCGTCGCTGCCGCCGCCGCCACCGAAGTCATCGGGCGGGAAGTCGTGCTCGTCGTGCTGCGGACGGCCACCGCCGCCCCCACCGCCGCTGCCGCCTCCACCGCGGGGCGCGTTCCCACCACCGCCGCCTCCACCGCCGTAGCCCCCACCGCCACCGCCACCGCTTCGGCCGCCGCCTCCGCCGCTGTAGCCTCCGCCGCCTCCGCCGCCCTCACCTCCGCCGCCGGGGCGGCCGTCGAGGAGGAGGATCTGGTTCGCCACGATGTCGGTCGCGACGCGCTTCACGCCCTGCTGGTCATCGTAGGAGCGCGTCTCGATGCGACCCTCGATGTAGACCTTGCTGCCCTTGTGCAGGAACTTCGACAGCGCCTCGCCGCGCGGGCCCCACACCACGATGTTGTGCCAGTGGGTGACCTCTTGCCGGGCCTTGTTCTGGTCGACGTACGACTCCGTCGTCGCGATGCGGAACTTCAGCACCGGACGGTTGTTCTGCGTGAACCTCAGCTCGGGGTCGGCGCCGAGGTTGCCGATGAGCATCGCCTTGTTGAGTCCTTCAGCCATGACGCCGCTTCCTTTGCGAGGAGGGTGTTGGCCCCCCGTCGTCTGCCACCGTAGCGACCGGCTTTTCGAGGGTCAACATCACGGGTGACGTACCCTGTCACCGTAGTGAAGGACTTCAATAATCAGCGGGCGGGCAGTGGTCGCCGCGGCGGCGGCGGTACACGGGCTCTCCGTCGACGTAGCGCATGAAGCAGTAGTTGCGGTCGAGGTACGCTCGCAGCACGGGGTAGTTGTACATGTACCGTCCGCTCATCGAGCGGCCCGCGTCGATGACCAGCTCGGGGCGCTCGCGCTCGAGGTCTTCGAGGAGCTGCTGCCGCGCGCCGGGCACCTGCCGCGCTTCTTCCTCCGCGCGCGTCGAGGGGAACCACGGCACCACGCCCGAGGGGTAGACCGAGTAGACGAAGCGCGACGCGGGGAGCCTCCCTGACGAGACGTGCGTCTCGGCGCGGAAGCCCCACACGAAGACCTTCTCGCCCGGCTGCGTGCGCTCGACCACGTAGCGCACGATCGGGTCTTCGCGCGGGTTCTGGTACCAGCGGTCGCTCTCGCGGCGCGTCTTCACGTTGCGCGCGAGCGCCGAGGCCCCGACGCCCAACAGCGCCGAGACGCCCAGAACAAGCACCATCGCGCCCGCGAGCGCGCCCTTCCAGCGCTTCGCGTGCAGGTCGAAATGGTGACCCGCGGCCACCCCCGCCATCACCGCCGCGATGGGGAAGACCTGCACGAAGTAGTGAGGGAAGAACCTCCCCGTGAAGCACGCGCCGAGCGCCGCGGCGAGCACCTGCGCGAGCGTCACCAGCGCGGGCGCGTCGCGGCGGAGGCGGTCGATCCACGGGCCCTCCTCGTCGACCATGCGCCGCACCGTCGCCGCCGTCACCCCGAGCCCCAACGTGGTCACCGCGGTGATGCCGATGAGGTACTTGTCGATCTGCTCTCGGACCTTTCCGCGGAAGGCCTCGAGGGTCACCGGCGCCATGAAGATGTCGCGGCCGTAGCGCTGGTAGTAGTAGACGAACTCCCGCAGGTGGCCCGTCGCCGCGTAGAGGCCCACCACCAGCGCGTAGGGCGTGACGAAGCCCAGCGCGAAGCGGGCGACGAGGCGCAGGCGATCCTTGAGCGTGTCGTCTTCGTGCGCGCGCCCCAGGAGGAGCCACGCCACCAGCGGCCCCGCGTGCGCGAGCGACATCTGCTTGCTCAGCCCCGCGCAGGCCGACAGCACCCCCGCCGCGGTGACCCACCCCACCCGGCGCGTGACGGGCCCGCGCTCGCCCTGCGGGGATCGCTGCGCGCGCGCCGTCGCGTACCACGCCATCAGCACGAACTGCGCGGCGAGGACCTCTCCGTTGAGGCCGATGCCGTCCCAGGGGTTCAGCTCGTACGCGAGGAAGTAGGTCGCGAAGAGCGCCGCGAGCCCCGCGCCGAAGAGCGACGAGAGCTCCGCGGTGAGCGCGAAGACGAGGCCCAGGGTCGAGAGCCCGAGCGTGAGCGCGAGCCCGCGGATCGGGACCCAGGTCGACTGCCCGAAGACCTTCATCACCGCCGCGGTGAGCCAGTAGAGGATCGGGCCGCGCTGCGAGACCCCGTCGACGTAGGGGAGCCAGTGGCCGTGGATCATCCGCAGCGCGAGGGCCGAGATGTAGCCCTCGTCGTTGCTGACGGGCGTGGGCCACGGCGCGAAGAAGTGCCAGTGCGCGCGCACGGTCACCGAGACGGCCACGGCGAGCGCGACGCCGGGGGCGATCCAGTGGCTCAGCGCGCCGAAGCGGGAGGGGCGCGCGGCGGGCGCGTCGAGGCCCGCGATGGGGGCGCGGTCGTCGACGGCCTCGGCGGAGGGAGGGTCGCTCGCGGGCGAAGGGTCCGTGGCGGCGTCGCGATCGGGGGCGGTGGGTTCCTGCGGGGGCATCGGGCGAGGGGCGGGCGTGAGGGTGAGGTCAGGGGCTCTTGCGCTTGCGGGGTTTGGTGGGCTCGGTCGCGGGGCGGAGCGCGTCGAGGGCCTCGTCGGGCAGGCCGATGAAGGCGTAGGCCTCCTCGCGGAAGCCGTAGGCCGCGTGGATCTCTCGGAGCAGCGCGCGGGCCTCGTCGACGTCGACCGCGGGCCGGGGGTGGGGCTTCACCACCTTGCGCAGCGCCGCGGGGGTCTCGCCGAGCTCCAGGAGCTCGTGCACGCGCTGGAGCACCTCGACGGGCTTGAGCCCGGTGGCCGGGTCGCGCGTGCCCTGCTCGAGCTCCTTCAACAGACGACGTCGACGTCGCTCGGTGCGCCCGTCGCCCGCGGCCGTGGCGCTGCCCTCGGTGAGGAGTCGGTTGAGCTTGCGCGCGAGTCGGCGCTTGGCGACGGCCTCGGGGCTGCCGCGCTTGTTCTTCGCGGCGGGCTTCGAGGGCTTCGGGGTCTCTCGGGCGGAGGGCTCCGCCGCGGGGCGGGGGCGAGCGGGCAACGCGGTCAGCCCGGGGTGATGAGCTGCAGGTCGAGCCCGCCGGGGTACATGTACGAGGTGTACGGGGCGATGCCGTAGACCTTGATGCCGAAGCCCTGGTTGTTGGTGGAGCGGATGCGGTGCGGGCCCGCGGTGACGCGCTGGGCGTACACGCTGAAGCCCGCGACGCTGTCGGGGGTGCCGGTGAAGGGCGCGTCGTCGAGGGTGAGCTGCGTGCCCTCGGGGGCGACGACGTTGAGGTAGTTCGTCGGGTACGTCGCGGGGACGTAGAAGTCGTAGCTGTTGCGGAACTGCTGCACGGGCACCTCGAAGACCATCGCGGGGTCTCCGGCGCCGGTGCCCGCGCTGGAGGCGGGGCCCTGGCCCACCATGAACTGCGTCACGAGGAAGGCCTGGCTGCCCTGGATGCGGAAGTGGTTCACCGAGGAGAACTCGAAGAACTCTCCCGCGTTGAGGGTGCGGTTCTGGCCCGCGGTGGGCGGGTCGAAGGTGATCTGGTTGCCGTCGGCCTGCGACATCACGCGGATGATCGACGGGATCGTCGGCCCGCGGTCGCGCAGCGCCGAGACGAAGTAGTCGCGGCCCCACGTCTCGTTGGGGAAGAGCTGCTCCTCCAAGTGGTCGCACGCGGGGCGCGTCGAGGGGATGGTGGTGCAGTTGTGGCCCACGTACACGGCCACGGGGAGCGACGACTCGATGGTGGTGCCGGTGAGGTCCCCGGGGCCGTCGCCGAGGAGCTCGAGCACGTCGCCGGGCTGGAGAGAGAACTCGCGCGTGGCGCCGCGGGCGATGGCGGGCACGCCCAGGCCCGCTGAGACGTTCACCGTGGGGCGCACCGTGACGACCGTCGACTCGCCGCTCACGGCGGTGATGGCGACGAAGCCGCCGGAGGTCTCTCCGCCGGAGTAGGCGTTGGGCCAGGTCGAGACGATGTAGCGCTGGCGCAAGACGCCCTGCGGGAGGAGCAGCGAGGCGTCATTGGTGTACGAGAAGTAGCCCGTCGAGCGCTCGTAGGTGAGCGGGTTGAACTGGTACGCGGCGATGGGGCCGTTGGTGTGCACGTGGTACGCGCCCCCGCGGCGCAGGGTCGACGTGGGCGGCGGGGCGGTGCCGCGGCAGGCGCCGCCGCGGACGGGCACGCAGCGCGGGTCGAACTGCACGAGGTCGTTCACCCAGGGCAGGGTGACGGTCTCGATGGCGCCGGGGGAGAGGTTCACCGTGAGCGGGGCGGTGAGGGCGCCGCCGGTGATGCTCGCGCACGGCGTAGGTCTGCGGGTTCGAGAGCACGACGGCGAAGGTGAAGTTCGGGTCGAGCGCGCCGTTGGCGGTGACCGTGGGCCAGTAGTCGCAGCCGAGGTACGAGCGGCCGAGGGCGCTGTCGGAGCAGCGCGAGACGCACGCGCCGCTCACGCACATCTCGCCGTCGGCCTCGTTGCAGGCGATGCCGTCGCTGTAGCTCCTGCCGTCGGGGGCGCAGGTCTGCGCGCGGTTGGGGGAGGACGGGTCGCAGCGGCTGGTGCCCGGCACGCACACGCGGCACCCGACGCCGGGGGCGCAGATGGGCGTCGCGCCGCTGCAGGTCTGGCGCGTGAGCACGGTGCCGTCTTCGGCGCACGTGTAGGTCTCGTTGCCGTTGCAGTAGATCTGTGAGGGGTCGCAGGAGGTGCGGCCGCCGTCGAGGGTGCCGCTGGTGCCGCTGTCGCGGACGGGGATCCAGCGGTCGGGCTCGGCGGAGCAGGCGGCGAGGCCCAGGGAGAGCGTCGCGCACGCAAGCAAGGACACGCGCTTCATGACAGTTGCCCAATACCGGAACTGCGGGGGTGCGTCCATGTGGTGAAGGTCGCGGTAGACCCGCGGGCGTGGGGCGGGCACCATCCGGGGCGCGATGGACCTGCTCCTGAGGGGAGGCACGGTGGTCACCTGCGACCCCCACCACCGGATCTTCGACGGCGACGTGCTCGTGCGCGGCGAGCGCGTCGTGGCCGTCGGCGACGAGGCGCGGCGGCTCTCGCACCGGCCGGCGTCTCCGATGCGGGTGCTCGACGCGCGCGGCTGCGCGGTGATCCCGGGCTTCGTGCAGGCGCACGTGCACCTGTGTCAGGCGCTCTTCCGCGGGATGGCCGACGACCTGCCGCTCCTCGAGTGGCTGAAGGCGCGCATCTGGCCGCTCGAGGCCGCGCACGACCCCGAGTCCCTCCGCGCGTCGGCGGCGCTGGGCGTGGCCGAGATGCTCAAGGGGGGCACCACGGCCATCCTCGACATGGGCACGGTGCACCACCACGACGCGGTCTTCGAGGTGCTCGCCGCCTCGGGCCTGCGCGCGGTCTCGGGCAAGACGATGATGGACGCGGGCGACGACGTCCCCGCGGGGCTGCGAGAGACCACCGACGAGAGCCTCGCCGAGAGCGAGGCGCTCTGTGACCGCTGGCACGGCGCCGAGGGGGGACGGCTCCGCTACGCGTTCTCTCCGCGCTTCGTGCTCTCGTGCACCGAGGCCCTGTTCCGTCAGTCGGCGGTGATGGCGCGCAAGCGCGGCGCGTGGCTGCACACCCACGCCTCGGAGCACCCCGGAGAGAAGGCCGCGGTGCGCGCGGCGCTGGGCCGCGACGACGTCGACGCGCTCGAGGAGTGGGGCTTCGCGGGCCCCGACACGGTGCTCGCCCACGGCGTGCAGCTCACCGCCGAGCAGCGGCGCCGCGTGGCGAAGCTCGGCACGCGCGTCGCGCACTGCCCGAGCGCGAACCTGAAGCTGGGCTCGGGCGTGGCGAAGGTCGCGCGGATGCTCAAGCGCGGCGTGGTGGTGGGCCTCGGGGCCGACGGCGCGCCGTGCAACAACAACCTCGACGCCTTCGTCGAGATGCGGCACGCGGCGCTCCTCGCGAAGCGGATGGGCGACACGACGGCGCTCCCGGCGCGCACGGTGCTGCGCATGGCGACCATCGGCGGCGCGCGCGCGCTGGGGATCGACGCCGAGGTGGGGTCGATCGAGGTGGGCAAGCGGGCCGACATCGCGGTGGTCGACCTCACGCGGCTGCACTGCGAGCCGGGCGGAGGCCCCGACGCGCGGGTGGTCTACGCGGCGCGCGCGGGCGACGTGCGGCACGTGCTGGTCGACGGCCGCGTGCTGGTGCGCTTCGGCGAGCTCACCACGATGGACGAGGAGCGCGTGCTCTCGGACGCGCGGGCGCAGGGCGCGAAGGTGCGCGCGCGGGCGGGCCTGGGGTGAGCGAGGCGCTCGCGCGCTACGGCGCGCTCACGGCGAAGGTCGACGCGTTCTTCGCGCGGGTGTGGTCGAGGCACGGCGACCGGATGCGCTGCGCCGAGGGGTGTGAGTCGTGCTGCCACGTCTCCCTCGACGTGACCGGGGTGGAGGCCGCGGCGGTGCGGGCCTTCCTCGCGACGCTCTCCGTGGAGGAGCGGGAGGCGCTGCGCGCGCGGGCGAGGGCGGCGCGCGAGGGTCGCTGCGCGGCGCTCGGCGACGACGGCCGCTGCGGGGTGTACGCGGCGCGGCCGCTGGTGTGTCGGTCGCACGGGGTCCCGGTGAAGACGCGCGACCGGCGGGGGCTGCCCGTGGTGAGCGCGTGCGAGCTCAACTTCACCGAAGGAGGTCCCGCGGCGGCCGACCCTGACTGCGTGCTCGATCAAGAGACGCTCTCCACCGTGCTCGCCGCGCTCGAAGCCCTCTACGCGCGGGAGCAGGGCTCGGCCCCGTCCCGCGTCGCGCTCAGGGACCTGCTCTCCGAAGCGGGGACCTGACCTTCGCGGAACCCTCCTCCCTGCTTCGAGGAGCCGCGCTCCCGTCTTCTGGAAGCCCGACCCCGTCCTCGATGAAGTCCACCTCCCGGCTCCCATGAGGGTTGCCCTGGGCTCCGCGCACCCCCCTCCTGGGCTCCGCGCACCCCCCTCCCGTGCTTCGGGAGCCTCATCGCCTGTTCAGCTCTCGGTCGGCTTCGCCGCGCGCAGCGCCGTCCTCGCGCCGTCGAGCGACGCGCGCACGGCGGCGTCGTCGCCGAGGTTCCCGTAGCGCCACGCGGCGTAGCCCTCGATGGCCCTGCCCGCGCCGTCGCGGGACTCCGCGTCGAGGAGCGCGCTCTCTCGCACGCGCGCCGCGAAGCGCTCCAGGGTCTCTCCCTTCGCGCGGGTGATCCCGCGGGAGCCCAGGGCCGTCTCCAGCGCCGTCCAGGCGGGCGTCGGCAGGTCGCGCGGGTCGAGGCCCACCACCGCGGGCCCCTCGGGCGGCTGGAACCTCCGGTACACGAGCCACACCGCGAGCATCACGCCCGCGGCGCCGAGCATCTGCCACGCGGTGCGCGCGAGCACCCAGCGCTGCACGGCCGCCGCGAAGTACGTGAGCGCCTCGCGCAGCCCGCGCCAGCGCTCGGTCTGGTGCCGCTGGTTCTGCGGGAGCCCGTCGGCGGGCGTCGCGTCCCAGGTGTGCCAGCGGTGGTCGTCGCCCCACGCTTCGACCCAGGCGTGGGCGTTCATCTCGCGCACCATCCACTCGTTCGTGTAGGGGTTGCGCTCGGCCACGCGGTAGCCGCCCACCACCCGCGTGGGAACGCCCATCGTGCGACCGAGGAGCGCGAGCGCCGACGCGAAGTACTCGCAGTGCCCCTCGCGGTGCACGTAGAGGAAATCCAGCACCGGGTCCGTGCGACCGCGCGAGAAGCGCAGGGAGTATCGGTAGCGCGCGCGGAGGTTGTCCGTGAGCCGCGCCATGGTGTCGTCGTTGCCGCGGGCGCCCTCGGCCCACGCGCGCGCCGTCGAGAGCAGCGGGTCGACGAGGGCCTCGGGCACCTCGGTGTCGCGCGCCGTGGGGGGATCGGGCACGAGCGCGTCGCGCGGGCCGAGCGTGACCCACCAGCGGTGGCCGGGGTCTCCGGGGATCGCGCGCACGGTGCCCAGCGGGTCGAGGCGCGCGCCGCCCTCTTCCGTCGCGAAGCGGCCCGTCTCCAGCGGGAGGAAATACCACCCGCCGACGCCTCCCACGCGCTCGATGGAGATCACCCCGTCGCCCTCGATGGGCCCCCGGGGGACGCGCACGATGCGGTGGGCGAATCCCCGAGAGCTCCGCCATCGACCGCGTTGATACCGGTCGAAGGTGCTCCCGCGGAGGTGCTCCGGCGCGGGGCCCTGGATGCGCAGGACGAGCTCCTCGGACTGCAGCAGCGTCGAGAGCGCGCCGAGGTCAAAGCGGTCGTCGAAGCCGCTGGAGACGTCGTCTTCGAGCGCGTGGATCATCCGCGCCGAGACCCAGCCGTAGAACTCGCGCAGGCCGCGCGCGGCGCCCACCGCGAGCCCCGCGCTGACGACGACCATCATCGCGAGCGCGACGAGGTTTCGGCGCGGGAGCCGCCGCAGCGGGAGCGAGGCCCCGCCCTCGGTGCGCAGCGCGAGGAGCGAGGTGAGGAGCCACGCGCCGACGGCGGCGAGCGCGACGGGGTGCAGGCGCATCTGGGCGCAGGCGACGAGGGCGAAGGCGTCGAAGGCGAAGTCGGCGCGCACGTCGCCGAAGGTGGCCTTCACGGCGCGGCGCACCGAGGCGGCGGCGAAGAGGGCGGTCGCGGCCATGGCGAAGCCCTCGACGAGCCGGGGGCGGCCGTCGTCGTCTCCGAGGGCGGTGGCCTGCGCGACGAAGACCGCGGCGAGGGCCGAGAAGCCCATGAGGATGATCTGCGCGCCGGTGCCGGCGTTGATGCGCGGGCCCACCGCGAGCACCACGGCGAGCCAGCCGAGGACGGCCGCGGCGTGGGTGGGCGAGCGCACCTGCGCGACGAGCGCGACCGCGACAGCGGCGATCGAGAGCGCGCGGAGGAGTCGTGACGAGGGGCGCATGGTGCGAGCGAGCGGAGAACGCCGCGAGGGGCGAGGCGCGTCCCGAGGAGCGGTGTGCGCTCAGTCTGCGCCGAGCACCTGATCGATCGACGTAGCGGTGGCGGCGCGGATGATCCACCGATCGAGGACGGCGACGTCGGTGCAGCCCCTGATGCTCGTGCGGGCTTCGTCGTGGACCGCGATCCCGCGAGCGGTGAGCAGCGTGAGGAGCGCCTCGGCCTTGCCCTCGGCCTTGCCCTCGGCCTTGCCCTCGGCCTTGCCCTCGGCCTTGCCCTCGGCCTTGCCCTCGGCCTTGCCCTCAGCCAGCCCCTTGGCCAGCCCCGTGGCCAGCCCCTTGGCCAGCCCCGTGGCCAGCCCCTTCGCCTCGGCCTCGGCCTTCACGACCGCGTAGAGGTCGCTCTTGATCAGTTCCCACGCGGGGTTCTCTCGCACTTGCGGCTTCATGATCGTCTCCCGGACCACCGCGACGAGCGCGTCGTTGAGCATCGACACCATCGCGCGCATCAACCCCACCTGCAAGCTCGGGTCGGGCGCCGCGCCGATCGCGTCGACCGCCGCGCGCACCACGGCCTGAGCGTCGGCGCCCCGCTGATCGTGCACCGCCCACGCCGCGAGCACTGCGAGCTCCGGCTCACCCGACGCGAGGAGCGGCGTGGCCTCGGCGCGCGTGAGGCGCACCACGATGGGCTTCAACTGAAGCGTCGTACCTGCGGGGCTGCACAGAGAGATGGCCTCCTCGGCCCAACGGGAAACCGAGGCGTCGTGCGTCAGGATGATGAGGTCGCCCATCGCGGCGCGGGCGTCGATGAGCGCGCCGACCACGGCGAGCCACCGCCGGATCTTCTCGGGGTCACGGGTGAGCTGCACCTCGACGATGACCCAGGGGCCGCGCTCTCCGCGGGCGAACAGGAGCAGGTCGGGGCGCACCTCCAGCGGGTCGACCACGCGCACCGCCGCGTCGACCACCGTGAGCCCGGCGGGCAATCCAGGGTGACCGAGCGCGCGAAGGAGCTGGTCGAGCAGCTCGGGGCGCTCCGAGAGCAACGCGACGAGGGACTCGTGGGCGGGGCTGGGCATGGCGGCGCGGGGTAGCGCGCCGAGGGGGCCGGGTCGACCCGTCGGGAGGCGAATCGCGGGCGGCAGGCCGCGGCCGTCTCTCACCGCCTCCCGGCGGAGTCGCGGACGTGCGCCCAGTCGGCCATGAAGGCCGCGAAGACGTCGTCGTTCTCCACCCGCAGCATCGTCTCGTCGTTGCGCCGCAGCGCGCCGCCCGTCCAGTTGTGCGAGCCGGTGAACACCAGCCTGCGGTTCGCGCTCGACCCGGCGTAGCGGGCGTCGATGAGCAGGTACTTCGAGTGCAGCGCCCAGTTGCCTCCGCGCGCCGGGTAGAGCGTCACGCGCGCGCCGCCGTCGCGCAGCGCCGCGAGCGCCTGCCGCCCCGCGGGGATGCCCGCGTTCCCGATCACCACCTGCACGTCGCACCCGGCCTGCGCCCGCCGCGCGAGGGCCCGCGCCACCTGAAGGCGCGCGTCGGTGAAGAAGGCCATCGCCACCCGGATGCGCGCCGTGCCCGCGCACGACACGTTGTCGATCACCCCCGCCACCGTGTCGCCCGACTCCCGCGGGTAGAAGTACCCGCGCGTGCGGAAGTTCCCGCTCGCGACGCGGTAGTAGTTCGCGTGCACGGTGTCGCGGCGCTGGTCGGCGAAGGCGCGCTCGTAGGCCGCGAAGAGGTTCGAGTCTCCGCGGATGATCACGGCGTTGTTGTGCCGCGTGAGCTGCCCCGTCGTGAGGTTGTGCGACGCCTGGAGCACCACGTTCCGCGAGCCGTCGTCGAGCTCGGAGAAGAGGAAGGTCTTGTGGTGCATGATCCCGGTGCCGAGGCAGGCCGTTCCGGGCGCGCCGCACACCGTGACGCGCGAGCGACCGAGCGCGGAGATCAGCCGTGGCACCTCGCTGCCCGGGCTGTCTTCGGCGTCTCCGTCGACGACGACCCGCACGTCGACGCCGCGCTGCGCGGCCTGGATGAGCGCCGTCGCGGGCCGCGCGCGGGTGAAGCGGTACACGGCCACGCGCACGCGAGACGCGGGCACGGCCCGGTCGATGAGGTCGACGATGGCGTCTTCGACCGCGCCGTCGGCGGCGTTGGTGCCCGAGCGCGACGAGAACACGGCCCGATAGCGCGGCAGCGAGGGTTGGGGCGCGGGGTCGACGGCGCGCCACCAGACGCAGAGCTGGTTGTCGCGCCAGACCGACGACTCCTGCGGCTCGACCCACGGGAAGCACAGCCGACCCGGGATGGGGCCCGCGTTGCTCCACCCGAGGGAGAACTGGCTGTCGTTCGGCAGGCAGAGGAAGTTGTCGCCCCACCCGTCGGGGTCGCCGGGCTCGGTGATCGCGGTGCAGCGCATCCCGGCGATGGGGCCGCTGTTCGACCAGCGCAGCCCCATGTCGACGGTGGAGCAGACGTGGTTGTCGCTCCAGCCGTGGCTGTCTGAGGGCTCGCTCACGTTGACGCAGCGCTGCCCCGCGATGGGCCCGTCGCACGACCAGCTCAGCGGGCCCGCGGTGGTGTGACAGTCCGCGGGGAGCGGCGTCGACGCGTCGACGGGGAAGGGTGTGCCCGCAGAGTCGTCACCGGGAAGGCGCCCGCGTCGGTGTCTTCGGGCGGGGGTTCGGGGTCGGGCGGCTCGCCGGCGTCTTCGGCCCAGTACTCGGGGTCAGGCTCCTTGGGCCCCGCGTCCTCCTCGGGGAAGGGGTCGTCTTCGCCCTCGCCGGGCGGTGGCGGGTCGTCGCCCCAGTCGAAGGTCTCGTCGCTCCCGAGGTCGTCGGAGGGTGTCACCGACGCGTCGTCGAACGCGTCGCCGTCGAGGGTGCGTCCGGTGCTGCACGCCGCGAGGAAGTACGCCGCGATCAAGGTGACGATCACGCTCCGCATGGCGGCGATGGTAGTACGGGCCGCGACGCGTGAAACCGTGGGGCTCCCGTGATCGCGGTGGGGAGAGCACCCACCCGCGCGGAGCGACGGTGGAGTCGCGATTTCGACGTCGCTCAGTCCGCGGGTCGCGCGCTACGGGCGAGGGTGAGCGTGTGCGTGAGGAGCGTGGGTCCGCCCGCGTCGCCGTGCCCCGGCACCACCCGTTCGGCGGAGGGGTAGCGGTCGATCACCGCCTGCACGCTCGCGGCGTAGGCGGCGACGTTCCCCGTCGGCGGTGTTGCCGAGCGAGTCGCCCGCGGCCGCGCGGATCATGCAGCCGCCGAAGAGCACGCGCGTCGCGTCGAGCCACACGACCACGTTGTCGCGGGTGTGCGCCTCACCGGGGAAAAAGACCTCCGCGGCGCTGCCTCCGATGCGGACGACGCCGGGCGAGTCGAGGATGCGTGGTCGCCACCCCTCGCGATGCGCGAGGTCGACGGTGGCCTGCGTCGCCCAGGTCGCGATGCCGTGGCGCAGCACGGTGTCGATCCCGCCCATGCGGTCGTCGTGGAAGTGCGTGACAACCAGCGCGCGCACGGGGCACCCGCGCTGCTGCGCGATGGCGAGGAGCTGATCGGTCTGCGCGTTGGTCCAGGGCGTGTCGACGAGGAGTCCGGCGTCGGGCTCGCAGACGAGGAGTCCGTTGGCGGGGTAGGTCCCGCTCGACACGGTGCCCCACGAGGTGTGGACGTAGACGTTCTCGACGAGGGGCGAGAGCGACACGGGCCCGGTGGAAGGGGCGACAGCGGTGTGCGCGTGGGCGCACCCGAGCGCGAGGACGAAGACGAGGGCGGAACGCACGCGCGCGAGTGAAGGCGCGAACGCGCGTCGAGGGCAAGGGGACGGTGTAGCGTGTCGAGATGCTTTCCGTGCGGAGGGGATGGGTGGCGCTGGCGTTCGCGCTGGCGGGGTGCGGGCCGGTGCGCGAGGAGGTTCCACTGACGCGGGTGTGCGTGAGGCCTGTGGAAGCGGACGTGAACGCGCCGCGCTTCGAGGTCGACCGTCCGGTGAGGATCATCATGACGTCGTCGTGCCGCCCCGCCTGCGACACGCTCGTCTCGCGGGAGTGTTCGCTCACGCGGGAAGGTGACGCGTTCACGATTCGCGGCACGGTCGTGGTCGACGCGTACTGCCGCACCACTCCGCCGCCCGTGTGCTCAAAGCCCGAGGTGGGGTGTGAGACGCCGCCGCTCCCCGCGGGGCGGTACACGGTGACCGACGGGACGCACACGGTCACCGTCGAGATTCCGTCGGCGGTGCCGCTCGGCGGGGTGTGCTCGGCGCTGCTCTAGCGACGGGATCGGCACGCGCGCTGCGATGCGCGCTCGCTCATGAGCACCACTCTCGCGGCGCCCGCGCTTCGCGTCTCTCCGTCGCGGCCCCGCGCACACACCCTCGTGGACCTTCGCCCACGCCTCGCGCTCGTCGCCGCGCTCGCTCTCGGCTGCGCGCACGCGCGCCGCGTCACGCCTCGCCCGGCGCCGGTCGTCGCGACGGTCACGACCCCGTCGCCTCCACCCGCGCCCGCGGAAGCACCTCCGACGGAGACTCCCGCGCCCGAAGAGCCCACGCCGCCCGAGGTCGCTGCGATCGCCGCGACGCGCGTGGCGCTCCGCGACTTCGACTACACCGGCGACGGGGACATCCCCGTCGACCGGCAACGCCTCTTCGCGCGGATGCGCGCGCAGACCCGCGCGTGGGTCGAGCGCGTGATGGGCGAGGCGGCGCGCTGGGAGTTCGTCGCCACGAGCGAGGGCGTGACGGATCGACTTCGGGGGCCGCTCGAGCGCGTCGACGCCGGACCGCTCCCGCTGTTCGACACCGAGGGCGCTGGCGACGACGGAGCTACGGGAGCCTCGTGCGACTCGAGGCTTTCGAAGGGCACACCGAGACCGCCGCGCGTCTGCGGGTCCTCGTCGGCCTGCGCGTGAACGTCGTGGAGGACACCGCGGTGTACGGCTTTCGCGTGGAGCACGACGTGGCGGTGCCCATCTTCCGCTTCGAGGCGCCGACGCCGACGCGCGAGGGGGAGGCCTTCTGCCGCCTCGCGCTGCGGCCCCTGGAGACCTCCGCGCGCGTGCGAGTTCTCCTCCAGGCGACCCACGAACGACACTGGTCGCGCTGGCAGGGGATGTCATGGACTCTCCTCGAGAGTTCTCCGACGGCGCCCGTCGCGCGCGAGCTGTGGCGCCACGGAGAATCCATCGACATCACGCGGGACACCCAGAGCGGGCCTTCGTACGGAGAGGGACCCTGGGTCGACCCCGACGGGATCACCGTCACGGGGCAGCACTTCCGGTTTCGCGACCGGGCCTACTGCCAGGACACCACGCGCTTTCAATGGTCGGGGGATCGCCTCGTGCAGCGGTACCAGCGCAGCGTGTGTACGCCCGACTAGCGCGCGGAGGCGCGGGCGCTCGCGCGGCGTTCGGTCGCGGTGAACGAGGTCGAGCCGTCGCGACTTCGGCGGGTGTACCCTCCGCGGCCATGTCGCTGCGGTTCTTCTACGGTTCCGGTTCGCAGTTCGCCTGGCGCGTGTGGCTCGCGCTGGAGCACAAGCGCGTCCCCTACGAGCAGCGGGTGCTGTCGTTCTCCGACGGGGAGCACCGGCAGCCCGAGTACCTCGCGATCAACCCCGTCACCGAGGTCCCCGCCATCGACGACAACGGCTTCACGCTCTACGAGAGCGCGGCCATCGTCGAGTACCTCGACGAGCGCTTCACCGACGGCCCCCCGCTCTTCCCCGGTGACCTCGAACAGCGCGCGCTCCAGCGCCGCGTGATCGCCGAGGTCGACAACTACCTCCAGCCGCTCCACGGCCGCGTCGCGCGCAGCGTGTTCTTCACGCCGCCCGAGAAGCGCGACGCCGACGAGATCGCCGAGGCGAAGACCCTCTGGGCCGCCGAGGTCGCGCGCTACGACAAGCTCGTCGCCGAGGGCTTCGTCGGCCCCGAGCTCGGCGCGGCGGACTTCACGCTCTACCCCTTCATCGCCACCGCCGAGCGCTTCGACCAGCGGCACCCGGGGCTCGACCTGCAGGGCGCGATCCCCGAGGCGGTGCTCGCGTGGCGCGACCGGATGCGCGCGCTCCCCTACCACGACAAGACCTGGCCCCCGCACTGGAAGGGCTGACGCCCTGACGCCCCATTGACCCTCGCTCGCGCGCGGGAGTAGTCCCGTCGCCATGTCGAAGACCATCATCGTGTGTGGGCATGGGCCGGGCATCTCCGACGCGGTCGCGCGGAGGTTCGGCCGCGAGGGCTACTCCGTCGCCATCGTGGCGCGCAACGCGGAGCGGCTCACGGCGGCCGCCGCGGCGCTCTCGAAGGAGGGCATCACCGCCAAGGCCTTCCCGTGCGACCTCGGGGACGTCGACGCGGTGCGCTCGATGGTGAACGAGGTCCGCGCGTCGCTCGGCCCCGTCGCCGTCCTCCACTGGAACGCGTACATGGGCGGCGCGGGCGACCTCCTCGCCGCGCCCGCGAGCGACCTGCGCGGCGTGTTCGACGTCGCCGTCACCGGCCTCATCGCCGCCGTGCAGGCCGCGCACGAGGACCTGAAGTCGCAGAAGGGCGCGCTCCTCGTCACGGGCGGCGGCTTCGCCTTCTACGACCCCAACGTCGACGCGATGGCGACGCAGTGGAACTCCATGGGCCTCGCGATCAGCAAGGCCGCGCAGCACAAGGCCGTGGGCCTGCTCTCGAAGAAGCTCGCGCCCGACGGCGTGTACGTCGGCGAGGTCGTGGTGCTCGGCATGGTGAAGGGCACGGCCTTCGACAACGGCCACGCGACGCTCGACCCCAACGCCATCGCCGACCGCTTCTGGGAGCTCTTCCAGGGCCGCAGCGAGCTCACGGTGAACTTCGGCTGAGCGCCCTCTTCACACGCTCACGGGCTCGCCCGCGAGCACCGCGCGGTGCGACAGCGACGTGACCCCCGCGGGCGCCGACGGCTTCGCGCCCTCGCGGTGGATCGCCACCACCTTGCACTCCACCCCCAGCGCGCGCAGGCGGCCCGCCACCGTCGCGTGGTCGTCGCGCGGCGCGCAGGTCACCACCACCGCCGCAGACAACCTCGGCGCGAAGGGACCGAGCGCCTTCAACACCCGCTCGGCGTCGAAGGCATCGCCCGGCTCGACGCACGCGAGGAGGTCGAGCGCGGCGCCGAGGACCTCCTGCGCGCGGCCTCCGTGCGCGTGGAGCTCGTGCACGCGCGCGCCGATCAGCACCAGGTCGACCAGCGCGTCTTCGCGCGAGAGGAACGACACCAGCCCCGCCGCGAGCGACACCGCCGCGTCGAGCACCGCCGCGTCGCGCTGGCCCTTCACCTCGGGGTCGAGCACCACCGCCGCCCGACGAAAGTGCTCCTGCTGGTACTCGCGCACCACCGGCACCCCCGTGCGCGCCCAGCTCTTCGCGTGCAGGTCGCGCACCGGGTCGCCCGAGCGGTAGGGGCGCAAGCCCCGCAGCTCGAAGGAGTCTCCGCTCGCGAGGGCCTGCGGCGCGCCGCCGGGCTGGTGCCGCGGGCGCAGCGGCATCGAGACGGCGATCACCCGCGCCGCGCGAGGGATCACCACGAAGCGCACGCCGCGCGAGCGCACGAGCGGGCCGTAGGTCAGGCCCAGCGGCACCATCGCCCCGACGTGAAAGGGGTCGAGGTGGTGCTCGCCCCGAGAGCGGAACCTCCCCGTCACGGTGAGCGTCACGCGCGCGCCGGGAGCGAGCACCGGGAGGCGAGGGTGCGCGCCGTCCCAGCGGCCGTCCCAGGGGAGGAAGGGGCCCTCGACCATCACGTCGGCGTGCGGCCGGTCTCCGTCGTGGGTGAGCTCCACGGTGAAGTTCACGGGCTCGTCGATGGCCGCCCGCGCCGGCGCCCGCACCTCGACGCGCACGCCCTCCATCGCGAAGGCCCTGCGCGCCGCGACCGACACCACCGCCGCCGCCATCAAGAGGCTCCACAGCACGTAGACGTCCGCGCGCTCGATCTCGAGGCCGAACATCCCCACGGGGAAGAGCATCAGCGCGTACCCGCGGCCCGCGGGGGTGAGCGCGTAGAAGACCCAGAACAAGGGCTGCACCGCGCGCCCGAGGCGGGTCTTTCGCCACCTCTCCCGCTCGGCGTTGGTCGACGGGATGAGGATGTGGTTCAGCCGGTCGTAGTCGACCTGACGCAGCCGATCGCGGAGACGCCCGAGCCTCTCCGCGACGGCGCTCACACCGGCACCTCGACCCCCGCCACCAGCGCGCGCACGATCGCGTCGGACGACGCGCCGCTGTACTTCGCCGACGGCGCCAGCGCCACGCGGTGCGCGAGCACCGGCGCAGCGAGCGCCTGCACGTCGTCGGGCGTGACGTATTTGCGACCCTGCAAGAGCGCCCGGGCCTGCACGCTGCGAAAGAACGACAGCGCCCCGCGCGGAGAGGCCCCCATGGCGAGCTCGGGGTGGTCGCGCGTCGCGGTCACCACGCGCAGGAGGTAGCGCGCCACGGGCTCTCTCACGTCGACCTCGCGCGCCGCGGCCTGCAGCTCCGCGAGGTCGGAGCCCGTCGCGAAGGACTCGACCCGGTCGAGGGGGTCGGCGCGCTGGCGGGCGTAGAGCATCGCGAGCTCGGCGTCGGGCGAGGGGTAGCCCACCGACACGCGCAGGGCGAAGCGGTCGAGCTGCGCGTCGGGCAGCGGCCACGTCCCCTGCGACTCGATGGGGTTCTGCGTCGCGAGCACGAAGAAGGGGCGCGGGAGCGCGTGGGTCACGCCGTCGACGGTCGCGCTGCCCTCGTTCATCGCCTCGAGGAGCGCGCTCTGCGTGCGGGGCGACGCGCGGTTGATCTCGTCGGCGAGGAGCACGCTCGTGAAGATCGGCCCGCGGTGGAAGGCGAAGCTCCCGTCGCGGGGGTCGAGCACCTGCGCGCCGAGGATGTCGCTCGGCAGGAGGTCGGGCGTGAACTGCACCCGCGTGCACGACACGTCGAAGCACTTCGCGAGGGCGCGGGCGAGGGTGGTCTTGCCAACCCCCGGCACGTCTTCGATGAGCACGTGACCGCCCGAGAGCACCCCGGTGAGGAGGAGCTCGATCGCGTCGGGGCGGCCCGAGATCACGCCCGAGAGGGCCGCGCGGATGCGTGCGAGGAGGGCGTCGGGTTCCACGGTGGGGGCGGTCGCTCCGTCAGGCATCGGGGACGGTACACGAAACGCCGCGGGGTGGCCGAGAACTTCCCTCGCTACGCGGGCTCGACCTCGATGGTGACGTGGCGGAGCGCGACCTTCTCCTGAAGGGCCGCGCGGTACTCCGCGAGGGTGCGGGGGCTCGTCGCGCGCACCGCGACGATGCACACGCGGTGACCGGGCGACGCGTCCCACACGTGGAGGTCGACCACGGTCGCCCCGCTCGCCTCGAGGGTCTCGCGGATCAGCCCGAGGGTGCCGTCGTCGGGGGCTGAGTCGACGAGGGTTCGCCCCGCGCTACGGAGCAGCCCGACGCCCCACCGCAGGATCATCACGCTCCCCACCAGCGCGCTCACCGGGTCGAGGAAGGCCCAGCCCAGGAAGCGCCCCGCCAGCAGCGCCCCGATCGCCAGCACGCTCGTGAACGCGTCGGCCAGCACGTGCAGGTACGCCGCGCGCAGGTTGTCGTCGCGGTCGCGCCCGTGGTGGTGATGGTCGTGGTGATCGTGACCGTGGTGAGGGTCGTGGTGGTGATGGTCGTGGTCGTGGTGGTGGTGCTCGCCCGGGGGCGTGAGCCACACGACGCTCACGAGGTTCACCAGCAACCCGAGCACGGCGACCACGAGCGCCTCGGTGTACGCGATGGGCTGCGGGTGGCGCAGCCGCTGCGCCCCCTCGACGGCCATCTCGACGGCCACCGCGAGGAGCACCAGCGCGTTGGTGTAGCCCGCGAGGGCGTGGACCTTCCCTCCGCCGAAGGCGAAGGCGCCGCGCTTCGAGCGGGTGCGCGCGAACCAGTAGGCCCCCGCGGTGAGCGCGAGGGCGCCTGCGTGCGTGGCCATGTGCCACCCGTCGGCGGTGAGCGCGAGGGAGCGCGTGGCGTACCCCGCGACCAGCTCGGCCACCATGGTCACCAGCGTGAGCGCCGCGACCTTCAGCGCGCGCGACTCGCGCCCGTCGTCGGGGGGACTGATCTCGTCTCGGCAGCGGAGCTCGGCGTCGGTCACGATGGCGGGTCTCGTCGCGGGAGCATTAGCGCGTTTCTGCGCCCCCGCCCACGCCGCGCAGCGTGAGCGTGACCCGCGTCTCGCCCTCGCCCGAGCGCACGCGCATCGCGCCGCGGTGCATCGACGCCGTCGCCTGCACGAGGAAGAGCCCGAGCCCCATGCCCATCCCGGGCTCGCGCGTGGTGAAGAAGGGCTCGCCCAGGCGGTGGAGGTGCTCGCTCGGCACGCCGACGCCGTGGTCGATGACCGTGAGCTCGAAGGCGTCGCGGTCGT
Organism: Polyangiales bacterium; assembly: GCA_041389825.1. Lineage (GTDB taxonomy): Bacteria > Myxococcota_A > Polyangia > Polyangiales > JAEYZO01. The sequence continues at coordinate 192,417 of JAWKRC010000007.1, read as the reverse complement.
CTCCGCGCGCGAGCGTGACCTCGATGGGCAGAGCCGAGGCGCGGCCCGACAGCGCGAGGCGCGCGTTGTCGAGGAGGCTCACCAGCGCCTGACGCAAGGGCTCGGTGAAGAGGGCCACCTCGCGAGCGGCGAGGCCGCGGTCGAGGGAGAGGGCGACCGTCGCGTCGGGGTGCGCGGCGCGCCAGCCGTCTACTGTGGAGCTGAGCCAGGGGCCGAGGGCGACCCGGTCGGCGGTGTCGGCGTCCTGCCCGTGGGCGCGCATGCGACCGAGGATCTGCTTGCAGCGCTTGATCTCCGCGCGGATGAGGTCGGCCTGCGCGCGGGCGTCGCTCCCCTCGGGGAGGAGCTCGCTCAGCTCCGACGCGAGGATCGCCACGGTCCCCATGGGGGTGTTGAGCTCGTGCGCCGTGCCCGCGGCGAGGGTGCCCAGGGCGTTCCACCGGGCGGCGCGCTCTCGCTCCACCCGCTCGGCCGAGAGCTCCTCCTCGCGGCGGCGCAGCGAGGTGGTGACCCGGTCGATGAAGTACCAGAGGCACCCCGCGGTGAGCGCGAAGGCGAGCCACATCCCGCGCACGTGAAGGAGGAACATCCCCGGCGTGTGCCAGACGTGAATGGCCTCGGGCCGCGCCATCAGCAGCCCCGCGAAGAGGGCCACGGCGCACACCGTCACCGCGAGGCTCCAGCGCCGCGGCACCATGATCCTCGCGAGCGCGACGTGCAGGAGGTAGAGCGTGGTGAAGGGTTCATCGCGCCGCCGGTCCAGATGAGCAGCGCGGTGAGGCCCACCGAGTCGAGGATGAGGTTGCCCGCGATGGCCGCGTCGGAGAGCCGCGCCCCGCGCCGCAGGCGGAGCGTGAGCACCAGGTTCGCCACCACCAGCGCGCCCACCACCATCGCCAGGGGCGCGAAGGGGAAGGGCGCGTGCAGGACGAAGCGCACGCCCACGATCGAGGCGAGCTGCGCCGCGATGGCCGCCCACCGTAGGCGCACCAGCCACGCGAGCTGCAACGGCGGCCGAGAGCGCGTCATCACCGCTGCGGCGGGAGCTTCTGGAGCTTTCGCTGGAGCGTGCGGCGGTGCATCCCCATGCGACGCGCGGCCTCGGAGATGTTCCCTTGACACTCCGCGAGCACCCGCTGGATGTGCTCCCACTGCGCGCGGTCGAGCGACGGCACGGTCACCTCGGGCGCGATGCTCTCGCTCTCCTGCTCGTTGAAGGCCGCCTCGATCTCGCCCGGCTCGGCGGGCTTGGTAAGGTAGTTCACCGCGCCGCGCTTCACCGCGTCGATGGCCGTCGGGATCGACCCGTAGCCCGTCAGCACCACCACCGCGACCCCGGGCACCCGCGCGACGAGCTCGCGCAGGAGGTCGAGCCCCGAGCCCCCCGGCATGCGCAGGTCGATGACGGCGTGCGTCGGGGCCTCGCGCGCCGTGGCCGCGAGGGCCTCGTCGGGCGAGGCCGCGGTGGTCACCCTCCACCCGCGGCGGGTCATCGCCGCGGCGAGCGCCGCGCGAAAGGCCGCGTCGTCGTCGACGAGCAGCATCCTTCGCGGAGACGTCGCGGGGTCGTCGGCCATCGCCCGTTGCGGATCACACGAAGCCGCCGCGAGGGCAACGACCCCGTGCGCCCTTGCGACATCGTGACGCACGCGGCGCGCTGCGGCCGATGGTCGCAGCCGCTTGAACCCCGGCGCCCACGCCGCATATCACCCCTCGCCGTGACCGACCGACGCTCGCTCCTCGCCGTGACCCTCGCCGCCCTCGCGCTCTGCGCGGGCTGCGGCGCGCCGACGGACGACAGCGCGACGGGCGTCGACGAGCTGAGCGAGCGCGGCCGCTACGTGTACCGGGTGGAGTTCCCCGACGGGGGGCTGCGCCGCGGGGTGAACGCCTTCGAGGTGCAGTCGCGCGCCGCCGACGGGGCGCCCGCGCGGGTCACCGCCGTCGAGGCCTCGATGCCCGCGCACCCCCACCAGGCCGTGAGCGCCGTCGCCGACGGAGACCCCTCCACGGGCGAGTACACGGTGCGCGGCCTCTCGCTGCCCATGGGCGGCCGCTGGGTGCTCACCCTGCACTTCGAGGGCGGCGCCGCGAGCGACCAGGCCCTGGTCTTCGCCGAGGTGCCGTGACGCACGACGTCGGTGTCGCGACACGCGCGTCTGTGGTCGCGCTGTGCCTCGCGGCGCTGGCGCCCGCCCCGGCCTCGGCCTGCCCCTGCGGGGCGCTGGTCGGCCCCTCGGCGCCGGTCACCGGCGCGGCCGACCGGTGGGGCGCGGCGCTGAACCTCTCGGGCCTCGCCGAGCTCGGCCGGTGGGACAGCCGCTCGGGCGCGCAGGGCAACCCCGAGGGCGCGAGCGCGTACCGGCTCGTCGTCGACGCCGCCGCCGCGTGGAGGGCCACGCCGTCGCTGGAGCTCGGCCTGGGCGTGGCGGCGGGCTACAGCGCGGTCGAGAACCCAGGGCAGAGCCTCACGGGCGGCGGGCTCGGAGACTCGTACGCGCGGGCGCGGCAGGAGATCGGGCTGACGCGCGCGGGGTGGGTCCCCACGGGCGCGGTGTGGGCGGGGCTGCGGGCGCCGACGGCGTCGCGCGCGCTGAGCGACCCGGGCCTCGCGATGGCGACGGGGCTGGGGCTCGGCGCGTGGGAGGCCTCGGTCGGCGGCGAGCTCCGCTGGGCGCTCGGCGCGCGGGTGCAGCTCGCGCTGAGCGGCGAGGTGGGCCTGCGCTTCGCGGGCCTCGACGGGTACACCCCGGGCCACCGCGCGGCGGTGACCGTGACCGTGGTGCACGAGCTGACGCAGAAGGTGTCGCTCACCGCGGGCGCGGGGGAGTGGATGGAGCTCGGCGTCGACGGCTCGCTCCTGCGGCGCACCACCGTGTCGGTGGGCGCGCAGTGGAGGGCGAGCCTTGACTGGCGGGCGATGGCGCGGGTCGATGTAGACCCGTTGGTCGACGGCGCGGGGAGCGAGCTCCCGGCCGTGGTGCGGGCGAGCCTCGGCGTCGCGTGGGCGCGCTGAGTCACCGAGAGAGGAGGACGGACGTGGAGAGCAAGTGGATCATCGGGGCGGCGTTGGCGGCGGGCTTCGCGGCGGCGGGGTGCGGGAGCGACCCGGCGCCCGCGACGGGCGACGCGGCCGTGAACGCCGACGCGGCGACGGGCGACGGCGGCGCGGGCGGCGGCGCGGTCGAGCTGCGCTTCGCGGGCAAGGTGGGGAGCGAGGCCTTCTCGTGCACCGGCAGCTACGCGGGGCTCGGGAGCACGCAGCGCACGTGGCGGCCCCTCGACTTTCGCTTCTACGTCCATGACGTGAAGCTCCTGCGCGGCGACGGGAGCGAGGTGTCGGTCACGCTCACCGACGACGGCCGCTGGCAGGACGGGCACGAGGCGCTGCCCGACTACGAAGCCCGCACCGGCCTCTGTAACAACGGCACCACCGAGACGAACGGCGTGGTGCGCGGCACGCTCCCGGCGGGCGCGGCGGGGCCCTGGGCGGGCGTGCGCTTCACGCTCGGCGTGCCCTTCGCGCAGAACCACCAGAACAGCGCGACGGCGGCCTCGCCGCTCAACCTCTCGACGCTCTGGTGGAACTGGCAGGGCGGGTACAAGTTCCTCCGCCTCGACGGGCGCGTCGACGACGCGATGGGGACGATGCTGATGCCGTCGTTCAACATCCACCTCGGGAGCACCGGGTGCGACGGCAGCGCGATGGGCAACGTCACGAATTGCACCGAGCCCAACCGCCCGACCATCACGCTCATGGGCTTCGACCCGACGAGCAACACCGTCGTGGCCGACCTCTCGCGCCTCGTGGCCGACTCTGACCTCGGCACGAGCTCCATGGCGCCGGGGTGCATGAGCGGGCTCACCGACCCCGAGTGCGCGCCGCTCTTCAGGAACCTCGGCATCACGGTCGGCTCCACCGCAGGCGCGCAGACCTTCTTCCGCGTAGAGTGACCCGCCTCGCGCGAGGCCCCGCGGGAGCCCCACCGATGAACCCCCTCCGCGCCTGCATCGCCGCCGTCGCGCTCGCCGTCGCGGGCTGCGGCGGCGACCCCGACCCGTCATCGATCTGGACCGAGCCCGAGCTCAGCATCACGCCGCCGCCGAACTTCCCCGCGCAGCGCGTGCCCGCTGACGACCCCTGGAGCGTCGACAAGGCCCGCCTCGGCCGCTGGCTCTTCTACGACCGACGCCTCTCGGGCAACGAGACCACCTCCTGCGGCTCGTGCCACCGGCAGAGCCTCGCCTTCACCGACGGCCGCGCGACGGCCCTGGGCTCCACCGGCGAGCACCATTTCCGCGCGTCGATGAGCCTCGCCAACGCGGGCTACAGCTCCGCCCTCACCTGGGCGAGCACCATCCAGCGCAGGCTCCCGCAGCAGGCGCTCCTGCCCATGTTCGGCGAGCGACCCGTCGAGCTCGGCCTCGCGGGGATGGAGTCCGTGATGCTCGACCGGCTCCGCGCCGACGCGCGCTACCGCGACCTCTTCCCCCGCGCGTTCCCGGGTCAGGCCGAGCCCTTCACGGTCGACAACGTGACGCGCGCCATCGGCGCCTTCGAGCGCTCGCTCCTCTCGGCGAACTCACCCTTCGACCGCTACCAGCGCGGCGACGCCTCGGCGATGTCCGCCTCCGCCCTCCGCGGCTTCGCGCTCTTCAACTCCGAGACCCTGGAGTGCTTCCACTGCCACGGCGGCTTCAACCTCACCGACTCCGTGGTCCACGCGCGCTCGGCCTTCGACGAGACGGCCTTCCACAACACCGGCCTCTACAACGTCGACGGCCGCGGCGCGTACCCGGCGGGAGACACCGGGCTCCACATGCAGACCGGCGTCGCCGAAGACATGGGCCGCTTCCGCGCGCCCACGCTCCGCAACATCGCCGTCACCGCGCCCTACATGCACGACGGCTCCATCGCGACCCTCGACGGCGTGATCGACCACTACTCCGCGGGCGGCCGCACCATCACCTCGGGCCCTAACGCCGGGGTCGGCTCGGCCAACCCCTTCAAGTCGGGCTTCGTGCGCGGCTTCGCGCTCACCAACGACGAGCGCGCCGACCTCATCGCCTTCCTCGAGTCGCTCACCGACCCGGTGTTCCTCACCGACCCGCGCTACGCCGACCCCTTCGGCAACGAGCGCTGACCGCGTCGGGGCCCCTCCACGAGGCCCCGACGCGTCTCTCCGGTCACTCCCTGAAGAAGGTCGGCGTGCTCGCGCCCGACACCGACGGGGTGAACACGCTCACCCGACCGACGCCGCCCGCGCCTCCGACGCTCGTGCCGCAGGTCGATCCGCCGCCGCCGCCGCCGCGCGCCACGAGGGTGCCTAGCGTCGCCGAGGTGATCGCCACGACGCGCACGCCGCCGCCCGCGCCGCCGCCGCCGCCGCCCATGCCGCAGCCGCCGCCGCCGCAGGCGGACTGGTTGCCGCCCGCGCCGCCCGCGCCGTCGGTCGAGATCGCGCCCGTGTTCGAGAGGGTGGTGACGCGCAGGAGGATGATTCCCCCGCCCGCGCCGCCGATCCCGGGGTTGCCGCCGTCTTCGTCGGCGCCGCCCTCGCCGCCCGCGCCGCCCATGAGCGCGAGCGACGCGAGCGACGGCGTGCCCGCCACCGCGCCGCCCAGCCCGCCCGGCACGGGGCAGGCCTCGCGGCAGATGCCGCAGGTGCCCGCGCCGCCGTTGCCGCCCGCGGTGCCGTGGCCGCCGCCGCCACCCGCGCCGTCGTCCTGCCCCGCGCCGCCGCCGCCGCCCGCGTTGCCGTTGCGCGTGATGTCAGCCCCGCCGAAGCCCGACGAGCCCTCTCCCTGGTAGCCGCGCGCGCACTGGTACGTGCACGCGTGTCCGCGGCCCCGCAGACCCCGGCCGCTCATCGTGACGGTGCCCGCGTTCACGAAGGCCCCGGCCACGTCCACCGCGAGGACGCCGCCGACGTTGCCGTCCCACGCCGGCGCGGTGAGCGTCGCCCCCGCGGCCACGTTCACCGCCGCGTAGCGCTCGACCACGACGACCTGCGCGCGGTCGGTGGAGTTCGTGCGGTAGACCGCCGACGGCGCCCGGTCGAGGGTCAGCGTCGTCCCGTTCACCAGCGTGACCTGCCGGTACTCGTAGGTGCCCGCGACGATCGCCGACGTGGTCGAGATCGTCTGGTGCAGCAGCACCCGCTGCCCCGGCGCGAAGGTGCCCTGCACGTTCGACACGGTGATCGTCGGGCTCCCCGACGTGGAGTTCACCGACGCGCGCACGGTGTTCACCGTCTGCGTCCCGCTCCCCACCGTGAGGGTGGTGGTGCCGCCCGCGAACTGGCACAGCCCCGCCTCGCAGGTCGACCCCGCCGCGCACGCGCGGCCGCACGCGCCGCAGTCGAGCGGGTCGGAGTTGAGGTCCGACTCGCAGCCGTTCGCCGTGCTCCCGTCGCAGTTGCCGTAGCCCGCCGCGCAGGCGCCCAGCGCGCACGCGCCGCCCACGCACCGCGCCGCCGCGTTCGCGAAGGAGCACTGCGCCCCGCACGCCCCGCAGTTGTCGGGGTCGGTGTTGAGCGAGGTCTCGCACCCGTTCGCGCTCGCCCCGTCGCAGTTGTCGAAGCCCGACCCGCACGCGCCGAGCGCGCAGCGGCCCGCGGCGCAGCGCGGCGTCGCGTTCGCGAAGGAGCAGGCCGTGCCGCACCCGCCGCAGTTCGCCGCGTCGTTGTCGGTGTCGACCTCGCACCCGTTCGACGCCGAGCCGTCGCAGTTGGCGAAGCCCGCGCTGCAGGCCCCGAGGGTGCACGCGCTCGCCACGCACGCGGCCGCGCCGTTGGGCGGCGCGGTGCAGCGGTTGCCGCAGCCGCCGCAGTTCGAGACGTTGGTCACGGTCTCGGTCTCGCACCCGTTCGCGTCGCTGCCGTCGCAGTTGCCGCGCCCCGCGGCGCACATCCCCACGCCGCAGGCGCGCGCCACGCAGGCGGGCGTGCCCGACGGGGGCGTGGGGCAGGCGTTTCCGCAGCGGCCGCAGTCGCCCACGGCCACGCGGATGTCGACCTCGCATCCGTTCGCCGGGTCCATGTCGCAGTCGGCGAAGCCGTCGGCGCAGGCGGCGACGCGGCAGGCGCCGGCGACGCACGCGCCCGTGGCGTTCGAGGGCGCGCAGGCCGCGCCGCAGGCGCCGCAGTTCGCGAGGGTCGTGCGGGTGTCGACCTCGCATCCGTTCGCCGGGTTCATGTCGCAGTCGGCGAAGCCCGCGTCGCACGCGCCGAGGCCGCAGGTCGAGGCCGCGCACACGGGCGACGCGTTCGCCGGGATCGCGCAGGCCGTGCCGCACGCGCCGCAGTGCGCGGGCGTGACCCGGGTGTCGGTCTCGCACCCGTCGGCCACGGCGCCGTTGCAGTCGCCGAAGCCCTCGTTGCACGCCGAGACGGTGCACGCGCCCGCCGCGCAGGCCCCCGTGCCGTTGGCGACCTCGCAGGCCGCGCGGCACGCGCCGCAGTGCAGGAGCGACGTGCGCGTGTCGACCTCGCAGCCGTTCTCGGGGTCGCCGTCGCAGTCGGCGAAGCCCGCGTCGCAGGTGAATCCGCACGACGAGCCCGAGCAGGTCGCGGTGGCGTTGGCGCGCGCGGGGCACGCGACGCCGCAGGCGCCGCAGTGCGCGACCGCGGTGAGCGTGTCGGTCTCGCAGCCGTTGGCGACGTCGCCGTCGCAGTCGGCGAAGGGCGCGGTGCAGCGCCCCGTCGCGCACGCGCCGCGCTCGCACGCGGGCACCCCGTTGGGGGTCGAGCACGCGGCGCCGCACGCGCCGCACGAGGCGGCGTTCGCCGAGAGGTCGACGCACGCGCCCATGGCGCCCGAGGCGCCCGGGCAGCAGGTCTGCCCGTCGGGGCAGCGCGAGGTCGCGGTGCAGCCCACGACGCACGCGTGGCCCACGCAGAGGAGGCCCGGCGGGCAGTGGTCGTCGGTCACGCAGTCGACGCAGGCGTGCGCGGCGGTGTCGCAGCGGCCGTTCGAGACGACGCCGCCGTCGGGCGCGCCGGCGTCGCCCGTGGTCGCGGTGGAGCACCCCTCGTCGCTGCGGCACCCCGGGGAGCAGGCGTGGGTCGCGGCGACGCAGTGCTGGTCGGCGGGGCAGGTGTCTCGCTCGGGAACGCACGCGACGCAGCGGCCGGTGGCGGTGTCGCAGGCGCGCGCGCCCGACGGGTCTGAGGCGCAGTCGTCGTCGGCCCGGCACCCGCCCGCGTCGGGGGTGACGTCGGGGGAGATGTCGGCGGCGATGTCGGTCGCGATGTCGGTCGCGGCGGCGTCTCGCGTCGCGGGGATCTCAGACCCGCCCGAGCAGGCGGCCAGGGCGAGCGCGGTGATGAGCGCGGCGAGGGGACGGCGTTGCATGGGCGGCCTCGGACCTCCTGCGCCCTGCGGGGGCGCGCGCCGCAGGATATCCGTTCGCGCGGCGAGACGTCTGCCCTCGTCGCGGTGTGCAGGTCGCAGGGGCAGGTGTGATAGACACGGGGCCATGTTCGCGGGCTGTGAGGCCACCGTCGCGCGGCCCGGCGCGAGCGCGTCGAGGCGCGGCCCACGAGGCGCCGCGGTCGCGTGCGCGATCGCGGTGACGGCCGCGGCGGGCTCGGCGCGCGCGCAGCCCGTCGAGACGGCGAGCTACGACATCGACGCGACCCTCGACGCGGCCCACCACGCGGTGCGCGCCACGGGCGTCATCGCGTGGACGAACCGCTCGGCGACCCCGGCGACCTCGCTGTGGCTGCACCTCTACCTCAACGCCTTCCGCGACCAGCGGTCGGTGTTCATGCGCTCGCGCGCCACGCACGCGGCGGTCGCGCACCCGGGCCGCATCGACCTGCGGGAGCTCCGGCTCGAGTCGGGCGAAGACCTGCTCGCGGGGAGCGTCGGCGACCCCCTCTACCCCGACGACGCGACGCAGCTCCGCGTGGCGCTGCCGCGCCCGGTGGCCCCTGGAGAGACCGTGCGCCTGCGCGCGCGCTGGGACGCGACGCTGCCCGAGGTGATCGCGCGCACGGGCTACAGCGGCGATTTCCACATGGTGGCGCAGTGGTTCCCGAAGGTCGCGGTGCGGGAGCGCGACGGGCGCTGGGCGACCTTTCCCTTTCACGCCAACAGCGAGTTCTACAGCGACTTCGGCCGCTACGACGTCCGCGTGACGGTGCCCCGCGGGTGGGTCGTGGGCGCCACGGGCGTCGCGTCAGCCCCCGTCGCGCGCGGGTCCGTCACCGTGCACCGCTTCGCCATCGAGGGCGTGCACGACTTCGCCTTCACGGCCTGGCCCCGCTTCGTCGAGCACGCGTCGCGCGTGGGCCACGTCTCGCTCCGCGTGCTGCACCCTCCCGGCGACGGCGCGGCGGCCGAGCGCGTCTCGCGCGTGCTCTCCGCGGCGATGCCCGCCTTCGCGCGCCGCTTCGGGCCGTACCCCTACCCCGTGCTGACGGCGGTGATCCCCCCGCGCGGCGCCGACGAGGCCGGCGGGATGGAGTACCCCACGCTCATCACCGTCGACGCCGAGCCCTACTCCCCCGCGGGGCGCGCGCTCTCGCTCACGCGCTTCACGGAGTACGTCACGGTGCACGAGTTCGGGCACCAGTACTTCTACGGGCTCCTCGCGAGCGACGAGCACCGCCACCCCTTCCTCGACGAGGGCCTGTGCGAGTGGGCCACGGGGAGGGTGATGGCCGACCTCTACGGCCCGTCGGCGCCGCTCTACGCGACGCGCGGGCTCGTGCCGGGCGTGGGCGTCTGGGCGCAGGAGGGCCACGCGAGCGGGGGCGTGCGCGCGCCGCTCCCGGTCGACCTCGGCGCGGGTGAGTTCCCCACGTGGGGCAGCTACGCGACGCACGTCTACGCCCGCACCACCGCGGTGCTGCGCACGGCCGAGCGCCTCGCGGGCGAGGCCCGTGGGCCGCGGCGATGCGCGCCTACGCCGACGCCGCGCGCTTCACGCACCCGACGCCCAACGACTTCTACCGCGCGCTGCGCGCGAACCTCGACGCGCGCCTCGTCGACGGCTTCGTGCGACCCGCCCTCGAGACCGCGTGGACCTTCGACCAGCGCGTCACCGTCGCCGACTGCTGGCGCGAGCGCGACCGGTGGGTGGGCCGCGTGGTGGTGCAGCGGCAAGGCCCCTTCCAGCTCCCCACCTCGGTGGAGCTCGAAGACTCCCGCGGCCGCCGGCGCCGCGTCACCTGGGACAGCGCCTCGCCCTCGCTCACCATCCCCTACGCGGGCGACGCTCCCCTGCGCGTGGTGCGGCTCGACCCCGACCGCCGCATCGAGGTCGACGCCGACCGCACCAACGACGTCCGCACCGTCGAGCCCGCGGGCCACACCGCGTCGCTGACGGCGCGCGTCGCGTGGTGGGTCGCCCTCGTGCTCGCGAGCGTGGGGCCGTGATCGGCGCGGGTCGCGACCGCGCCCCGTGGGTGCTCGCGCTCGAGGGCCGCGGCCCGGCGCTCGCGGCCATCACCGCCCTGCACGCGATGGTGTCCTTCGCCTTCGCCGCCGTCGCGCTCGGCCCGGTGCGCGCCACGCTCGCGCGCCACCCCGCGGGCGCGGGCGCGCTCTGGCTCGACGACGGCCGCTACCTCCTCGACCTCGCGCGCCTCCACGGCGGCGTCGTCGACGTCGCCGCGGTCTCCCTGCTCGCCCTGGTTCTCGCGTACGCGCTCGCGTGGTCGCTCTTCGGCGGCGTGCTCCCCGCGCTCGCGATGGGGGCCCGACCCCCGCGGCTCTACCGCGCCGCGGCCGAGTCGCTCCGCCGCGCGCCCACGCTCCTCGCGCTCGCGGCGGTGGCGGGCGGGGCCTTCGCGGTCTCGGCCGCGCTCGCGTGGCAGTCGTGGCGCTGGGCGCTCGACCCCGCGAACGCCACGGTGAGCGGCGCGTCGGCGCACGCGCGCGCGCTCGCGGCGATGCTCCCCGCGGCGCTCCTCGCGGTGCTCGCGTCGGTGTGGCACGACGTGGCCCGCACCCTCGCCGTCGCCCAGGGCATGACCGCGCACCGCGCCGCGATCAAGGCCGGGTCGGCCATGGCGCGCAGGCCCTTGCAGACCGCGGCGGCGGCGGCGCTCTTCGCGGCCGGGGGGGCCGCGGGGCCCGCGCTGGCGACGGCGCTCGGGCTGCTGGTGGGGCGCAACGAGACGACGACGGCCGTGGTGTTCCTGTGCGCGGCGCGGCTCGCGGCGCTCGCGGCGAAGACGCACGCGCGGATGCGGTGGTTCCGTTGGGTGTCGCTGCGGGCGGGCTGAGCGCTCAGCGCGAGGCGAGGGCGGCGAGCACGGCGGCGAGCGACGCCGCGAGCCCGACGAAGGCCGCGCCCACGAGGTCGAGGAGCACGCGCTCCCTGCGCAGCGACGAGAGGAGCGAGCGCTCGTCGCCGGCGTGCACGACGAGCTCGGCGCCGCGCTGGCCGCCCACCACCGGGAGCGTCGCGTCGGCGCGGTACGAGGCCGCGGCCTTCGGGTCCTCGACGCGGCGGCAGTCGCCGAGCGCGTAGAGCGACTCGCCGGGGTCGACGAAGCCCTCTTCGATGATCCAGCGCAGGTGTGTAGACGCCGGGTGGAGCCGCGCCCCCGTCACGCGCGCCACGGCCGCGAGGAGCTCGGGCTTGCTCCCGTGCTTCACCGTCACGACCCGCGCGCGCAGGTCGAGCTCGGCGTGGTTCATCTCGAGCGCGCCGACCCCCGACGCGTCGCGCACCGGCACGCTCGGCGCCGACGACCACGCCGCGGCGCGCTGCGTGAGCATCTGCTTGCCGTGCTGCACGACCTCGTCGACGACGACGCGCACCCACGCGTGGGGCCTGCCGCTCACGGGCCCGACCACGGTGGGCGCGTCGGGCGGGACGGTGACGGCGAGCTCGACCACGCCGCCGCGCGCGTCGCACACGCGCACCGTCGGCGCGTCGACCACGGGGCGGATCGCCTCGTCGAGCGCGCGCCGCCGCGCGTAGACGAGGTACGCGAGCGCGAGCGCGAAGGAGACCACCGCGACGCCGAAGGTGTACCCGCCCTGGAAGTAGTCCCACGCGCTCTCGCGGTCGACGCCGCCCACGACGATGCCCTGCGCGACCGCGAAGCAGATCGGCGCGCTCACGGCGCCGGCGACCACCGCCGCGGGGAACTTCGCCTTCCGCACGCCCGCGCGCCGGCGGAGCGCCTCGGACAGGGGCCGCGACCGCACGAGGAACCACGCCCACAGGAGCAGCGCGAGCACCCCGAGCGCGCCCCCCGACACCTGCGCGGCGAGCGCGTTGGCGCGGGCGTCGACGCGAGGCTGGCCCGAGCCGTTGTCGCCTTGCGTGAGGCGCATCGGGTAGTCGGGGCAGTCGCTGAGCACCCACGGTCGGCCCGGCTGTCGGCACGCCTCGATGAACACGCGCTCGCCGGGGCTGAGGCACTGCTCCACCACGCGGCCTCCCCCGGGGAGTGAGCGGAAGCGCGGCGTCCACAGCCGCAGCCCGTCGGGCGCGACGCGCGTGCGCGACGGCTCGAACGCGGTGAGGTAGCCGTCGACCTCGAGGCTGTACGTGCGCCCGCGGTGCTCCACCGAGGCGCCGCGGAAGACGTTGCCGCGCCAGTCGGTGCGCCACCCGCCGTTCTTGCCCGAGACGTAGTGCTGGTGCTGCACGTGGCACAACGCGCGCGGCGCGGTGTCGGCGGTGACCGTGACCGGCCCGCGGACCACGGGGCCGTCGGCCGGCGCGGGCCGCGCGACGCGGTAGAGCGCGTCGGTGGGGTCGAGGGCGGACTGCACCGCGCGCGCGCCGAAGAGCAGGCCCGCGCCCGTGAGCAGCAGGCCGAAGGCCAGCACGAAGGTGGTCAGGGTCACTCGACCGACGGGGGACATCCCCCGCTCGCCGAAGGTGAACCGCGAGTGGAATCCCGTCCTCGCCATGGGGAGGGATACTGGCACATGGCCAAGGGTCAGTCGTCGAGGTCGGGGTCGTCGCCGTCCTTCACGGCGCCGTCGCGCTCCTCGGCGAGGCGGCGATAGATCGTGCGCGTCGCGATCCCGAGGAGCTGCGCGGTGAGCCGCTTGTCGCCGCCCGTCGCGCGGAGCGTCTCGCGGATCACCATGCGCTCGATCTCTTCGAGCGGCGTGCCCACGGCGATGACCAGCTCGGCCCGCGGCTGCTCGGTCTCGACGATGGGCTTGGGCAAATCCCCGAGGTCGAGCGTGGTGCTCCGCGAGAGCACCACCGCGCGCTCGATGGTGTTCTCCAGCTCCCGCACGTTGCCCGGCCACGTCCACGCCGAGAGCTTCTCCATCGCGGCGGGCGTGACCGTGAAGGGCCCCTTGCCGTTGCGCTCGCCGAAGACCTGGAGGAAGTGCTCCACCAGCAGCGGCACGTCGCCGGGCCGCGCGCGCAGCGGCGGGGCGGTGATGGCGATGACGTTGAGGCGGTAGAAGAGGTCCTCGCGAAAGCGCCCCGCGCTCACCTCGGACTGCAGGTCGCGGTTGGTCGCGGCCACCACCCGCACGTCGGCGCGCTGGGTGCGGCCGCCGATGGGCTCGAACTCCCCCTCCTGCAACACGCGCAGGAGCTTCACCTGAACCGCGGGGCTGAGCTCGCCGATCTCGTCGAGGAAGAGCGTGCCGCCCTTGGCCTGCGCGAAGCGCCCCTCGCGGCGCTGCACGGCCCCAGTGAACGCGCCCTTCTCGTAGCCGAAGAGCTCCGCCTCGAGGATGGTCTCGGGGATCGCCGCGCAGTTCACCCCGATGAAGGGCCCCGACCCCCGCTGCGAGCGCGAGTGCACGTAGCGCGCGAGGAGCTCCTTGCCGGTGCCCGACTCGCCGAGGATCAGCACAGTGGCCATCGAGGGCGCGGCCTGCGCGGCCACCTCGAGCACCTGACGGAGGGCGGGCGAGCTCCCGATGATCTCCCGCTTTCGCAGGTGAGACAGCGCCTCGCGCAGCGTGCGGTTCTCGGCCACGAGCGACGCGCGCTCGACGGCCTTCGCGACGCTCTTCACGATCTGCACGCGCTTGAGGGGCTTCTCGACGAAGTCATAGGCCCCGCCGCGCATGGCCTCGACCGCCGTCTCGACGGTGCCGTAGGCCGTCATCAGGATCACCTCGGTCTCGGCCGCCACGGCCTTGATGGCCTTGAGGAGGTCGAGGCCCGACAGGCCCGGCATCATCAGGTCGGTGACCACCACGGGCACGCGCTGCCGCCGAAGGAGGTCGAGCGCGGTGCGCGCGTCGGGCGCCGTCACCACGCGGTAGCCCTCGCGCGAGAGCAGGCGCTCGAGCGACTCGAGGTTCGAGCGGTCGTCCTCGACGACCATCACGGTGGTCTCAGCGGTGGTCACGCGCGCGATGGTACCAACGTCGACGCGCGCGGGGGCTGTTCCCGCGGGCGGGCGAATTCACACGCAGGCCGCGCGCACCTGGTCGAAATCGGTGAGGCCCCGGAGCACCTTCTCGACGCCGTCTTGAAGCATCGTGGTCATCCCGTCGGCCGCCGCCGCCGCGCGGATCTCGTCGATGGTCCCCCGGTGCCGGATGAGGTCCTGCACGGGGTCGGTGCCCACGAGGATCTCGTGGATCGCCACGCGGCCCTTGTACCCGGTGCCGCCGCAGTCGGCGCAGCCCGCCGCGCGGTGCAGCGAGAACTCCATCGAGCTGCGGTCCGCGAGGCGCGCGAAGTCTCCCTCGCCGTAGGCCCGCGACAGGCGCGCCCACTCCTCGGGCGTCGGCGCGAAGGGCGCTCGGCAGCGCTCGCAGAGCCTCCGCACGAGCCGCTGCGCCACCACCCCGCGGAGCGCGTCGGCGAAGGCGTAGGCGTCGATGTCCATGCCCAGGAGCCGAGGCACCGTCTCGATCGCGCTGTTCGCCTGGAGCGTCGAGAGCACGAGGTGGCCCGTGAGCGAGGCCTCGACGGCGATGGTGGCCGTCACCCGGTCGCGCATCTCGCCCACCATGATCACGTCGGGGTCCGACCGGAGAAAGGCCCGCAGCGCCTCGGGGAAGCCCAGCCCGATGCGCGCGTTCACCTGCACCTGCCGCAGCCCCGGCTGCACGATCTCCACGGGGTCTTCGACGGTGAGCACCTTGCGGTCGGCGGTGTTGAGCACCCCGAGCGCGGCGTGCAGGGTGGTGGTCTTGCCCGAACCCGTGGGCCCCGTCACCAGCACGATCCCGTAGGGGCTCGCGATGAGCGACGAGAAGCGCCGCAGGTTCGCGTCGGAGAGGTGCAGTCCCTCCAAGGGCACCGTGCGCCACCCCGCGAGGAGGCGCAGCGTCACGTCCTCGCGCTCGCCCACGGTGGGCAAGGTCGCGATGCGCACCTCGATGGGGCCCGCGGGGCCGCGCACGCGGAGCCGCCCGTCTTGCGGCCGTCGGCGCTCGGCGAGGTCGAGGTTGGCGAGCACCTTGAGCCTGCCCACCAGCGCGTCGTGAAAGGCGCCCGGGATCATCACGTAGTCCGCGCAGTCGCCGTCGACGCGGAAGCGCACCTTGGTGGGCTTGCCCGACGCGCCGGGCTCGATGTGCACGTCCGACGCGCGCGCGGCCTCGGCGTCGATCACGATCTGCCGCACGAGCCGCACCGCGAGGGCCTCGGGCTCTCGCGCGCCCTCGCCGGGGTCGTCGACCAGCGCGTCGTCGTCGGCCGACTCGTCGCGGGCGTTGCGCGCGATCTGGTCGAGGAGGCGCTGCACGGCCTTCGACTGCGGGCCCGCGCTCGCCGTCATCGGCGGAGGCCGCGCCGACGTGGGCTGCGCCGACGGGATCGGCGGCCGCGGCGCGGGCGGGGCGGGCCGCGTGAGCGCGTCGAGCTTCTTGCCGATCATCCGCGCGATCTGCTCGGCGAGGCGGATGTCGTCGACCTGGAAGTCGTTGCCGTCGAGGCTGTTCACGAACTCGATCACGCCGAGCACCGCCGCGTCGCCGCGCATCGGCGCGACGAGGAGCTGCTTCGCCGCGTTGCCCGCGCCCACGTCCCGCGCGGGGTCGTGGCGCAGGCGAGGGGAGAAGCGCGCGCGCTCGGCGGGGTCGCTCACGTCGCGCAGGCACACGGTGCGACCCGTGGTGGCCGCGAAGCCGGGCACCGAGCTCTCGTCGAGCGCGAGGCGGAGCGTGGCCGTCTCGCCCCCGCTGCGCGCGAGGCTGTAGAGCGACTGGTTGCGGACGTCGACGGCCCACACCGCGACGCGCTCGGCGTCGAGGAGCGCGTGCAGGAGGTCGCCCGCGTTCACCAGGAGCTGCCGCAGCGACGCGGCGGCGTCGACCACGTCGTCGAGCGCCGCGAGCAGCCGTCGGTACCGCGGCCGCTCCTCCCAACCGTACTCCCCGGCTTCGTCTCGCCCGTCCATGGAGGGCGACGGTATCCGAAGGTCGACGGCGCGGTCACGGCGCCGCGCGTCGACGCCACGGAGCGCTGTCCTATACCCTCGCGCCGAGGCACGACGTCGCATGACCTCCGCCGGGAGCCGCTTGGCCGCATCGCTCCGCCGCGCCCGCCGCGCGCGCCGCCGCGCCCGCTGGTCTCCGCCGCCCCGAGGGCCGTGGTCCGCCGAGCTCGCGTCGCTCGTGGCCGTGGCCCTCGCCGAGGTCCGCGCGACCCTCCGCGCGCTCCCCGCGGGGCTCGCGGCCGAGGAGCTCTCCCCGGTGACGCTCCGAGCCCGCCGCGCGACCGAGCTGGTCCGCTGCGCGCTCGCCCGCCGCTGGCGCAGCGAAGACGAGTTCGACCTGTGGGCGGTGGCCCTCGCCGTGGGGGCGTCGATGCGCGTCGAGGTCCGCGCGCCGCTGCGACCGTTCACCGTGCGCGGTCACCGCGCCGACGCCGCGCGGCTGCTCCGCGCGCTCTTCGACCTCCCGGGCGCCTCGGTCACGAGCGACGACGACGCGGTGATCGTGCGCGCCTCGCGAGCTCCTCCCGTCGACGCGATGTGCGCGCGCCGCGCCGCCTCGCTGGGCCTGAGCGTCGAGGCGACGAGCGAGGGCGCGCGGCTCTCGCGAGCGCCGTAGTCAGTTCGCGGCGAGGGTCGCGGGCAGGCGCGGCCCGAGGGGCGACCAGGCGTGCGGCGCCGTCACGACGCCGTGCACCGACGGCAGGAGCGAGAGGTCGTCGTAGCCCAGCGCCGCGCACGCGGCGTCGAAGCGCGCGCCGCTGATGCGCACCGAGTCGACGTAGCTGCCGTCGGCGCGCTGCACGCGCAGGCGACCCGCGCCGCGGCGGAGGCCGCCGAGGTCCTCGCCGTGCACGCGCCGCAGCTCGCGCGCGGGCACGCGAGCGACCGTCACGCCGAGGTAATTGCTGAGGCGCCACGCCCCGTCGGGCTCGACGTGCACGGTCGAGAACGCGGTGAGGTACGGCCACGCGAAGAGCGAGAGCAGCGCCGCGGTCGTGGCGCTCCAGCCCACGAGCGACCAGCGCAGCGCCCGCGCGCGCGCCGGGAGCGCGTCGCGGTAGAGCGACCGCGCCGCGAGGAGGCCCACCGCCGCCGCCGCCCCGCACAGGAGGAGCGTCGGGAGGTTCCACGCGAAGGAGGTCCAATCGCCCAGCGCCGTCGACCGCATGGCGTATCTCTACCGCCCGACACCGCGCCGGAGCAAACCACGCCGCTGCGCGCAGAACGGTGCGGATGTGCAGGCGACGTGCCGTTGCCTTCCCAAAACGGAGTGACTATCGTCGCGCGACGCGGTGATCCGGTCTGCGCGGCGGGCGTCGCCCGCGGGGGAACTCTGCAATGTCGCAGGGCACTCCGCGGCGCGACGAGCGGCGCCCCACCGACACCCGCGCAGGAGACGCGATGCCTGAGCGCAAGCGAGGGGGGCAGCCCCCCGACGAGAACGACCTGAAGTTTGGCGACGAACTGCCGGTGCTGCCGATCCGCAACGCCGTGCTCTTCCCCGGCGCGGTGGCGCCCTTCGACGTGGGCCGCGAGAAGTCCGTCGCCCTCGTCGAGGACCTCGAGAACCTCTCCCAGCCCGTGATCGCGATCTTCGCGCAGCGCGACCCCAACGTCGACGACCCCGGCGACGGCGACCTCTACACCGTCGGCGCCGCCGCGCGCGTGCTGAAGAGCCTGAAGCACTCCACGGGCAACTACTCCCTGATCCTCCAGGGCCTCACGCGCATCCGGCTCGACTCGGTCACGCAGTCGTCGCCGTACCTCCGCGCGAAGATCAGCCGCGTCGAAGAGAACCCGGTCACCGACGACGTCGAGGCCGAGGCCCTCGCGATGTCTCTGCGCGACGTCGCGAAGCAGGTCATCCAGCTCATGCCCGAGCTGCCGCGCGAGGCGCAGTCGCTGATCGACTCGATCCAGGAGCCGGGGTCGCTCGCCGACCTCGTGGCCGCCAACCTCGACGCCCCCGTCGAGGAGAAGGCCCAGCTCATGGCGACGGTCGACGTGAAGGAGCGCATCCGCCAGGTGCTCAAGCTGCTCACCCGGCAGCTCGAGATCCTGAAGATGCGCGAGCGCATCAACTCCCAGATCAAGGAGGAGATGGGCAAGAACCAGCGCGAGTACGTGCTGCGCCAGCAGCTCAAGGCCATCAAGGAGGAGCTCGGCGAGGACGAGGGCGACCAGGGCGACCTCGACGGTCTCGAGGAGCGCATCGCGAAGGCGACGCTGCCGAACGAGGCCGAGCAGGTGGCGCGCAAGCAGCTCCGGCGGCTGCGGTCGATGCAGGTGGGCAGCGCGGAGTACACCGTGGTGCGCACCTACCTCGACTGGATCCTCGACCTGCCGTGGACGCAGACCACGCCCGACAACCTCGACATCGCGAAGGTGCGTCAGGTGCTCGACGAGGACCACTACGGCCTCGAGAAGGTCAAGAAGCGCATCCTCGAGTACCTCGCCGTCCGCAAGCTCAAGCAGGACAAGAAGGCCTCGATCCTGTGCCTCCTGGGCCCGCCCGGCGTGGGCAAGACCTCGCTCGGCCGCTCCATCGCGCGCGCGCTCGGGCGCAAGTTCGTGCGCATCTCGCTCGGCGGCGTGCACGACGAGGCGGCGATCCGCGGCCACCGCCGCACCTACGTCGGCGCGCTCCCCGGGCAGGTCATCCAGGGGATGAAGAAGTCGGCGACGATCAACCCGGTGTTCATGCTCGACGAGGTCGACAAGATCGGCCACGACTTCCGCGGCGACCCCGCGGCGGCGCTGCTCGAGGTGCTCGACCCCGAGCAGAACAACACCTTCAGCGACCACTACCTCGAGATCCCCTACGACCTCTCGTCGGTGATGTTCGTCGCGACGGCCAACGTGGCCGATCCCATCCCGCCTCCCTTGCGCGACCGCATGGAGATCCTCGAGATCCCGGGCTACACGCGCAACGAGAAGAAGGCCATCGCGCGCCAGCACCTCCTGCCGAAGCAGCTCGACGAGCACGGGATCAAAGAGGCGCAGCTCGAGATCACCGACTCGGCCATCGAGGAGATCATCGACCACTACACGCGCGAGGCGGGCGTCCGTAACCTCGAGCGGCAGGTGGCGAGCGTGATCCGCGGCGTGGCGGTGAAGATCGCCGAGGGCAACGCGGGGCCGTACAAGATCGACAACGCCGACGACATCCGGCCGTACCTCGGGCCCGCGAAGTTCACCTCCGAGGTGGCCGAGCGCACCGAGGAGACCGGCGTCGCCACGGGCCTCGCGTGGACGCCCGTGGGCGGCGAGATCCTCTTCATCGAAGCGACGCGGATGCCCGGCACGGGCAAGCTCCAGCTCACGGGCCAGCTCGGCGACGTGATGAAGGAGTCGGCCCAGGCCGCGCTCTCGTACGTGCGCGCCCGCTCGAAGGCCCTCGGGCTGCCCGAGGACTTCCTCGAGAAGAGCGACCTGCACATCCACATCCCCGCGGGCGCGATGCCCAAGGACGGCCCCTCGGCCGGCGTGACGATGTTCACCGCGCTGGTGTCGATGCTGAAGGGCGTGCGCATCCGCCACGACGTGGCGATGACGGGCGAGATCACCCTCCGCGGCCGCGTGCTCCCCGTGGGCGGCATCAAGGAGAAGGTGCTCGCGGCGCACCGCGCCGGCATCAAGCGCATCCTGCTCCCCGAGCGGAACAAGCCCGACCTCGAGGAGGTGCCCGAGGAGATCCGTCAGACGCTGGAGTTCATCCCGGTGTCGAAGATGGACGAAGTTCTCGAGGCCGCCCTCGAGGAGTCGGTGGTGTCTCCCGCCGCCGACGCGACGCAGCCCGTCGTGGGCAACACCAACTGAGCCCTCCGTAGCCAGACCCTTCCCCGCGCGTCGCGCTCACGCTGAGCGCCGCGCGCGGGATTCGGGTACCTTCCCTCACCGTGACTGCCCTCGCGCGCTCCACCGCGGTCGTCCTCGCGCTCTGCGCGGCGTGCTCCAGCGGCGCGAAGATCGACGCGGGCGTCGGCGGCCCTGACCCCAACGCCGCGGTGAACGGCGCGCGACGTCGCTGCGTGGTGCGCGACCGCGTGCGCGTCGACGCGGCTCGGTCGGCGCGGGTGCTGACGTGGGCGCGGTCTCCCGGGGGACCGGCCCTGTTCGTGAACCTCGGCGCGTCGCTCGGGGTCGTGTCCGACGGCGCATCGATGCGGTCGTCTGACGGCTTCTTCGACCCGCGCGGCGCGGCATGGGTCGACGGCCGCTACCTTCTCGTCGACGGCGAGTCGCTCGTGAGCGCAGACGCGTCGCTCAACGAGTCGCGCACGACGCGCCGTGACCTGCGCCCGCCCGCGGTGGCGCTCGCGGGAGGCGCGTCGCACGCGCTGCTGGTCACCGGGCGGCTCGCGCGGGGGCAGGCGCCGGGCTACGCGCTCGAGGCCGCGGTGCTCGGCGCTGACGGCGCGGCGCTCGGTCCGTCGCGGAGCCTGGGCGCGCCCGTCGAGGGCCTGCGGGGATTGACCGCGCGGTGGGACTTCGGCCGCTACGTGGTGACCGCCGAGAGCGACCGCGCGCCCGCGCGACGGAGCTGGGTGCTCGGCCCCGACGCCGAGCTCCTCTGGGACTCACGAGCCTCGACGGACGAGGACGCCGACGAGATGGCGCTGGTGGCGTGCCCGTCGAGAGGTTGCGTCCGCGTGCGAGGGCTCGTGCGCGGCGGGGAGGACCCGTCGCTCTACCTCGCGCCCATCGACGCTCCACAACGAGGGTGGTTCGTAGGCGTGCGCGACGGCGCGCAGCGCGCGGTGGCCGCGTCGGGCGAGCGGGTCGCGGTGCTGCACGAGCCGCCGGGGCTGGGCGGGTGCCAGGTGACCGTGGTCGACGTCGCGCGCAGGGAGATCCTCGCGGACTTCGGCGAGTCGTTCCTGCGGTGCGACCCGAGCGAGGTGATGGCGACGCCCACGGGCTTCGTGCTGGGCGGCGGCTACGCCGACCCCGACGGCAACGGCGCGAGCTCCACCGCCGTCTGGACCCGCGCGCTGGACTGCGATGACTGACCCTCTCGGCGCGCTCTACCGCCGCGCGCTGCGCCCCGCGCTCTTTCACCTCGACGCAGAGACCGCCCACGGCCTCGCCGCGTCGGGCCTGCGCCTCGCGCACCGATGGGCGCCGCTGCGCGCGGTGACCCGCGCGCTCCTCTCGCCCGACGACGACCCGATCCTCGCCGTGCGCGTCTGGGGAAAGGACTTTCGCTCTCCCATCGGCGTCGCGGGCGGCTTCGACAAGTCGGCCACGCTCTACAACGGCCTCGGCGCGCTCGGCTTCGCGCACGTCGAGGTGGGCACCGTCACGTCGCGCGCGCAGCCGGGCAATCCCCGACCGCGGCTGTTCCGCCTGCCGCTCGACCGCGCCGTGGTGAACCGCATGGGCTTCAACAACCCCGGCGCCGCGGCCGCGCGCGAGGCCCTCGCCGCGGTGCGCGCCGACCGCGTGCGCGTGGGGGTGAACCTCGGCAAATCGAAGGTGACGCCGCTCGAAGACGCCCCTGCCGACTACGCCGAGAGCGCGCGCCTGCTCGCGCCCCTCGCCGACTGGATGGTCGTGAACGTCTCGTCGCCCAACACCCCGGGCCTGCGCTCGCTCCAGTCGGTCGACGCGCTCGTCGACGTGGTGCGCGCGGTGCGCGCCGCCGTGAGTGAAGGGCCCGGCGCCGCGACGCCGCTGCTGGTGAAGATCGCGCCCGACCTCGCCGACGAAGACATCGACGCCGTGGTCGAGCTCGCGCGCGCCGAGCGCCTCGACGGCGTCGTCGCGACCAACACCACGACCCGCAGAGAGGGCCTGCGCACGCCCGAGTCGGTCGTTCGCGCGGCGGGAGACGGGGGGCTCTCCGGCGCGCCGCTCCGCGCGCGCTCGCTCGAGGTGGTGCGCCGCGTGGCGTCGCGGGCGAGGGGAGCGTTCCCCGTGGTGGGCGTCGGCGGGGTGGGCGGCGTCGACGACGCGTGGGCGATGCTCGCCGCGGGGGCGTCGCTGGTGCAGGTCTACACGGCCTTCGTGTACGAGGGCCCGACCCTCGCCGCGAACCTCACCCGCGGCCTCGCCGCGCGCGCGCGCCGCGAGGGCCTCGCGTCGATCGCGGAGCTCGTCGGGCGCGAGCTCCCCTCGCCGCCGCGCGAGGAGGCGTCGCCGTGAGGTCCGTCGCCTCGCTGTTCGTGGCCTCGCTGCTCGCGACCGCCTCCGCGCGCGCGCAGCCGGCGAGGCCGACGCGCGGGGCCAGCGCGCGGAGCACACCCGCGACGCAGCTCCGCTTCACGTGGAGGGCCGGTCAGCGCGTGCGCTACGCCGTCGAGAGCGAGCAGTCGATGACGCCGGGCCCGCGCACCTCTCACAGCACGATGGTCGAAGAGGTCGAGACCGTCTCGGTGAGCCCCGAGGGGGTCGCGAGCCAGCGGCTCCGCGTGGTCGACCTCACGCTCGACGCCGCGGTCCCCGAGGCGCAACGGAGGGCGCTCGTTCGCGGGCTCCGCGAGGTGAGCGTCGAGTACCAGCAGGACCCCCGAGGGGCGATCCGCGGGGCGCGCGTCGTCGGGCAGCCCGACGAGCCCGTCGCGGCCTTCGTGCGCACCATCATCGAAGGGCTCGAACAGACCGGCGCGCCGTTGCCCGAGACCGCCGCGCGGGTCGGTCAGTCGTGGGTCGATCGGCGCGCGATGCGCCTCCAGCCGGCGCCCGGGGTCACCACCGAGCTCGACATGGTGAACACCTACACGCTGCGCGCGCTCCGCGGCGCGGGCGACGCGCGGGTCGCGGTGATCGAGGCGGTGAGCGAGATCCGGTCGCGGCCCGGCGCCGAGGTCGCGGGCGTTCCGCTCACCGCGTCGGGCGGCTCGCGCGGCACCACCGAGGTGCGCCTCGACGGCGCCGTCATGCAGCGCGTCGAGACCCGAGGGACGATGCGGGTGTCCCTGCGCGTCCAGGGGCGCGCGGTGAACATCGAGATCCGCACGCGCACGCTGCTGCGCGCGTCTCCCGCGCGCGCGACTGTTGACGAATCGTGAAACGGGGGCACGATTGCCCTGCGATGCAGGAGAGGCTCTCCAGCGCGAACCCGCTCATCCTTGGCTCCGCGTCGCCCCGCAGGCGTGAGCTCCTCGAGCGCGTCGGCGTTCCGGTCGAGGTGGTGGCCATCGACATCGACGAGACGCTGCTCCCCGGCGAGCGCCCCGACGCGATGGCGACCCGGCTCGCGCGGCAGAAGGGCGCGGCCGTGCTCTACGCGATGCACCAGCGCGGCATCCCCTCCGAGGGGCGCTGGGTGCTCTGCGCCGACACCATCGTGCACATCGGCGGCGAGCTCCTCGGCAAGCCGCGAGACGAAGACGACGCGCGCCGGATGCTGCGCCTCCTCTCGGGGCGCACGCACCACGTCACCACGGGCTTCGTCATCCACGGCCAAGACGCCTTCGACGCCCCCGCGTGGGCAGAGACCACCGCGGTGACGTTCCGCGCCCTCGCCGAAGACGAGGTGCGCCGCTACGTCGCCACGGGAGAGGGCGTCGACAAGGCCGGCGGCTACGCGATCCAGGGCCTCGCGGGGCCCTTCTGCGAGCGCATCGAGGGCAGCTACTCGAACGTGGTCGGGCTGCCGATGCACCGCGTGATCGAGGTGCTGCTCCAGCTCGAGGCGATCGAGGGCTACCCCCTCTGATGAGCGTCGCCGCGCGTCTCGCCGAGGTGCGGTCGATGATCGCCTCCGCGTGCGCGCGCGCCGGACGCGACGTGGCTGAGGTCACCCTCGTCGCCGTGAGCAAGACGCACGACGCGGCGCTCGTGCGCGAGGCCTACGCCGCCGGGCAGCGCGACTTCGGCGAGAACTACGTGCAGGAGCTCACCGCCAAGCGCGACGCCCTCGCGGACCTCGACGGGCTGCGCTGGCATTTCATCGGCCACCTCCAGACGAACAAGGCCCGGGCGATCGCGCCCTTCGTCGCGACGGTGCACACCGTCGACTCGCCGCGCCTCGCGTCGGAGCTCGACCGGCGCGTCGCGGCCGCGGGCCGCGTGGTCGACGTCTTCGTGCAGGTCAACGTCGGCGGCGAGTCGCAGAAGTCGGGCTGCGCGCCCGCGGAGCTGCCCGCGGTGCTCGACGCGCTCGCGGGCTGCGCGTCGCTGCGTCTGCGCGGGCTGATGACCGTGCCGCCGCACACCGACGACCCCGCGGGCGCCGCGCCGTACTTCGCCGCGCTCCGAGCGCTCCGCGACGCGAACGGCGGCGCCGCGCGGATGCCCGACCTCTCGATGGGGATGACGCACGACCTCGACGTCGCCGTGGCGCAGGGCGCGACGGTGGTGCGTGTCGGCACGGCGATCTTCGGCGCGCGCGGCTGACGCGGTCAGTCGTCGGCGGGCGTGGCCTCGGCGGCGTCGTCGGCGAGCGCGCGGTCGATCTCGACGAGGGCCTCCGCGACGGCGTCGCGGGCGGCGCGCTCGACCTCCTTCGCGCGGGCCTCGGCGGCCTCGACGCGCGCGTTCGCCTCGGTCTTCGCGTCGTCGACGCGGCGCCGGGACGCGAGCACCTCGTCGGCGAGGTCGAGCGCGACCAGGGCGAGCACCGTGGGCGTGCCCGCGCCCCGCGCGGACCGAGACACGGCCTCGACGCGCTCGTTCACGAGGGAGGCGAGCGACTCGAGGTGCTGCGGGTCGGCGTTGGCCGAGAGGCGGAGTCGCTGGCCGCCGACCTCGATGGTCACCGCGCCGCGAGGGTTCGACGGAGGGGCTTGCACGCGGCGATGGTCTACGCCGCGCGCCGCGACGACAAGGGGGATCAGCCCGCGTCGTCGTCGCGGGTGTCTTCGGGGCGCGTCGCGCTCACCCGCAGGAGCGAGGCCAGGGCCTGCAAGAGCTCCGGCCCGGTCATCGCGGCGGGGTCGAGCTCGGCGGCGCGGTCGACCGCGTCGCGCACCCTGCGGGCGAGGGGCTCGAACCAGCGGGAGCCGCCGAGGGTCGAGCGGGCCACCGACGCCGCGCGCCGCGCCGCCCCCGCGCCGGCCGCGATGGCGAGCCACGCCGGGAGGGGCTCGGCGACCACCGCGCGCGCGGCGATGGCGCCCGCCCACGCGCCCGGCGTCTCGTCGCGGAGCAGTCGCTCGACCACCGACGTGGGGGCGAAGAGCCCGAAGGCGAGCGGGCCTCGCGCGCGCTCGACGGCCTCGCGCACGCGGCGGTGGTCGCGCCAGGGGTCACCGCTCAGGGGGCCGGTGAGGGCCGCGAGGGACTCGGGGCCCTCGACCACGAGCCGGCCGCGCGCGTCGCGCGAGACCACCGCGCAGGTGTCGAGGCCGCCGTCGCCGTAGAGGGCCAGGACCAGCGCCTGACCCGGCGGGAGGAGCACGTTCCACCCGCGGCGCAGCACGTCGGCCGAGGGGAGCGGCACGCCGCCCGGGAGGCTCGGGCGGAGCACGAGGGCGCCGTCGTCGACGAGCTCCCGCACGGCGCCGAGCGCCGTCGTCACCACCTCGGCCACGTCGTCGTCGGGGTGGACCCGCCCGCCCAGCCGCTCGAGCAGCGTCTCGATCGCGCCCACGCGCGCCGCGGCGCCGAAGCGCGCGCCCGTCGCGTCCATCATCGCGGTGAGCGTCGAGGGGCCGTCCCACGCGTCGACCTCGACGGGGCCGCGCGTGGTGTGCACGGCGTGGACGAGCAGGTCGTCGTCGAAGAGCGCGAGCACGAGCCCGCCGCGGGTGTCGTCTCTGCGCGCGCGCTCGGACGGGGGGCGCGACACGAGCCCCGGCGCCACCATCGTCACCAGCCGGTGCCAGCTCCGCGCGTCGTAGCCGCGGATCACGGCGACACCGCTCCCTCGCCGAGGACGAGCACCGCGTCGGGCTCGACCTCGAAGCGACCGATGTCAGGGAGGGTCACCGCGACCGTCGAGGGGCCCGCCGCCGCGCACACCCACCGCGTGTCGCCACCGCGACGCACCGCGCGGAGGAGCGCGTGACCCTGGGGCTCGACCTGGGCCTCGGGGCCGGGCGCTCCGTCGGAGTCGGCGCCGGCGCGGAGCCCCACGGCGCCCCGCGGTCGCGGCGCGCGTCGACCCAGCGAGACACGACGTCGACGTCGGGGATCGGCGAGAGCTCGGCGAGGTCGAAGCCGATGGCCGCGAGGGCGCGCCCGGCGACCGGAGCCCGCGCGACGGAGGCCTGCGCGCGCGCGAGGACGTCCGCGGTCAACGCGCGGCGCTCGCCGAGCTCGTCGCCCGCGGGGAGGGTGTCTGCCCACGCGAAGAGCTCCGACCACCGCGCGGCCGCGGGCCGGGGCAGGCCCGACGCATCGAGGAGGGCCCCGACCCAGTCGTCGCCCCCGTAGACGAAGCGCACCGTCAGGTCGCGCGCGCCCGCGGCGAGCGCCACGCGGGCGGCCGCGAGCGCGTGGCGATCACGCACGGGGGACGACAGCGGCGCGTGGCCCGCCGCTACGGACGCGAGCGCGCCCGCGCGGCGCCCGCGCAGAGCCGACCTCGCGCCAGATCGCCGTCGCGCCCGCGCCCGCGCCGGGGACGCGCACGCCCAGGGTCCACCGCGCCGCGAGCGACGCCACCGCGGGGTGCTGGCTCGCGCGACCGGGCACCTGCGTCGTCACCCGCGCCGCGTCGACGCCGCGCGCGGTGAGCGCCGCGGCGAGCGCGTCGAGGTGCGCCGCCAGCGCCCCGGCCTCGTCGAGCGCGCGCTGCGTCGGGTCGTCGACCCCCTCCGGCGCGTCGGGGTGGTGGTCCGAGTCCCACGGCCCCCCGCGGAACTCCGCCGCCGCGCCCGCGTCGACCACCCAACGCTCGACGCGCGCGGCGAGAGGACCTAACGCGTCGCAGACACGACCCACGAAGCCCGAGCACGCGGTCGTGTACGCCCGCGACGACAGCGACGGGAGGGCCACCAGGCGCGCGCCGTCGACCGACAGCCGCGGCGTGCGCCTCCGCGTGAGGGACGCCATGGCGTCGTCGCGCGTGACCCACGCGGGCAGCGGCCCGACGGCGCCGACGCGCAGCGCGACGCGCAGCCCGGCGTCGAGCGAGGCGCGCACCGCCGCCGCGAGGTCGAGCACGCCCTCGAAGGTCGCGCCGTCGACGGTGGCCGCGTGGGCGGACCACGCCACCGGGAGCTCCACCGCGTTGAAGCCGAGCCCGGTCAGAGAGGCCAGCGTGGGGGCGCGGCGGTCGCTCGGGAGCGACTCCCACCGGAGCGCCGCCGCGCGGAGGGGCGGCGCGTCGTTCGGTCGTGTGGATTCCACAGGGGCGCGCGACGGTAGCACCTCGCCGCGCGCGCGCGTCACGACTCTCGCCTCCACTGCTCCAGCTCGCGGTCGTGCGCGACGAGCACCTCCTCGCCCTCGTCGGTGCGCACGAGGTAGTGCGCGTCGGTGCCGACCTCACGCACCCCGAGCACGGCCGCCACGGTGCGCCGCGCCCCCCCGTCGACGAAGGCCCTCGGCCACCCCGGACGGTCGGCGCTGAGCTCCACCGCGCGCAGGGTCTGCCGACCCGCGACGGGCTCCATGCCCGCCTCGCTCGCGAGCGCCGCGGCGGTGCGCGCCACCCGCTCGGCGAGCGCGACGGTGATCGCGCCCTCGACGAGGAGCACCAGGTCGCAGCCCTCGGCCACCGCGCGGACGAGCACCGAGCGCCGCTCGCCCGAGAAGCGCACCTCCACGGTCGCCCCGGCGCGGCGCGCCCTCGCGTAGGCCCTCACCCGCGCGAGCGGCAGCGCCATCTCGGCGCCGGTGATCTTCGCGTCGAACTCGTCGATGGCCGTGGCGACGTCGATGGCCTCACCCTCGGCGTCGACGAAGACCGCGCAGAGCGCCTCTCGCGCGCCGCGCACGAGGGCCTCGAGCGCGGCGGTGAAGCCCGTGCGCTCGGCCCCGCGCGGCCGCAGCGGGGTCACTGCGACGCGCGCGCGATGTGCCGCAGCGCCTCGAGGCTGCTGGCGCTCACCTGCACGTGGGCGCGCGCGCGGAGCCCCTCGACCAGCGCCCGCGCGGCCTGCGCGCGGAGGGCCGCGACGAGCTCTCGCCGCACGACGGCCTCGGCCTCGGCGGACGTCATCGTCGACGCGGGCCCGACGCCGACCAGCAGCGCGACGTGCCAGCCGAAGTTCGTCTCGAAGGGGGCCGAGAGGGGCGCCGACTCGGTGAGGGCGCGCGTCGCCGCGACGAAGGCCGGGACGAGCGTCGCGCCGTTGGGCATGCGGCCGCTGTCGTCGAAGGGCGGGAGCGCCTCGACGCGCGCGTCTTCGCTCGGAGGCCCCGCAGCCGCGGCGAACTGCTCCCGCGTGGGGCGCGCGCCGCCCGCGGCGACCACCGCGGCGTGGAAGCGCTCCGCGGCCGCGCGCGCGTCGAAGCCCGGCCTCGCGTGGGCGACGAAATTCATCACGTCTCGGGTCGGCCCGTGCAGGAGGTCGGCGCGCCGCGCGTCGAGGGCGGCCCGCAGCTGCGCCTCGGGGAGCGACTCGGGCGTCACCCGCGCCTCGATCTCGCGCGCGAGGAGCGCTTGCACCCGCGCGCGCCAGAGCGCGTCTCGGACCTCGAGCTCCGTCACCACCGACCGCCGCGCCTCGCGCGCCTCGAGGCGCTCTACGATCACCACATCGAGGGCGTCGCGCGCGGAGAGCCCCCGACCCGACGCGACGGACTCGACCTCGGCCGCGGTCACGGCCTCGCCGTCGACGCGCGCGACCACCGGCCCGCGCGGCGTGGGGAGCGTCACCGGCCCCCCGGGGCGCGCGTCGGAGCAGCCCGCGAGGGCGAGCGCCGCGAGGGCCCACGCCCGGGTCACTCCGCGCTCCCTGGGCGCAGGAGCTCTACGCCGGCCTGCACGACGATCCACGCGACGCACGCGGCGAAGAGCGCCGACACGAGGTCGCGGCGGTCGAGCGCGCGCAGCGCCTCCCAGCACGGCAGGAGCGCGGCGAGGATGAGGCACAGGCCGATGAAGCGGGTCGCCGCGGCGGCCACGGCGCGCAACGAGGGGCGGGTCACCGACGCGGAGACTATCGCGAGTGGTCGATCCAGTAACGGATGAGCGCCAGCACGCCCGCCCAGAGCAGGAGCATCCCGGCCCGCGCGGGGTTGCCCCTGCGGATCGGCGCGCGGCGGAGGAGCGCGCCGCCGGCGCCGAGGGTGATGACCAGGGCGAGGGCGAGGCCGCCCGCGGTGACGAGCCCGGCGCGGCCCCGGGCGAGGGCGTCGCCGCCGAGCCGCTCCGCGAGGGTGCTCGGGCCGCGCGCGGTGAGGGCCGCGGGCATGAGCACCGCGACCGAGGCGCCCACCACGGCGAGCGTGGCGAGGGCGGCGGGCTTCCACGCGGGGGCGTCGCGGCGCGGCGGAGGGGCGTCGAGGGGCACGACGTCGTAGGCCGCGGTGGGCGCCGCGCCGCGCCACGCGACGGCGACCGCGGCGAGGTACGCGAGGCCCGTGAGGGCCGCGAGCGCGCGGGCCGCGAGGTCGAAGCGCGGCAGGGGCCCCAGGGCCATCGCGAGCGCGCCCACCCCGAGCGCGCAGGGGAACACGCCCGCGGCGAGGCCGAGCGCGAGCGGCCGCCGGGCGGGGTCGCGCGAGAGCTGCGCCGACGCGGCGAGCGCGGTGAAGCTCGCCGCCGCGGTGAGGACCGACCACGGTCCGGCGCGGCGGAGGAGGAGGGGCACGAGCGCGAGCTGAGCCCAGGTGGCGAGGCCCAGCGCGAGCGCGAGCTGGGCGGTGAGGGCCGTGCGCATCGGCGGCGGAACCGCAGGCTAACAGCTTTCCTGCGCCGCGGGAGGGTTGATAGAGTGCACGAGCCTTGCGCACCTGCCAGAGCTGCCGCGCCGAGGTCGCGGAGGAACACCGCTACTGCCCGAGCTGCGGCTTCCCCATCGCGGCGCTGCGGGCCACGTCGGGCGATCCGCTCATCGGTCGCACGCTCGGCGGGGGGTACCTCATCCTCGAGGCGGTGGGCGCGGGGGGCATGGGGCGCGTGTACCGCGCGGAGCAGGCCTCGCTCGGCAAGACCCTCGCGGTGAAGGTGATCCACCCTCACCTCGCGGGAGAAGAGAGCGCCGTCGCGCGCTTCTACGCCGAGGCCCGCGCGTGCTCGCGGCTCAACCACCCCAACTGCGTGAGCGTGCTCGACTTCGGCCGCACCGAAGACGGGCTGCTCTTCCTCGTGATGGAGTTCCTGCGCGGGCAAGACCTCGCGCGCGTCGTGTGGGAGTCAGGCCAGATCGCGCACGAGCGCGCCGCGGAGATCATCCGTCAGGTGCTCGCCGCGCTCGCCGAGGCGCACGACCAGGGGATCATCCACCGCGACATCAAGCCCGAGAACATCCTCGTCGAGCCCCTGCGCACCGGCGGCGATTTCGTGAAGATGGTCGACTTCGGCCTCGCGAAGATCCGCAGCGACGACAAGCCCGGCGTGACCTCCCCGGGCTCGTTCCGGGCACGCCCGACTTCATGGCGCCCGAGCAGGCGCGCGGCCTGCCGCCCGACCCGCGCAGTGACCTGTACTCCGCCGCGGTGGTGCTGTTCTACTGCGTGACGGGGCGCCTGCCCTTCGAGTCTGAAGACCCGCGCAAGGTGCTCTTGATGCACGTGGGCGATCCCCGCCCGACCCGCGCACCTGGGCGCCGGAGCTGCCCGAGGCCTTCATCGAGGTGCTGATGCGCGGCCTCGAGAAGGACCCCGAGCTGCGCTACCAGACGGGGCTCGAGTTCGCTGAGGCGCTGCAGCTCGCGACGCACGTGTCGCGCACGCCGCCGAGCGACCCGCCGCGGTCGCAGGGCGTCGGTCGACCCTGCGTGTCGTGCGGGGCGTCGGTGCCGCCGGGGCTGAAGTTCTGCGGGGAGTGCGGCGCGAAGGTGTCGCCCCCCGAGGGGCCGGGCGCGCTGCCGCTCACCGAGCCCGAGTCGCCCCGCGCGAGCACGCGGCCGCCGCGGATGTCCGAGCAGGGGCAGGGCTTCACGGGCTTGCCGCTGGTGGGCCGCGAGGCGGAGCTGAGCCTGCTGGAGCTCGCGCGCGCGCGGGCCTCGGCGGGCGTGCTCGTGCCGCTGAGGGTGGTGGGCGAAGAGGGCTCGGGGCGCCGGAGGCTGGTGCTCACGGTGGTCGAGAACGCGCGCCACAGCGACACGCTGGTGGTGGTGACGGGCCCAGACCCGACGTGGGCGGGCGTGCCCTACGCGGCGGTGGCGAGCTGCGTGAGAGACCTCCTCGGGCTGCGCGCGGCGGAGTTCCCCGTCGACTGGATGGACAAGCGCGTCGCCGAGGGGATGGAGATCGACCCCACCGAGCGCGCGGGCTTCGTCGAGGTGTTCACCGAAGAGGGCGCGGTGGAGCTCGACGCGCGCGCCCGCGCCGAGGCCGCCGTCCGCGCGCTGATCTTCGCGCTGCGCGAGGGCCTCCGCGCGCGCGGCCGCACCGCCTTTGTGGTCTTCGAGCAGATCCACCGCATGGACGCGGCCTCGGTGCGCGTGCTCGCGGGCCTCCTCGCGCGCCCCGTGCCCCTCGGCGTCTTCCTGGTGTTCACCCACGGCCCGCGGATGCACGTCCCGTGGGCGAGGGGAGAGACCCTCCACCTCGGGGGCATCCCCGTCGAGGTCGCGCGCACGGTGCTCTCGGTCACGCGGCCCGGCCTCGACGACCTGCGGATGCCGCCCGACGAGATCCTCCCGCTGCACCTCGAGCAGCTCATCCGCTGGAACACCGAGGGCGGCGGCACCGCGCCCGAGCGCATGGTCGACCTCATCGGCGCGCGCGTCGAGCGACTCCCCGTGAACGCGCGCCGGGTGCTCCAGGCCCTCGCGGTGCTCGGCGAGGCGATCCCTCAGGAGGTCGCCGAGGTCGCGGGCGTCCCGTGCGACGAGGCGGCCGTGGCGATGCTCGACGAGCGGGGCTGGGTCAGCCTCGACCACTCACGGCCGGTGCCGAGCCTGCGCGTGGCGCACCCGCTCCTGCGCGAGGTGATCGACGCCGGCACGCCCGCGACGCTTCGCAAGGAGCTCCACCGCGCGTGCACGCAGGTCGAGGGCTCCGAAGACCAGCCGCTCGAGGTCCGCGCCCTCCACGCCGAGCACGGCGACGACGCCTTCCGCAGCCTCCTTCTGTTGGAGCGCGTGGGCGACCGCGCCCTCGCGCGCGGCGACGACGCGGCGGCGGCGCTGGCCCTGCGCCGCGGGCTCGAGATCGCCCGGCGGGAGCTCGCGCGGGGCGAGCTCGACGAGCCCGAGCGGGCGATGGTGATCTTCGCGCGCAAGCTCGGCGAGGCCCTGGTGCGCGCGGGCGACGCCTCAGAGGCCGAGGGCGTGCTGCGAGAGGGCCTCGGCGTGGCGACGCGGGGCACGGGCGAGTGGGCCCGCCTCGAGGGTGCCCTCGGCCGCGCGCTCTTCGCGCGGGGGCGTCGCGCCGAGGGGCTGCGCGCGCTCGACAACGCGGCCTCGGTCGCGCGCCGCAGCGGTCGCGGTCCGTGGCGGTGGAGCTGCTGCTGATGCGCGCGGAGCTCGAGACCCTCGACCGCGCGCACCGCGAGGCCGTCGACGCCCTCTCGGCGGCCGACGCGATCCTGCGCGACGCGATGCGCGGGCCGCTCACGCACGACGCGCACCGGCGCCAGCACGCCGACGTGCTCCTGCGGCTCGCGCGGGCGCGCAGGCTCGCGGGGCTCGACGGCGTGGGCACGCTCGACGAGGCGCGCGCCGTGGCCGAGTCGGTCGGCGCGTTGGCCTTGGTGGCCCAGTGCGACGCCGAGCTCGCCGAGGCCGCGGAGCTCCAGGGTGACCGTCGCGCGGCGGTGAGCGCGTGGCGCCGGGCCGCGCTCAACGCGCGCGCCGCGGGCGACGCGGGGCTCGAGCAGCAGTTCGAGGAGCGCCTGCGCCGGCTGACGCGCTTCGAGCCCGCGCCCGCGTGAAGGGTCGCGGGGGGTGCTTGACCGCCGCGCGGGCTGCGGATAGTTTCCGCGCCCCCGATCGCAGGGTCGGGCTCAGGAGGAACAATTCGTGGCGAACCACAAGTCGGCCGAGAAGCGCAACCGCCAGCGTATCAAGCGCACCCTTCGCAACCGCGGCGTCCGGAGCGAGTTCCGCACGCTCGTGAAGACGGTCCGCGCGGCCATCACGTCGGGCGACCTCGAGGCCGCCAAGAGCGCGCTCACCCCCGCGGCCTCTGCGCTCACCAGCGCCGTCGCCAAGGGCGTGCTTCACCGCCGCACCGCCTCGCGCAAGGTCTCGCGCCTCGCCGCCGCCGTGCACAAGCTCTCCGTCGCCAAGCAGGGCTGAAGCGCCCCTCACGGCCCTCGCATCGAGGGCCGCCCCGCGACGAGCTCCACCACGTAGAGCCCCGCCGCGCCCCGCGCCACGCCGACGCCGATCGCGTCGAGGCCGGGGTGCATCAACGTCCGTCGGTGCGAGGGCGAGGCCATGAGCCTCCCGTGCGCCTCGCCCAGCGAGCGCGCCCGCGCGACGTTCTCCCCGAGGGCGTCGAAGCGCAGGCCCGCGCGCGCGACGCGCTCCGTCGGCGCGTCTCCGGGCGCGACCGCGTGCGTGACCCGCCCCAGGTCGGCGAGCGACGACGCGCGCTCCCGCGCGAGGCGGGCGAGCATCGGGTCGTGCCGCAGCGACGCGAGCCCCCGCGCGCGACGCGCCCGGTTCACGTCGGCCACGAGCTCCCGCTCGCTCAGCGGCCCGTCGACCGCGCTGCGCGCCGCGCGCCCCCACCGCGCCAGCACCGTGACGTCGTCGCCGAGTCGCGCGACCACCTGGCAGTCGCTCGGGGCGTCGCACGAGGAGACGTCCCCGTCGCCGAGCGCGCGCTCACGCACGACGTCGGCTTCGTCCCTCGCCACGAGCCGCGGGTCGATCGCGCCCGCGGGCAGCGCCACGCGGCGAACTTCTCCGTCCCCGATGGCCTCGAGCGCGCGGGGGGCGAGCGCGACCGCCGCGCGGCCGTCACCGCCGATCGCGAGCGCGCAGCGCGGCGTGAACCGAGGGTCGCGCGACGACGTCACCCAGCGCGCGATCGCCTCGGCCTCGGCGGTCGCGCCTCCGTCGAAGGTCGCGACGAACACCGCCGCCGCCCAGAGGCCCGCGGCGCGCGTGCGGTCTCGCGCGTCGTCGACGTCGCCGCCGTCGAGGGCGAGCGCCGCCGCGGGCAGGAGCCTCCCGTCGGGGCGGCACGCTTGCGCGATCACCGCCGCCCTGGGGTCGGCCTGAGCCCACGCCGTCGTAGGCGCGAGGAGCGCGGCGATCACGAGCAGCGGGCGCACCGCGCGACGCTAACGCCGTCGGCGCGCGCTGCAGGAATTCATGGCGCGGGCAGCGACGCCAGCCACGCGTCGAGGGTGGGCCAGGTGAGCCGCGGCGCGTCGCGCCCGAGCAGCAGGTCGCCGTGGCCGAAGGGGAGCGCCGCGTAGCGCCGCGCGGGCGAGCGGCTTCGGGTATACGCGGGGAGCACCGACGCGGGCGGCGCGAGGAGGTCGTGCTCGCCCGCCACCACCAGGATCGGGAGCGAGAGCGACTCGAAGCGCTCTCGCATCGCGGCGCCGCCGTGCGCGCGGTCGAAGGCGTCGCAGCGCGACAGGTCGAGGAGCTCGCCCACGTACCCGCGGTCGAAGGCGAGGGAGAGGTACTCGTCGAGCGCGGCGGGCTCGAAGGCGCCGGGCCTCCACGCGCGCAGCGGGAGCGGGATCCGCGGCGCGTCCCACACGCGGCGGCCGCGGCGAAAGAGCGACCAGACCAGCTCGAAGGGCAGGCGGCGCGCGCGCGCCCGCTCAGAGACCGGCCCCGCGTGGTCGAGGGCCCAGCGGAGGGCGCGCAGCGCGCGGTTGCCCGCGCCGAACTCGTAGGGCGCCGCGAAGGAGGCGACCGCGGCGACGCGCTCGGGCTCGCGCGCCGCGAGTGCGAGGAGCAGCCCGCCGAGCGAGTGACCGACGGCACCGGAACCGCCCCGGTGAGCGCGCGCACCGCGCCCGTCGCGCGCGCGAGGTCGTCGGCGTAGCGGTCGATCGACCAGCGCCTCGTCGCCGACGCCCGAGCGGCCGTGACCCGCGCAGGTCGAGGTTGAAGACGTCCCAGCCGCCCGTCGGCGGGGTGGTTCACCATCGAGCGCGCGCCGGTGCCACGCGTAGCGGTTCTGACCGAGCCCGTGAACGAGCAACGGCGGGGGGCGCGGCCGGGCCTCCGAGCGCCGCGCGCTTCCTCACGAGCGAGAGCGCCGCGCCGTCGCCGACGGTCACCCCGCGACTTCCGCGAAGCGACCCGCGCGGCCCACATCGATGGGCTGCGTGACCTCGTGCTCGTGCTCCTCGGTGAAGCTCCTCGGCGCGCGCCGGTGGTAGCCTACCGCCTCCGCCATGCGTCGCACGATCCTCACCGCCTCCCTCTTCGCCGCGACCGCGCTCGTCGCCGCGCCCGCGTCGGCGCAGACCGTCTCGCGCGCCGTCATGGTCGAGGCCCTGAGCGCGTGGGAGTCCGAGCCCTCGCCCGCGGCGGTGCGCGCGTGGGGCGACGGCGCGCCCGAGGCGCTCATCGCCCTCGCCGAGTCCGACGACCTCGACGCCCACGCGCAGGTGCGGGCCGTCCACGCGCTGCGGGCCTTCGCCGGGTCGGCCCGCGCGCACGCCTGGCTGCGCGCGGTCGCGTCTCGCAGGCCCGTCGGGCTGTTCTTCCTCCGCGCCGCGCTCGACACCCTCATCGAGGGCTTCGACGACGTCGACGCGGTGGCGCCGCGGCTCTCCAGACCCCGACCCCGCCGTGCGCGACGGGGCCGCGTGGGCTCGCTCTCCCTGCCCTCGGCGCGCGCCCGGGCCGCGGTCGAGGCGCGGCTCGCGGTCGAGGGTGACGCGAACGTAGAGCGCACCCTGTCGAGGTCGCGCGCGCCGCCGCGCGCCTGCGGCGAGTCGTTGCCGCGCGGAGCAGGTCATGCGCCGCCTCCATTCCTCCACGAAGGCGCGATCACCATCACGTCGTCATCGTCGGCCGGGCGCCTGCCTCGCTGACGCGGCGGCTACGCCCCAGCCGCGCCGCGCCAGCGCCTCGGCTCGGCCAAAACCCTCCGAACCGCACCCGCCGCGCCAGGAACCCGCGGCGCGGCTGGCCGCGCGCAACGAGGGCACGCCGACCAGCGCGAGCTCGCCGTCATCGAGGCCGACCACGCGGCCCGCCCCGCTTCGGCCGCGCCCTGGCCTCCCTCGGCACTTGCGCGTGTGGCTCTGGAACACCCCGTCGTGGATGGTGGGATCTTCGCCCACGTGCAGGGCGACTGGTCGGGCCCGCTCACCGTCTCGCCCGCGCTGGAGTACGTCTTCCGCAACGGGCTCCTCGACATCGTGGTGGGCATCCAGTACCTCGACCTCGGCACGAGCGCAGGGCTCATCCGCGGCAAGAGCGAGGCTGACGTCGCCCTCGAACGCGTCGAGTCGCAGCTCTGGACCCTCGGGGTGAACGCGCTCTTCCTCTACACCTCGCGCATCAACGACTGGTTCGAGATCCAGTACGGCGGCGGCGTCGGCATCTCGTACGTCGGCGGAGACCTCTACCGGAACCAGGTCGAGCCCAACAGCACCGGCTCGGGCTACGTCGACTGCCGCGTGCGCCCGCCCCCCGGGGGCACCCCCACGACGGTCAGCGGCGGCGGCTACTGCGACCAGTCGAACAACCACTACGTCTACTCCGACGGCACGCGCTACAGCGAGCCGCGCTCCACCTCGGGCGGGAGCCTCCGCCGGTCGTGCCCTTCGTCTCGCTCCCCCACGTCGCGCTGCACTTCAGGCCGCACCGCAACGTCGACATCCGCGTCGACGGCAGCCGGCATCATCGGCGGCCTCGCCTCGCACTTCGTCTTCTGACCCACCGCCCGCCCCGCGTGTCGGCGGGCGCCGCGGTCACCCCGCGACATCCGTGTCAGCCCTGACCCCCGCGATGTCGGGCCCCACCCGGGTTCGGCACCGCGTGCGCCCGCGCCCTGCGCGAGAAAACCGGTGCTTCGCGCAATCTCTCGCGTTGGCACCGACGTTGCTCACCCAGAACCCGCTTAGGTTGCTTGAGCCGACTCCGCATCGGCACCGCGCTCCGAAGGGCTTTCCCAGGCGACATCGGAGCGCGCGAGGCCAGCTCGCTTGTTCACTGCTTACGGCGCGGGCGCCGCCGCGTCGTCACTTGGCTTGATCCGTCGTGATCTTCTCTTCGCTTCGACGACCTTGACCTGAGCTTCGTTCCTAACGCTCTTCGCTTCGTCCCTCTTCCTTCGTCCGCGCTTCGTCCTCGATCCTCCACAGAGTTCCTGAGCGTTCGCCCAGCCCCGCCCCTCCGCACCGAGGGAGCGGGGCCGCAATGTTTCTCCCCCTCGCTTTCGCAGCGCCCGCAAGGGATATCCTCCCGCCCCGATGCGCGCGCTGATGCTCCTCGCCCTCGCCCTCGCGGCGGGCTGCACGAACTACCGCGACCAGCTCGACCGCGCCGACGCGCACTACCACGCCGCCCGCTACGAGCACGCCCTCAGCAGCCTCGAGACCTCTACCCCGGCCTCGCCCACCTCGACCGCGACGGGCGGGTCCCGGTACCTCTACCTCCGCGGCGACCTCGGCGCGCCTCCAGCGCGCGGCCGCAGCATCATTGGCTCGCCCTCGCCCGCGAGGCCGCGCAGGACACCCCCTCGGCCTTGGGTCCCGAGACCCGCGCGCTCCTCGACCGCACCCTGACCGAGCTCGAGGAGCACGACACCAGCGCCACACCCGCGCAGCCCCCCGCGAGCGCCGCGCGCTGACGGCTCGCGAGGGTCTGGGCTTCGACGACGCCCCGGTCAGTCCCTCGTCCAGACTACCGCAGCGCCGCGAGCACCGAGAGGTCTTCGAGGGTCGTGGTGGCCAGCAACCTCTCCCGCCCGAGGCGATCTCCTTCAAGAGCCTGCGCATGATCTTGCCCGAGCGCGTCTTCGGCAGCGCGTCGGCGAAGCGCACCGCGTCGGGCTTCGCGAAGCGACCGATCTCCTGCGCGATGTGCTCGGCGAGCTCACGCTTGAGCGCCGCGTTGGCGGCGAAGCTCGGTCCGCAGCGGTCGCGAAGGCCGCGAGACCTGGCCCTTCATCTCGTCGGGCACGCCCACCACCGCGGCCTCGGCCACCGCGCGGTGCGCCACCAGCGCGCTCTCGATCTCGGCGGTGCCGAGCCGGTGCCCCGACACGTTCACCACGTCGTCGACGCGGCCCATCAGCCAGAAGTAGCCGTCCTCGTCGCGGCGCGCGCCGTCGCCCGTGAAGTACACGCCGGGGATCTCGCTGATGCTGGCGACGATACTCGTCGTCGCCGAAGATCGTACGGAGCATCGACGGCCACGGGCGCTTGATCACCAGCAGCCCGCCCTCGTTGGGCTCGCAGGGCGTGCCGTCTTTGCGCGACCTCGGCCTCGATGCCGAAGAAGAACAGCGCGCGTCGCGCTCCCGGGCTTCGTCGGCGCGGCCCCAGGGCGGCGAGAGCATGATCGCGCCGGTCTCGGTCTGCCACCACGTGTCGACCACCGGGCAGCGCGCGTTGCCGATCGCCTTTGGTACACATCCACGCCTCCGGGGTTGATCCGGCTCGCCCACCGTGCCCGAGGCGAAGCGATGAGAGGTCGGCCTTCATCGGCCACTGCTCGCCCCAGCGCATGAAGGCCCTGATCGCAGTCGGCGCCGTGTGAAGATGGTGACCCGTGGCGCTCGCAGATCTGCCAAACCGCCAGGGTCGAGGAAGTTCAGCGCGCCCTGTTACATCACCACCGTCGCGCCGTTCGCGGGGGGCCGTAGACGACGTACGAGTGACCCGTGATCCACCCCACGTCGGCGGTGCAGACTACGTGTCGGTCTCGTGCGGGTCGAGGGCAGCGCTTCGTCGTGAGGTACGTGCCGACCATGTACCCGCCGGTGGTGTGCACCACGCCCTTGGGCTTTCCCGTCGTGCCCGAGGTGTAAGGATGAACGGCGGGTGCTCGCTCTCGACGAGGGCAGCGTGCAGCTCGCGTCACGACCTCGACCACCTCGTGCCAGTAGTGGTGCCCGGCCGGGCTTCCATGTTCACCCGCTCGCCGGTGCGCTTGAACACCACCACGTGCCGCACGCTCAGGCACTGCGCGATCGCCGCGTCGACGATGTTCTTCAGCGGCACCACCTGACCGCGGCGCAGCGCCGTCGCAGGTCACGACCAGCATGGCCTTGGCGTCGTTCACCCGGTCGCGCACGGCCTCGGCCGCGAGAAGCCGCCAGGGATCACCGTGTGCACCGCGCCGATGCGCGCGCACGCGAGCATCGGCGACGGCGATCTCGGGCACCATGCCCATGTAGATCGCGACGCGGTCGCCCGCGCGCACGCCGGAGGCTTTCGCAGCACGTTGGCGAAGCGGCACCTCGCGGTGGAGCTGGTGGTACGTGAGGCTGCGGGTGTCGCCGCCCTCGCCCTCCCAGAGGATCGCGGCCTTGTTGCGTCGCAGCGAGGCGAGGTGCCGGTCGAGGCAGTTGTACGAGAGGTTGGTGGTGCCGCCGACGAACCAGCGCGCGTGCGGCGGCTCCTCGACGAGCACCTGGCTCGGGGGCGCGAACCAGTGGAGCGCCGAGGCCATCTCTCCCCAGAAGGCCTCGGGCTCGTTGAGGCTCTTCTCGTAGAGGGCCCGGTACTGCTCCATCGAGCGGATGTGGGCGTGCGAGGAGAACTCCTCGTCGGGCGGAAAGACCCGAGACTCCTTCATCAGGCTCTCGATCGCGGTGCTCATCGGCGGTGCTCCTCGCGCGTGTGAGAATCGGGCGCGGAGGATAACGCCGGGCGTCGCCGCGGCTCTACGGAGAACCGCGGCGCGGGAGGGGGCGGCGGGGGGTCAGCGGGGAGAGAAGCGGATGCCGGCGGCGGTCGACACGGTGCCCGCGTGCACCGTGGGTCGGGCGCCCATCGCGCCCTGCAGTCCGATGGCGGCCGCGGAGCCGTTGGCCGCCGCGGCGTCGGCGCCGGTGGTCGGGTCGAGGCGCTGGTAGAGGAAGTCGACGGTGTTGCCCGACTCGTTGAGGATCAGCTCGAAGGTGAGGTGCGTGGAGTCGGTGTCGATCTCCTGCGCGTCTTGCCACTCGACGACGAGGCGGCGGTTGGGAGCGGCGCCGACGGTCGCCGTGCAGATGCCGGAGTTCATCGCGCGGAGCACGAGGTCGGCGAAGAAGGGCGCCGCGAGGGGGCCCTCGGTGGTGAGCGGGAGCGTCGCGGAGAAGCGGTCCATCGGGGCGGTGGTGCCGAAGACCGCGTAGCCGTTGGTGCTCGGCCAGATCGCCGTGTAGCCCGTGCCGTAGAACTGGAACGACCACGGGATGGTGATCGCCGCCATCGCGTGGTTGTCGTCGAGCGAGCTGCCCGCGAGCATCACCCGCGTGCCCATGGCGCACGCGTCGACGAACATCGGGCTCGCGATCGGGCTCTCGGCGTAGGGCGGCGCCTGGCAGGTCGACGACCCGCCCGCGGTGACGCACGAGGTGCCCGCGGCGCAGACGTTCATCACGCCCATCGGGTCGCACGCGCCGCCCATCGCGACGGTCATGCGGCAGCGCGACGACGACGAGGTCTGGCTCCCGCTGCACGCGAGGCCCGAGTCGCAGGCCGCGCCCGTCGCGCGGCAGCGGCCGCCCGCGGCGCCGTCGGCCACGCAGGTCGAGGCCGAGCCCGCGGTGATGCAGGTGGTGCCCATCGCGCAGGAGTTCATCACGCCCATCGGGTCGCACGCGCCGCCCGCGGCGACCGTGGTGATCTCGGTGACCGAGAGCTCGAACTGGCCCTGCGCGGCGTGGCCGTCGAGCGGGAGGCCCGTCGACCCCGAGATCCACGCGCCCACGACGATGTAGATGGGCTGACCCGCCGTCACCGACGCGGTGGTGAACGACGAGGTCCACGCGCGCGAGACGCCCGCGTCGCCGCCCGCCGAGGTGCCGCCCGAGTCGTCGTCGCAGCCGAGCGCGGTGCCGCCCTCGGGGGAGAGCGACGCGCACGAGGGGCCGGGCTGCGCCCACACCACCGTGTCGAGGGTGTTGTCGGTGCCGGGGTTGTCGGTGCTGATGCGCAGGCGCGTCGAGGCGCGGGGGGTGTAGCGGAAGACCACCTGGTGGCCCGTCGTGCCGCCGCAGGGCGCGCGCAGCGGGGCCATCGCGCCGACCATGCGGTTGTTGCTGGTGATGCGGGTGGTCTCGCCCGAGCGCATGCCCATCGCGCTGAGGTCGACGGCGCCCATGCAGGGGTCGTAGGGCGGGCCCGCGTCGGCGCGCGCGTCGGAGCGCGTCGCGTCGGTCTGGCCGCCCGCGTCGGTGGGCGCGCCGGAGTCCATGTCGCCGGCGTCGGTGCCGGGGTTGCCGGTGTCGGTCACCGCGCCGCGGTCGGTGGTCGCGCCGCTGTCGACCACGGTGTTGCCGCCGGTGGTGGCGTCGCCGCAGCCCGCCGCCGCGACCGCGCCGAGGGCCAGAAGGAACCTACGATCAAGGGTCATCACGCCGTCTCCCGATGGGTGGATGGAGGAGCGCGGCATTACACAGGGAGCGCGGTGCGGGTCAAGGTCCGCAGGCGCGGTCGGTCACTCGGCGTCGCCGCGGGCGGGGGCCTCGACCTCGGGGGCGGCCTCGCCTCGCTGGGTCGGGCCGTTCACCTGGTAGGGCACGCCCATGATCCGCTTGTAGAGCTGCGACCCGCGCCACTGCACGTAGGCCTTGTTGAAGGCGACGCTCTCGATGGGCTCGAGGAAGGGGTTCTTCGCGCCCGACATGAACACCAGCATCAGCACCTGCTCGGCGACGCTGACGGGGCAGCCCTCGAAGCGCACCACGTCGTCGTCCTTGTGCGCGCGGAGCTTGGTCATCACCGAGGCCATCTTCGCGAAGATGTCGTCGTGCTTCGCGTGGTGCGGGTCCTTCGTGGCGCGGTCTCGGTAGAGCGATTTCACCGAGACGAGCTTGTCGTTGATGGTGCCCTCGAACTTCGCGCAGTCACCGATGAACACCACCTTCTCGCCGGGCTTCGCGGGGACCTCTCCCTTGTAGTCTCCGAACACCACGTGCATGCGAGGCATCTTCTCGTCGGCCTCTTGATCGAAGAGCCGGATGATCTCGATGGCCTCTTCGATGGCGCCCGGGCAGCCGCCCCAGCAGTAGTCGGTGAGCTCCTCGTCGGGGGGAGGGCCCGCGTAGGCCGAGATGTGCGTGCCCTCGAAGTACTTCTCGACCCGGATGAGCCCGACCTTGAAGCCCTTGGCGCGGGCCTTCGCGTCGTCGAGGGAGACGTCGCCCTTCAGGGTGATGGCGTCGAGGTCGACGGGGCCGAAGCCGCGCTCGTGCGCGAGGCGGATGTGGTCGACCGACAGCGGGTCGACGCCGATGATCGAGCAGCAGACGGCGTCGACCGCCACCTGGTTGTCTCCCATGATGACCAGGTGGAGCGGGAAGGGGATGGGCGTGAGCATCCGCCCTTCGCCCGCGATGATGGCGTCGATGGCGACGAGCTGCGGCTGCACGATGTACTGGAGGTCGGCGATCTTCTCGTTGAGCCGGTGGTCGTGGTCGATGAGCCGGTGCCGGTCGTCCTGGATCCCGATGTAGTTCTTCATCGAGAAGGTGACGGTGGTCCACGGGTGGGCCTTGAACTTGGGGCAGTTGACGAAGAAGTCGGCGCGCGCGACGGGCTCGGGGGTGAAGACGTATCGCGCAGCCGCCCCTCGTGGCGTGTAGGGGATGACCTGCGGCTCCTCTTCGAAGCAGTAGCGCTTCACTTCGCTGGCG
This sequence comes from Polyangiales bacterium, assembly GCA_041389825.1. Classification (GTDB taxonomy): domain Bacteria; phylum Myxococcota_A; class Polyangia; order Polyangiales; genus JAEYZO01. The sequence continues at coordinate 149,338 of JAWKRC010000007.1, read as the reverse complement.
CTCGAGCACCTCGTTGTAGCCCGCGCCCTCGAAGGCCCGACGCGTGGGGATGGTGATCCCGCAGCGCTCGCCCACGGCGAGCTCGGTCACGCGGTCGCGGTCGTCGCGGTCTTTGATCGCGAGGAGCACGCCCTCCATGAACTCCCGGAGCGGTGAAGGCGTTCTGGAAGAGCGGGCCCGACGACGATGCTGGGCTTCACCCGCGCGGCCGTGGGGCGCAGCCCGAGGCCCCATCCCCTCGCGCACGATCGCCCGGATGCGCTCGACCTCGCAGCGCCTGGGCGAGGACGACCGAGGGGTGGGGGCTGGGCTTCATGGCCCTTCTACGATGGACCGTCCCCGCTCGGATGAACAGCGGCGCTTGTGGCGGGCGCCCTCGCCGCCGACACTCCCGTCATGACTCCGCGCGTGCGCACCGGACGCGTATTGGGACGGCTCCATCGACCCCGACGCCGAGCCGCCGATGGCTCCCGGTGATGACCCCCAAGAGGTCGCGCCCGGACACGCTCTTCAAATGAGCCGCGAACGTCACGATGCTGCGCGCGGGCGGCGGGCTCGTCCTCGTCGACGCGGGCGGCCCGATGCTCGCCGGGCCCTGCCACGCCGCGGTGCGCGCGTGGAGCGACGCGCCCGTCGAGGCGGTCTAGCACGCACGGCCACGTCGACCACGTCGTGGGCGTCGAGCTTCGAGGCCGAGGGCCGACCCTTCACGGTACGGCCACGAGGCCGTCTCGGCGCGCTTCGCCCGCTACGCGATGACCTGCGGCGGCTACAACGCGTGATCAACGCGCGGCAGTTCCAGGTCGAGGTCGAGTGGTCAGTCGCGGCTGCGCGCGCCCGACGTGACCTGCCGCGACGCGCTCACGGTCACCGTCGGCGACGAGCGTCGGGAGCTGGCGCCACGCCCGCGGAGAGACCGACGACGGACCTGGGTGTGGCTCCCGTCGCGGCGGTGCCTGAAGCGGGCGACCTCTCTCCATCTGGGCGACGCCCAATCGCGGCAACCCCCAGAAGGTGCAGCGCTACCTGCTGGAGGGCCCGCGCGCTGCGAGAGATGCTCGCCCTCGACGCCGAGGTGATGCTGGGCACGGCCTGCCGATCTGGGCCGCGAGCGCGTGCGCTGCGCCCTCGACGAGACGGCGTCGCCCTTGGAGTTCCTCCACGACGAGGCGCTCGCGAGGATGAACGGCGGGGATGCGCCTCGACGACATCGTGGCTGAGGTGAGCTCCCTGGGCGGCGCCTCATCGAGCGACCCTACCTGCGCCCGCTCTACGACGAGCCGGCCTTCATCGTGCGAAACGTGTGGAGGCTCTACGGCGGGTGGTGGGACGGCGACCCCGCGCGGCTCCACCCGCCGGATGCGTCGGCGCTCTCGCGCGAGGTCTGCGCGCTCGCGGGCGGCGCTCGCGCGGTGTCGACGCGGGCGAAGGCGCTCGCCGACGCGGGAGAGCTCGCGCTCGCGTGCGCGCTGGTCGACCACGCGGCGCGCTGCGCGCCCGACGACGACGGTGTGATCGACGCGCGTCGGGAGATCTACGAGCGCCGCGCCGCGGGAGCGCTGTCGCTGATGGCGCGAGGGGTCTACAGCGACGCCGCGCGTCGACCGTGGTGAGCGCCGCGCCCGCGGGAGGCGTATGACCCACGGGCACCATCCCACCGGAGGAGAACCCATGGAACCACCCGACACTGGTGACCGGCGCGAGGGGAGCGCCGGAGAGACGGCGCCGCGCTTCGTTCGATGGACCGAGCCGCGCGCGCGCGCCTTCACGCTGGTCGCGCCCGAGGGCTGGCAGGTCGAGGGCGGGGTGATCCACGCCGGGGCCGAGATGCGCCCGTGGTACCGCGTGCGAAGCCCGGGCGGGGGCGCCGAGCTGCGCGTGGTCGACCCGCGGATGCCGACGAGCTTCCTCGAGCCGTCGTGGGGGATGATGCCGATCCCCGGGGTGGTGATCCGCCCCTTCACGCCGCCCGAGGTCTTCGCCGACGAGTACGCGCGGGGCTTCGCGCGGGAGTCGGGCGCGACGCGCTTCGAGCCGCTGCGCGCGCGCTCGACGCGAGAGATCGTCGCGGAGGAGACGCGGCCCGAGAAGCGGCAGCGGATCGAGTGGATGCAGCAGCAGGGCGCGTCGATGGCGGGGGTGGAGTTCGCGCTGCCCGACCAGGGCCGACGCGGGATCGTCGACGTGACCTGCCTTCGGATGCCCACGGCGATGGGGTCGAGCTGGGTGCCCTTCGTGACCGCGCTCCTCGGCCCCGCCGACGCGTGGCCCGCGGTAAAGGAGAGCCTCGTCGCGATCGCGCGCACCTTCTCGTTCACGGCGGACTTCGAGCAGGCGCAGGCGATGCAGCGGCAGGTGAGCCACCAGATGGCGATGGACACCATCGCCACGGGCAACGCGATCCTGAGGATGCAGCACCAGAGCGGGATGGAGGCGATCCAGGCCGCGGCGCAGCGCGCGCAGATCAGCGCCGACGCGAACGCCTCGGCGGCCGCGAGCCAGATGGCGGGGTGGCGCGCGCAGCAGGCGTCGAGCGACGAGATGCACCGCCGCGCGGTCAACGGCGTGCGTGAGGTGGTCGACGTGGTCGACCCGACGACGGGCGTGGTCTACACCGGCGCGCCGGCGGGCTTTCACACGTACTGGACCGACGGGGTGAACCACCGGGTCGTGGCGAGCGAGGGGAGCGAGAACCCCGACGCGTCGCGCTACGCGCGGGCGGTGAACCTCGACGACGTGCCGCTGAAGAAGCGCTGAGCCAGGGGGGCGGGTCGGCCGGCGGCCTTGACCGGCGGGGGCCTCGCGTCTACAGAGCCTTCAAAAGTTTTTGAAACTTCATGAGGCGATGATGGACCTGACCCCCGCCCGAGAGGCCGAGCTCCTGGCCGCCGACGCGATCGGAGACGTGATCGAGCACTGGGGCTTTCGCAAGGCCCTGGGGCGGACGTGGACGGTGCTCTACCTCGCGGGCGAGGCGCTGCCCGCGCAGGTGCTGACCGAGCGGCTGTCGGTGTCGACGGGGGCCATGAGCATGACGCTCACGGAGCTTCAGCGGTGGGGCGTCGTGCGCAAGGTCTGGCGGCCCGGCGAGCGCAGAGACTTCTTCGAGGCCGAGACCGACTTCTGGAAGATGATCTCGAAGGTGGTGCAGGAGCGCGAGCGCTTCCTCGCGGGGAGCGTGCGCGAGCGGCTGGAGCGCGCGCGTGCGCTCCTGCGGCAGAGCGGGTCGACCGCCGAGGTGCGGGCGAAGGTCGAGCGGCTCGGGCGGCTCCTGTCCTTCGCGGCGATGGCCGAGTCGGTGATCGGCGGCTTCCTCTCGTCGCAGCGGGCCGACTTCAGGGAGTTCGGCGACCTCCTGTAGATGAACCGCGTGGCGAGCGCGCTCCGCGGGAGGCGCGCGTGAGCGCCGCTGAGCCGCTGTCGAGGTGGGCGCCGCGACGCTCCACCAGCTCGAGAAGCTCACCCGCGCCGAAGAGCTCGATCGCGCTCGTCGCGCCTCGGCGACCTGCGCCGCTGGGTGCTCTCCGACCTCGAAGACGTCGAGCGCGAGCTCTCGCTCATCGAGCGCCGCGACACGCCCATGCACGGCGCCGCGCGGCACCTCGTCTCTCTCGGCGGCAAGCGCCTGCGCCTGCTCTGCGTCGCCCTCGCGGCCCAGCGCGGGGAGCGGCTTCACCCCGCCGCGAAGGACCTCGCCGTCGCTGCCGAGTCGTGCACTCGGCGACGCCCTCCACGACGACGTCGTCGACCTCGAGAGCGCCGGCCGCGGCGCGCCCACCTGCGCAGCTTCGGCGATCATCGCGCTGAACGGCACACTGGTTTGATTGAGGCTTCGGCATTTCAGCGTGGAAGGTTGACGCCTTCGACGAGGCGTTGCTGCGGTGTCGTGATCCAGGCCGAGGCGCCAGTTCGCGTGTTCGCAGAGCGTGCCTGGCCTCGTGCGCGCATTTCGCCGGGCCGAGGGCAGACTGGTGCGTTCCGCTGGTCGCTCGCGGGCGCGACGGCGGGCGGGCTCGCCTCGAGGCGTGCGCGTCGCTCGCGCGCTTCGCAGACGCTGGGCGTGGCCTTCCAGGTCATCGATGACGTGCTCGACGTGGCGGGCGAGGCGGCCCTCACGGGCAAGCCCCTCTTCGCCGACCTTCGCGAAGGCAAGGTCACCCACCCCGTGCTCATCGCCGTCGAGCGCGACCCGGCCTTCGCGCGCTGGGTCACCGACGCCGTCGCGGGCGAGCCGCGGGAGCTCGACGAGGCCTCGGCCGCGCGCGTGGGCGCGGCGCTCAAGCACACCGGCGCCATCGACGCCTCGCGATCGCTCGCGTCGCAGAAGGTCGACGAGGCGCTCGCGTGCTCGCGGCCCTGCCCGAGGGGCGGGCGAGGGCGTCGCTCGAGGGCGTCGCCCACATGATGATCGAGCGGGTGAAGTGATGGAGGCGGCGATGATCGTCTCGCTACACGACAGGGCCGACGCCGAGTTCGTGCGTCGGGAGCTCGCCGCGCGCGGGCTGTGGGCCACGCCCCTCGCCGACGCGTCGGGCAAGGTGCGGCACTTCTCGGTGGCCTGCGTCGCGCAGGGTCGACCCCGCGGCGGTGGCCGCCACGAGGGCGTCGCGGGCGTGGCGAGCCTGCCGAAGCGCGCACCCCGCGTCGACGCGCAAGGCCTCGTGGTCGACGTCGGCGGCGTGAAGGTGGGCGGCGGCGCGCCGGTGTTCTCTGCGGCCGTGCGCGGTCGAGAGCGAGGCCCAGGCGAGCGCGCTATCGCGGCGCGGGTCGCGAAGGCGGGGGCGAAGTTCCTCCGCGGCGGGGCGTTCAAGCCGCGCACGTCTCCGTACGCCTTCCAGGGGCACGGCGACGAGGGCCTGCGCTGGCTGCGCGCCGCGGGCGACGCGCACGGGCTCAAGGTCGTGACCGAGGCCATGGGCGAGGTCGAGGCGCCCCGCGTCGCCGAGTGGTGCGACGTGGTGCAGGTCGGCTCGCGCAACATGCAGAACTTCTCGCTGCTCAAGGCCCTCGGCCGCTGCGGCCGGCCGGTGCTCCTCAAGCGCGCGATGTCGGCCACCGTAGAGGAGTGGCTCCTCGCGGGCGAGTACCTGCTCTCGCACGGCGCGCCCGGGGTGATCTTCTGCGAGCGCGGCATCCGCGGCTTCGACGACGCGACGCGCAACCTCCTCGACCTCGGGGCGGTGGCGCTCCTGTCGACGGTGTACGGGCTGCCCGTCGTGGTCGACCCCTCGCACGCGACGGGGCGCCGCGACCTGGTGCTGCCGCTCGCGAGGGCCGCGCTCGCGGCGGGGGCGGCGGGCGTGATGATCGAGACCCACGACGACCCGGGGCGCGCGCTGAGCGACGGCCCGCAGGCGCTCACGCCCGCGGAGCTCGACCAGACCCTGCGCGCCCTCGGCGCGACCCGCGGCGACACAGAGGAGGCGTAGTCGATGAGCGACCCCCGGTACACGAGCCGCATCAGCGGCTTCTACAAGCACGGCGTGCGAGAGCGCGTCGCGGCCCTCGCGGCGGAGGCCGGCGTCGACGGAGAGGCCCTGCGCTGGCTCGTCGCGGGCGGCGGGCTCGAGGTCTCGGTCGCCGACCGGATGAGCGAGAACGTGGTGGCCGTCTGCGGCCTGCCGCTCTCGGTGGCGCTGAACTTCACGATCAACGGCCGCGACCACGTCGTGCCCATGGCCGTCGAGGAGCCCTCGGTGGTGGCCGCCGCGAGCAACGCCGCCCGCATGGTGCGCGCGTCGGGGGGCTTTCACGGCGAGGCGACGGCGTCGGTGATGACCGCGCAGGTGCAGCTCGACGAGGTGCCCGACGCCGAGGGCGCGCCCGCGAAGGTCGAGGCGTTGCGCGGCGCGATCCTCGCGCTGGGCGACGCGTCGATCCCGCGCATGGTGGAGCGGGGCCTCGGGTGCCGCGACCTCGACGTGCGCGTGCTCGACGCGGCCGAGGGCGTGGTGGTGGTGCACCTCTACGTCGACGTGGGCGACGCGATGGGGGCCAACACCGTCGACACCGTGGCCGAGGCCGTCGCGCCGGCCATCGCAGAGGCGCTCGGGGGCAGGGTGGGGCTCCGGATCCTGTCGAACCTGCCCGACCGGCGCACCGTGAAGGCGTGGTGCGAGGTGAGCGCCGAGGCGCTCGGCGGTGACGACGTGGCCGACGGCGTGGCGCGCGGCCTTCGAGATCCTGCGGGTGCGCGAGGCGAGGGCGCTCTCGGTGGTTCTCGCGTCGGTGGGCCTCGCGTCGAACCTCGCGGCGCTGCGCGCGCTCGCGTCTGAGGGCATCCAGCACGGGCACATGCGCCTGCACAACCGCAAGAGCCTCGAGCCCGCGGCGCCCGCGGCCCACGGCCTCCACGTCGCCAACGGCGCCGAGGTGCGGCCGTGAGCGCGCCGACGGGAGCCGACGCTCGCATGGGCAGCGGGCAGATGTTCGACGCCATCGCGGGCCGCTACGACTTCCTCAACCGCGTGCTGTCGCTGGGCATCGACCAGCGCTGGCGGCGCAAGGCCGTCGAAGCCCTGCGCGTGCCCGACGGGGGCGCCGTGGCCGACCTCGCCACGGGCACGGGCGACCTCGCCGTCGCCATCGCGCGCCGCTACCCCACCGCCGAGGTGCGCGGCTTCGACCCCTCCACGGGGATGCTCTCGGTGGGGCGCGAGAAGGTGACGCGCCTCGGGCTCGCGGCGCGCGTCCGCCTCGACGAGGGCGACGCGCAGGCGATTGCGCTCGACGACGCGTCGGTCGACGGGGTGTCCATCGCCTTCGGCATCCGCAACGTGCCCGACCGCGCGCAGGCGCTGCGCGAGATGGCGCGCGTGACGAAGCCCGGAGGCCGCGTGGTGATCCTCGAACTCAGCGAGCCGCGGGGCGGCGTGCTGGGGCCGCTCGCGCGCTTCCACGTCCACGAGGTCGTGCCGCGCGTCGGCGCGCTGCTCTCGGGGAGCCGCGAGTACCGCTACCTGCAACAGTCCATCGCGGCTTTCCCGCCCGCCGAGGCCTTCGCGGCGCTCATGCGCGAGTGCGGCCTCTCGGTGCTCTCGGTCGAGGCGCTCACCTTCGGCGTCGCGCACCTCTACGTGGCCGAGCCCGCGGTCGACTTGCAGCGCAAGGCCGCCACCGCGTGAGCGACGTCCCCGCCGATCGCCCGTCGCGTTTGAAGGTCTGGCTCCTCGGGACGCGCCCCGCGACGCTCACCGCCGCGCTCGCGCCGGTGATGGTGGGCGCCGCCGCGGCCGCGCGCGCGGTCGGCACCTCGGGCCTGCGCGTCGGACCCGTCGCCGCCGCGGCCTTCGGCGCGGTGTGCATCCAGATCGGCACCAACCTCGCCAACGACGTCTTCGACTACGAGAAGGGCGCCGACACCGCCGAGCGCCTGGGCCCGGTGCGCGTCACCCAATCGGGCCTGCTCACGCCCGACGAGGTGCGCCGCGGGATGGTCGTGGCCTTCGGGCTCGCCACGGCCGCGGGCGTGTACCTCACCGCGACCTGCGGCTGGCCCATCGTGGCGATCGGCCTCGCGTCCATCGCGTCGGGCGTCGCGTACACGGGAGGGCCCTACCCGCTCGGTTACAACGGCCTCGGTGACGTGTTCGTGTTCGGCTTCTTCGGCCTCGTCGCGGTGGTCGCGACGGCGTGGGTGGGGGCCGCGGCGGTGCCCGCCTTCGCGTGGGTCGCGGCGGTGCCCGTGGGCGCGCTCGCGACGGCGGTGCTGGTGGTGAACAACCTCCGCGACCGCGAGACCGACGCGCGCGCGGGCAAGCGCACCCTCGTCGTGCGGCTCGGGCGCTTCTTCGGCGTGAGCGAGTACGCGACGCTCTGCGCGGCCTCGGTGGTGGTGCCCGCCGCGGCCGCGGTCGCGACGCGGCAGCCTTGGATGCTCCTCCCCTGCCTCACCGCGCCCTCCCTCGCGCGGCTCACCCGCGAGGTGGCGACGAAGGAGGGCCGCGACCTCAACCCCCTGCTCGGCGCGACCGCGCGCGCGCTGCTCGTTCACGCCGCGCTGTGGAGCGCGGGGATGCTCATCGGCCGGGCTCGAGGGTGACCGTGGTGACGGCCTCGAAGGCCGCGCCGGGGCCCACGTCGGGGAGGATCGCCGCCGCGCTCGCGATGCACGCGGCGAGGGCGGGCGCGCGCGGGTCGCGCACGTCGACGGCGCGCGTGCGGCCCGTCGCGTCGACGCTCAGGGTCACGCTCAGCACGCGGGTGGGCGTGGTCGGGTCGCGGTCGAGCTGACGCGCCCAGCAGCGGCGCACCGTCGACGCGTGCGAGAAGGCGTCGAGGAGGCGCGCGCGGCGGGCCTCGGTGGAGACCGCGGGCGCGGGCGCGGCGGCGCGGGCGCGGGCGCGGCCGAGGCTCGCGCGGGTGGGCAACGCGTGGGCGTGCGCGGCGGCGAAGAAGGCCGCGGCGGCGACGAGGCAGCGGAGCGCGAGCGCGCGACGGCGCAGCGCCGAAGGACGGGAGAGCATCGACGGTCCCCTGGTGGTGAGTGTGGAACGCGAGCCCGCGCCTCGACCGGGGTCGAGGGGGCGGCGGCGCTCGCTCTGGCCCTATCGATGCGCCGCCTCGCGTCGGCGTTCATCCAAGCTCGATGGGGTCGGCGCAGAAATGTGATCGCGCCCCACTGCACCGCGCTCGCGCGGCGGGTGTAAGGTCGCTCCGTGGCCCCGACGCCCTACCGTGACGAACGCGACGCGGCGCTGGCCCAGACCGAGGCGCTCCGGCGAGAGAACGAAGAGCTCCGCGCCGAGGTCGAGCACCTGCGCGCGCTGCTCGACCCCGCCGCGCGGCGCGAGGGCTTCGGCGCGCTGCACGGCGCCATCGCCGCGACGCTGGTGATGGTGACCGCCGCCAGCGGCGGAACGCTCGGCGCGCAAGACGCCCTCACGCGCGCCGAGGCCGCGAGCGCCCGCGCCGTGATGGGCGCCCGCATCGAGGCCGCCGTGGTGGAGTTCGAGGCCGCGCCCCCCCGCGCCGAGGTGACCTCCGCCCCCGCGCCCGTCGCCGCGCCCGCCCCCGTCGCGGTCACGACCGTCGACCCCGCGCGCGCCGCGCTCGCCCCCGCGCTGCCCGGCCTGTCGCGCTGCCTCGCGGGGTGGAGCGGCTCGCTCAGCCTCGACCTCGGCTTCGGCGACGACGGGCGCGTGACGCGGAGCGAGTTCCGCCCGCGGGGCCGCGCGAGCGGCGAGCTCAGCGACGACGCGCGGCGCTGCGCCGTCGAGGCCGCCGAGGCCGCGCGGTGGGCGAGCTCCACGGCGGGTGAGGTGCGCGTGCGCTACCGGCTCGTGACCGACCAGCGCGGCGCGCGGGTGCGCAGCGCCGTCGCCCGCACCCGCTCCTAGCGCCTCGCCCGACGTCGACGTCGCGACACGAAGATCGCCCCGAGCGGAGCGAGCGCCGCGAGGGTCGACCATGGGCCGCCCCGGTCGCGCCCTGAGGCCCCCGGCGCGTCGCACACGCAGTTCGCGCCGGGCTCGGGCTCGAGCGACAGGTTCACGTCGAAGACCCGCGCGGCGTCGCGCAGGCCCGAGTCCCTCGCGCCCGCGTCGATCACCGTGGGCGCACCGACATCCGTGAGCGAGGGGACGTCCCTCGGGGGCACGCTCGCGTCGCGGGGCGCCCCCGCGTCGACCACCGGGTCGCCGCAGCGGCCGCGCACGCAGGCCCCGCCTCCGGGGCACACCGCGCCCTCGCAGGTGTCGACGCAGCGCCCGTCGACGCAGGCGAAGCCCTCTCCGCAGGTGACCGTCGCGCACGACGTGGGACGGCACCGCCCGTCGGTGAAGCAGCTCTCTCCCGCGCCGCAGCGACGGCAGGGGCAGCGCGTCTGGCACACGCCCTCGACGCACACCTGGTCGCCGTCGCAGGTGAGCCCCGCGCAGGGGTCGACGCACCGCCCCACGCGGCACACCTGGCCCCGCGGGCACGTCACGCCCTCGCACGGAGAGCGGCACGCGCCGTCGCGGCACACCTGCCCCTCGGGGCACTCCACGCTCGCGCACGCGTCGCTCACGCACGTCCCGCGCGGGCTGCACACCGAGCCCGACGCGCAGCCGAGCTCCTGCGAGCACTCCTCGACGCACACGCCGCGGTCGCACACCATCCGCGCGCCGCACGAGGTCACGCCCTCGTCGGTCATCCCGTCGCAGTCGTTGTCGATGCCGTCGCAGACCTCGTCGCTCGGCTGCGTGGTGGGAAGGCACGCGAGCGCGCCGTTGCGGCACTGGCGCATCCCGCGGGCGCAGGCGCCGGGCATCCCCGTGTCGCAGGCGTCTCCGCCGCCCGCGCACACGAGATTGTCGACGATCATCAAGAGGTCTTGAAAGTCGTTGTCGCCGCCGTTGAAGAGGTCTTCCCACGCGAAATAGAAGGCGTTGGCGGTGGCGCGCGAGTCGTAGATGAGCAGGTGCACGAAGCCCATCGAGACCTCGCGGTCGGGCTGGTACGCGCGCTCGGAGTAGTAGACGTAGCCCGGCGGCGTACGGAGGAAGAACCCGATCTCTCCGCCGGTCCACCTGGGCTCGCTCAAGAACGACAGCGACGCGGTGAAGCCCTCGCCCGCCGTCGTCCCGACGAGCTCGTAGAGCTCGCTCTCGGTCGGCGCGCGGCCCGGCGTGACGTTGTACCAGCCGAAGGTGTTCTCGTAGCCCGAGTCGCGCGCCACCACCGTGAAGCGGATCGAGCACCCCGGCACGAAGCGCTCGGGGGTGATCGCCGCGTCGCGCACGACCTGGAGCCCCGTCTCCATCCGTCGGTCGAGGTAGCCCTGGAGGCTCATCCCCACGGGGATGGTGGTGCCGTCAGGCTGTCGCACCTGCGCGCGCGCGAGCGGCGCGGCGAGGCAGAGGGCGAGGCAGAGGGGAGCGAAGCGGGCCATGGCTGCGTCACCGCCTCGGGTGGAGGGTCATGGGGAGCCCGCCGCGGGGCCGGAGCGTGACCGTGGGCTCGGGCTCGACGCGCGCGCCCGAGAGGTTCTCGAGCGACACCGAGCGGCAGAGCGAGGCGAGGATGAGCTGGGCCTCCATCATCGCGAAGCCCTGACCGATGCAGATGCGCGGGCCCGCGCCGAAGGGGATGTACGCCGACGAGGGCCGCGCCGCGACGGCGTCGGGCAGGAAGCGGTCGGGGTCGAAGCCGTCGGGGTCGGGCCAGTACGCCGGGTGCCGGTGCAATGCCCAAGGGGAGATGAACACCATCGAGCCGGCCTTCACGCGGTGCCCCATCACCGTGTCGTCGCCGACGGCGCGCCGCGCGATGAACCACACGGGGGGCCGCAGGCGCATCGACTCCTGCAGCACCCGCCGCGCGTAGGGCATCTGCGGCAGGTCGTCGAGGGTCGGCGCGCGGTCGCCCACCGCGGCGTCGAGCTCGTCGTGGAGCGCGCGCCGCGCGCCGGGGTGCAGCGAGAGGAGGTGGAAGGTCCACGCGAGCGCGTTGGCCGTGGTCTCGTGGCCCGCGAGGAAGATGGTCAGCACCTCGTCGCGGAGCTGCTCGTCGCTCATGCCCTTGCCGTCTTCGTCGCGGGCCTCCATCAGCATCGCGAGGAGGTCGGGCGACGCGGCGCGGGTCTCTCCGCGGCGGCGGGCCTCGATGATCTCGCGCACCACGCGGTCGAGGGTCGCCTGCGCCTCGGCGTAGCGCTTGTTCCTCGCCGTGGGCAGCCGCGCGAGGAACTGGAACGGCGTCGCGATGCGGCCCCGCACTTGATGCAGGATCTCAGCGAGGGCCGAGCCCACGCGCGACGCGCTCGCCGAGGGGTCCGTCGAGAGCAGCGTCTCGCCCGCGATGCGGAGCGTGAGGGCCATCATCGCGTCGGCGACGTCGACCGTCGGCCGCGAGGGCGCGACGGAGACCCAGCGCTCGCGGAGGTCCTCCGCCGCGCGGACCATGGCGGGCGCGAAGCCCGCGAGGCGCTGCCGGCTGAACGCGGGCTGCGCGATGCGCCGCTGGCGGAGCCAGAAGTCACCCTCGGAGGTGAGGAGCCCGTTGCCCAGGAGCTTGCGCAGCTCCTCGAAGCCCGGGGTGGATTTGTCGTAGTTGCGGTGGTTCTCCTGCATCACCTGCCGCACGCCCTCGGGGTGGTTGATCAGCACCCCCTCGCGCCGAGGGAAGCTCAGCCGCACGACGTCGCCGTGCTCCCGCGCGACCTTCGGGATCCACGTCAGCGGCTCGCTGCGCATGGGGAGCAGGTGCCCCAGCACGGGGTGCGCGGGCGGCGACGGGGCGTGTCGGGAGGTCGTCGGCTCCATCGCCGCGGAGTCTCTCACGACGCGGTTCACAGCGGGTGCGGCCCCCGTGCATCATCGCCCGCCGATGCGGCGAAGGGCGGCGGTGGTCACGGGTCTGTGCGCGCTGTGCATGGGGGGCGCGGCGCGCGCGCAGGAGAGGGGCGCTGAGACGGCGGCGACGCGACCGGCCGAGGCGACGCAGCCCGCCGTGAGCGACGCGACGACGACGACGCGCGAAGACACCCCCGAGGAGCGGGAGTCGCGGCGGTGGGAAGACGCCTCGGCGTGCTCCGACGACGCGGAGAACTTCACCGAGGGCGTGCGGCTCTGCGGCTACGTCGAGGCCTTCTACTCGTACAACTTCAACGCGCCCTCGAACGGGGTCACGGCGCTGCGCTTCTACGACGACCGCCACGACCTGCTGTCGCTGCAGAACGTCGTGCTCGGGGCGGCGTTCCGTCACGGCCCCGTGCGCGGGCACCTCACGCTCCAGACGGGGGTGTTCACCGAGAGCTTCGGCGACCCGCCGCGCGGCGCGGACCTCGACCTGCTCTGGAGGCTCCTCCAGGAGGTCACGCTCCGCTGGGACACGGGCCTCCTCGCGAGGGGAGATCGGGAGGGGCTCTCCGTCGAGGCGGGCTTGTTCGTCGCGCCCTTCACCGTCGAAGACATGGGCGTGTGGGAGCGCTGGAACTGGACCACCTCGAACCTCTTCGCGGTGTCGCCCTTTCAGATCGCCGGCGCGCGCGCGGGGATCGGCCTCTCGCCCACGCTCACGATGCACGCGGGCGTCTACAACGGCTGGGACCAGATCGTGAGCGACAGCTCGGCGGGCAAGAGCTTCCTCGTCGACCTGTCGTGGGAGCACCCCACCGAGGACCATTTCTTCACGGTGCAGTACTGGGCCGGCGTCGAGCGCGACGAGGGCTCGCCCGAGGGCAACTACTTCCGCCACGTGCTCGACGCCTACGGCCGGTGGACGGTGAACCGTCACGTGGCCCTTCAGGCCAACCTCTTCGCGGGGCTCGAGCCCAACCGCTTCGGACTGCAGGGCTGGCTCGGCGGCGCGCTCTTCGCGCGCTTCAGGCTCGCGCCGTGGCTCCGCGTCGCGCTCCGCGCAGACGTGCTCCAGGAGTGGCGCCCCTCGGGCGCCGAGGCGGTCTTCACCGACATGGGCGGCGCGGCGCTGGTGGCCTCGGGCACGGCGACCCTCGACGTGCGACCGGCGGAGCACCTCTCGATCCGCGCGGAGTACCGCCACGACGAGGCCGACGGCGAGGTGTTCTACCAGGGCGCGGTGCCCACCGACCCGATGACGGGATTGAGCCTCCCCACGGCGCGCAACCAGGACACCTTCCTCCTGGGCGTGACGGCGTGGTTCTGATTCGACCTATGATCGCGCGGTGAGCGCAGAGGACCTCGCCCGGCTCGACGGGCTCCACAAGGGCTTTCGCACCCGCTACCTCCGGCACGCCGACCTCGACGCGCAGACGCTCGGGTGGTGCGAGGCCTTCCCCTCGCTCGTGCGTCGCGAGTCCATCGCGAAGAGCCCCGAGGGGAGGGACCTGTGGCTCCTGACCATCGGCCCCGAGCCCGACCGCGCCCGGCCCTCGGTGTGGGTCGACGGCAACATGCACGCGTCGGAGCTCGCGGGCTCCAGCGTCGCGCTCGCCATCGCCGAAGACGCGCTGCGCCTGCACCTCGACCCGGAATCAACCCCGCGCGGGATGAGCGCCGTGGCCGCGGCGAGGCTCCGCGAGGTGAGGTTCTACGTGCTCCCGCGCATGGCGCCCGACGGCGCCGAGGCGGTGCTCACCGACGGCCGCTACGTGCGCTCCAACCCGAGGGAGCACGTCGCGAAGCGGTCTGCGCGGTGGCGCGGCTGCGACGTCGACGGCGACGGCCGCGCGATGGTGATGCGCGTCGAGGACCCGGGCGGCGAGTTCGTCGCGGCGACGGAGTTCCCTGGCTTGCTCGTGCCGCGGCGCATCGATGACCCGGGGCCGTACTACAAGGTCTACCCCGAGGGCGTGATCGACGGCTTCGACGGCGACCACGTGCCGACGCCGACCTACCTCTCGGACAACGACACCGACCTCAACCGGAACTTCCCCTGGAGCTGGAGGCCCGAGCCCGAGCAGGCGGGCGCGGGGCCGTACCCGACGAGCGAGCCCGAGGCGCGGGCCGTGGTGGAGTTCATGGTGCGCCACCCCGAGGTCTTCGCGTGGCTGAACCTGCACACCTTCGGGGGTGTGTTCATCCGTCCGCTGGGGCACCAGCCCGACGCGAAGATGAACCCCGACGACCTCGCGATCTGGCGCCAGATCGCGCAGTGGAACGAGCAGTGTACGGGCTACCCCACGGTGTCGGGCTTCGAGGATTTCCTCTACGAGCCCGACAAGCCGCTGCACGGCGACCTCACGGATTTCGGGTACCACCAGCGCGGCGCGCTCGCGTACGTGTGCGAGCTCTGGGACCTGTTCAAGCAACTGGGTCTCCCGAAGCGAAAGCCCTTCGTCGACCACTACAGCCAGCTCACCCGCGACGACCTCATCGCCCTCGCGCGGTGGGACGAGGCCCACAACGCCTCGCGCATCGTCCGCCCGTGGAAGCCCTTCAACCACCCGCAGCTCGGCTGGGTCGAGGTGGGCGGCCTCGACCCGCGGGTGGGCGTGTGGAACCCGCCGAACGACCTGTTGGGCGGCGTGTGCGCGGACCAGTCGTCGGCCTTCATGCGCGTGGCCTCGCTCGCGCCCGAGGTGAAGGTCGACAAGCTCACGGTGACCGCGGTGAGCGAGGGCGTGTGGCACGTCACGGCGACGGTGCAGAACCACGGCTACCTCCCGTCGTGCGGGATCGCGTCGGCGAAGGAGCTCCCGTGGAACGAGCCCCTGGTGGCCGAGCTTCGCGCGGAGGGTTGTACGGTGATCGCGCCGACCGAGCCGCGGAGGGTGATCGGTCACCTCGACGGGTGGGGGAGGGGCTTGTACGGAGGATCGCTCTTCTACCTGCGGAGCCGCGGCAACACCGGGACGCGCGTCGTCGAGTGGGTGGTGCAGGGCAAGGGGAGCGTGACCGTGAGCGTGTGGGGCCCGCGCGTGGGGAGAGCGGAGAAGAGCGCGTCGGTGGGGTGAGGGGATAGACCGTGAAGCTGGTCGAGGAGCTGCGGGCGTACCTGACGGACCCCGCGTCGGTGGAGGAGGAGATCACCGTCGAGTACGCGTTCGAGCTTCGCCTCGTTCGTCGCGGGGGCGCGCGAACGCGCCTTGGTGATGCCTTCCTCTCACTCCCTTCTCAGGACGCAGGGCGCTTTTGCGTGTTGCTCGAGGCCGCGCAGTCCGCGGGCGACCACGATCCATGGCGAACCAGTCGGCCGCTACTCGACTGGCTATGCGCGAGCCCTCCACACGAATTCTGGAATGACCCAGACGATGCAGAGGCGCCACCCGGCGGGTGGGCGTGGGTCATGCGCCTCGACGCGCTGGGGCTTGTTGAGATCACCCCACACGCGCATGAGCCCCTCACCTACGTGACCGTCCCCGAACCCTCCCTCGCGTTCCTCCGCGGCGTCGCCGCGGGCCGTGACACGCCGCTCTCGTCGCTCGCCTCGGCCCTCTTGGAGGAGGAGCGCTCCGCGAGCATCACCCTCGCGCTCCCTTCGCTGGAGCGCGTTCAGCGCGAGGGTGCCGTCGCGCAGATCGAGCGGCACACGCGGCTGGTCGTCCACGAGTTCCGCAACGCCCTCGTGCCGATGCGCGCGAGCTTCAACGCGCTGATGCGCGCGTGGCCGCCCGGAGCGGGGAACGGCGACGCCTCGCAACACCGTCAGCGCGTCGAGCAGGGCATGTCGCGAATGTTCTCCTTCCTCGGAGAGCTGGAGCAGGCCGCGAACCTCGCGAGCGCGCTCCCCACGGTCTTCGAGCTCGCGGCGGTGATCCACGAGGCGGTCGCCGCGGTACGGAGCGACCACCAGGTCGACGCCGCGGTCAGCGTGGCGGAAGGTCTGCGCGTGTCGGGCGACCGCTCCCGTTTCGTGCTCGCGTTGGTGAACGTGTTGCGCAACGCGGCGCAGGTGAGCGAGCGACCGATCGCGCGAGTGCAGGTCGTTGCGACTGTGAACGCGAGCGGCGAACGAGTCGTCGTTCAGGTGGACGACGACGGGCCCGGTGTCGCCGACGAGGACCGACTCCTCGTGTTCGAGCGCGGCTTCAGCCGACGCCCTGGTGGCAACGGCATCGGGCTCGCGCTCGTGCGCGAAGTCATCGTCGCTGAGATGAACGGCGAGGCCCGCTGCGAGGCGGGAGACCTCGGCGGCGCGCGCTTCGTGCTGGTCGTACCGTTGGAGTCGAGGAGCGCGCGATGACCACGCAGGGATGGGTGCTCGTCGTCGATGACGAGCAGACCTTCGTCGACACGTACCGAGATTTTCTGGGCGACGAGGGCTACGTCGTCGAGACCGCCCGCAGCCGCGACGAGGCCCTGCAACGGCTCTCGAAGCGCGGGTGCGCCGTGATCCTCCTCGACCAACGGTTGAACGGCCCCGCGGGGCCAGACGTGGGCCTTGACCTGATCGGCCAGTTCGCGAGCGTCGCGCCTGACGCGAAGGTGATCCTCGCGACGGGCTACGCGTCGGCGGAGTCGATCGCGAGGGCCTTCCGCAGCGGCGCCTACGACTACCTGAAGAAGGACGAACACTTCGAGGTGTTCCTCAAGGTCAAGGTGCGCAACGCGATGGAGCTCTACCGCGAGCGGACCCTCGCGCGTCTCGACCGCGACGCGCTGGAGGCGAGCATTCGACAGACCTGGGCCGACACGCAGACCGAGGTGGACCCGCAGAAGAAGGGGCGGTTGTTGGAGCAGCTCCTCGTGCTCCTGTTCCGCTCGATGCCGGGCTTCGAGTCGGTGCGGAGCAACGTGCAGAACGAGCTCGAAGAGGTCGACGTGCTCGTCCAGAACAACGCCCGCGACCCGTTCTGGGAGCGCGAGAGCCAGTACATCCTGGTGGAGTGCAAGAACTGGTCGAAGCCGGTGGGGGTCGACGAGCTCACGCTCTTCTGGGCGAAGCTCGAACGGCGCTATAGCCGATGTCAGCTCGGTCTGTTCGTCGCGACCGGGGGCTTCGCCAAGACCGTGCAGATCGAACGCTGGTCGCGACGGAACGGTCAGACGCTCGTGCTGCTGCTCGGGCCGGAGGAGTTGAAGGCCTTCGTGACCGCGCCCGACCGCGGCGCGTGGCTGAAGGGCTGCCACGCGCGCGCGGTGATGGCGGGCGACGCAGGGAAGGGCTGAGATTCACTCCGCGTCGGCGTCGGCCTCGGGCTCCGTCGCGGGCTCGGCCTTCGGCGCGCGTCGGGCTTTCGCCGTGAGGGCCGCGAGGGCGTCGGTGACGGGGACGAGCTCGTCGGCGAAGTCTCCGCGGGCGAGGGTGCGGGCGAGGTCGAGCGCCATGGTGATCGGTCGCGAGACCGACTCGGTGGTGCGGAGCGCGTCGTCGCGGAGCCTGCGCGCCAGGCCGTCGAGGCGATCGGCGAGCGCCGTCGCGCGTGCGGCGCGGTCGAGCTTCGCGGAGATGGCCTCGGGCTCGAAGCGCTCAGGGTCGTCTCCGCCGTCGTGCGCGGCGATGACATCGAAGGCCCCGACGAGGCGCTTGTGACGCGGGACCTTCGCCGGGTCGCTCGGGGCGGTGGTGAGCACGGCGCACAGCGCGCGGGCGGGCTCGACGAGGGTGCCGACGCCGCGCGCGGTGGTGGCGCGCTTCTCGGCGGCGAGGGGCTGGAGGCCCGTGGTGGCCTGATCGACGGCGTCGACGTGTCGCTCGATGGCGTCGAAGGGGTCGGCCTCGGCGGGCGCGGGGGCGGTGACGGAGACGGAACAGGCGGGCTTGCGGCTCATGATGGAATCCTCCGAGCCCCAGCGGACGCGCCGACCGTCGGTGCGCCTCGTGTTGCTCACAGGTACTCAGAACGAGAGGGCGGCGACGTCCGCGGAATCGACCGACCCCGTGACGTTTCATCCCAAGGGCAGGGATGGAACTCCCCTGGGCAGGGATGTTTCATCCCAGCGGCACCGATGGAATTCGCCTGAGCAGGGATGAAACACCCCTACCCGTGGGAGGGTGCGCCCCTGCCCGGGGGCGCTGCCCCGCTCCCGTCGTCACGCTACCCTGCGGCCGCCATGCGCGCCGTCTTCGCGGACCTCAAGACCGACTTCGTCTTCAAGAAGGTGTTCGGCGCCGAGGAGCACAAAGACATCCTCATCGCGCTGCTCAACGCGCTCCTGAACCTCTCGGGCGAGCGGGCGATCGCGGAGGTGACCTTCCTGCGCGAGGAGGAGCGGCCGCGGGTCGACGCGCTGAAGTTCTCGGTGGTCGACGTGAAGTGCCGCGACGCGCGAGGCGTGGTCTTCGTGGTCGAGATGCAGGTGCTGAACGTCGCGGGCTTCGAGAAGCGCGTGGTCTATAACGCCTCGAAGGCCTACGTCGGCCAGCTCGCGGGGGGCGAGGACTACCCCAAACTCAACGACGTGATCGCCGTGTCGATCTGCGATTTCGAGCTGTGGCCTGACGCGCCGGGCTCAGCCCCGGTGCCGCTGGTGAGCCACTGGCGCATGCAGGAGCAGCACGGCGGGCGGCTGGGCCTCTCGCAGGTGCAGTACGTCTTCGTGGAGCTCCCGAAGTACCCGCTGAATCGCGCGCCGACGAGCGCCGTGGAGGAGTGGGCCTACGTCTTTCGGCTCGGGTCGAAGCTCGACGCGGTGCCGCCGACCCTGCACGAGGTCGCCACGCGAAAGGCGCTGGAGGCCTCGCGCGCGGCGGCCTTCACCGCGGCCGAGTGGGAGGCCTACGACCGCGCCAAGGTCGCCGAGCAGGACGCGCGCGGCGCGCTCCAGCTCGCCGAGTCGAGGGGAGTGGAGAAGGGACGCGCCGAGGGACGCGCCGAGGGAGAGCTCGCGCTCCTCAAGCGGCAGTGCGAGCGGAGGCTCGGGCGTGCGTTGACCGAGCGCGAGGCCTCCGAGCTGCGTGAGCGCGTGGTGCGTGATGGCGCCGACGCCGTCGGCGACGCGGTGATGGAGCGAGACGCCTCGGCCCTCGCCGCCTGGCTCGCGCCCTGACGCGGCGGCTACCCCGCGTCGTCGAGCGCCACCGACAGCGGCTCTCGCGCCTGCAACCACGACGGCGGGAGCCCCTCGCGCCCCACCGCGAGCGCGACGACGCCTCCGACGATGGCGCAGGCCGTGTCGACGTCGGCGCCCGGCGTGGTGAGCCCCTCGGCGCAGCGCCACTGCGCGCCCTCGAAGTCTCCGAGCGCGGTCGCCGCGCACCACAGCGCGTAGGGAACCGTGTCGGGCGCGGTCACCTCCCGGCCGTCGCCCAGCGCCTTCGCCGCGTCGTACGGCGTCGCGTCGACCCTCCGCGCTGCCTCGCGCACGCCGTCGCGCACGGCGCCGTCAGGGGTCCGCTCCGCCACGAAGCGCAGCACCTCCGCCGCCTTCACCGCCGTCGGATCGCGCCGCGCGCGCCACGCGAACACGCACGCCGCGGCCACCGCCACCGCGCCCGCGATCCCCTGCGGGTTCGCGTGCGTCACCTCGGCCGAAGCGATGGCGCCACGCAGGGCCTCGTCGAGGTCGTCGACCCACCACGCCGCGACGGGGGCGACCCGCATCGCCGCGCCGTTGCCCATCGAGCCCGTGCCTTGAAAGGGCGTGCGCGCGGTGTCCCTCCACGGGTGGCCCGCGCCGACGCGCGTGAGGATCCAGTGGGCGACGGCGCCGTAGCCCCGCGCGGGGTCGGCGCTGTACCGCCGCGCGAAGTCGAGCGCGAGCGCGTCGCGGTCGATCGCGCCTCGAAGGTGCAAGTGCTCGACGAGCACCGACGCCATCGCCGTGTCGTCGCTGTGTCTCCACGGCGCCCGAGGGAGGACCCTCCGCGCGATCACGCGAGAGTGCGGATCGGGGCCCGAGAAGACCCGCTGCCCGAAGGCGTCGCCGAGGGAGAGCCCGTCGAGGGCGAGGAGGGCGCGGTCGAGGGCCGTCGGGCGCATCGCGCGAGGGTAGCGCCCGCGCGAGGGGTTCAGGAGCGCGGCGCGTTCAGGTTCAGGCGGATCGTGACGTCGTCGCGGATGAGGTCGTCGGGCATGCCGGGGTAGATGATCCCGAAGTCGCGGCGGTTGATGGTGAACTCCGCGGTGGCGGTGGCCGCGGCGGGGGTCACCGCGAGGCGCGCGGGGAAGGTCACGCCGCGCGTCTGCCCGTGGAGCGTGAGGTTGCCGGTGACGGTGTGCGTCGCGCCGTCGGCGCCGCCGGGGCGGATCGACGTGGTGGTGAAGGTCGCCGTCGGGAACTGCGCCACGTTGAAGAGGTCGGGCGACATGAGGTGGCCGCGCAGGCGCGCGGGCTCGATCTGCACCGAGCCCATCTGGATCACCACGTTCACGCGGCTGTTCTCGAGGTGCTCGGGGTCGAGGTCGAGGGTGCCGGTGAACTGGTCGAAGCGGCCCTCGTGCGAGGCGGTGACCTTGCGGCCGACGAACTCGATGCGCGAGGTGGCCGGCGAGAGGGCGAGCCGCGTGGTGCCAGCCGGAGGCGGCGCGGTGGGAGCGGGCGCGGCGTTGCCGTTCGCGGCGGTGTTGGTCGCGGGCGCGGTGACGGGCGCCGTGGTGGTGGCGGCGGGCGCGCTCTCTTTGCAGCCCGCGAGGGCGGCGAGGACGAGCGCGACGGCGAGGGAGCGGTGAGCGAGCATTGGTAGACTCCAGATGCGGGGGAAGCGCCCCGGTCGTGAGGACCTGTATAGCCCCGTGTCACGGCGGCGTGAGACGCGCGCGGCGCAACGCGGGGTTGCGCGGGGCCGCGGGCGCTTGTCGGGGCGGGGTCGGGCGGCGTAACCTCGGCGTTACGCGTATGAAAGACGCCGCGCACGCGCTCGACGCCCTCGGCAACCCCGTGCGCAGGGAGATCCTGCGGAGCCTCCGCGACGCGCCCTTGTCGGTGGGAGAGATCGCCGAGCGGTTTCCGGTGAGCCGACCCGCGGTGTCGCGGCACTTGAGGGTGCTCGAGGGCGCGGGCCTGGTGGAGTCTCGCGCCGAGGGCGCCCGCAACGTGTACTGCGTGCGGGTGCAGGGCTTCGCCGCGGTGCGCGAATACCTCGACGAGTTCTGGGACGTCGCCCTGGCGCGCCTCGAGAGGCTGTCGCGTCGATGATCCGCCGCTCGGTGCGCCTCGCGGGCGACGTCCACCGCGCGTGGTCGCTCTTCACGGGCGCCGCGACGGAGTGGTGGCCCCCGTCGCGCCGTCACCTCGGAGACCCCGAGAGCGAGGTCCTCATCGAGGCCGCGGGTCGCTTCTTCGAGCGCGCCCGCGACGGCCGCGAGGCGGAGCTCGGTCGCGTGACGGCGTGGGAGCCCCCCGACCGGCTGGAGATGGACTTCTACCCCGGCACCGACGCGGCCCACCCGACGCGCGTGACGGTGACCTTCACGGCCGACGGAGACGAGACCGTGGTCGAGGTCACGCACGGCCCCGGGCCCGAGAGCGCGGGGCTCTTCGTGGTGCGCGCCCCGGCCTACGAGCGCTCGTGGGAGGCGGTCTTGAGCGCGCTGCGGGAACGTTGCCAACGGTAACGATCTGGTTACCATCGCCCGCACCGACGAGGGGTCGGCCAGAGAGGGCTGCGATGAGCGCGACGAAGACGAGGACGACCTTTCGCCTCGAGGTGCGGGTGACCGAGACCATCCACGCGGCGCCCGAGCGGGTGTGGGCGCTGCTCACCGACGCGAAGGGCTTCCCGTCGTGGAACTCCACGGTGGAGTCGATCGACGGCGAGATCGCCGAGGGCAAGAAGCTCGCGATCAAGGTGAAGGCCGCGCCGGGGCGGGTGTTCTCCCCCACCGTGAGCGGCGTGAAGGCGAACGCGGCGATGACCTGGAGCGACGGCTTCGCGCCGATGTTCCGCGGGGTGCGGACCTACACGCTCACGCCGAAGGGCGACGGCGAGACCGAGTTCGAGATGTGCGAGGTCTTCACTGGCTTGATGCTCCCGATGATCGCGGGCTCGCTCCCGGATTTCGTGCCGGTGTTCGACCAGTACGCCGCCGACCTCAAGCGCGCCGCCGAGGCGTGAGCGTCACGGCGCGACCCACGCGTCGTCGACGTGCACCGTGGCCGAGGTGTTCAGGTACACCGTGAAGCGGAGCTGCGTGACGCCCGCGGCGACGGTGAAGCTCGGCGAGCGCACCCGCTGTTGAGACCGCGTCAGCCGCGCGGTCACCGCGTCGCGCTGCACGATGCGCGCGGCGCTGTCTCGCTGGAACACCACGACCTCGACGTCGCCCTCGCCCTCGGCCCACAGCCGCGCGCCGAAGCGGTACGCGCCCGAGAGATCCCCGCGCGGGACGTCTTGGTAGAGGCCCTGTCCGGGCGAGCACGCGCCCGCGCAGTTCGTGGCGAGGTGGTGGCCTCCGTCGCTGTCGTCGATGACGCTCCAGTTGGTCATCGCGCCGCTGGTCGACGCCCCGATGCGCGCCCAGGCGTCGACGGTGCCCGCGCCGAAGTCGTGGTTGCGCAGGAGGTTCGATCGCGCGTAGGGCGTGGGCCACGCGCCGCTCGGGTACGGCAGCGGCTCGGCGAAGACCTGCGTCCAGTCGCGGCAGTCGACGCGGCGGAAGGGGCCCTCGGCGGTGGCGCCGACGCAGCCCTCCTGGCGGGCGGTGCCGCGGTTGTTCTCCCAGCGCTCCCAGCGGGTGAGGCCGTAGGCGCGGGTGAAGTAGAAGCGCTCGATGTGGTCGGCGGTGGCGGCGTCGCGGCCGCCGTAGTGGTTCACCACGATGGCGTCGAGGGCCTTCGCGGGCGCGCCGTTCACGCCGCCGAAGGTGAAGCGCCGCGGCGCCCAGTCGGTGTACGCGCTGTCGTAGCGGGAGGGGCACGGGCCGGGGAAGGCCCTCGACGCGCGCTCCCACCCGACGAGGGCGAGGGTGGCGACGCGCGACCCGGCCGCGGTGAAGCCCGCGGTGGGCAGGAGGAGCCACGCGTCGTCGAGGCGGCACCCGCTGCCGTAGAAGGTCTGCGCGAGGCCGGTGGGGTCGCGCGTGCCGATGATGGAGACGAAGTCTCCGTCGGACTCGCTCACGTCGTAGCCGTCGCGGTCAGGGTTGAACTCGCCGAAGGGCGCGAAGTCGAAGCTGTGCACCGCGCGCCCGTCGGCCCGCAGGAACGAGTCCTTGCGCTGGTAGCCGCGAGGGGCGCCCGGGCCGGGCTGGTCGTGGCGGTGGTAGGGGAGGGGCTCCCCCACGCGGAGGTCCCGCGCGACCGCGCCCGCGGGGCATCCGTCCCAGGGGTCGTCGGCGAGGAGCGAACCGTCTGTCGCGACACAGACGTCCTGGATGAGGTAGTCGCTCACGCTCGGCGCGGCGGGCGCATCGGTCGGCGCAGAGACGTCCCTCGCGGGCGGGACGTCGACGACCGCGGGCCGGTCGACCGCGACAGAGACGTCACGCGGCGCGGCAGCGTCCATCGTCGCGGGGAGGTCGTCTGGGGACGCGTCGAAGCGAGTCGCGAGGTCCGCGGGAGAACCCGCGTCCATGGCAGGCGCGACATCGATGTCGCCCGACGACCCCGCGTCGGCCGTCGCCGCGTCCTCCTCCACCGTCGGGGGCTCGCCCTGCGCGCACCCCGCGAAGGCGACGCCCACCGCGAGACACGGAACCCAGCGTCGGAGTCGTGACCCCAGGGCGCCGCGATCATAGGCCGTTGCGCGCTCCGCGGCGGGGTGCTGTCGTTCGCGCGATGAAGCCCGGCGCGTCGCGACTCCGCTTCGGTCCCCTGGCCTCGCCCCCGGGGCCGAGGGTGACCGTCACCGACGACGCGGCCTTCGTGGTCTCCCCGCGGATCAGCGAGGAGGAGGGCGCCCGGCGCGCGCGCGAGCGCATCCAGGAGGGGCTCCTGCGGCCGGTGGACAGCCACCGCGCCGACATCGAGGCCGTCACGCTCGTGTGGGTGCCGCTCTGGCGCGTCGACGCGATGGTCGAGGGCTACCACCTCGGCGTGCGCGCGGTGACGGACCAGAAGGGCCGCGTGCGCTCGGTGCTCCCCACCGGAGGCACGCGCTTCAACGACGCGGTGATGGTGCTCCCCGCGCGGCGCGTGCTGGCCTTCGACCCCTCGGCGAAGGTCACGCTGGCCATCGGAGACCTCACCCCGCGGCGCGACGCGACCCTCGACGGTGAGGTGCTCGACCCCGACGTCCCTCGCGACGCGGTGGAGGCCGAGGTGGGCGACCGGCTGCGGCGGAGGGTGGTGCCGAGCGGGGCGCTGGTGTCGAGCTTCGAGGTGCGGGTGCGGAGCGCGCTGCTGGTGCACTACCCGCTGTGGCTCCGGCGGTATCGCTACGAGGGCCAGGCCGCGGGCGCCGAGGGCACGGTCGAGGGGCACGTCGCGGTGAGCGCGCGCGACGGGCGGGTGCTCAGCGAGCGGCACCCGTCGGCGATGCGAGCCCTCGCGGGTCGCGTGCGAAAGCTCTTCGGGCGATCAGGCTGAGGCGGGGCGCTGCAGGCAGGGGAGGGCGTCGGGGAGCGACGGGGCCGAGCCGCGCGACGGGGTGTTGGGCGAGGCCAGCACGGTGAGCAGCCGGTCGATGTCGAGGGGCTTGTCGAAGAAGAAGAGCTTGCCCACGTCGAGCCGGTCGAGCTGCCGCTTGCAAAGGTGAAAGGCGCTCATCAGCAGGATTGGAACGTCGGGGTGGGCCGCGGCGATCGCGCGGGCGAGGGAGAGCCCGTCGGTGCCGGGCATCATCACGTCGGACACCACCGCGTGAAAGCCGCCGTCGTCGATGAGCCCGAGCGCCTCGTCGGCGCGCGAGAGAGCGACGACTTCGTAGCCCGCGTGCTCGAGGACCCGCGCGAGCGTGAAGCGCTCGTTGTCGTCGTCTTCGATAAGTAGGAGCTTCATCGGGAACCTCCAGGCGCCCCACGCGGGCGCTCCAAGCATTCCGACGGTCGCAGGGATTGTGCCACGCACATCGATCCCTTCCGAAGAAATGTGTTCGTTTCGTGAGGGCGTCGTGACGTGAGATGCGCCATCGGGCTTCACCGTCCGCACCGCACGCGCGCCATGCGCGGGCCGTGTCGTGTGGGAAATACCGTTACGAATCCAGAGGTTGTACGCCGCACGGGGAGGGTGACGTCGGGCAGCGGCGCGCCGATCACGTCACCGAGCGAACGCGCGGGCCCGCGAGGAGCTCCGTCGGGGCCGAAGCGGCGCAGTCGGAGCGCGGGGTCGGCGCGGGTGGTGTCGAGCCAGATCACCAGCGCGTCGTCGCCCCACGGCACCATCGAGGGCGCCGCGATGGCCGAGGGCGAGACCGCGTCGAGGGCCTCTCCGCGGGCCTCTCCGCGCGAGGGATCGGCCGAGACGAAGCGCGCCCCGACCCGCGGCCCGGTCACGACGGCGCGCAGGCGTGAGCCCGACCACTCCGCGGCGCGCACGCGGTCGGAGCGGTCGGCCAACGCCTCGGGCACCAGCGCCGTGGGCGTCGTGGAGTTCGCGAAATCGCTGTCGTAGATCGCGGCGAAGGCGCCGACGGGGCGGGGGTCGTCGGGGCTCGAAGCGCGGCCTCCGAGGGTGAGGCCCCACCGCGCCGCGCCCCCGTCGCCCGCGTCGATCGCGTGGAGCGTGGCCTCGGTGAAGCGCTCGCGCGGGAGCGGCGCCGCCGCGACATCGACGCGCGGCCCGTCTTCGAGGCCGTCGATCGCGCTCTGCAGCACCACGCCCCCGGGCTCGTGGAAGGGGTCTGACCCTCCGGCGGGCGCGGTGTAGGCGACCCAGACGCGGTGCCGCGCGCGGCTCGTGAGGAGCGCCTCGCCGAGCCCGTGCCCGTCGCGCAGGAGGAGGTCCTCGCCGGGCTCGTCGTCGGCGACGTCGCCCACGCGCTGCAGGCGGATGGTGCCGCGGTTCGCGCCGGAGACCATCACGGTCGGAGGGTCGAGGAGCGCCATCGATCCCACCCCTTGCGGGACCGTCGCCGCGGCGGGGTAGGCGCGCGGGCCCGACGCGTCGAGGGTCACGAAGCGCAGCTCGGTGGTCGTCGCGTCGGCGGGCGAGGGGCTGAGCGCGAGCACGACGCGGTCGGCGTCGCCCTGGAGGTTGACGATTCTCGTCGCGCCCGACGTGACCGATCGCGGCAGGGCCACAGGTCGGGTCGTGGGCGCGCAGGTCGGGTCGAGCAGCACCTCGGTGAGCGACGCGCCCTCGTCGGAGGTCGACGCGAGCGCGACGCGCTCCCCCGAGGTCGCGAGGTAGACCGCGCCGGGGCGCGCGCGAGCGATCACGGCGGGTCGTGCCCGATGCGCGTCGTCGAGGGGCGCGACCCCGAGCTGACCGTCGTGGAACCACGCCGCGACGAGGCCGCAGCGGGGGTGGTCGACCATCGCCCACGCGCCCGGGTCGCCCTCGACGCGCGCGGGCGATGAGGGTGCGGCCGCGGGTGCGACCTCGACGTAGCGCGGGCCATCGGGCTCGGACCACCGCGCGACGAGCGACCCCGAGGCGCGGGTGAGGAGGCCGAGGTGCGTCGCAGAAGGGCTCAGCCCCGCGACGCGGACGACGGTCGGGGGCGAGGCGTCGAAGGGCTCGGCGGGGTGGCTCGCGAGCACGAGGTCGGCGCGCGAGGGCGCGCGGGTCTCGACCATCGCGACCCAGACCCGGTCACCGGTGAGGGCGAGGGTCGGGTCGCGTTGGGTGGCGGTGGCGCGCGGGAGGAGGTCGCGGGACTCGAGCGTGGTGCGCGCGGTGACCGCGCGGAGGCCGAAGGGCGGCGGCCAGAGGAGGAGGGCGGTGAGGGCGCCGTCGCGGGCGAGGGCGAGGGAGACGGAGGGAGGGTGCGCGTCGCGGCCGGGCGGAGACTCTCCGCGGGGGAAGGTCACGGTGCGCGGCCGGGGCGAAGCGAGCACGGTGGCCGTGAGGGCGCCGGAGCGCCAGGTCGCGAAGGCGGGGCCGTCGGGGGTGTCGACCAGGGGCGAGACGCTGTCGGGGGCGTCGGCCTCGGCGCGCGCGAGTTCGGCGGGCGCGCCCTGGGCGGGGACCCGGAGGGCGCGGGCGACGGCGTGGCCTGCGCGCTGCGAGACGAGGAGCACCACGGGGCCGTCGGGGGTGTCGGTGATGGAGACCGCGCGCTCGGCGTTGTCGGCGCTCACCGAGTGGGTGGAGCCGACCTCGCAGGCGCCGTCGGTGACCGCGCGGGGGCCCGCGCCGCGGGTGAGGACCAGCGCGGCGAGGCCGAGGGTGCCCAGCGCCATGAAGGCGGAGAGGGCCAGGGTGGAGCGCGGGGCGGCCATCGTCGCGTCGGGGACTCGGGTCGCGGGAACGTTTCCCGCGGCGAGGCGAGCCGCTGTATTCTCCTCTGGCCCGGGACGCAAGGTGCGCCCCCGTAGGAGCGCCGTGTCGTCTGAGTCTCCCCTGCTCTTCGGTCGGTATCAGTTGCTGGAACTGATCGCGCGGGGCGGCATGGCCGAGGTCTTCAAGGCCAAGAGCTACGGCGTCGAGGGCTTCGAGAAGCAGGTGGTGCTCAAGCGCATCCTGCCGGGGCTCGCGCAGAACCAGCAGTTCGTCGACATGTTCCTGCACGAGGCGCGGCTCAGCGTCGCGCTCTCGCACGCGAACATCGTGCAGGTGTTCGACCTCGGCCGCGAGGAGGACACCTACTTCATCGCGATGGAGTACGTGCGCGGCGCCGACATGGCGCAGGTGCTGCGCGACTGCCGGCGCGAGGGCCGCGACGTTCCCGTCGAGATCGCGGTGTACATCGCCTGCGAGGTGGCCCGGGCGCTCGACTACGCGCACCGGCGACGCGACGCGCACGGGCAGTCGCTCGGGGTCGTGCACCGCGACATCTCTCCGCAGAACGTGCTGCTCTCGTCCGAGGGCGAGGTGAAGGTCACGGACTTCGGCATCGCCAAGGCCCGCAACACCATCGAGGCCCAGGGCACCATCCGCGGCAAGTACGGGTACATGTCGCCCGAGCAGGCGCGGGGCGAGGCCGTCGACGCGCGCGCCGACGTGTACGCCCTCGGCGTCACGCTCTTCGAGGCCCTCGCCGGGCAGAACCCCTTCGCGCCCACGGGGGCGACCCCGCCGCGTCCGCAGGACGTCCTCGCGCGCGTGCTCGAGGGCCGACACCCGCCGCTCAAGCAGTTCCGCCCCGACGCGCCCGACGAGATCGTCGCGCTCCTCGACGCGACGATGAGCCTCGACGTCGCGAAGCGGCCCTCCACCGCGGCGAAGCTCTACGAGGAGCTCACGGCCTTCCTCTACACCCTCGGCACGCGCGTCGGGCCCAACGACCTCGCCGAGTGGCTGAAGGACGTGCGCGAGGCCGGGCCCAGCTCCGTCGTCGACGTGCGGGGGATCCAGGCCGCCTTCGACGACTTCGGCGGCGAGGCCCTCGGCCCCGAGATCGAAGAGATCGACGAGGAGGTCGAGATCGAGGAGGTCGCCGAGGACGAGCCTCCGCCCGCCAAGGCCGGGTCGTCGATGCGCCCGCTCGACGAGCGGCGCCCGGTGGTGATGCTCGCGGCGCAGCTCACGGGCGCGTCTGCGTCGCTGGTGCAGACGAGCCTCGACGCGATGGTGACCAGCGCCGACCGACGCGCGGCCACCGTGCTCGACCGACGGGAGGGCGCCGTGGTGCTCGCCTTCGGGGTGCGCTCGCCCGACGGGCGCGAGGTCACGCACGCCACGCGCGTCGCGCTCACGCTCCAGCAGATCGCCTCGCGGGCCGCGCCGGGCGCGTCGCTCGGCATCGGGCTCGTGACGGCGCGGGTGCGCCTCGACGCCGACGGTCAGCCCGTCGACGACGACGCCCTGGTGGAGTCGATCGGCGCCGCGCGCGCGCTCGCGCTGACGGCGCGCGACAGGGTGCTGACCTCTCCCGCGCTGGCGGGCGCGGTGGCCGAGGGCTTCGAGACCGAGGCGCTCTCTGACGGAGGCGCGAGGGTCATCGAGGCGCGCGCCGAGGTGCGGAGGCGGGTGGTCGGGCGACAGGCGCCCTTCAAGCTCTTCGGAGAGGTGCTCGCGCGCGCGGCGACGCAAGGGCTGCAGGTGGTCGAGGTGGTGGGCGAGGCGGGCGTGGGGAAGACCCGCTTCCTCGAGGAGGTGCACTACCGGCTGCGGCGGCAGAACCACAAGGTCACGTGGCACGTCGCGACCTGCCTCTCGCACGAGAGGGACATTCCGCTGGCGGCGATGCAGGCGATGCTGCGCGAGCTCCTCGGGATCGAGGAGGTCGACCCCGAGGCGGTGGTGCGCGAGAAGGCGCGGCGCGTGCGCGAGCTCGGCCTCACCCCCGAGGAGATGCTCGCCGTGGGCGTGGTGCTCGGCGTGGTGAGCGCGAGCATCGAGTCGATCGACTCGGCGTCGCGCCCCCTGCGGAGCGCGATGCAGAAGATCGCGACGCGCCTCGCCGAAGACCGCATCACCGTGCTCGCGTGGGACTCCGCCGAGCACATGGACGACCTCTCGGCGACGCTCCTGGCCGAGCTCGTCGAGCGCGCGGCGAAGTCTCGCCTCGTGGTGGTGACCGCCGCGCGTCGCGGCCGGCGCCTCCCGTGGCACGCGCACGCGTCGGCCACGCGCGCCGAGCTCGAGCCCCTCACCGAAGACGAGACCTGGCAGCTCGTCGCGCAGCAGCTCGGCACGGGCGTGCTCCCGGGCGACCTCGTCGACGACCTCTGGGAGAAGACCCGCGGCAACCCCTTCGCGCTGGAGGAGTACCTCAAGGCGCTCCTCGATTTGCGCGCGGTGGTGGTGGGCGACGAGGGCGTCTTCTACAACCCGTCGACCCTGGAGGGCGCGCTGCCCGACACGCTCCGCGGGATGGTCGCGAGCCGCGTGGCGCGGCTGCCCTCGGCGCAGCGCAAGGTGTTGCAGGTGGCGGCGGTGATCGGCCTAAGCGCTTCTACCGCGAGCAGCTCATCGAGGTCGCGCGGATGCGCCCGACGCGGCCGACAACGCCTTCGCCGCGCTCGTCGCCGCGGGCGTGCTGGAGCACCCGGGAGCCCAAGGAGTACCGCTTCGCGAGCGAGCTCGTGTTGCGAGGGTGCTCTACGACGGCATCGAGCGCGAGGCGCGCGCCGCGCTGCACGCGACGGTGGCCGAGGTGACCGAGCGGCTGCTCCCCGACCGGCTCGACGAGTTCGCCGAGCGCCTCGCGCACCACCACGAGGCCGCGGGGGAGCTCGACCAGACGCTGCACTTCCTGATGCGCGCCGCGCGTCGGCAGTTGAACGACCACGCGCCCGACGGCTCGGTGTCGACGCTGGAGCGCGCGGTGGACCTCGCCGAGAGCGCGGGGCGCGGCCCCTCCGAGGTGCTGCCGCTGTACATCGCCCTCGCCGAGGTGGCCCTCGCGGCGCGCGACACCGACCGCGCGCTGGAGCGGGTGTTCGTCGGCGTCGCCCTCGCCGAGAGCGCGGGGGATCGCCACGCCGTCGCGAAGCTGGTGCTCTTGCAGGGGCGGCTGTACGCGCGGCGGCACCAGATGGTCGACGCGGTGCGCACGCTGGAGCGCGCGCTCGCGATGGGCGAGGCCGTGGGCGACGACGCGGTGCGCGCGGGCGCGGTCGCGACGCTGGGCGCGGTGCACGCCGAGCGGGGTGAGTTCCGCAAGGCGATGCGGCACCTGGAGGAGGCGGCGCGGCTGGCCGAGGCGAGCGGGCTCCCGAGGGAGCGCGCGCGGGCGCTGGCGGCGCTGGCGCGGTGCCGCGCGGCGGGCGGCGACGAGGCGGGGGCGAGCGCTGCGGTGGCGGTGTTCTCGTCGCTGGAGGCCGAGGCGTGGGCGGAGCCGGGGCTTCGGGTGGAGCTCGCGCGCACGAGGGCCGAGGTGCTCCTCGGCGTGAACGCGGTGCTCGAGGCCGTCGACGCGGCGCAGGTGGCGGTGGACCTCGCGCGTGAGGTCGATCGGTCGCTCGGCCTCGCGGCCTGCTGCGCGGTGCTCGGCGAGGCGTGCTGGCGCTCGGGAGACTCGGCGCGCGCCTACGCGGCCTTCACCGAGGCGAAGGAGCTCGCCGACCAGCGGGGCTTCGCGCGGCTCGCGTCGAGGGCCGACGCGTACCTGGCCTTCCTCGAGGGGATGCGCGACGGGGCGGAGCGCGCGTCGGCGGAGGTGCGGCTCGACGCGGCGACGACGCTCTTCGACGCCGAGGGCTTCGTGGTCGACGGGATCGAGGCGCGCTACCTCGCGGGCCTCCTCGCGATGGAGGTGGGCGACGCCGACCGCTCGCGAAAGCTCCTGCGCGAGGCGCTCACCACGGCCGGCGCGACCGAGGCGAGGCGCTTCGTGGAGGACTGCGAGGCAGCGCTGCGTAAGGTCA
Source organism: Polyangiales bacterium (assembly GCA_041389825.1). Classification (GTDB taxonomy): domain Bacteria; phylum Myxococcota_A; class Polyangia; order Polyangiales; genus JAEYZO01. The sequence continues at coordinate 117,759 of JAWKRC010000007.1, read as the reverse complement.
ACCCGTCGCTCCGGCCCGGCGCGCGCCGGGGCTGACTGTCGCTTGTCGCGCCATCACGAAGGGCGGTAGCGTTCGCCGCCCGGCGCGGGGAACGTCCCGAACGAGTGGGTCGCGGCGCGCGCCTCGAAGCGGAGGACTGACATGACGATGGCCAAGTGGATCCTGCACAGCCTGGTGGTCGCGAGCCTGGTGACCTCCGCGGGGTGTCGCAGCCGACGTCGCGACGACGACAACAACGGCTCGAACAACGCGAACAACAACAACAACAACAACGCGAACAACAACAACGCGAACAACCAGGCCCCGCAGCAGCCGCAACAGCCGCAGCAGCCGCAGATGCCGCAGCAGCCCGTCGCGCAGCCGCAGATGCCGCAGCAGCCGCAGATGCCCACGGCGGACCCGAACGCGCCGCAGCAGCCCGCGATGCCCGGCAACGACATGATCCCCAACGAGATGACGCGTCGGCAGGGGCAGTTCGCGGCGGGGATGACCCCGGTGCTGCCGCTCACGCGCGGCACGCTCGCGACGGGGGCGTCGCAGAACTACGCCGTCACGATGACGCCGGGCCAGTGCTACAAGATCATCGGCGTCGGGGGCCCCGGGGTGATCGACCTCGACCTCAAGCTCTACGACCCGCAGGGCAACATGGTCGATCAGGACATCGCGACGGATAACTTCCCCGTGATCGGCCTGCAGCACCCGCTGTGCCCGACCACCGCGGGGCAGTACCGCCTCGAGGCGCTGATGTACTCAGGCCAGGGCGAGTTCGGCGTGCAGGTCTTCGGTCGCCCCGCCGGGCAGGAGCCGCAGGGCCAGCCCGCGATGCCCCAGGGCGGCGGCAACGAAGAGCCCGAGTGATCGCTCAGCGCTCGTAGAGCGACCAGCCTCCGTCTGACAGCGCGCGTCGCATCCCCGCGGCGCGCGCCTCGTCCTCCCAGCGATCTTCCACCGCGGCCACGCACGACGCGACGAGCGCCCGCCGCCGCGCCGCGCGGGACGCGACGCTGCCGAAGGTCGAGACGCGCAGCTCGCGGTCGAGCCTGCCCGCGCGGAGCATCACCCAGAGGAAATCTCCCCGCGCGCCGATCACCGTCCAGCGACACGCCTCGCGTCGGTTCACCGCCGCGCGCACGGCGTCGCCGGCGCGCACCGCCGAGGGCTCTACGCCGATCAGGTCTCCCGCGCGAGGGAGCCCCGCCGCGAGCGCCACGGCCGCGAGCGCCACGACCACGGCGCGATGTCCGCGCGCGACGAAGAGCGCGGCCCCCTCCACCGCGACCGGCGCGAGGAGCACGCCCACGAAGAGGAGCGAACGGCCCGCGTGGTGCGACGCGCCTCCGCCGCGGAGCTCACCGAAGGCCACGCCCGCGAGTACGGCCAACGCGCCGGCGAGGGATCGCTCGTGGCGCTTCCAGGCGTCGCGGCTGTTCGCGGCGAGGATGATCAAGGGCGCGAGCGGGAGGAGCTCGACCGCGAAGGCGCCGAGGCGCTCCGCGAGGGGCGCGAGGCCCTCGGCGCGGCGAAAGCGCTCGACGCGATGGACGAAGTCGAGCGCGTCTCCAGAGCGGGCGCGGTTGATCGCGAGCCACGCCGCGGGCACGAGCGACGCGATCGGCGCGGCGAGTAGCGCGCGTCGAGGACGTCGGAGGAGCGCGAGGAGCGTCCCGGCGGCGGCGAACCACGCCTCGTAGCGGAAACCGCACGCGAGCGTGAGCCCGCGCCGAGCAGCGCGCGGGCGCGCACCGTCGGAGCGTCGAGGCAGAGCGCGGCGGCCGACGAGCAGCGCGGCGCAGGGCATCTCAGGCAGCGCCGGGCGCCGCGGAGGGCAGGAGCGTCCAGCGCCACAGCGCGAGGGGGACCAGCGCCGCGAGCGCCGAGCGCGGTGGTGCGCGCGCGCGCGGGCAGAGCGAGCGTCGCGATCCCGCCGCGAGGGAAGGGAGCACGGGCACCACGGACGAGTCGGGCGCCACGCGCAGCGCGCCGCCGAGGGCATCGCGTGGAGCGGGAGCCAGCTCGATCGCGTCGGGTCGAGGGTGGGGTGGCGAGAGAAGTCCACGCGATGAGAGCGCGGGCGTCGTCGTTGGAGAGCCCGGCGTAGCCTCGGGCGCGGAGGAGAGCGGCGCCCGCGAGGAGCGCGAGCGCGGGGAGCGTGAGGAGGAGCGCGCGTCGCGCGGTCAGGGCGCGGCCGGCGCGGGGGCGGCCGGCGCGGGGGCCTGACCCTCGGCGGGGGCAGCGGGGGCGGCCGGCGCAGCGGCGGCGTCGCCCGCGGCGGGAGCCGTGGGGGCCGCGGCGGGGGCGGCGGGCGTCGGCGTCGAGGGCGCGGTCGAGGGCGTCGTCGACGAGGGCGTGGTCGTCGTGGCCGCGGGGGTCGCGCGGCGCGACGAGCGCGCGAGGGAGTCGCGGCCCGAGGTGCTGATGTACGCGAGCGAGGCGCTGGTCAGCATGAAGAGCGTCGCGCAGACGGCGGTGGCCTTCGCGAGGAAGCCCCCGGCGCCGCGGCCTCCGAAGACGGTCTGCGTCGCGGCCCCCGAGAGCACCCCCATGCCGCCCGAGCGGCCCGACTGGAGCAGCACGACGCCCACGAGGAAGAAGCACACGAACACATGGATGATGGTCAGGAAGGTCTGCATCGGAGGCTCACGGTGTACGGGACGAGGGGGCCGCTCAGCCGGCGGCCTGGATGATCTGGCCGAAGCCCTTGGGGTCGAGCGAGGCGCCGCCCACCAGCACGCCGTCGACGTCGGGCTGCGCGAGGAGCTCGGCGGCGTTGTCGGGCTTCACGCTGCCCCCGTACAGGATCCGCACGCGCTCCGCCACCTCGCCGAAGCGGGATCGCAGCCGGTCGCGCAGGTACGCGTGGGCGGCCTGGGCGTCGCCGCTCTTCGCGGTGCGCCCCGTTCCGATGGCCCACACGGGCTCGTACGCGATCACCGAGCCGTCGAGGAGGCCCACCGCGGCCGCGTCGTCGAGGCCCTCGGTGAGCCCTTCGAGCTGACGGCGGAGCACCTCGAAGGTCACGCCCGACTCGCGCTCCGAGAGGGTCTCGCCCACGCACGCGATGGGCGTGACGCCCGCGCGCCGCAGCGCCACGGCCTTCTTGTGCACGTGCGCGTCGGTCTCGCCGAAGACGTGACGCCGCTCGGAGTGACCCACGAGCCCGAAGGCGCAGCCTACGTCGGCGAGCATCTCGGCCGAGATTTCTCCGGTGAAGGCGCCCTGTCGCTCCCAGTAGACGTCCTGGGCGGCGAGGGCGAGGGCGGTGCCGGTGAGGGCCTGACCCACGGCGTAGAGGGCGGTGAAGACCGGCGCCACCACCACGTCGGTGCGAGGCCCCGGGCGCACCGACGCGACGGCGCGCGCGAGCTCCACCGACTCGGCGACGGTGCGGTGCATCTTCCAGTTGCCCGCGATGAGCGCGCGACGCGACGGGTGCGTCATGACTTCAGCGCCTCGACGCCGGGGAGCTTCTTGCCCTCGATGAGCTCGAGGCTCGCGCCGCCGCCCGTCGAGACGTGCGTGAAGCGCTCGGCGAGGCCGGCCTGGTGCACCGCGGCGACGGAGTCTCCGCCGCCGACCACGGAGAACGACGCCGACTCGGCGATGGCCTTGGCCACGCCCACGGAGCCCGCGCTGAAGGGCTTCTTCTCGAAGAGGCCCATGGGGCCGTTCCAGAAGACGGTGCGCGCGCGCAGGAGCTTCTCGCGGAAGGCCGCGACGGTGGCCGGGCCGATGTCGAGCGCCATCTGCGACGGGCCCACCTGGTCGGTGGCCACCACCGCGCCCTCGGGCGCGTCGAGGGCGTCGGCGACCACCACGTCGGTGGGGAGCACGATCTCCACCCGACGGGAGCGCGCGCGGTCGAGGATGTCTCTCGCCATGGGCAGCTTGTCGTCTTCGACCTTCGAGCGGCCCATGTTCTTCCCGATGGCCGCGAGGAAGGTGTTGGCCATCGCGCCGCCCACGAGCAGCGCGTCGACCCGCTGGAGGAGCGCGTCGATCACCGCGATCTTGTCGCTCACCTTCGCGCCGCCGAGCACCGCGAGGTAGGGCTTCGCGGGCGAGGCCACCAGCGCGCCGAGGGCCTCGAGCTCCTTCACGAGCAGCAGGCCCGCGCCGCGCGAGGGGATCAGCCGGGGCAGGGCGTCGACCGAGGCGTGCGCGCGGTGCACCGCGCCGAAGGCGTCGTCGACGTACACGTCGCAGAGGCGCGCGAGCTCCTTGGCGAAGGCGTCGTCGTTGGCCTCTTCGCCGGGGTGAAAGCGCAGGTTCTCCAAGAGGGCCACGCGGCCGTCGCGGAGGTCTTGCACCACCTTGCGGGCGCCGTCGCCGATGCAGTCGTCGGTGAGGACGACCTCCATCCCGAGGAGCTCCGCGAGGCGCTCGCCCGCGGGGGCGAGGGAGAACTTCGCGTCGCGGCCCTTCTTCGGCCGGCCGAGGTGCGAGGCGAGGACGACCCGCGCGCCCTTGTTGATGAGGTAGCGGATCGTCGGGAGCGCCTCGCGCACGCGGGTGTCGTCGCTCACGGCGCCCGACTCGGTGAGCGGCACGTTGAAGTCGACGCGCACGAACACCCGGCGCGACGCGACGTCGAGGTCGTCGAGGCGCGACACGCCGTCGAGCAGCGACGCCACGGTCAACCCCCCTGCGACGCGAGGAAGGCCATCACGTCGACCATGCGCTCGGAGAAGCCCCACTCGTTGTCGTACCAGGAGCTCACCGAGATGAAGTCTCCGTCGATGACCTGGGTGAGCTTGAGGTCGATGGTGCTGCTCGCGGGGTTGCCGATGTAGTCGTTCGAGACGAGGGGCTCGTCAGAGACGGCGAGCACGCCCTTGAGCGGGCCCTCGGCGGCGGCGCGCAGGGCGTTGTTGACCTCGTCCTTCGTGGTCTTGCGGCCCTCGTTCGCGGCGAGCACCACGAGCGACACGTCGGGGGTCGGCACGCGCACCGAGAAGCCGTCGAGCTTGCCCTTGAGCTCCGGGAGCACGAGGCCCACGGCCTTCGCCGCGCCCGTGGTCGTCGGGATCATCGACAGCGCCGCGGCGCGCGCGCGCCGCAGGTCCTTGTGGGGCAGGTCGAGGATGACCTGGTCGTTGGTGTAGCTGTGGATCGTGGTCATCTGCCCCTTCACGATCCCGAAGCTCTCGTGGAGCACCTTCGCCATCGGCGCGAGGCAGTTGGTCGTGCACGACGCGTTCGAGACGATCTTGTGCTCGGGGCCGCACTGCTCGTGGTTCACGCCGTAGACCAGCGTGAACATGTCGCCGTCGCCCTTCGCGGGCGCCGAGAGGAGCACCCGCTTCGCGCCCGCCTCGAGGTGCTTGCCGCAGCCCGCCGCGTCGGTGAAGCGCCCGGTGCACTCGAGCACCACGTCGACGCCGAGGTCCTTCCACGGGAGCTTCGCCGGGTCCTTCTCGGCGAGGATCGCGATGTCGTCGCCCGCGACCGAGATGCCCTTGTCGGTGACCTTCACCTCGCCGTCGAAGCGCCCGTGCACCGAGTCGTGCTTGAACAGGTGCGCGAGGGTCTTCGCGTCGGTGAGGTCGTTGATCGCCACCACGTCGAGGGCGCCGTCGCCCCTTTGCTTCAGCGCGCGCAGAACGCAGCGCCCGATGCGGCCGAACCCGTTGATCGCGATCTTGCGAGCCATCCGTCTCCTCCTGCTGCCTGCGCCTCGCGCGAAGGTGCGCCCGGCGCGTCGGGGCGGCGACGCTAGTGCGAGTGGTCTGCGATGGCAAGGCGCGCCGCGAGGGCGCGGAGGGCTGTCAGAGCGAGGGGGGCGGCGGGGGGTTCGACGCGCGGGGGGGCGCGGCGCGGAGCTCTCGGGTGACCTCGGCGAGGATCTCGCTCGCGAGCGAGAGCATCTCAGCCTTCGACCAGCCCGCGCGCTTCATCTCTCGCACGAGGTTGCGCGCGAGCACCTGCACCGCGCTGCGCGTGGCCGCCGGGCTCCGCTGTTCTGTGCCGTCATCGAGAGGCATCGAGGTCACCGCCTTCTGACGGGCGCGAACCCGTCGGGGCGACCGACTGTGCGCGCGCCGTGCCACGCGTGTCCACCGCGTGACGGCTGGGAAATGCAGCGCGCGCGGCGGGCGGGTGCGAGGCGCGCTTCGCACGCGGGCGGGGGTCGGTGCGTAGCCGCCTACGCAGCGGGGCGGAGCGCCATCACGAAGCGCGCGCGGCGCTCGTCCCACGCCACGACCCTCGCCTCGACGGCGTCGCCCATCACGAAGGCGGGCGCGCCGGGCGCGTCGGGCACCAGCGCCGCGCGTCGGTCGTCGCGGTAGCGCGCGCCGTAGAGCGCCTCGATGTCTTCGACGTAGACCTTGAGGTCGACCGCGCAGCCGTCGAGGGCGACGTAGACCCGCGTGGCCCGCACGCCCACCACCGTGCCCACGCGCCACGGCCGCGCGTCGGGGTCGCGCGCGAGGTCGTCTCCGAGGAGCTGGTCGAGCACCATGAGGTCGACGGCCTTGTCGACCTCGGCCTGACGTCGCCGCGCCTCGTTGGCCGACGCGATCACCGCCTCGCGGGCCGCGAGGTCCTCGTCGCGGGGCTGCGGGGGCACGAGCCCGAGGCCCTCGAGGAGCTCCTTGTGCGAGAAGACCCCGACCACCTCGCGCATCGGGGCCGACATCCGCGCGTAGCCGTCGACGCCGAGCGCGTGGTGCGGCCCGCTCCTCGCCTGGAACTCCGACGCCCGGTACGTGTACCGCACCTGCCGCTGCACGGCCTGCGTGAGCCGCTGCGGCGCGCCCTTCGTCGAGAGCGACGACACCCACGCGGCGAGGTCGTCGTGGGCCGCGCGCCAGCTCCAGCCCGCGCCGAGGGCGCGCCGCTCGGCGAGCGCGCCGAGGATGGCCTCCAGCTCTCCGAGCCGGTCGTCGATGGGCGGAAGGTGCACGCGGAACACGGGCTGCACCTCGTCGTCGTCGACCCCCATCGCGTGCAGGAGCGCCGCGCCCTCGATGTTGCACAGGAGCGAGACCTGCTCGTTCCAGCGCTCGACGTCGTTGCGGTCGCGCGTCACCGCGAGGAGCCGCTTCGGGTCGTCGGGGTCGAGGTCGACCTCGGCCTCGTAGCGCTGCAGCGACATCACCCCGCGGGCCTCGGCCTCGTTCATCCGCGCGAGCCCGAGGCCGCGCAGCGCGAGGAGCGACGACTTCACCGCGGGCGCGTCGCAGCGCGGGTCGCCCTCGCAGCCCGCGTCGAACCACCGCTGCACGCCCGTGTACGAGAGCTTCGCGCGGCTCGCGACCTTCGCGCGGTACACCTCTCGCGCGACGCAGCGACCGTCGGCCTCGACGCGGAGCTTGAACACCACCGCGCGGCGCGGGCCGTCGGGGTTGAGCGAGACGATGCCCTCGCTGAGCGCGGGCGGGAGCATCGGGATCGCGTAGCCCGGGAGGTAGTAGCTCGACCCCATCGCGAGGGCGCGGCGCCACAGGGCCGTGCCGGGGCGCACGAAGTGGCTCGCGTCGGCGAGGGCGTAGCGGAGCACGAAGGCGTCGCCGTCGCGGGCGACGTGCAGGGCCTGGTCGAGGTCGCGCGAGCCGTCGTTGTCGACGGTGACGTACGCGATGTCGGTCTCGTCGCGAAGGGCGTCGTCGAGGCCGGGGTTCGCGACGCAGGCCGCGACCTCGGCGTCGACCTCGGGGTCGGCGGGGGGGCGGAGACCGAGCCGGTCGACCAGGGCCTCGAGGCGCGCGCGGAGGTCTTGCACGCGGCGATGGTAAGCCCGAGTCGCCTCAGAACGACACGCGCGTGGGGACGGCGCTGTTCGTCGCGGACCCGGTGCCGAGCCGGCCGCTGCCGCCAGCGCCCCAGCAGTAGAGCGAACCGGTCGCGTCGCGGGCGCACGCGTGGTTCGCGCCGGCCGAGAGCTGCACGACGTTGAGCGAGGCGAGGCCTGTCGCGCGGCCGGGAGAGGGCTGGTCCGCGCCGGTGGCGCCGATGGCGAGCTGACCTTCCATGTTCTTTCCCCAGCTCCAGGCGCGGACGATCCCGGCCTCGGTGACCATGGCGAAGGCGAACATCCCGCCGACCGACGGGGTGGGCTGGCTCACGCTCGCTCCGGCGCCGAAGCTCACCGCCGTGGGGAGCGACTCGGTGGTGTTGCCGATCCCGAGCTGTCCGTCGCCGTTCTCGCCCCAGCAGTAGAGCGTGTCGTTCCAGGCCGCGCAGGTGTTGTTGCGGTTCGCGCTCACGCTCCGAACGCTGTGGCAGTAGGTGCCCGCGGGCGCGATGGGGGTGGGCGAGTTGTACGTGGCGAGCGTCCCGGCGCCGACCTGCGAGCGGTCGTTCTTCCCCCAGCAGAGGAGCGACGCCGGGGAGCCCGTGCACCCCGTCACGCCGGTCACCCGCGCGCAGGAGTGCGCCTCGCCCGCGGAGACGTCGAGCGCGGTGAACGCGCTCACGAGCGTGGGAGAGGTCTGGTCGGTGACGAGGCCGTCCCCGACCTGGCCGGAGTCGCCCTTGCCCCAGCAGTAGACGTGAGCGTCCATCACCGCGCAGGTGTGCTCCCCGCCCGCGGAGACGCTGGTGACGCCCGACGTGAACACTCGCACCGGCGTCGCGCGGGTCATCAACGTGCCGTCGCCGACCTGACCGCGGTTGTTGCGACCCCAGCACCAGAGGGCGCCGCTGGCGGTGATCGCGCACCCGTGCTGGCCGCCCGCGCTCACGCGCACGAAGGCCTCGCTCGACGTGACGAGCGTGGGGCGCGAACGGTCGGTCGCGTCGCCGACGCCGAGCTGACGCTCGTTGTTGTGACCCCAGCAGTAGAGACCTCCGTTCGAGAGGACCGCGCAGGTGAAGTCGTCGCCCGCGTCGACATCGACGACCGTGATGGGCGTCGGCCCGCTGTCGGCAGGACCCGCGTCGGCGGGACCAGCGTCGACCTCACCGACGTCCAACGTCCCCGCGTCGACCTCGCTGACGTCCGTGGGGCCCGCGTCGACCTCGCCGACGTCGCTCGGCCCGGAGTCGCTCGGTGAGACGTCGGGAGCGCTCGCTTCCTCTCGGTCGACGTCGATCGCAGAGACATCCGCGACGCCCGCGTCCGCGATCGCGTCGTCGGCCGCCGCGTCGGTCGCGCCCGTGTCCGTGCCCGCGTCCATCGGGCCGAGGTCGCTGCCCGCGTCGAGAGGCACGACGTCGCGCCCGCCCACGTCGAGGGAGACCGCGCCGTCAGCGCTGGCGTCGAGGTCGCGCGACGACGGCGGAGGGAGCGTGAACGCGCAGCCCGCGCAGAGGGAGACCGCGAGCGGCCACCGCTTCACCACCGGACCTCCAGCCCGCGCCCGCCGGGTGAGATCGCGACCCGCGACGCGGGGCGACGCGTGACGCCCACCACCACGCCCGTGATCGCGATGGCGGCGCCGACCGCCGCCGCGCCCCACAAGAGATTCACGCCGAGCGCCATGCCGTCGAGCTCGGACTGGCGCTCTCCCTGGAGCGCGGCGCACCCCGCCTCGGGCGGGCGTTGGTCGACGCAGCGCGAGAGGTAGTCGACTCCGACGACTGCGCCGCGAGGCCGAGGCCGACGGCGGCGCCCGTCGCGAGGACGGTCAGGCCCACGCCGCCCCACGTCCACCACGGCAGACCCGCCCTCGCGGGAGCGCGGGTCGGCGGCACTCCCTGCGGGTCGGCGACCCTCCGCGGGTCGGTGGTCAACGCGGCGGTGAGCGGGCGCAGGGCGAGGACGACCTCGCGGCGCTCACCCAGTCCGAGGCGGAGGTCCTGCCGAGAGGGCGCGTGGCCCGCGGCGCGGCACTCCAGCACACGCTGACCTGGGTCGACGCGGATCGCGCTCGACTCGACCCGCGCGGGGCGGCCGTCGACGAGCACCTCCTCGCACTCGGGCTGCGCGCGGAGCGTCACCGTCGCCACCATCGACCGCATCGCCGTCACGCCGTCGCGCGCTTGCTGCGTGACCGCCGCGCCGACGCTCGACGTGTCGCCCGCGAGGAAGCGCTCCCACGAGTCGATCGCGTCGAGGTAGCGGCCCAGCGCGCGCTGCACGAGGCCGATGTTGTAGAGCACCTCGGGGCGAGGCTCGGCGCGGTACGACGACTCGAACGCGAGGAGGGCCTCGGCGTAGCGCTGGCTGCGGAACGACTCCAGACCGCGGGCGTAGGTCTCCCGCGCGGACTGCGCGCCGGCCGCGCCGCCCGCGAGGAGGAGCGAGAGGGCCACCGCCGCCGCGCTCCGCGTCTTCGCCCGCGAGATCACTCCGTGCGTAGGATGACGTGGAAGCCGAAATCCGTCTCTACGATGTCGGAGATCTGACCGGGCTCGAGCGCGAACACGGCCTCGTCGAAGGCGGGCACCATCTGGCCGTGGCGAAAGCGACCGAGGTTGCCGCCCGTCTCGCTCGCGTTGGGCTCGTCGGAGAACTCTCGCGCGAGGCCGGCGAAGTCCTCTCCGGCGCGGGCGCGGCGGAGCACCTCCTCGGCGCGGGCGCGGGCCTCGTCGCGGCTGCGGGTGACGCTCGCGGGGGCGCGCATCGAGCCCTGGTACATCACCAGGACGTGCCGCGCGCCGACCTCGCGGGGCTCGACCCGCGCGTCGGCGCCGGCGTCGGTGGGGATCACCACCTCGACCTCGGCGCGGCGGCCTGTGGTGGTCTCGGCCTGCGTGACGGGGCGCGCGCGCTCGGAGCACGAGGCGCGAAGGGCGAAGAGGGCGGCGACGACGACGGCGGCTCGCATGGGGCGCGGGACCGTACTGCGAACGCGCCGCCGCGCGAAGGGCCGCGGGGCATTGCGCGCGCGCGCCGATCACGATACCGACGAGGCGGAGGCCATGGATCCCATCAAGCCGTCGCGGGTGCAGTACTGGATCGGTCGTGTGGTGCTCTCGGCGCTGGGGTGGCGCGAGGAGGGGGTGCTCCCCGACGCGCCCCGCTACGTGCTGATCGCGGCGCCGCACACGTCGAACTGGGACCTGCCGATCACCCTGGGGATCGGGTGGGTCACGGGCCTCGAGATCGTGTGGATCGGCAAGCACACGCTCTTCGAGGGCCCGCTCGGGGGCTTCTACCGACGGCTGGGCGGCGTGCCCGTCGACCGTCGGCAGTCGAAGGACCAGGTGCAGCAGATGGCCGACTACATCCGCTCGAAGGAGCGGGTGATCCTGGTCATCGCCCCCGAGGGCACGCGCTCGAAGCGGCAGTACTGGAAGACGGGCTTCTACTGGATCGCGAAGACCGCCGACGTGCCCATCGCGCTCGGGTACCTCGACTACCGGCGCAAGCGCGGGGGCGTGGGGCCGCTGATCCACCCGACGGGCGACCTCGACGCCGACGCGGCGCGCATCCGTGAGTTCTATGGCCGCATCACGGCGTGCTTCCCCGAGGCGTTCAACAACGTGGCCTTCAGGCCCGCGGGCGAGACGGAGGAGCGGCCGAAGAACTTCGGGCGAGGGGTGCGCGGGCGCTTGAGGGGTTTGCTCCACGGGATGGGTTGGCGGTAGCGTCCGCGCCCCTATGGCGAACCGAACGCTCGCGCAGATCCGACTGGAGCTCGACCAGCTCTCCCAGGCCTACGACGCCCGCTTCGCGGGCCACTCCCGCGTCACCCGAGACGTCTCCGACCTCGACGACCTCATCCAGCGCACGCGCCGCGCGCTCGGCGACCTCGAGAAGCTCCCGCGCTCGAAGGACCGCACCGACCTCGAGACGACGGCCCGCGACGCGCTCGCGCTCTACCAGGGCGAGCGTCAGGCGATCCAGCAGGCCAAGGGCCTCGGCGCCGACTTCGAAGACTTCTCGCAGCTCCGCACCGAGGCGAACCTCACCTTCGCGAAGTACCACCGGCACTTCGCGGGGCAGGCGCGCAACACCCGCGACCTCGGGCTCCTCGCCGAGATGATCGACGACCTGGAGTCCATCGAAGAGGCGATGGCCGAGCTCGCGCCGGGCCTCCCCTCGGACGTGGGCGCGCAGCAGGACCTCGACGTGGTGCGCGAGAACCTGAAGATGTACCGCGCCGAGCGCGGCGAGATCATCGAGGCGCGCGCGATGGGCACCGTGGCGGAGCAGGCCGGCACCCTCGGTGAGGTGGCCAACGGCCAGTTCAAGATCTACGAGGCGCAGTTCGCGGGCAAGGCGCGGCAGACGCGTCGTCCCGGGCTCATCCAGCGCATGGTCGACAGCCTCCAGCAGGTGCTCGACCGGATGATCGCGCTGCGCGACGGCGGGCTGCGCGACGACTGGCACCTGCAGAACATCGACGTGGTGACCCAGAGCCTCGGCACCTACAAGACCGAGCTCGAAGAGATCCGCAAGGCGCGCGAGGGCACGCGCTTCGCCGACCTCCAGGGGATGCTCGGCGGCGCGGCCAACGAGGTCTTCGAGGAGTACCGCAAGAACTTCGCGGGGCAGGACCGCAAGACCCGCAACCTCGAGACGCTCACCAACATCTGCGACGCGCTCGCCGAGATCGGTCGACAGATGCGCGACCTCGGCCGCGCCGAGCCCACCGAGCAGAACACCCGCAACCTGCAGATCGTCACCGACCAGCGCGTGCTCTTCGAGCGCGAGTACGAGCAGATCGAACAGGCCAAGCAGCAGTCGATCCAGTAGCGCGCGGGGGGCGGTCGTGAGCTCGTTCCAGGTCTACCAGTTCGTCACGGTGGACCGGCCGCTCACGACCGAGGCCCGCGAGGCGCTCGGGAGGCTTTCGTCGCGCGTCACCCTCTCGGGCCCCCGGGTGGTGTTCACCTACAGCTACGGCGACTTCCGCGGAGACCCGCTGGCGCTCGTCCAGAAGTACTTCGACGTCCACGCCTACGCGGCGAGCTACGGGGTGCGCTCGGTGGCGCTCCGGCTCCCTCGCGCGGCCGTCGCTGACGCCGCGATCGCCCCCTACGTCGACGACGACCTGATCCGCTGCGTGCGCACCCGCGACGACGCGGTCGTGACCTTCTCGCTGCAGGAAGACTGGCTCAACGACTGGCTGGAGGAGTCCGAGGTCGAAGACTGCGTGAACGCGCTGGCGGCGATGCGCGCGCGGGTGCTCAGGGGCGACCTCGGGCCGCTCTACGTCCTGTGGCTCGCGAGCCTCGCCGTCGAGGTCGGGGAGGCTGAGGACGACGACCTCGACGAGGAGGAGCGGGGCGAAGAGGACCGACGCTTCGAGCCTCCGGTGCCCCCGGGGCTTCGCCGAAGGCTCGCGGAGGACAGCGTGTTCCTCGATTTCTTCATGGTCGACCGTGACCTCTATGAAAGCGCCATCGAGGTGAGCGCGGACATCGTCGACCCGCGCACGCGCCCCGACGACGTGCGCGCGTGGATCGCCGCGCGGCCGACGGAGGAGAAGGACGCGTGGCTCGCCCGCGTCGCCGCGGGTGAGGGCGCGGCGGTGGAGGCCGAGATCGCGCGGTCCTTCGCGGCGACCTTCGCGCTCGACGGAGAGGTGAGCCCGCGCCGCCGCACGGTGGGAGAGCTCGTCGCTCGGGCCGCCGAGCTCGCGCGAGAGCGACAGGTCGCAGAGGTGGCGGAGGCGCAGCGCGCCGCGGAGGAGGCGAGGCGGGCCGCGGAGGAAGCGAGGGCGAGGCGGCTCGACGCGCTCGCGCCGAAGGTCGACGAGACGTGGCGGAGGCTCGCGAGGCTCGTCGGCGAGGCGAAGGCCAAGGCGTACGACGAGATGGTCGAGACGCTCCTCGACCTTCGCGCGCTGGCGGAGCGCGACGGAGAGCTCGCGGAGTTCCAGTCGCGGCTCGACGCGGTCGTGTCGTCGCTGTCGAAGACCTCGGCGCTCCTCCGACGGATCAAGGCCGCGAAGCTCGCCTGACGCGACGACGCGAGAGCGCCGCGACCGCGAGCAGGCCGACCATCCACGCGCCGCCGCGCGTCCCTCGCGGGCGGGCGTCGCAGCTCCCGTGGAGGGTCGCGTCGAAGGCGAGCTCTCCCTCGTCGTCGACGGCGCCGTCGAGCGTGACGCGCGCGTCGAGGTCCGTCGCCCCGGCGTCGACGGGGCCAACGTCACGCACCGTGGAGACGTCGCGGGTCGCGACATCGACCGCGGAGACATCGCGCGTCGCGCTCACGTCGACCGCGACGACGTCCCGCGTGGCGGGGACGTCGACCGAAGCCCCCGCGTCGCGCGGGCCTGCGTCCACCACGCCCGCGTCGCGGGGGCAGTCGACGACGTGAAACGACAACCACATCTCGGGCCCGAACCACGCGCGGAGCTCGTCGACGAGCTGCCATCGGGTGCGCACGGTGCCCGGCGCCGACGGCGCGGTGCCCGTGAGGGTGAAGCGCGCGCGGCGGCACCCGTCGCGGTCGTTGCAGGCGCCGCCGTCGGGGCGCACGTCGTGGTTGGCCGTGGTGTTGAGCGACACGCGCGCCAGGCCGTTGAGCGGGTCGGGCGTGTCGTGAGGGACGGTCCCGAGGCGGACCGAGCGGCCCCACTGGTCGCTCATGGTGGCCGCGTCGAGCCACGCGGCCGAGCCCGTGTTCTCGACCTCGAACTCGAACGCGATGCGCTGCCCTGTGCAGACGTGGAACTGCTGCCCGCTGCCGTCGGTCTCGGGCGCCGCGTCGGTGGACTGACCCACGAAGCGCGCGTCGAGGCGCGGGGTGACGTGGGCGAGGGCCTGGAGGTCGGCGAGGGTGCCGTCGAAGACGTCCATGTCGACGGCGGTGGAGCCGAAGGTGCCCGCGCCGCCGAGCGACGAGGCGAGGGTGTTGTCGCCCGCGTACTGCCAGAAGGTGTAGCGAGGCCACGAATTGCTCACGTAGCGCGCGCAGCCCGAGTTCGGGACGGGGTCGCTCCAGCTACGGCGCGTGGAGTAGTTCGGGTACTCGGCGTGAAAGAGCGGGTTCGCGGCCCACTCCGCGGACTGCACCCACGAGTCCCAGTAGTAGCCGCCCGTGTAGATGATGGGCTCGCGGCCGAGGCGGGCGCGGATCACGTTCACCCACGCGCGGATCGCGGCCTGGTACGCCGCGCCCGTGACCGACGGTCGGTCGTTCACCCCGTCGCCGTTCGAGTCGACGTTGGCGTACTCGACGTCGAGCATCGGCGGGAGGTCTCCGTCGCCGAAGCCCTGCGCGAGCAGTCGGTCGACGAAGAAGTTGGCCTGCCCCGTCGCCGAGGTGGTGGGGTTGAAATAGTGGTACGCGCCGCGGAGCACGCCCGCCGCGCGCGCGCCCGCCCAGTTCTCGTTGAAGCGCGTGTCGAGCGACATGTTGTTCGACAGGCGGATGATCGCGAAGCGCACGCCCGCGCCGGGGAGGCGCGACCACTGGATCGCGCCTTGCCACTGCGACACGTCGATGCCGCGCACCTCGGTGCGCGCCGCGCAGAACTGGTGGATCTCGGAGGCGGTGGTGCCGAGGGTCTGCGGGTCTCCGCCGTAGCAGCCCGCGAGGAGCGCGACCGACGCGAGGGCGAGGCGGGCGACGGGGCGGCGAGCGCGCATCGAGGGTGAAGGGTCGGAGCCCGGGGCGAGGGGTGTCAAGCCGCGCGGCTCAGCGCGGCGTCGGCACGGGGAGCGTCACGGTGCGCGAGAGCGACTGCGTGGAGAGGTCCCAGAAGGAGAGGGCGTTCTCGCCGGGGCGGTCGAGCACGAGCTGGTCGCGCGCGGGGAGGATGTTGATGTGCCGCGGGGTCCAGTCGAGGGTGACGCGAGAGAGGGTCTCGGCGCTGAGGTCGAGGCGGTGAAGGCCGTCGTCGAGGAGGTAGAGCTCGTTGTGGCCGAGGCGCGAGACGAACTCGCCGAGCCACGAGGCGTCTCCCTCGACGCGGGTGAGCCGACGCATTTCCAGGTCGTAGAGCACCAGCTCGCGACCGTTATCGGTGACGGCGACGCGGTGCCCCTCGCGAGTGACGAAGAATGTCGGCACCCGGCCCTTCTCGAAGGGGAGGGTGATCACCTCGGACTCGAGGCTCCGCGCGTCGATGAGGACGAGCGACGCCGGGCCTCCTCGGTCGGGGCCGAGGATCGGCGCGGGGTTCGCGCGGTACGAGACGATGGTGCTCCCGTCGGGCGTGAAGCCGACCGGGCCACGGGCGTCGTTCACCGTTCGCAGGGAGCCCTCGAGCAAGTCGAGCACGAGGAGTCGGTGCGTCGACTCGAAGACCCCCGCGTCGCTGACATCGGCGAGCACTGGGAACACCGCGTAGCGGTCGTCGGGGCTGACGCCGACCCAGGTGTAGGAGAAGTACCCGTCGGCGCTCACGCCGGGCACGCGAAGGTCGAGGGAGGGGCGCGCCCAGACCTGGTCTTCGACGGCGAAGCCGTGGTTCGCGAGGAGCGGGACGTCCCACGCGAGGATGCGCGCGCCGCGGTCGTCGAAGACGACCGCGAGCAGCCGGTCGGAGCGGTTGAGCCACATGGCCTCGAGCCAGTCGCCGCCGTGCGGGATGACGTGAGATTCCAGGGTGAGCGCGTCGATGATGTGGATCGGAGCGTGCTCGGCGGTGTTGTCAGCGACGGCGATGTAGCGTCGGGTCCCTGACATCCGGGTGCCGTGGTAGCGCAAGGGGACGTCCCGTCGGGCGAGCTCTCGCAGCGAGCCGCGCTCGTACAGCCTGAGCTGCTCGCAGTCCGCGTCGACGCACGCGCCTCCGGTGGGCTCGGTCATCACCAGCACGCCGGAGGACGGGAAGAGGACGCGCGCGTCGCGGGAGTCATCGAAGCGCCCGACCTCGCGGACCTCGCCATCGGGTCGGACACGCCAGAGCGTGCGGTTCTCCCGCCCCCAGCCCCCGTCGACGATCCCCTCGGTGATCGGGAAGGCCTGCATCACGAACGCCGCCTCGTCGCGATCGTCGACGGCGATGGCGCCCAGCGAGGCCGCCGCGGGGTTGAAGCCGCCCGCGTCGGTGAACACCGCGGCGTCGCCGTTGTAGAGCACCCCGGCGTCGTCTCGGGTGCCGAAGGCGCCGGGCTCGACGTATTTGTCACGGCCTGGGGCGCGCTCTCCCATCGTGGCGCCGCCGCCACACGCGAGGGCCATCACCCCGAGCCACGCGAAGAACAGCACCGGCACGACGGCGCGCGCCCGCGCGAAGACATCCCCTCTGGTTCCCATAAGCGAAGCCTCCTGTAAGAAGGCCCAAGCTTCTCGCGATGCACCCCGACGTCAACCCCTCGCCGCCCGCGGACCTGCGCGGACGCGACCGCGCCCGAGACCCATGAACGAGCACCCCCTCCGTTGCCGCTGCGGCGCGCTGCGCGGACGCGTCGCGCACCCGCGGCCGATCAGCCGCGTCGTCTGCTACTGCCGCGACTGCCAGACCTACGCGCACGCGCTCGGCCGCCCCGACGTCCTCGACGCGATGGGAGGCACCGACATCGTGCAGACCTCTCCGTCACTCGTGACCTTCGCCAAAGGGCGCGATCAGCTCGCGCTCCTGCGGCTCACGCCCGACGGGCTGTTCCGTTGGTACGCGGGGTGTTGCGACACGCCCGTCGGCAACACGGGCGCGACCTGGAATCAGTCCTTCGTGGGTCTCGTGCGCGCGTGCCTCGACGGCGACGACGCGCGCGTGGAGGAGAGCTTCGGCCCGGTGCTCACCGCGTTGAACACCGACCACGCGAAGGGGCGCGCCCGGGTGGACCCCGTCGGCGCGACCCTCGGCTTCGCGCGCAACGTGAGGATGATGCTCCGCGAGCGCCTCGACGGGACCTACCGGCGCACGCCGTTCTTCGGCGACGACGGCGTGCCCGTCGTGGCGCCGCGGGTGTTGACGCCGGCGGAGCTCGCGGTGGCGAGGGCGAAGGCCGACGCGCGGTGAGCGATCAGCAGCAGCTCGACCCCAGCCCGCACGCGGGGGCGGCGTCGGTGGTGACGAGGTAGTCGTCGCCCTTCGTCTCGCGGGGATCGCGGCGCAGACCCGGCGCGTCGCAGGGGAAGGGCCGCGCCTCGTCGTCGGTCGGGAGAACCCGCGGCGCGATGAGCTCCACGTGCGCGCGGTAGGGCTCGCGCGCGTAGATCTCGTAGGTCTTCTCGCACACCGCCATGCGCGCGCCGCGGCGGAGCGTGTGGCCGTCGTCGTCGGTCACCTCGCGGAAGGGGCCGCGGTAGACCACCGCGTGCTTCTTGTCGACGCAGGGGCCGTCCTTGCCCTTGTAGGCGACGACGGTGACGCTGCGGAACTCGATCCCTTCGACGGTGCGCCACGGGGTCTCGTCGCGCTCGATCATCGTCACGCCGTAGAAGCCCGCCTCCTCGAAGGCCTCGAGGAAGCGGTCTTCACGGAGCGCGCCGGACACGCAGCCGCTCCACAGCTCGGGGTCGCGCTGGAGGCGCTCGGGCACGTCCTCGTCGCACACGATGTCGGAGATCACCGCGCGCCCGCCGCGCTTGAGCACACGCAGGATCTCGTCGAAGAGAACGCGCTTGTCGTCGGCGCGCACGAGGTTGAGCACGCAGTTCGACACCACGACGTCGACGCTCGCCTCGGCCACGAGCGGGGTCTCTGACCTCAAGCGTGAGACCTCGGCGTCGAGGCCCGCGAGGTCGGCGCTCGACCGCACGGGGTGGTCGCGCAGCCACGCGTCGAGGCGGTCGAGGTCGAGGGAGAGGTCCTGGATCTTCCCGCGGCGGAACTCGACGTTGGAGAAGCCGACGTTTCCCGCGACCTGTGGCGCCGCGCGGCGCGCGAGGGAGAGCATCTCGTCGTTCACGTCGACGCCGATGACCTTCCCCGAGGCGCCGACCACCTGGCTCGCGATGAAGCAGATCTTGCCTGTGCCCGATCCGAGGTCGAGCACCGTCTCGCCCGCGCGCAGGTGTCGCGAGGGGTCTCCGCAGCCGTAGTCGCGCTCGATGACCTCGGTGGGGATCGCCTTGAGGAGCGAGGGGTCGTACTGCACGGGGCAGCAGAGGCTCTCTTCGCGCGCCTGGGCGGCGGAGGCGTAGCGGTCGCGGACGGCAGACTCGACATCGAGGGGCGCGGGCTCATGGCCGCGCAGGGTGGCGCGGGCGAGGGAGACGTCGAGGGCAACGGGACGTTGTCGGCGGCGGGGTGCGCGGCGCATCATCGCGGCGTGTCGCGGGAGGTGCTTCATCCCGGCGAGGTGATCGGCGGACGCTACGCCGTCGAAGGCACGCTCGGCGCGGGCGGCATGGCGGTGGTCTATCGGGTGAAGCACCTTCTGACGGGGCAACACGGCGCGCTCAAGGTCTTGAGGGTGAGCGCTCTCGCGACCGACACGCTGCGGGAGAAGTTCGTCCAAGAGGCGCGCATCGGCGGGCGCATCCAGAGCGACCACGTCGTCGAGGTCACCGACGCGGGGCTCGAACCCGACGGCACTCCGTGGTTCGTGATGGAGCTGCTCCACGGAGAAACCCTCGGGGACCGCGTCGCCCGCGCGGGACCGATGCCCCCCGCGGAGTTCGCGGCCGTGCTCCGGCAGATCTGCCACGGGCTCTCGGCGGCGCACCGTGCGGGCGTGGTGCATCGCGACCTGAAGCCCGCGAACGTGTTCCTCGCGCGCTCCCGACACGCGGACGTCGCGCTCACGGTGAAGATCCTCGACTTCGGCATCGCGAGGCTCCTCCAGGACGCGCGGGGGGCGGGGACGAACTCCTTGCTCGCGGGCACGCCGGGTTGGATGGCCCCCGAGCAGGCCATCTCGGGGATGATGGTCTCGCCCCGCGCGGACGTCTGGGCGCTCGGACTGGTCGCGTTCGAGCTGCTGGTCGGCGCGAGCTACTTCCCGCCGGACCAGGGGATCGGCTTCGACGCGTTGCCGTCGGCGTCGACGCGCGCGGCCCGACTCGGCCGCGGATCGCTCGTCCCGCCATGGTTCGACGGGTGGTTCGGTCGCTGCGTCGCGATGGACCCCTCGGCGCGCTTCAGCGACGTCGACGCGGCGTATTCCGATCTCGCGCTCCACCTGGGTTCTGCGCTCGCCTCGACGCCCCCTTCAATACCTTCGCGACCGCACCCGACGCCGCGCCCCGCGACCACACGGCTCGAGCTGGCGAGGACCGCCGTCGCGCGCGAGGTCGCGCGGTTGGGGTGGCCGAAGGTCGTGGCCCTCGGCGCTGGGCTGATCGTCGGCACCGTGGGAGCGATCGCGTGGATCGCCCTCCGCACCGAAGCTCCCTCCGCACACGCGCTGCCGCGGGACGTCGACGACGCGCGTCCTCCACCGCCGACGCAGCCACCGCCGCCGACCACCGTGCTGCGCCGCGCAGACGTGCAGTGGACGCCCGTTCGACCGACGGCTTCGTCTCCGTCTCCACTTCAAGAGAACCCCGTGCTCTCTGGGTGGGTCGCGCGATGGGCCGCGCGGATGAACCAGGCCGGCACGCTCACCGAGGCGGACTGGCCGACGTACTACACCGACCCCGTGAACCACGGCGGGCAGATGCCCCGCTCGCGCGTCGCGTACCACTGGACCCGCCGCGCCGCGCAGGGGGTGTTCCGATACGACCCCGCCGCCTCCACGTGGTTTGTGTCGACCCTCGCCGATTCGCAGGCGACGTGTCGCGTCGACGCCGACAGCGACGACGTGATCGTGGTGCGGCTCGCGGCCACCGACACCGGCTTCGAGGACGCGGTCGCGTTGAGCTGTGTACCGATGTTCGGCACGTACTCCTTGCGACTGCGGATCGTGTCGGGCGCGCCCGTGGTCTGCGCCGAGGCCTGGTACGACTGCACGCGCTACTGCCAGGGGTGCAGCTCCCCGCGGATCCGCGGGTGGGGATGCTGTCGACACTGAGCGATCCGCGCGCATGAACCCTCCGTCGACGGCTCGCTGGCTCCTCTCCGCGCTCGGGTGCGCGGTCGAGCCTTTCGATGAGCTCGTGACGGCTCGCGAGGGCGACGCCGCGACGAGGGAGCAGGCCGATGAGCTCGCGTGGTCACGGTGGATCGTGGCGATGCCGGACGAGACGTTGTTCCTCGTCGGGCGTGAAGCTCAGCGGAGGCCCGCGAGGCGGGGCCTCGTGCCCGTCGCCTACTCCCGCTCGACGACCTTGTGGCGCGGGGAGGACGGCGGCCTGCGTGAGAGCGACGACGTGGGAGTCGAGCTCGGGCTCGCCGAGTCGACCCTCTTGTCGACGTGGCTCCTGCGGCGCGCCGCGCGGGTGATCGCGGAGCGGTTCCCGCTGCGAGCATGGTCGTCGTCGTGGGAGGAGGCGCTGCGGCGCAACCCCGACGCGCGCCGTTGCGACGAGGTGAGCGACGCGATCACCGAGGTGTGGCTGGTGGAGCGCTTCGAGTCGTCGGAGTTCGGGCGGGAACTCGGTGAGCCCGGTCACTGGGAGGCCGACCGGGTGATCATGCGCGACACTTGCAGCGGCGACGTGTGGGTCGTCGACACGACCGAGTCGTGGCGGTGGAGAAGCCGAGACGCAGGACTCCCGCGCGACGAGCGGCTCCGTGCGTGGGCGAGAGACTCGGCGAGGTCGGCGAGTGTCACGAGGGATCACGCGCTCCTGCTCGCGCTCCTGGAAGACTGTCGGTGCGAGGTCGCCTGGTTCGAGGACCACGCAACCGATGCAGCCGCGGTTCGCTACGTCGTTGAGGCTTCAAACGGTGCGAGCGACTGGTCGCCCGTCTCGCACGAGCGCGCGTGGGGCGGGTGCGTGATCGCGCTCCCGACCGGGACAGTGGTGCGGTGTCGCTTGCGGGCTCCGTCGAAGGACAAGGATCCGTCCTTAATCGACGGCGGGTACCGGGGGAGCCTGCCGTTCTGGCTCGACGTGAGGGGCAGCAGCGTCGCCGTGCCGAGACAGACACAGGACCTCGACGTTGAGGCCGGAAGCTTTCTCGCGTGGATCACGTCTCTCGCGATCCACGCGTACACGGCGCGTTGGGGGCCGGGCTCGTCGGAGGAGGGTCGCGAGGGAAGTGAAGTCGGCGACGAGGCTGCGCGATCCACGCAGCACGGCGCGGTTCTGGTCGCGGAGCTCTCCGACGCGATGACCGAGCTCTGGGTCGGGCCGACGTGGATCACGCGGCGCGAGCGCTCGCTGTAGGCTCCAGCGCGAGGCGGAGTCTCGTCATCGTACGATTCCCCGCGCCGTCGTCGTTGTCGGGGCGAGTGGGGCTGATCGCGGCGCCTCAGCAACGTCGTCTGGCGGCGACGTGGAGAGCTCCTTGCTCGCGCACCGCGGGTCACGTCCTCGGCGCCAGAGGATCCGCAGACCCATCGCGCCGAGGTCTCTCTCGCCGACTGGCTAGGGTGCCTGCGTCGCAGCGCGCGACGCTGGTCGACGGGAGGCTGGTGTACGACGCGCCCCGGGGCCCGGCGCGGTGCAGGCGGGGGTCGCCGGGAGATCCGACGTGCCTTCATCGCGCGGCGGGCGACGCTGAGCCCTGGGCGGGTGGAGTCGAGGATCGCCTCCGCGTGGAGCCCTTCGAGGCCGTCGAGATGGCGCTCGACGAGGTCTTCGACCTGGGCGAAGCAGCAGGCGGGGAGATCGAAGCGGGTGAGGAGGTTCGTCGACCCTCGCGGGGGAACATCGTCCGATGTGCTTGGAAGCACTGAGGATCGTGTACGATTTCGACCATGCGTAGGGATGGCCGCGATGGTGGCGGTGATCGCGGCCTGCGCCGCGCCGCGGTGGAGGTCGTTCCACAGCGCCTCGCTCCCGCGCCCTACCCTCCGCCGCCGCTCCATCACGCGCACGACGAGCAGCACCGTGAGCGAGGCGGCGACCATCCGCCCATGATCGGCCACGCGTCGGGCTTCATGTTCCCTGCGCGTCGAAGACCTTCGCGCCGAAATAGCCACCACGAACAAGGTCGGCGCGTAGCCTGCGAGGGAGCCCCACACGTGCGTCCAGAAGGGCACGCGCGACACGCCCAGGAACGCGTGCAGCGCCTGCGGCATCCAGAAGATCAGCCGCAGCAGGAACACCGTGCGGAACGCGTGCTGCTCCAGCGCCGCGTCGTACTTCTTGAACCGCGCCGGGACGCGCGCGCTCACCCAGTCCCTCGCCACGAAGCGCGCGAACGAGAAGCCGATCACGCTCGCCAGCATCGTGCCCACCATCGACAACGCGAAGGCCACGGGCCACGGCCAGATCAACGGCGCCGCCACCACGAACACCGTCCCTGGCACGCCGAAGGGTTGCAGCAGCGCGTAGGCGACGACGAAGGCCACGTAGCCCGTCACCCCCATCGCGCCCACCGCGCGCGCCAGCGCCAGGGGCTCGGACAAGCGCGCGAAGACCCCGAGCCTCCACGCGAGCAGCATCGCGAGCGCGACGATCACCACCAGCGCGACGCGCGACCACGGCCCCCCGCGGCGCTCGCCTACGCCGACGGAGACCGTGCCTTCCGCGTGAACCTCGCCCTCGTCGTCGCGCATGATCTCCGTCGCCGCGCGCCCCGCGCCAGAGCCCTTCGACCACGAGAAGCGCGCGCGGGCAACACATCACCACTACGCCCCGCGCCCCTCTCGCCCTACCCTCTCGCCCGCCGCGGTGGTGGACCGCGGCACCCGAAGGGAGAGACCACATGGCCGAGAACGACCGCGGGCGAGAGCGTGACCTCGTCCTCGCACCGAACGAGTTCGCGTTCATCTCCGACGAGACGAAGGGCAACATCAACGTCTACGTCGGGCCCCACAAGACCAGCCTCGCCAACACCGACCGGCCCGTGGTCTTCAACTACGAGTCGAAGCGTTTCGACCGCTGCTCGCTGGAGCAGGCGACCCAGACCATGGCCGTCGCCCCCGAGGGCTGGTACCTCGTCCTGAAGAACCCCGCGCGCGACGGCTCGCACCCGCGCACCGGCGCGCTCAACAACCTCCCCGAGCTCGACGTCGGGCGGAAGGTCAACACCGCGGGGCCCATCTCGTACGCCCTCTGGCCCGGGCAGATGGTGCGGGTGATCCAGGGCCACCACCTGCGCTCGAACCAGTACGTCGTCGTGCGCGTCTACGACGAAGAGGCCGCGCAGAAGAACTGGAAGGACGCCGTCTTCCGCCCGCGCGTCGGCCCCGACGGCGAGGCCGAGGAGCCGCGCATTCAGCCCGTCGACCTCACCATGGGGCAGCTCCTGGTGATCGAGGGCACTGAGGTCGCGTTCTTCCTCCCGCCCACGGGCATCGAGGTGGTGCCCGACGCCGCGGGCCGCTACGTGCGCGAGGCCGTCACGCTCGAGCGTCTGGAGTACTGCATCCTCCTCGACGAAGACGGCAACAAGCGCTTCATCCGCGGGCCCGCGGTGGTGTTCCCGCGGCCCACCGAGGCCTTCATCGAGAAGGGCGGCTCACGGAAGTTCCGCGCCATCGAGCTCAACGAGAACTCGGGCATCTACGTCAAGGTCATCGCGCCCTACGAAGAAGACGGCCAGAGCTACAAGGTCGGCGACGAGCTCTTCATCACCGGCCGAGACCAGATGATCTACTTCCCGCGGCCCGAGCACGCGGTGATCAAGTACGGCGACCAGGAGATCCACTACGCGATCGCCATCCCCGCGGGCGAGGGGCGCTACGTGCTGGATCGCAACTCGGGGCAGATCGCGCTGAAGCGCGGGCCGTGCATGTTCCTGCCCGACCCGCGGCGCGAGGTGGTGGTGCGGCGCGTCCTCGACGAGCGCACCGTGGCGCTGTGGTTCCCGGGGAACACCGAGGCCCTCGCGGTGAACCAGAGGCTGATGCAGGCGAAGGCGTCGAGCGGAGACGGGCCCCTCGCGGAGAAGGCCCTGCGCGCCGAGGCCGTCGCGAGCGTGAACGCGCCGGGACGTCCGCAGGCGCCCGCGCCCGCGGCCTTCGCGGGGGACGACTTCCAGCGGCGCAACACCTACACCGCGCCGCGCACGCTGGTGCTCGACACGCGCTACGAGGGCGCCGTCTCGGTCTCGGCGTGGACGGGCTACGCCGTGATGGTGGTGAACCGCACGGGGGATCGTCGGGTGATCGTCGGCCCCGCGACGCACCTCCTCGAGTACGACGAGACGCTGCAGGCGATGGAGCTCTCGACGGGCACGCCCAAGAGCGACGCGAAGCTCCAGCGCACGGCCTACCTGCGCGTCTTGCACAACAAGGTCAGCGACGCGGTGGAGGCCGAGACGCGCGACCTGTGCCGCGTGCACCTCAAGCTCTCGTACCGGGTGAACTTCGAGGGCGAGCCCGCGAAGTGGTTCAACGCCGAGAACTACGTGAAGTTCCTCACCGACCACCTGCGCTCGCTGATCCGCCACGCGGTGAAGCAGTACGGGGTCGAGGAGTTCTACGCGCGCTCGGTGACCATCCTGAGAGACGTGATCCTCGGGTCGGCGGTGGAGGGCGGAAAGCGCCCCGGCCGCGCCTTCGAGGAGAACGGGATGCGCGTGTACGACGTCGAGGTGCTCGACGTGACCCTCGGCGACGATGAGATCTCGGGGATGCTCGTCGAGGCCCAGCACGCCGTGGTGCGCCAGGCGCTGCAGATCGCGGGCGAGCGCAGGAAGCTCGAGCTCACGCGGGAGTTCGAGGCCTCGCGCAAGGAGATCGCCGAGCTCCAGTCCTCCACCCGCGTCGCCGAGCTGTCGCTCAAGCAGCGCGAGGTCGAGCGCGCGCAGGACCTCTCCGTCGCCGAGGTGGGCGCCGCGGCCACGGTGCGCCGCGAGCAGCAGGCCGCGCAGCGCGAGGAGCAGACCGCGCTCGAGGCGATCCACCAGGCGGAGCTCACGCGGCGTCGGGCCACCTCGGAGGTCGACCTCGCCATCGCCCGCGCGCAGATGGAGCAGCGCGTCGCGATGCTCCAGGCCGAGGTGCGCGCCGTGGTCGAGAAGGCCGGCGCGGTGTCGCCCGACCTCATCGCGGCGCTGCAGGCCTTCAGCGACCGGGCCCTCGCCGAGCGCGTGGCCGAGAGCATGGCGCCGCTCGCGATCATGGGCGGAGAGAGCGTCGCCGACGTGCTCTCGCGCTTGCTCAAGGGCACCGCGCTCGCGAAGGCGCTGCCCGGCGCGTCGCGCGACGAGGTGTGATCGATGAGGTGAGGGGAGGCGCTCCCTCGGAGTGAGGGAGCGCCTTCGGGGGAGGGCTGTTACTCGCGATTGAACGCGGGGGCCGAGGTGCCGGTCACGGCGGTGGCGAGCACCGAGACGCGGCCGTTGCCGCCGGTGCCGCCGCGGGCCGTGCCGCAGATCGAGGCGCCGCCCGTCGCGCCGCGCGCGAAGGTGTTGCCGAGGGTGGCCGCCGCGAGGCTCGCGATGCGCACGCCGCCGCCCGCGCCGCCGCCGCCGCCGCCCATGCCGCAGCCGACGCCGCCGCAGGCGCCCTGCTGGCCGTCCTGCCCCGCGGTGCCGTCGGAGATGATGGTGCCGGTGTTGGTGAGCGAGCCGACGCGCAGGAGGATGATCCCGCCGCCGTTGCCGCCGCGGCCGGGGTTGCCGCCGTCTTCGTCGGCGCCGCCTTCGCCGCCCGCGCCGCCGAGGAGCACCGCGCCCGAGAGGTCGGCCGCGCCCGCGACCGCACCGCCGGTGCCGCCCGGGATGGGGCAGGCCTCGCGGCAGGTGCCGCAGGTGCCCACGCCGCCGTTGCCGCCCGCGGTGCCGTAGGCCCCGCCGCCGCCCGCGCCGTCGTCCTGGCCCTGGCCGCCGCCGCCGCCGCCGAGGCCGTTGCGCGCGATGTCGACGCCGCCGAAGCCGCCCTGGCCCTCGCCCTGGAAGCCCCGCGCGCAGCGGTAGATGCACGCGTGGCCTCGCCCGCGGAAGCCGTTGCCCGTCATGGTCACGGTGCCCGCGTTGGTCATCGCGCCCGCCACGTCGAGCGCGAGGATGCCGCCGGTGTTGCCGTCCCACGCAGGCGCGGTGAGCGTCGCGCCCGCGGCGATCGTCGCCGTGGAGCGCTCCTCGACCTCCTCGATCTGCGCGCGCGCCGCGCCCACCGAGGTGTACGCGCGCGTCACGCCGCCCGTGAGGATCACCACGTTGCCCGCCACGAGCGACACCCGCGCGTACTCGTACGCGCCCAGCGTCGCGCCGGTGCTCTGCGTCTGGTGGAGGATCACCCGCTGCCCCGCGGCGAAGGTGCCCGTCACGTTGCTCACCACCACCGCCGTCGCGCCCGCGGCCACCTCTGCGGTCGCGCGGGTCGTGTTGAGGGTGGTGGTGCCGCTCGTCGCGTTCAGCGGCGTGCCGCCGCCGAAGACGCAGGCGCCCGCGACGCAGCTCGACCCGCCCGTGCACGCGCGGCCGCAGGCGCCGCAGTTCGCCGCGTCGGCGCGCGTGTCGACCTCGCAGCCCGTCGCGCTCACGCCGTCGCAGTCGGCGAAGCCCGTGTTGCACGCGCCCAGGCCGCAGGCGCCGCCCGCGCAGGTCGCCGCCGCGTTGGGGAACGAGCACGCGTTGCCGCAGCGGCCGCAGTTCGCCGCGCTGGTGTTGATGTTCGTCTCGCAGCCGTTCGTGGCCACGCCGTCGCAGTTGCCGAAGCCCGCGGCGCAGGGCCCGAGCGCGCACGACGACCCGATGCACACGCCCGCGCCGTTGGTGAACGCGCACACGTTGCCGCAGGCGCCGCAGTGGTTCGGGTCGGTGGCGGTGAAGACGCAGAAGCCGCCGCACACCGTCTGACCCGCGGGGCACGAGGTGACGCAGGCCGCGCCGATGCACACCTGACCGGCGCCGCAGGCGCGCCCGCACATCCCGCAGTTGGCGCGGTCGCTCTGCAGGTCGGCGCAGGCCCCGCCGCAGACCGACTGCCCCGTCGGGCACGACAAGACGCACGCGCCCGCCGTGCACACCTGGCCGTCGGCGCAGACCCGGCCGCACATCCCGCAGTTGGCGCGGTCGGTCTGCGCGTCGCGGCACGAGCCCGCGCAGTTGGTGAGGCCCGACCCGCACGAGGTCACGCACATCCCGGCGGAGCACACCTGCCCGCTCGCGCAGGCCATCCCGCACATGCCGCAGTTCGCGCGGTCGCTCTGGGTGTCGCGGCACGAGCCCGAGCAGTCGGTGAGCCCGGCGCCGCACGAGGTCACGCAGGTGCCGCCGGAGCACACCTGCCCGCTCGCGCAGGCGTTGCCGCAGGCGCCGCAGTTGGCGCGGTCGGTCTGCAGGTCACGGCACGAGCCCGAGCAGTCCGAGAGGCCCGCGACGCACGACACCACGCACGACCCCGCCGAGCACACCTGCCCGCTCGCGCAGGCGTTGCCGCAGGCGCCGCAGTTCGCGCGGTCGCTCTGCAGGTCGTGGCACGAGCCCGAGCAGTCGGTGAGCCCCGCGGCGCACGAGAGCACGCAGTCGCCCGCCGAGCACACGCGGCCCGCCGCGCAGAGCCAGCTGCAGGCGCCGCAGTTCGCGCGGTCGGTCTGGAGGTCCCGGCACGACCCCGAGCAGTCGGAGAGAGCCCGCGACGCACGAGGTGACGCACATCCCCGCGGAGCACACCTGCCCGCTCGCGCAGGCGTTGCCACAGGCGCCGCAGTTCGCGCGGTCGCTCTGGGTGTCGCGGCACGAGCCCGCGCAGTCGGTGAGCCCCGCGGTGCACGACACGACGCACGCGCCGCCCGCGCAGACCTGGCCCTCGGAGCACGCGCTGCCGCAGGCGCCGCAGTGGGCGCGGTCGCTCTGGAGGTCGCGGCACGATCCCGAGCAGTCGGTGAGCCCGGCGCCGCACGAGGTCACGCACGCGCCCGCGGCGCAGACCTGACCCTCGGAGCACACGTTGCCGCACGCGCCGCAGTGGGCGCGGTCGTTCTGCAGGTCACGGCACGAGCCCGAGCAGTCGGTGAGGCCCGCGGTGCACGACACGACGCACGCGCCGCCGGAGCACACCTGGCCCTCGGCGCAGGCGTTGCCGCAGGCGCCGCAGTGGGCGCGGTCGCTCTGGGTGTCTCGGCAGGAGCCCGAGCAGTCGGTGAGCCGCGCCGCACGAGGTCACGCACGCGCCCGCCGAGCACACCTGACCGGCAGGGCACACGGTGCCGCACGCGCCGCAGTTGAGCCGCTCGTTCTGCAGGTCGCGGCAGGAGCCTCGAGCAGTCGGTGAGGCCGGCGCCGCACGAGGTCACGCACGCGCCCGCCGAGCACACCTGCCCCGCGGCGCAGACGGTTCCGCAGGCGCCGCAGTGGTTGCGGTCGGCCTGCAGGTCGGCGCAGACGCCGCGCCGCCGTCGTCGCCGCCGCACGCGGTCTGCCCCGAGGGGCAGAGAGCTGGCACGCCCCGGCGACGCACGCGCGGCCCTCGGGGCAGGTCACCCCGCAGGCGCCGCAGTTGAGCCGGTCGGTCTGCAGGTCGCGGCAGGTGCCGTCGCACACCGACTGGCCCATCGGGCAGGTGGTGACGCAGACGCCGTTGAAGCAGAGCTGCCCCGTGGGGCACGCGGTGCCGCAGGCGCCGCAGTTGCGCTGGTCGGCCTGGAGGTCGGCGCAGTAGCTGTCGGTGCCCGCGGCGGTGCAGACGCTCTGGCCGATGGGGCAGATGGTGGTGCAGGTGCCCGCGGAGCAGGCCTCGCCCGGGGCGCACGCGCGCCGCAGGTGCCGCAGTTGAGGTTGTCGCGGGTGAGGTCAGCGCAGAAGGCCGAGCCGTCGGTGGCGGTGCAGGTGTCGAGGCCGCATGGCGCAGGTCGCGGCGCACATGCCCATGGAGCAGACCTGGCCGTTGGGGCAGGCGCGGCCGCACATGCCGCAGTTGAAGCGGTCGGTGTCGGTGAGGACGCAGACCTCGCGTACGACGGAGCCGTCGCGCACGCCGGCGTCGCCCGGGAGGTCGGCGCTGCACGCGACCTGCGGAGAGGGGCACACGACGCGGCAGGCGCCGGAGCGGCACGACTGGCCCGCGGGGCAGGCGTTGCCGCACGCGCCGCAGTGGTCGGACTCGGTCTGCGTGTCGACGCAGCGGTCGCCGCAGCGGGTCTGGCCCGCGGGGCAGGCGACGTCGAGGCCCATGTCGGCGGGGACGTCGGGGCCGGTGTCGACGCCGAGGTCGATCGTGGCGTCGATGCCGCTGTCGGCGCCGCCGCCGACGACGGACTCGCCGCTACAGCCGACCGCGGCCGCGAGCGCCACGGCGCACGCGAGCCATAAGGACTTCGTTGGAAGGCCATCGGAGTTCTCCCGTCGGGCGATCGGCGCGGCCCCAGCGCCGCCCGTGCGTGACCGACTGGGCGAGACAGTACCCGCGGCGCCCGCTCCGCGGGAGGGGTACGCGCTGTCGAAAAGTGGACGGCGCGAGGCCTACCGATGTTGGTGGGCCGTAGGGAGACCCGGTGATGGCCCTCGACAACGACTTCCCGACCGCGCTCGACACCCACAACGACCCGCAGAGCTTCGTGCCCGAGGCGCAGGCCCGCGAGCTCGCGACCGAGAACGCGGCTGCGCCGAGAGCTCGAGGCCGCCGTGCGCTCGCGCCGCGACCTCGACGTGGCCTCACGGGCAGCGACGGCAACAACCGCCGACTCGCCCTCCTGCGCGAGGCCCTCACCCGCAAGGACCAGGAGATCCTCGCCCTCAAGACCCACCAGGTCAGCCGCGAGCGCGCGATGCGCGAGGCCCGCGAGGCCTACGAGCGCTCCGAGCGCGACCGCCAGGCCCTGGAGTCTCGCCTGCGCGAGCGCGAGGGCGTCTTCGGCGCCATCGAGCACGAGCGCCACGCGCTCTCTCAAGCGCTGGAGTCCGCGCGCCGCGAGGAGCAGCAGGCCTCGCACGCGCTGCGTCAGGTCGACGAGGTGGTCAACGGCTGGCGCGCCCAGCTCGACGTCGTGGCCCGCGAGCGCGACGACGCCCGCCGCGAGCTGGCCTCGATGCACGCCGCCCACGCCGCCCTCGGCGCCGCGTGGCAGCGCGCGATCTCTGAGCGAGACGCGGCCCTCGCCCGCGCCGCGGCCGACGTCGACGCCGCCCGCGCCGAGATGGCCGCCGAGGTCGCCGAGGCCGCGCAGCAGCTCCAGGCCGTCGAAGCGCGCGCCGAGGCCGAGGTCGACGCCGTGCGCCAGGCCGCGGCCCTCGCGCGGCAGACCCTCATCGAGGCCCACGCCGACGAGGTCGCCGCCCTGCGCGAGGAGCACGCCGAGGCGCTCGAACGCCTCCGCGCGCACGCCGAGGCCGCGGCGCGCACGCTGGGCGAGAGCCGCGCGGCGGAGCTCGACGCGATGCGGGCCGAGCACGCGGCCGAGGTCGAGGCGCTACGCGGCGAGGTCGAAGCCCTGCGCGAGGCGAAGGCCGAGATCGAAGAGGCGCGGGCGAGCTCGGTGCGCGGTGCGGGCCGAGGTCGAGGCCGAGGCGGCGCAGCTCGCCGAGGCGCGAGGGGAGCTCGAGGCGGCGCGGGAGAAGCTCGGCGAGGCGGCGGTCGACGCCGCGGAGCGCATCGAGCAGCTCGAGGCGCAGCTCGCCGAGGTGCGCGGCTGGCGCGACCGCTACGCGCACAAGCTCGCGGCCACGATGGAGCAGCCCGCAAGGCGCAGGGGCTGGCGTCAGAGGCCGAGGCGCGCTTCGCGGCCGAGGGGCGCAAGCTCGCGTCGGCCGTGGGGAGGCTCACCGCGCAGCTCGCCGCGCGCAGGGGCGTACACCGCCGCGGTGGTGGCGGGGCGCACCGAGCCCGAGCGGGGCGACCTCGACGAGGCGATCAGCGCGCTGGCCGAGGAGCTCCCCGAGGCCGTGGGCGAGGCGCTCTGGGCGGCCCGCGAAGAGCTCTGGGCGCGGGTGCAGGGAGAGGCCTGAGGGCGGAGTCTGGTCTTTACGGTCGCGGGGCTTGTGATTAAGAGCCCCGGCCGGACGGGGTCGCGCGACGAGCCGAATGGGAGGCCGCGCTCAGAGCCCCGCACGGAGCGACCATCGATGGAGACCGAGACCACCCCCGCGGAGACCGGGTCGAAGGAGACCCACCGCTTCCAGGCCGAGGTGAGCCAGGTGCTGAACCTGGTGATCCACTCGCTGTACAGCCACCGCGAGGTGTTCCTCCGGGAGCTCATCTCGAACGCGAGCGACGCGCTCGACAAGCTGCGCTTCAAGGCCATTACCGAGCCCTCGCTGTTGCCTGAGGGCGACGCGGGCTTCGCGATCCGCGTCACGCCCGACGCCGACGCCCACACCCTCACCATCGAAGACAACGGCGTGGGGATGACCCACGACGAGCTGGTGCAGAACCTCGGCACCATCGCGCACTCGGGCTCGAAGAAGTTCGTCGAGGCCCTCACCGCGAAGGGGGCGAAGAGCGACGTCTCGCTCATCGGGCAGTTCGGCGTGGGGTTCTACAGCGCGTGGCTGGTGGCCGACCGGGTGACCGTCACCTCGCGCGCGGCGGGCGGCGACAAGGCCTGGACCTGGTCGAGCGACGCGAAGGACAGCTTCACCGTCGAGCCCGCGGAGCGGGCCGAGCACGGCACCACGGTCACGCTCCACCTGCGCGACGAGCACAAGGAGTTCCTCGAGGGGTGGAAGCTCCGGGACCTCATCGCGCGCTACTCGGACTTCGTCGGTCACCCGATCCAGGTGAAGAAGGAGAAGGAGGAGCCCGAGGAGGGCGAGGCCCCCGCCGAGGGTGAGGGCTACGAGACGGTGAACCAGGCCCGCGCCCTGTGGCAGCGGCCCAAGAGCGAGGTCACCGCGGAGCAGTATCAAGAGTTCTACAAGCACCTCACCGGCGACTGGGAGGAGCCCGCCGCGTGGACGCACTTCAAGGTCGAGGGCACCCAGGAGTTCACGGGCCTGCTCTTCGTTCCGAAGACCGTGCCCTTTGACCTCGACCACCCGACGGGGAGCAAGCGCGGCGTGCGGCTCTTCGTGCGCCGGGTGTTCATCATGGACGACTGCGAGGCGCTCCTGCCGACGTGGCTGCGCTTCGTGCGCGGCGTGGTCGACTCCGACGACCTCCCGCTGAACGTGTCGCGCGAGACCCTGCAAGACAGCGCCGTGGTGCGCGCGATCAAGAAGGGCCTCACCAAGCGCTCGCTCGACCTCCTCGACGAGCTCGCCAAGGACCGCGCCGACGACTTCGCGACCTTCTGGCGCTCCTTCGGCCGCGTGCTGAAAGAGGGCCTCGCCAACGACTGGGAGTGGCGCGAGCGCCTCACCAACCTCGTGCGCTTCGAGAGCTCGCGCGGCGAGGGCCTCACCTCGCTCTCCGAGTACGTCTCGCGGATGCCCGAGGATCAGTCGGCGATCTACTACGTGCTCTCCGACAGCCTGGAGTCGGCGCAGCAGAGCCCGCACATCGAGGCCCTCACCTCGCGCGGCTACGAGGTGCTCTACCTCACCGACGTGGTCGACCCCTGGGCCGTCGACGCGGTGCGGGAGTTCCAGGGCAAGAAGCTCACGAACGCGGCCGACGCCGAGCTCAAGCTCGACGACGCGAAGAAGCCCGAGTCGAGCGCGCTCTCAGAGGCCCTCAAGCCCCTGGTCGAGCGCTTCAAGGGCGTGCTCGGCGAGCGCGTGCGCGAGGTGCGCTCCACCGACCGGCTCACCGACTCGCCCGCGTGCCTCGTCACGCCGCCGGGTCAGCTCGACCCCTTGCGCGAGCGCATCCTCCGCGCGGCGGGCCGAGACGTTCCGCCCGTGAAGCGCATCCTGGAGCTCAACCCCACGCACCCGCTCATCAAGGCCCTGCAGTCGCGCGTCGACGCGGGCGCCGACGAGGCGCAGGTGGGCGAGTGGATCGAGCTCCTCCACGACCAGGCGCTCTTGAGCGAGGGCGCGCCCGTCGACAACCCCGCCCGCTTCGCGAAGCGCATCGCCGCCCTCATGCAGCAGGCCCTCGCGCCCGCGACCGAGTCCGCCCCGCAGGGCTGAGCCCTCAGCCGCGTCGGGCCTCGAACTGGTCGAGGCCCTTCGCGGCCTGCGCGCGCACCTTGTTCTGCACGATCGGTGTCCACCCGAGGAGCAGCCCCACGGGCCCGAGCGCCTGACGCGACCAGCGCCAGAAGTCGAAGCGGTCGGTGTGGCCGATGATCTTGCCGTCCTTGAAGCGGAAGGTCGCGTCGATGACGTTGTGCACGCTCCGACCAGTAGCGCTGAAGGTGTACCAGGCCTCCCAGTGGGCGCGGCCCGAGGTGTCGTCGGCGCTCACGCCGGAGTGCTCGACGCGCAGGTCCTTGCCCCGCTCGGTGAGCATCCGCCACATGTCGCCCGCGCGCTTGCCCTTCAACCCTGGGAACACCGGGTCGGAGAACACCACCTCGGGGTGGTAGAGCGCGGCCATCGCCTCGCCGTCGCGCTTCGCGAAGGCCTCATAGAAGTCGTGGATCAGCTTCTCGTTCGGGTGCATCGCCCGGGAGGGTCACACCCGCCGACGGCGCGTGGCAACGCCCCGCGAACTCCCGCGCGACGTGTGCGATCCTCCGCGGTATGAGCCTCCTCTCTTCGCACCGTCGGGGCGTGTGCGTCGCGGCGCTGACCTTCCTTTCCGCGTGCGGCGGTCGCACCGGACTCAAGCTCGACCTCGACGCCTCGACGCCGGCCGTCGACGTCCCCGTCGACCTGCCTGTCCCCATCGATCGGCCCACGCCGGTGGATCGCCCGCTCCCGGTCGACCGCCCGATGCCCGTCGATCGCCCGCTCCCCGTCGACGTGCCCGACCCGACCACCCTCGACGTGCAGTGCCCCGCGGCCACCTTCGGACGCCAGGGCGAGACCGTGGCCTTCGCCGCCGTCGTTCGCACCAACCGCCCCGCGGGCCTCACGCGCCGGTGGACCCTCGTGCGCGCCCCCATGGGATCGACCTCGCGACCCACGCCTCCCGACCTCGAGCGCTCGACCCTCGCCCTCGACGCGGGCGGCGAGTACCTCCTGCGCTTCACCGCGACCACCGCCGACGGGCTCTCGCGCGACTGCGACGCGCGGGTGATCGCGCGCCCCGCCATCGACCTCCTCTGTCCGCAGGACCAGAGCAACTACCAGGGCGCGACGGTGCCCCTCGTCGCGCGCGCCACCTCGGCCTACGGCCGCCCTTTGCGCTTCGCCTGGACCACGGTCTCTCGCCCGCCCGCGAGCGTGACCTCGCCCGTGCCGCCCGACGCGACCACCGCGAGCCTCCGCCTCGACGCGCTCGGCGACTGGAGGATGCGCCTCGTGGCGCTCGACTCCGCGGGGATGCGGGCCGAGTGCGAGACCCGCGTGCACGCCGACCCCGACGTGATCGTGCGCTGCCCGCCCGACACGCGCTCGGCGCCCTTCACCACCGTCACCCTCGCGGGCGAGGCCGCGTCGCGCCTCGGCCGACCGCTCACCTACCGCTGGGAGATCGTCGAGAACCCCGTCACCTCCACCGCGTCGATCCCTTCGCCCACGACGCGCGCGACGCCCTTCACCTTCGACGTCGCGGGCGACTGGACGTGGCGCTTCACCGCCACGAACGACCGCGGCAACGCCGCCTCGTGCACCACCCGCGCGCGCGCCGAGAGCTCCGAGGCCGTGCGCGTCGAGATCGTCTGGAACACCGACCGCTCCTGCGCGGGCTGCAACGCCCAGGGCGGCGGCATCGACCTCGACCTGCACCTCGCCGACGTCTCCCGCGCGATGGGCCACTGGGCAAGCAGCGCGCCCGACCAGAGCGACTGCTACTACGCCAACTGCGTCTGCGGCGCGCCCGGAACGCTCTGCGACACCGAGCGCCTCGACTGGTCGCCCGCGGGCCGACCCAACAACCCGCAGCTCGACATCGACCACATCTCAGACCTCCCGGGCCCCGAGAACATCAACGTGGTCGAGGCCGTCACCGGCGCGCAGTTCGACGTGGGCGTCCATTTCTTCAGCGGGCACGGCAAGGCCAGCGAGACGCCCGTCGTGGTGCGGGTCTACTGCGCGGGCGCCGTGGTCTTCGAGAGCGAGGCCGCGCGCATCCGCGAGCGCTCGGACGCGGGCGGAGACAACAACCTCTGGCGCGTCGGTCGCGTCACCGTCACGCCCGGCGGCTGCACCTTCGAGCGCTGCGGCGCGCCTGGGATGCTCGACGCGTGCGTCCGCCCCGAGAGCGCCTGGTGAGCTCCCTCGCGGCGGCCATTCCGACGCTACGGAGTTCCGCGGTCACCGCCGACCCTGCGCGCGGGCCTCGGGCGTCGGCGTCGCGCTTGACACCCTCGTCGCGGGCACGCTCCCATGCCGCCGCGGGATGAAGCGCTGCCCCCGGTGCAACGGCCGGTACGACGAAGAGATCTCGACCTGCCCCTCTGACGGAGCGCTCCTCGTCGACGTCGTCGACCCGCTGGTGGGCCGCACCCTCGCGGGTCGCTACAAGCTCCTCAAGCGCATCGGCGTCGGCGGCATGGGCTCGGTGTACCGCGCGCGGCACCTGCTCCTGCGCCGCGACGTGGCCGTGAAGCTCCTCGCGTCGGAGCTCACCCGCGACCCGGTGATGCGCCAGCGCTTCATCCGCGAGGCGCAGGCCGCGAACCTGCTCAAGCACCCGAACATCGTCGACGTCTTCGACGTCGCCGAAGAGGGCGTGCGGGTCTTCTTGGTGATGGAGCTCTTGGAGGGCGAGAGCCTCGCCGCGCGCGTGCAGCAGGGCGCGCTGCCCGTGCGCGAGGCCATCGAGATGGTCGCCCCCGTCGCCGCCGCGCTCGAGCGCGCCCACGCGCGCGAGATCGTCCACCGAGACATCAAGCCCGAGAACGTCTTCGTGTGCGTGGCGCCCGACGGGCGGCGCGAGGTGAAGGTCGTCGACTTCGGCATCGCGCACATCAAATTCGAGGCGCGCCTCACCGGCCCCAACGAGGCCCTGGGCACGCCCGAGTACCTCGCCCCCGAGCTCGCCCGCGGCGAGCCCTGCACCCCCGCGACGGACCTCTACTCCCTCGGCGTGATGCTCTTCGAGCTGGTCACCGGCGCGCTGCCCTTCAACGGCACCGTCACCCAGCTCGTGCTCCAGCACCGCGACGTGCCCCCGCCGCGGGCGCGCTCGCTCAACCCCGCGGTGCCCGCCGAGCTCGACGCGCTCATCGACCGGCTCCTCTCGAAGACGCCCGGCGAGCGCGCCGCCGACGCGGGGGCGCTGCGCTATGAGCTCCTCGCGCTCCTCGGAGACTCCAGCGGCACGCGCCCGCGCCCCGCCGTCGAGCCGCACGACGACGGCGCCGACGAGCGCCCCACGCGGCCCTACCCCGAAGACCTGCCGCCCTCGCTCGCGACGCTCCGCGAGCAGCGCAAGACCTTCGAGGTGGCCCTCGCCGCCGCGTGGCGCGACCAGGCCCCTCCCTCGCTCCGCGGAGACTTCGACGCCCTCTCGGCGGCCATCGCGCGCCTCGAGGCCGTCGAGCACGAGCGCCGCGTCGCCCTCAACGCACTCGTCGAGCACGAGCGCCGCGCGCAGTCTCGCCGCGAGCACCTGCTGCACGCCCGCTCCGCCGCGGAGGCCGAGGCCGAGCGCCTCGACGCGCGCGCGCGCTCGCTCGAAGAGGCCGCCCGCGCCGCGCTCGCCGACGAGGTGCGCGCGCGCAACGAGGTGAGCCTCGCGTGGCACGACCTCGGCCCGCCCGCCGACAACCCCGCGCCGCCACCGACGCGACGCTGGAGCGCATGGTGATGCTGGGCTGCCTCGCGAGCGCCGCGCGCACGGCGCTGTCGGCCCGCGCGTCGGCCGACGCCGCGCTCGCCTCGACGCGGGCGGCGCTGACGACGGCGCTGGCCGAGGCCGAGGCGGCGAGGGCCGAGCTCGACGCGATGGAGCGCGCCGAGCTCGAGGCCGACCGCGAGACGCGCGAGCGCGCGGCGCGCACGGGCGAGGCCGTGGCCTCGCTCTACGAAGAGATCCAGGCGAGGGGAGACGCGCTCGCGTCGCGGTTGAGCGAGCACCCCGCCTCGCGGTCGATCGTGTCGTGGCCGCGCAAGGCCGCGACGCGCGCCGCGGGCGACGGAGCGTCTTGACCCGCCGCGGGGCGACGGCGGACCATCGCCGCCCCGCGTGCTCGCCAGTACCCGACGATTCCGCGTCATCGAGTGCCTCGGCAAGGGCGGGATGGGCGTCGTGTACCGCGTGCGCGACGAGGAGATGCAGCGCGACGTCGCGCTGAAGACCCTGCGCCGCGTCGACTCCGACGACCTGTACCACCTGAAGGAGGAGTTCCGCGCGCTCGCGGGGATCCTCCACCCGAACCTCGTCGAGCTGCACGAGCTCTTCGTCGACGGCGCGAGCGCGTTCTTCACCATGGAGGTCGTCGACGGCGTAGGCCTCCTCGACCACCTGTGGTCCGACGACGGCGCGACGGGGGCACGGGCCTTCTCGCGCGGGCGTGGCGCGCCTTGACGCGGCGCTGCCGCAGCTCGTCGCGGGCATCGCCGCGGTGCACGCCGCGGGGAGGCTCCACCGCGACATCAAGCCCTCGAACGTGATGGTCTCCCACGACGGCCGCGTCGTGCTCCTCGACTTCGGCCTCGCCGCCCGCTGGGACGTCAACGACACCACGGGCTCGGCCTCGGCCCCCGTGGGCACGGGCGTGTACATGTCCCCCGAGCAGGCCCAGGGCCTCGCGCTCACCCCCGCGTCGGACTGGTACGCCCTCGGCGTCGTCCTCTACGAGGCCCTCACGGGCGCCCTCCCCTTCACCGGCACGCGCGACGAGGTGCTCGCGCTCCAGCGCGCCGCGCGCTTCGCCTCGCCCGCCGAGATGCACCCCGCGCTCCCGCGCCGCTACGACGAGCTGGTACGCGCCCTCCTGCACCCCGACCCCGCGCGCCGACCCGACGCGCGAGGTGCTGCGCCGTCTGCGTGACGCGCCCCCGGCCGACGCGTCTCCCCGAAGACCCTCGGCCGAGCCCCCTTCGTGGGCCGCGCCGACGAGCTCGCGGCCCTCGACGCGGCCTACCCGCGGCGCGCGAGGGCGCCTTCACGCTCGTGTGCGTCGAGGGCGTGTCGGGCTCGGGCAAGACCGAGCTCGTGCGCCGCTTCATCACCAGCGTCGAGCGCGCGCCGCCCTCGCTGGTGCTCCGCGGCCGCTGCCTGCCGCAGGAGTCCGTCGCGTACCGGGCCTTCGACGGCGTGGTCGACGCGCTCAGCCGATCTCGTGCGCGAGCCCTCGGCCATCGAGGCCCTCGCCGAGCCCGACCGGCAGGCGCTGCTCCGGGTGTTCCCCGTGCTCTCTCGCGCGCTGCCCGCGACGGCGGTGCCGCCGCGCCCCGACGAGGTCGACTCGCGCGCGCTGCGTCAGGTCGGCTTCGAGGCCCTGCGCGCCGTGCTCGCCTCCGTCGCCCGCGCGGCCCCGCTCGTGGTGTGGATCGACGACGCCCAGTGGGCCGACGCCGACAGCGCCGCGCTCGCGAAGGAGCTCTTCGCGCGCGACGACGCCCCGCCGCTGCTCCTCGTGGTGAGCTACCAGAGCGAGCGCCGCGACGACTCCGCCCTCCTCAAGGCCCTCGACGCGCTCCCGGGCCGGCGCGAGCTGCGGGTGGGGCAGCTCCCTCCGCGCGAGGCCGAGGCGCTCGCGGCGAGGGCCCTCGGCGCTGACACCGACGAGGCCCGCAGGCTCGCCGAGCTCGTCGCGCGCGAGTCGGGCGGCTCGCCCTTCTTCGTGCTCCAGCTCGCGCAAGACCTTCAAGAGTCCGGCGGCGCGACCGCCCCTCGGCTCGGCGACGTGGTGCGCCGGCGCATCGACGCCCTCGACCCCGACGCGCAGCGGCTCCTCACGCTCGCCGCCGTCGCGGGCGCGGCCGTCGAGCGGCGCACGCTCCTGCGCGCGGCGAGCATGGGCGAGTGGGGACGTCGCGAGGTCACCCGGCTCGTGGGCGCGGGGCTCCTGCGCCTGTCGCCCGTCGACGGTCAGCCCGCGGTCGAGACCCGGCACGACCGCGTGCGCGAGGCGATCCTCGCCGCGGGCGGAGAGGCCGTGCGCCGCGACGCGCACCGACGTCTCGCCGACGCCCTGCTCGACCAGAAGAGCGACGACCTCGACGCGCTGGTGCTGCACCTCGTGGGCGCGGGCGACGACGACCGCGCGGCCCGCTACGCGCTGCCCGCCGCCGAGAGGGCGGCCGAGGCCCTAGCCTTCGACCACGCGGCCTCGCTCTACCGCGTGGCGCTGCGCGCGCCGCACAAGTCGGTCCGCCGCGACGAGGTGCTCACGCGGCTCGCCGAGGCGCTCACCTCCGCGGGCAGGGGCGGAGAGGCCGCCCAGGCGTTCATGGAGGCCGCCGCCGCGCTCGCGCAGACCCGCCCCGCGGACCCGATGGTGATGGACCTGCGACGTCGCGCGGCGGAGCGCTTCGTGTGCTCGGGCCGCTACGTCGAGGGGATGCGGGTGATGCGCGAGGTGCTCGACGCGGCGGGGGTGTCGCTCCCCTCGACGCCGCGCGGCGCGGCGCTCGCGGGGGTGGCGGGTCGGGCGAGCGCTGCGACGGCTCGACGCGATGTGGACGGGGGTCGTGAGCTACTCGATGGTGCAGCCTGCCTTCGCCGACGCGCTCGGCGTGCAGCACCTCGCCGCGACCCTTGAGATCGGCGACCCCTCCCGCGCGGTGCGCGCCCTCGGGTACGAGGCCACCTCCGAGGCCTCGGTGGGCGGAGCGTTCTTCCGCGGTCGCGCGCGAAAGATCCTCGACGTGGTCGACGGCGTGGCGTCGCGCACGGGCTCGGTCTACGACCGCGCGTGGGCGCGCATGGCGCGGGGGACGACGGCGTGGTTCGAGTCGCGCTGGCGCTCGGCCCACGACGAGTGCGTCGCAGCCGCGGACCTGTGGCGCAGCGCGTGCCGCGGCGTCGCGTGGGAGGTCGCCACATCGGAGATCTACGCCCTCTCGTCGCTCGCGCTCATGGGGCGGCTCACCGAGCTCTCGTCGCGCCTCACGCGCGCGCTGCGCGAGGCTGAAGACCGCGAAGACCTCTTCGCCGCGGGCGGCTACGTGCTCGGCGAGCAGGCGCTGCGCTGGCTCGCCCTCGACCGCGCCGACGAGTGGCGCGCCCTCGCCGAGCGGGTGAAGGCCACCTGGCCCCCCGGCGCGTGGAACCTCCAGCGCTACCAGCACCTCGTCGCCGCCACGCAGGCCGAGCTCTACGACGGAGAGGGCGCCCGCGCGCTCCGCGCCGTCGACGCCGAGTGGGAGGGCCTCGGGTCGGCCCAGCTCCTCCGGCTGGAGTGCGCGCGGGTCGAGCTCCACCAGCTCCGTGGCCGCGCGGCGCTCGCTGCGGTGGCCTCCCGCGCGTCGGGGCTCGACGCGCCGTCGCTCCACGCGCGCGCGCTCGACGACGCGAAGGTCATCGACGAGAGCACCCTCGCGTGGGCCGCGCCGCTCGCCGAGCTCCTGCGCGCGGGGGTCGCGCTCCAGCAGGGGAGGAGCGAGGCCGGTCTCGCGTCGCTGCGCCGCGCGACGGCGGCTTCGACGCGGCCGAGATGGCCCTCTTCGCGGCGGTGACGCGGGCGAGGGCGGGGCGCCTCGAGGGCGGCGCCGCGGGTCGCGCGGCGGTCGCGAGCGCCGAGGCGTACATGGCCGCGCAGGGCGTCGTGAACGCCGAGCGGCTCACCCGCTGCGTGCTACCCGCGTGAGCTCTTGATCCGCGCGGCCGCCGCCGCGAGGTGGTCGTCGAGTCCGCGCTCTCCGACGGAGGGCGCGATCACGTCGCGGGTGTAGACCTCGGCGACGAAGCGGGTGAAGTCGGCCATGCGCGGGCTGATGGGCCACAGGGCCACCGCCGACGCGCGCATCGCCCAGGCGGGCATCTTGAGGGGCTTCGAGGGTCTGTCGAGCGCGCCGAAGCAGCGGTCGAGGATCTCCGCGCGGGTGAGGGTCTCGGGCCCGCCCGCGTCGACCTCCGGGTCGCCGCCGTCGAGGAGCCGCACGGCGAGCTCGCCCAGGTCGTCGTCGCTCACGGGGTTGGTGCGGGGCGAGCCGTCTCCGACGAGGGGCACGGGCTTGCCCGCGGCGATCATCGCGAGGATCTGGTCGTAGATCGAGAAGAAGCCCACCGGGCGGATCGCGGAGTACGACAGCCCGCTCGCGCGCAACGCGTCGACCACGGCGTCGTGCGCGGAGACGTACGCGGTCGCGGCGACGGCCGGGTCGCGGTTCCAGACGGCGGTGTAGACGAAGCGGCCGACCCCCGCGCGCTTCGCCTCGGCGATGAGGTTCGCGTTCGCGGGGATGTCCACGTCGCGGTAGGTCGCCCGCCCCGCGCCGAGCTCGCCCGACACCGACGCGCCCACGCAGGAGAACACCGCGTCGACCCCGTCGCAGAGCCCCGCGAGGGTGTCGGGCCTCAGCGCGTCTCCCTGGCGCACCTCGTCCACCGCGTCGGCGGCGTCGCGCAGCCTCGCCGGGTCACGCACCAGGGCCCGCACCGCCCACCCCGCGGCGCGCGCCGCGAGGGTCACCCGTCGACCGAGCGCGCCCGACGCGCCCGCGACCAGCACCCGCCTCGTCATACGCGCGACCGTAGGGCCACCGCGCCGGGTCTTCCACCCCTCAGCCCCGAGCACCGCGCGCGACACCTGCGGCCTGCCGTCGACAGCGCCCCTCGCGCCGTCAGTGCCGCGCGCTCGCCCCACGCGCGTCGGCCCGACTCTTGGTAACACCCTCCGCGTGACGCGATCCGTTCGGTGGGTTCCTCTCGCGCTCCTCCTCGGCGCGTGCGGCGACGACTCCAACGCGCCCTCCGACGCGGGCGCCCTCACTGACGTCGCGAGCGACGTCGCGGCCGAGACCGACGCGGGCGCCGACGCCGCCGCGTGCGACCTCGGCGATCCGCCCACCACGCCCACCTTCACGGGCGCGGTCCGCATCGCGGGCGGAGACGCAGGCGCCGTGATCCCCACGCCCTCGGGCGGCGACCCCGAGGGGCGCTGGGTGGCCGACGGGGCGACCCTGTGGTTCCCCGAGGTCGCGCGCGGTCAGCTCGACGAGAGCGGCTCCGAGCTCAGCGGCGTCGCGTGGGGAGACTTCTCCGCCGGTCGCTATCGGCTCCTCTCCGACCTGGTGATCCGCGTGAACACCGTCATGGCCGGGCCCGTGCCGCGGCCCTCGCGCCTCGGCGGCCGCGGCGCGTTCACCGTGCAGGGCGAGCGCCTCACCCTCACCCCCGAGTGCACCACGATGAGCGGCACCCTCGGCATGGGCGCGATGGCCGGCCCCTCGGGCTTCGCCTTCTCCCGCGACGCGGCCGACCGCGCGCGGCTCTTCGTCTACCTCGGCGCGGCCCCGCTCCAGGCCGCGCTGATCTTCGACCTTCGCCGCGTGCAATGACGCCCCCTTCACCCATGAGGCCGACGATGCGAAACGATTTCCTCCGCGCCGCGATCGTGCTCGCGGCGTCGACCACCCTGGGCTGCTCGGGCGACGGCGCGGCGCCGACCGACCCCGGCAGCGGGATGTCGTACCCGCTCGAGATCGCGCGGATCATCGAGGGCAACTGCGTCTCGTGCCACGCGGCCACGCCGCGCTACGGCGCGCCGATGTCGCTCGCCCGATGGGACGACACGCGACGTCCCGCCGCGAGCGCCCCCGCCCGGCAGGTGTGGAACCTCATGGGCGAGCGCGTCCACGACCCCGTGCGGCCGATGCCGCCCGCGCGCTTGTCCGAGGCTGACCTCGCGACCTTCGACCGCTGGATCGCCGCGGGCGCGCCCGGCTGTACGGGCTCCGACTGCGGGAGCATGACGGGGCCCGACGCGGTCGAGAGCCCCGCCGACCGGCTCCCCTGCGCGCCGAGCGAGCGCCGCGCCTTCCTCGCGCACGGCCCCACCGTCGCCGACCGCTACACCGTCCCCGGCGCCGCGGGGAACCTCAACCGCTGCTTCGCGTTCCAGTCGCCCTTCCGCGGCGCGCAGCAGGCCACGGCCTTCGCCGCGCGCGTCGACAACGCCAGGGTGCTGCACCACCTCATCCTCTTCTCCACCGCGTCTCGCCCCGCCGCGGGAGAGGTCTTCGACTGCGACGGCAACATGCCCCGCGACGCGCGCTTCATCGCGGGATGGGCGCCCGGCAACCAGGGCACGGTGCTCCCCTCCGACGTGGGCCTCGAGCTCCCCGGCGAGGGCGAGTGGTTCATCCTCCAGACCCACTACTGGAACAACACCCTCGACGCGGCCGACGACGCGAGCGGCATCGAGATGTGCACCACCGACGCGCCCCGCCCGCACACCGCGGCCGTCCACTGGCTCGGCACGCTCAACATCGCGATCCCTCCGCGGTCGACGGGCTACGAGACCGAGGGCTGGTGCACGCCCGCCGCCACCGAGCCCATCCACGTGCTCGGGTCGACCGCGCACATGCACCGCAACGGGACGGCCCTGCGCAGCGAGGTCCACCGCGGAGGCTCCGCCGCCCGGATGGACACGCTCACCGACGTCACCGACTACTCCTTCGACGCGCAGGTGAGCCGACCCTCCGACCTGGTCATCATGCCCGGAGACCGCCT
The DNA here is from genome assembly GCA_041389825.1 of Polyangiales bacterium. Taxonomy (GTDB): domain Bacteria; phylum Myxococcota_A; class Polyangia; order Polyangiales; genus JAEYZO01. The sequence goes on along the minus strand of JAWKRC010000007.1, from coordinate 73,578 downwards.
CCGCACGGTCTGCCGCTACGACAACGTCAGCAGCGCGACGGTCTTCTTCGGCGAGCGCACCGAAGACGAGATGTGCTTCAACTTCGTGCTCGCGTGGCCCGCGGGGGCCCTCGCCAACGCCGCGGGGCAGAGCACCCGGCGGTGCATCGACCGCGCTCGCTGATCCCCCCGAGCGCGCCTATGCTCGCGGCCCCGAAGGCCACGACGCGATGGACGACGAACTCTCCCGCCTGCGCGACGAGCGCGAGCGCCTCTTCAAGCGCATCACCTGGTGGGAGGCCCACCGCACCAACGTGCTCATCCCCGTGACCCTCGCCGCCTTCGGCCTGGGCCTCGGCCTCGGCGTGCTCCTGCAAGAAGCCGTCGGCCTGCCGCGGCAGTGGGGCTTCCTCTTCGCGGTGGCCTTCCTCTTCATCGGCTCTCGCCTGCTCGACCGGGCCTTTCGCACCACGCGCCTCGACGCCATCGACGCCCGCATCGCCTCGCTCCAGCGCAAGCAGCGCCGCGCCCCGTGAAGCGCCGCGCCCCGCACCCGCTCGACCCCGCGCGCGTGACCGGCTCGTCGCCGAGGGCGTCCCTCCGACCGAGGCGCTCCGGCTCTCGCTCACCCTCTCCGCCGCGCGCGCCGCGGCCACGAGCGACCCACCGCCGCCGACGCCCGACGATGGTTCGGCGACAACCTTCCCTCGGTCGACCCCGCGCTCACGCTCGACGTCCCCGCCCTCGACGCCGACGCCCTCGGCCCGGCCTTCGAGCGCCTCCGCGACGGCGCGCGCGAGGACGCCGGCCGATGGTTCACCCCGCGAACGATCGCGGCGCACCTCGTCCGCGAGGCCCTCTCACGCTGGCGCGGCGCTGCCCCCACCGTGCTCGACCCGGCCTGCGGCGCGGGCGTCTTCCTCGTCGCGGCGATGCGCGCCCTCGCGGAGATCGTTGGGTCTACGAACGATGCCCTCGCGCGCCTCCGCGGCGTCGACCTCGACCCCGAGGCCGCCCACGCCGCGCGCCTCTCGCTCTGGCTCGCCTCGGGCGCGCGGGAGCCCCCGCCCGCGGCGCTCTCTGCGGTGACGGTGGGCGACGCCCTCGACCTCGCGCTCGACCCGGCCGACCTCGTGGTGGGCAACCCCCCCTGGGTCGCCTACGCGGGTCGCGCCTCGCGCCCCATCTCCCTCGCGCGCCGCGAAGCGCTGCGCGCGCGCTACGAGGGCTTCGGCGGATACCCCACGCTGCACGGGGCCTTCGCCGACCGCGCCACCGCGCTCCTCACGCCGGGCGGCGTGGTGGCCTTGCTGCTCCCGTCGGCGATGGCCGACCTCGACGGCTACGCGCCCGTGCGTCGCGCGGTGAGCGCCCGGGTCGCGCTGGCCGAGCCCATGGAGGAGTTCGGCCCCGACGTCTTCGAGGGTGTGGTGCAGCCCTGCTTCGCCATGCTCGGGGCGCGCCGCGACGCGCCCCCCGACCCGCGACCGTGGACGCTGCGCGAGCGCCGACGCGCGGGCGTCGAGGCCGTGGTGGTCGAACCCCCGCGGTGCCTCGCGCGCCTCGCGGCCCTCCCTCGCTTCGCGCCTGAGACCTTCAGCGACGTGGGCGTGCAGACCAGCCCCGCGGTGCGCGCGCTGATCGCCGACGCGCCCTCGGAGCGCCACACCGTCCCCTTACGCGAGGGAAAGGACGTGACCCCGTACCGCGTCGGCCCCGCGCGTCGGTGGCTCGACCCCGACCCCGTCGCGCTGCGCGCCGCGCGCGCGCGGATGCGCCCTCCCGAGGCGTGGCGCGCCGTGGCCTTCGTGGTGCGGCAGACGGCGGCCTTCCCCATCGCGGCGCTCCACCGTGACCCGTCGCCCTTCCGCAACTCGCTCCTCGCGGGCTTCGCCCTCGACGGGGCCGACCCCGCGCTCGCCGTGGCCTGCCTCAACAGCGCTCCCCTCCGCGCGCTGCACCTCGCCTCTCGCCGCGACGGACGTCAGGCCGCCTTCCCGCAGGTGAAGGTCGCGCACCTCCGCGCGCTGCCCGCGCCTCCCGACGACTCCCTCCGCGACGGCGTCACGGAGATGGTGCGGTCCCTCACCATCGACGGCCCGACGCCGGAGCGCGTCGCCGCGGTGGAGGCGCGGGTGTGCGCGCTCTACGGGATCACGTCCGAGGAGCGAGCGGCCCTCGAGCGCTTCATCGCCGACCGCGCCCGCCCGATCAGGTGAAGTCTGCGCGGTGGTCGTTCGCGAACCGAACGACCTCGCGGTCGAAGCCCTCGGGCGCGTCGAAGTTCGACAGGTGCCCCGCCCCGGCGAGCTCGACGTAGCGCGCGCCGGGGATCGCGTCGGCCATCGCGCGCATCTCGTCGGGGGGCGTGACCTTGTCGCCGTCTCCCACGAGGCAGAGCGTCGGGGCCTTGATCGAGGGCAGCGCGTCGGTGCCGTCGTGGCGGTCGCGCATCGCGAGGAGCGCGTACGACACCCCCTCGGCGGACTGCTTCTCACCGAGAGCGGTCACCGCGGACTGCACCGACTCGGGGGCCGAACCCGAGAGCACCATCGGGAGCATCTTGCGGATCAGCGCGCCCGCCCCCTTCGAGCGCACCAGCGAGAGGTTCACCACGCGGCTCGCGCGCACCTCGGGGTTGTCTGCCGCCGCGCGCGTGTCGGCGAGGACGAGGGCCCCCACGCGGTCGGGGTGGAGCGCCGCGAGGCGAAGGGCGACGTAGCCGCCGAGCGAGAGCCCGAGCACGAGCGGACGTCGCGCGTCGATCGCGTCGAGGAGCGCGACCACCGAGGCGACGTAGGCGTCGAGGGAGGGCGCGTCTCCCGTGGGCGTGGGGGTCGCGCCGAAGCCCGGGAGGTCGGGCGCGACGACCCTGAAGCCCGCGGCCGAGAGCGCGCCGAGCTGCCGCGTCCACATCCCGCGGTCGAGGGGGAACGAGTGAAGGAGGACCACCGTGGGCCCCTCCCCAACGAGCTCGTGCGCGGGCGCTTCCATGACCGCGGCAGTGTACCCAAGACCGCCGTCGCGTCGGGGCGGTTGAATCCCGCGCGCGGATCACCTACGGCACCGAGGCGATGACCCTGCGTTCCGTGGCGCTCGCCCTCGGCCTCGCGCTCCTCCCGGTGAGGGCTCGCGCGAACGGGCGCTTCCCCTTCGCGCAGCAGGTGGTGCTCGGGCCCGGCGCGCGCTCCGACGTGGTGGTGCTGCGAACGACCTTCGGCCTGCTCGTGAGCCGCGACGCGGGGGCGACCTTCCACTGGGTCTGCGAAGACTCGATGTTCTTCCCCTACGTGCCGGGGCTGATGGTCGACCCCGCCGTCGAGGTCACCGCCGAGGGCCGCGTGGCGCTCTCCTTCGAGAGCGGCGTGCACTCCTTCACCGACGGGTGCGCGGTGCGCCGGCAGGCCGCGACGGCCGACCACGACGTCATCGACCTCGCCGCGACGCCCTCGGGAGACACGCTCTATGGCGTCGAGAGCACCGCGGGCTCTCCCTCGTACGTGCTGCGCGGCGGCGTCGACCTAGAGCTCTCGCGCGTGGGCGCGCCCCTCGCCGGGATGCGCTTCGCCACCGTCGAGGTCGCGCCGAGCGACGCGCGTCGCGTGTACCTCTCGGCGGTCGAAGACACCACGCGCGTCCCGAGGCTCCTGCGCAGCGACGACGGCGGAGACACCGTGCGCGCGCTCACGGTGCCCGAGTCTCTGCTCGGAGACGGCGCCTACGTGAGCGGCGTCGACCCGACGAACCCCGACGCCCTCTTCGTGCGCGCGGTGGTGGGCTTCGGCTCAGACCTCCTGCGCTCCACCGACGGCGGCGCGAGCTTTCACCGCGTCGCCACCACCCGCGACGCGATGCTCGGCTTCGCCATCAGCGACGACGGTCGCACGGTCTGGTACGGCTCGCAGGCCGAGGGCCTGTACCGCTCCACCGACGGCGGAGAGAGCTTCGAGCGCGTGAACCCGCTCCCCACGCTCTGCCTGCGGCAGCACGCGGGCGCGCTGTGGGCCTGCACCGACTGGATCTCGCAGCCCTGGGCGCTCGGTCGGTCGATGGACGGCGGCGCGACCTTCACGCCCGTCCTGCGCTTCAGCGAGGTCGCCGGCCCGCCGGAGTGCGCCTCGCGCGACGAGGGCGCCGCGATCTGCGTCGAGCGGTGGCCGCTGCTCCAGTCGATGCTCACCGACCCCGAGCCCCCGCCCGACGCGGGCCTGCGCGACGCCGCGGTGGAGGACGACACCGCGCCGACGGACGTCGCCCCGACCCCCGACCTCGCTCCCGCGGAAGACGTCCCCGCGGTGATCGACGTGGGCGCGCGCGACGCGGGCGTGGTGGCGCCCCCAGCAACGTCGTCGTGCGACTGCCGCGCGACGCCCCGCGCTACGCGCGTCGGGCCGTGGCTGAGCCTGGTCGCGGTGGGCCTCGCCATCGGGCTTCGGCGACGGCGGTTTCAACTGTGACTCGATTGCAATAAGCCCACGGGGAAGGTACAGCCCGAGGCATGACGCGCGCGTCGAGGCAGAGGGTCACCGAGGTCGGGGCCTTGAGAGAACGGATCCGCGCGGCGGGCCTGCGCGTCACGGCCCCGCGCGTGGCGGTGCTCGAGCACCTCGAGCGCGCGACCTCGCCGGTGAGCCACCCGGAGGCTCTCGAGGCGCTCGCCCCCGACGGGTGGGACCGGGCGACGATCTACCGCAACCTCATCGACCTCACCGACGCGGGGCTGCTCCGTCGCACCGACCTGGGCGACCACGTGTGGCGCTTCGAGGTGAAGGGCGAGGCGAGCGACGCGCACGGCAACGAGCCTCACCCCCACTTCGTCTGCGACGCGTGCGGCGACGTCACCTGCCTTCCCGAGGAGATCATCGAGGTCCACGCCACCCGCGGCGCGCCGCGGTCGCTGCGCGGGGGCGACGTCGAGATCCAGGTGAAGGGCCGCTGCGACAACTGCGAGTAGGCCACCGGGACCTGTCGTGAGCCTCCTCGTCACGTCGCTGGCGCTCTCGCTGGCGGGCCTCGCGGTGGGCCCCGCCCTGGTCGCCCTCGGCCGCGGCCGCGCCCTGCCCTCCGCCGCCATCGAGGGCTTCACCCTCGGCGTGGTGCCCACCATCCTCGCGCTGCGCCTCGTGCCGCACGTCGTCGAGGGCGTCGGCGCCGTGACGGGCATCCTCCTCGTGCTCGCGGGCTACGCGCTCCTCTGGGGCGCCGACCGCAAGCTCCACCGCGGCGGCGCGCGCGTGGGCGCGCAGGTGGTCGTCCCCGCGCTCGCCCTGCACGCGCTGAGCGACGGCGCGGGCCTCGCGGTGGCCACGGCCTCGTCGGGCGCGGGCTTCCGTCCGGGCCTCGTGGCGGCGCTGCTCCTGCACCGGCTGCCCGAGGGGCTGTTCATGACCTCGGCGCTCCTGCCCATCTTCGGCTGGCGCGGCACGGCCCTCCGCCTCGGCGCCGTGGGCGCCGCGACGGTGATCGGCGCCGTCGGAGGTCGGCTGCTCCTCACGCACGTCCCTGACGCCTTCCTCGACGCGGTGGTGGCCCTCGCGGCGGGGGCGATCCTGCGGCTCGTGCTGCACAGTCACTCGCCGCCGCCCACCACGGTGCGCGGTCGCGCGCTCTCGGGCGCGGCCTTCCTCTTCGGCGCGGCGCTGGTGGTGTGGGTGCCCGACCCCGACAGCGTGCTCCTGCGCTCGCAGGCCGCGGAGCTCAACGCCGCCGACGCGCTCACGGCCCTCTTCGTCGAGTGCGCGCCCGCGGTGCTCGTGGGCGTCGCGCTCCTCGCGCTCCTGCGCCGCGTCGCGCCGACGACGGGGCACGGCCTGTTCGCGTCGACCTTGCGAGGGCTGCGCGAGCCCGAGGGCCTCCACGGGATGCTGCGCGAGGGCCTCCCCGTGGCGGCGCTCGGCGCGTGGGCGGCGGCGCGGGTCGCGCTCGACCCGGTGTCGCTCACGCTGGGCGCGCGATTGATGGGGATGGCGCTTCGCCGGGGCCGCGGTCGCGGCGGTGGCGGTGGGCGCCGCGGGCCTCGCGCTCGCGCTGCGCAGGGAGCGCCGCGCGCCCGCGAACACGGGCGTGACCCACGACCACGGCCACCACCATCACCACCACCACGACGAAGAAGAGAGCGACGGCCCGGTCGCGACGGTCGCGGCGCACGACCGGCTCGACACCTCGGCGCTGCGGCTGTCGCTCGGCTTCGTGGCCGCGGCGGTGCTCGAGGCGGCCCTCGACCCCTCGCTCCTCGCGCCGCTCTGCGGCCGGTGGGACGTGCTCCTGGGCGCGCTCGCGGGGGTTGCGTTCGAGCGGGCTCCTCGCGGCGCTGCCCGTCGCGGCGGTGCTGGTGCACAAGGGCCTGTCGGTGGGCGCGGCGCTCGCGTGGGTGCTGGTGGCCGGGGGCTCCGGGCCCGTGACCATCGGAGCCTTCCGCGAGCACGCGGGGCCGAGGGCGGCGCGCACGCTGCCCGTGGTGCTGGTGCTGGTGGGCGCGGCGGCGGGCTGGGTCGCCAACGCGCTGATCCCGCGGGGGAGCGTGCCCGAGATCCACGGCCTCGCGCGCCACGCGCACACCCCCGTGGAGTGGGTGAGCGCGGCGCTCTTGGTGCTGCTGGTGGCGGCGAGCGTCGTGCGGCAGGGGCCGCGGCGGTGGTTCGGCACGCTCGGCAGCGCGTAGGCGCTACCCGGGCTGGTCTCCGCCGAAGGGGAAGGGCGAGCGCATGCGCCACGCGAGCGCGAGCGGCAGCACGAGGTACGCGGCGTTGGCCGCGATGAAGGTCGCGGGCGCCGGCGTGCGCCACCCGGGGACGGCGCTGAACAGCGCCTCGGCGAAGATCATGGTCATCGCCATGGTCAGGGCCCCCGCGTAGAGGAGCGCGGCGGTGCGGATCGCGTTGCGCCCCTTCACGAAGCCCCAGGCGAAGTAGAGGTATAGCGGCCACCAGAGCACCGCCGAGGCGACCACGCCCACGCGCAGGAACGGCGGCATCGCGACGAACATCGGGTCGCAGGGCGCGTAGCCGACCTCGATCGCGCGCCGCGCCCACCCCACGCCGAGGAGCGGGAGCAGGTCGAAGACCACGGTGGTCGGGGTCAGGAGGCCGAAGACCCCGACGAAGATCCAGTCGTAGGGTCGCTCGCGGAGCGGCGTGCTCATGCGCGAGCGCGAGGCTACCCGAAGCGCCGCGGCGCGGGGCGCTACGGCGTCGAGAAGAAGCGGTCGGCGTGCTCGAAGGCGAAGCCCGCTCGCTTCGCGAAGGTCTCGTCGGTGGTCTGGTCGCCGACCATCACGCAGCGCGCGGGGTCGAGGCCGTGGAGCACCGCGATCTCGACGCCGAAGCCGGGCATGGGCTTACGGCACCAGCACGAGATGGGCGCGGGGTCGTGCGGGCAGAAGCGCACCTCGATGTCGTGGCCGAGGAGCTCGTTGGTGCGCGCAAAGCAGGCGCGGGCGTCGTCCGCGGAGAGCTTTCCGCGCGCGACGTCGCCCTGGTTCGAGACGCCGAAGAGGAGCCATCCGTCGGCCTTGAGCCTCGCGAGCTTCTCGGCGCGCCCGGGGAGGATCGCGATGTCGTCGGGGCTGCGCGGGTATTTCTCTCCGCTCTTCGTGGCGCGCAGCGTGCCGTCGTAGTCGAGGATCACCGCGCGACGATCGCCCACCCCCGCGTGCAGCTCGCGCGCGAAGGCGACGCGGTCGATGGCGGCGAAGCCCTCGGCCGCGGTGGGCTTCTCGAAGCGCTTGCGGTACGCGAAGAGCGGCGCGGGCGGAAAGGTGTTGGGGTCGTTCTTGCCGAGCGATTTGATCTCGGCGGGCGAGGGGAGCCTGCCGTGCTTCTGCACGAGCCGGATCGCGGCGTTGCGCTGGGCGTCTTCGATGGAGCCGTCGAGCCACACGCAGCGCACGGGCACCCCGCGGCGCTTCGCGAGATCGAGCACGGGCCTGCGGGTGTCGACGGTGGCGTAGGTGTTGTCGAGCACCACGCTCTCCCCCGCGTCGAGGGCGCGCTCGATGAGCGGGAGGAGGTCGTCGAGGCTGCCTCCGTCGAGGTCGCGGTTCACGCGACGGTGCGAGGGGAGGTTCTTCTGGGTCCAGGTGGACTTCCCCGACGCGGGGAAGCCCATGACGAGCGCGATCTCCATGGGGTGGGCGATGGGGCAACGCCGCGCGCCCGAGGTCAAGGGCCACGCGACCCACGCCCGCGAGGTCAGCGCGCGGTGCCCTGACAGACGCCCGCGGCGCTGCAGGTGCGGGCGCCGTCGCACTGGCAGGCGTCGTCGCAGCGGTTCGGCCCGCCGTCGTTCGTGGACTCGTCCCACGACCACGAGGGGGCGAGGCAGTCGCGGGCGGTGCCGTCGCAGTTGCCGTCGGTGTCGCACCGACGCGCGCCGTCGCACTGGCAGTCGGAGGTGCATCGGCTCGGACCGGCGGCGTTCGTCGACTCGTTCCAGCGGTAGGTGGGCGCGGTGCAGGCGACCCCCGAGTCGGCGGTGACCGACTGCGAGTCTCCGCAGCGCGCTCCTGCGAGCGCGAACGCGAGGATCAGGGCGCCAGAGAGCTTCGATGGGTGCGTCGACACGGTGGATCTCCTCTCTGCGCGGTCACGGGCGCTCACGGGCGCGTCGGCGGCCTGGTCCGCGCGTCCTGGTGGGATCACTCCCACGCGAAGACGGTGACGGCCGGAACGCCCGCGTCCCCACCCGAACCGCGTCGGGTGCGCCTTGCTCCTCCGCGACCTCTGGGGATGCTCCACCGATGTCCACCTGCGGCGGCACCTGCGGCATCACCCGTGAGCGCGAGCGGCACCGCGCCTCGCGCGCCTCGCGGGCCGCGCCTCGACCCGACGCGCACCGGACGACGCCGAGCTCGACCGCTTCGCGACCGCCTGCGCCGAGGCCTCCCCGCTCGGGCCGTCTAGGGGTCGACGGAGAGGGCGCGCGATGGCTCTGGCCTCGTCGCCACCACCGACGACCGCCTGTACCGAGACGCGCGAAATCGGTGTCGTGAATCCCGCGTCGCCCGACGAGACGCGCCCGCGTGGGCTTCGCGCGTCGGCCGCTTCGCCACGCTTCAAGAGTGCCGCCTCCGCGGAGAGACTCACGACGACGGCGCGTGGGTCGAAGAGACGCGCCTCGCGGGCGTCGAAGACCCGAGGCTCCAGACCTTCGTGAAGGCCACGCAGGGGCTCCTGCGGAAGATGAAGTGGGTCACGCTCGACGCGGCCTTCCTCGCGGAGCTCACCGACGACGGCGACGCGCTCTGGTCGAGATTGTTCGACCCGTCGCCGATGCGCGAGACCGTGGGGGTGTGGGCGCCCCGCTCAGAGCTGCAGCGCGATCCGCCGCTGCACCACGGCCCCGCCCTCTAGCGAGAAGCGCAGCGCCTCGCGGCCGTCTTCGCTCTCGACGAGGAACGCCCGCACCGGACCGAAGAAGGCCGCCGCGCGCTCGGCGTCGGTGCCCGGGAGCTGCGCCGCGAGCACCCGCGGGAGCCAGAAGCGCAGGCCCCCGATGCGGCCGTCCTCCTCCCAGGTGAGCTGGCGGATGACGTGGTCGTAGACCTCGATGAAGGGCCGGTCGCTCGCGAAGAAGACCGCGTTGCCCATCGACCAGCACTCGTCGAAGACCTGCGCGAGGAACTCCGTCCCCACGGGGAGGTAGGCGAGCACGGGGGCGGTCTCGCCGAGGTCGTCGGGGTCGCGGGTCTCGTCGAGGGCGCAGTAGCTCTCGCCGCCCGCCTCGAAGAGGCGAAGGAGCTCGGGGTCGTTCGCCACGTCGACCAGCGCGTAGTGCGAGCCGTCTTCGGACTGGAGCGCCCAGCGCGCGCAGTCGGGCGCGCTCCGCTGCATCGCCGCGGCGACCAGCTCGGGCGAGAGCTCGTCGACGTCTTCGACCACGGGGCCGTCGGAGGACACCACCGCGATGGAGAAGCGCGTCGCGCCCGCGCTGAGGTGGTCGCCGTCGCGCGCGGCGCCGTCGGTCACGCCGCGGTCGTTGAGCGTGGTGCCTCCGCCCGAGAGGTCGCGCACCTGCACCGCGCCCGCGTCGTCGAGGTGCAGCGCGAAGTGCACCTCGGACATCGCCTCGTCGAGGAGCTGCACGTCGCTCGCGGCGCCGCGGCCGAAGGTGCGGGGCGCGCCCGCGGGCACGTCGACGACGTGGCCCGAGTGCGGGCCGGTGAGGATGGTCAGGCGGAGCGACAGCGCGGTCATGGCTCGGGGCTCTCGTCAGGCAGTGGGAAGGTCTCGACCTCGGCCCCCTCGGGCCCAGGCGTGAAGCGCAAGAAGGTCGCTCCGCGGCGGCCCTCGGTGATGAAGGCCGAGGCGCTCCCGAAGAAGGCGCGGGTCTCGTCGGGCGTGCAGGTGGGCAGCCACGCGCGCATCACCCGCGGGTCGTAGTAGCGGAAGAGCAAGCGCTTGCCGTCGTGGTCGACCACGCGGAGGAAGCGCCGGAGGTGACGTCGCACGGAGAAGAAATCCTCGGGCGTCACGAGGAAGATCCCCCACGACTCGCCCCAGCCCTCGCGCACCAGCCGATCGACGAAGGCGCTGCCCGAGGGGAGCTCGACGAGGTACGGGGCCACGTCGGCGAGGCCGTCGCCCTGCCAGCCCTCGTAGAGCGATCGGAAGCGCTCCCCCGAGCGGGAGATGGCCGCGAGCACGTGGTCGTCGCGGGCGGCGTCGAGCACCGCGTAGAGGCCCTCTCCCTCGGCGCGAAGTCGCTCGACCACCGCGGCGGCGCGGTCGCCCTCGCTCACGTTGCGGCGGACCTCTCGCTGGCCATGCGCGCCCGCGCCCGCTCGCACTCCTCGCAGAAGGGCGCGCCCGACGCGGCCGCCGCACGGAGCACCGCGGCCTGGGCGGTCGTCCCGATGAGCACGGTGGACTCGCCCGCGACGATCACGCCGCCGTGCGCGGTGGGGTCTCCGATGCGCGCGGCCTGCTGGTTGCCGATGAGCACCGAGGGCGCGCCCATCTTGATGGTGTCGGGCGGCGCGTTGCACTGGGCCTTGTCGCCCACGCGCGCCGCGGGCTTGTTGCCGATGAGCACCGTGGGTTCGCAGCCAGGGAGGATGGGCCCGCCCACGTGAGGCACGGGGCCGGGCTCGACCTTGGGGCAGACGTGGTTGTCTCCGAGTCGCGCGGCCGGGGGCATGGCGCCCGATGGCACCACGACCGCGCGCGACAATCAACGAAGCCGTAGGTAGAGGAACCCTCCAGCGGCGAGGATGATGAGCAGGAGCGCGAGGCCCGCGTAGATCATCCAGCGGGGCGTCGGTTCGGTCGGCGGCGCGGTGGGCGTCGACGCGCGCGGCTGCGGAGACGGCTGCGACAGCGGCGGCGTCTGCCACGTGGGCATCGCCATGGTCTTCATCGGCGCGAAGGGGTCGTCGCCGGGGAAGCCTCCCCGCTGCGGAGGCGGGGGCTGCGGCTGCGCGGGCGCGGGAGAGTTCCGCGGCGGATAGCCAGGCGGGGCCATCGGAGGCCCGGGCGCGAAGGGCGTCGCCGACACGCGCGGCGCCGACGGCGGGTCGAAGGACGGCGGCGGAGGGGGCTCGTACGAGGGCGGCTCGTACGACGGCGGCGGCGCGGGGCCACGCTGCGGGCTCATCGTGGTGAGGGGCGTGTAGCCCTGACCCGTCGACGGAGACGAGAAGGGGTCGCTCTCGCCCGCGATGGAGCCGCGCCACTCGTGCGCGCTCGGCGATCCCTCGAGGTTGTCGAAGGCGGTGTCGAGGTCGATGGCCCGCGTCTCTTCGCGCACGTCGCGGGGCGGCTCGGTGAGCGGCGCGGGCGGCTGCGGCGCGGGCGCGAAGGGCCGAGACATCACCTGCGTGCCCACCTCGGGGGCCTCGGACACCGGCGCGTCGTCGGGGAGCGACTCGCCGAAGAGGGCCTGCGCGACGGAGAGGTCGAGGGCCTGCGTGCCCTCGTGCGCGGTGGGAGGCCCCTCGCTCCAGAGGCTCGCGCGCCGAGGTTCACGTACTCGGTGGGGTCGGGCGTGGTGCCCCTCGGTGACGCGGGGGTCTCGATGGGCGCGTGCTCGGTCGGGATCATCCCGCGCGGCGTGCGCATCGTGGCGCCGTACTGCACCGCGGGCTTCACTGGCGCGGCGGTGGGCTCGGCCACGCGCTCGGCGGAGCGCCAGCCCGAGATCGCGCTCGCGGCGGAGCCCGCGGGCATCGCGGGGCGCGGCGGCGGGGGGACGGCCGAGGGCATCGGGGGGTCGGGGTCGTTCGCGCTCGAACGGTCCCACTCGCCGCTCGACTGCCACGCCTCGCGCAGGGCGCGCTGGAGCTGCTGCACGCTCTGCGGCCGCGCCCGCGGAGACGACGACAGCGAGCGGCCGAGCACCTCCCACACCGCCCGGGGGACGTCTCCGCGCAGCGCGACGAGCGCGGCCACGAGGTCGACGCCGGGCTGCCGCGCGCGCGTGGCCCAGGTCTCGCGGCCGTCGGGCGTGGGGAGCGGCGTGTTGGTGAGGAGCTCGACGGTCATCACCGCGAGAGAGAACACGTCGGCGGTGGGGCCCTCGTTCCAGCGCGGGGGCATCGCGGGCTGAGGGAGCTGTTCGGGGGCCATCCACGCCCACTGCCGCGAGGCGCCGCCTTCTGCGAAGGCGAAGGGCGCGACGCCGAGGTCGACGAGCTTCACGAGGTGCGGCCCGGGCCCCGTGCGTCGGAGCAGCACCGAGCGAGGGTTGAGCCCGCGGTGGAGCATCGGCGCGCCGCTCGCGCCGTGCGCGAACTGGAGCGTGGTGCAGAGCTTGTCGACGATGCGCTGCACGGCGCCGAAGGTGGGCAGGGCCTCGATCTGGCGCCAGCCCTCGATCCAGTTGGCGAGGGAGCGGCCCTCGAGGCGCTCGGTGGCGAGCCAGAGCGTGCCGTCGTGGTCGCCGCCCGCGAGCACCGTGGCGAGGCCGGGGTTGCTGAGCGCGCGCAGTCGAGAGACGGTCTCTTCGAAGGCGACGCGCGAGGTGGGGCCCTCGGGCGAGGGCGCGCCGAGGCGCGAGACGCTCACCGCGCCGAGGGGGCCGCCGCGGTCCGTGGCCGACCACACCTCTCCGAGGCCGAGCTCCCCGTTGGGGGCTTCGAGCTCGAAGCGCCCCGCGACGCGAGCGCCGGCGCTCAGCTCCAGGGGCAACGCGACCTCGGTGCGGGTGAAGGCAACAACGGCCCTCCTACACGAAGCTGTCCTGGTAGCCGGAGTCTTCGACCGTGAGCGCCAGGGTGGGGGTGAGCGGGCGGGTGGTGTCCATCATCACCGCGAGCTCGTTGGTCTCGCGGTGGCCGATGCTGGCCTCGTAGGCGCCAGGGTGCGGTCCGTGGAGAACGCCCATGGGGTGATGCGACACGCTACCCGGGCCCACGCCGCGGCGGGAAGTGAAGTTCCCCCGGACGTAGAAGAGGATCTCGTCGCAGTCGTTCGACGCGTGCGGGTACGGGCAGGGGATCGCCTCGGGGTGAAAGTCCACCGCGCGCGGCACGAAGGAGCACACCAACAGCCCGCGCGACGCGAAGGTGCCGTGCCACGTCGGCGGCAGGTGAACGAGCCCCGCGCGCGGCTGGAAGTTCAGGATCGGGAAGGCCCAGGGGTAGACCGTGCCGTCCCAACCCACGACGTCGAGGGGCGAGTGCTCCTGGGTGAAGCCGCTCCAGCGGCCCTGGCGCTTCACCACCGTCTCGCGGATGCCCTCGTCCAGCGGCCCGCGGAAGGTCGGTCGACGGAAGTCACGGTGGCAGTACGGCGCGTCCATCCGTAGCTGGCCGACCTCGTTCCGCCATTGCCGCGGGACGTGCAGCGAGCCCGCCATCTCCATCCCGAGCCAGTACTGCTCGCCCGCGTCGGGGATGATGCGATGGAGCATCCCGCGCGGGACGCACACGTAGTCGTCCTGGTTGAAGCGCAGGTCGCCGAACATGGTCCGCACGACCCCGCCGCCCTTGAAGACGTAGAGGAGCGTGTCGGCGTCGCCGTTGACGACGTAGACCGGGTCCTCGGCGCTCGGGTGGAGCACCGACACGGTGACGTCGTCGTTGAAGAGGAGCGGCCTCCACGCGTCGACGGGCGCGCCGCCCGCGGGCGTGAGCGACTGGGTGAGGTAGTGGCGCTTGGCGAGACGTCGCGGCGGCGCGGCCTCGGGCGCGGGCGCGCCGTGAGGGACCTCGGCGAAGCGCTGCGCGTGCGGGCGGTGCAGGTGGTACGCGATGGAGTACGGGCCCTCGAAGCCGTCGCGGGTGACGCACTCCTCGTGGCGCAGCGCGCCGTCGGGGCCGCGGAGCTGGATGTGGTGCTTGCGCGGGACCTCTCCCTCGACGACGCGCTCGATCATCGCGTCACACCCTCCCGGTGGCCTGCTGCTCGCGCTCGATGCTCTCGAAGAGCGCGCGGAAGTTCCCCGCGCCGAAGCCCTCGTCGCCCTTGCGCTGGATGATCTCGAAGAAGAAGGGCCCCGCGTCGGGCTCGCGGTAGAGGCTCGCCGAGTCCTTCAAGAAGATCTGCAGGAGGTAGTGACCCGGGCCCTCGCCGTCGACGAGGATCTCAAGGTCGCGCAGGGTGGCGATGTCCTCGTCGATGCGGCCGATGCCGAGGCGCTCGATGCGCTGCGGGAGCATGTCGTAGTAGCTGCCGGGCGTGGGCATGAACTCCACGCCGCGCGCGCGCAGGTCGCGCACCACCGAGAGGATGTCCCTCACGCCGATGGCCGCGTGCTGGATGCCGTCGCCGCGGTGGTCGTCGACGAAGAGGTGGATCTGCGACGCGCGGAAGAACGGCCGCATCGGCTCGTTGTTGGCGAAGCGCACGCCCGAGCCCGGGTCCCACATCACCTGCGACTTGAGCCCCGAGCCCTTGGTCTGGGTGTCGGAGACGTCCGTGGTGTGGAACTCCACCTCCCAGAACTTCTCCAGGCCGAGCACGTGCTCCATCCACAGGAGCGCGGGGCTCATCGTGAGGAAGTTCGACGTGATGTGGTCGAAGTGCGTGAAGCCGAGGCGGTTGGTGCCCGAGGGCTTCTCGCTCATCTCCATGCCGGGGAAGAGCGCGCGGTAGCCCTTGCGCTCGACGAAGCGGAAGGTCGTGTCGCCGAAGGGCGTGGTGACCGAGAAGAAGCGCAGCGTGCCGTGCGCGTCGCGGTGGCTCTCGACGTCGCACACGGGGGTGCCGCCGCGGGCCTCGATGAGCGTGAAGGCGCGGTCGACGTCCTCGACCTCGAAGACCAGCGTGCCGATGCCGTCGGGGTGGCGCTTCAAGAAGCGCGACGCCCTCCCGCCCTCCTTCAGGGGCGCGCTCACGAGCACGGTGCAGTCGCCCGCGGTGAAGACCTTCGAGGTCTGCCCCGAGCGCGACTCCAGGTCGGCCGAGGAGTGGCCGACCTCGGCGAAGTCCATCAGGTCGACGTAGAAGCGCCGGCTCCGCTCGAGGTCGCGCACGTAGTAGTGCACCGCCTCGAGGCGCTTGATGCCCAGTGATTCCTTGCTCATCGCTTGCCTCATGCGAGCGTCACGTCGCCCGCCGCCGTGTGGGGGGAGTGGGAGTGTCGGCTCAGCGCACCGCGTCGGGCTGACGGTCGGGGTGCGCGTCCTGCACGAACTGTAGCGCGAGGCAGCGCTCTTCGATGGCCGAGAGCGTGGGCGTGGCGTCAGGGTCGGCGCCGAAGCGCCGCGCGGCGTACATCTGCGGCACGAGGCACGCGTCGGCGAGCGTGAACTCATCCCCCACGAGGAACTTCCCCGCGGTCTCGCGCGACATCACCTCCAGCGCGGCGAGGCCCTTGCGGATCCAGTGCGCCGTCCAGGCCTTGGCGTCGCCCTTGAGCTCCTCGCGCACGTAGCGCTGGGTCTCGGTGTTCTGCAGCGGCTGGATGCCCGAGTTCACCACCTCGGCGAGCTGCCGCGCCTTCGCGCGCAGGTACGGGTCCTTCGGGAGGAGCGCGGGCTCGGGGTAGAGCTCGTCGAGCGCCTCGAGGATCGCGAGCGACTGCGTGAGGTGCCGCACGCGCCCGTCGACGGTGAGCTCCAGCGTCGGCACCTGCGCCATCGGGTTCATCGCGACGTACCCGTCGCTCTTCTGCTCGCCGGGGCCCGCGAGGAGGTTCACCGACACGTACTCGTACGCGAGGCCCTTGCGGTGCAGGCCTAGGCGCACGCGGTACGAGGCCGAGCTGCGCCAGTAGTTGTAGAGCTTCACGGGCTGACGACCTCCTGCGCGATGCGGCCGAAGACGCTGCGGCCCTCGGCGTCGAGGGCCTCGATGGTGACGCGGTCGCCGGGCTTCATGAACGCGGTCGAGGGCTTTCCGTCGTCGATGGTCTCGATCATCCGGCGCTCGGCGAGGCACGAGATGCCGCGCGCGCGGTCTTCGTTCGAGACCGTGCCGCTCCCGAGCAGCGTGCCCGCGGTGAAGCCGCGCGTGCGGGCGATGTGCGCGATGAGGTCGAAGAAGGAGAAGTGCATCTCGGGCCCGGCGTGGGGGTCTCCCACGAGGGCGCCGTTAAGGGTGGTGCGCACCTGGAGGTGCAGCCGCCCGTCGCGCCACGCGTCGCCGAGCTCGTCGGGGGTGACGGCGAAGGGCGCGAAGGCCGTCGCGGGCTTCGACTGAAAGAACCCGAAGCCCTTGGCGAGCTCGTTGGGCACGAGGTTGCGCAGGGTCACGTCGTTGGCGAGCGTCACGAGGCGGACGTAGCGGTGCGCGTCGGCGGCGGCGGTGCCCGCGGGGGTGTCGCCGAGGATCACCACCACCTCGCTCTCGAAATCGAGGCCCCACGCGGGGTCGGCGACGTGGATGGACTCCGTCGGCGCGAGGAGCACGCCCGAGCCGCCCTGGCACACCAGCGGGTCGGTCTCGAGGGTGGGCGAGGGCTCGGCGCCCCGGGCCTTCGCACGAGGCGCACGTGGTTGAGAAAGGCCGAGCCGTCGACCCACTCGTAGGCGCGCGGCAAGGGGGCGTGCAGGGCCGAGACGTCGACGGGCTCGCAGGTGACGCGGCCGGACTCCATGTCGGCCGAGAGGGCGCGGAGCAGGGGCTCGCAGCGCTCCCAGTCGTCGAGGGCGGCCTGGAGGGTGGGGGCGACGCTCGCCGCGCGGGCGAGGCGGGCGCCGTCGGAGGAGACCACGGCGAGGGAGCCGTCGCGGCCCCCTGCGCGGAGGGTGGCGAGCTTCATCGACGCCGCGCGTACCACGCCGCGCGGCGGAGGTTCAACGGTGGGGGGTCAGTAGGTGCAGGTGATCGAGGTGATCCCGGTGGCGTCGGCGGAGTGGTAGTCGAGGCTCTCGTTGTACCAGTCGCCGTCCTGCCAGTCGCACCAGTGCCACACCGTCTCGTCGTAGCCGGTGCAGCCGAAGAGGCGACCGCGGGGCGCCGCCACGTCGCTGCGGGTGCCGTAGCTCACCGTCACGAAGGCGCGGAACCCGAGCTGCGTGCACCAGGTCGCGAACTGGTTGCCGCCGTGCTGGTAGGGCACGCCGCCGGTGAGGTTGCCGTAGCGGATCTCGGGCGTGTTGCAGGTGCGGTTCGACCCGCTCACCGTCACCGACGCGCAGCGGGTGTACTGCATCCGCGTGCCCTGCTGGAGCACCCAGTCGGTGCTGAACCCGCCCGTGAGCATGCAGGTGCCGCCCACGCACGACTGCCCCGACGCGCAGGTGTTGCCGCACGCGCCGCAGTTCGCGTCGCTCGAGCCCAGCGCGGCCTCGCAGCCGTTGCTCGCGTTGCCGTCGCAGTCGCCGTAGCCCGACGCGCACACGAAGGCGCACGCGCCCGCCGCGCAGGTCGCGCTCGCGTTGGCCGGGATGGGGCACACGTTGCCGCAGCGGCCGCAGGCGGTCACCGAGCCGTTGAGCTCGGCCTCGCAGCCGTTGCTCGCGCTGCCGTCGCAGTCGCCGTAGCCCGGCCGACACGCCGTGCCGCACGCGCCCGACGCGCAGAAGCGCACGCCGTTGATCGGCGCCGCGGCGCAGACCCGCCCGCACGCGCCGCAGTGGTCGGGCGAGTACGACGTGTCGACGCACGCGCCCGAGCAGCTCTGCAGGCCGATGCCGCAGGTCGCGACGCACGCGCCGCCGGAGCACACCTGACCCGCCGCGCAGGCCACGCCGCAGCCGCCGCAGTTCGCGCGGTCGGAGCCGAGGTTCACCTCGCAGCCGTTCGCCGCGCTCCGGTCGCAGTCGCCGAAGCCCGCGTTGCACGCGCCCATCGCGCACGCGCCCGCCGTGCAGGCCGACGCCGCGTTGGCGAAGGCGCACGCGCGGCCGCAGGCGCCGCAGTTGGCCGTGGTGGTGAGCGCGGCCTCGCAGCCGTCGCTCGGCGCGCCGTTGCAGTCGCCGAAGCCCGCGGTGCAGGTGAAGCCGCACGCGCTCGCCGCGCAGTAGCGCGCGGCGTTGGCGCGCTCGGGGCAGGCGACGCCGCACATGCCGCAGTTGGCCGGGTCCGTCGCGGTGCTCACGCACGCGCCGGAGCACTCGGTGAGCCCCGCGCCGCAGGTCGCGACGCACGCGCCCGCGGCGCAGATCTGCCCCGCGCCGCAGGCGTTTCCGCACGCGCCGCAGTGGAGCCGGTCGGTCTGTAGATCCCGGCACACGCCCGAGCACGCGGTGGTGCCCGCGCCGCAGGTGACGACGCAGGCGCCCGCCGCGCAGGCCTCGCCCGCCGCGCAGGCGTTGCCGCAGGCGCCGCAGTTGAGCCGGTCGGTCTGTAGATCCCGGCACGCGCCGGAGCAGTCGGTGGTGCCCGAGGTGCAGCTCACCGTGCACGCGCCCATGGAGCACACCTGCCCGGGGAGGCACGCGTTGCCGCAGACGCCGCAGTTGAGCCGGTCGGTGCTGGTGTCGCGGCAGGAGCCCATGCAGTTGGCGGTGCCGCCCACGCACGACACGCGGCACGCGCCCATGGAGCAGACCTGGCCGTCGGGGCAGGCGTTGCCGCAGGCGCCGCAGTGGTTGTTGTCGCTCTGGAGATCGCGGCACACGCCCGAGCAGTCGGTGGTGCCCGCGCCGCACGACGACTGGCACGACCCGGCGGAGCAGCGCTGGCCCGCGGGGCAGGCGTTGTTGCAGAGGCCGCAGTGAGCCGGGTCCGTCGAGAGGCTCACGCACACGCGCGCGTTGCCGGCGTCGGAGCCGCCGACGGAGCACTCGGCGAGCCCGGCGGCGCACTGGAACGCGCAGGCGCCGTTGGAGCACACCTCGCCCGCGGCGCAGGCGTTGCCGCAGGCGCCGCAATGGAGGTTGCTCGACCGGGTGTCGACGCAGCCCGCGCCGCAGAGGGTCGAGCCCACGCCGCAGTTGGGCCCCGTGTCGACCGGGGGAGAGGTGTCGGTGGCGACGGGGATGTCGGTGACCGAGCCCGAGTCGGGGGTGTCGGTGTTGGTCGGCGACGAGCTCGAACAGCCCACGGCGGCGAGCGCGAGGGGCGCCGCGAGGCAGAGCCAGGTGAAGCGGTGCATGTGAGAAGAGACCTCCGCGGCGGACGATACCGTCAGCGCGCCGCGGAGGGTGAGGGGAGAGGCGGGGGAGCGTCAGCGCTGGCGGACGCCGCCGAACATCGGCGGGTCTTCGACGAAGATCTCGACGCGGCGGTTCTGCGCGCGGGCCTCTTCGCTGGTGCCGGGGACGGCGGGGCGAGACTCGCCGTAGGAGACCGGGTGCATCCGGTCGGTGTCGACGCCCTCGTTGTGGAGCATGACCATCACGCGGCGCACGCGGGCCATGGCGAGCTCCTCGTTGGCCTGCGCGTCGCCCACGTCGTCGGTGTGGCCCTCGAGGCGGATGCGGCGGATCCACTGGTACTGCGGGCTCTGCATGAAGCGCCCGATCTGCCGGATGCCGTCTTGCGAGCCCGCGACCACGTCGGCCGTGCCCGTGTCGAAGTTGATCTGGAAGTTGTTCAGGAAGCGGATCTGGTTGCCCTCGAGCGAGATCGCCGCCGTCGCCTCGGGGCAGCCGTCGTCGTCCTGCACGCCGTTCACGGTCTCGGGCTGGTCGCGGCAGCGGTCGCGCTCGTCGGGGATGCCGTCGCCGTCCTGGTCGCGGTTGGCCGCGGCGAAGGCCTCGCGGTCGGCCGCGCCCGCGGCCCTCGCCTGCGCGAGCCGCTGCACCTGCGGCGCGCACGCGCCCGGGTTCTGCTGGAGCATCTGCAGCGCCTGGTCGGCGCGCTGGTCCTGCTCCACCGCCGCCTGCGACTGGCTCATGCGCGACAGGCGCGAGAGCGTGTCGAAGGTGAAGTACGACCGCATCAGGTGCGTGCGCCGCCCGAGCCAGTTCTGCGCGCGCTGGTCGAGGGTCGTGAGGTAGTCGGGCGTCCCGTTGCGCAGCTCACCCAGCCTCCGCTGCGCGGGCCCCGCGCGGCGCTGCCAGAGGGCGAGCTGCGCGAGGTAGAAGCGCGCGTTGGGCGCGTGCTCGCTCTGGCCGTACGAGTCCACCACCTGGGTGAGCTCGCGGTCGGCGTTGGCGTCGGCGCCCGTCCACGCGGCGGCCACGCCGAGCCACACCCGGCCGCGGGGCGGGTCGACCTCGGCGAGCTGGTAGAAGGTCTGCGTCGCCGCGTCGAAGTCGCACGAGAAGAGCTGCGCGAGCCCGCGGTACTCCAACGCGCGCGCCGAGTGGGGCGTGCCCGCGGGCACCTCGGCCGCGACGGTCATCGCCCGCTGGTAGTCGCCGAGCTCGAAGGCGATCTCGGCGAGGCCCGCGCGCGCCTCGGCGCCCAGCGGGTCCGTCGCGGGGAGGGCCTCGACGATGCCCTCGAGGTTCTGCCGCGCGGCCTCCCACTCCTGCCGGGCGAGGGCCTCGCGCGCGAGGCGGATCTGCTCCTGGTAGAACTGCGCGTTCGACGCCTGGAGCTGCGCGGCGTTCACCGTGGTGTCGCCCTGCGGCCGGCACGACCACAGGGCGGCGCTGCCCGCGGCGACCAGCGCCGCCGCGGCGATGGCCCTGCGACCCTTCACGGGGTGCCCGCCTGCTGCACGTTCTGGGTCTCGTTCTGCACCGCGCCCTGCTGGCGCAGCGACTCCTGGTCGCGGGCCATGCGCTGCGCGTTCTGGAGCTCCTGCTGCCAGTCGCTCTCGTCGGGGCGGAGCTGGATCGCGCGGGTCAGGTCGGCCACGGCGCGGGCGTAGTTGCCCATGTACGACCGGGTGATGCCGCGGTTGTAGAAGGCCTCGCCGATGCGCTCGGCCTGGCCCGGGGGCACCGGGACGCCGGGGTTCGAGAACTGGCCGATCACCGCGGTGAAGAGGGGCTCGGCGCCGGCGAGGTTGCCGTGCTGCACCATCTCGAAGCCCTGGCGGCAGCGCGCCTCGCCGTCGCAGTCCTCGAACTCGACGGTGACGTTCTCGCGCCACGGGAGGATGACCCGCGCGAACTGGTCGGTGAGGTTCGCGCGCACGGCGTGGAGCATCCCGAGGCCGTCGATGGGCGGCGGCTCGGCGCGCTCGTACGCGCTGATGCGGCCCGTGGTCGTGTTGCGCGCGGTGTCTTGATAGGTCTGGTCGAAGATCGCCTCGCCCGAGGTGCCGTGCAGCACCTGGAACTGGATCGTCGCCTGCGCGGTGCCGATGCGCGTGAGGTTGGTGCAGGCGTAGGTCTCGACGCGGTACTGCGTGCGGCCCTGGGAGTAGTACGGCACCGAGCGGGTGCAGGTGCCCTCGCTGCGCTGGATCTCCTCGCCGTAGACGTTGTTGATCAGCGTGCCGGTGATGACCACGCCGCCGTTGGCGGCCACGAGGCGGATCGAGGGGTTGAGGCTGTTGGTGATGCGGCCCTGCAGGTCGGCCGTGATCTCGGCCGCGGCCTGGAAATCCATGGGCATGCCCGTGGCGGCCTGGACGGGGCGGACCTGCATCGTGTTGCCGACCGCGGCCGCGTTGAGCATCGCGGGGCGGGTGACGGCGAAGGTCGCGGTGCGCGCGCAGCCCGCGCCGACGGAGAGGGAAGCCCCCGCCACGAGCGCGGCGGAGAGGAACGAAGCGCGACGGTGAATCACGGTGGATGGACCTCCTGGAAGGGTGACGCTCCCCCGGTGTGGTGACCCGCGGCCCCGCCGCGGCGTAACCCTCCAGTCCCGGAGCGGCGCGGAACATATACGGAAAGGCATCGGGCGTCTTCAACGCCCCTTTTCAGGGCTCGTCGGCGCTGTCGTCGGTCGCCTCGGGGGCGGGCTGCCCACCCGTCTGCGTCGACTTCGCCGCGGCGTCGCGCGCGCGCTGCACCATCGTGCGGAAGACCTTGCGGAGCGCCTCCCGCACCTCGTTCGCCTCGCCGTTCGCCACGAGCAGGTCGCCCACGGCTTCGAGGGTCGAGACGGCCTCGCGGCGGGGCTCGCGGCGGAGCTTTCCGTAGATCGACGGCTCCTTCGGGTTGAGTACGGCGCGGTTGAGCTTCAGGAGCCACGCGTTGCGCCACCAGATGGCCTTGGCCTGCGACCACGACCCGTCGAGCACGATCACGCCGTCGAGGGGTTGCTTGTCTTCGCGCTCGTCGCCCTGCCGGTCGAGGAAGAGCACGGGCTTGGCCTTGAGGTCGGGCGGGAGTTCCTTGAGGAGCGAGTGGGGGTAGAGCACGGCCCAGCGCTTCGCGTCGGCGGCGTCGTCCCCCGTCGCCGCGGCGAGCGAGGCCCATGAGAGCCCCACGCGCTTCTCGGCCTTCGGGAGCATCGCGAGGACGAGCGAGGCGGTGCCGTAGTCGCGGTCCTGCTCGCGGGGGTGCTGGAGGATGAGCACGCGGGTGCGGGTCTCTTGCGGCGAGATGCGGTCGCAGACGCAGAAGCTCGGGGGTTTGTCGCAGCGCGGGCAGCGCGTATCGGGCTCGGTGTTCACGGCGGTGCGGGTTGTCTCCCGCGCGACGCTCTCCCGCAAGCCCCGCCCTCGGGCGGTGATACCCTCCGCGGCCCTTTCATGGAAACCGATCCCAGAGCCACACGCCCCAAGGCCGTGATCGTCGGCGCGCAGCTCCCCGACGTCGACGACGCCGCGCACCTCGCCTCGATGCAGGAGATCGAGCGCCTCGTACACACCCTCGGCTACGAGGTCGTCGGCACCGTCTCGCAGCGCCGCGCGCGTCTCTCCGCGGCCGCGGTGTTGGGCGAGGGCAAGCTCAAGGAGCTCGCCGACCTCACGGGCGGCACCGGCGTCATCCCCTCGGGCGCGACGCGAAAAGTGCGCCGCATCGACGCGGAGGCGGGCGACGACGAGGACGACGACGACCTCGGCCTCGACGACGACGAGACCGCGCTCGACCTCGCCGACGACGGAGAGGCCCCGACCCCCGCGACCGACGCGAAGGTCGCCCTCGTCGCGGTGGACCACGAGCTCACCCCGACGCAGGCGCGCAACCTGGAGCGCGCCACGGGCGTCGAGGTGATGGACCGCACCGCGGTGATCCTCGAGATCTTCCACCGGCACGCGCGCAGCCGAGAGGCGCGGCTGCAGGTCGAGATCGCGCGGCTCAACTACATCGCCCCGCGGATGCGCGAGGGCGGCGGCGCCGACCGCCAGCGCGGCGGCATCGGCGGAAAGGGCGCGGGCGAGAGCGCGCTGGAGCTCGACCGGCGGCGCATCCGTGACCGGGTGGCGGAGCTGAAGCGCGAGCTCGCCTCGGTGGCGCACGAGCAGGAGGTGCGGCGCGCGCGGCGGCAGGAGCAGAAGCGCGTGGCGCTCGTGGGCTACACCAACGCGGGCAAGAGCTCGCTGATGCGCGCGCTCACGGGGAGCGAGGTGTACGTCGCCGACAAGCTCTTCGCGACGCTCGACACGACCGTGCGCGCGCTGCACCCCGAGGGCAGGCCGCGGGTGCTGGTGAGCGACACCGTGGGCTTCATCAAGAAGCTGCCGCACGACCTCGTGGCGTCGTTCCGGTCGACGCTCGACGAGGCGCGCGAGGCGTCGCTGCTCCTGCACGTCGTCGACGGCAGCGACCCCGACGTGTGGAACCAGCTCGCGGTGACGCGCGAGGTGCTCGAAGAGATCGGCGCGGGAGACATCGCCACGCGGCTCGTGGTGAACAAGGTCGACCGCATGACCGAGGCGCAGCGCGACGAGGCCGAGTCGCGCTTCCCCGACGCGATCTACGTCTCGGCGAAGGCCCCGGAGGACGTCGCGCGGGTGCGGGCGATGATCCTCGACTTCTTCGCCGAGGGGATGGTGCGCGCGACGCTGCACGTGCCGCACGCGATGGCGAAGGTGGTGAGCGAGGCCCACCGCGCGACGCGCGTGCTCGAAGAGGAGTGGGGCGACGCGGGCGCGGACCTCACGGTGCTCGCCGAGCCCGCGGAGCTCGCGCGGCTGCAGGCGATGCTCTCAGGCCGTCGGGGGGAGTGACCCCAGGGCAGGGATGCAACCCCCCAGGGCTAGGGATGTTTCATCCCAGGGGCAGGGATGAATCTCCCCTGCGCAGGCGAGTTTCATCCCAGGGGTAGGGATGAGTCTCCCCTGGGCGGGGATGGTTCATTCCAGGGGTAGGGCGAAGCGAAGGAAGGGGTTCGGGCTCCGCGCTGCGCTCAGGCGGCGCGGGTCTTCTTGGCGGGCGCGGCGGCGGCGCGCGCGGGGGCGGGGCGGCTCTCGCGCGTGGTGAGGTCGCCGTCGGGGTTGAACTCCGCCTCGCCGAGCTCGCCGCGCTCGTCGAGCATGTGGAGCGTGTAGGCGATCTTGGCGCGCTGGGCCTTGCGCGCGTCGTTGTAGGCGCCGGCGAGGTCCTTGAGCAGCTCCTTGGCGCCCTGCAGCTTCTCGTCGGCCTTCTGCTCCTTGTCGACCTCGCGGAGCGAGGCCTCGGCCTTGATGATCTCCGACCGGAGCTGGGCGCCGTCCATCCCGGCGGTCTCCTCCACGTATCCCGACGGCAGCCGCGCGATGATCTTCTTGATGTCCAACGTGGACCTCCTTCGCCGCGCAAGGTATCCGGGCCGCTCTCGCCGTCACCTTTTCGTCAACGCTCGCCCATGGCCCCACCGATGACACCGCTCCCCGTCGACGCAGCGCTGCCCGCGCTCCTCGACGCCCTGCGCGCGCGCGGCGCGGCCGTGCTCGAAGCCCCGCCCGGCGCGGGCAAGACCACCCGCGTGCCGGGCGCCATCCTCGACGCGGGGCTCGCGGGCGACCGCGAGGTGGTGGTGCTCGAACCCCGACGTCTCGCCGCGCGCATGGCCGCCCGCCGCGTCGCCGACGAGCGCGGAGAGAAGCCCGGCGAGACCGTCGGCTGGCAGGTGCGCTTCGAAGACGTCTCGTCGGCGCGCACGCGCATCCGCTTCGTCACCGAGGGGGTGTTGACGCGCAGGCTCCTCTCCGACCCGACGCTGCCCAAGGTCGGCGCGGTGGTGCTCGACGAGTTCCACGAGCGGCACCTGCAGGGAGACGTCGCGCTCGCGATGCTGCGCGCGCTGCAACGGGGCGCGCGGCCCGACCTCAAGCTGGTGGTGATGAGCGCGACGCTCGACGGCGGTCCCGTCGCGCGCTTCCTCGGGGGCGACGACGACCCCGCGCCCACGGTGCGCTCGGAGGGGCGGCGCTTCGACGTCGCGGTCGAGCACCTCCCGCGCATGGACGACCGCCCCCTCTCGGCGCTGGTCTCTTCGGCCCTGGGCTCGCTGGTCACGCGCGGGCTCGACGGAGACGTGCTGGTCTTCCTCCCCGGCGCGGCCGAGATCCGCCGCGCGATGGAGACCTGCGCCGACCTCGCCCGACGCCACGACCTCCTCGTACTCCCGCTGCACGGCGACCTGCCCCCCGCCGAGCAGGACCGCGCGGTGAACCCCGCGTCGAAGCGCAAGGTGATCCTCTCGACGAACGTGGCCGAGACCTCGGTGACCATCGACGGCGTGGCCGCGGTGATCGACGGCGGCCTCGCGCGCGTCGCGGCGCACGCGCCCTGGTCGGGGCTGCCCACGCTGCGGGTGCAGAAGGTGTCGAAGGCGTCGGCGACGCAGCGCGCGGGGCGCGCGGGGCGAACGCGCGAGGGCGTGTGCCTGCGGCTCTACACGCGGCACGACTACGAAGCGCGGCCCGAGTTCGACCCGCCCGAGGTGAAGCGCCTCGACCTCGCCGAGACGACCCTGGAGCTCCACGCGAGCGGGGTGCGCGAGCCGCGCGACTTCGGCTGGTTCGAGCCGCCCACCGACGCCGCCCTCGACGCGGCCGAGTCGCTCCTGCGCGACCTCGGCGCGGTCACCGCGACGGGCGCGCTCACGCCGACGGGACGCGCGATGCTCCGGCTCCCCTTGCACCCGCGGCTCGCGCGCGTGGTGGTCGAGTCGGCGCGGCAGGGATCGCTCGACCGGGGCTGCACCGCCGCGGCGCTGTTGGGCGAGCGAGACATCTCCGCGGCGCGACGCGGGGCGGGGCTCGCGGGCGGGGGCGGGGGGTGGTCTCCGCGCGAGGCCGAGGCGCACGGAGACTCCGACGTGACCGCGTTGGTCGCGCGCTTCGAGGCCGCGGCGGCGCAGGGCTTCGACGCGCGCGCGCTGCGCGACGAGGGCCTCGACCCCGGGGCCGTGGCGGCGGTGGAGCGCGTGCGTCGGCAGCTCTCGCGCGTCGCGCGGTCGGTGGAGTCCGAGGGCACGGGCGCGTCACCGGGAGACGCCGACGAGGCGCTGCGCGTGGCGCTCCTCGCGGGCTACCCCGACCGGGTCGCGCGGCGGCTGCGGGGCCTGGAGCTGGTGATGGTGAACGGAGGCTCCGCGAAGCTCGACCCGCGGAGCGAGGTGCAGCGCGCGGAGTTCCTCGTCGCGGTCGACGCCGAGGAGCGCACCGACGTGAAGGCGCGCGGCGCGGTGGTGCGGAGCGCGAGCGCGATCGAGCCCGAGTGGCTGATGGAGCTCTTCCCCGACGCGATCCGCGAGACCGTCGAGGGGCGCTGGGTCGCCGCCGACGAGCGGGTCGACGCGGTGACGCGGCTCTACTACCGGGGCCTCCTGCTCGACGAGGGGCGCGCGCCGCCGAGCCCCGAGGCCGAGCGAGCCGTCGCCGACGTGCTCGCGCGAGAGGCGCTCGCGAAGGGCGTGTCGCACTTCGCGGGGGACCGCGACGCGCTCGATCGCTGGGTCGCGCGGCTCGCGTTCGTGGCGGAGCAGTTCCCCGAGGCGAAGATCGCCCCGCCGGGCGACGACGCGCTGGGCGAGGCGCTGCGGCGGCTGTGCGAGGGTCGGCGGAGCTTCGCGGAGCTCCGCGACGCGGGGCTCCTCGAAGGGCTGCGCGCGGGCCTCGACGGCACGCAGCGCGCGCTCATCGACCGCGCCGCGCCGGAGCGGGTGACCCTGCCCGGAGGCCGCGCGGTGAAGGTGCACTGGGTGCGGGCGAAGGCCCCGTGGATCGAGTCGCGCTTGCAGGACTTCTTCGGCATGGCCGAGGGCCCGCGGGTCGCGTCGGGGCGCGTGCCGCTGGTGCTGCACCTCCTCGCGCCGAACCAGCGCGCGGTGCAGGTGACCACCGACCTCGCGGGCTTCTGGTCGCGCCACTACGCCGGCATCCGCAAGGAGCTGTGCCGCAAGTACCCCCGCCACCCGTGGCCCGAAGACGGCCGCACCGCGACGCCGCCCGCGCCGCGGCGCGGATGAGGAGAGAAGGGCATGAAGATCGAACCCGCGCGTGAGCTCTGGCTGGTGCGTCACGCGGAGTCTGAGGGCAACCGCGGCAAGCGCTTCACGGGCCACGGCCCATCGCCCCTCTCGGAGAAGGGGCGGCGCCAGGCCGACGCCCTCGCCGAGGCCTTCGGGGCGCTCACCTTCGAGGCGGTGTACGCGAGCGACCTGCCGCGCGCGATGCAGACCGCGGCGCCCCTCGCGCAGCGGCTCGGCTACACGATCCGGCCGTGGGCGTCGCTGCGCGAGAGGGACATGGGCGACCTCGTCGACCTGAGCTTCGACGAGGTGAAGGCGCGCTACCCCGAGGGGTGGAGCGCGCTCCTGCGGCGCGACCCCGACTGGGCGCCGCCCAACGGAGAGTCGCACGCGCAGTGCGCGGCGCGCGTGTCTCGGGCCATTGACGAGGTGCTGTCGCAGCACGCGCGCGGGCGGGTGCTGGTGGTGAGCCACGGCGTCGCGATCAACCACATGCTGCGCTACCTCATGGCGGTGACCGAGCCGGCCGTGTTGTTCACCGTCGACAACGCCTCGGTGCAGCGCGTGGAGTGGCATGATGGCGGCCTGCGCCGCGTGGCCTGCATCAATGACACGGCGCACCTCAGCGGAGTGACATGAAGCTCAAGGTCGCGTGCGCGCTGGCGCTCCTCGCGGGGTGCAGCGAGTCGGTGGAGTCGAGGCTGCTGCCCGAGGCGTCGACGGCGGTCGACCTCGGCGTCGTCGAGGACCGCGCATCGGTGGACGACGTCGCGCCGGAAGACGTCGCGATGGACGCGGGCGCCCCGGATGTCTTCGTCGCCGAGGACCTCCCGCCCGTCGAAGACGCCGGCCCCGACCGAGACGTCCCGATCGTCGAAGACCTCCCGCCCGCGCTCGACGTCCCGCCCGCGACGGACGACGTCGGTGTCGCGAACGACGCTTCGCCCGAAGCGGACGCCGGCCCCCGCGAGGACCTCGGCGCCCGCGGCCCCTTCACCGTCGCGACCTGGACGGGCTCCGTCTCAGGGGTGAGCGGCACGACGCGCATCCACTACCCGTCGAGCGGCGCGGGGCGTCACCCGCTGGTCGTGTTCGCGCACGGCTTTCAGCTCGCGACGAACAACTACGACGGCCTGCTCACGCACATCGCCTCGTGGGGCTTCGTCGTCGCGAGCGTCGACTACCCGGGCACCCTCCTCGGCGTCGACCACCGCAACGTGCCCGTGGCCATCGCCGCCGCGCGCGCGCTCATCGAGGCGGGCCGGGTCGACTTCCCCGGCCGCGACCGGGTGAGGGCGGGCCGCTCCGTCGCCATGGGTCACTCCCTCGGCGGCAAGGGCGCGATCATGGCGCTCCTCTCGGACACGGCCTTCGTCGCGGGCGTCGCGCTCGACCCGGTCGACGACAACCCCGCGCCGCTCGGGCAGGTGAACGAGCGCGCGCCCTCCATCGCGCCCGAGCGCATGGGCGGCCTCGCGCGCCCCCTCGCGCTCTTCGGCGCCACCCAGTCGCGCTGCGCGCAGCTCGGGACCTCGTGCGCGCCCGAGGGGAGCAACTGGCAGCGCTTCGCCGAGAGCGCGCCCGCGACGGCGACGGTCGCGCGGTTCCCGCTCAACAACTTCGGTCACAACGACTTCGTCGACACCGCCTGCGGGTTCCAGTGCACGGTCTGCGCGCGGGGCGCGGCGCCCATCGACACCCGCGCTCGCGCGCTGAGGCTCCTTGCGACGGCGTTCCTCTACCGCTACGCGCTCGACGACGCGCGGTACCAGGGCTGGGTGAACGGCGCCGAGCGCGCCGCGCTGGTGCGCGCCGGGGTCCTCTGGGACGAGAACCCCGCGACGCTGCCCGCCTGCCGCTGAGCGCTCAGCCCGCCATCGAGCGCACGTTCGCGCCGACGTTCACGCCGGGGTTCACGGTGATCTCCCCCGCGCTCACGGTGACCTGAAAGTGCTGCAGCCCCGTGGTCGCCGGGCCCTGCGTCACGTCTCCGTTCGCGTCGAAGGTCGAGCCGTGGTTCGGGCAGCGGAAGGCCCCGATGGTGCTCTGCGCGCACCCGCTCGCCGCGGGCTCGCACGCCGTCGCGCCCGACTGGAAGGTCACCGCGGTCGCCTCGTGCGGGCAGATCGCCGTGAAGGCGAAGTAGCCCCCCGCGTCGCGCCCGACGATGGCCGCTTGCGCGGTGTAGAGCTTGTAGACCCCCTGCGGGTGGTCGGCCACGCGGCCGGCGGAGAACGGCGGCGGGGGCGTCGACGTGTCTCCGCAGCCCGCGGTGCCCACCACGATCAGCGCGCTCCCGAGGCCGACGACCTCGAGGAAGCGCCGCCTGCCCATCATCCCCCCGCACGACTCTTCGCTCATCCGTGAAATCTCCTCGACGCGCTCGGTCGCGCGATCGCTGCGACCGTAACGCGACCCGCGCGGCGAATCACCCACGGTCGACCCGCGGCGACTCTCCCCTTGCCCTGCCCGCGACCCGCGGTGTTCCATCACCGCCGCGAACGGAAGGGGTTTTCCGTCGCCGCACCTCTCGACCCTTCACCCTGGAGGCGACACCACCGTGACTCGACGACTCTCCACCCTCGGCCTGGCCTACGCGGCCTTCCTCACCTCGGGCTGCCCCGGCGGCTTCGGCGCGGGCACCCTCGGCGGGTCTTGCAACGGCGACCTCGGCGCCTCGGCCTCGGCGCAGAAGGTCGAGACCTTCATCGCCACCGCCAACGCCTTCGCCGCCAACGCCGCGCAGCTCAACGCGACGCTCCTCAACGCCTGCCGCACCATGGGCCGCGACCTCGGCATCCCCGCCGCCGAGCTCGGCGCCGGCGACAGCCCCGAGGCCCTGCGCGCCGCGTGCGAGCGCGTCTCGAACCAGCTCCGCGCCGACCTCACCGAGATCCGCGGCTCCGCGGGCGTCACCGTCGAGCTCCAGACCGTGCCCCCGCGCTGCGAGGTCTCGGTCGACGCCTACGGTCGCTGCGCGGCCGAGTGCGACGCGTCGTTCACGCCGGGGCAGGCGCAGGTGCAGTGCGAGGGCGGCGAGCTCCGCGGCGCGTGCGAGGCCCAGTGCACGGGACGCTGCGCCGTCGAGGTCAGCGGGTCGTGCGACGGCGCCTGCGAGGGGACGTGTCAGGGCACCGCGGGCGCCGACGGGTCGTGCCAGGGCACCTGCCAGGGCCGCTGCGTGAGCCGCGCGTCGGGGCAGTGCGGCGGAGAGTGCCGCGGGGAGTGCTCCGTGGCCTTCCGCGAGCCGCGGTGCACGGGGCGGGTGGAGCCGCCGCGGGTGAGCGCCGACTGCCGCGCCGCGTGCGACGCGCGCCTCGACGCGCAGGCCACGTGCACGCCGGGCCGCGCCGAGCTGCGCATCAACGGCAACGTCGGCACGAACCTCCAGCAGAAGGTCGAGCGCGTGCAGGCCGCGATCCGCTCGGGCTTCTCGCAGGTGCTCCAGGTGCGCGCGCAGGTCGAGCGCAGCTCGCGCTCCGGGGCGGCCCTCGCGCGGGCCATCGCCGACCTGCCCAGCGCGGCGCGCTCCATCGGGATCCAGGCCGCTACCTGCGCGGGCGCCGCCGTGGGCGCGGTGACGAGCAGCGTGGCGAGCGTGAACGTCTCGGTGCAGGTCTCGGTGCAGGTGTCGGGCTCGGTCTCGGCGAACTGACGCGCTACCTTCGCGAGGGTGAAGCGCGCGCTCGCCCTCGCGGCCCTCCTCTCGGCCGTCGGCTGCTACGCCGACCCCTACGTGCCTCCGGACGACGACGTGGGCGTCGACGCGGGGGAGTTCTCTCTGTGCACCCCCGCGTGCCGCGCGGGGCAGGTGTGCGTGAGCTTTCGCTGCGTGGCGGCGATCGACGCGGGCGAGTCGGGCCTCGGCGTGGACGTCGGCGTCGACGCGGGCCCCGCGTGCTGCCCCATCGAGGCTCCCTCGTGCGGGTGCGTCTACGTCGGCGGGTCGACCCGCGCGGGCTTCTGCGCCCGCGTGTGCGGAGAGGGCGCGCCCTCGCTTTGGGTGCGCTCGCGAGACACCTACGGCTGCGAGCGGTGGACGACCTCGGGCAAGCCCTGCGTCGACGCGGGCTTCGACGTCGGCCTCGACCTCGGCGCCGATGAGGACGCGGGCGAGGAGGGTGACGCTCCGGACGCGGGCGGGTCGATGGACGCTTCCGACGCGGGGGACGACGCGGCGGAGGCGGGGGACGCGGGCGATGGCGGTTGAGCGCGGGTCGTGTGAGGCTCAGCGCGCGATGCGACTCTCCCGAGACACGCGCGGCCTGTCGACCGTCGAGTACGTGATCATCCTGCTGATCGTGGGGCTGGTGGGGGTCGCGGCCTGGCGGATGTTCGGCGGGAGCACGGCCCACCGCGCCGAGAACGCGGGGCAGGACGTGGGCGCGCTCGACGACGGCTCCGGCGCGCAGGCCCACGGCGGCGCGCGCGGTCGCGGAGGGATCATCGTGACGAGCCGACGCAGCCGCCTCGACGACGCGACGGGCGAGGTCGCCGCGCCCCCGCCCGAGACGCGCTTCGAGACCCCGACCTGGATGCTGGGTCTCGCAGCGGCGCTGGTGGTGTTCCTGGTCGGACAGCGCTTGATGAAGGGCGACAAGGGCGGGGGCGACGGGGGAGGCGCGAAGGCGTAGCGGCCTGCGACGTCCGAGCCCCTCTTGGAGCGGAGCGCCGGATGTCGGATACAATCCCGCGCCATGTCACGAAGGCTTCTCTTGGGCGCGGGGGTTCTGATGGGTCTCGGGCTGTCGATCGGCTGTAGCGCCGAGACCGACCCCGGCTTCACCCCGGGCTCGGGCCGCATGGACGGCGGCGTCACCGACGCGCAGATCGCCCCGTCCTTCGAGACGGCCACGCGCGACGCGATCCCGATCCCCGACCGCGGGCCGAACGTGATCGAGGCCGACGCGGCGTGCGCGCAGACCAGCGCCGACGCGCGGCGGCGCCCCGTGAACCTCCTCGTGGTGCTCGACCGCTCGGGCTCGATGCGCGACAGCGGCAAGTGGGCGGCGGCGGTGTCGGCGCTCCAGTCGCTCCTCACGCGCCTCGACCCCGAGATCGCGATGGGCCTGACCTTCTTCCCGCCCGTGAGCGGCGCCGCCGGCGAGGCCGCGAGCTACCGCACGCCCGCGGTGCCCGTGCTCCCCATCCGCGACAACCGCACGGCGCTCCAGACCGCCCTGCGCACCGCGTCGCCGAACGGCAACACCCCCATGGCCTGCGCGATGGAGGGCACCCGCGGCTTCTACGAGACCTTCTCGGGCGAGGGCTCCCGCAACGTCATTCTTATCACCGACGGCGCGCCCACCGACGAGTGCTCGCCCATGGCGCAGCTCTGCCAGCTCCTGCCGCCCGACTTCGCGTGCCTCGCGTACAACGAAGAGCTCGCGCGCGGCGCCGTGCGCGTCGCCGTCGCCCGCGCCGCGATGGCCTCGCCGCCGGTGCGCACCTACGTCACGGGCACCCCCGAGGCGAGCGACCAGTTCCTCTCGGACCTCGCGTTCACGGGCGGCACGGGGCGCTCTCCGGGCTGCGCCGCGACGCGCGACTGCCACTACACCCTGCGCTCGGGGAGCTTCGAGGACGACCTCAACCGCGCGCTCGAAGACATCCGCGGCCGCGCGTCGACCTGCGAGTTCGAGGTCGACGCCGACCCCTCGCGCGTCGACCCCAACCGCGTGAACGTGAGCTTCACGGGCACCGGCGCCGCCGAGCCGCAGGTGATCGTGCGCGACGTGTCGCACTCCAACGGCTGGGACTACTCCAACGGGATGCGCTCGATCGTGCTGTACGGCCCGGCCTGCGACCGGCTCCAGAGCGACTCGAACGGGCGCGTGCAGATCCTCTTCGGCTGCCCGACGGCGACGCCCGGCTGAGGCGCTACCAGCCGCGCCCCGGAGGCGCGCCCTGGAGGTTGCGGCACGCGTACGGGTGCTCGTCGCGGAAGCCCGACTGCGCGGCGCGGTAGCGCGCGACCATCTCGCGGAAGAGCTCGGGCTGCTCGCGCGAGAGGTTGCGCGTCTCGCCGGGGTCGGCCTCGATGTCGAAGAGCTCGAAGCGGTGGTCGTCGCCGTAGGCCGTGAGCTTGTACTGGCCGTGGATGAGCACGCGGCGGCGGTCGTTGTTGCTGGTGCGCGGGAGGTCGACCCACACGTCGCGGGTCTCAGGGGCGGCGCCGAAGATCTCGGGCACGAGGGAGTGACCGGTGAACTCGGGCTCCGGCGCGACGCCCATGAGGTCGAGCACGGTGGGCGCGAGGTCGATGTGGCTGCGCGGGGCCTCGACGCGGTGCGCGCGCGCGCCGGGGACGAGGAAGAACCACGGCACGCGGATGAGCTGCTGCCAGACCTGGAAGCCGTGCCGGTAGTGGTTGTGCTCGCCGAGGCTCTCGCCGTGGTCGGCGGAGATGATGATCGCGGTGTTCGCGGCCCAGGGCTGCTGGCGGATCCAGGTGATGAGCCCCTCGAGCTGGCGGTCGGTGAAGGTGACCTCGCCGTCGTAGCGGTCGCGCAGGCGACGGCCGTACGAGATGCCCGGGTGCTCGCGGTACTGGTCGTGCGGGTCCATGAAGTGGAACCACGCGAAGAAGCGGCCGGAGGTGTTCTGCGGGTCGGAGAAGAGGCGCCGCGCGGCGGCGGCGTGCCGGTCGCCGGTGATCTCGACGTCGGTGGTCGGGTCCCAGCGGAGGTTCGGCAGGAGCTCCCAGTGGTCGAAGCCCTGGTCGAAGCCCGCGCGGCGCGCGCGGAAGTACCCGTGCGCGTGGGCGCCGAAGGTGCGCACCCCGGCCTCTTGGAGCTTCTCGGGGAAGAAGGTCACCGAGCGGGGGTAGGTGCCGAAGAAGTACCCGTCGCGGCGGAGCTCGCCCGGGAGCCTCCCGCCGAGGAACCCGCCCACCGACATCGAGGTGTACGACGAGAGGGCGTAGGCGCGGGTGTAGCTCACGCTCTCGGCCTCCAACCGCGTGAGGAAGGGCGCGATGGGCCGCTCGTAGCCCGCCCAGGGCATGTCGGCGCGGAGGCTGTCGAGGGTGAGGAGGATGACGTTCATGGGCCCGCGCCGCGCGGGCGGTGGAGGCGATGGCGTCGGGGTCGCTGCGGCGGCGCCGGCGTCGGGCGACGAAGGTGTCGCGACAGGGACGTCGGGTGTCGCGGCGGGCGCGGGGCGGGGCTCGCGCGGACGGTCCTGCGCGGGGGCGGAGCGCTGGCAGGTGGCGAGCAGGGCGAGGGCGGCGGGGAGGAGGCGGTATCGGCGCATCGGTGAGGGCTGAGGTGCGTAGCACCATCGGGCGCGGGAGTCAGCGGCGCGAAGTGGACGCTGGCCGCGCGCTGGGCGAAGCATCGCGGCCATGGCGAAGGCGAAGAGCGGGGCGACGACGCCCGCGGTGGGAGAGAAGGCCCCGGGGTTCAGCTTGCAGAGCGACGCGGGGGAGACGGTCACGCTCGCGGGGCTGAAGGGGCGGTGGGTGGTGCTGTACTTCTACCCGAAGGACGACACCCCGGGCTGCACGGTGGAGGCGAAGGAGTTCACCGACCTCGCCGACGACTTCGCGAAGGACGGGGTCACCGTGCTCGGCGTGTCGAAGGACACGGTCGCGTCGCACTGCAAGTTCAGGGACAAGCACGGGCTGAGGGTGACGCTCCTGAGCGACCCCGACCTGGCGGTGCAGCGGGCCTACGGCGCGTGGGGCGAGAAGAACATGTACGGCAAGACCGTCGAGGGGACGCTGCGCACGACCTTCTTGATCGACCCTGACGGCGACATCGAGAGCGTGTGGACGAGCGTGCGGGCGGCGGGGCACGCGGCGAAGGTGCTCGACGCTGCGCGCGCGGCGCAGACGTCGGGTTGACCCCCACGCGCGGACCGTGGATCATCCGCCGCCCCGCGCGCACCGCGGGGCGACGCCCTCATAGCTCAGTGGATAGAGCAGCGGCTTCCTAAGCCGAAGGTCGCAGGTTCGATCCCTGCTGAGGGTACCGACGTGCAACGCGCTCACCCGTTGGTGGTCACGCTGTCGACGCCTGCGAAGAAGGCCGCCCAGAGCTCGTCTCGCGCGGGCGACCCCACCGGCGGCGGGATCACGTGGAAGCCGTTGCACAGCCCGTCGAGCGCTCGCGCGACGTCGGGCGCGACGGCGTCGCGCCGCGGGGTCGGCCACCCGAGGGCGCGGGCGGTGCGCGTGAGGTCGATCCCGAGCTGGCGCGCCGACGCGAGGAGCGCGCGGCGGTCGTTCGGGCTGAGCGCGTCGAAGGAGACGACGAGCGGGCGCATCAGCCCACGGCCCGCGTCGCGAGGGCGCGGACGATCTCAGCGCGGCGCGGGCAGAGCGGGTCGGGCGAGTGCCATCGGTCGGCGGCGGTGAGGGCCTCGCTCCAGCTCAGCGCGGCGCGGCCGCGGCCGAAGGAGCGGCGGCGGAGGCGCGAGGCGCGGGAGTAGAGCGGGCTGCCCACGGGCGTGAGGGTCAGTGCAGGTCGACGCATCAGTGCCCGCGGAAGATGCGGGCCGACCGCGTTCTCGAACATCAGAGGAAATCCTGAGCCGCGACGGGACGCGCGCTGCGCCGTGCGTGCCCATCGCCGAGGCGGCGCGCCACGCGGCGACGTCGTCGCTTGTGCCGGGCGCGCGGTCGGGTAGCGTGGCGCGCGGAAGGGTAGGACCCATGTCGAACGAGCGGCGAGGGCGCGGCGTCGCCTACGGTCTGTCGGTGCTGGCGCTGGTGGTGTCGGGGGCGTGGGGACTCGGCGGGTGCATGTCGACCTACCTGCGCGCGCGCATGAGCACGCTCCAGCACATGAACGAGGCGTCGAGCACCGTGGTCGTCACGGGCTCCGCCGAGGAGGTCGTGCGCCGCGTGAGCGTCGCCTTCGCCAACCACGGCGCGGCGCCCGCGGACCTCGGCCGCGGCCCCACGGGCTCCGCGCTCTTGATCTACCGCGCGGCGCGCGCGAACCCCGTGGTCGCCACGGCGAGCGGCTACCAGGGCGTCGGGTCGGCGTATTTCGTCCGCCTCCGCGACGTGCCCAACGGCGTCGAGGTCACGGTGGTGGGCAAGCCCACGGTGAACGGCGTCGACCTCTGCTCCGAGGCCGACCGGATGTTCGCGGAGTTCAACTACCGCTGCCTCGACTCGTCGCTCGCCGACGACTCCACGCTGTGGCCGCACGTCACGGGCCGCGAGGAGGTCGCCGTGGTGCGCGGCGTGCTCGCGAGCCTCGCGCAGCCGCAGCCGGCGCCCGCGACCGCCGAGTCTCCGACGACCTCGTCGACGGGCCTCGTCACCTTCTGAGCGCTACGGCAGCGGGCACGGCGCGAGAACGTCAACGCCCCGCGGTTGACGCCTCAGCCGAAGTGAAAGCCCGACACGCGCGCGGAGAGGACGTCCCCCGACCACCCGGTGCGCCCGCGGTCGGCGCCCGCGGCGCCCGCGACCACCATGAGCGGGAGGAGGTGCTCCTCGCGCGGGTGCGCGTAGCGCGCCGACGGCGCGCCGGACCACGCCGTGAGCCGGGCGTCGCGTTCCTCTGAAGGCATCGCGACGGTCTCGGCGAGCCAGCGGTCGAAGTTCCGCGAGGGCTCGTTCACTGAACCTCCGCCGCGAAAGGCGCGCATGTTGTGAAAGCTCATCCCGCTCCCGAGGATGAACACGCCCTCGTCGCGCAGCGGCGCGAGCGCACGCCCGATGGCGAGGTGCCGCGCGGGGTCGAGGCCCTCTTGCAGCGAGAGCTGGATCGTCGGCACGTCGGCCTCGGGCCACGTGAGCTTCAGCGGCACGAAGGCGCCGTGGTCGTAGCCGCGCTCCGACGACTCGGCCGTCGCGATGCCTGCGCCCTGCAGGAGCGCGCGCACCCTCGCGGCGAGCGCGGGGTCGCCCGGCGCGGGCCAGGTGAGCGTGTACGCCTCGGGCGGAAAGCCGTAGTAGTCGAACAACATCGGCGGCCGCGCCGCGGTCATCACCGTGGGCGAGGGCTCCTCCCAGTGCGCGGAGACCATCAGCACCGCGCGCGGGGCAGTGGGCGGGAGCGCGCGCAGCGAGCGGAGGTAGTCGGCGAGCGAGCGGAGCTGCGCGGGGTCGCCGAGCGGCAGGTCGACGAAGGGCCACGGGCCGCCGCCGTGAGGGAGGTACACGACGGGCATCCGAGCGTTGGCGGTGTTCATGGTGCGGGCCTCATGTCGAGGGCGCGGCCGGTCGGCGGTGCACCCGGGCAGCGCTGAGAGCGCGGCGCCGCCGAGCACGGCGAGCGCGCCGCGCCGCGTGAGGAGCCGTCGTCGCGGTCGTTCATCGTCGAGGAGGGTGGCGACCCGCGCGCGGCCTCGCAAGCGCGCCGCGCGGAACCGCCCGTTGCGGCGGGCGCAACGCTCGCGTCAGGGCGACGGGGCGATGAGCGCGAGGGTGACGGTGGCCTTCGACGCCAGGGCCTCGCGGCCGTCGCGCTGGTCGTAGACCCACGCCTCGACGACGGTGACGCTCCGACCCGGTCGGAGCACCTCGGCCACGCAGCGCAGTCGCGGGCCCGTCGCGCCGCGCAGGAGGTTCACCTTGAACTCGATCGACACCACGCCGTAGCCCGCGGGCGCGAGGGTGATCGCCGCCGTGCCCGCGGCGTGGTCCGCGAGCGTCGCCATCACCCCCGCGTGGACGACCCCCGACTGCTGAAGGTGCCGCGGCTCCACCGCGAGGCTCGCGTCGACGCGGCCTGGGGCCAGCGCGTCGAGGCGCGTCCCGAGGTGCGTGACGAAGGGCGCGCCCTCGAAGACCGCGCGGGCCGCGCGCTCCCAGCCGTCGTGCTGCGGAGCGGCGCTCACCGCGCGCTCCCCATTGGCTCCACGTCGCCCGCGTGCACCGTGACCAGGGCGCCCGAGGCCACGCGCACGAGCAGCGCGCCGTCGTCGTCGATGTCGTCGGCGACGCCCTCGTGGCCCGCGAGCGAGACCGCGCGGCCGAGCGTCTCGCACCGTCGCCGCAGCTCGGCGCGCGTCGCGTCGAAGCCCGACTCCAGCGCCTCGACCCGACGCTCCATCGCGAGGCACAGGTCGGCGAGCACGGCCGCGCGCGAGACCTCTCCGCCCCGCGCGGCCTCGACGCTCGTCGCGAGCGCGCGCACCGCCTCGGGGGCCTCTCCCTTCACGTTCACGCCCACGCCCACCACCACCCACGCGAGGGCCTCTCCGCGGAGCCCTCCTTCGACCAGCACGCCCGCGACCTTTCGCCCGTCGACCCGCACGTCGTTGGGCCACTTCACCGCCGCGCGCGGAGAACCCAACGCGCGGTCCACCGCGTCGGCCACCGCGAGGCCCGCGGCGAGCGCGACGCGCGGCGCGTCTCTCGGCGTGAGCGAGGGGCGAAGCACGAAGGAGACGTAGAGGTTCGCCCCCGGCGGAGACTCCCACCGCCGCCCGGCGCGACCCCGCCCCGCGGTCTGCGCGTCGGCGACGAGGGTCCACCCGTGCGCGACGCCATCGCGGGCTCGGGCGCGGGCGTCGTCGTTGGTCGAGCCCGTGAGCGCGACGCGCTCCGTCGGGTGGCCCACCGCGCGCGCGGGGCTGGCGAAGGCCCTCAGGTCGTCCACGCGCCGGTGACCTCGAGGTCGAGGCCGATGTCGATGGAGCGGTAGCCGTGGGTGAGCGAGCCCACCGAGATCACGTCGACGCCGAGCTCCGCGAGGGTCTTGATGCGCGCGAGCGAGACGCTCCCCGAGGCCTCGACCACCGGCCGCTTCGCCGCCTTCGCCACCCGCCGCATCGCCTCGCGGGTCATCTCGTCGTCGAAATTGTCGAGCATCAGCACGTCGACGCCCACCGCGAGCGCCTCGTCGAGCTCCGCGAAGGACTGCACCTCGCACTCCACCCGCATCGTGTGCGGCGCGTGCGCCCGCGCGCGCTCGATGGCCGCGCGCACCCCGCCGCAGACGGCGACGTGGTTGTCCTTGATGAGCACCGCGGCGCCGAGGTCGTTGCGGTGGTTGTGCCCGCCGCCCATGCGCACCGCGTAGCGCTCCAGCGCGCGCAGGCCCGGCGTGGTCTTGCGCGTGTCGGTCACGCGCGTGGCGCTCCCCTCGGGCACGGCCCTCACGAAATCGCGCGTGCGCGTCGCGACGCCGCATCCGTTGGAGGAGGTTCAGCGCGGTGCGCTCGCCCGTGAGCACCCCGTGCGCGGGGCCTCGACCTCGGCCACCGGTGGCGCCCGCGTCAGCCGCGTCGTCGCGCAGGATCGCCGTGAAGCGCACCCCTCAGCTCGACCCTCGCGAAGACCGCCGCCGCGACACCGAGGCCCGCGATCACCAGAGGCTCCCTCGCGCCGAAGCGCCCGCGCGCCATGGCGTCTTCGGGCACCACGGCGCGGGTGTAGGCGACGTCTCCCGGGCGAGGTCCTCGGCGGAAGCGCCACGTCGATGATGCGGGCGACCTCGAGGGGCAGGCTCCGCGGGCGAGGAGGAGCTGGCTTCGTCATCGCTCCGTCTAACACCCGTCCGCGCCTGCGCTCGGTCCACCACGAGCGTGAAGCAGAACTGCCGCGCCCCGGCGTTGGGCGTGGTGATCCGCACGGTGGCCGACGCAGGCGCGCTCGGCGCGGTGAGGCTCCACGGGGTCATGCCCTTGCGGTTGCGCGCCACCACGGTGCGCTCCACCGCGGGGTGGCCCTCGGGCTGCCAGCGCACCGCCATCGTCACGTCGGCCCCCGTCGGGAAGAAGCCCGCGTCGTCGATGCCCACGGCGCCCGCCACCGCGCGCCCCGCGGGGATCGGCCCCATGGTGTAGACCAGCGCGCCGTCGGCCTGCGGGTGGGAGTAGAGGCACCGCACCTCGACGCCGTCGAAGCGGTGCACCTCGGCGCGGGGCTGGTTCCAGTCGGGGCCGTGGCAGACGAGACGACCGTTGGCGAAGGGGCAGGGGCCCGCGTCTTCGCCGCCGTCGCGCGCGGCCTGCACGGTGCGACCGAGCTCCGAGGCCGCGTCCCAAACGACGTGGGAGAGGTTGGCGCGGGCGAGCTCCCACGAGAAGACCTTGCCCTCGGCGTCGACGGCGCGACCAGGGCCGAAGCGCGCGAGGTACGGCGCCATCGCCGCGGGGCGGTCGGCCATCACCCACAGCCGCTCGAAGGGGCGCAGGTCGTTCAGCGGCGGCGACCCGTACACCGCGGGCACGGGTCGCATCAGGGCCACGAGGTCGGGCGCCTCGTCGGTGAAGACCGCGAGGTCCCTCGGCGTCGCGCTCGACCGCACGCGCCGCGCGAGCGCGCGCCGCGGGTCGGCCTTGTCTCGCACCGTCTGCAGCGCGAGGGCTGACGCGCCCAGCGCGAGGGCCGCGAGCGCCACCGCGCCGACCTCGCGAAGCGTCACCGCGGGTCGCCGCGAGGTCACGACGCCTCCAGCCAGCGAGAGCGCCAGCGCTCCAGCACCAGCAGCGCGTAGAGCGATTTGCGGTGGTCGGCCCGACCCGCGAGGTGCTCGTCGAGGAGGGCCCTCACCGCCGCGGGCTCGAACCACCCGCCGCGCGCGACCCGCTCGGGCGAGAGCGCGTCGAGGAGCATCGGCCGCAGCGGTCCACGCAACCACTGGCCCACCGGCGCGCCGAAGCCCTTCTTGGGCCGCGCCGCGATGGCCGGGGGCACCAGCGGCGCGAGGGCCATGCGCATCAGGCGCTTGGTGGTCGCGCCCCGCACGCGGAGCGACTCGGGCAGCGAGAGGCAGAACTCCACCACGGCGGTGTCGAGGAGCGGCGCGCGCGCCTCGAGCGACACGCGCATCGTGGCGCGGTCGACCTTCTGCAGCACGCCCTCGGAGAGGTACACGCCGAGGTAGAAGGCCGTCGCGGCGTCGAAGGCGCTGTGCGTGCCGGCCTCGGCGGCGAGGGCCGCGTCGAGCGCGTGGGCGGCGCCGTCGCGCAGCGCGGGGGAGAGCATCGCGGGCAGCGACGAGGGGTCGACGGCCGAGAGCCAGCGGGCGTGGCGCGCGGCGCCGCGGTCGCCGAGGCCGAGCGCGGTCTGACGGAGCTTGAAGGCCGCGGAGAAATTCGCGTCGCTCTTCGGCGCGAGGCGCGCGAGGGCGCCCACCGCGCGGGAAAGGAGCGGCGACGGGGGCACGGCGCGCAGGGCCTGGTCGACCGTGAAGGTGGGGTAGCCCGCGAGGACCTCGTCTCCGCCGTCTCCGCCGAGGGCCACGGTGACGTGACGCCGCGCGAGGCGCGCGAGGAGCGTGGTCGGCAGGATCGAGCTGTCGGCGTGGGGCTCGTCCATCCAGTCGAGGGTCGACGGGAGGAGGTCGAGCATCGCGTCGGGCGAGAGCACCTCGGTGTGGTGCTCGGTGCCGAGGTGCCGCGCGACCGCGCTCGCGTGCGCGCTCTCGTCGAAGCTCGCGTCTTCGAAGCCGATGGCGAAGGTCTTGATGCGCGGGTGGTGCCGCACCGCGAGCGCCGTCCGAGGCTGGAGTCGAGGCCCCCGAGAGAACACCCACGGGACGTCGGCCACGGACGTCGCGCCACCGCGGCGTCGACGCGCGCGGTGAACTCCTCGACGAGCGCGGGCGTGCTCGCGCGCGCGCGAGCGCCGTACGCGGGGCAGTAGAGCGCTCGCGGGAGAGGCCGTCGCGCTCGCTCCAGCGCAGCGGCTCCGGCCCGACTGCCGGACCCCCGCGAGGATCGTGCGCGGCTGCGGCACGAACTCGTGCACGAGGTACTGCGCGACCGCGGCGGGGTCGACCGCGCGCTTCGACCACACCTCGGGGTGCGCGAGGAGCGCGCTGCAGCTCGCTCGCGAAGGCGACGCCGCTCGACCCGCAGGAGTCTCCGAGCAGGGCGACGTAGAGCGGCTTCTTGCCGAAGCGGTCGCGCGCGAGGAGGAGCGCGCGCTCGGTCGCGTCCCAGTACCCGAAGGCGAACATCCCGTGCACGCGCGAGACGCGGCCGCGCCAGCGGCGCAGCGCGTGGAAGGCACACCTCGGTGTCGCCGTGCGAGCGGAAGACCTCTCCTGCGACTCGAGGTGGTCGCGCAGCGCGGCGAAGTCGTAGACCTCGCCGTTGAAGGTGAGCATCGCCGACTCGCCCTGCGACACCATGGGCTGCGCGGCGGCCTCGCTCAGGTCGACGATGGAGGACGTCGGTGGCCGAAGGCGCAGCCGGGCCACGCGGTCACGCCGCTGCCGTCGGGGCCGCGGTGCGTGAGCCGGTCGGTCATCGCGCGCACCACCGCGGGGTCGGGCACCGCACCGCCGGGGAGCACCACGCCTGCGACGCCGCACACGGTGACGGTCTCTCCCTCAGCGCGACGCGGCGGGCGCGTCGATGTGGATGGTCTCGCCCACGAGGTAGGTCTTCTTGCCCTGGCTCTCGTGGTAGGTGCGGATGAGGATCTCGCCCAGCAGCCCCATCAACAGGAACTGCACGCCGAGCGAGAAGAGGAACACCGCGAGGAGCAGCAGCGTCACGAGCTGCACCCACTCGCCGGGGCGGCCGAGGATGTGCTCCTTGATGAACTGCGCGAGCCAGATGGCCGCCGAGGCGAGGCCGCCGATGCAGAGGGCCATCGCGGGCGCCCGAAGAAATAGATCGGCTTGGTGGAGTAGCCCCCGAGGAAGGTCACCGTGAGCAGGTCGAGGAGGACCTTGTACACGCGGCCGAGGCCGTACTTGCTCACGCCCGCGCGGCGGGGTGGTGCGTGACCTCCATCTCCTCCGGTGACGCGCGCCAGCTGTGCGCTCGCGTAGATCGGGATGAAGCGGTGCATCTCGCCGTAGAGCCCGTAGGGCTCCAGCACCAACGCCGGTACGCCTTCAGGGTGCAGCCGTAGTCGTGGATGCGGACGCCCGACACGCGGCCGATGAGCCAGTTGGCGACCATGCTCGGCGCGCGGCGGGTGACGGCCTTGTCCTTTCGGTCGCGGCGCGCCCGAGGACGACGTCGAAGCCGTCGTCGAGGCGCAGAGCAGGCGCGGGATGTCGCTGGGGTCGTTCTGCAGGTCGGCGTCGAGGGCGACGATGACTCGCCGCGGGAGTGGTCGATGCCCGCGGCGATGGCGGCGGTCTGGCCGAGCTCCTTCGAGCAGACCACCTTGAGCCAGGGCCGCGTCGCCGAGGCTTCACGCAGGAGCGCGAAGGAGCGGTCGCGCGAGCCGTCGTCGACGAGCACCGCCTCGGCCGGCTTCGGCAGCGTGGGCCACGCGGCGTCGAGGGCCTCGAAGAGCGCGGGCAGCGACTCTTCTTCGTTGAAGACCGGGATGACCAGGCTCAGCGCGAGGAGCTCTGCGGCGCCGTGAGACACGCCCGGCGCTCTACCACAACCGCGCGAGGGGTTGGGGTACGAAGCTCAGCGCTGAAGGGGAGTGGACAGACGGGAGGCGAGGGGGCGGAGGGCCGCGCTCAGCGCGAGGAGGCGATCAGGCGCCGCCGTCGCCCGCGGGCGCGCCGCAGGCGGAGGCCGGGCGGGTCGCGGTCGACATCGGGGAGATGTTCGCGCGGACGGTGGTGAAGCCGAGGCCCATGCCGATGCCGCCCTCGGGGTTCATGCACGACGCGCCGGAGCCGCCGGTGTTGGTGGCCACGTCGACGAAGCCCTCGATGAGGGGCGCCGCGGCGTCGCGGAAGGGCATGAGCGCCGGCACCATGGTGAGCGCGTTCAGCAGGGTGGTCTGGAGGACGAAGCCGCCCAGGTTGCCGTTGGTGCCGCGGTCAGCGTCGCCCATCGTG
The DNA here is from genome assembly GCA_041389825.1 of Polyangiales bacterium. Lineage (GTDB taxonomy): Bacteria > Myxococcota_A > Polyangia > Polyangiales > JAEYZO01. The sequence continues at coordinate 29,408 of JAWKRC010000007.1, read as the reverse complement.
ACGCGGAGCTGCGTGCGGTACAGGTCGAGGTTCAGCATCACGCCCTGGATCGGGAGCGGGATGGAGAAGTTCGGCATCGACGACGACGCGGCGGTCGGGGTGATGATGAGGCGGCCGTTCACGATGCTGCCGTCGAAGCGGAGCTTGGCCGAGGAGAGGTCGCCGGGGGTGTTCAGCGAGCGGTCGTCGACCTGGTACATCTGGCCGGGGTTGTTGATGTCGGCGCAGTTCGGGAAGAGCGCCCAGGCGTTCGGGTAGACGAGCACGCGCACGCTCGGGTCGTTGAGCGTCGGGCCCGGGGTGCCGTTCACGTCTTCGACGCGGACGAGGATGGTCAGGCTGCCGCCCGAGGTCTGCTCGTCGAGGAGCGCCTGGACGTTGAGCGAGGCCTGGAACTGCTGGAGGGTCTGCGCGATGACCGGGAGCTGGTTGTCGACGCCGCCCTGGCAGCCCGAGCCGCCGCCCGACGTGCCCGCCGCGCAGGTGCCCATGTTCTGGTCGGGGTCGATGGTCGAGAAGTAGTCGCCGTGGTTGCAGTCGAGGGGCATCTGCTGCGACGTCGTCGAGCGCGAGTAGCGATCGTCGAGGTTGAAGCCGTAGAAGCCGCGGGTGCCCGGCGGGTCCTGCCCCTCGTCGACGAGGAGGCGGTTGATGACGTAGTCGTAGGTCATCGGCGCGATGCCGTTGTCGGTGGGGACCGAGGGCGTGTCGGTCGTGCCGCCGCCGTCGGTGCCCGGGGTGCCCGAGTCGGGCGTGCCCGCGTCGTTGCCCGTGGTGGCGCTGTCGCCACAGCCCAGACCCAGCGCCATCGCCATCAGGCCCATCGAAAGAAGCTTGCGGTCCATCGTTGATCGACTCCTTGGAGGTGTTGAAGCTGCCCGCGGAGCACGCACTAGCCGCGTACGTACCCCCCGGGAAAGAGAAGCTCCCGGGGGCGCACTGTCACCGGACGGTGCACCCGACGATGCGCGCGTTTCGTATCACCCGATTTCGGGAATCACAACTGCGACACCGTTGTCATGGGGCCTCGCGGGAGCCCTGGAATTGAAGGGTGTTTGACGCGCCGTGCTATCGCGCGGGGAGAGCGATGAGCGACTTCGTCCACCTGCACGTCCACTCGCAGTACTCGATGCTCGACGGCGCGATCCGCGTGAAGGACCTGTGCGCCCGCGTGAAGGAGCTGGGCATGCCCGCCGTGGCCCTCACGGACAACGGCAACATGCACGGGGCCATCGACTTCTATAAGCGCGCGAAGGACGCGGGCGTGAAGGCGATCCTCGGGTGCGAGCTCCCCGTCGCGTACGCCCTGCCGGGCGACCGGCCCGACAAGGACGGGCGCTACCGCGCCTATCACCTCCCGCTCCTCGCGGCCTCGGAGGAGGGCTACCGGAACATCGTCACGCTGGTGTCGAAGGCCTGGCTCGAGGCGACGGAGGGGGGCACGCCCCAGTCGTCGATCGAGATGCTGGCGCAGCACTCCAAGGGCGTGATCGCGCTCACGGGCTGCCTCGGCGGGATCGTCCCTCAGGCGCTCCTGCAGCACTCGCCCGACGTGGCGCGCGCGCTCCTCGGACAGCTCAAGGAGGCCACCCAACCCGGCCACCTCTTCGTCGAGCTCCAGGACCACGGCCTGCCCGAGCAGCCGATCATCAACGACATCCTCATGGACCTCGCGCGGCCCATGGAGCTCCCGCTCGTCGCGACCAACGACGCGCACTACCTCATGCGCGACGACGCGCAGGGCCAGCGGGTGCTCACCTGCATCGCGTCGGGCATGAGCCTCGAAGAGGCCGAGGCCACGCAGCACCAGCAGACGGAGATGTTCCTGAAGTCTCCGGCCGAGATGGCCGAGGTCTTCGGGGGCGTGCCCGAGGCGCTCGCCAACACGGTGCGCATCGCCGAGATGTGCGACCTCAAGCTCACCCTCGGCGTGCCCACCTTGCCCAAGTTCCGCGACGAGAGCGGGCGCGTGGTCGACGACGTCGACGAGTTCTTCGCGACGCGCTGCCGCGAGGGCCTCACGAAGCGCTTCGAGACCTTCCGTCGGCAGTCGCGCAAGATCGACGAGCGCGCGTACCGCGAGCGCCTGGAGCTCGAGATCAAGGTCATCGTGGGGATGAAGTTCCCCGGGTACTTCTTGATCGTCGCGGACTTCATCCAGTGGGGGAAGCAGAACGACGTGCCCGTGGGGCCGGGCCGCGGCTCGGGCGCAGGCTCGCTCGTCGCGTACGCGCTCGGGATCACCGACATCGACCCGATCCCCTACGACCTGCTGTTCGAGCGGTTCCTGAACCCCGAGCGCGTGTCGATGCCCGACTTCGACGTCGACTTCTGCATGCTCAAGCGCGAGCGCGTCATCGACTACGTGCGGGGGAAATACGGCAAGGACTCCGTCGGTCAGATCGCGACCTTCCAGGTGCTGAAGGCCAAGAGCTGCGTGCGTGACGTGGGGCGCGTGATGGGCCTGCCCTTCGCCGACGTCGACGGCATCGCGAAGCTCGTGCCCGACCCCGTGCAGGGCAAGACCGTGCCCCTGAAAGAGGCCCTGGAGAAGGAGCCGCGGCTCAAGGCCCGCTACGAGACCGAAGACACCGTGAAGGAGGTGCTCGACCTCGCGATGCGGGTGGAGAACCTCAACCGCCACGCGGGCATGCACGCCGCGGGCATCGTGATCTCAGAGGGCCCGCTCTGGGACACGGTGCCGATCTTCAAGGGCTCCGGCGGCGAGGTGGTGACCCAGTACGCGAAGGACGAGGTCGAGGCCGCGGGCCTGGTGAAGTTCGACTTCCTCGGGCTCACCACGCTCACGGTGCTCGACTTCGCCGTGGGGATGATCCGGCGACGTCCCGACGCGAAGAAGTGGGAGGCCGAGTGGGGCCGCCCCTTCGACCTCGAGGACATCCCCCTCGACGCGAAGGACGCCGACCCGCGCAAGGCGAAGTACGCGCGCGAGACCTTCGAGCTCCTTCAGTCGGGCGAGACCACGGGCGTGTTCCAGCTCGAGTCGTCGGGCATGCAGAAGCTCTTCAAGGACCTCAAGCCCGACTGCTTCGAGGACATCGTCGCCGCCGTGGCGCTCTACCGCCCCGGGCCTCTCGGCACGGGCATGGTCGAGGACTTCGTCGCGCGCAAGAACGGCCGCGCCAAGGTCGTCTACCTGCACGACAACCTGAAGACGGTGCTGGAGCCCACCTACGGCGTCATCGTCTACCAGGAGCAGGTGATGATGATCGCCCGGCTCATGGGCGGGTACACCCTCGGCGGCGCCGACCTCCTCCGGCGCGCGATGGGGAAGAAGAAGGCCGAGGAGATGGCCAAGCACAAGAAGATCTTCGTCGAGGGCGCCGTGAAGGGCGGCTACGAGGCCGAGAAGGCCGCCGAGATCTTCGACCTCCTCGAGTACTTCGCGGGCTACGGCTTCAACAAATCCCACTCCGCGGCCTACGCGCTGATCACGTACCAGACGGCCTTCTTGAAGCGGCACTTCCCCGTGGAGTTCATGGCCGCGACGCTCTGCTCGGACCTGGGCAAGATCGAGAAGCTCGTGGGGAGCATCAGCGAGGCGCGCGCGATGGGCGCCGAGGTGCTGGTGCCCGACGTGAACGAGTCCGACCGGCTCTTCACCGTCGTCTACGCCGACAAGGCCCAGCCGCCGCCGCGCAGGCCCGCCAACCGCGTCGAGGCCGACGTGTGGAAGCCGCGCATCCGCGTGGGCCTCGGCGGGATCAAGGGCGTGGGCGACAGCGCCATCGAGAGCATCACCGAGGCGCGCGCGGCGGGGCCCTTTCAAGACCTCTTCGACTTCGCCTCGCGCGTCGACCCCCGGCGCGTGAACAAGGGCGTTCTCGAAGCGCTCGTGTGCTCGGGGGCCTTCGACGCGACGCTCGCGAAGGTGGGCGCGACGCGCGCGCAGGCCTACGGCGCCATCGAGCGCGCGCTGGAGCAGTCGAAGGGCGCCGCGAAGGACAGGGCCAGCGGGCAGATGGGCCTCTTCGGCGCGACCGCCATCGCCGCGCCCTCGCAGGGCTATCCCCAGGTGCCGCCGTGGGACCTCCTGGAGAACCTGAAGAAGGAGCGCGAGTGCCTCGGGCTCTTCCTCACGGGGCACCCGCTCGATCGCTACGCGGCCGAGGCGAAGCGCTTCGCGGCGGTGACGACGCAGCAGGTGGCCGAGCAGGACAACAACGCCGAGGTCACCGTGGCGGGCGTGATCGAGGGCTACCGCGAGCGCGTGCCCAAGAGCGGCGGGCGCATGGCCTTCTTCTTCGTCGAGGACCACGCGGGCCGGGTCGAGGCCATCGTGCGGCCCAAGAGCTACGACGCGCTCGCGGGCTCGATGCGCGAGGGCGAGGCCGTGCTCGTGAAGGGCAAGGTGAAGGTCGAGTTCAAGCGCGACGAGGAGGGCAACCTCGACGACGAGGTCTCGATCGACCAGCTCGAGCGCAAGCTCATGGTCGACGAGGTCACCCCGCTCGGAGACGCGCTGCGCTCGCGCACGCGGGGGTGCTGTTGCGCCTCGGCCCGTCGAACCTCTGGAGAGCGACGCGATGCGCCGACGCCTGGAGCTGTTGAAGAAGGCCCTGGTAGACCACCCGGGCCGCGTGCCGGTGCAGGCCGTGGTGAAGGTGCCCGACGGGGGCGAGGTCACGGTGCGCCTGCCCGGGACGACGGTGGACCCGAGCGAGGCGCTCATCGCGTCGATCGAGCGGGTCTTCGGCGAGAAGGTCGCCGAGCTGCGCACGTGATCGTTGTCGAAAATTTTACGGGAGCTCCAGACCTCTCGTAAGCGGCTTCCATAAGCGCATGCGGACCCGCGTACGGACGTGGGAGGACGGCCGCGCGCGCGAAAGGGAGAGGCTACGCGATGGGAACGGCGCGCACGTGCAGCGTCTGCGGCAAGGGCTTCGAGCCGCGGTTTCGCTTTCAGATCGAGGAGAACGACGACGCGGTGCACTACTTCTGCTCGCAGCGGTGCCAGCAGTCGCACCTCGCGGGCCGCAAGGGCGCCGTGCGCTGCTCGTGCTGCGCGCGCGAGTTCGCCCTGGAGTTCACCTGGCAGGTGACCGTCGGCGACGGCGGCCGCCGCTACGCCTGCTCCGACGCCTGCAAAGACTCGCTCGGTCGCGCCCCCTCGCGCGCCCAGGCCCCCAAGCGCATCGCGGTCTTCAACCACAAGGGCGGCACGGGCAAGACCACCACGGCCATCAACATCGCCGCGGGCCTCGCCGAGAAGGGCCGCAAGGTGCTGCTCGTCGACGTCGACCCGCAGGGCAACGTGGGCGTCTCGCTCGGCGTGCGCGGCGAGCAGTCGCTCTACCACGTGCTCGTGCTCGGGGCCGACCCCGCCGAGGTGGCCGTGCCCGTGCGCGACAACCTCCACGTCGTGACCTCGAACGAGTCGCTCGCCGCCGCGGAGCTCTACCTCGCCGCGCGGCCCAACCGCGACCGGGTGCTCCGCGAGCGCATGGCGGGCACGGGCGGCTACGACACCGTGGTGCTCGACTGCTCCCCGTCGCTCTCGCTCCTGAACCAGAACGCGCTCTGCTACGCCGACGCGGTGATCATCCCGGTGTCGTGCGACTACCTCGCGCTCGTCGGGGTGAAGCAGTGCGTGCGCACGCTCCGCAACGTGCACGAGCACCTCAAGCACCCGGTGCACATCCTCGGGGTGGTGCCGACCTTCTACGACGCGCGGCACAAGCTCGGGCGCGAGGTGACCGAGACGCTGCGGTCGAAGTTCGGCGAGCTGTGCCTGCCGCCGGTGCGCGCGAACATGAAGCTCCGCGAGGCGCCTGCGTCGCGGCAGACCATCTTCGAGTACGCCCCCGACAGCCACGGCGCCGAGGACTACGCCGCCATCGTGCGCCGCGTGCTCGACGCCACGAAGCAGGACCCGCGCACCGCCGTGAGCGAGGTCGCGGCCCGGGCGGAGGTGGCGTGATGGCCCGCAACCCCCGCGCGCCCTCTCCCGCGCTCGCGCTCGACGAGGCCGTCGACGAGGTGCTGCGCGACACCTTCTTCGCCCCCGAGCGCCCCCTCCGCGAGCTCGCCGACGGCGACGACCGACCCGGGCCCCGCCGCGCCGCCAAGGAGCGCCCGTCGCACTACAAGGTCATCTGCATCTCGATGTACACCGACGACCTCGAGCGCCTCGACGCCGCCGTGCGCGAGCTCAAGCGCCGCGGGTACACCAAGGCCAACCGCTCGGCGGTGCTGCGCGCGGCCGTCGCGCAGCTCGACCTCGCGAAGGTCCCCCGCGGGATCTGACGCCGACGCGGGTTCAGGGCGCGAAGGTCGCGACGTCGAGCGTGTACGACCCGCCCACCCTGAACCCGCAGCCCTGCAGCACGATCCAGTAGGTGCCCGGGTCGAGCGTGAGGTCGACCTGCGAGGTGTGCCCGACGGTGTCGTCGTCGCAGCCGTTGCTGATCGACCGCCCCGGGCAGCTCGACCCGGAGTTCACCGCGAGGATCGTGTCGAAGGCCGAGCCGTAGGTGCTCGCCACCACACGCCTGCGCTCGGTGAGGTTCAGCCTGAAGTACGCCACGCGCCCGCTCGCGCACGACAACCCCCCGCAGGGCGGGATGAGGTTGGTCGACGCGGTCGACGAGTCGCCCGTGAACACGCCTCCGACCTCGGGGAGGGTGCGCGCGCGCGAGCACGCGTCGTTGCCCGACACGGCGGTGGGGCCGCCGCCGCTCACGGCGAACCACTGCGCGGTGAGCGAGCCCGTCGTGGCCGAGGTGCCCGCGGCGAGGCTGTAGGTCTGCCCGGGCGTGAGGCCGCGCAGGCGCCTCCAGACGTTGCTCGCGGGGCCCACGCAGGCCGCGACGGTGGGCCCGCCGCAGCTCGACGCGAGCTGCATCGCCACGCCGCCGCTCGCGCGGGCGTTCATCAGCACGTCGCCGAGGGGCGGGGCCGTGAAGGTGAACACCGCGTCGGCGCGCGCGCCGCCGTAGCACGCGAAGCTCGCTGATCCAGCGCTCAGCCCCGCGACGGCGGTCGACACCGCGGTGGCCGCGGGGAGGGTCACGCCGGGGCAGGCGTCGGCGGCGCTCGGCGGCGTGGGGGCGGCGGTGGTGACCGTCGCGACCAGGGTGCGCCCCGGGCCCGTGGAGGCCCTGTGATCGACGGTGACGTAGTAGGTGCCCGGCGCCTGGTTGCGGAGCACGCGGCGCGCGGGGTTCGCGCTCACGCACCCGGGCACCGCGGAGGCGCGCTGGCCGCAGCGGGCGGAGACGTCGACCGAGAGGGCGCTGCTGCCGGTGGCCGAGACCTCGACGGTGACGTCGCGCGGGGAGGAGAGGGTGTACGAGAAGACCGCGTCGACCCAGCCCGCGGGGGTCGAGCCCGCGCCGCACGCGGTGCCGTAGTCGGCGTCGGCGAGGAAGGGGGCGGTGGAGAGCGTGACCGGCGGGCCGTCGGGCACCACGGGGACGCCCGGGCAGACGTCTCCGCGGGTGCGGGGGCGCGCGGGCGTGACGCGGGCCTCGACGAGCGAGGGGTTGCCCCGGGCGGTGGAGACGGCGACGAAGTACACGCCCGGCGCGAGCGTGGGCATGTCGATGCGCGCGACGCCCTCGCTCCCCGAGACGAGGCTGTTGGCGCAGCGGAGCTCCGCCGCGAGCTCGCCGCAGCCCGCGGCGGGGGTGAGGGTGAGCACCACGCCGTCGCCGCCCGTCGGGGTGCCGGTGATGACCACGTCGCTGGGCGCGGTGAGGGTGAGCGGGAGCACGCCGTCGCCGCCGAGGGAGGTCGTGCCGCCCTCGCAGCTCGCGGGCAGGTCGGCGGTCAGGCCGCGGGTGACGAGGGTGTGCTGCGCGCCGTCGGAGAGGTCGGGGCAGGGGCCCGGGAGGAAGCTCGGGCACTGATCGGTGACGCCCGCGAGGCACGTGGGGCCGACGTCTTCGGCGACGTCGGCGGGCGCGTCGGCGAGCACCGTCGCGCCGTCGCCCGCGACGTCAGCCACGTCGTCGAGCGCGGGGACGTCCTCGACGAAGACCTCGGCGGGCTCGCCGACGTCGTCAGCGGCCGCGTCGTCGCCGCCGTCGCCCGCGTCGTCGCCCGCGTCGTCGCTCGCGTCGGGGAGGTCGTCGCCGGCGTCGCCTCCTGCGTCGATCGACCCGTCGGCAGCGTCTTCGGCGACGGCGTCGCCCTCCGCGTCGGGCGCCCCGGCGTCGACCACGGGCGCGTCGTCGCTGACCTCTGCCACGTCGCCGGCAGCGTCGACCGTCGGCGGCGCGCTCGTGGTCGAGCCGCACCCGGCGACCGCCAGGGCCCACGCCACCACCCAGCCTGGCCGAAGCCGTCGTCGAGTCTCTGTCACCGCTCGCTCCCCCGCTGGCATCGCATCACCGTCGTCGGGGTGTTCTACCCCGCGACCTCGCGGCGCGGCAGGGAGGCTTCGATGTCGCGCGGCGCGGCGCATGCGCCCTGCGCGCGCGGTCAGTTGGTGTTGCCCACCCAACGCACGAGGCAGCAGGTGATGTTGTCGGGCCCGCCGTTCTCGTTCGCCTTGGCGATGAGGCGAGACGCGGCGACCTTGAGGTCGCCCTTGTTCTCCTCGACGAGGCGGAGGAGCTCCGGGTCGGCTACGGGCCCTGAGAGGCCGTCAGAGCAGAGCAGGAAGATGTCGCCGGGGTTCGGGTGCTCGAGGCGGGAGTCGACCTTGACGATCTCCTTCATGCCGAGCGCGCGCACGATCACGTTCTTGTGGGGGAAGTTCGCGATCTCTTCTTCAGTGAGCTTGCGCATCTTCAGGTAGTCGTTGAGCAGCGAGTGGTCTTCGGTGAGCTGCTCGATGGCGCCGCTGCGGATGCGGTACACCCGCGAGTCGCCGACGTGGCCCACGATGAGCCCCTCGCGCACGGCGGCGCACACCACGATGGTGGTGCCCATGCCCCTGAAGCGCGGCTCGCGCTGCGCGGCCTCGAAGATGCGGAGGTTCGCGAGCTTGATCCCGGTGATCAGCCGGTTCTCCTCGTAGCTCCGCTGCTTGTCCATCTTGTACGGCCAGGTCGCGTCGGGGTCCTTCGCGGTGGCCTCGAAGAACTCGCGCATGGCGTCGACGGCCATCTTCGAAGCGACCTCGCCCGACGCGTGCCCGCCCATCCCGTCGGCCACGATCACGAGGTTCTCTTCGGCGATGATCGAGAAGTTGTCCTCGTTGTGCGTGCGCTTCATGCCGACGTTCGTCTCTCCGAACATCTCCATGCGCACGGGTTGATTCGGCACGCCGCGTACCCTCTCGTTCGGTCGTGTCTCGGCCTGTGTGCCCGCCACGCGATACCTTCCGGCGAAGCTATCCTGGGTCGTTCGAGAACGTCAACGGCGCTGCGACGCGCCCGCGGCGCTCTGCCAGAACCCGCGCAGGGTCTCTGCGAAGCGCGCGGGCTGCTCCGCGAAGGGGAGGTGACCCGCGTCGGTCACCACCGCGAAGCGACCGTGCGGCAGGAGCTCCGAGAGCGCCCTCCCCTCGGCGGGCAAGAAGGTCCGGTCGTCGTCGCCCGACACGACCAGGGTCGGCGCGCGCACGCCCGGCGCGAGGTCTTGCGCGCGCCACCGCTGCGCCGCCTGGAGGAAGTTCGCGTCGGCCTCGGGCCGGTAGATCATCCCGCGCGTCATCTCGCGCAGCGCCGCGTCGCTCGGGGGCCGGTGCCACCACATCACGCCTAGCCGTCGGAAGAGCTCCCCCACCTGCGCGGGGTCACGGAGCGTCCCCTGCGGCGTGGTGAGCGCCCGCACCGCGGCCCAGCCCTCGGCGCCGAGGGCATCTCGCGAGCGCGCGCCCACGGCCCTCACCTGCTGCGCGTCTCGCAGCGGCGCGACCAGCACGAGGCTGCGCACCACCTCTGGGTGACGCGCCGCGAGGCTGAGCGCCACCGCCGCGCCGAAGTCGTGCGCGACAACGTCCACGGGCGCCGCGCCCACGGCCCCCGAGCGCGCGAGCGCCGCGAGGTCGTCGGCCGCGTCGCTGATCACGTAGCCCTCGGCGTCGGGCGGCGCCGACGAGCGACCGTGACCGCGCAGGTCGATGTAGACCACCCGACCGTCCTCGCCGAGCCGGTCGAGCGAGGGGCGAAGGTACGTGTGGTCGAGGCCGGGGCCTCCGTGGATCACCCAGCGCACGGGCCGCTCCCGCGCGCCGACGCTCACCGTGTGCAGCGTGATCGAGCCCACGCGCACGTCTCGCGTCGTGGGGACGGCCGCGGCGGGCGCGCGCGGCGCGTCGCTCGACCGGCACGCGGCGAGGGAGAGGTTCACCGCCAGACAGAGGCTCAGCGCGCGGAGGTCCACGGAGGGTCGCAGAGTGGATGATCCTCGCGCCGCGGTGCTAGGAAACGCCAATGACGGCACCGACCCGCGACGAGCTCGCCGAGCTCACGCGCCTCTTCGCGGCGCACGCGGCGTGGCAGCGCGACCTCGGCGCGGTGGCCTTCCCCCGACGCGGCGCGCTCCCCGTGCCCGACATCACCGACGCAGAGCCCGTCGTCGATGCGCCCGTTCCCGTCGTCGCTGCGCCCGCGGTCGCCTCTGCGCCCGCCCCCGTCGAGCCCGCCCCGTCACTCGCCCCGACTCCGCCCGCTCCCGCGCCGCGCGTCGCGCCTCCGGCTCCCGTCTCTGCGCCGCCGAGGCCCGCCGCGAGGCCCGCGCGCTCGGTCTCGCTCACGATGTTCGACGAGGCGCCGCGCGCCGTCACCGCCGCGTCGATGCCGCTCCTCGAGGGCGACGCGCGTCGCGAGGCGCTCGAGGTCGTGCGCGGCGAGGTCGCGCGGTGCGAGGGCTGCCGGCTCTCGACCACGCGCACGCAGACGGTGTTCTCTCGCGGAGACGTCTTCGCGCGGCTCGCCTTCGTCGGCGAAGGCCCCGGCGAGCAGGAGGACCTCCGCGGGCTGCCCTTCGTGGGGCCCGCGGGGCAGCTCCTCGACAAGATCATCGCGGGCATGGGGCTCAGCCCCGACGAGGTCTACGTCGCGAACATCGTGAAGTGCAGGCCGCCGAACAACCGCGTCCCGCAGGAGGACGAGATGCGCGCGTGCACGCCCTTCCTCGTGCGGCAGCTCGGGTTGGTGAAGCCCGAGGTGGTCGTCGCGCTCGGAAAGACCGCCGCGAGCTACCTCCTCCAGTCGAAGGCCTCGATGGGCTCGCTGCGCGGCAAGTGGCACGCGTGGGAGGGCGTCGCCGTGATGCCCACGTGGCACCCGTCGTACGTGCTCCGCGACGCGCGCAACCCCGGCAGCACCGCGCGCCGCGACGTGTGGGAGGACATGAAGCTCGTGCTCGCGCGGCTCGACCTGCCGGTGCCCGAGCCGCGGCGACGCTGACGCTGCGCTCGCTGCGCAGACGCGATACCTTCGCGCGCCCCGCGCATGACACGCCCTCCCCGCGACCCCGACGACGACGCCCTCGACGACGCGCTGCCCCCGCTCGACGACGACGAGGGCGCGCCCGTCGACGTGGGCGACGACGACGCCCTCGCGGAGCTCGAGGGCGGCCTCGACGACGCGGCGATGGGCGACGAGGGCCTCGACGAGCTCGGCGACTACGACGACGGCGGCGACGACGGCGAGGGCGAGCCCGGGGCCTTCGGCGAGGCCGACGAGATCGCGTTCGGAGAGGGCGCGCTCACCGACGAGGGCGGCCTCGTCGACGAGCCCGCGGAGCTCTACGCGGACGTGATCGGGGACGACCTCCCGGGCGACGACGGCGGGCACGAGGGCCCCGAGCGCGACCACGACGACGTGCTCGACGAGCTGCCGCCGCTCGACGAGGGCGACGACGAAGAGCGCGGCGAGGGCGAGGTCGAGCCGCGCGCTGACGAGCCGCCCGAGGTCGACGCGCGGGTCACGCCGCTGCGCGGAGAGGGCGGCGCGCCCATGGTGGCCGTCGCGATGGACGTCGGTGTGCGCGCGCTGCTGGTGGTGGGAGACCGCGTCGCGTGGGCGCCGGCGGCGGCGCTCGAAGACGACGACGACGCGGCGCTGCGCGCGCTCGAAGCGCCTGGCGACGCGATCTTCGGCGCGGCGGCCTGCGCCTCGGGCGCGCTCTGGGTCGCGGACCTCGACGGCCGCCTCTGGCGCGCGGCCCGCGCGGGCGCCTCGTGGCGCGAGCTCACCCGCGGAGAGCCCGACCGGCGCTGGGGGCCGCTCACGCTCCACGCGACGGAGCGGGGCGCGTGGGCCGTGACCGCGCGCGGCGCGCTTGAAGCTCGACCCGCGACGCGCGCCCGAGGAGGTCGCGACGCCCGAGACCGTCTCCGCGGCCTCGTTCGACGCCTCGGGCGCGGCGGTGATCGCCGGCCGCACCGCGCTCTGGTGGAGCGCCGACGGGGCGGGGCCGTGGGCGCGGCGGCCGTGGCCCGCGTCGCCGCGGTCGCCGTCGATCGCGCACGCGGGCGAGCACGCCGTCGTGGTGGACCACGGGCGAGGCTGGGTCTCCGCCGACACAGGCGAGACGTGGGCGCGCGACCCCGGGCTCGACGACGTGACGGCGCTCTCGCTCGTCGCGACCGACGACGGCCGCGTGCGCGTGGTGGCGGGGCGCGCGTCGGGCGAGGTCGCGCACGTCGAGACGGCGACGCTCGGCGCGGGCGGCGTCACCGAGCGCTGGGAGCGGCTCGCGCGGGTGTCGGTGGCGGGCGACGACGACGACGGCGCGCCGCGGGTGACGGCGGTGCGCGCGCTCGACCCGAGCGCGGCGAGGGTGCTCGCGCTCACGGGGCGCGGCGAGCTGCTGCTGATCGTCCGCCGCTCAGCGCTCGCTCGGTGACCCGCCGGGGCCGACCTTGCGGTCGTAGGCCCGACGGAACCACGCGAGCGCGAGCACGCCGACGCCCACCGCGAACCAGAGCGTGCTGATCCGCACGAGGAGCGTCGCGGTCGACGCGGTGCTACCCGTCGCGTGGGCGATGTCGCGCAGGAGCCGCTGCATCACGATCTCGGTCCCGCCGAGGCCGCCGGGGAGCATCGCGACCGCGCCCGCGAGGGTGGCGGTGGCGGAGACGAAGGCCGCGACGGGGGCGCTCAGCGAGAGCCCGAGGCCCTTGGCGATGATCCAGAGCCCGAGGGCCTCGAGCGCCCACGCGACCACCGAGACCGCGGTCGGGAGGAGGAGCGCCGAGGGGCTCGCGAGCACGCGCAGGGCGTCGTAGGCCTCGCGCAGCCGCGGCGCGACGCGCTTGCCCACGGGCACGCGCTCGACGAGCCGTAGCGCCCACTCGGCGAGGGGGCGCACCGTCACGAAGAGCAGGATCACGGCCACCAGCGTCGAGGCGCCGAGGGCGACGTAGCCGCCGCCGCGGAAGTACATCCCGCCCGCGGCGACCATCATGATGAGCGCGACGAGGTCGGTGAGGCGGTCGGCGACGACGATGGGCGCGCTGCGCGAGATCGGCACGCCGCGCGCGCTCTGCAGGAGCGCCGACTTGAAGACCTCGCCGGCCTTCGCGGGCGTGACCGAGAGCGCGAAGCCCGAGAGGAAGATCGTGAAGCTCTCGCGCCACGGCACGCCGCGCACGCCGAGGCGCCGCAGGTAGAACTCCCACTTCGCGAAGCGCAGCACGTAGTTGCCGAAGGCGAGCCCGAGGCTGGCGAAGAAGGTCCACCACTCGTAGCGGCCGATGGCGTCGCGCAGGGCCGAGACGTCGCTCCAGAAGATGAAGCCGCCGTAGATCAGCACCACGAGCACGAGCACCGAGGCGACCTGGTTGGGCTTCACGCGCCGGCGCTCCTACGCCGCGCGCGCCACGCGCGCCAGAGGGGCACGGCGGCGAGCGCGACGGCCGCGACCACGATCAGCGCGGCGGGCCAGCGGGGCAGCGAGACGAGGCCGCGCCGCAGCGAGCCCTCGGGGGGGCGCACGGCGATCACGCGTTGGAGCGCAGCGAGCGCGAACAGTGCGGGGCCCATGGGCTCAGTCGTCGGAGCGCAGGCCGTGCTTGCGGAACAGGTCGCGGAGGTAGTGGCGCTCGATGCCCGCGAGCGCCGCGGCGCGCGAGAGGTTGTCGCCGGTGCGGTGCAGGAGGCGCTGGAGGTAGTCCTTCTCGAACTCGTCGATGAGCGAGCGCTTGGCCTCTTTGAAGGGCGTGAGCGGCGCGTCGGAGGCCACGGTGCCCGCGGGCGAGGGGGCCCGCGAGCGCTCGCCCGTGAGCATCCGCTCGAAGGCGAGGTCGGCGTTCGAGATCACCGCGCCCTCGGCCATCATCGCCGCGCGCTCGACGGTGCTCTTGAGCTCGCGCACGTTGCCCGGCCACTCGCGCCGCTGGAGCTCTTGGAGGGCCTCGGGCGCGATGGCCCGCGCGCACTGCGTGCCCGCCGGGAGCTGCTGGAGGAAGTGGTAGACGAGCATGGGGATGTCGTCGGCCCGCTCGCGCAACGGAGCGATGGCGACCCGCGCCTGCGCGAGGCGGTAGTAGAGGTCCTCGCGGAAGCGCACCTGGTTGATCATCTGCCGCAGGTCGCGCCACGTCGCCGAGATCACCCGCACCTGCACCGGGCGGGGTGTGGTGGAGCCCACGCGCACCACCTCGCGGCGCTCGAGCACGCGCAGGAGCTTGGGCTGCAGGTCGAGCGGGAGCTCTCCCACCTCGTCGAGGAAGACCGTGCCCCCCTCGGCGGCCTCGAAGATCCCGATGCGGCGCTCGTTGGCGCCGGTGAAGGCGCCCTTCTCGTGGCCGAAGAGCACGCTCTCGGCGAGGGTGCCCGGGATGGCCGTGCAGTCGAGCACCACGAAGGGCCCGTTGGCGTAGGGCTCGCGTCGTGGACGGCCCGCGCCGCAGCTCCTTGCCCGTGCCGGTCTGCCCCTCGATGAGGATGGACAGCTCGGTGCGCGCGAGGCGGGCGAGGGTGCCGAAGAGCTCGCGCATCCCGACGCTGCGGCCGCGGAGCTCGCCGAAGGCGTGGATGTCGGCGACCTGGGTCTCGACCGCGGCGTCGAGCTCGACGCGCACGCGGGTCGAGCCGAGCTCCACGGTGGCGCTCGACGGGAGAACGGCGCTCTCGATGCGCGCGCCGGCGTAGCGAACGCCGTTGCGCGAGGAGAGGTCCTTCACGCGCACGCCGCCGGAGTCTTCGGAGCCCGTGAGCTCGGCGTGGAAGGCCGACACCGTGGGGTCGGTGAGGCGCAGGTCGCAGCCCTGCGAGCGGCCGATGATGCCGCGGTTCTGGGTGAACACCGTCGAGCGCCCCGCGTCGGGGCCTGAGACCACGGTGATGCGCACGCCCCGCACCGTCGGCCCCACGAGGCGCTCGGGGAGGATGGTGCGGGTGTTCTCGATGTCGGGAGACCGAGGGTCGCGCGTCACGTCGGGGTCATATTGCCACCCTGAGGCGCCCCGGCGCGAGCCCCCTATCAGGGCGGTGGCGGGCGGGCGATCGGGTGTAGGGTTCCGCGGCGTGAGCGACGAAGAGGACGTCGAGGTCGAGGACCCGAAGACCCACCGACGCGAGGTGCGCCGCGCGGCGCGGCAGGACGTGTGGAACCTCCCGAACGCGCTCACCATGGCGCGGGTCGCGATGATCCCCGTGGTGCTGTGGTTCGTCGCGGCCTCGACGCCCCGCGACGGGTTCATCGCCGCGTGGCTCTACGGCGCGACGGCGGTGACCGACCTGCTCGACGGCTGGCTCGCGCGCCGCGCCAACCTCATCACCGTCTTCGGCAAGTTCATGGACCCGCTCGCCGACAAGCTCCTGGTGATGGCGATGCTGGTCTACCTCACGCGCATGGGCCGCGTGGCCCCGTGGGTCGTCGTCGTGCTCGTCGCGCGCGAGATCACCATCACCGCGCTGCGCTCCATCGCCGCGAGCGAGGGCGTGGTCATCGCCGCGGGCGAGAGCGGCAAGTGGAAGGCCGCCCTCCAGATGGTCGGCATCCTCATGCTGGTGCTGCACTACCCCTACCGCGTGCTGCCCTTCTGGTCGGCGAGGGTCGACCTCAACGTCTGCGGCCAGTGGCTCGTGCTGCTCTCGCTGGTCTTCTCGGTCACCTCGGCGGTCGAGTACGTGCGCCTCTTCGTCGCCGCGGTCGAGGCCAAGGAGCAGCGCCTGCAGAGCCCCTCGTAGCGGCTACCGCGGCTCCGGCGGAGGCTCCGTCTCGCTGTGCGCGTCGGGCGGGTCGGTGGGCGCGTCGGGCGCGCTCGGCGGAGGCCGCGAGGTCGCGCGCGAGATCGTGACCGCGAAGACGCTCCCGCCGCCGTCGCGGGGGTGAACCTCGACGCGGCCGTCGTGCGACTCGGCGATGCGCTTCACGATCGCGAGGCCGAGCCCCGTGCCCCTCGCGGTGCCCGAGAAGAAGGTCTCGAAGATCCGGTCGCGCATCTCGTCGGGCACGCCGGGGCCCCGGTCGAGCACGCGGATCTCGGCCTCGTGCGGCGAGCCCGAGATGTCGATGGTCACGCAGGTCCCGGGGCGCGACACCTGCGCGGCGTTGCGCAGGAGGTTCCAGAGCACCTGCTTCACCTGCGCGGCGTCGGCGCTCGCGACCATGGAGTCGGCGCCGGTGAGCTCGATCGAGACGCGCGACTCGGGGCCGCCCGACGTTCGCGCGAGCCCGAGCACCTCGCGGGCGACCGAGACGAGGTCGGTGAGCGCGCGCTCGGGGGGCCGCGGGCGCGCGAACTGGAGCATGTCGGTGACGAGGTCGTTGAGCCGCGCCACGTCGCGGGTGACCGTGGTGAGGAGGCCGACCTCCTCGTCGTCGAGGCGCGCGGTCTCGCGCACGAGCTCGACGCAGCCCGAGATGGCCGAGAGCGGGTTGCGGATCTCGTGCGCGAGGCCCGCGGCGAGGCGGCCCAGCACGGCGAAGCGCTCGGCGCTCTCGACCGCGCCGCGGAGGGCCTCCTCCTGCGAGCGGTCGTCGACCACGACGATGCCGCCGCGCCGGGCGCCGTTGCGGTCGTAGAGCGGCGCGACGTGCCACGCGACGGGGATCTCGCGCCACTCGGTCTTGAGCCGCGCGTCGCCGCTCGCGCTGCCCGCGCTGCCCTCCACCGCGGCGGGCGGGAGGAAGGGCAGGACCTCTCCCACGGGCCGCCGGAGGATCTGCGAGGGCTCGAGGTCGAGGAAGAGCGCGGCGAAGGGGTTGGCGCCGTCGATGGCGCCGTCGGCGTCGAAGGTGATGAGCGCCTGCGGGATCGAGCGCAGCACGTCTTCGTAGAGCGACAGGAGGTTGGCGCGGCTCTGCTCCACCCGCAGGAGCGCGCCGCCGGTGAGCACGAGGCGGTCGGCGAGGGCGCCGCCGAGCGCGGTGATGCTCGCGATGCTCGTGAGGGTGACGAGCATCTGGTAGGTGGTCTCGATCGCGCTGGCGGTGTTGAGCTGGTCGGGCGGGGGCTGCACGACGCCGAGGGCGAGGAGCAGTGCCATGATCCCGTAGCAGCCGAGGGCGCTCACGGCGGTCCAGAGGGTGCCGTTGCCGCCAAGGACGAGCGCCGCGGTGAGGGTGGTGAGGCCGAAGAGGGTCGAGAGCGGCGAGGCCGCGCCGCCCGTCGCGTAGGCGAGGGCCGTCCACGCCACGAGGTCCATCCCGATGGAGAAGCGGGTGAGCGCGACGAGGCGCGCGCGCGGCGCGCTGCGGATCTGCAGCGCGTACACCAGCGAGAGGGTGTAGATCGCGATGATCACCCGCAGGAGGAGCTGCGGCGTGGGCGCGTCGAAGTTGTGCCCCTCGGCGAGGAACACCGCGATGGTGCCGCCGAAGATCACCGTGCACACCATCACCCGCGCCGCGGTGAGGAGCTGGAACCGCTGCCGGATCTGCCCCTCGGTGTTGCCGAGGAGCGCCTGGGGCTCAGGGAGGATCGATCGGCCCGGGGCGGCCACGGGCGGGGCGCGTCAGCCGGCCTTGACGTTGCCGGCGAGGGTGAAGATCGGCAGGTACATCGCGATGATCATCGTGCCGACGGAGCCGCCGATGAACACCATCATGATCGGCTCGAGGAGCGAGGTCATCGCGGCCACGGCCACGTCGACCTCCTCTTCGTAGAAGTCGGCGATCTTGTTGAGCATCGTGTCGAGCGCGCCGGTCTGCTCGCCCACCGCGATCATCTGCACCACCATCGACGGGAACACGTTGGCCTCGGCGAGGGGCTCGGCCATGTTCTTGCCCTCGGCGATCTTCGCGCGCGCGGCCATGAGGCCCTGCTCGATCACCCAGTTGCCCGAGCTCTTCGCCACGATCTCGAGCGCGTCGAGGATCGGCACGCCCGACGCGAGCAGGGTGCCGAGCGTGCGGGTGAAGCGCGCGACGGCGATCTTGCGCATCGTCGGCCCGATCACCGGGAACTGCAGCAGCACGCGGTCGAAGGTCTGCCGCCCCTTCGGGGTGCGCAGCCAGTACCGGATGCCCATCACCACGCCCACGATGGAGCCGATGATGATGAAGAGGTTGTTCACGAAGAAGTGCGAGAGGTCGATCACCATCTGCGTCAGCTCGGGGAGCTGACCGCCGAACTCCTTGAACATGTTCTCGAAGGTCGGGATGACGAAGACCATCATGATCCCGATGACCAGCACGGCGATGCAGAGCACGCCGATGGGGTAGGTCATCGCGGACTTCACCTGCCGCACGAGCTTGGCGTTCTTCTCGATGTACGCGGCGAGGCGCTGCATGATCGTGTCGAGGATGCCGCCGATCTCTCCGGCCTTGACCAGGTTGCAGAACAGCACGTCGAAGACCGCGGGGTGCTTCGAGAGCGAGTCGCTGAAGGTCATGCCGCCCTCGACGTCGAGCTTCACCGCGCGGAGGATGCGCGCGAAGGCGGGGTTCTCGTTCTGCGTCGAGAGGATCTCGAGGCACTGCACCAGCGGCAGGCCCGCGTCGATCATCGTCGAGAACTGACGGGTGAACACCACGAGGTCCTTCGTGGTGACGCTCCCGCCGCCCCACGGGAGGGTGAAGCCCTTCTTCTTCACCTTCACGGGCGTGAGCTGCTGCGCGCGCAGCTTCACGCCGGCGGCGGCCTCGTCGTCGGCCTCGAGTACTCCCGTGCGCAGCTCCCCGGTGCGCGTCTTGGCCTCGTACTGAAACTGCGCCATCGCCCACGATGGTACGCAGGCCCGCGCCGCGGGGTCAAAGACTCACTCGGCGTGTGGAGATGTCGTACAGCGCCGCTACGCGTCGCGGGAGGCGCCGCGGGCGGGGGCGCGCGCGGCCTCGATGAGCTGGTGCAGCTCGGCCGGGTCGCTCGACCGCGACACGGCCTCTTCGGTGGTGACCAGCCGGCGCGCCACGAGCGAGGCCAGCGACTGGTTCATGGTCTGCATCCCGGTGTTCGACTGGCCCACCTGCATGAGCGAGGAGACCTGGTGCATCTTGTCTTCGCGGATGAGCGTGCGGATGCCCGGGTTGGGCAGGAGCACCTCGACGGCGGCGACGCGGCCCGGCACCCCCGCGCGCGGCAGGAGGAGCTGGGTGATGACCCCTTGCAGCACGAACGAGAGCTGCACGCGCACCTGCGACTGCTGGTGCGAGGGGAAGGTGTCGATGATGCGGTTGACGGCCTGCCACGCGCTGCTCGTGTGCAGCGTCGCGAAGACGAGGTGGCCGGTCTCGGCGACGGTGAGCGCGGCCTCAATGGTCTCCTGGTCGCGCAGCTCGCCGATGAGCACCACGTCGGGGTCCTGCCGGAGCACGTAGCGCAGGGCCTCTTTGAAGGTGGCCGTGTCGCTGCCGATCTCGCGCTGGTTGACGACGCAGTTCTTGTTGGCGTGCATGTACTCGATCGGGTCTTCGATCGTGATGACGTGCTGCCGCGTCTCGGTGTTGATCTTGTCGACGATCGACGCGAGCGTCGTGGTCTTGCCCGCCCCCGTGGGGCCCGTGACGAGCACCAGGCCCCGGGGCCGCGAGGCGAGCTCAGACACCACGGGCGGCAGGCCCAGCTCCTCGAGCGACAGGATCTTGAAGGGGATCGCGCGGAAGGCCGCCGCGACGGCCCCGCGCTGCATGAACACGTTGGCCCTGAAGCGAGCGAGGCCCTTCACGCCGAAGGAGAGGTCGAGCTCGCAGGTGCGCTCGAAGCGGGCGCGCTGCTCCTCGGTGAGGATCTGGTAGCAGAGCCGCTGGGTGTCGGCGGGGGTGAGCACCGCGCCGCGCCGCAGGGGCACGAGCTGGTCGTCGACGCGCAGCATCGGCGGCGCGCCGGCCGTGATGTGCAGGTCGCTCGCGCCGCGCTCGACCATCACCTTCAAGAGCTCGAGCAGGTTGGGCTGCCCAGCCTCCGCCGCAGTCATCCGCTACGCCTCAGTTCGACTTGTTGAGGTCCGAGGCCGTCACCCGGATGATCTCTTCGGTGGTGGTGACCCCCTCGAGGCACTCGTGATGCCCGACATGCGCAGCGTTCGCAGGCCGCACTTGATGCCCATGGTCTGATCTCGGCCGCCGAGGCGCCCTGGAGCACGAGCTCCTTGATCTCGTCCCACATCGGCATGACCTCGTAGAGCGCCACGCGGCCCTTGTAGCCCGTGTTGTTGCAGGTCTTGCAGCCGGCGCCCTTGAAGAGCCGGCCGTTGGCCTGCTGGATCTCCTCGGGCTTGAACCCGATCTCGGCCATCGACTCGTCGGTGGCCTTGATCTCGGTCTTGCACTCCTGGCACACGCGGCGCGCGAGGCGCTGGGCGAGCACCAAGGTCGTCGCCGCGGTCACCATGAAGGGCTCGATGCCCATGTTCAGGAGGCGCGACACGGTGCTCGGCGCGTCGTTGGTGTGCAGGGTCGAGAGCACCATGTGGCCCGTGAGCGCGGCCTTCACCGCGATCTCGGCGGTCTCGAAGTCGCGGATCTCGCCCACCATGATGATGTCGGGGTCTTGCCGGAGGAACGAGCGCAGGCCCGCGGCGAAGTTGAGCCCGATCTCGTCGTGCATCTGCACCTGGTTGATGCCCGGGAGGTTGTACTCCACGGGGTCTTCCGCGGTGCTGATGTTCTCGGTGATCTTGTTGAGCTCCGAGAGCGCGGAGTACAGGGTGGTGGTCTTGCCCGAGCCCGTGGGGCCCGTCACGAGCACCATCCCGTAGGGGTTGTGGATGGCCTTCATGAACCACTCGAGCGCGAGCTTCTCGAAGCCGAGCTTGGTCATGTCGAGCTGCAGGTTGCTCTTGTCGAGCAGGCGCATGCAGATCTTCTCGCCCCAGATCGTGGGGAGGACCGACACGCGGTAGTCCATCTCCTTGCCGCCGCCGAGCTTGAGCTTGATGCGCCCGTCCTGGGGGAGGCGCCGCTCGGCGATGTCGAGGTTCGACATGATCTTCACGCGCGACGAGATGGCGTTCTTCATCTTGATCGGCGGAGACATCTCCTCGCGGAGCACGCCGTCGATGCGGTACCGCACGCGGAGCTTCTTCTCGTACGGCTCGATGTGGATGTCGCTCGCGCGGACCTTGATCGCGTTGAGGAGGATGGCGTTGACGAGCTTCACCACGGGGGCGTCTTCGCTCGCGCGCTCGAGGTCGTTGACCGACTCCTGGTCCTCTTCGCCGGAGTCGAAGTCGATCTCGTCGCCGACGTCGAGGCCCGTGAGGATGTCTTCGAGGGAGTCGGTGACGGGCCCGACCTGGAAGAGCCGGTCGAGGGCCTGCAGTATCGCGTTCTCGCTCGCGACGACGGGCTCGACGTTGTACTTCGTGCGGAACTGGATGTCGTCGATGGCCGTGAGGTTCGTCGGGTCGCTCATGGCGACGATGAGCGACGAGCCCGCGCGGGAGATGGGGACGACGCGGTGGCGCTCGCAGATCTCGCGCGGCAGGAGCTGCCCGAGCTCGGGGTCGAGCTCCACCGCGGTCAGGTCGATCGACGGGACGCGGTACTCCTGCGCGAGGAAGTTGGTGATCTCCTTGTCGGAGATGAACCCGAGGCGGGCGAGCGCGAAGGTGAGGTTCTGCCCGGTGCGGCGCTGCTCGTCTTGCGCCTGCTTGAGCTGCGCGAGGGAGATTCTCTTCTCGCGGACCAGCAGCTCACCCAGACGATTCGCTTGCGACATCAGTTGCCTCTTTGGTGGTACAAACGGCGGCTTCGACGGCGCAGCCCGCGCCGCGAGCGGTTCTAACACGTCCGACCGAAGGTCTTCCATGTGGGCGTGGTTGTCTCGGGTGTTCCGATCGACGGGCGCGGCCGAGCGCGCCGAGGCCGACGGCAGGGTCGACGACGCCGTGCGGCTCTACCTCGACGCGGGCGACCGCGCCGAGGCCGCGCGCGCCCTCCTCCGCGCCGCGCAGACCGCCGAGGGGATCTCCGCCCGCCGCGACCGCTACGCCCGCGCCTTTCAGCTCGCGCGCCTCGACGAGCTCCGTGACCAGGCCCGGCGCGGGCTCGCCGACGTGACCCTCGCCGAGTTCGAGGCCAGGCCCCGCCGCGCAGCGACGACGAGCGGCGACGATCTCTCGAGGCCGCGCGCGAGCTCGAGGCCCTCGGCGCGCCCCGCGACGCCGCGCGCGCGTGGGGCCTGCTCGACGACCGCGACGCCGTCGTGCGCGCGCTCACCGCGGCGGGCGACATCGAGCAGCTCGAGAGGGTCACCGACGACCGCGAGGCCGCCGAGCGGCACGAGCTCCGACGACGGGCGGCGATGGAGGGCTTCGAGTCGCTCTGGCGCAGCGGCGACCGGCTCGCCGCGCTCGACGCGCTGCGCGCGTGGGCGAGGGCGCACGGCGACGACCACGAGGCGCGGCGGCTCCTCGACGAGCGCGGGGCGAGGGTGCTCACCGCGGGCCGCTGCGCGCTGACGACGGAGGGGGAGCGGGTGGTGGTGGTGGGGCGCTTCCCCGCGGTGGTGGGCCGCGAGGGCGACGTCGCCGTGCGCGGCGCGTCGGTGTCTGGCGGCACTGCGAGGTCGCGCGCGAGGGAGACGTCTTCGTGCTCCGCGACGCGGGCGGCCGCGGGGGGACGGCGCTCGACGGCCTGCCCGTGGCGGGCGCGCTCCCGCTGCGCGCGGGGCAGCGGGTGTCGCTCGGCGCCGACCTCACCCTCGCGGTGGAGGGCGACGACCGCGCGCTCACCCTCCGCGTCGAGCACGGGATGGACCGCGGGCGCCGCTTCGTCCCTTCTGCGCCGCCGAGCACCGCACGCCGCTCGGCGCGCTGCGCTTCGAGCCGCGCGGCGCGGTGTTCGCGCCCGACGCGCCCGTGCTCCTCGACGGGCAGGCGTGGCGCTCCCCTTCGTGCTCGCGGCGGGCGACCGGCTCGAGTCGGGCGCGGTGACGGTGACGGTCGACGATGGCGCTGCGTGATTTCCTGAAGCGGCTCTTCGCCTTCGACCCGCCGCCGGGGCCGAGCGCGTGTTCGACAGCGACGCCCCGCCGCCGCCTGACGCGCCTGCGCGCCCGCGCCCGACCTCGCCCGCCCCGCCGAGCGCGCGAGGGACCCGCTCGCGGCCTCGCTCGATGCCCGACGTCGACGCGGTGGACGAGGCCGTGCGCCGCTGGACGTCGAGGCCGACCGCACCGCGTCGCTCGCGCTCCTGCGCTGGCTGCGCGAGACGGCGACGCGCGCGACGCTGCCCGCGCGGGCGCGGGTGAAGCTCGCCGACTGGTTCGTGGCCCGGGCGAGGTCTCGTCGGCCGAGCCGCTGCTCGCGAGCGTCGCGCTCGGCGACCCCGCCACGCCGCCCCGGCGATGATGCGCCTCGGGGAGCTCGCCGCGCAGCGCGGCGACGCGGCGGGCGCGGCGCGCTGGTTCGAGCTGGTGATGGGCGTCGACCTGGAGTTCCCCGGCGCGCGCGAGCGCAGGGCGCGCTACGACCGCCCGGTGCGCGCGGGCGACGCGGGCGCGACGCTGCTCGCCCCCGACGCGCGCGCGGGCGTCGGCCGCTACGCCCTCTTGCGCGAGCTCGGCCGCGGCGGCGCGGGCGCGGTTTTCCTCGCGAGCGACGCGCGCCTCGACCGGCAGGTCGCGCTGAAGCTCTACCACCCGCAGGCGAGGGCCGACCGCGGCGCGCGCCTGCGCGGCGAGGCCCAGGTCGCGGCGGCCGTGGCCTCGGCCCACGTCGTGCGCGTGCACGCCCTGCACGAGTCGCTCGGCGCCATCGTGATGGAGTATTTCCCCGGCGGCTCTCTGCGCGCGCGCATCACGCAAGGGAACGTCACCGCCGGCGAGGCGCGTCGCTGGGCGCACGAGGTCGCGCTCGGGCTCGCGCACATCCACGCCGCGGGCTGGGTGCACCGCGACCTCAAGCCCGGCAACGTGCTCCTTCGCGCCGACGGCCGCGCGGTGCTCACCGACTTCGGCCTCGCGCGCGCCGTAGGCCACGCCTCGCGCGCGATGGAGGGCACCGCGGGCTACGTCGCCCCCGAGGCGCAGGGGCCGAGCGCGGCGTCGCCCTCGCACGACGTGTACGCCTTCGGGGTGATGGCGCGGGAGCTCGGCCTCGACCGCGACGGGCGCCTCGGCCCGCTGGTGGAGCGTTGCGTGTCGGTCGACCCCTCGCGTCGCCCCCGCGACGGCGCCGAGCTCGCGTCGCTCACGCGCTGAGGGTAAGGAGCGGCGGAGCCGTGGCGAAAGGGGGAGGGAGGGGGACAACCGGCTCCGCCGCTCGGGGCAGCAAGCTGACAGCCGCCCCGAGGGCGCGCAAGCCGCGCGACGGAGCGCCGCGCGAAGTGGCCGAAATCGCGAGGGCGCTCAGCCGCGGATGCGGATCGCGACGAAGAGCTTGCCGACGTTCTTGAGCACGTTGGGCACGCGCTTGAAGAGGTTGATCGAGGGCGGGCGCTTCTCGAGGATGCGCACGGGGATCTCGCGGATGCGCACCCCGCCGCGCTCGGCGCGGATGACCAGCTCGCTGGCGAAGACGTCCTTGTCGACGAGGCAGGCGCGCACGACGTCGAGGAGGGCCACGCGGCGGAAGGCCTTGATGCCGTGGGTGTCGGTGCCGCGGAAGCCCAGGGTCACCCGCAGGAGGCCGTTGAAGAACAAGGTCGCGGCGTGGCGCACGAGGGGCCGCTCGTCAGAGGCGCCCTGGAGCACCTTCGAGCCGATGACCAGGTCGGCCTCGTTGCTCTCGAGGATCTCGAGGGAGCGGCGGTAGAAGTCCACGAGGCAGAGGTCGATCTCGTCGCACACGACGAACTCGCCGCGCGCGCGGAAGATCCCCTCGCGCAGGGCCTTGCCGTAGTTCGGCTCGCCCAGCGAGAAGAAGTTCACCTCGGGGTACTTCTCGCTGAGGGCGCGGGCGATGGGCACCGTGCCGTCGCGGGAGCCGTTCTCGGCGAGGATGATCTCGTAGGGCCACCCGAAGTCGGCGAGCTGCTCGCGCAGGTCGACCACCGCGGCGTGGAGGATCGACTCCTCGTTGTAGACCGGGATGACGATGGAGATGCGCGGGTGCGCGCTGCCGTTGGGCTTCTCACTCACGGCGCGACCTCGCGGGCTGCACGGGCCGCGTCGCGGCCGAAGATCAAGGCGTCTTCCATGCTCGAGTAGTTCCAGGCTCCGTAGCGCCCCTGCGAGATGATCCCGTTCTCTGCGAGGAACGGGCGGATCGCGGCGAGGCTCTCGAAGTAGTGGTGGTCGAAGATCACGTAGGCGAAATCGATGCGGCGCGCGCGCATGAAGGCCACGTCGGAGGGCGAGCGCAGGAGGCCCATCTCGACGAGGCCCTCGACCACGCGCGGACCCACGACGCTCATGTCGGGTTCGTCGCGGTCGGCGAGCTCGATGTAGAACGACGACCCGCCGGGCGGGGCCATCGCGTCGCTGAAGTTCGAGTACACGCCCACCCGGTAGAAGGGGTACTTCTCCTCGGGGACGTAGGCCCAGTGCAGCTCGCTCCCCGCGGGCGCCGACGACGCGAGGTCGATGTACCAGAGGTGGTTGCAGCGCAGCTTGTCGGCCGCGGCGCGCACCTCGGCGGGCGCGTCGACCAGCGTCGACACCAGGGTCTTCAAGGGCGCCGAGGTGATGAGCGCGCGGTAGGGCTCGACGTGGCCGTCGGCGAAGCGGAGCTCGCGCTTCCTCCAGTCGACGGCGGCGGGGGCGGTCTCGAAGCGGATGGGCGAGACGTGCTCGGCGATGCGCTCGGGCAGCTCGTGGATGCCCGTCGGCGGATAGAGGAAGCTCGCGTTGTAGCCGAGCTCGCGGTCGTTGAGCCCCACGGCGCCCGCGACGACGTCTTCGAGCTTGGGCAGCGGAACGAAGCGCGAGCACCACTCGGCCGTGATCTCGCGGGGGTGCACGCCCCACAGCCGCGAGTTGTACGGGATCATGAAGTGGCGGCTGAAGCCCTCGCCGAAGTGCTGGAGGCAGAACTCCTCGAAGTTCGTCGGCGCGGCGTGCGGCGCCTCGGGGAAGCGCGCCTTGAGGTATCCGAGCAGGCACTCGTTGGCGACCTCGGGGGGGAGCCCGAAGGTGTTGGCCTGGTAGGGGTAGCGGGTGTAGCGCCCGTGCGACCAGATCTGGCTGCGGCGGTGCACCGTGCGGAGGTGGCCGGGCGGGAAGACCCGCTCCATCCACGCGCGGATCTCGGGGTCGCGCAGGTGCAGGAGGTGACCCGTGCGGTCGAAGCGCCAGCCGCGCTCTTCGAGGGTGATCGCGTGACCGCCCACGTGGGGCAGGCGCTCGAGCACCTGGTAGTCGCCACCGAGGTGGTGCGCCGCGGAGAGGCCGGTGAGGCCGGCGCCGAGGATCGTGAAGGGAGGCGTCGACATCGCTTCGGCCGTGCGCGGGGATAGAGGGACTCCCGCGGGGCGTCAAGCGGCTTCGCCCCCCGAGCGGTCGCCCCGGCGGGGTGAGCGGTTCGACCCTCGCGGTCGACGGTCGCCGCGGAGATAGAGTGCGCGCGCCGCCATGACCGAGGCCGCCCTCTCGCTCGTGCTCCACGCCCACCTGCCGTGGGTGCGCCACCCCGAGCACGACGACGCCCTCGAGGAGCGCTGGCTCTTCGAGGCGATCCACGAGAGCTACCTGCCGCTCCTCACGGCGCTCCAGCGGCTCGCGCGAGACGGGGTCGCTCCGCGGGTCGCGCTCTCGCTCTCGCCGCCGCTCCTCGCGATGCTCCGCGACGCGCTCCTCCGCGCTCGCTTCGCGCGGCACCTCGACAAGCTCGACCGACTCATCGCCGCGGCGCGCCGCGATCGCCGCTTCGACGCCGCGTTCACGCCGGCCCTCGACGCGCACGCCCGCGCCGTCGCGTCGTCGCGCGAGCTCTGGCGCGCGCTCGGCGGAGACCTCGTCTCAGGCTTCGTCGACCTCGCGCGCGAGGGGGTCGAGCTCTTCACCACGGCCCTTACGCACGCGTGGCTCCCGGGGCTGCGTCACCACCCCGCGGTGGCGCGCGCGCAGGTGAGGGCGGGGCTCAGGGAGTTCCGCGAGGCGACGGGGCTCCACGCGAGGGGCTTCTGGCTGCCCGAGTGCGGGTGGCTCGACGGCGTCGACGGGGTGCTGGTCGACGAGGGCGTGCGCTGGACGGTGCTCGAAGCGCACGGGGTGCTGCACGCGACGCCCGCGCCGCGGTGGGGGCTCGCGCGCCCGTCGCGGACGCGGGCAGGGCTGGCGGTGTTCGGTCGCGACCCCGAGGCGAGCCGCGCGGTGTGGTCGCGCGAGGTGGGCTACCCCTCCGACACCGTCTACCGGGACTTTCACGCCGACGCGGGCTTCACGCTCCCCGAGGATGCCCTCACGGACTTCACCGCCGCCGACGGGACGCGGCAGTTCACGGGCCTCAAGCCCTGGCGCGTCACGGGCCATGAAGTGAAGGAGCCCTGGGACCCGGCGGCGGCCTTCGCCCGCGCGCAGGAGCACGCCGAGCGCTTCGTGCGCGACCGCGAGGCGTGGGCGCGGTGGACGCTCGCGCGGGGGTGCGAGGGCGCGACCTCGCTCTGCCCCTACGACGCGGAGCTCTTCGGCCACTGGTGGTGCGAGGGCCCGGCCTTCGTCGAGGCCGCGTTGCGCCACGCGGCGCGCTCCGACGTGCTCACGGCGATGACGCCCTCGGAGTGCCTCGACCGCTGGCGGACGGACGCGGTGGTGTCTCCGTCGTCGAGCACGTGGGGCGAGGGGGGCTTCGGCGCGGTGTGGCTCTCGCCCGAGGTCGCGTGGTCGCTGCGGCCCACGGAGCGCGCGTGCGCTGCGGTGGAGTCTCTCGTGCGGGCGGGCGATCGTCGCTTCGGGCGCGCGTCGCGGGAGCTATCGCTGGCGCTGTCGTCGGACTGGGCCTTCCTCGCGCGGTCGAGCGGGTACGCGCTGGGGCGTTGGCGGGGGCACCTCGCCGCGCTGAACGACGTCCTCCGCGGGGTGGACGAATCCCCTCTATCTGTGGGAAGGGACCGGCCCACGGAGTCCCCCCGGCCGTGGCCTTCGCTCACCCCGGCCGACTTCTTCACCGAGGACGAACGATGACGCTCAGGCTCGCAGGCGCGTACACCGCGCTGGTCACTCCCTTCCGCGACGACGCGCTCGACATCCCCGCCTTCGAGGCGCTGTGCGAGTGGCAGATCACCGAGGGCATCGCGGGGATCGTCCCCGTCGGCACCACGGGCGAGTCGCCCACCCTCTCGGCCGCCGAGGGCCTGGAGCTCATCAAGACCGCCGTGCGCGTCGCCAAGGGCCGCGTACCCGTCATCGCCGGCACGGGCACCAACGCCACCGCCGAGACCATCGCCCGCACTCGCGCCGCCCGCGAGGCCGGCGCTGACGCCGCGATGGTGGTGATGCCCTACTACAACAAGCCCACCCAGCGCGGCCTCGTCGCCCACGTGCGCGCCGTGCACGACGCGACCGACATCCCCATCGTCCTCTACAACGTCCCCACCCGAGGGACGGCCGACCTCGCCGCCGAGAGCGTGGTCGAGATCGCGCAGCACTGCCCCCGCGTGATCGCCCTCAAAGAGGCCACCGGGAACATCCTCCGCGCCCAGTCGGTGCACGCCGCGCTCGGCGACCGGATCACCGTGCTCAGCGGCGACGACATCCTCACCGTCGGCATGATGGCCGTGGGCGCGAAGGGCGTGATCTCCGTCGCGAGCAACGCCGCGCCCGCCGCGGTGCAGGGCGTCGTCGCGGCCTTCCTCGCGGGCGACCTCGCCGAGGCGCGCCGCCGCCAGGAGAAGCTCCTCGCCCTCTACGACGCCATGTTCACCGAGACCAACCCCGGCCCCGTGAAGGGCCTCCTCGCGCGCATGGGCAAGATCCGCCCCGAGGCGCGCCTGCCCCTCGCGTGGCCGAGCGAGGCCAACGTCGAGCGCGCCGTGGCCGCCCTCCGCGCGACGGGAGCGTCGGTGTGAGCCTCCTGCGCGTCGCGGTGGCGGGAGCCTCGGGGCGCATGGGCCGCCTCGTCATCGACCAGGTGATCGACGCCGCCGACGTGCGGCTCGTGGGCGCGCTCGAGCACCACGGCAGCCCCGAGGTGGGCAGCGACGCGGGCGGGCTCGTCGGCCGCCCCATCGGCGTGCGCATCGTGGGCGACCCCGCGCTCGCCCTCGCCGACGCC